>NZ_JABASS010000002.1 GCF_016107545.1 Psychrobacter namhaensis
TTGAACTAATCGATAAGTCTCAGCAATGAGATTTTGAGTTAGTCATAAAAAAGCCGTTCTCTTAGAGGATGGCTTTTTTTGTGGGGGTGTGGAAGTGCTACATACGTGATAAAGCAAAAATAGAGTGCTTATTTTTCAAACACACTACCGGCTCACATCCACGTTTATTTGTTCTCATTGGTATTGTAATCTGTGACGTTGCTTGCTATATTAACGCTGCTTCTTATAAGCCGTGCAGGTTAGCGGTTTTGACAAAAGACTGACTGACAAACAGCAGTCTGGTATAAGAGGCAAGTTAGGGTAATAAAACAATTTTACCGCTAAGGGCTTGCATTTTATGCTAAATATTGTATAATGCTGTCCTTTACACCCATAGGCGATTGGCTCAATTGGTAGAGCATCGGTCTCCAAAACCGAGGGTTGTAGGTTCGAGTCCTACATCGCCTGCCATCTTCTTATCATTTCTTTGTTGTACCTCACCATCTCCGAAGCGAGTTCTTTATGAGCAATAATCAAGATAACCTCGAGACTAAGTTATCTGATGCCAAGGCGGTTGCTGGTGGAATGCTGTCTAAAGATAAGCATGTTTCAGCGGGTAATAATTCTGCTGTTGAAGTTGCTAAGACGGGCTCAATAAAAGATTTGATTTTGTGGCTTCTTGCCGCAGTGCTTTTGATAGGCGCAACGTTAGTTAATCAGTATTTACCCGGTTATTGGCAACCCGCCAATGATGTCTGGGTACGTATTGGTATCATCGTTGCCCTCATTGTAGTTGCAGTTGTGTGCTTGGCGTTAACGCATCAAGGTCGCGCTTTTAAAATATTGTTAAAAGACGCCGCTGTTGAGCTTCGCCGAGTGACATGGCCAAGTAAAGACGAAACCTTCCAATACACATGGCAAGTTATTGTCGTGATTGCTATTGTCGGGTTTTTCGTGTGGTTACTAGATAACTTTTTTAATTGGTTCGTTGGCATATTTATTGGTTAAGTGTTTTGAAGTTGATCGTGTATTACGATTGCCTTTCATTTAAATACTGCCACTCAAATTTTTACTTATAACGATTAGGAGCGTGATATGCGTTGGTATATTGTCCAAGCGTTTTCAGGATATGAAAAACAAGTACAACGTTCATTAACTGATCGTATTAATCGTAGTGACTTCGCTGAGTCGTTCGGTGATGTGTTGGTTCCTACTGAAGAAGTCGTTGAAATGAAAGACGGCAAAAAACGTAAGAGCGAGCGTAAGTTCTTTCCAGGATACGTATTGATCCAGATGGACATGAACGATAATACTTGGCACATCGTTAAAGACTGCCCACGTATTATGGGCTTTGTAGGTGGCACACCTGAAACGCCAGCGCCCATTACGCAAGTAGAAGCCGATCGTATCTTAAATCGTCTCAATCAGACTGAAACTGACCCACGTCCTAAGACGCTATTTGAGCCAGGCGAAGAATTGTTGGTTATTGATGGTCCATTCACTGACTTTAAAGGGTTGGTAGAGAAAGTGGACTATGAGAAATCTAAGCTACATCTAACGGTAAACGTATTTAATCGACCGACTCAGGTTGAGCTTGAGTTTAGTAAAGTTGAGAAACTGGACTAAACCCGCAAAAATTTCATCAACCGGGGAGCTGTTAATCCGCACTGTGTCTACACAGGATTGATTTGGCGCTATCACCCATTTAGGAGAGTATCATGGCTAAGAAGATTGATGGTTACATCAAACTGCAAGTGCCTGCAGGCAAAGCAAATCCTTCACCACCTATTGGTCCAGCATTGGGTCAAAAAGGCGTGAACATCATGGCGTTCTGTAAAGAATTTAACGCTGCAACCTCAGGTCAAGAGCCGGGTCTACCGATTCCAACTGAGATCACTGTATACAGCGATAAGTCTTTTACCTTCATCATGAAATCACCACCAGCTGCGTACTTACTACGTAAGGCTGCTGGTATTGCTAAAGGTTCAGGTACACCAAACACCGCTAAAGTCGGTAAAGTTGATCGTGCGCAATTAGAAGAAATCGTTAAGACCAAAGATGCAGATTTAACTGCTGCTGATCTTGATGCTGCTGTCCGTACCATCGCTGGTACCGCTCGTTCAATGGGTATTACCGTGGAGGGTGTATAATGTCTAAGCTAACCAAACGTCAAAAAGAAATTCAAAGCCGTATTGATAATGAAAAACAATACACTATGGAAGAAGCCGTTCAAATCTTAAATGATTTACCTGCGCTAAAATTCAAAGAGTCTATTGATATCGCAGTAAACTTGGGCGTTGACCCACGTAAATCTGATCAAGTGGTTCGTGGCGCTACCAACCTACCTGCTGGTACTGGTAAAACCAAACGCGTTGCTGTATTTGCTCAAGGCGCTGCTGCTGAAGCCGCTAAAGAAGCTGGTGCAGACATCGTTGGTTTTGAAGATCTTGCAGAAGAAATCAAAGCTGGCAACATGGACTTTGATGTTGTTATCGCCGCTCCTGATGCGATGCGTGTTGTTGGTCAGTTGGGTACGATCCTAGGTCCACGTGGCCTGATGCCTAACCCAAAAGTCGGTACAGTAACGCCAAACGTTGCTGAAGCTGTGACAAACGCGAAAGCTGGTCAAGCACAGTACCGTGTAGATAAAGCGGGTATTATTCATACCACTATCGGTCAAGTTGGTTTTACTGCTGAGCAAGTAATCCAAAATGCTGAAGCACTAATTACCGATCTAAAACGTGCTAAACCTGCTACTTCTAAAGGTACTTTCATCAAGAAAATCACCTTGTCTAGCACGATGGGTCCTGGTCTAAGTATTGACCCAGTTCCATATCGCACAGCAAAATAATTAAGTATGTGCCTTTATTTGACAATTTCAAATAAAGGCGACAAAAGTCTTTTAAAGAATTAGGTCAGTGTAGCACACGCTATGCTGTCTAAGACCGTAGGTAGAGAGCGGTTTTGCGTTATTAATAGTGATCTTTGGATTATTAGTAATAACCACGAGCTGCTTTTGTTAATCGACAAAAGATGAAAATCTTAGTTGTCCTACGCAGACGGTGACCCACCCAGTTGTTGATAAGAGCCGATAGTTCAATCTATCACTTGATGTCATTCTGATAACGGTGCCGTAATCAGTCGTTATGAGTAGATTTTATTTTTATATTATTTACAAATAACGTGTCGTATCAAGTCAGTCTAAGCCAGACGTTTAATACGTGAAAACTTAGGTTTTTAAGTATTGAAGTACTGAGCTGATTGATAAGATTAAAGGAGTCAACTTATGGCATTAACGCTAGAGCAAAAACAACAAGTTGTGGCTGAAGTGTCTGAAGTTGCGGCTAATGCTTACTCAGCAGTAGCTGCCGAATATCATGGTATTGGTGTTGCAAAGCTTACTAAGCTGCGCGAACAAGCCCGTGAGAAAGGCGTGGTTTTGAAAGTGGTAAAAAATACCCTAGCAAAACGCGCTTTTGAAGGCACTAAGTTTGAGAGCATGTCAGACCGTATGACTGGTCCATTACTTTTGGCTTTCTCTATGGAAGATTTGGGATCTGCAGCTCGAGTCGTTTTCGACTTTAGCAAAGAGAACAAAGCTTTAGAGACCAAATTGGTATCAGTCGGTGGTGAAGTTTATGGTCCAGAAGAGCTAGAGCGCGTATCGAAGCTACCAACTCGCGACGAAGCAATCTCTATCTTGATGGCTACTATGAATGCACCAGTGACCAAGCTTGTCCAGACTATGAACGCTGTTCCTGGCAAGTTCGTTCGCACGGTAGCGGCAATCAAAGACGCAAAAGAAGCTGCTTAATTGCTTGTTTTAACGTAACTTTGACATCGCTGGTTACATTTTTTTGTCAACCCTATTTTTAAATTTGGCAAGTAATCAAAGCGATATTAAAATCAATTAATTTTTATCAGATAACGGAGAGTTCTCATGGCACTATCTAAAGATGATGTGTTAAACGCAATCGCTGAAATGTCAGTAATGGATATCGTTGAATTAATCAGCGACATGGAAGAAAAATTCGGCGTAACAGCTGCTGTTGCTGCTGCACCTGCTGCTGCTGGTCCTGCTGCTGCTGCTGCTGAAGAAAAAGACGAGTTTGACGTTGTTCTTGCCAGCTTTGGCGAGAAGAAAGTTGGCGTAATTAAAGCCGTACGTGAAGCTACTGGTCTTGGCCTAAAAGAAGCGAAAGATTTGGTTGAAAGTGCTCCAGCACCAATCAAAGAAGGCGCATCTAAAGCTGAAGCTGAAGAGTTGAAAAAGAAACTTGAAGAAGCTGGTGCAACTGTTGAACTAAAATAAGTTTAACGCTGTACGAAAAAAAAGCTGGTAATGCCTTGCATTGCCAGCTTTTTTTTACTATAATTCGTAGCTTGACCTTTTGTGTCTGCCAACATACGTATGCAACATCACGGTGGATACCCATCAAAAGGACAGACGATATACATGCAAGCACACATGCCAGTTTTTGAAATCAGTTAATATGAGCTAAACGTCCGTAGATGTTTGGCATTTTTTTGTGTCTGCATGCTTTCCCATTAACACTATAGTTTATACTGATTCTAAAAGTTATAGTTATCCCTATTATTAATTCTAAAAAGCTACTGATCTTAGGTTATCCATTTAGCATGGTTTGCTGTCAGTATGTAGCCTTGTAGACGGTACCCGTCAGTGATGACATGAGTTTTCCATGACGAGCTGTCTAAATGCAAAATGGGGCTTGATGACAGATAGCTTGGAAAAATCCGAGTAGTCATATTTTTTTGTAAGGTTGTTTGTGACTGATGCCGTAAGGGCAATAGACTGTATGATATTGAATTTTTTGGTATGCGTAGTCATATAGACTTATTTACATACCGATTATATGATTAAGTGCAGTGTGCTAAACAAGCACTGATTAGTAAAGTAGTCGTTGATAAAAAGATATGAGTTGAACACGAACACCCGTTTTATATTATCGTTTACGTCGCTAAGTTTGCATTGTATTTATGCAGGTTGGCCGCGCTTTTAATTTGTTTCCACGTTTACTGTAAGGACTCTCGATGGCATATTCTTATACTGAAAAAAAGCGTATTCGCAAAAGTTTTGCTGAATTGCCCACTGTGATGGACATTCCCTATTTGCTGTCTATCCAAGTAGATTCTTATGAGCAATTTTTGCAAGAGCATAAAAAGCCAAAAGCTCGTGAGAATACTGGTTTGCAAGCTGCGTATTCCTCTATTTTCCCAATTGAGAGTCACTCTGGTAATGCTGAGTTACAATTTGTTGAGTACTATTTAGGTACGCCAGAATTTGATGAGCGCGAGTGTATCTTGCGCGGTTCAACGTTTGCTGCGCCTATGCGTGTCAAAATCCGCTTAATCATCAAAGATAAAGACAGTAAAGACAAAGACAGTAAAGCTGCGATCAAAGACATCCGTGAACAAAGCGTTTACATGGGTGAGATCCCGTTGATGACAGCGAACGGTACCTTTATTATCAATGGTACTGAGCGTGTCATCGTATCACAGCTACATCGTTCACCAGGTGTCTTCTTTGATCATGATAAAGGCAAGTCACACTCAAGTGGTAAAGTACTGTATAACGCCCGCATCATCCCTTACCGTGGCTCATGGTTAGATTTTGAATTTGATGCGAAAGATTTAGTATTTGCTCGTATTGACCGTCGTCGTAAGCTATTGGCTTCTATCATTCTGCGGGCACTGGGTCTGACGACTTCTGAAATCTTAGATCTGTTCTTTGATAAAGTAAGCGTTTACAAAGGCGAAGAGCAGTTTGAGATTGATCTGGTGGCTGATCGCTTGCGTGGCGAGATGGCACAGTTTGATATTGTTTCACCTGAAGGTGAGGTGATTGTTGAGCAAGGCAAGCGTATTAATGCACGCCGTATTCGTCAGCTTGAAGAAGCAGGTATGACGAAGATTGCTGTGCCTGATGAATATCTCTATGAGCGTATTTTGGCGGAAGATATCGTCGTGAATGATGAAGTCATCGCTCGCGCCAACACGCTCATTGATCATGAACTATTGGTTAAATTAAACTCGTTTGAAGCCAGTGGCGCTATTAAAGAGTTCAGCATTCTATTCACGAATGACATCGATCAGGGTAGTTATATCGCAGATACGCTACGTGCTGACAGTACGTCAACCCGTGAAGAAGCGCTGATTGAAATCTATAAAGTCATGCGTCCAGGTGAGCCACCAACGGTTGAGACGGCTGAAAAATTATTTGAAAGCATGTTCTTTAATGCCGATCGTTATGACTTATCAAATGTCGGTCGTATGAAGTTCAACCGCCGCCTTGGTTTAGAGTTTGATAATACGGATGATCCGGATGTTCAACGCGAACGCAGTGTGTTAACCAACGAAGACATCGTTAATGTCCTAAAAGAGCTGATTGAAATTCGTAATGGTCGCGGTGATGTTGATGATATTGACCATCTTGGTAACCGCCGTATTCGCTCAGTAGGTGAGATGGCAGAAAACCAATTCCGTGTTGGTCTAGTACGTGTTGAGCGTGCGGTCAAAGAACGTTTAAGCTCAGCGGAATCAGATAACTTGTCGCCACAAGATTTGATTAACTCTAAGCCAGTTGCGGCTGCGGTGAAAGAATTCTTTGGTTCAAGCCAGTTGTCACAGTTTATGGATCAGAACAACCCGTTGTCTGAAGTTACCCATAAGCGCCGTGTATCAGCACTAGGTCCTGGTGGTCTGACGCGTGAACGTGCAGGCTTTGAAGTACGTGACGTACATGATACGCATTATGGCCGTGTCTGCCCGATTGAGACTCCTGAAGGTCCAAACATCGGTCTGATCAACTCACTAGCGACATTTGCTAAAACCAACAGCTTTGGTTTCTTAGAAACGCCTTATCGCCGTGTGGTTAATGGTCAAGTGACCGATGAGATCGAGTATCTATCAGCGATTGAAGAAGTGGGTACGGTCATTGCACAGGCCGACTCCCCAATGACCAAAGACGGCGCGTTAAGTGACGAGATGGTTAGTGTACGTAGCTATGGTGAATTTGTTCGTATGCCAGCTGACAAAGTGACGCATATGGATGTGTCGCCAAGCCAGGTTGTATCGGTCGCAGCAGGTCTGATTCCATTCCTAGAGCATGATGATGCTAACCGTGCCTTGATGGGCTCGAACATGCAGCGTCAGGCTGTTCCTACGCTACGTGCTGATAAGCCGTTAGTAGGTACTGGTATGGAGCGTCACGTTGCTCGTGACTCTGGTGTTTGTGTGATCGCTAAGCGTGGCGGTGTGATCGAAGATGTTGATGCGTCACGTATTGTCGTTCGTGTCAACGAAGACGAGATGACTGCTGGTGAAGCGGGTATTGATATCTATAACTTGATTAAATACACACGCTCTAACCAAAACACCTGTATCAACCAACGTATCATTGTTAACCAAGGCGACGAGATTGCCTTAGGTGATATCTTAGCTGATGGTCCATCAACGGATCTTGGTGAGCTAGCACTTGGTCAGAATATTCGCATCGCATTTATGCCGTGGAATGGTTACAACTTCGAAGATTCAATCTTGCTGTCTGAAAAAGTGGTGAAAGAAGATCGTTTTACCACCATTCATATCCAAGAATTGACGTGTGTGGCTCGTGATACCAAGCTAGGTACAGAAGAGATTACAGCTGATATTCCAAACGTTGGTGAAGCAGCACTATCAAGCCTTGATGAAGCAGGTATCGTCTATATCGGTGCTGAAGTTGACGCTGGTGATATCTTAGTTGGTAAAGTGACGCCAAAAGGTGAAACGCAACTAACGCCAGAAGAGAAACTACTCCGGGCTATCTTTGGTGAAAAAGCGGCTGATGTGAAAGACACGTCACTACGTGTACCGACTTCTAGTAAAGGTACGGTTATTGATGTACAGGTCTTCACCCGTGACGGCGTCGAAAAAGACGCGCGTGCAAGAGCGATTGAAAAGTCGCAACTTGACAGCTACCGTAAAGATTTAAAAGAAGAGCTACGCATCTTTGAAGAGGCGGCTCGTGGTCGTATTGGTACGCTGTTAGATGGTCAAAAAGTCAGTGGCGGTGCGGGTCTAAAAGCTGGTACGGTGATGGCATTGGCTGATATGAAAGACATGAGCCTTGAGACGTTATTGGATATTCAACCAGTAGAAGAGGAAATCTCTGAGCGTCTCACGCAAATCGCTGATTACTTGGTTGATAAGCAAAAAGACATCGATGTGAAATTTGCTGAGAAAAAGCGCAAATTGACCGCTGGTGATGACTTGCAACATGGCGTACAAAAAATCGTTAAGGTTTATCTAGCGGTTAAGCGTCGTATTCAGCCGGGTGATAAAATGGCTGGTCGTCATGGTAACAAAGGTGTGGTATCGCGCATCATGCCAGTTGAAGACATGCCTTATGATGAAAATGGTAATACCGTTGACATCGTATTGAACCCACTGGGTGTACCATCTCGTATGAACATCGGTCAGGTTCTAGAGACGCATTTGGGAATGGCAGCAAAAGGCTTGGGCGAGAAGATTGACGGTATGCTCAAATCTCAAGCAGCGATCAAAGAGCTACGTGACTTCTTGGACAAAATCTATAACCAAGTCGGCGGTGAGCAAGTTGATCTTGATAGCTTGAGTGATGATGACATCATGGCGCTAGCAGACAACCTACGTGGCGGTGTACCGATGGGTACGGCAGTATTTGACGGCGCAAGAGAAAGCCAAGTCAAAGACTTGCTAGAGCTTGCTGGTATGGATCGCGATGGTCAGCAAACCTTATATGATGGTCGTACTGGTCAGAAATTTGACCGTAAAGTGACGGTTGGCTACATGTACATGCTCAAATTGAACCATTTGGTTGATGACAAAATGCATGCGCGTTCAACGGGTTCTTACTCACTAGTCACGCAGCAGCCACTTGGCGGTAAAGCTCAGTTTGGTGGTCAGCGCTTTGGTGAGATGGAAGTGTGGGCACTAGAAGCTTATGGTGCGACCTATACGTTGCAAGAGATGTTGACTGTGAAGTCAGATGACGTTGAAGGCCGTACCCGTATGTACAAAAACATTGTTGATGGTGAGCAGTACATGGATCCAGGTATGCCTGAATCGTTTAACGTATTGACCAAAGAAATCAAATCACTGGGTATTAATATTGAGTTAAAACAAAGCAACTAACCCCGTTGTTTAACTTAGTTGTCCACTAAAGGCAGCCTGCTTTATTGCTGCTGCTTTTAGTGATTTGTCTCAACCCTATTCATTGCCTTCATTCATCTTATCTGCGTCAATAGATTGCAGTCAGATGATTATAAAGATAACGGAGAAGCAACTTGAAAGATTTACTCGATATCATGCAAAGCCCTGCCGGCAACGGTAATCAAGAGTTTGATAGCATTCAAATTACTTTAGCCTCACCTGACGTGATCAAATCATGGTCACATGGCGAAGTAAAAAAGCCTGAAACCATTAACTATCGCACGTTTAAGCCTGAACGTGATGGTCTGTTTTGTGCCAAGATTTTTGGCCCAGTAAAAGATTTTGAATGTCTATGTGGTAAGTACAAGCGCCGTAAGTTCCAAGGCGTTATCTGTGAAAAATGTGGTGTTGAAGTCACCACCGCTAAAGTCCGCCGTGATCGTATGGGTCATATTGACCTAGCCAGTCCTGTGGCACATATTTGGTTTTTAAAGTCATTACCTAGCCGCATCGGTCTATTGCTAGACATGACGCTTCGTGATATTGAGCGCGTACTGTATTTTGAAAGCTACATCGTCACTGAGCCTGGCCTGACTTCTTTAGAAAAGTACCAGTTGCTGGATGATGAAGATTATTACAAAGCCCTAGAAGAATTTGGTGACGAATTCACGGCCAAAATGGGTGCTGAGGCGGTTCAAGACTTATTAAAAGATATCGACATGGATATCGAAATTGATGAGCTGCGTGAAGCGATTCCGCAAACAGGTTCTGAGACTAAGCTTAAAAAGATGTCTAAGCGTCTTAAACTGTTAGAAGCGTTCCGCGATTCTAATAATAAGCCTGAGTGGATGGTAATGAACATCTTACCAGTACTACCACCAGATTTGCGTCCGCTAGTACCGCTAGAAGGCGGTCGTTTTGCGACATCAGATCTAAACGATCTTTATCGCCGCGTGATCAACCGTAACAACCGTCTAAAGCGTCTGCTTGAGCTGAGCGCGCCTGACATCATCGTACGTAACGAAAAGCGTATGTTGCAAGAATCAGTGGATGCGTTGCTTGATAACGGTCGCCGCGGTCGTGCAATTACCGGCAGTAACAAGCGTCCATTAAAATCTTTGGCTGATATGATCAAAGGTAAACAAGGTCGTTTCCGTCAAAACTTACTTGGTAAGCGTGTTGACTATTCTGGTCGTTCGGTCATCGTTGTTGGTCCAACACTACGTCTGCATCAGTGTGGTCTACCGAAGAAAATGGCACTAGAATTATTCAAGCCATTTACTTATAACAAGCTATTGTCTCATGGCCTCGCGACCACGATTAAAGCGGCCAAAAAGATGGTAGAGCGTGAAGAGCCACAAGTGTGGGACATGCTGGCCATGGTTATCCGTGAGCATCCAGTACTGCTTAACCGTGCGCCAACGCTTCACCGTTTGGGTCTACAGGCATTTGAGCCAGTATTGATCGAAGGTAAAGCGATCCAGTTGCATCCGCTTGTTTGTACCGCGTTCAACGCTGACTTTGATGGTGACCAAATGGCCGTTCACGTGCCATTGACACTAGAAGCACAGCTTGAGTCACGTGCCTTGATGATGTCTACCAACAACATCTTGTCACCTGCGAACGGTGATCCGATCATCGTACCATCACAGGATGTGGTACTAGGTCTGTATTACATCAGCCGTTCATCTATTAATGCTAAAGGCGAAGGCATGGTTTTTGCCACCGTCAATGAAGCATTGCGTGCGATTGGCTCAAACGATTTACATGTAAACGCTAAAATTAAAGTGCGTGCGACCGAAACGCATGTTGATGAAGATGGTAACGAAACCAAAGAAATCAGCATGAAAGAAACGGTTGCTGGTCGTCTACTTATCTGGAACATCATGCCTAAAGGTATGGCGTTTGATGAGTGTAACCAAGAGATGACGAAGAAAAATATCTCTCGTCTGATCAACTCTTGCTACCGTAAAGTCGGCGTGAAAGAAAGTGTCATGTTTGCTGACCAATTGATGTATCTTGGTTTTGCTCAAGCGACGCTATCTGGTGTGTCTATCGGTATCGATGACATGGTCATTCCACCGCTGAAAAAGCAAATCATTGAAGTGGCAGAAGGCGAAGTGCGCGAGATTGAAGATCAATTCGAGCAAGGTTTTGTGACCGCTGGTGAGCGTTATAACAAAGTGGTTGATATCTGGTCACGTACCAATGACAAAGTCGCAAAAGCGATGATGGACAACTTGGCGACCGATAAAGTCATCAACGCCCAAGGTGAAGAAGACGAGCAGAAGTCATTCAACTCAATCTTCATCATGTCAGACTCTGGTGCTCGTGGTAGTGCGGCTCAGATTCGTCAGCTCGCAGGTATGCGTGGTCTAATGGCGAAACCAGATGGCTCAATCATTGAGACACCCATTAAGGCTAACTTCCGTGAAGGTTTGACCGTACTACAGTACTTCATCTCAACTCACGGTGCGCGTAAAGGTCTAGCAGATACGGCACTGAAAACGGCTAACTCAGGTTACCTGACCCGTCGTTTGGTTGATGTGGCACAAGATTTGGTTATTACTAGTGATGACTGTGGCACAGAAGAAGGCTTGCTCATGAAGCCGCATATCCAAGGTGGTGAAATCATCGAGAAACTCGGTGAGCTAGTACTTGGGCGTGTGACTGCTCGTGATGTGACTTATAACGATGATGACTCAAAAGTCTTGATCCCAGCGGGTACCTTGATCGATGAGCATTGGGTAAATGTACTTGATAATAATGCGATCGATGACATCTGGGTACGCTCAGTCATTACTTGTGATGTTGAGCATGGCGTGTGTTCACAGTGCTATGGTCGTGATCTTGCCCGTGGTCATAAAGTGAATATCGGCGAGTCAGTCGGTGTCATGGCAGCGCAATCTATCGGTGAGCCTGGTACTCAGTTAACCATGCGTACTTTCCACGTGGGCGGGGCAGCAAGCTCAGCGTCTGTGGACAACAGCATCTCTGTACGTAATGCTGGTCAAGCGCATTTTGAAAACATGAAAACGGTACAACACACAGACGGTCACTTGGTCATCGTATCGCGTTCAGCGGAAATCGCCTTGACCGATGAGCTTGGTCGTGAGCGTGAGCGCTATAAAGTACCATATGGTTCAAGCGTACTTGTGAAAGATGAAGAGCAGGTCGAAGGCGGTCAAACCATCGCTAAATGGGATCCGCACACGCATCCTATTATTACAGAATTCGCTGGTACAGCACGTTTCAGTGATATCATTGATGGTTCAACGGCGACGGTCAAAGTCGACGATGCAACTGGTATGAGCTCATTTGAGATTCTAGCGACTCGTGACCGTTCAAGCTCAGCGAAAGACTTACGTCCTGCGATTATCTTGAACACTGACGAAGGCAAAGAAGTGGTTTACTTCTTACCAGCTGAGACCATCATTCGCGTCAGCGATGGTGAAAAAGTTGCAGCAGGTTCGATCTTGGGCCGTGTACCACAAGCATCTTCTGGTACCAAAGATATTACCGGTGGTCTGCCACGTGTGGCTGACTTGTTCGAAGCACGTCGTCCAAAAGATCATGCCATCATGGCAGAGATGACTGGTGTGGTGAGCTTCGGTAAAGAGACCAAAGGTAAAAACCGCTTCATTATTACCAATGAAGATGGTGAGGTTCATGAAGAGCTGATCCCGAAATGGCGTCAAATCAACGTCTTTGAAAACGAGACAGTAGCACGTGGTGAGATTATCGCTGATGGTCCACAAAACCCGCACGATATCCTACGTCTAAAAGGTCAGACTGCGCTTGCTGATTATATCGTTAACGAAGTACAGGACGTTTATCGTCTGCAAGGTGTAAAAATCAACGACAAGCACATCGAAGTTATTATTCGTCAGATGTTGCGTAAAGTTGAAATCACCGATGGCGGCGATTCAAGCCACTTCAAAGGCGATCAGGTAGAGTATGCGGATATCAAAGCATTGAATGCGAAGCTAGAAGCGGAAGATAAATTCCCAGTACAGTATGAGCGTCAATTGTTAGGTATCACCAAAGCCAGCTTGGCCACTGAAAGCTTTATCTCAGCGGCTTCGTTCCAGGAGACAACCCGTGTCCTAACTGCTGCTGCCGTGACTGGTAAAGTGGATGAGTTACGTGGCCTGAAAGAAAACGTGGTCGTTGGTCGCTTGATTCCTGCCGGTACTGGTCTTGCTTATCACAAGACACGTAAAGAAAAAGCGGATCAGAAACTACAAGATAAAGATCTGAATGCCGCCTTTGATATGGGCGCAAGCACGGATAGCAAAGATTTTGCTAGCTTTGATGAAGCCTTTGCTCAAGAGTTAAATCAAGACAATTAATCGTATTAACTGTTCTTGATACTTTCTTAATGTGATAAAAAAGCCAGCTTGCAAGCTGGCTTTTTTGCGTTTTTAAACATTTAAACCGTCAAAAAATTGATCCTAACTCTACATTTGGTAGGCTGAGTAGAGATGACGTGGTCACGTTGTAGTTCGGCTGTTATAATTTCTAAGAAAATCGGTCCAGTTAATAGTACACTTAGAGCATCACGTGATAAGTTATGACTGTACCAACTGGTCAGTGTTTATTGTCAATACAAGGATAAATAGCAAATGGCAGGTAAAACCCGTGTTGCCAAATATCAAGCAGATCGAACCAATCAAAAACTGTATTTCTGTCGTCTGTCCTGCCAAGCGGCAGGCAGTACCAATGACAAGCAACTGTATCAAGCGCACTGTGAGACCGCGATTTTTCATCTGCACGGCGCTTTTTTAGCATTCATACAAGAGCTTGGTCATTTTTATAGTCTAAACATGACAGCGCCCACATTAATAGATATCGAGCAAGCCTTAAGCGAGCGGACACAGGTGTCGCCGGAAATTCAGCGCTTGCAGCAGTTACAACAACAAGGTTTTCTGGCCAATATAGAGCGTGCTTATCAGCGCTGTTTATATGCGGTACCGCCCGATACTGTCGTTGATGAAAAGCCAAGTGGTGATACGGCGGGATCAGCGGATCTGATTGTCAATGTTGTGACTTTGTCAAACCAGTGGTTACCGGATGAGGCGACCATACGCGAATGGCGCCAGCAGCTTTTAGAGCTTATCGAGCAGTTACGTGCTGGTATGGTTGAGTTTTAGGAGGGATAGAATTTTTAAGGGTTAAAAAAAAGGCGTGTTTAGTGTTTACTAAACACGCCTTTTTTTAGTGTGAGTTGCCACCGTGCTTAACGGTATGATTTACTCGGGTATTGGCGGCATCTCATCAACGGGTGTCACCGAGAGTGGATTTTGCGGGGCACTATCATTATTACGGTTGTCACTTGATTTTGCTGCCTGTAGGTTACCTGTCTCTTCAGTTGCTTCAGGGGCTGATGGTTTACGCTGCTGAGTTTGGGTTTTGACGGGCTGTAAGGTGCTGGTGTCAGAAGCCTCATTATCACTCGCCACACCATCATCAGTCATTTCTATCACTTTTTGCTGCTGCTTTTGAGACTTTGAGCGGTTATTGATAGATACCCACTGATTCGGTGTGTCTTTGAGCTGAGCTTTCATAAAGTCCATCCAGACGGGCAAGGCTGCCACACCACCATACTCACGGCGGCCCATAGTGGCTGGTTGATCGAATCCCATCCATACCACGGTAACATTGGTAGGATGGAACCCTGCAAACCATGCGTCTTTAGCTTCGTTGGTTGTGCCGGTTTTGCCGCCGATATCATCACGACCCAGAGCTTTTGCTCGTACGGCTGTACCGCGTTGCACCACATCGCGTAAGATATCGGCCATCTCAAACGCTACTCTAGGCTTTAAGATTCTCGGGGCTTGTTTGGCCACTGTATGCTGCACAGCAGGCGCTTGTAAGCGATCTGCCTGTGGACTAGCATCAGTTACGTCTACATTGATTTGGGTGTTTTGGGCGTTTTCTTCATTGCTCTTTAATGCTTGGCTTTCAGCAGTTATTGCCGCATCAGTAGTACTGTTTTCGCCTTCATTTGACTGACGACGCTCTTCGATTAGCGTTTTATTGAGGGTTTCGAGCTGTTCGTTAAAACATAAAGAGCACGCTTGGCGCGGGTTGGCTTGAAATAACAGCTCATTCTTATAGTTATAAATTTGTTCAATAAAGTAAGGTTGTATGCGGTGACCACCATTGGCGAAGGTGGAGTAGGCCGTTGCCATCTGTAATGGCGTTGCTTGCCCTGCCCCTAGTGCTAATGACAACGTCGTCGGCAACTTCTCTTTATCAAGACCAAACTCATCCAACAGGCTGCGCACATCAGAGATACCGATGGCTTGTAGCAAGCGAATAGAAACCAGATTGCGAGACAAATACAGCCCGCGCCGTAGCGTGATGTCTCCTAAAAAACGTTCGTCAGAGTT
The DNA here is from genome assembly GCF_016107545.1 of Psychrobacter namhaensis. Lineage (GTDB taxonomy): Bacteria > Pseudomonadota > Gammaproteobacteria > Pseudomonadales > Moraxellaceae > Psychrobacter > Psychrobacter namhaensis. Next base: position 15,564 of record NZ_JABASS010000002.1, read on the forward strand.
TTTAGGTTTCCAGTCTCCTACTTGGATTGGGCGATCCGAGACAATACTGTCTGGACGATAGCCTTTTTCTAACGCCGCTGTATAGACGAGGGGTTTAATGGTTGAACCAGGTTGCCGCCAGCCTTGTAAGGCGCGGTTAAACTTACTATGGTTAAAGTCAAATCCACCGACCAAGGCATTTACCGCCCCAGTTTCTGGATCTAAGGAGACCAGACTGCCTTGTATGTTTGGTATTTGACTCAGCTGCCAACTGCCATTAGCGGTAGGTATCACTCGAATGATATCGTTTTGACTGACAATTTGACTGGCGCTCGTAGGAGGGTAGCCGATACGATCAGCAGAAATGTATTTGGCGGCCCAGCTCATCTCAGGCCAGTTAACAGTTATATTTTTACCTGATTGCAAGGTTGCATCAAAGCTTTGAGCGCGAACCTCAGTGACTTTGGCAGGATACATATTGCTATAACGGCGGAAATTCTCTAAAGGCTCGTCATTTGCTTCTGCCCCGCGCCAGCCGTGACGATGCTCGTAAGCGACCAAGCCTGTTAGAATAGCCGCTTCTGCCGCTGTTTGTGCTTCGCTATCTACGGTAAGACGTACGCGCCAACCACTGTGCATCACTTGCTCACCGTAGCGTTCGACCAAGGTAGCGCGAGTCATTTCTGCCAAATATGGCATATTAACGTCAAGCTTCTCTTGATAAAGGTTGATACCTACTGGTGAATTAACGGCTTCGTCATATTGAGCTTTGGTGATATAGCCTAGCTCGTGCATACGGCCAATGATCCAGTTGCGACGAGTCAGCGCGCGGCTAGGATTGGCCACAGGGTTGTATTTAGATGGCGCTTTTGGCAGACCGGCCAACATGGCCATCTCAGCAATAGTCAGATTTTCTAGTGATTTACTGTAGTATTTTTTGGCAGCAGCGCGGACGCCATAAGCGCCTTCACCCAAGTAGATTTTGTTGACATAAAGCGTCAAGATCTCATTTTTACTGAGTTCATCTTCGATCTTACGAGCCAAGAACAGTTCAGTCAGCTTACGATTTAGGGTGCGTTCTGGACTCAAAAAGTAATTTTTGGCCACCTGCATGGTGATGGTAGAGCCACCTGTTTGGCTATCATCATCAGTCACCACTTCGGTAACCGCACGGCCAAGACCCTTAATACTAATACCACTGTGCTGAAAAAAAGAGGCATCTTCTGCCGCTAAAAAAGCATGGGTGAGATCTTCAGGAATCTCATCAAAGGTAACAGGGAGCGATAAGCGATTGCCGTATTGACCGATTAATTTATCGTCACTACTATAAACCTGTAATGGCATCTCAAGATTTGCTGTCTTAATCTCTTGTGTGCTAGGCAAAGTAGGGGATAAATACATTGCCATACCGTAAAAACCGATAGGCACAGCAAGCGCTAAAACCACTGCTAACGCTAAGCAGGCGATAAAAAGTCCCACTAAAAAATGAATGAGACGTGCGGTAGCAATTTTTTTGGTCATAGTAAGGCTTATCAATTAAAATTTGCAACAGGTAAGGCATTATACCTTGAACAAAATAAGAGGTCATAATAAATGTGTAAGTTAGCCTTAACAGCCAATTTAAACGCTTGAATCTATCTATTAAGTAAAGTATTGTGTTCAATTATTACAAATAACTATCAAAGTGTACACTTAATATAAGGTATAGAGCTTGTGAGGCTATTTACTTCCAAAAGTCAACATTTGATTGGCGTGGATATTTGTGCCACCTCAGTAAAGTTGGTTGATATACAGCGCCAACAGGGCATGTTTCACTTAAAATCTTATGGTATAGAAGGACTTCCGGAAGGAGTAGTCGTCGATAAGCTTTTAGTAGACACTGAAGCGGTTGGCAATGTGATTGCGACTTTGGCTAGGCGATGTCAGGCGACGGGTAGTCAGGCCGCCACGGCAGTATCAGGATCCGCAGTAATTACTAAGATTATTGATATGGACGCGGCGTTAAGTGATGTTGAGCGTGAAGCTCAAATACGTTTGGATGCCGATCAATACGTGCCGTATCCTTTAGAAGACGTGAATTTGGATTTTGAGGTGTTAGGCCCGTCTTTGTTAAGTGATGAGATGGTACAAGTATTACTTGCGGCCTCGCGCTCAGAAAATGTCGATCAACGTGTCGATGCTTTAACTTTCGGTGGTATGCAAACCAAAGTGATGGATATTGAATCCCATGCGATTGAGCGTGCGTTTGGACTGATGGTTGATAACTTACCAAATAATCCAGAGTTGGTGGCCTTGGTAGATATCGGCCATAATCAAACGACTTTGTATGTTGCTAAGAATGGCGAGTTTATCTATAGTCGCGAGCAATTATTTGGTGGCGTACAGTTGACAGAAGCGATTCAAAACCGTTATGGGCTCACGGCTGAAGAGGCAGATATCAGTAAGCGTGAGCGCACCTTACCTGATGATTACTATATTGATGTACTAACCCCATTTATCGAAAATACCATTCAACAAATCACTCGTTCACTACAGTTTTATTTCTCCTCAAGCCAGTACAGTAGTATCGATCATGTGGTACTGGCTGGTGGCAGTAGCTCTATCGCTGGTCTGGCAGGCATGGCACAACAAAAACTTGGTGTGACGGTCAGTATCGCCAATCCGTTTGTCAATATGACCATTGCGCCAAATATCGACAATGAACAACTGGCTATTGAGGCACCAAGCTTGATGGCGGCGTGCGGTCTTGCGTTAAGGAGCTTTGACTAATGGCTCGTATTAACCTTTTACCTTGGCGACAAGAAGAGCGCGAACGTCGCAACAAAGAATTTATAACATTGGTGGTCGCGGTGACTTTGCTCACTCTGTTGGTCGCCTTTGCTTCGTGGAGCTATTTTAACAATGAGCTTGATGAACAGCTTGATGCCAACGCGTTGATCGAACAAGAAAATGCTCGTTTAGACACAGCCCTCACTGAGATTGATAGTCTGGAGCAGCGCCGTGAAGACATTATCTCACGTATGCAGGTGATCCAAGACTTGCAGGGTCGACGCCCTGTGCCAGTACGTTTGTGGGATGATCTTGCTAAAGCCATTCCCCCAGCATTGTACCTCAACAACCTCAAACGTGAAGGTGATACGCTCACTTTGACGGGTCTGGCAGACAACCCAAACGTAGTCTCAAGCTTGATTCGCAATCTTGATAACAGTAAGTGGATGGGTAACTCTGCGGTGAGTAACATTCAACAAAATATCAGTGCGTATGAAACAGCGCCAGCGCTTAATAATACGGTTACTGCTGGCGAGGCGCCGCGCCCTGTTTATCCTGAAGACAGTTATGTACAGTTTGTGGTAACGACGAAAGTGCAGTCAGAGACAGCCACATCTGCTGATGCTGAGCTGGGAGGTGATCTATGAAGCTTAGCCGCAAAAAAAGCCTGATCAAAACCAGAAAAACGGCGGTGACACCAAAGAAGCAGTTTGATCTAAATGAGTTTCGGCGCAGTTTTGAGTCTTTAGATTCCGAAAACTATGGCAGCTGGCCCCTTTCAGTAAAAATAACCGTTATTGGGCTTATCATTGTCTTTATAGCGGCACTAGCGTGGGCGCTACCGATTAGCAGCAAGATTGATGAGATCAGCGCTGCCGAAAGTCAGCAGCAGACCTTGCTTGAGAGCTACCGTGAAAAAGAGTCACGCGCGCGCCACTTAAAAGCGTATCAAGCACAAGTTATCCAAATGGAGACGGAATTCAACACCTTACTCGATCAGCTACCAAAAGATACCCGTGTGTCAGAGTTGGTAGAAGGGATCAATATGACAGGGGTGGGCAGTAACATCCGTTTTCAAGACATTTCCGTCGAACCTGAGATTGAGAACGAGTTCTTTATTGAGCAGCCTATTCGCATTGCAGCTTTAGGTGAATATCATCAATTTGGCAGCTTTATCAGTGGTCTTGCGGCCCTGCCACGAATTATTACCATGCACGACTTTGAGGTGAGTAATCCGCAGCCAACACTGGACGTCTTACCAGAGCTTAATCTGGTGCTACAAACCAAAACGTATCGCTCAAAAGAAGCGGCGCCTGAGGATGAAACTGGCGCTGCGACTGATAATGCAGGAGGCAACTAATGAGTAGCCACAAATTGCCCATGCTACTGGTGTTAAGCGTTACTGTGTTATCAATGACGGGTTGTACTGACCGTATTGCCATGGCAGAGCAAGCAATGACTGACATACGCAATCAGCCTGCACAGCCTATTGAGCCGCCGCCCAAGGCGGAGCTGGTAGAGGACTTCGTTTACAGTGCTAGTGCGCAGCGTAGTCCATTTTTGCCACCAAGTTTGGTCAATGTAGAAGGCCCGACTACCTCAATTGACGGTGTGCGCCCTGATATTACTAGGGTAAAAGAACCGCTTGAGCAGTATGAACTATCGCAACTGGTTTTTCGTGGTGTGGTGGTTTCCCCCGAGGGACAGCGCTATGCGCTGATACAACGTCCTGATGGCTCGGTTGCTAGTGTTAAAGTAGGTGATTATCTTGGATTAAATGACGGCCGTATTGTTGAAATCACGCCGACCCAGATTAATTTGATTGAAATTGTGCCAGACAGCCGTGCAGGGTTCATTGAAAAACCCCAGTCGCTGGTATCCCCCATAAGCTAAGTCGGCAGATTTTTTGAGGAATAAGTAATGACAGTACGCAATAACAAGGTAATGATGATGAGCAACCGCGTGTCCTCTGCTTTTGCCATTTCAGCATTGGCAATCAGCATGGTAGCAGTGAGTAACAGTGCCCATGCTGTACAGCGTATTAACAACGTCACTGTGGTACAAACAGCGCCCGCGGTGACGCAACTGCGTTTGGGCTTTGCAGGCTTACCAGTATTACCGGCGGCTTATCAGCTGGATGATCCTAGCCGTTTGGTACTAGATTTCGAACAAGTGCAAAACGGGCTGGCCAGTCGTTTCAATGAGTACAATGTTGGCGTGGTCAATGATGTTACGACGTTAAGTAGTGACAGTACCACGCGTCTTATCATTGGCCTCAAGCAGTCAGGCAATTATACGACAGCGATTGAGGGCAATGATTTGTTGCTGACCATTACGGATCCCAATCGTCCAGTCGTGACCAGCGACCCTATTCAAGACGTGCTCAACGACAGTGACGATCTGACGACCACAGCTGTTGTCACACCAATCGTTGAGACCAGTGTGGCGCCTGTGGCTGCCGTCCGCACCACCAGTCGGGCAGTAGAAAAAAAGACCGTACCAGCCGATACGATGGTGGTTAGAGTCAATCCTCTACTCAATCCGCAGCTTGCCGCGTCACAAGTGAGTAAGCAGTACAGTTATGATGGTCTAAGCGCGGTCAATTTTTCGGCCGGGAATGATGGTGGTGGCAATGTCAGTATCGCCCTTGCCAACGAAGCCATTCCTGTAGATGTACAACGCCAAGGTAATAAGCTGGTCGTACGTTTGACAGGCAGTACGGTTCCAAGAAATTTACTACGTCGATTAAATATTAATAGTGGTCTTGTTAGTAGTATTGATACCAAGAACCAAGGCCAAAACGGTGTCATCACTATCAATATGGTCGATGATTACGAGTATCAAGCTTACCAATCGGGCAATCAGTTAAACATCAGTATTAATAAGCCTGAACTGCTACGTGAGCCGACGCTTGAAGAAAAAGTGTATAGCGGTGAGCGACTGTCTATGGAGTTTCAAGACGTTGAGATTCGTAGCGTTTTAGATATTTTAGCGCAGTTTACCGAGATGAATATTGTTGCTAGTGATTCGGTGTCTGGTAATATCACCTTGCGCCTGATCAATGTCCCATGGGATCAAGCACTTGACATTATTTTGAAAAGTAAAAACCTAGGGAAACGTGAAAATGGGAATGTCATCTTGGTGGCGCCCGCGACTGAGCTTGCTGAACAAGAAGCACGTGAGCTTGAGGCACAGCAAGCAGTTGAGTCTTTTGCCCCCCTACGCACTGAGTACATTCGCTTAAGTTATGCAAAAGCCCAAGATGTACTGACTCTTATTTCTCAAGGTAGTGGCGCGTCTAGCGGTGGTAATAGTGGTATTGCCAATCGCGTTGACGACAATAATACGCTGTTATCCAATCGTGGAACGGTCACGGTCGATGAGCGCACCAATACGTTAATCATTAAAGATGTGGCTAAAAGTATTGAGAATATCCACAAATTAATCAGTAAAATCGACATTCCAGTCCGTCAGGTAATGATTGAAGCACGTATTGTTAGTGCCACTGATAGTTTTAGTAAAGAGATTGGGGTGCGTTGGGGTATCTTGTCAAATGGTGCGGCCAATAATCGTAATCTATTGGTTGGTGGTAGTAATCAAACATTGGCGGATCTAAAAGACTTTGACATAGAAACGACAACGGTCAATGGCCAAACGGTTTCTTACCCTTCTTATGATATTACCCGTCCTGACAATCTAAACGTGGATTTAGGGGTGGCCAACCCAGCGGGTAGTATCGCTTTTGGTTTGCTCAGTATGTCTGATGTGATGCTCGATCTTGAGCTGTCAGCATTGCAAGCCGACAACCGCGGTGAAGTGATCTCTACGCCAAAGATTTTGACCGCAGATAAGCAAACAGCGAAAGTGTCTTCTGGTACCCAGATTCCTTACCAAGAGGCATCCGCCAGTGGCGCCACGACGACCAGTTTTAAAGAGGCGGCACTCAGCCTAGAAGCCACACCAAACATCACGCCTGATGGTAAGATTGGTTTGCAACTGGTCATTACAAACGGCACACCAACTATTATTAACAATCAGGTCGCCATCGCTGAGGACTCTATTTCAACCAACGTTATTGTTGAAGACGGTCAAACGGTTGTACTGGGCGGTGTCTTTAAAAACCGTACCAATAACGGCGTCGATAAGGTGCCTTTTTTAGGAGATTTGCCGTATATTGGTCGTGCGTTCCGTCGTGATGTGCGCAGTAACAATAAAGAAGAGCTGTTGATATTTGTCACACCAAAATTAATCAACGATGGTATCAGTCGCTTGGATTAAGCCGTCTTTGATTGTTTTTTGTCCAAAAAAGCAAGCCGAAACGCTTGCTTTTTTTATGTATAAATTTTTAAAGTTTGCGAACAATAATCACAGCGCATTACTAGCCAGAATATCAATGACGTTGTATCATACCTAATTTAGCTGAGTGAGTGTTATGGTGGAGGAATTACCGTCGGTGTTTTTAGTAGGACCGATGGGAGCAGGGAAGACGACGATCGGCAAATTGCTTGCCAAGCAGTTAGGACGCACCTTTGTAGACAGCGATTGGTATATTGAGTCACAAACAGGTGCCGATATTGCTTGGATATTCGCTAAAGAAGGTGAGGCTGGGTTTCGGGAGCGTGAGACGCGAGCCATTGATGAGCTCACTCAGAAACCCCACATTGTCTTAGCCACCGGTGGCGGCGCCGTGATGAGTGCTGAAAACCGCGCGTTTTTAAATCAACGCGGCATTGTGGTTTATCTGAATGCACCAGTCGATGTGCAAATGGCTCGTACGGCCAAAGACAAATCACGACCATTGTTACAGCAGCCTAATCCCAGACAAATACTGCAAGACCTGTATAGCACACGCGATCCACTATATCGTCAAGTTGCGCATATCATAATGCCCACTGGGCACACGTACCCGCGGCACATGGTCAACCAACTCTTACAGCAGCTAGCGTCCTTTAATATCTCTAGCGCAGCAGGCTCTAAAAAAGAGTGATAAGAGACAAAGATAAACCGAGTTATTAATTACAGTCAGCTACTTTTATCTCATTAAAATGCTTAGGGAGTGCTCATGGCCAAGCCACTGTTTCATGATGGATTAACCGTTCATACGCAAAGTCATGACTATCCAATTGTCATTACTGAAAAAATGGCGACAGAAAAAAACAGCATGGCAAAGCAAGTCGCACCCTATATCAGCGGTCGCCAAGTATTGATTGTCACCAATGACACCGTTGCGCCTTTATATTTGAATGCTTTAGCAGAAGAGCTGGCAGAGCAATTTACCGTCAAGGTTTGCGTCCTCCCTGATGGTGAGCAATATAAGAACCAGACCAGTATCAACCAAATCTACGATGCCTTGATGGCGGCGCATTTCAATCGTGATGTCACACTGATTGCGTTGGGTGGCGGCGTGGTTGGGGACATGACAGGTTTTGCGGCGGCCAGTTTTATGCGGGGGGTGAGTTTTATCCAGATTCCAACCACGCTACTGTCGCAAGTGGATTCGAGCGTTGGTGGCAAGACGGGCATCAATCATGCGCAAGGCAAAAACATGATTGGCGCTTTTTGGCAGCCGCAAATGGTGCTTGCGGACATGAGCACGCTCAAAACACTGCCCGCGCGTGAGCTGTCGGCAGGACTTGCTGAAGTTATTAAATACGCGCTTATCATGGACGAAGCATTTTTGACGTGGCTTGAAAACAATTTGCCTGCGATGATGGCATTGGATTTGGCCATACTTGGCGATGCAGTAAAGCGCTGCTGTCAGTATAAGGCCGATATCGTCGCACAGGACGAGAGAGAGTCAGGCGTGCGGGCGTTGTTAAACTTTGGGCATACTTTTGGGCATGTGATTGAGACGCACCAAGGCTACGGTAACTGGCTGCATGGTGAAGCAGTCGCTGCTGGGATGGTACAAGCCGCCGAACTGTCGCAAAAAATGGGCTGGTTAACGGCCGAGGAAGTTGCCCGAGTTAAACGTGTGTTAACCTTGGCCAATTTGCCTATCACACCGCCGTCTATCGAGGTGCAAACTGCTTTAGATTTGATGGGTCATGATAAAAAAGTGAAACACGGACAAATCCGCCTTATTTTGTTAAAATCACTAGGTAAGGCCGTATTGACCAATGATTTTGATGCCAAACTACTAACTGACGTATTGTCACCACCGAGAGCATAACGCCTCAACATTTCATGGCTCCTCATTGCTCACTGACTATAAACATACCTATTATACTGGTTAGCCGTCATTTTACTCAAACACGCATTGACGTGTGCGGTTGAACATATTCTCACCAAGGACATTTCCATGGCAGCCTCAAGATCGACGACTCGTACCGCTCGCCAATCATATCGCCGGCAAGCACTGATTTGGCTGATAATGACCTTGCTGTTGGGGGTAGTGACGGCGCTAGTCTGGATGCTTAGTCAAACGCCAGCGCTGGGTGCTAAGATCGAAAATGCCCCGATATCAGCACCGGAGACATTAAGTAATGAGCTTGAACAGCCCTTAAAAATTGAGTCGCTACATGAGCTTGATACCGATGTGCAGCCCATCAGTTTTGATGCGACGGTTCGTGACTTGCGCAACTATCCTGATGAGTTTAAAGACAAGCGTTATTTGCTGGCCAATAAAGGCAAATGGACGGTGCAGGTAATGAATGTCACTGAAAACGAGGTGATTGTCAGTTACCTAGAAGGCCGCGAGGACCGTGATAAATTTGCTTACTTCCGATATCTCGATGATGCAAATCAAGTACGTTATATGCTGACTTATGGGATCATGAGCAGTCCACAAGAGGCTGTCGGCGCCGCAAAACTCATAGACTTTAAGTTGCCTGATAACGTGCGGGTGTTACCAGAAGAGATCAATCGCTACGTCAGTATTATCGATAATTATGAACGCCCTGATCCAGTAAAAGACTTAAGCACAAAACGCACACGTTCCGTGAATTTGAACCCAACTAAACGCGAAGTCCCCGTGCGTCAGCAAACGCAAAATGCTAGCAGTGGTGATAGTAACCAAGCAGCAAGCAACAATGAAAATCGTAGTAGCCAAGACACCGAAAATGACAATAATGAGGAAAGTATTCGCCAGTCAGCTGATACTTCTGCTACTTTATCCGTGAGTGAAGAGCGTATCGTCGGTTATGAAGGACAAGCGCCAGCTGATAAGACGTCTAAAGACAAAGACAGTGTGAAAAAACCTGCGCAGGACACCAAAAAACCAGCGGCATCCGCGACTGATAGTAACAGCACGAAAAAACCCCCAGTAGTGCCAACGCCTAAGCCGCCAAGTAATACGAATAATACAAATTCTGTCAGCAAAAGTGATAACACCAACGCCTCTAAAGCGAATAGCTCTCCTAAGACGAGTAGCGATAGTATAAAAACCCTAATAGAAGATAAAAGTAACTAGTGGCTAGCTGGTAGTTCACAGCAGTGACAACGTCGCGGTGATGATAAAAGGTAAAACCCACTAACAAAAACAGTTGGTGGGTTTTTTTATGCAAGTTTATCAATGTTTGATCAACGCTATAATAAGTGTGCAGGGATAACACAGCTACCTGAGTTAGGGTAACCAAGCCTTGCAATTATTACTTTACGTTAGAGAGTAACTGCGATTTTGAGATATCCTATAACCAATAGTAATAAGTTCTCTTACAAAATATGGTCGATGAATCGAGAGAAAAGACTAGATTTTTTGCCCATCATTAACTAATATAACTGTGGGCGACGTTCTGTATAGTTATCGTAAAAAACTATTTATCTAACAATCATTTAGTAAGACTCTTTTATTCATAAGATATTTTACTAAAACTTGTTGTCTCAAGCGCAGCTGCTTGTCATGCATAGCGAAGCTACTGCAAGTGGCGCAACCTCTCTTATTGTCACTCTTTTTAGGGTTAATAAAGCGCTTGAATACAGAGCGTCAGATATTCAAAATTAATCAAATGTACTGTTGTTCGATGCCCAGCCAATCAGCTTGAAACGCTAGGCATAATACAATGACAAGCGACACTCATAATAACGACGTTACGTTATTGATGATTAAGTAACTGGCATATAGGGACGTGTTTCGCCCCATTGCCACGGGCTACTACTTACTATCTGTTAATACACTAATTACCTGTTAAGACATCATCTACTGACTAGGAGGGTCAAGGATTTTACCTTACTCTCAAAGCATGATGGCTATGAGCGTCACACCATTTATTAATTCGGATATACGAATATTAATTACCAGCCCGTTCTGCCTACGGGTGTCAGCTTATGTGCCGCATTGGTTACCTAAGTTACCCGTTTACTTAAAAGGACCAGCTATGTCAATGATTTCCTCGCAAACCCACCTGGCCACGCCAGATGACTTTTCTGATAATTGCGGTTTTGGTTTGATTGCTCACATTGAGGGTGAGGCCAGCCATGATTTGGTAAAAACTGCTATTCATAGCCTCAGTTGTATGACTCACCGCGGCGGTGTTGCGGCTGACGGTAGAACTGGTGACGGTTGTGGTTTATTACTGGCAACGCCTACTGAGTTTTTTAAAAAAATCGCAGCTGAGCAGCAGTTCACACTTACCGAGAATTTTGCAGTGGGTATGGTGTTCGTCAATTTAGACGAGGCTAAGGCCAAGCATAGCCAGCAAGTACTAAGCGAGGAGATCGAGGCACAAGGACTAGAGGTTGCAGGTTGGCGCGATGTGCCGCTTGATTTAAGTATTGTTGGTGAGATTGGTCGTGAGACACTACCAGATTTTAAGCAAGTGTTTGTCAATGCCCCCAATGACAATGAGCTGGCAGCGGACGATTTTAACCGTAAATTGTTTGTCGCCCGTAAAAAAGCGGAGCAACGTTTGGTCGATGATGAGCTGTTTTATGTTTGCTCATTGAGTTGCCAGACGATTATTTATAAAGGTTTGGTGATGCCATCAGACTTGCCAGCGTTCTTTTTAGATCTACAAGATGAGCGTTTGGCGTCGCATATCGTGGTGTTCCATCAACGCTTCTCAACCAATACCTTGCCACGCTGGCCGTTGGCACAACCATTCCGTTATCTTGCCCACAATGGCGAGTTGAATACCATCACAGGTAACCGCAACTGGTCGGAAGCACGTACGCCAAAACTAAAATCAGAAAAATTGCCCAATTTGAATGAGTTGACGCCTTTGGTAAATCGCACGGGTTCTGACTCATCAAGCTTGGATAACATGCTTGAAGTGCTGATGTCAGGCGGTATGAATTTGTTCCATGCGATGTCGATTCTAGTGCCACCCGCTTGGCAGAATGTCGATAGCATGGACATGGACTTGCGCGCGTTTTATGAGTTTTACTCGCAGCATATGGAAGCGTGGGACGGCCCAGCAGGTTTGGTGATTCAAGATGGACGCTATGCCGTTTGTATGCTCGACCGAAATGGTCTGCGTCCGTCGCGGTGGGTGACCACCAAAAATGGGTATATCACGGTCGCCTCTGAGGTTGGCGTTTGGGATTACTCGCCGACAGACGTATTGGCAAAAGGCCGCGTTGGACCTGGTCAGATGCTGGTCATTGATACGTTGACCGGTCAAATCTTAGATACTAAGGCAATTGCAACCTTACTTAAAGAAGCCCATCCGTATCGTAAATGGTTACGTGAAGAAGCCACTCGTGTTCGTGATGATGAGCGTTTAGAAGAAACATTGGCGGCGCAGTCTTGCCGCGGTGAAAAGCTAAAAGCCTTGCAAAAAATGTATCACATTACCAATGAAGAGCGTACTGAAATCATTCGTCCCAATGCCGAAAATGGTCAAGAGCCAGTCGGATCGATGGGGGATGATACGCCCATGGCGGTACTATCGCAGCAAATTCGTCATGTTGGTGACTTTTTCCGCCAGCAGTTTGCACAGGTGACCAATCCACCGATTGACCCACTGCGTGAATCCATTGTGATGTCGCTACAGACGTGCTTAGGTGCTGAAACCAACGTGTTTGCGCCGTCTGCGAGAGATGCCCATCGTATTATTCTATCGTCACCGGTGTTATCAGCCAGCAAGATGCAGCAGCTTGAGACTTTAGAGGATCCTGCGTTCAAGATGGATCGTATCGACTTGAACTATGATCGTACGCTAGAGTTGTCTGATGCCATTACTGCCATCTGTGAGCAAGTGGCGAGTAGCATTCGTGCGGGCAATACACTGATTGTGTTGTCTGACAAGGCCATTGATGTAGATAAAGTACCGGCCAACGCTATCATGGTGACGGGTGCCGTACATCATTACCTCATTGCCCAAGGTATTCGTACCGATGCCAATCTCATCATTGAAACAGGTCTTGCTCGTGATTCGCATCAAGTAGCCGTATTGATTGGCTTTGGTGCGACCTGCGTTTATCCATACTTAGCCTACGATGTCATCGATGACTTGGTCGCAACGGGCGAGCTGCTTGGTGATCCGATTCAAGCGCGGGTGAATTTCCGTAAAGGCTTGGATAAAGGCTTATTAAAAATCTTATCAAAAATGGGCATCTCTACCGTGGTTTCTTATCGCGGTGCCCAGTTGTTTGAAGCCGTCGGCCTCTCAGAAGAAGTCGTAAGCTTGTGCTTTAAAGGTGTGCAAAGTCGTATTAAAGGCGCAACCTTTGCAGACTTGGCGGCGGATCAAGCACAACTGGCTGCTAATGCCTTTAAACGCCGCGCACCACTCGATCAAGGTGGGTTGCTCAAGTTTGTCTTTAACAAAGAGTATCATGCCTTTAATCCAGACGTAATCAACAGCTTACATACAGCGGTACGAACGGGCGATTATGTCAATTATCGTCATTATGCAGATCTGGTCAATAGCCGTCCAGTTGCTACCTTGCGCGACTTATTGCAGTTAAAGACGGACAACAGTATCGATGTCAATGAGGTCGAAGACATCTCCAAAATTTTGACCCGTTTTGACTCTGCTGGCATGTCGCTTGGCGCCCTATCTCCTGAGGCCCATGAAGCCATTGCTATGGCTATGAACACCATTGGCGGACGCTCAAACTCTGGTGAGGGCGGGGAAGATCCGGTGCGTTATGGCACGCTGCGCAACTCAAAAATCAAACAGGTTGCCTCAGGCCGTTTTGGCGTGACCCCTGCATATTTGCGCTCAGCAGAAGTGATGCAGATTAAAGTCGCTCAAGGTGCTAAACCGGGTGAAGGCGGCCAGCTACCGGGTGGTAAGGTCAATGCCTTGATTGCGCGCTTGCGATACTCTGTACCGGGGGTGACGCTGATTTCTCCACCACCGCATCATGATATTTATTCTATCGAGGATTTGGCGCAGCTGATTTTCGATTTAAAACAAGTCAATCCAGATGCCTTGGTGTCGGTCAAGCTGGTCTCTCGTCCAGGGGTTGGAACAATCGCCACGGGCGTGGCAAAAGCCTACGCTGACTTAATCACCATCTCAGGTTATGATGGTGGTACAGCAGCGTCGCCGCTATCTTCTATTCATCACGCAGGCTCACCGTGGGAGTTGGGGCTTGCTGAGACTCACCAGTCGCTACGTGTTAATGGACTACGTGATAAAGTACGAGTGCAAACCGATGGTGGCCTAAAAACGGGGCTTGATGTCGTAAAAGCCGCTATCCTTGGGGCAGAAAGCTTCGGCTTTGGTACCACACCGATGATTGCGGTTGGTTGTAAATACCTACGTATTTGTCATTTGAATAATTGTCCAACAGGCGTTGCCACTCAGAAAGCCAGATTGCGCGATGAGCACTTTATTGGTGAAGCTGAGATGTTGATTAACTTCTTTAAGTTTGTGGCGACAGAAACACGCGAGTGGCTCGCAGTACTGGGCGTACGTAGTATGGAAGAGCTGGTCGGACGTACTGATTTGCTGGACGTATTAGAAGGGACGACTGACAAGCAGCGCCACCTTGATCTAACCCCATTGCTGTTTAGTCATCCGGCCAGTGCTGGTAAAGCGCAAACATGTCAGGTAGAGCGCAATGAGCCATTTGACAAAGGCTTGCTCGCCGAGCAGATGATTAGCGATATGCTATTGAATATCCGCCAAGGCACAGGCGGTGAGTACAGCTATGATGTGGGTAACTGTGATCGCTCTATCGGCGCTCGTATTTCTGGCGAAATCGCGCAGCTATGGGGCAATCTGGGTATGAGCGACATGCCGATTAAGTTGCGTCTGACAGGCACCGCAGGGCAAAGCTTAGGCGTCTGGAATGCGGGCGGCCTGAACATTGAGCTTGAAGGTGATGCCAATGACTATGTCGGTAAAGGCATGGCAGGCGGGGAGATCGTCATTTATCCACCGAAAAACTCAAGCTTTACCGCACAAAACACGGCCATTATCGGTAACACTTGTCTATATGGCGCCACTGGTGGCAAGTTGTATGCCGCTGGTACGGCAGGCGAGCGCTTTGGGGTTCGTAACTCGGGTGCACACGCGGTCATCGAAGGCACAGGCGACCACTGCTGTGAGTATATGACTGGCGGTATCGTCACGATCCTTGGACGTACAGGTCTCAATTTTGGGGCAGGTATGACCGGTGGTTTTGCTTATGTGCTCGATATGGAAGGCGACTTCTTTGATCGCTGTAATCATGAACTGATCGATCTGAATCGTATTTCAAGCGAGCAAACAGAAGAACATCGCATCTATTTGCAACGCGTGATCGAAACTCATATAGATAAAACCGGTAGTGCGTGGGGCCAGACGATATTGGATGACTTTGAACACTACGTTCGTAAGGTTTATTTGGTAAAACCAAAAGCTGCGAACATTGCAAGCCTTCTTAAAACTACTATGGCAGACCCACAATAGCTGATTGGTCATCGTTGATCGATAGCAGCTTTGAGTAGGTTACCCAATAATAGGTTTTTAGATACGTTGTAACTCACAGGTTTTAAGCAGGTAAGTGACAGCAACAGCCGACATGCTTTGATTTTATTGTTCATTGAGCATCGCTGGCTGTCACCGCCCACTGTAAAAGAGCCTTATATAAAAGAGATAGCACCATGGCAAAACGCATAGAAAATAGTTTTCAGTTTTTAGATGTACCACGGCTTGAGCCGATCAAAAAAGACATCGCAACGCGCTCAACGGAGTTTGTCGAAATTTACACACCGTTTGAGAGTGAAGCAGTGGCGCAGCAGTCGCACCGTTGTCTTGAATGCGGTAATCCGTACTGTGAATGGAAGTGTCCCGTACATAACTACATTCCTAATTGGTTAAAACTGGCCACCGAAGGGCAGATATTTCAAGCGGCTGAATTGTGTCACCGTACCAATACCTTGCCTGAGGTTTGCGGACGCGTCTGTCCACAAGATCGTTTATGTGAAGGGGCTTGTACGTTAAATGATGGCTTTGGGGCCGTCACCATTGGCAATGTAGAAAAATACATCAATGATACTGCCTTTGCTCTCGGCTGGCGTCCGGATATGTCTGATGTGGTTTGGACGGATAAAAAAGTCGCCATTATCGGTGCAGGACCCGCAGGCCTAGGCTGTGCAGATATCTTAGTCAGAAATGGTGTCAAACCAGTCGTCTTTGATAAGCGTCCTGAAATTGGGGGCTTACTTACCTTTGGTATTCCAGAATTTAAAATGGAAAAAGATGTGATGCGCAATCGCCGTGTCATCTTTGAAGGCATGGGTATTGAGTTTCGTCTGGAAACAGAAATTGGTACAGATATTAGTATCGATGAGCTGCTCAGCGATTATGATGCGGTGTTTATGGGTATGGGCACGTACACTTATATGCGAGGTGGGTTTGCTGGTGAAGAGCTCGAAGGCGTTTATGATGCGCTAGATTATCTGATTGCCAATGTCAATCGTTGCAATGATTGGGAAAAGAACCCCGAAGAGTATATCGATTTCAAAGGCAAAAGAGTGGTGGTACTAGGCGGCGGTGATACGGCGATGGACTGTAACCGTACCAGTATTCGTCAAGGTGCTGAGCAAGTGGTCTGTGCCTATCGCCGCGACGAAGAGAACATGCCAGGCTCGCGCCGTGAAGTGGTCAATGCTCGCGAGGAAGGGGTTGAGTTTTTATTCAACCGTCAACCAACTGAAATCATTGGCTTAAACGGTAAAGTCAAAGGCGTAAAAGTCGTGACGACTCAATTGGGCACGCCCGATAACCGAGGTCGTCAACGCCCTGAGCCCATTCCAAATTCAGAAGAAATTATCCCTTGTGATGCGGTGATTATGGCCTTTGGTTTTAGACCAAGTCCGGCGGATTGGTTTGAGGGTCAGCAGGTCGAAATGAGTCTCAATGGTCTTGTACTGGCACTTGAAGATCAGCCTTATAAGTTTCAGACCAAAAACCCGAAGATTTTTGCAGGCGGTGACATGGTACGCGGGTCGGATCTGGTCGTGACAGCGATTTGGGAAGGTCGGCAAGCGGCTGAAGGGATATTGGACTTCTTAGAAGTATAATTTAGCAGTACACTTTAGAAGTGCCATCAAACCTCTCTGCGTTTCATTATTCATAGTTTTATTATTCATAAGTAGGCTTTGAGCTCGAACGTCTTTTGTCTTTTAATAGGCAAAAGGCGTTTTTTTTGACAATTGCTTTGTAAATGAAGGCGCTACTGCTAGCATGTGAATACTTAGCGCCTCATTCCTACCCCTTATCCGACCATCAACTAAAAAGAGTAGCCCGACGTGAAATTAACTATGTGGCAACGATTTACCGCACCGTTTGTTGAGCCTTATGTTCGTTATCAACACGCGGATATCTTGCATGCGACACGGTTGGGTGTGGCTGTGATACTTGCCTTGTTAGTCAATAAGGTCACAAACCTTCCCCATGGGGAGTGGACGACCATTACGGTTTTTATTATTTTGGGACTATTACAATACCAAGGCGCGATCTATACCAAGGCTAAAGAGCGGGTAATGGGCACCTTGTTGGGCATTGGTGCCGCTCTTGGTGTGTTGTGGTTCAGTCAAAACGTGGGTGCATGGTTGTGGGTAGATTATGCGCTCATTGGACTGATCAGTGGCATCATTGGCTATCTGGCGGTCAGGCAACTGGGATACACGGGGCTGCTGACTGGGATCACGATGTTGATGATTGTCTCAGATTTGGGCCATAGTAGTATTGGACAAGATGGGATTTACCGCGCTCTAAATATTTTACTTGGGACGGGGGTCGCCGTGGCAGTGACACTGGTCTTGCCATTAAAGTCGACCCTGATGTGGCGTTTTTTATTGAGTAGTAACCTCGATGCCTGTAGTAGTCTCTATGCTAGCGTGGGCAACCACATTGACACGGCGGACGGGATGACGCAAGATTTGGCTCAACCGCCGAACCCAGTGGCGTTTTCAGTCGATGGAGTACCGGTTAACAAGACGTTAGTCACAGCGCTACAACAGATCAATAAACGCTTGCTGGCCGTGCGTCCACATATCGCTGCGACAGCCAGTGAGTCAGGGATTAAAAAAGAGACATTGGAGACGATCCAGCGTACTCACCGGAATATTATCGGAACGATTGATTTACTATTGAGTGCAGCGCCGCGCTTGGCCAATATCGACATCGATGATGAAAATCACACTTTATTGATACATTATCAGCATGAGCTGACCCAAGCCATGCAGCATATGGCAGCAGTACTGCGTAGTCCAAGCGATGAGATGTTTCGCCCCATTACTCGTATTGCCGTCTCAGAGTACCCAAGCGTACAGCACTTGGCGTTTGAATGGCAGGGGTATTTTTGGTTGACGCAAACCTTGCAAACCCAATTGCAGCAGTTGAGTGACTTGCTACAAACCACCAAACCGCACTGGTATGCAGCGTCTGGCCTGAGCTATCAGCGTCGTGAGCAGCGCCGGATAAAACAGCAAGGCGGCGAGACTGACTTACATTTATAATATACAGTCGATTCTATTTAAAACCGATACAGAGTGAATGGGATAAATTTTTTGTAGCCTCTGTCACGCCTGCGAACAGCAAGCAAGAAAAATGTATCCCATTAGCACGATGATATTAACGTATCGATTTTATTTTCAACTGATTATAGTGGATCTTAAATAAAAAAACGCTGACCCTTTAACGTCAGCGTTTTTCGTTGTTAGCGGCATAGTTATCGCTAAAAAGCAGTCACTAAAGAAGTCACTAGCGCCCCGTTTTTAGCTTATCCCAATACTGCTGGTACACTTGTAGTGCTTCATCGCCCACATCTTCTTGGAACTCAGCGTTGGCTAGCACGTCTTTACTAGGATAAATAGTGGCATTATTACGCACATCTTCGTCCATCAGCTCACGTGCTGCCATGTTTGGTGAGGCATAACCAATCTCTTCACTGACGATTTTGGCATTTTCAGGACGTAGTAAGTAGTCGATAAATTTGTGCGCCGCATCGACCTGTTTTGCATTTTTTGGAATGACAAAGTTATCCATCCATAGTATCGCGCCCTCAGACGGGTACTTATAAACCAAGCTGGTCAAACCTTCATCATTGGCCATAACCGCCTCGCCATTCCACGTCATACCCAGTGCAGTTTCGCCTTCGATATAAGGCATACGTGTCGCATCGGAGTTAAAGGTTTTCACATTTGGCATCAACGTGGTGAGCTTCTCGTAAGCCGCTTTGATCTCGTCAGGATCGCTACTATTGCCTGAATAGCCAAGTGTCAGTAGTGCCATACCAAACACTTCGCGCACATCATTGGTGAGCATTACCTGACCTTTATACTTAGGATCCCATAGGTCATTCCAGCTGTTGACCGTCGCAGGATCCACAGTATCGCCATTAATAGCCAGTCCTGTGCTGCCCCACATATAAGGGATAGAGTATTTATTTTCTGGGTCAACTTTGGTGTTGGTAAATGACGTATCTAGATTTTTAAAGTTACTCAGTTTCGATTTATCCAATTCTTGCAGTAGTCCTTCTTTGGCCATCTTTTCGACATAATAAGTCGATGGGATCGCAAGGTCATACTGACTAGAGTCATCGAGCAGCTTGAGCTTAGCGTACATGGCTTCATTAGAATCAAAGGTGGTGTAATTCACATTAATACCAGTCTCTTCTTCAAAACCATCCAGAATCTCTTGTGGCATGTATTCTGACCAGTTATATAAATTAAGCGTCACATCGCTCGTGGCGGCACTACCATCAGCCGCAGCGTTGTCAGAGTTGCTACAGCTAGCAAGAGCCAAGCCAACCGTCATTGCCAACAGGGCTTTTGGCATCAGACGACCGACAGAGGCAGCCGTGCGTGCGGGTAGGTGGGACGATGATAAATGGGTCAAAATATCTCTCCTAGATAAGGTGATGCAAATCGATAACCATCAGTAAAGACTGACAGGTAATAAATGTTTGATAAAATGGTCACCCTATTATGGTCATTGTGGTCAAAAATTTAAAGGGGCGTGTCTAACAGTCGTTGAGCCGCCTTGATCCGTTGCTCAGCGCTTTGGTTTAAATGATTGAATGACCAATCCAACAGGTATATACGGCCCTATTTATAGCGAGCTTAGGACGCGGCAATGACAGCAGATAATCATGCTATGATAAGTGCAGATTTGGGCGGCGCTATGCTCTTGACTAACCATAACATAATAATGGATGACCCATCATGACTCAGACCAACGCGGTGATACCGGCTTTTTTGCTGAATAAAGTGGTTATTGTCACTGGTGCCAGTCGTGGACTTGGCGCACAAATCGCTCAGAAGATGGCAGGAGCGGGCGCAAGTGTGTGCGTCAATTATCTCAATAGTCAAGAAGCGGCTGACACAGTAGTTGCAGATATCGTCGCGGCAGGTGGGCAGGCATTTGCTTATCAAGCCGATGTGACAGAGCTTGAGCAGATGCAAGGTATGGCAAAGGAGGTGACGGCGCGCTATGGTCGTATTGATATACTGGTCAATAATGCGTTGCCAAGCTACCAATTTAATCCTAGTGCGGACTATACCAGTATTGAAACCGTTCAGTGGTCGCATTTTACCCAACAAATAGATGGCATCGTAAAGGGTGCGGTCAATGCCGTGCAGGCAGTCCTGCCCCAGATGAAAGCGCAAAAGACAGGCAAGATCCTCAACATTTCAACCAATCTGGTCTACAACCCTGTGGTCACTTATTATGACTATACGACGGCCAAATCTGCCTTGATTGGCTTGACTCGTAACCTAGCGGCTGAGCTTGGGCAGTATGGTATTCGGGTCAACTTGCTGGCAGGTGGCCTGTTAAAAACGACGGATGCCAGCCGTTTAACGACCGAAGCGGTTTTCGACTACATTGCGACGACCACCCCGCTGCGTCAAGCAACCTCAGTGGATGACTTTGCCAATTCAGTTCTGCTAATGGCCTCTGATCTAAGCGCGGCTATCACGGGACAGTCCATCGCTGTCGATGGTGGTTTGACGATGCCTTAGTATTTACGTCTAAACGCGCTATGAGTTAACGAATCAATGATAACCACCCTCATGCACAAAACACGTCACTGAATATAGAAGAGAGAAAAGATGAACAACCACAAACGTGCTGGATTTATTACCGCGGTGATCGGCATAGTCGCTTTTATGATACTGTTCAACGCAGGCTCACAGGCGTCTATCGTCAATTGGCCTGTTGAGACCTATTTAGGGTTGGCGTTTACGATTGGTTGGTTGAGCCACGTACCAGTTTGGTTGGCTCATACACTGGCAGCGTTGGTACTTATCCTTATCATCGTAGGGTTTTATAAAGTTGGTAGCTGGGTTTATGGTCTGCTAGCAAAGCGCCGCTAAAGGTAGGGGCTGAGAGAGTAGTTTATGCGTCCTTATTTGCAAACTCACCCGACCCAAGTTGTCAGGGTGTGACATGAAATTGCTCAAGCACCGCTTGTATCCCGCGCTCTTCAATCGTTCCAGTGACAAAATCTGCTCGTGCTATCAAATCAGGCTGAGCATCCCCCATCGCCACCGCATAGCCGACCAAATCAAACATCTCTAGATCATTCATACCATCGCCAAACGCCATACACTCGCTGACATCTACCGCGTAGTACTCACACACGTCTTTGATGCCTCGTGCTTTGGAGGCATCCACAGGCAATATGTCTGCGCCGATATGATGCCAATGCACCAGCTTTAAACCGTAGTGGTCAAAGTTCACGTTTTGCATTTTATCAATTTGATTGTTAAAAAATACAGAACACTGATACACAGGGGTTGATTGATAATAGACCGGATCGACGATAGAGTTTGGCGTTCTGGCATTGTAATCGCGTAAACGCTCGTTTTCGTCTGACCATGCAATATGAGTGGCGGAGTCAAACTTATGAATCAACGCGCTCTGTTGGCAAAGATGTACAATTTTTTCCGTCTGCTCAGCAGACAAAGGGTAGTGGCTGATGCGTCCGTTTTTATCAAAGCTGTATTGCCCATTCATACAAATAATAGCGTCTAAGACACCCACATCAAGTAGCGCTAAAATATCATCAGGTATGATGGCTTTAGAGCGTCCAGTCGAAATCACCAGCTTGATATCCGTCTTGGCTAGCTGCTCAAGAGTCGCTTTGTTATGCTCGGCGATCATACCGCCCCGGCTCAGGGTATCATCAATGTCAAAAAAGATGATTTTGGGTATGGGCAGTTTGTGTTTCATACCGGCTGTAGCCGCTTTATCAACAATAAACATGATTGTCCTTTATGTTTTAGATCCTATTATCGTCAGTTAAAAAATACCAGAATGAGGCAAAAAAGCGTGCGACTGGTATACCTGTTCTTTGCTTACTGCGACGTTGCAGTCTATTGTATTATTTTTAAATCAAATCGACTATATCAAGGGTTATCAAGGCCCACTCGATCATGGCTAAGCGGCTTGGTCGATTGTTGTTATTCGTTTTATCCTACAGGCTCATCAGCAAAAAATAACGGGTTTTTTGACTAGGTTGTGTAACGTGCTGGTCAGTAAGGTTCTACCGCCGGCTGTGGGTAGAATCCTAATACGTAACTAAATACATAGTTGATATTTTGGTTGATATTCTGTTTTTTAACTCTATATATATCCTACATGTATAGTCAATTATTTTTAGATTTTCTAATGAATATCTTACGTTATTTTCTATGCTGAGAGTGTGGTTAGAGGCACTTGATTGACCATCACCCAAGCGCCCATACAAGACACTGAATCAGTAACACAACCTATAGGAACAAACCATGACGGCTTCTACTCAAAAATCAAATCATCAAGACAGCGCTGATGGGGAAGTGTCTGGGCCAACGCCGCGGCACCCTGACAGCCGGCTTGAGGCAGATTGGCTGTTTTTGTATGAGCAACTCCCACCCAATCAGTGGTACAGCGCAGACTATGTTTATAAAACATCGGGATGGTTAAATATTCACGCCGATATTCGTAAGCGCCAGCGTATTCTTATCCAAATCAGTGACGCCTATCATTTGGGTGACATGGAGTGGTCAGAGTACCGCGCACAACTCTCACCGCGGATTCATCAGTATATTTTTAAGTTGCATCAGCACCATAGCATTGAGGACAAGGGGTATTTCCCACAGTTTATTCGTATGTATCCGCAGTTAAAGTCGGGGTTTGAGGTGTTAGATCGTGACCATCTGCATTTAGACTCGCTACTTAACGAGTTGCAAGGACTAAACAGTCAGCTTGTGATAAGTGAGGGAGAAGATAAGGCGCTAGGTGGACAATTGCATCAGACCTTAGTCGACGTGAGTGATCTACTCTCACAACATCTGACCGATGAAGAGGACTTGGTGATCCCTATTTTGGGATTAAATTAGGGGGGTGGGGCGAGTCAAATCTGTACTATATATCAGAGAAATAGCCAAGTATCAGAGAAATAGCCAATAGGGCTGTGAACAGGTAACGTGCTAAACAAAGAAGAAAGCTTTTGAGGCAAAGAATGTTTGTGAACGTTGGATAGCACTTAGTTTAATGCAAAAGAACGCGTTATCATCGCAATGATAAACTCTCCCACAGTAGAACTAGCTATTATGGGAGGTTTTTGGAAGTTGCTTTTTGTGTTATCGATTACGGTCGTACTTTCATTACCCAACCTCAACCGATGTCACATTCTGAAAGCCTCGTGGCAATTGGCCGCCACGATTACCACGAGTGCCTGTATAGTTGGCCAAGTCGTTTGGTTTTAGCGTCACATGGCGTTTGCCTGCGGTAATGACTAAGCTGTCCTGCTGACTCAGTGGCGTGATAGCCAGTACCTCTTCGCCATCTTTTAGCTTAATCAGTTTGTTGCCTTTACCGCGCGCTTGTTCCGGCAAATCATCAAGAGCAAATATCAATAAGTAGCCCGCATTGGTCACGACAGCGATCTGGTCAGGTGCCACGCGTGCGTTGCTGCTTTCACTGTCAGTATTGTCACTGTTATTGGCAGTTATATCCACTGGCGCATCGATACGCGCCACGGGCAGTAAGCGGCTGTCAGCGGCTAAATTGATGATTTTTTTCCCCGCTTTTTGATTGCTGTCTAAGTTGCCCAGCGTATTGATAAAGCCATAACCTGCTGAGCTGGTGAGGATGATGCGTTGATCATCATTACCGGTTAACAACTGCTCAAAACTGGCGCCTGCTGGCGGCTTTAACACACTGGTCAGCGGATCACCTTGACCACGGGCAGAGGCGAGGTTATGTGCATCAATACTATAACTGCGCCCTGTACTGTCGAGCACGTAGATTTTCTCATTGGATTTACCGCGCACATGTGCTTGGTAAGCATCGCCTGAGCGATAACTCATGCCAGGTGCATCGACGTCATGCCCTTTGGCCGCACGTATCCAGCCGGCTTTTGATAGGATGGCGGTCACAGGCTCACTCGGTACCAGGTCGGACTCTTTGAGCGCTTGTGCTTCCGCGCGTTCTGCTAATGGCGATACGCGCTCGTTGCCGTGTTCTTTCATGTCGGCCGTCAGCTCATCAATCATCAGATTGTTAAGGCTCTCTGAATTGTCCAAATATTCCTGAATAACGGCACGTTCGGCAGCCAGCTCATCTTGCTCACGCCTCAGCTCAATCTCCTCTAACTTTGCCAGCTGACGCAGACGAATGTCCAAAATCGCATTGGCTTGAATGTCGGTGAGATCATAATCTTGCATCAACGACAACTTTGGATCGTCATCTTCACGAATAATGCGAATCACTTCATCAATATTGAGATAAGCAATCAGCAAACCTGCAAGAATATGCAAACGCTTATCGATTTTATCAAGACGATACTGCAAACGGCGCGTGACCACAGAGCGACGACAGATGAGCCATTCTTCTAAGATTTCTTTGAGGTTTTTGACTTGCGGTTTACCGTTTAGGCCAATCATATTCATATTGACGCGGTAATTACTCTCAAGGTCAGTGCTGGCAAACAAATGGCTCATGACACGATCGACATCGACGCGCGCTGATCTCAGCTCAAGCACGATACGGCAGGCGTTTTCGTGGTCTGATTCGTCATGAATATCGGTAATCCACGGCAGCTTTTTGTCGGTCATGAGCTTGGCGATTTGCTCTTGGATTTTATTGCCCGAGACTTGGTAGGGCAGCGCATCAATGATGACGAGGTTTTTTTCTTTGCTATCGACATGAAACGTGGCGCGCATCTTATAGCTGCCACGACCGCTCTCATACATGGCCTGCAAGTCTTTTTTACTGGTGATGATCTCGGCAGGCGTTGGCAAGTCAGGCGCGGGTATCGACTGGGTCAGCTGTTTAACAGACAGCTCGGGGTTTTTTAGCAAACGAATGACCGCGCGTACCACTTCATTTAAGTTATGCGGCGGAATATCGGTTGCCATACCGACCGCGATACCCGTGGTCCCATTTAATAATATATTAGGCAGGCGTGCAGGTAGGGTGGTTGGCTCCTGCATGGTGCCATCGAAGTTGTCTTGCCAATCAACCGTCCCTTGTCCGAGTTCAGCGAGCAAGGTATTGGCATAGGCGGACATTTTGGCTTCGGTATAGCGCATTGCGGCAAAGGACTTTGGGTCGTCAGGACTGCCCCAGTTGCCTTGACCGGTGATGAGCGGATAGCGATAGCTAAACGGCTGTGCCATGAGTACCATTGCCTCATAACAAGCGCTGTCACCGTGTGGGTGGTATTTACCCAGCACATCACCAACTGTGCGCGCCGATTTTTTCGCCTTGGCTGAGGATTTTAGCCCCAGCTCGCTCATGGCATATACGATACGGCGCTGTACTGGTTTTAGCCCGTCAGCGATATTGGGCAAGGCCCGATCCATGATGACGTACATGGCATAATTGAGATAGGCTTGCTCGGTGAACTCTGCCACTGAGCGGGTATCCATCGGTTCATTAGGGATGATTGGGGCAATTGTAGGATCAATAACATCGGACATAAAATAGGATTCACTTATGAGTTTTAATAGGTGTCAATAATTGGTTCAATCGAGCAAATAGAATAGTGCTATCGTAAAGGATATTGGCAGAATTAAAAAGGTATAAGTCAGAATAGACGACAGCGCGTGACGTGCCTAGAGGGGATTGATTGATACTTTTACAACGTCAGTTCAGCAGTGGTTCATTGAACGGTCTTTTATCATTCTGTCTACTGATAATCTGAGTATGTAGTGAGTGGTGAATGCGTTGATCAGCGGCGAGCAAGCGCAGTAACTGGGTATCAAGCTAAATGAATGAGTATTTATAGATAAATGTTCGCAAAAAACCACTGGTTATTTTACCTATAATTATGGTTAAATGATTGATATTTATGATTTTATTGACCGTCAAGCCAGTTTGCGCACTCAAGTAGCAATCTTTTATATTGAGTAGTCTGTATAAAGTGTGTATGTTAATTAACAAAGGGCTATTTACCGCTATATTGTTTGCTCGTCATCATACGATTACATCACGATTTGGCTTATCGCTATGAAGAGAAGCCAGCCACTGATTCTTCGTATTTTTATCACACTGTGATTTGCATGGGTTGACGATAGCGTACTATTTACTAGGAGAAAAAAGATTATGGAAAATCACGGTAACCTCACTCGTCGCAATGATAAGGTCTGGGTCAAAACTTACGAAAAGCTTGGTATTCAGTACGATATTGAGATGCCGCCCGCTGACACATCATTGATCGATATACTAGAACAAAACTTCATCAATCATGCAGGCAAGACCGCTTTTGTCTGTATGGATGTTAAGCTCTCGTACGAAGAATTAGATCGTTATAGTAAACAAGTTGCGGCCTATCTACAGTCACTTGGACTCCAAAAGGGCGATAAAGTGGCGGTGATGATGCCCAATATTTTACAGCTACCTGTTGCTGTATTGGGTGTGCTACGTGCTGGCATGACGTTGGTCAACGTCAATCCCCTTTATACCACCAAGGAGCTTGCGCATCAGTTAGAAGACTCTGATAGCAAAGCGCTGATTCTGCTTGAAAACTTTGCCAAAACTTATGAAGATATCGGTAAAGATTTGGTCGATCATGTGATAGTGACGTCAATGGGCGATCTAATGAGCCCAATCAAAGGCTTCATCGTCAATGCCGTGGTTCGACATGTCAAAAAGATGGTGCCTGATTACCATATCAAAGGCAGCGTTAAATTTAAAAAAGCCCTAAACCGCTTCTCTGCTGAAAACTACAAGCGTCCCAATAACATTGGGCTGGATGATGTGGCTGTTCTTCAATATACGGGTGGTACGACAGGTGTGGCCAAAGGCGCGATGCTCACGCATGGCAACTTAGTGGCAAACTTAATCCAGTGTGACACTTATCTGGGCAATGCTTTTGATAAGTTTGAGAAACAAAATGAGCAACCCGTCATTATGACGGCCTTGCCACTCTATCATATTTTCTCGTTTACCGTCTGCGGTATGTATGGCTTATACCGTGGTTGTATCGGTCTGCTGGTGCCAAACCCGCGTGATTTACCAAGCTTGATTAAAGCCTACAAAGATTATCCACCAGCGTTTTTCCCAGCGGTAAACACGTTATTTACTGCACTTGCTAATAATGAGGAGTTCCAAGGGCTGGATCATAGCAAGCTTGAGATGTCGATGGGCGGCGGTATGGCGGTACTCAAAGACACGGCGACTAAATGGGAAAAAGTCACGGGGAATGTCATCGTTCAGGGGTATGGACTGTCAGAGACTTCGCCAGTTGCGTCAGCGAACCCACACGGTACGGGCGAGTTTTCAGGAAACATTGGCCTGCCAATGCCTGCCACTGATATGGCTATTTTGGACGAAGAAGGCAATGAAGTGGATCTTGGGGAGCGCGGTGAGATTTGTGTCCGTGGCCCGCAGGTAATGAAAGGCTATTGGAAGCGTGATGACGCCACTGCCGAAGTCATGACCTCTGATGGTTATTTCCGTACAGGCGACATTGGCGTGATGGATGAAGACGGTTATTTCAAAATTGTTGATCGTAAAAAAGACATGATATTGGTATCGGGCTTTAACGTGTATCCGAACGAAGTAGAAGACGCCATGTCAGACCATCCAAAGATTTTGGAATGTGGTGTCATCGGTGTCGATGATGAGAAGAGTGGCGAAGTACCGAAAATTTACGTCGTCCGTAGTGACGAGAGCTTAACAGCTGAAGAGGTTATCGCTTATGGTAAAGAAAACCTAACTGGCTATAAACGTCCTCGTCATGTTGAATTCATTGATGAGCTGCCAAAATCTAATGTTGGTAAGATACTACGTAAAGATCTGCGCGCGCTTGAAGAAAAAAACCACGGCTGATTCACTAACCCTCATATGTAGATGTTCGATGATGAGTACGGCTAAGTAGTAGGTACTCATAAAACGTCATGATAACCAATGCCGTAATAACCAAAAATGATAAGGTCGCTGATAGGCTACCTTGTCATTTTTTCGTCTGTACGGTTTTTTTTGACGTGGCGGTCCTGCCAGTATAGATAGAGAATTTTTAGCAAAACTGCTATAGTGCTCACCGACGTATTTTTTTATTTGTCTACAAAAAGACGGCAATTTTGCTCTATATGTTTGGTAAAACGATGATGATAAAGGCAACGCTTGATTCAGTGCAGCTGAGTCATTTCGAGCTTTATCATGGACTTAATATGGTGCTTTGATTGACAAAGCTTATGAATAACAAACCTTATCGTGTTACCACGTTTCTTATTCACAAGCTTATGCTGTCATTGACCATTCACAAAAAATAATGGTGTTTTCATTAGATTATTCTACGTTCTTAACGGTAACCTTTAGGGAAAATTATGACCGACAGTATCAATAAAGAGACAGCAAACGGTAAAACTGCGACTAGCAATAAAGGCAATGCGACTAACAATGTTCATGAAAGCAACGTTTATCAAGACAATGCCTTTCCTACCATGCCAACGATACCTAGCGATAGACCGTGGCTAAGTGCGTATGAGCGCTATGGCATTGACGCTACTATCGATATGCCGGACGACAATACCTCTTTACTTGATGTGTTTGAGCGTAACTTTAGCCGTTATGGACAAAAAACGGCTTATATCTGTATGGGTGCGACGATTAGCTTTAAGCAACTCGACTTGTATAGCCGCCAGATTGCCAGCTATTTACAGTCATTGGGATTGGTCAAAGGCGATAAAGTTGGCGTGATGATGCCCAATATCTTGCAATACCCCGTGGTGGCTTTGGGCATCATCCGCGCAGGTATGGTATTGGTCAACGTCAACCCTCTATATACCAGCCGAGAGCTGTCGCATCAGCTGCATGATAGTGGGGCTAAAGCCTTGTTTATCGTCGAAAATTTTGCGAAGACCTATCAAGAAGCGGAAGACAAAGGGCAGGTGCAGCATGTTGTCGTTTGTAAGATAGGCGACATGCTAGGGATGGTCAAAGGGACAGTGGTTAACCTAGTCGCTCGCCATATCAAAAAAATGATACCTGCTTATAGCTTGCCAAATAGCGTGAGTTTCAAGCAGGCGTTAAGTGCGGTATCAGCCAGCAAGTACAAGCGCCCTGATATGAATCTAAGCGATGTGGCTTTATTGCAATATACGGGCGGTACGACTGGTGTGGCTAAAGGCGCGATGTTGTCGCATGGCAATCTAGTCGCCAATATGCTACAGATTAGCGCCTTAATGAACAGTGCGTTTGAAGAGGATGTCGATGCCAGCGACGTTATCTTGACAGCGTTACCGCTATATCACGTGTTCTCCTTTATGGTGTGCGGCATGTATGGCATGTATCAAGGTTATGCCGGTTTGCTTATCCCAAACCCACGCGATCTTGACGGTTTGATTAAAGAGATGGGTAAATACAAACCCTCTTTTATCCCTGCCGTGAATACTTTGTTTAATGGTTTGGTACATAAAGAAAGCTTTGCAGACTTAGATTTCTCTAACCTAAAAGCCTCGATTGGCGGTGGTATGTCCGTATTACCAAGCGTGGCTAAAGAGTGGCACAAAATTACGGGACTACCTATTGTAGAAGGGTATGGTCTGTCGGAGACGTCTCCTGTGGCCGCTTTTAACCCCATGACCATTGCAGAGTTTACCAATAAGATTGGTATTCCTGCTTCGAGCACGGATATGATCTTGATCGATGATGACGAAAACGAAGTCGCGCTCGGTGATCGTGGCGAGATATGCGTCAAAGGTCCACAGGTCATGATGGGATATCAAAATCGTCCAGAAGAAACGGCCGACACCTTCACGGCTAATGGTTACCTAAAAACGGGTGACATCGGTATCATGGATGAAAAAGGCTTCATTAAAATTGTTGATCGTAAAAAAGACATGATTTTGGTGTCAGGTTTCAATGTCTATCCCAATGAGATCGAAGAAGCCATGAGCGAGCATCCAGCAATCACGGAATGCGGCGCCATTGGTGTGCCAAATGATGACCGCGGTGAAGAGCCAAAACTGTTTGTGGTCAAAAAAGGCGAAGTGACAGAGCAAGAGTTGCTCGATTTTGGCAAAAAGCAATTGACGGGTTACAAGCGTCCACGCCATATCCAGTTTGTGGACGAATTACCAAAATCAAACGTTGGTAAAATCTTGCGTAAAGAGTTGCGTAAGATGGAAGGGTTAGAGTAGTTTTTACGGCGATTGTTGTTGATCAAGACAGCTTTTTGCCTAAGTGCAGTGGCGTCATAGCTTAAGCGAATCTTGCTATTGCGCCGCTGTCACGTTAGGATATCTCAATATTTAAGTCTGGTGTTTTGCCAAACACCCATTGCTCAGCCGAGTAGCAATAGACCTCTTATTTTTATGACACTGCTTTTAAAACATCGTACTAGGAATTTTTATGCGTATTGACAATCGTGAGCTTGACCAACTTCGCTCGATCAGCTTTGAGCGCCATTATACTAAGCATGCCGAGGGGTCAGTATTAGTGAGCTTTGGCGATACCAAAGTACTGTGTACGGCTAGTGTCGAATCTGGTGTACCGCGCTGGCTAAAAGGCAAAGGTAAAGGCTGGATCACTGCTGAATATGGCATGCTGCCACGTGCGACCAACACCCGAAATCAGCGTGAAGCGGCACGCGGTAAGCAGTCAGGTCGTACGCAAGAAATTCAGCGCTTAATTGGCCGTAGCTTACGCGCTATGATTGACTTGAGTAAGCTGGGTGAAAACACCATTTATCTTGATTGTGATGTGCTACAAGCTGATGGGGGTACTCGTACCGCTAGTGTGACTGGGGCGGCGATTGCGCTTATTGATGCATTAGAAAGCATTCAGAAAACCAAAAAACTAAAAGCTGATCCGCTGATTGGTTTGGTTGCGGCCGTTTCTGTCGGTATGAAAGATGGAGAAGCGTATCTGGATCTGAACTACGAAGAAGATGCCAGCTGTGATACCGATTTGAACGTCGTTATGACACAAAAAGGTGAGTTCATTGAGCTGCAAGGTACCGCAGAAGAAAAGCCATTTACCCGTGCGCAAGCAGACGACATGCTGGCAATGGCCGAAAAAGGTATTGCAGAATTGATTAAAATGCAGCAAACCGCGCTTGGCTGGTAACTTAGTTTTTATCTTCAACCCACTGTCTTGATGATTGGTTCCAATAACTGCCTGTTAGCGCTTGATAGGCAGTTTTTTAATAGACAATTACCCGAACATCCTGCAATAGGTAGTAATGCATGCTTAAGCTGACTGATGATGGCGCCAAAATCACCTTAGAGGGTCAGCCGCAAACGGCGGACAACGGCATGTTTTGGTTTGGGTTTGCGTTACTCGTAGGGGCAGTTGCGGTGGCTTTGGCCATGAGCTTATTGTCTGAGCGTTTGGCGATTGGTGCGCTCGCGCTTCTTATCATTGGTAGTTTTGTTTTTAACAAGCAGCGCCAAAAGCACAAAAAAGCCATGAGCGGTATGATTAGTAGTGGTACGTTGTGGGTGCGTGCAGGTGAGCTGGTGCATGACGGTCAAGGTAAGCGTGAGCACATCCACATAGCTGATGAGGACAAAGTCGTGCTCATCGGTGATGAATTACAGATCGTCGATCGTCATGATGTCCGCAAATACTCTATTAGTGGTTTTGAGAGCCGCCAAGAAGCAACCGCTACTAAAGCCATCCTAGAAGGACAAGCACTGACAAAACGCCATGTAAACATCAAAATGAGCAATGATGAGAGCCGCTCTTAGCGGTTGGTTTGTTCATTGATGTCCTTTTATAAACGCTTATCTTATCTCATGATAATGTAACGCTGTCTGTTTGATTCTATTTTTATCCCGCCTAAATGTCTGCTTTGGTTTAACCATTGGTCGGTGCTTTTATACCTATTATCGGCTATTTGAGATGAATAGGGCTTGCAGATCCGTGTCTAAATGGTTTATAAGTAGGATTGAAAAACCCCCATTGCTACGTTTGTTTTTGTTGTCATTTGTCTCTTATTGACAAGGAGTTAGTCATGTCGCGTTTGCCCATGCTGCGTATTACAGCGTCGTGCAGTTTATTGTTACTCACCTGTGGCATAGTAGGACAAGCCCATGCAGATAGCATGAGTGCACTCATTGCCCAAAAATCCGCTCAGCAAAATATCAGTGCTCGCTATACGCCGTCTTATTCAGCGGTGCCTTCTGTTAGGGTTAGTACGCACTCCACCATTCAACGTGCTCGCTCACCTCAAAACGCTGTAGACATTCAGCAAAGAGACAGCGGCAGTTATTCTCATAGTAACCATTATTCTAGTATGAATAACGATGGTAATCAGGCCATGTCAAACACTGCTTATCGTTATCCTGTGGTACAACGGCAAACGCCTTCGGCACTACCAGCGTTTTTATCGGGGCGTTATGACAACGTCGATAGTGAGTATTTACCGCTGCTAAGTGATGCTGAGACGCAAAGTAGTGTGGCTGCACGCGAGGTCGTCAGTACAGCTCGTAAAATGGCGCTCAATGAGCGTACGATTATTCGAGGCGGCTGCTGGGACTATCTGAATGCCGTGTTCAATCGGGCAGGGGTAACCCGTGATACTGTTCATAAAGGCACTTACGGACAAGGCCCTTATGCCAGTAGCGGCGAGATTGAAGTCGGTGATTGGCTTTACTATATCAACCATGGCTACAATGGTGTGGAGCATAGTGGACTGTTCGTGGGCTGGGTCGATGAGCGTGCTAAGCAGGCTCTCATACTCAGCTACGCTGGTGAAAACCGCCGCGAACCAGCGCGTTATCGCGTTTATGATCTGAGCAATGTCTATCAGATCATGCGCCCTAGTGTTTAGAGTTGTATTGCTATTATTGATTTACTCGTCAATTCACTCGTCAACTCGCTTAGTCTACTAAGTACAGTGAAGGCATAAAAAAAGCGTCTACCACGTGTATGAGTGATGGACGCTTTTTTGTATGAACAGTAAGATTAAAACGGTTTTACCACGACTAAAATTACAATAATGACTAAGGCAAAGACTGGCACTTCATTAAACCAACGCCAAAATTTATGGGTTTTATAATGCGGGTTATCCATCAGCTTTTTACGATAAAAGCCGCAGGCACCGTGATAGCCAGACAGCAGTATCACTAATAGCAGCTTAACGTGCAACCAGCCCTGAGTTTTATAAACCTCCCAGCCAATAATCAGCATCCACAGACCAAAGACCCATGTCGCTATCATCGATGGTGTCATAATACCACGATACAACTTGCGCTCCATAATAATAAAGCGCTCATGACTGACGCTATCGTCGCTCATCGCATGATAGACAAACAGACGCGGCAAATAAAATATCGCGGCAAACCAGCAGACCATCGAGATAATGTGCGCCGCTTTAATCCAGTTAAAATAGTCTGGCATGACAGTCCTCTTTTATATGCCCAAGCAGATTGGGGCGGTAAATCGTGCTGGCAAGCTTAGCGCAGATGATCCAATAATGGTAGCGTTAAAAAACTACTCTGCCAACACAACTTGTGATTGATGACCACTCATCGCATCCATGACAGGCACTTGCTTTGGTGGTCTAGGAGCCGCAAATTGTGCGGTTAAGCCAAGCTCACGCATCAGTCTGTTATCGCTTGACTGGCTGGCATTGCCTGTGGTCAGCAGCTTATCGCCATAAAAGAACGAGTTGGCACCAGCCATAAAGGCCAAAGCCTGCTCAGAATCAGACAAGCTTTCGCGTCCAGCAGACAGGCGCACATAACTGGTCGGGCAGCAGATCCGCGTCACAGCGATGGTGCGTATCCACTCAAGCACCGATAGCTGACCCTCTTCAATCACTCGATCGCCAATCGGCGTGCCTGCGATAGGAACCAATAAATTCACCGGAATAGACTCTGGCGCTTTGGGCATTTTGAGCAGCTCATGCACCCAGTCAATGCGGTCATCACGGCTTTCACCCATGCCCACGATATTGCCACTACAGACATTGATGCCTGAGTTGCGCACGTTGGTGAGCGTGTCTAGACGCTCATCGTAGCTGCGGGTGCTGACCACTTGCTCATAGTAGCGGCGTGACGTGTCTAGGTTGTGGTTGTAATAATCCAATCCTGCATCGGCCAATTGGGTGGCTTGCGCGGTATCGAGCATACCAAGGGTCATACAGGTCTCAAGTCCTAATGCTTTGACTTCTTTGATCAACTCAACCACATAAGGCATGTCTTTGGCGCTGGGATGTTTCCAAGCCGCGCCCATACAAAAGCGCGATGAACCAGTGGCTTTGGCACGTTTGGCCGCGGCAATCACCTTGTCAACTTCTAAGCGCTTTTCTGCTTGCAGCTTAGTCGTGTCGCGGTGATGACCCGACTGGGAGCAGTAGCCACAATCTTCAGGACAGTTGCCTGTCTTGATGGACAGTAAGGTGCTGATTTGTACCTCATTGGCAGCAAAGTGCTGACGATGAACCGTTTGCGCTTGTAGCAATAAGTCCATCAAAGGTAAGTCAAATAACGCAGCGATGTCTTCACGGCTATACTGTTTGCTGGCTTGCAGGCTTTTAGTAGCGTCTGTTGCAAGGCGGGCCAACAAGTCATTATTGAGGCTATTTTGATTATCAATTGGGTCAGTGGGGCGACTGGCATTCGGTTCTGCAATGCTAAGTAATCCTGCCATGGTATAAATCCTTTTATAATAATAGTAAATCGTGTCAATTTAATCTAAATACTTGGAGCGACGGTCGTTTTTGCGACAATAAAAAAGGTTGCGGTATAGTATAACGCAACCTTTTTAGAAAGTCAGAACCCTGCTAGAGAGTATTTAGCATCAACACAATAAAGCCCATAAACCGTAACCATTTGTGACGCCATGATCTCATCATTGGTAAATTATGGGGATGATAAGTCAGGTAAATACTAGGTTATAGCAACACTAAGTTATGACAGTAGAGTTACTTGCCCAACTTGTGTTTCGCCACTCCGATCCAGTGATTGGCAAGCTGCTGAGCTTTATACGCATAAGGTTTGGCTTTTTGGATGTACGGTTTGTACTCTTCTGGAATGGTCGGCACGATATGCTTCGCAAGCTTGTTAAACCACATCATAAGACTGTAGTCACCTTCAATGCTCAAATTGCCTTCTTGTACCGCAGTCATAAAGGCTGGCAGATCGCCTTTGGTCAAAAGCTTGACGCCAGTCATAGAGTCTTTAAAGTTGATCGTAAGGTCGGCTTTTTCTGCATGACCGCTGTGTTGGCTAAATTGGCCATTATCAAAGCGATAATAACGCGCGACATCAGACTCGTCGCTGGCAAGCTCAATGGTGACTTTGCGATCAGCAAAAAGCGCTTTAACGTCTTCGTCATTGCTATCAGCAAGCATAGACAAACGGTAGCCAATCACGGCCAATAACACATCTAATGGGTCGGACTTGATATCTAATACAGGCACAGTAAACATAAGGAAACTCCTAAAGAATGAGACGCAAAATCATGCGTACTTTATAACAATTTTTGGCACAAATATATAAGTAGATTATAAACGATGAGTCAGGCTCAATTCTTTAGGAGTTACGTAGAGTGCGTTAAGTATCTTGTAACATTCGTGGGCATTAATATTATTAGAGCAGGCTTAATAAAAGCGTGGCTGATAGTCGTCATCATAAACAGGGGTGTGCTCAATATAGCGCGCCGCTTCTAGTTTGCGCTGTTGTTGTACTGATTGACTAACATCCTCATAACGTAGCGCCCGATATAGTACCCAAACCGTTAAAGGCAACCAACTAATACCCATGGCGACCACATAGCGGTGCCACTCTGATAGCTCAGACAGCATAGGGCGAGTTGCTAAGGTGCTCTGGATGGCTTCCACGCCTAGCCAATACGCCATCCCACCAAACAGATACCACAGTAGCCAACGTTGTGATGATAAAGCGATTGCCACTACCGAGCCCGCTAGGACGCTATAACCAAGCAATGCAGCATTGCTCCATGTGTCTATGGCAATAAAAGAAAATACAGTGAGTAACATCATTCATCTCGCTATTCATAAGGTGAATTCCAATGGGGCTATTATGAAAGTTTGGGGAACAAAGCTAAAGAGGGGAGAGGCGACTTTGCGACAACCGTTGACGTTTGATTTTTTAGCGCGTTTTGAGGTTTTTCTCGTGCAGATTTTGAGCTAAGCACCACAAAGATGGCGCTTAGTTTTGCAAACAGAGAGAGTTATAGAGAGGGGTTTATTCTGAGCTGACGGTAGCGCTTAAACAGGGTTGCGACGGTTGCCCCACCACGATAACAGTAACACCAAAAATGCGCCCAGTAGCATCAGCCCTAGCGTGGTTAGCCAATGGGCGCCAGTAGGATAGTGCCAAGGCATGACGTTGTTTATCGCCTCGCTATTTAGCGTGCCCAAGGCATCCGTTTTCCACGGCCACACTTTGACCAAAGACCCTGCGATAAAGCCTGTCAGTAGCGCTAACGTGGCTTGATAGTAGCGGGATAACAACCATTTAAGGGCACGGGTAAACAACAACAGACCAGTGGCCATACCCGCAATAACAGTAAAGATGATACTAAAATTCAGAGTATGCACGGCTTCTAATACCGCGTCATAAGCACCCAACAACAGTAAAATAAACGATCCTGATATACCAGGCAATATCATGGCACAAATCGCGATAGCCCCTGTTATAAACAAATACGGCAAGCTGGGTGTGGTGGTGAGTAAGGGTAAGCTACTGATGACCACAGCGAAGATAAGCCCAGTGGCAAACAATGCCACCCGGCCTACATTCCAGCGTTTAATCTCACTTAATAGGATAAAGACTGTGGCGATGACCAGCCCAAAAAAGAACGACCAGATATACAGCGGCTGATTGTCCAGCAAGTGTTTAATAATGCCAGCTAAAGTCGCAAAACTGCTCGCAATACCGAGTAACAAAAACAGTAAAAATGTCGCATCGACCGCTCGCCAAACAGCAAGCAGCCCTTTAATGCCGCCTTCTTGTCGAAATATCTGCCAGAGATTTGGGCCAATGCTGCCAAGCGCATTAATCAAGCGCTCATAAATCCCAGCAATCAATGCAATGGTACCGCCAGAGACACCAGGCACGATGTCCGCTGCGCCCATGCACATTCCTTTGATATAAACCCCCAGTAATTGCTTGGGCGTATCGGCGGGTTTAGGAGGAGCATTCTTATCCAATAGTGGTGGCGCTGACGGCTCGTTCGGCCGTGGTGATTGTGGTGCCGTCATGGACAATCCTTCATTATTTAACAATAAGTGTTGAGGGTTAATGGTGTGTCGCGTTTATGGCCGCGCTAAAACAGGGACGCTAAAAATGGCTGTATGAAGCTGATGGCATGAAAAAAGCATAAAAGCCAGATTAATGATAAAAACATCAATCTAGCTTCGGGTATTGTTTTGAGAGTGTGGTCACTACTGTGTCGGCGCTAAGGCTGGATAGCCAAGCGCATAAAGGGTGCCTTCAAGCCCAGTCACGTTGATCGCGGCATCTGCACGAGCTTGGACGATGGGCTTCGCATGGTAAGCGATGCCTAGATCGGCAATGCTCATCATCGGTAAATCATTGGCACCATCACCAACGCAGACGACTTGTGACATCGCGATACCCAAACGCTCAGCTGTATGTTCGACGATAGCGGCTTTTTTGGCACCATTGACGATGGGCAGCTGGACATGACCTGTGACTTCATTTTCGTCGATGTCTAAGGCATTTGCATGAACTTCGTCAATGCCCAGCTGCTCAGCGATGTAGCGAGCAAAATAGGTAAATCCGCCTGAGACGAGCACCGTATGATAGCCTAAGGCTTTTAGCGCGCTAATGGTGGTGCGAGCGCCCATGGATAGAGTTAGGCGGCCACATATCTCATCAAGCACCTCGGTTGAGATGCCTTTTAATAACGCTACCCGTTTGGCAAAAGACTCATCAAACTCAATTTCACCGCGCATGGCAGCTTCAGTGATGGCGGCAACCTCCTCACCGATGCCTGCGGTTTTGGCCAGCTCGACGATGACTTCTTGCTCAATTAAGGTTGAATCCATATCAAAGCAGGCAAGCTTATGGGTACGGAGCATATGACCGACAGACAAAATATGGCAATCAACCACATCTAGGTGGTCGGTATTATTTGCATGATTAGCGTTTTTATACGCTTCAGTTAAATCGTGACGCAAGCGCGTCGTCAGCTGGTCATCAATGATGTGCGCGGCAGCGGTTTTTTTACCGGGGTGCATGAGCGTATCAGTCACTGGAACCAGCAAGTAGCGGAATACTTGCGACTGGGTAAAGGGTAGACGCTGCGCGTTCCCTGCCATCGGCTCTGTATCAGAAACGCTGATATTGACAAAACTGGCATCGGTATCTTCTGCGACGGTGACCAAATGCCAGCTTGGCTGCTCATCGACCCATGACTGTACATACTGATGGATATCAAGAGTGGATATTTTGTTAGGTAGTACGACAATGAGAGCAAACACAGGGAGAGACTGTAGCGCGTCAAAATCTTGTAAGTTGGTGCCTTCAGGTAGTAGTGATGCAATAGAATCGACGGCTTGTTGCCATGCTTTGCTGTCTTTTGGTAACGAATAAGATGTATTGTTTGGCATGGCTCAATTGTCCCTTGTATGCTCATATAAGATTAGGAATAATACCAGTTTTACTGGGCAGCGCCTATAGATGACACACAAAGTATCATGGTGGTGCAAAAACGGCTGTTATGGCTTAAAAGACCGTTAAAATTGAATACCACTATTATGATAAATTTATAAAGTTGCTCACGCTATAAGGTTTATTATGGTGATATAGTAGAGCGTAACAGGTGACTGTATTTCTGATAGTGTTATCAGTTACAGCGAGTCCAAAGTGCGCCAGCTTACGTTAAGTAACAACATCTTAGACAACAGCACTTGCTTTGAGTAACGGTTTGTAAAGATGTACGCAGTACCATTTTTTTTAACTTAGCCAAAAAATGAGCGATAGCCTTGTTTTTTAATTTCTTTTATCCAAAAAAGTTTAACATATCATGACGTATTTAGCGCCGCGGCAAGGGTTGTTTGCCATTATTCTTCTGGTTAGTTTTTGTTTACAGACTCTGCTATTGGTCATCAGTACAGATCAGCAGCTGAGCAAAAGTCGTGCGTTAAAAGGCGAGCAGATGGTCGCCCAGCTGATTGATGAAGCACGGTTGTCTTTAGAAAATAAAGACCGTGTCAGCTTAAGTGTCATTGCTAATCGCTATACTAGCGAGCAAGACGTGACACGCATATTGATTAAAGACAATAACGACGATGTCTTGGTACCTGTTGGCAACGCGCCAATGCAGCAAGGGGATACCATTCGACAGATTGCCACCAATGGCGATGCGGTGATTGGCAGTGTGTCGTTGACGCTAAAAGATATTAGCAAAGGCGAGATTATCGCCATGCAATGGCCGTTTGTCATCGGTTCCATGCTACTGCATTTATTACTTTGGCTGATTTATGGTTATCTTGCTCGTCCAACCAAAGAGCAGATCAATGCCCTAAGCCGTGACATTCAAGACTTGCATCGCGAGCAGTATATGCAGATTGACCCGCGAAGCTATGATCGTGACTTTGAACGTCGTTCAACGGATAGAGACACGGTCGGTTCTACTGAGAGCACAACAGACAGTGAGACAACCCCTATGCACAAATTTGATGTGCACAGTGAAGTGAATCAATATTTAAAAACCCAGCAAAATCAAAACGGGGCGAGTGATACCGGTGGCGCTAGCGCCAGCACTACTGAAAGTGCAACTGCAGAGCGCACGGATCATCAGTCAGCCAGCAGACAAAATGAGATAAGCAGCGCTAATGCTAGCTCTAAAGATAGTAGCGCTCATAAGTCTAGTAGCGCCTCTCGACTGTCTGCCACCCGCTCGTTTGACAGTGTGAGAGTGCAGATTGTGTTTCATGATGAGTTCAATATGCTTGAGCGTCTGGCACCGGCTCAGCGTTTGCCTTATCTGGCGTTATGCACACAGCTGTTGAATCAAGCGGTGACCGAGCTACTCAAGCAGCCACTATTGCTGGGTGTGAGCGTGATGAATGAGCCACGTTTTGAAGATAATGGCGCAAGCGTGTTGTTAAAAGCGGACAACAGCCATGCAAAAGTTGCGCTCGCTGGTGTGATGCTTGGCAAACTGTACTTAATGCTCAACAAGATTATCCATGATAAGCATATTGAGCTGTCACGTTTTGCCTTGCCTGCCAAAGCGGGGGTCAGTGATGACGCGCAGTCAGAGGCGATGACGCAACTGCTACACAGTATCGGCAAAAAAGAGCAAATGCTGATCTTACTACCGAATGCAGGTACCAAGCAGATCAGTCACCATGTACAAGTACATAGCGTCATGCGTCCGACAACCGTCTATGAGCGCGAATGTGCCATATTTGATGGTGGTAATGATGCGATGATTCAGCGTTTAGCGGATGTCCGTAACGCCGTATTAATGGTAGAAAATGATGGCGAGTCATCTACTTAACCACACTGGGGCTTAGTGGTTTATACACAATTGTCTGCTGTAGGACTGGTATCGTTATGTTGGCTCTGAATACAAAATAGGCCATAGTGATAAAAAGGATTGACAACGCTTAACAGAGACTTTATAAGGCATATATATATTGATGTATTATTAATACCCTTGCTAAAAAAGATAGGAGTTTTTCATGAGTGACGCTGATATTGACGACGATTTTGATGATGATTTTGTCGACGATGATGATGCAAAGATGGTGGAAGAGGCCGAAACGAGTGTACGTACACGCTTAAGTAGCCTAGAGAAGCGTCGGTTGATTGACAACTTGCTAGAAGAAAAGCGTTTGGCCAAAGAGCTAAAAGACGATCTAGATGATATAGACAACTTCGATGAAGATGGCGATGACTGGGATGACGATCTTTAGGCGTTAGACTCAGTTGTGATGGCAGTGAAGGTAGCCAAGTCATGTAAGCCGACTAACGCGCTTTATTACTGGATATTTATCTGGCTGCGCTAAGCTGATGGTGTCCTATTTGCCACTTTTTACAGTTGCTAGTAACCCGCTCTATTCAATGTTCTTACTTTATAATGGTGGTTTGGGTGTTTATCCAAACGACCTTTATCCTCAGATTTTCCGCTATCCTGCATTCATCCAATCATTTATTGCGACTGACGCAATCCATCTATTAAGGACCACTACCTCATGAGTAATCAACTAAGCTTCGATGAACTACTAGACTATTTAGACAATCAAGAGAGCCAGTTTGTGCTCGATAGTGTCGCGGCCCATGGTTTTTTGACCGCGACAGTGATCGGACGCCCGTTGCCAAACTGGATGGATGCCTTATTTGAAGGTCATACCAGTGAGATTCCAGACAATGTCATCGACGGTATCCAGCGCTGGCGTGACGCTATCATGGCGGAGCTAAAAAACGAGACGCCTATCGAGCTGCCGTTTGGTGAAGACGCGGGTAACGAAGAAGTGGCGGTCGATTTTTCAGATGAGTCAGACATCGTTGCTTGGTCGATTGGCTTTGTCGATGCGATGTATGGCGATGAAGCAAGCGACTGGTTTGAGGACGAAGAGACCGCAGAAGATGTGGCTGTATTGACCTTGCCTATGATTGTGTTGAGCGGTATCGATGATGAAGATCCAGAGCTGGCTGAGATGCGTCGCGATGAAGATAAATTGGTGCAAATGGCCAATAGTATCGAAGGCAACTTAACTGAGCTGTTTTTATTGTTCCATACCAATGATTAGTATCTTTTACAGCAGCACTGACCTCTAGTCGCCGTTTGGTTGACTATTGTCTATGCTGCTAGATGCTCATGATAATCCTATTAAGTCACCGATAAGGTCGTACTATGACTGTGCAACTCTCTAACCTCGAGCACTTGCCTAACTATCAGATCACCGAGCGCCTCGATGTGGTGTACGGTAGTACCGTGCGCTCAAAGCATGTCGGCAAAGACTTGTTTGCTGGGCTAAAAAACATCGTCGGCGGTGAGTTGACGGCTTATACCGAGCTGTTAGAAGAGTCGCGCCAAGAGGCGATAGACCGTATGATTATTAAGGCCGAAGCGTTGGGTGCGGATGCCATCGTTGGTCTGCGTTTTTCGACATCTAGCATCGCTCAGGGTGCCTCTGAGTTGTTTGTCTACGGTACCGCTGTCAAAGCCGTGCCTATGTCAC
Source organism: Psychrobacter namhaensis (assembly GCF_016107545.1). Classification (GTDB taxonomy): domain Bacteria; phylum Pseudomonadota; class Gammaproteobacteria; order Pseudomonadales; family Moraxellaceae; genus Psychrobacter; species Psychrobacter namhaensis. The sequence goes on from NZ_JABASS010000002.1 coordinate 58,266, forward strand.
AGCAATCCTATCAAAATCCGCCAAATGATGGTCAACAGCCCACCATGCAAAATCCAGCACCTGTGCCGACGGATGATTTGCCACGTTTCAATCCTTTTGGTTAATGAACCGAGCTTCAAAGCATTGATGCTTTTTACGATAAGAGACGTGCCATGAATAACTCCCTCACTCAAATGCTCATCAACTATGCGCCGTTTATTTTATTGTTCGCCGCTGGTTGGTTTTTTGGGTCGCGTCATGAGCGTCAGCATTTAGCGCAGCTGCGTGTTGCAGAGCAAGCGCTTGGTGATATTGTGGTGTCAAGCGAGCGTTTTTATCGTCCCACACTTGCCGCTCATAGTGAGGGCGAGTTGGTACTGGGCAGCGTGGTCATCGGCCAAGATTACTTTAAAATGATTGTCGCGCGCGTGCTCAGTCTGTTTGGTAAAAACCTGACCACCTACGAGACGTTACTAGATCGTGCCCGCCGAGAGGCTATCGTACGTATGCGTACTGATGCCAAAGCCAAAGGTTATAACCATATTTATGGTTTACGCCTTGAGGTCACCAATGTCAATCAATTGGGCAGCATGGTAGAAGCCATTGCTTATGGGACGGCGGTTATCAGTAGCGACACAGCCAGTAGTACGACAACGGTCCCTCCTCATCTCACTACCTAGAACCCTGGCTATCTAAACTGCCTATCCCCGCTTATGTTATCCATTGTGAAAGATCCTTTCTTTATTTGACTGATGAGTAGTTGAATAAAGCAAATAATAGACTTTGACAGCGATATACTTACTTTTCTTGTACTCGTGTTTTTAGGATACGTATAGAGACGTCTCGTCTGAAAATAATACAGTATGAAAAACTCGATGGTATGAGAGACGAGTTGTACGAAAACGCTAATGACGTCGATGGCTTTTATCCAAACTATCAGCAGGATTGGCTGGTAGCCCATCACGGCATTGTCATAAACCGACCCAAAAGCGGGTCTTATCTACATGGATGTAGTTATGGAAGGTCTTGAGATAGTCACGTTAGTAAATTCAGTCGTCATTCCCATTTCTCTATTTTTTATCATGATGGGTATGGGGTTGAGTCTTGTTGTGAACGACTTCAAACGCGTTCTAAAGTTTCCCACAGCGGTTGGTATAGGTCTCACCAATCAGCTAATCATGTTACCGATCATTGGGTTTTTGTTAGCCAACATTATGCCGTTGTCGCCAGAGTATGCAGTAGGGGTGATGCTTCTTGTTCTGTGCCCAGGCGGCACAACCTCCAATTTGTTCACGTATTTGGCCAAAGGCGATGTTGCGCTGTCGGTTACCATGACGGCTATTGCTAGTGTCATTACGGTCTTTACGATTCCTGTGGTGCTCAGTTACTCCTTGATTCATTTTATGGGGGCAGGTAGTGAGTTTCAGTTACCAGTCGTAAAAACCATGCTTACCTTGATATTATTGACCATCGTGCCGATCTGTATTGGCATGATTATCAAGCGCTTTGCTCCTAAAGTCGCTGAAAAGTCACAAGTGTATGTGTCAAGATTTGGTGTGGTGTTTTTGGCGTTTTTGGTTTTGTTTTTAGTTTATGTCCAACGAGATATCATTGTTGGCTCCTTTATCGAGGTAGGGCCAGTATCCTTGTTACTAAATGTCTCAACCATGGCGCTGGGTTATTACACCAGTAAGTGGTTCGGATTGAATTTGGCACAAAGAACTTCTGTGACGCTAGAAGTGGGACTGCAAAACAGCACCTTGTCTATATTTATGGCGTTGACGCTATTGTCCAGCTACCCAATGTCGGTCACGCCTGCTATTTACACGTTAATCATGTTCCTGACGGCTGGCATTTTAGTCAGAGTGTTTAGTGCTAAATATAATAAGCGGAAGAGGTCTGAAGTAGAGAGTAGCGTTTTGGCCGCACGTCGACTTTAGATAAAGCTGGCATATACTTAGCGTAATTACCGCGATTGGTCGAGCCGTCATCTTGACCCGCCACATTGCCCCATAATAAGTTTATAACGTCTAAACTTGTTATGGGCGATAAGTGCTTCTATGGTCAGGGACTTTGGACGTCATAACCTCAATCAAACCCTAAGGCCGTCGGCCGTGTACGTGGGTTCTGGCGTCCGCTCTGTCATTGGCGGTTTGTTCTTTTACTTTTTCGACGTCAAATAAGAAGGTGCGGTTTTTGAGTACCGCGACAAACACCACGCCACCTATCGTATTACCGACCAATATCACTGCTAAAAACAGCAAATAGCGCCATAAGCTAACCGTGTTGCCATATAACAGGGCTGAAAATATCTCGATGTTACCAATGATACTGTGGTGCAGACCCAAAAACCCAATACTGCCAGTGATAACAGTGACTAAGACGATGCGGCTTAGGGTGTCGCGTGCTGAGGTCACAAGCCATGCGGTGACGCCCATCATCCAACCGGCCAATATGGCACTGCCAAATATGACCCACCATCGAAACCCCAAAATGTGCTCGGCATAAGCGTCAATATCACTCGCGCTAAACAGCTGCATATTTAAGCCCAAGCCAATCATCAAAGCGGCAAATAAACAACCGCCAACGACGTTACCCGCGATAACAATGCCCCAAAGACGTAGCAGCTTGTTTAAGGGTTCGATGCCATTGAGGACAGGTAGGCTCAAAAGAGAGGTTTGTTCGGTAAACAGTAGCGACTGACCAATCACCACAATGATAAAACCGATGGGATAAAGGAGCGAGGCAATCACAAGCGCGTAGTGATTGGGCAGCACGCCACTGAGTAGAGCAAAAGCGGATAAAATCATAAAAAAACTGATGCCAATCTCTAAGCCTGCGGTCAAGGCACTGGTAAATAGTGATCCCAGCGAGCGCCCAAAAGTTTTTTTGGCGTCCATTGCCTGCTCAACCAATATACTGGCATGGCTTTTTGCTTGACTCAAATTGTCATCGTGGGCGACCTTTTTGATGGTTTCTTTGTCTTCTTTGCTGATCTTTTCAGAGAAATCCTCATCTTCTAAATGCTCAGTGGCTTCGGTGTCTTCTAGAACGTCGGTATCATCTAGAGCACCAGCATCACTATCGCTTTTATCCCTGTCCTCTTTATCCCTATAATCGAAATCAGATTTATCTTGTGGCATAACGTCAGCGTTATACTCATGATTGCTAGCATCGTCAATGGCGTGCTTGTCGTCGACACTGTCAGTCTGAGAGTGGGTTTTATGCTCGGTATCTTGGGGCACGGTCAGCTCGCTGTTTATCAGATAATGCTGTTAGTAGAAAGACATCCACTATATTCTATAGCGTGACTCACATTTTATAGCATGGCGACGACTTATTTTGTTGAGTGTTCAGTCGATTGGGGTTGTTAATTGTTTAATGCCGCTTTGTCACGCTGATAAATTGCCATAGCATCTAACAAAATCTGGCTATCTGCGTTAAAATCACGGTATTAATTATTTCGCCTATTATGCAAATTTTTGTTTAACCCCATTCATTATTAACAAAAGACAATTTTACTATGAGCACTCCTAATACCAAGGCCAACCTGACCCAATCCATTCAAGCTGCCTTAAGCCAACTTGAGCACGCTTACAATCCTGCGGAGATCGAGGCCGGCATGTATCAAGGCTGGGAAGAAAGCGGTTACTTTAAGCCAAGCTTTGATAAAGACGAGTCGTTCTCTATCGCGCTGCCACCACCGAACGTCACAGGCTCGCTGCATATGGGCCATGGGTTCAATAATGCCATCATGGATGCACTCACGCGTTATCACCGCATGGATGGCGACAATACCCTCTGGCAGCCGGGTACGGATCACGCGGGTATTGCCACGCAAATGGTCGTGGAGCGTCGCCTTGAAGCGCAAGGGTTAAAACGCCGTGATATGACACGCGAAGATTTCATCGATAAAGTGTGGGAGTGGAAAGAAGAGTCGGGCGGCAATATCACGAGCCAAATTCGCCGTTTGGGCAGCTCGGTTGATTGGTCGCGTGAGCGCTTTACCATGGATGATGGACTGTCCAATGCGGTAAAAGAAGTGTTTGTCCGTCTGTTCGATGATGGTTTGATTTATCGTGGTAAGCGCCTCGTGAACTGGGACCCAAAATTCCAAACCGCGCTGTCTGATCTAGAAGTCGAAAACCACGACGAAAAAGGCAACTTATGGCATTTCCGCTATCATTTCACGGATAAAGACATCACCACTCAAGATGGCAAAAACTATCTGGTGGTCGCGACCACGCGTCCTGAGACCTTGCTTGGTGATACGGCAGTGGCAGTCAATCCTAGCGATGAGCGGTATGCACATTTGGTTGGCAAAACCATTACGTTGCCCATCACTGGTCGCGTCGTGCCTATCGTTGCCGATGATTATGTCGAAAAAGACTTTGGCACAGGCTGCGTGAAAATCACCCCAGCGCATGATTTTAACGATTATGAATTGGGTCGTCGTCATAATTTGCCGTTGATTAACATCCTCGATGAGCGCGCCAATATCTTACCCGCGATGGAAGTTTACCCTGATCTGCAAACGCGTGAGCCTAAGCTTGAGACCACACCTAGTGACCATTTAGGTAACAGCTATGCAGGGCTTGAGCGTTTTACGGCGCGTAAATTTTTAGTGGCGCAAGCAGGCGAGGAGGGCTGGCTAGAAGACATCGAAGACTATGCCCTAAAAGCGCCGCGTGCAGAGCGTGGCGGCACCATCGTTGAGCCGTGGCTGACCGATCAGTGGTATGTGGCGGTGAATAAACTGGCCCAGCCTGCGATTGATGCGGTAGAAGACGGCAGCATTGAGTTCGTCCCAGCCCAGTACAAAAACATGTATATGGCATGGATGACCGACTTACAAGACTGGTGTATCAGCCGTCAGCTGTGGTGGGGTCATCGCATCCCTGCGTGGTATGACGACGCAACGGGTGAGATCTATGTGGCGCGTGATGAAGCCGAGGTGCGCACTAAGTACAATCTAAGCGACGACGTGACATTGCGTCAAGATGATGATGTACTCGATACGTGGTTTAGCTCGGGTCTATGGACATTTAGTACGCTTGACTGGGCAGATGTGAACGCTGATCCGCGTGTGCTAGAGACCTTTCACCCAACCAGCGTGCTCGTGACAGGTTTTGATATTATCTTCTTTTGGGTGGCCCGCATGATCATGATGACCATGCACTTTGTGAAAAACGAAGATGGCACGCCGCAAGTACCGTTTAAGACCGTCTATGTGCATGGTCTGGTACGTGATAGTAATGGTCAAAAGATGTCAAAGTCAAAAGGCAACGTCTTAGATCCGATCGATTTGATCGATGGTATTGAGCTAGAAGCATTGGTCGAAAAACGCACCAGCAATATGATGAATCCCAAAGACGCGGCTAAGATTGAAAAGCAAACCCGTAAAGAGTTCCCAGAAGGCATCCCCGCTTATGGCACCGATGCGCTGCGCTTTACTTTCACCTCCTTAGCCAGTACTGGTCGCGATATCAACTTTGATCTAAAGCGTGTCGAGGGCTATCGTAACTTCTGTAATAAAATCTGGAACGCCAGCCGTTTTGTCCTCATGAACTGTGTCGATGGCGAAGGCAGTGCCAAGCCTATCGACCAGACTGCAAACCCTGACGTATGGGAATTACCAGAAAAATGGATCATGAGCCGTCTGAACTCAAGTATTAAAGACATCCATCAGCACTTTGCCCAGTATCGTCTCGATATGGTCAGCCAGGATATCTATGAGTTTATCTGGAATGAGTACTGTGACTGGTATGTTGAGCTTGCCAAAGCCAGCCTAAATGATGACTCGGTGTCGGATGAGCGCAAAGCGCAAATCCGCTATGTGCTCCTGCACGTACTCGAGACCGCGCTACGCTTTACGCACCCAATCATGCCGTATCTGACCGAGCAAATCTGGCAGACCATCGCGCCGCTACTTGGTCGTAAAAACACCGACAGCATCGTGGTCGCGAGCTATCCACAAACCGATGACAGCCAGATCAGTGAGCAAGTTGAGGCGGATATGGCGTGGCTACAAGAGTTGATCGCGAGCGTCCGTAACGTCCGTGGTGAGATGAAACTAGGTAATGCGGTACGTCTGCCTGTGCTCCTACAAAACGTCTCTCATGATGAAGAAGCGCGTCTATCACGTATCAAAAACCAGTTTAAAGTGCTTGCTAAAGTCGAGAGCTTAGAGATCGTCAAAGAAGGTGATGAGGTGCCACTGTCATCATCAAGTATGGTCGGGCAGCTACGTGTCCTCGTACCAATGAAAGGGCTAATCGATCCTACGGCTGAGCTGGCACGTTTGGGCAAAGCGCACGAAAAGCTACAAAAGCAAGCCGACGGTATCGCGCGTAAGCTGGGTAATGAAGGCTTTGTCAGTAAAGCGCCAGTCGAAGTGGTCGATGCTGAGAAGGCAAAATTGGCTGAGTTAGAAGGGCAGTTGACCGCGATGACCGCGCAGATGGAGCAGTTAAAGGCGTTGTAAATAAAGCGTAAATATCTATAGTAATAAAAAACGCTGTCACACTTGTGATGGCGTTTTTTATTGTTCATCACTTAACATTTTTTACTCTCCGTATTGCCCAATATTTGTATGCTAGAATAAAGTTAATATTATTAGGCTAGTTTTCAGGAGAGTTCTTTATGGCATTTTTGACTTTACAAGAAGTGCGAAACAAAGCTCGTAGTAAAACATCTACTGGACTTGAGTCAAGAGAAGCTCTAAACAGACAGTTTCAGTTCGATAGTATTAGTCCAGATAAAACTTACGATATTTTCTTATCACATGCATTCCTAGATGCTGAAACAATCTATGGTTTAAAAATCATTTTAGAGGAAGCAAAGTTTAGTGTATATGTAGATTGGTACGAAGATTCACATCTCGATAGAAGAAAGGTAACTAAAAAAACAGCAGAGATAATCAGAAAACGTATGAAAAGTTGTAAGTCACTGATATGTGCCATTACCGAAAATTCTGGAGATTCTAAGTGGATGGTGTGGGAGCTTGGGTATTTTGATGGATTCAGAGGTAAGGTTGCAATATTGGGGCTTACCGAAAATAGTGAAGATGGTTTTCAAAGTCAAGAGTTTTTAGAACTATATCCATTTGTAGAGCGTCATGACCTTGGTCTGGTGATGAAAGACGATCCTACTAAGCCTGCTAAATTACTCAGAGATTGGGTTAAATTCTAAAGGAACATAACTAGTGAAAAAATACTGTTATCAGTTGATAATACTGGGAAAAGATTTTGGTATAAAAAATGAAATTATTGAGATTTTTCAAAGAAGAGTAGAAGATTTAGGTATAGATTGGAGTAGTTTTATTATTATTGATAATGAAAATTGCGAAGAATATACAGACTCTAGTCCAGCTTTCTGTATATATCTAGGAGCTAAAACAGACGACAACAACTTTACCGACTCAGATTTTTTGACTCAAGTAACTAAAGATGCTTCGCTATTATTACCTGTAGTACAAGGAACACTTGATAATTTTGGAGACTGTATTCCTGAGATCTTAAATAACTACAATGGTATCAATCTTAGCGAAGAAGATAGAAATCAAAAGATCGAACAGATTGTAAATAATATTCTCGAAGGATTCTCTTTACTTAAAAAGAATCGAAAAATTTTTATAAGTTATAAGCGGAATGAATCTACCAATGTAGCTATACAGTTGTATGAGAATTTAGAGAAACATGGTTTTGATGTGTTTCTTGATACTCATAGTATTAGGAAGTCAGAGCCATTTCAGGATGAACTATGGCATCAAATGGCTGACAGTGAAATAGTGATAATTTTAAATACATCAGACTTTCTAGGCAGTTATTGGACACAACAGGAGCTGGCTACAGCAAGCCAGTTATTATTAGGTATTGTGATAATCTCATGGCCTGAAAATTCTGATGTCATTGCTAAACATGCACAGATATCATACCCCTTAAAGGTACAAAATAGTGACTTCGAAAACAGCTATATACATAGTACGTTGAAAGAAAAACCTCTCTCTAAAATTATAGAAAGTGTTGAGAGTATTAGAGCTAGAACTTTGGCTTCAAGAAGAGATAACTTAATTAGCAATTTTATGAAAATGGCTGAGGAGGAAGGCTACCAAGCATATCTTGATAGTTACAAAATAATTTCTATGGTTAAAAATGATAAAGATATTATAGTGATACCTGCAGTAGGCATTCCCAAATCACTAAATTATGAACTCTCTTCAAGCTTTGTTGAAGAAATTAAAAAGAAGAAGTTTGAGAATATATTTATACTTTATGATGCAACCTGCGTTCGAGATTTTTGGTTGAGGCATTTGAAGTGGTTAGACAGTAGTTTAGTGATAAAGTCATTAAATATCTTAGAGGTGCCAACATGGATAAACAATTAAAACAGATTTTTTTATCTGCAAGTATTCCATTAGTGGAACGTAATCCTTCATATTATGAAACAGCCGATGTGATTGCTATTCGAGACTGTGTTAGTAGTTTAGCCAAAATCATTTTACCTAATTTTCGTCTAGTCTGGGGTGGCCATCCATCCATTACACCTTTAATAAGCTCAGTCTTAGAGAGTATAGATGTAAATATTAAAGAGCACGTACATCTTTACCAGTCAGATTATTTCAGACCAACGTTTCCTGTAGAGAATGAGTCATTTTCTGAATCTCTTATTATTACGGATAATATTGGTAGTTGCGATGAAAGCTTGGCTTTGATGCGCGAAAAGATGATTGTTAATAATGACTTTATTGCTGGTATTTTTGTAGGTGGCATGGAAGGGGTAGAAGAAGAATTTGAATTGTTTACCCAGTCTAATCCTAAAGCTATGGTACTTCCAATGGCAAGTACAGGAGCTGCTGCGTTAGGAATTTATGAGAATGGCAATTTTGATGATTCTTTGAAAGATGACTATGCCTATATAGCTCTATTCTATAGATTATTTAAGGATTATTTGTGATGGCTAAAAAGATTTTTATATCGTATAAACATAGTGATAATAGTGTTTACCCTTTAAACAATACGTGGAGTTTACAGCCAGCTACAGCACGTGACTATGTTAATATAATTGAGTTACACTTTAAAGATACTGGCGATCATATATATAAGGGTGAGAGGGGCAATGAAAGCCTTGCAGAATTCAAAAGAGATACCATTAGGGGTAGATTGGCCGATAAAATATACGATAGTACAGTCACTATAGTTTTAGTATCTCCAAATATGAAAGAATGGATAAGTTTAGAAAAAGACCAGTGGATACCGTGGGAAATATCATATTCATTAAGAGAAAAAAGCCGTAGTGGTATTCCAAGTAAACCTAATGCAATTTTAGCAGTCATATTGCCAGATAGACATAATAATTATGACTACGTAAAAGCTGCGAATTTTGGATTTAATATTCTAAGAGTTAACCAAAATAATTTAAAACATCACTATCCAGCGCAAAGACTTCGTAATGGATGTTCTAGTTCCTATATCTTACAGCCAACATGGAAAGAGTTTACAAGTAACTATAATGGCTGGATTGAAGCTGCTTTAGAAATAAGGCAGAACATAGATAAATATGAAATATCGAAGTCTGTTGATCAAATTATTTTAAACTCTAAAAATCGTTCCAGCTCTCGCTGATAGCGGTTTTTTAATATCAGTAATCAGTCTATTACCTTTAAAGAAATAACACGCTAACGTAAGAAACACCATAAACCATCTCACCATCGGACAACGCGCGCCTTTAAGCAACCTTGCTATTAAGACAGCGCGCCAATCACGCTCAATTTTATCTGCTAAAGCCCGATAGAGATGGACATGTTCTAAAGCCACTTACCCAACCACTAACCAAACATACCTATTTATTGCAAAAACCTCGTAAAAATAGTCTTGTAGCATCTGTGGTGATATTGCATGCTAAATGTCCTATATAGGGAGTTATCGCAGGCAGCATGTTAGCCGCTTAACCTCTATGTATTAATAGCCGCCATTTAACATCAGCCACTTAATACGATCCAATGACATCATTTATGAGCCAAAACAAAAAAGTGTTTTATTATCGCCCAAAGACCAATCAATCCACTAGTCCGACAGTACGTTGGACGTTTGTGACACTCGGTTGGATATTTTTTGTATTGGGGATCATAGGGGTGCTGTTGCCCGTGATGCCGACCGCGCCGTTTATACTGCTAGCAGCAGGGTGCTGGGCGCGTAGCTCTAAGCGCTTTCATTTTTGGCTGATTAATCATAAATACTTTGGTAAATTTATTCGTGATTGGGAGGATCGCCACGCCGTACCGCTGTATGCTAAGTGGCTGGCAACGATCATGATGACCCTATCCACCGCCATGTTATTTTATCAGCTGCCTGCTGACATGATATGGGTGGCATGGCTGGTAGCGACCGTCTGTAGCGGGGTAGCAGTGTATTTGTTCCGTTTACCAAATGCCTAAAATGGTTGCAATTAGGGCCAAAAATAGCGAAAAATCGGCTTCAGTTACATGAAATATGAGATAAGGCTTGCGATAAGCGGCTGTTCCCCTTATAATACGCTCAAGCTTAAGAGCAGTTCTGCACCAAATCATTACCTCGTAGTATTAGTTATAATCCTTCGTTTTAATATTTATCGTTCAGTAGCTATTTGCAAGCGTTACCGGTCACTAGGCCATTAAATAAATTTAAAAGTAGGATTATCAATATGTCAGATACTCAAAAAGGTACAGTTAAGTGGTTCAACGAAGCTAAAGGCTTTGGTTTTATCGCTCCAGAAACTGGCGCAGACGTTTTTGCTCATTACAGCGAAATCACTGGTTCAGGTTTCAAAACTTTGGCTGAAGGCCAAGAAGTTGAGTTCACTGTAACTCAAGGCCAAAAAGGCCCACAAGCACATAACATCGTTGCTATCTAATTTGTCTTTTATAGATGAATAATTAGATAAACAGATGTATAAAAAACGGACCTTCGGGTTCGTTTTTTTTGTCTGCGATTTAGGGGTAGCAGCCCATAGAACTAACAATGCCTACAACCATCGCGATGGTCGTAGGCATTGTTAATGTTGAATCATAACAAATAGATCAGTGGTAGTAATATACTAAATCAAGCTAACCGCAATATTGATCAAACCCCCACCAAGGATAAGCCAAGCAAACATCATGGCACCCAAAATCAGCGGCTTAATGCCAGCTTGTTTGATGGCGCTTAAGTGGGTGGTCAGACCGAGCGCAAACATGGCCATCGTAAGCAGCACATCATCGAGCATGACCATACTACGCACCAATCCTGCATTCATCGGTACCCAAGTGTGTACTAGCACGACCGCAATAAAGATAAAGGCGAACCACGGGACTTTGACCTGTTGTATACGCTTTATGAGTGAAGGCCGATCACTATCGTCAATATTGTCGCTATTGTCTGTGGTTAAGGCAAAAGACAGCACAAGCAAAAAAGGCGCCAGCATCATGACCCGTATCATCTTGGTGACGACCGCCGTGTCACCAACCTCGGTACTGATAGCGTTACCAGCCACCACCACTTGTGCCACTTCATGTATGGTTGAGCCAGTATAAATACCATACTGCTGAGTGTTAAGCCAAGGTTGCAGCCAACCCAGATGATATAAGAAGGGGTAGAGGAGCATAGCGATAGTACCAAAAACCACCACGGTTGCCACGGCGATAGTCACCTTATGCGCTTCCGCTTTGACGACTGGCTCTGCGGCTATCACCGCGGCGGCACCGCAAATACTGGCACCTGAGCCAATCAGTAAGGTTGTCTGTTTATCGACCTTTAGCCATCTTGTGCCTAGCCAATAAGTGAGTAAAAAGGTCGATGTCAATACTAGGGCATCCGTCATAATCGCAGGCATACCTACGCTTGAGACTTGTGTCAGTGTCAGCTTAAAACCATAAAACATGATGGCAAGGCGCAGTACCTGACCTTTAGCAAAGCCAACGCCCATATTTAAGCGATCAGCAAAACTAGGGTAGATGGTATTGCCCAATACCATACCCAGCAAAATCGCCAGCGTTAAAGAGGACAAGCCGACAACCCGTCCGTCTGTCCAAACCTCTAGGCTCATATCCAGCCACAAACAAAACAAACTGCCGACAAGTACCACCACTAACCCAGCCAAATGGCGGTTATTTGGGCAATAATGGGTCACTGTTTGGGCTAAGGCGTGCATGACTGTCTGTCCTATTGTCTAAAATCTAAATAAGCATAAGCTTATGAATAGACAGTATAAGCCACCACAAACTATAATAAAAACAGATTAATAAGATAGAAACTATCGAATTTTTAGGTAAAATATAATAAAAACAACTGAAGGTCGTATAAAACATGAAGAAAGCAGTGCAAACCTTACCGAAAATTACGCTAAAGCAGTTATCCGTTTTTGTCAGTGTTTACCAGACGGGTAGTACCAGCCGCGCCAGTGAAGCGCTACACCTATCACAGTCAGCGGTCAGTAGCGCCTTGACGGAGCTAGAATCAAGGCTACAAATGCCGTTGTTTGAGCGGGTCGGGCGCCGGCTCAATCAGCATCCCAATGCCCATCCTATTTACGTGCAGGCGCAAGCGATCTTAGGGCAAGCGCTGACGCTGGAGCACTATCATAAGTACCAAGCAGGGCAGATTCATATTGGCGCCAGTACCACTATTGGGAACTACGTGTTGCCGCCGCTGCTGGCTAAGCTATATAAGGCGCTACCAGATGCGAATGTCGATATGTATATTGCCAATACCCAAGAGGTGGTTAGTGAGGTTGAGCAATTAAATATTGATATCGCTTTAGTGGAAGGGATGCCGCGCCCAACAGACATGAAAGCCATTGAGCAACGAGCGTGGCGGACAGATACCTTGATGGTCTTTGCCAAACGCGATAGTCAGTGGTTGTCAGGATTGGCCGCGTATCATGCCGATGAGCACTGTTATGAGCTTAATATTGAACAGTTGGCACGGCTGCCACTATTGGTACGTGAAGCAGGATCGGGTACGCGGCAAATTATCGATGAGCAGTTGCTCAAGCATCTACCCCATGCGGAGGTCGTCAGGGCTATTCAACAGTCGGAGGCCATCAAGCACATGGTCAGTGCCGACATTGGTCTTGGCTGTCTGTCGCAGCATGTGATTGAGACAGAACTCGCGGCAGGAAAACTGATACAAGTAAAAGTGGCGGGTATCGATCTGTCACGGACATGGTGGCTGGTGTGGCACAAAGCCCGCCATCAAAGCCCCATTTGGCAGACGTTTATTGATATTTTGATAGCAGAGTGATGGTCAAAATCGCCTGTTAAAAAGCGTCCCATAGTCGGTGTCTATACGACGCTTTACACAGGTAAGCTTTGAGGACGCTTTACACAAGTAAGCTTTGAGAACGCTTCATAAAGGTAAGTTGTGATACAAGCAACTAGCTGAAGCGTTATGTCTTAAGAGATTTACATGTCAAGAGCTTTATATTTTAAGCTATTTTATACTTTAAGCTAATTGGAAACTGGTTTGTCCAATCTAACCACTAAGCTGTCACAAGGCACGTTTGGCAAGATATTATCCGCTGTGGCACCGCTCAGCCAGGCAACAATGCCATGGCGTTCATGACGACCAATCACCAATAAATCAACGTCGTGTTTGTGGCAGTAATTGACGATCCCCTCGCTATTCGAGATGGCGGTGGTCACTTCAGAATTGACGGCGTGTAACTGGTTGCGCTCCAAAAACTGCGCCAGTTTAGCCCGTGCTTCTTGGCAGCGCTCGTCATCAATTTCATCGTATAGGCTAGAAGCGGGAACCAATTCATAGCCAAAGCCAACCATGGTATCTTTGACAATATGCAGTACCGATAGCTTGGAACCGGGACGGTTTTCAACGATACGCTTGGCCTTTTGAGCGACGATATCGGCATCGGACATTAAATCGGTGACCAATAAAATATGCTGGTAACTCATGAGCGGCTCCTTGTAACAGATGATTCTAACTATAGCACTACTGATAGCCGCTGTTAAGTAACATCATTAAACTGGGACAAATGAATATATGTAGGTTGCAGGTGGCGTCTTTTTGACAGTAGGCCTTTCTTGCTTATCTTTTAGAGCGTGCCTTGACTTATCAAACGCTTAGCCCCATCTAATACCGTTAGGCAAATTCCTATTGTTCGATGGAGCACTGCCACGAAATATGTAGCCATTAAATAAGAATATTACCCAAAAAGTTACTTAAAGATCTTTGTACATTGATGGATATCGATGACGGATCAAGTGGCTTATTTTGTACTCACTATTTTTACGTTTTTATTCATTATTGGTTTTTAACCAAGTACACCATACGATGTGCCACTTTTTATCAGCGTCACGTGAGTATTGGTTGGGTTAAAAACGCTTTATAAGGAACACTATGACTGACACGCTATTTACTGCTGACTTGACCCTGCATCCTGCTTTTGAGCTGATTGAGCATCGCCATATTGAGGCGCTTTCGATGGATGTGTTGATCAGTCAGCATGTTAAAACCGGAGCGATGCATTATCATTTGGCACACCCAAGTGATGAAAATGCTTTTTTGGTGGGCTTTCGTACCCAGCCTATGGATTCAAAGGGCGAAGCACATATTTTAGAGCATGTGGCTTTGTGTGGGTCTGAGAAGTTCCCTGTCCGTGATCCGTTCTTTTCGATGATTAAGCGCTCGCTCAATACCTTTATGAATGCGATGACTGCTGCTGATTGGACCGCGTATCCGTATGCCACGCAAAACAAAAACGACTACTTTAACCTGCTGGCCGTGTATTTGGATGCGTCATTTTTCCCCAATATTCATCCGCTTGATTTTGCCCAAGAAGGCATCCGTGTTGAATTAGACAGCGAGGACAAGCCGCACTTTAAAGGGATTGTGTTTAACGAGATGAAAGGCGCGATGAGCGGTGAGATTGATCAGCTATATCACGCGGTTGCCCATCATGTGTTTCCAACGACCACCTATCATTATAATTCGGGCGGTGATCCTGCGGATATTCCCGACTTGACGCACCCTGAATTAGTAGCGTTTCATCAAAGCCATTATCATCCCTCAAACAGCGTGATTATGAGCTTTGGTAATATCCCTGTCGCTGAGACGCAGGCGAAGATTCATGAAGATGCTTTAATCCAGTTTGAAGCAGGCAAAAAACACGTGTCGCGTCCAGAGCAGCGTCTGTCTGCACCGATTAGTGCAACCGACACTTATACCGCTGACGAAGCCGGTCCCGATCAAACGCACCATGTCGTTGCTTGGCTGCTGCCGTCTATTACCGATCCCAAGCAGCGTTTGGCGCTACGTTTATTAGAAGGGGTATTGGTTGAACATGCTGGTTCACCGCTGCGTGCTTATCTTGACAGCCATCCGCTGGGTAAAGCGCCAAGTCCGCTGCTAGGACTCGATGACAGTCATTATGAAATGGTTTTTTATACCGGACTACGTGGTTCAAACCCTGAGCACGCCGAAGCGGTCGAGCAGGGCATTATAGACTTGCTTGCTGACGTTGCTAGCGCACCAATTGATGATGAAACGATTGAAACCATCTTGCATCAGATAGAGATTGATCAACGCCATATCGGCGGCGATAGTGTTCCTTATGGTCTAAATTTAATGCTAGAAGGCTTTAGTACGGCTATTCATGATGGCAATCCTATCGACGTCTGGGAAGTTGATGAGCATCTACAATGGTTGCGTGAGCAGGTCGTCGATCCGCAATGGCTGCCCAATTTAATCAAAACGCATTTGCTTGAAAACAACCACCGCGTCCGTGTCACATTGACACCAGACAGTGAAAAATCAGCGCGATTGGCCGCAGCAGAGCAAACTCGCCTTGATACCATCGCGATGGATTTGACCGCTGATGATAAAGATATTTTGCATAAGCAGGCGTTGGATTTGGCTGCGCGCCAAGCTGCCCCTGATGATCTAAGCTTGTTACCAAAAGTGGGTTTAGAAGATGTACCAACGGACATTAGCTTTAAGCAAGGCTCGCAAAAAATGGTGCGCTTAAGTGGTCAAGACAGCACCTTGTTTGAGTATGAAGCAGGCACCAATGGTATCTACTATTATCAAGTCATCGTCCCATTGACCGATGCAATTGGTGAGGCTAACAACGATCAGTTACCAGTGAATGATGTCATTAATCACCCATTACTGCCTATTTATTTAAGCTTGTTGTCAGAGCTTGGTACCGACTCACTCAGCGCGCATGAAATGCAAGCCAAGCAAGCAGCGCACTCGTCAGGCGTGACAGCGCGTATCAGCCAACGTACCAATGTCGATGACAGCCAGTCTATTAGCAGCTATTTTGTGGTGGCAACGCGGGCGCTGAACCGCAAACCTGAAGCGATTGATCTGCTAAAAGAAGTCATGGAGCACAGTGTCTTTACTGAGCATGACCGTATTAAAGAGATTTTGCAGCAGCGCCAAGCGGGCTGGCAATCTAACCTTGCGGGCTCAGGGCATTCTTATGCTATGCAAACGGCCAGTCGCGGCATGAGTCGTCAAGCACAGCTAGAGTATGTACGTAGCGGACTTCCGGCACTCAATGCGTTGAAAGATTTCTTAACCCATGCCAGTACTGACGATGCCCAATGGGATAAGCTTGCGACAGGCTTGATGGATCTGCATCAGCGTCTCATTAGTCTGCCGAAACACGCTGTGATTATCTGTGAGGCTGAGCAAAGCGAGCGTTTGAGTAACTTAATTTTGGAGAGCTGGAAAGACAGTCGTGCCCCAGCGCTGGCAGAAAAACTAACCAACACTGATAATGCCATTGACGCCAATATCCCAAGCGAGTTTGCAGACTTACACCTAAATGATGTTGAGGGTGAGTCAGTAGCGGTTGAAGATTTAGCCTGGCTGGTACCGACCAACGTTTACCATAACGCCAGCGCTTATACAGTGCCAGCGGCTGACCATCCTGATACGGCTGCCTTGATGGTATTAGCGCCTTATCTACGTAATGGCTATTTGCACAGTGCCATTCGTGAGCGCGGCGGCGCTTATGGCGGCGGTGCTGGTTACGATGCCAATGCTTGTGCCTTTAAATTCTTTAGCTACCGTGATCCACAGTGTGCTGAGACCTTTGCTCACTTCGATGCCAGTATTGAATGGTTGTTAAATGAGCCGCAAACGGACGAGCAGTTAGAAGAAGCTATCTTAGGTATTATCTCAGGTATGGATAAGCCTGGCTCTCCAGCGGGTGAGGCGATCAAAGCGTGCTTTGCCAACTTGCATCATCGCGGGGCAGACTGGCAGCGTAAAATGCGGGCAGCAATCTTGGCGGTGACCGTTGCTGATTTACAGCGTGTTGCCAAGCAATACTTACAAGGGCAAAAGCACGTGCGTGCGGTCTTAGCGCCATATGACAAAGAAGCTCAGGTAAAAGAGCTTGGCTTTAACGTGTGCAAAATTAAAAGCTAAAAATCTACGTTGATTTGTGTGGTATAAAAAACCGCCGCTTTCAAGATAAATAGTGAAAGCGGCGGTTTTTATTTTTCATCGTGATTTTTTATTGTTCACTTTTAAGCCATTACTTTGTTATCAGATAATTTGCGACAGCTTGGAAAGCAGGTATTGATGTCGGATCATTTTTGCCATTGCTGGCATCAGGATGCGAGGCAAAACGGACGATGACCATGTCGGCCGCTGGGTCCACATAAATCCTTTGACCATGGACACCGCGAGCCGAATAGACGGGGGTGGGATTGTCATATGACCACCACATGCTTTTATAACTGCCATTTTTGAGCTGTTTATAATCGGCTTTGGCAAAGGCATCCTTGTCGCCGCCAGCTTCGATATGCTCTACTACAGCGGCTGGGAACAAGCGCTTGCCATTAATGACGCCTTTATTTAGCATGAGGCTACCAATGCGTGCCATATCGTGCAAGCTTGCACTGATACCGCCGCCGGCAAACGGCGTACCTTTAGCATCAACGGTCATGTAGGCGCTTTGCTCTGCGCCGATTTTTTGCCAGATGCGCTCAGAGAGTAAGTCATCGACTGCTTTGCCAGTGGTGCGTGCAATGATCCACCCAAGCGTGTCGCTGTTGATGGTCTGATAACTAAAGGCATCACCATGCTCGCCTTTTTTCTGAATCGTTTGTAGGTATTCAAAATAGCCATTAGGACCGGTGTAGCCCTTAGGCTTTGGTAGCGGACTGGCGGCTTCTGAGTACTGCCAAATATCAGCATTGGGATCGGCGTAGTCCTCGCTATAGTCCAGCGCTGTCGTCATATCCATGACTTGGCGCACGGTTGCATCACCAAAGCCGCTGTTCGCCAGCTCAGGAATGATAGAGGCCACCAACGTTTTATCATCAAGCTTGCCTTCGGTTACAAGGATTTCTGCCAGTAAACCCGTCATGGATTTGGTCATCGACATCGCAGCATGTTGTCCTAGCTCATTGAGGCAACCGTTTTGGCGCTCATTCATACACCACCTTGCCATGATGCAGGATCATAATACCATCTGTATAGTTGGCATCTAATGACTGTCGCCATGTCATTGGGCGATTACTGCCAGTGGGGATAAAGGGGATGGCATCGATGTTTTTATCCAGCTCATAGCTGAGCTTGGACGGCGCACCGATACCGCGACTGACTTCGGTAGTCGGCATCAGCTCACGGATATGACAGACTGTCCAACGTAGCTTTGGAAAACTAAAAAAATCAGAGGATGGCTGCGCTATCAGCTTATCAGCTGGTGGCGGAAAGCCTTGCATCCACCCAAGCGTTTTTGGGTCTGACTCTTTGGCAGTGAGACGTGAGTCGTCTGCATGGCTTATGGTACTGATACTGGTCAGGGTCACGGCGATGGTCAGCGGTAACAGCGGTAAGGCGCGTTGCAACAAGGTCAGCATGATATTCTCACAAGTCAGATTGAGCCGTTAACGTCAGGCAATAAAAAAACCATTCTAAGAGACAACACTAAGCATGTAGCATAATTCTTATGAATGGCTTTTACCAACGACTTTTGTAAGGTATTTTGTACTTATAGTACGATGTTAATAGCGTTTGATGCTTTGATCTTTGCCGATGTAGTCTTGATGAATGGGGAACTTATCTAAACTGTCGAATTGCTGACGGTCTTCAAAATAGCTTTTTAAGGTGCGGCGCACGGCCTCAAAGGCAATACTGTCCCAAGGAATGTCTTCTTCTGTGAATAAAGCACAGTCCAGGCTTTCAGAGCCAATACCGTAAGCCCCGTCTTTTAGCTCGGTTAGGTAGATACTATAGATTTGACCGATATCAGGAATGTCATACAGGCAGTAGAGGTGAGGATTGATAACGACCGCCTCTGCTTCTTCATAGCTCTCACGCGCTGCGCCTTCTGCCATGGTTTCACCATTCTCCATAAAACCGGCAGGCAGGGTCCATAAGCCGTATTGTGGCTCAATGGCACGCCGACACAGGAGCACACGGTTTTTATGGACGACAAGTGAGCCACAAATCACTTTTGGATTTTCATAATGGATGTAGTGGCAATTTGGACATACCAATCGCGGTATATTATCTGTGGCTGGTATTTTGCGTTCTGCTTCATGACCGCATTGTAGACAATAGCGCATATCAACTGCCTTATGTAATGAGAAAAAGTGATGGGGTTATTTTAAGCGTTATAATGCTTCTTCTATTTATATAAGTTCTATAAGAAGAGTGAGACGTTAGCTTATCAGGCTTTTATCTGACAAATAACTGGCTTTAAGCTTAAGATAACACAAATTCTCACCGTACTGACATGGATGACAAAAACAGCACATTTTTACGATATTAGTGTTTGGTATTTTTGTCAGATAAGGGCGCGTACAACAGGCAGAGCAACTCAGTCACAGAAAGTATATGCAGTCATCGCCGGTTTGCGCTAGGCTTGAGTAGGCGCAAATACTGATGACCAATAGCGAGGCAATCTTTGCGAGCAGTCATCGATTCTGCTCTGCATTTTATTGAATGAGAAAATGTTATCCACTAGCACTTCCTAAATAGTATTCAATAACCTTAACTACTTGACCATGATATGTTTTATTTTTGAGGTTTAGGTGATAGATAGTTTATCGTAATGAGGTTAAACACGGATAAAAATACAGGGCAATTATAATGCTACTCCCACCGCAATCTATAAGTTTTGATGAGTTATCAGTCGCTGTGCCCACGTTTATACGTTATCCTACGCTCAGAAAACTGGCTGAGCGAGTACAGCACGAGACGTTAAATGCCGTGACCAGCCCAGCGTTATATGACGCCCACCACACATCGCATAGTGCGCGCATCTTAGACAGCTTATATCAAACACCGATTGCAGACGCGTCGGTATTGGTGGCGATTACTCATGAACGCCACCCGAAGCTGCTCCTGACGCGCCGTGCTGCGCATATGAATAGCCATGCTGATGAGGTGTCTTGTGCAGGGGGTAAGTATGAGATAAGTGATGGTAATAATGTCATCACAGCGCTGCGCGAAGCCTGCGAAGAGACGGCGCTCCCACCCAACAAAGTCCAATTGCTTGGTCAATTGCCCATACAAACCTCCAAAAGTGGCATGAGTGTACGCCCAATTGTGGCACTCATTGCGCCAGATTTGATATTGGTGCCCGAACTAGGAGAAATCTCACGCATATTTTGGGCAGATTTTGAGTCGTTACTCACTCAGCCTACGGTAGAGTATGCGGTAGAATACACGATGCAAGACCAGACTGCGACCCTGCTAACGCCCAGCTGGCAAGTAGATGGTGAGACAGTGTGGGGTCTGACAGGACGAGTCATTGCAAGCTTATTAGAAACTGGCTTTGATCGGCAGCTTGAATGGTATTACCGTATACAAAATACCCGTCTATAGAGAATATAAATTGATAGTCGATCATGCCAAGCCATGAACACGCCTGCCTAGTGTGGCGTTATGATAATGGCTGTGGATGCTATGGATAATGCCTAAGAACCCTCTATTTATTTATAACAATATTCGGACTGATGGTCCCTCCAAATAAAAACAGCGTTCAGAAAAGGCATTCTGCTGGTATAAGTTTTCCTCGTGTACTGTGCCGTTGCGGGCAGAAGCTTTAAAACATCATCCCACAGCCCTGTATTCTGTTACTTATACTCACAGCATTGTGCTTTTACTTATAATAATCATCGTTTTTCTTTAGCCACCAGTTCATATTGTCTTGGCGTTTGGCGCGAAACGCTTCTAATTTTTTATCAATACTTTGATTGTGCTGCCGGGCAGTATCAAGCGCAAACAAGATGGGCACGGAAGACAGTACGCCAAACCGTATCTTTGATTTTGGTAAATCCAAGCCATCACCAATGTCATCACCGACCAAAGTACGCGTCACGCTGGCATTGACCATCTCAACGAAGCGCCCTCGGCGATTGTCCTCACCCATGAGCTGGCGCGGTAAGTCGTGCAAGGCTTTTGCCAGTGGCTGCCCCATTTTAAAATTAAGCTGCTGAATGGATAGATACGTATATAGCCACTCCCAACACGCCGCTTCAACCTTCGGCAAGCGCTGTAGATCAACGCCCATCCAATAGCTGGCAAGATTCCACAAATGCAGAATACCTTCAGCTTCTTCCTTGCTAATGCGCGCACCAAGCAGTCGTAGCCCGCGCATGATCAGCAGCGAAAACTGCAAGTGGGTGGCAATCATATCAGTCTGGTTAATTGGTACACCCCAATAGGCCGTGTTCCAGCTGCCATCAGGATTGTGGTGCTGATCGGCCTCTGTTAGGTCACCTTTGGCTGCATTGCCTTTCCCGTTGAGGAGGTTTTGACGCACTAAGGTGTGAATTTGCCGCACCTTGATAGACTGACGCCAGCCTTCAGAGCCAATGGCCACTACTTGCTCGATAGGTTTGCGTCCATGGCGCGTGCTCATATTCGATTGAGGGTGCTCAGAGACAGCTAAGATATAAGCATAAGTACGCATCAGGCGCGGCAAGGCATCATGCATCAAAGCGCCAGTTTGAATCAATGGCAGCGAGAGGGCAGGAATACTGTACCCTGCCATCAGGGCGACGTTACGCAAGAGCCAAATTAGCATCAGCGGGTAGCGTCGATAGGCGACTGCACCGATCTGGGCAAGCTTAGGATCGAACCAATCAGGATGACTGCCAAACTGCTCGGTTAACGCGCAAAAAGAGGGGTTGTTTTTGAGGGTGTGATTGAAGCCGTTGTTAATAATAATTTGCTGTAAGGGTTTTGCAAAACGAACGCCCTCAGCCGCCAAAGCATCTGCCAGCGGGTCGCCAATATCGTAACCGGCGACCATCTCATTTAATAATGCTTGAGAGATGACAAAGTCTTTTGGCAATAAATAACGTTTGATCCGCTTTAGTACTTGCAGGTCGCTATGGTCGTCAATAGCGGTGGTACGATCATGACGCTGATAGGCATCTGTCGATTGATGGTGCTGATGATCAGTGTCGATACTTTTGGGCATGATGTTATTCTGATCCATGTTTATCAAGTAGCCATGTTGATCAAGTACTCTTATTTATCAAACAGCCTTTATCCTCTTGTATTATAAAACAAAGAGCTACTTAGCCATTGATACGCTGGCAAGTAGCTCATTGTACGCTTAGTGTGGACGAGTTAAATCGACTGACGTACCACTGATATTGTCTTTTAGGCTGAATTTAAGCATGAGGTAACCGGCTATACCAGAGACGATTGAACCCATGATAATACCTAAGCGCTCATCGAATAGTGTTGTGTCACCAGCAAATGCCAAGCCGCCAATGAATAAGCTCATGGTAAAGCCGACGCCGCATAATAAGGCTGCACCATATATCTGTTTATAATTCATACCTCTGGGCATGGTTGAGATACCAAGCTTAAATATCAACCAGCACATGATCATGACGCCCAGCTGCTTACCGATAAACAGACCCGCGGCAATCCCAAGTGGTACCGAATGGAATAGCTCGGCCACACCTGCACCTTCGAGCGATATACCCGAGTTGGCAAACGCGAATATTGGCAATATACCAAATGCCACGGTGTTGTGTAGGTCGTGTTCCAACTCTTCAAGTGGCGAGTGCTCAGGATCCGTACGGTCAAACATCGGAATAAATAGCGCTAAAACTACCCCTGCTAAGGTGGCGTGGATACCGGATTTGAGTACCGCAATCCACATGATAACCCCGATGAGCAGATAAGGCGTGATGCTGGTAACGTTGCGGCGATTGAGAAGATATAAAAACGGCAGACACAGTCCCGCTACTGCTAATGACTCTAGTGATAATTCACTGGTATAAAACAAGGCAATGATCAAAATCGCGCCAATATCATCAAAAATAGCAATGGATACTAAGAATACTTTTAAGGAGTTGGGTACGCGGTTACCTAGTAGGCTCAAGATACCAAGGGCAAAGGCAATGTCAGTCGCTGCTGGAATGGCCCAACCTTTCCAAAACTCAGGCTCATTATAATTAAAGAGCAGGTAGACCGCCGCTGGCATAATCATGCCACCTACTGCTGCCCCAGCTGGTAGTATGATCTGTTTGACGTTAGACAACTCACCGATCAACACTTCACGCTTAAGCTCAAGCCCCACTAAGAAAAAGAAAACAGCCATCAGACCATCATTGATCCAGTGGTGAGCGTCTTTGGCAATGGCGAAGTTACCGATTTGAATGGCAACAGGTGCGTGGATAAAGCCTTCGTACCACACACTAAGAGGGGAGTTGGCAATGATCATTGCAGCAATGGCGGCCAGTGCTAAGACAATACCGCCTGCTGCCTCAAACTCAAAAAATGCCTTAATCCTTCGTATTGCCATATCATCCTCATTTACTCATACAATTTATTAAATTAACTCAAATATCTACGCTGCTGCTTATACTGATGTCGCAGATAGACAGGAACAGTTTCTCACACTCTTATTAATATAGACAACAAAATACATCAACCCAAGGTCACAAGCTCACCTTGTTATCTCAAGAATAAGACTATTATAAAAGTGCGACCGCAGGCAAAGCTGTTGTAAGTCGTTATTTTTTTGTTCAACAATCGCTTAGGGCGCGTTTTAGCAAGCCATTAGACAAATCTAGCAGACTTTGTTACGTTTTTGGTTTTTTTTACGGTTTTATCTTTATAATGAGCGACGTTATATACCGCTCGGTTAGCTCTCTGGGACGTATCAGCCGTACTATTGCCTCATCAATAGTACATTCTCAACCGAGTACTCTAGAGGTTTTTCCTTATTTATCATAACTTTTGAAGGTCAGCGTCATGGACATATCCCTCTCCTTAGAGATCATTGCACTGCTTACTGTGGTGGCAGCATTGGCAGGCTTTATCGATGCCATCGCTGGTGGTGGCGGCTTGTTGACCATACCTGCCATGCTGCTGGCCAACATTCCACCCGTGCTAACGCTTGGCACCAATAAGCTACAAGCGGCTTCAGGTGCACTAGCCGCGTCCATTACGATGATTAGAAAAGGTGTGATCAAGCCGCAGCGTATAAAGGTGGCTATTATTGGCGCTTTTATTGGTTCGGTTATCGGTACGATCGCCGTACAGATGTCACCGCCAGATCTCCTTGAAAAGCTGATTCCATTTTTGATTGCGGCTATTGGTATCTATACGTTGTTTGCGCCTAAACTTGGTGAAGTAGAGGCCGCCCCGCGCATCTCAGAAGGCAAATGGCAAAAGGTGGTTGCGCCATTAATCGGCTTTTATGATGGTTATATTGGCCCAGGGACAGGGATGTTCTTTGCACTCGGCAATGTTGCGTTGCGCGGGCGTCAGATTATCGAAGCGACAGGTGCTGCTAAGGTGCTAAACCTATCTACTAACATTGGCTCGTTGATATTTTTTATCTTAGGCGGCAATGTCTTGTGGAAAGTGGGTCTGGCGATGATGGTGGGGCAAACGATAGGGGCGTATTTTGGCTCACACATGGTCGTCAAAGGGGGGAGTAAGCTGATACGTCCGATGATTGTGCTGGTTTGCCTAGCGATGATTACTAAGTATGTGCTTGGCTAAATCAAACGTGTTTAGCTAATAGCTCAGGCATAAAAAAACCTCAGTCAATCTGACTGAGGTTTTTTTATGCCAATCTTTATTCAATATGCATGACTAGCGACGGCGATCGACATCATCGTATTCACTACCCATGATGCCATCACTAAAGACATTAGAGAACTCGCGCTCATTATCTTCATCGATATGACCGTCAAATACGTCTTTGGCACCTGCATCAGGATCGTTATAAATCGCTGTATCCATTTTATTTTCTGATTTTGCCACAATGGCCGTCACTGCTGCATCACCACCAACGTTCACCGCGGTACGCAGCATATCAAGGATACGATCCACGCCTAAGATCAGACCGATACCTTCGATAGGCAGACCGACTTGGGCAAACACCATAGACAACATAATCAGACCAACACCAGGGACACCAGCGGTACCGACAGAGGCCAGTACTGACATAAGGATAACGGTTAGATATTCGGTCACGCCCAAATCAACACCATAAATATTGGCAATGAAAATGGTCGCCGTCCCTTGCATGATGGCGGTACCATCCATGTTGATGGTCGCACCAAAAGGAACGGTAAACGAAGCCACTGAGTTATTGACTCCCATACGCTTGGTGACAGTACGCAAGGTAATAGGAATCGTAGCGTTAGAGCTTGAAGTACTGAATGCAAAAATCTGCACTTCACGCATTTTTGCCAAAAACGTCTTGATGGACAAGCCTGAAAACAGCTTGAGGACAATCATCATGGTAATGAAAAAGTGGAAAGCCAGTGAGCCAACCAGCACTGCAACGTAACCAAGTAATGACCAAATAAGATCTAAACCAAGCTCAGCCATGGCTTTAGTTAAGAGAGCAAAAACACCGTATGGTGCTAAGTTCATAATGATGGTCACCATTTTTAGGATGACTTCATTAATAAGCTCTAAACTCTGTACCAACCCTTTGGCAGGCTTACCAACCATCAAAATACTGATACCGATTAAGATCGCAAAGAAAATAATCGATAGCATGTCACCATTCGCCATCGCGCTGATGGGATTAGATGGAATGATATTGGAGAAAACATCTAGTAGGGGCGGCGCTGACTTGGCTTCGAATGCAGCTTCCGTTTCGATATCCATACCTTTACCGATACCAAATAAAATACCAAGGCCAATCGCAGTGGCAATCGCCAACGCGGTTGTCATCATATAGATGAGAAAGGTCTTGGTACCAATACGCCCAAGCAAGCGAATATCACCAATACCGCAAACCCCGCAAATCAGCGAGATAAGTACTAACGGAACAACCAACATTTTTAGTGAGTTAACGAACAGTTTGCCAATAATCGCGAAAAACCCGTTCGTAATATAGGTACTAACAAAACCGCCTTCAGCGTTTAGTCCTGAATAGTTTATAAATAAACCCAGTATGATACCGAGTACCATGGCAACAATAATTTTGCCCGTCAGTCCCAAATTTTTCCACATAACTTCTATCCTTTTGTACGCAACGCCTAGTGTCAGGTCGGGTACGAGCTCAATACATCAATTATTGCGGGCTCTATACCTGATTTTGTTACGTCTGTAAATTTTTTGTCTGTCATTTTATGTCAATTTCTCGCACAATATAAAATAATTGTTAAGGAGACTGCAACGTTTTTTTATAATTTAGATGAAATGAGGTCACTAATTAAGCTGTTTGTGCGACATTTTTTAGTGGTAAAGAGCGGACAAATGGCACTAAATATTATTAGCATGGATCATTAAAAATGGTCGTTTATAAAAAAAGACCGCCCAAACTGGACAGTCTTTTTAAGCTGAATTATAAGAAGGTACTACATAAAATGTGTAGCGTGTTTAAAAGTCATCATTATCAGCATCTTATGTAAATCCTATTTTTCTCTATACTTTTTTATACCTTATCATTTTCATCACGACGTAGACCATCATGCCACTTGCTATCACTGGTAGAAGATCTTTCTACTGTGTCTTGAGTCACCTCTACGTTTTCAGGTCTTTCTGTATGGTCTAAGTGTTCAGGATTATCGGCGCTAGATCTATGTAGACTGTGGTTGTTACTCATGCGTTCATTTAAGTGTGACTCTGCGTCACGATGACGATGGTCAAGCGCTTCGGCATCAGGATTGGCGTCAACAAAGTCGGTCTGGGTGCGCACTTCTTGAGCCGTATCTTGCTCAGAGACCATTTCTACATCACCATCACTCTCATAACCGTGATTGGGGTTAGCGTCACCAGTCTCATCATTAGTGGCAGTGGCAGCCATGTTATCAGATGCGCTCCCATCAGTCGTCGCAATCCCGTTTCTGGCTTGCGCCTCATTTTTTAGCTGCGCATAGTCCGTCAGTTGTTGTACTGCGTTATCGAGGCTGTGTGGATTATCACGTTCTTGTGCTTGCGATAGATGCTTGTCGAACACATCGGTCAATAGAGAATCAAAGCGCAAAGCATTGTATTGAATGAGCACTTCCGCTTCTTCTTCGGTAATGTCACCGTTTTGGCTGGCATAGACCACGTGATCTTCAAACGTAAGGCCTTCAAAGCTGTCTTTATGCTCCGCTTTTTTAAACTTCTGCCATAAAGGTTCTATATCGAGCAGTGTTTGATAGGCATGCTCCATGCGCCCCGTGACATCGTCTGCTTCGGTATTGTAATAAACCATGGTTTTGAGATAGTCACGGAATGGGTTGGCCGCAAAATCATCCATGAAGGTATCACCCAGTTTGCGTTTTAGCTCATCGTCTGGCGGCGTAAAGATACGACCACTTGGGAAAGTCACAAAGCTGACCAAGCTGGCTGCCATGCGATTTGGGAAGTTGGCAAAGAGTGACAAAAAGGCTTCTTGAATCGTATAAAAGCTATTTTGTAGCGCCACTTCGGCATGCAAGCGTTCAGCGTCTGACTTAGTGCCATACTCATAAAACTGCAAAATAGCAGTGCTAATAAATAAATGACCATGAATGTCGGCTAAGCGACCAGAGAGCATCTCTTTACGTTTTAAATCACCGGCCAGTAACCCTAACGCCATATCGGCCGTCAAAGCAAAACTCGCACTTAAGCGATTGATATGCTTATAGTAGGGACGGGTAAAGCCATCCGCAAAACTTGGTGCGTGATTACTGCCACCGACATACCCTGCGACAAAGGCTTTTGCCCCGCGGTTAAAGGTATAGCCCAAATGTTTAAAAAAGAGCGTATCGAATTTCTTAGTGGCACTTGCTTTGTCGTCACTTTGTAGCAGTTGCAGCTCATCAAATAGATAAGGGTGGCAGCGCATGGCCCCTTGCCCAAAGATCATCAGTGAGCGTGTCAAGATATTGGCGCCCTCAACGGTGATAGACACCGGAATGGCTTGATAAGGCGTCGCCAAGAAGTTACGTGGACCCATCTGTACAGCACGACCACCAACGACATCCATCCCATCATTGACCACACTGCGCATGGTTTCAGTCGCATAGTACTTAGCCATTGCGGTCATCACCGATGGCGTACCCCCTTGGTTTAGCCCGCAAGTAACCAGATGACGGAACGCTTCTAGCATATAAGTGTTACTGGCCATACGGCTGGTGGCATCCTGTACGCCTTCGAACTTACCAACCGAAATTTTAAACTGTTCGCGCACTTTAGCAAAAGCCCCGACAGACAAATACGTCATTTCACTGGCTGAGGTGGATAGCGCAGGTAAGGAGATACCACGGCCAACGCCTAGGCATTCCATCAGCATGCGCCAACCGCGACCTGCATTTTCAACGCCGCCGATGATGTAATCTAAGGGGATAAAGACGTCTTTACCATCGACGGTACCATTCATAAATGGTGAGCCGATAGGATTGTGACGTGGGCCTATAATAACGCCTTTGTGGCTGGCAGGAACCAGCGCACAGGTAATCCCATAATCGGTCTTTTGAGGATTACCAAGCAGACCTTCTGGATCGTGCATTTTAAAGGCCAGACCAACCACAGTGGCGATAGGTGCTAAGGTGATCCAACGTTTGGAGAAGTTCATGCGTAGGCCAAGCACTTGCTCGCCTTCATGCATGCAGTAGCAGACCACGCCTGTGTCAGGAATAGCGCCTGCATCGGAGCCTGCCTCAGGGCCTGTCAAACCAAAGCAAGGGACTTCATCGCCTTTTGCTAAACCCGGCAACCAACGTTGTTTTTGTTCATCCGTCCCATAGTGCATCAGAAGCTCACCAGGGCCGAGTGAGTTTGGTACCATACAAGTCACAGCGGCAGTCGGTGAGCGCGACGCGATCTTACTCATGACACGGCTTTGCGCATAAGAGCTAAATTCTAGGCCACCAAACTCTTTTGGGATGATTAAGCCCAAAAAGCCATTGCTTTTGATAAATTGCCACGCTTCAGGTGACAGTTTTTTATCTTTATGCTGGATCTTCCACTCATCGAGCATGGCACAGAGCGTTTCTACTTCGTTATCAATAAAGCTTTGCTCTTCTGCTGACAGTTCTGGATAAGGGTATTTGGCAAAGGTATCCCAGTTTGGGGCCCCCATAAACAGCTCTTTTTCCCACCAGCTGGTTCCAGCATCGAGCGCCTCACGCTCAGTGTCGCTCATACTAGGCATAGCGCCGCCTAGAGCCTTATAAACAGGCTTAGTAATTAAGGATTGGCGTAGAGGGGCGATGAGTAGAACCAAACAGAGTAGGGCGATGGGTATGCCTAAAATGAGTGACCAAGGACTGATGATCGCGGTTACGATGACGGTAATAAGGGCGACAATGCTGCCAGTGACGCGTGACAAGGACAACAAAAAGATGGCCAAGACCATGGCTAACTGAATGATGACTGCCAAAATAAATAAGCCAACTGCCATGACTATCTCCTTTATAACGCTGAACCAAAAGCGTAAACATGTATGAATAAAAAATTTTGGACAAATATAGTTGTTTTTTTTCTGACGTTTGAGTGACTTATGACCAAGTTAAAACAGATGTCGCTGTTAATGTTATAGCACGTTGTACAACTGATTTTAAAGGGTTACATTGCCTGCTACCGTTGTACTGATAAAGGGCTCATAAAAACCAACTCCATAAAAGACAAAACTGGCTAATAATATGAAACAGTTGTCGGTGACTATCAAGAGCTAAAGTGCTACGCTGTGTCGACAATATGTATCAAGATGCCCTAATTAAAAGGTGCCAAGCCGCTTTCAGCATAAGACAATGTTTCATTACGTCCGACGATAATATGATCAACAAGCGCGATGTCTAATAAATCACAGGCTTTTTTTAGCTCGCTGGTCAATATATTGTCTGCAGTGGAGGGCTGAGCATCGGTGTGTGGGTGGTTGTGAGCGATAATTAGCTGACTGGCTGCGTGACTCAAAGCGTGGCGTAGTACGTGCTTAACACAGACTGAGCACGATGAGATACCGCCTGTAAACAGTATCTCAAAGTTTAAAAGAGTGAGCGCGTTGTCCAAACAGAGCACAGCAAAGACCTCGCGATGCTCACCGCGCAGTTGCGTACTGATGTAATCTTTAACCACTTGTGAGCGCCCGAGTGCCTGACCGGTTTTGAGCTTACTGTCTAAATAGCGTGTCCCCATCTCAAGCGATGCTAATATCTGCGAGTATTTAGCAGGGCCGATACCATGACAAGACAGAACAATGTCCTGCGGGGCAGCCAAAAGCTCTGCCAAGCTGCCAAATTGCTCAATGAGATGACGAGCCAGCTCAATTGCTGATTGCGACTGGGTACCTGTGCGTAAAAATATCGCCAAAATTTCTGCATCGGTCAGATGGGCTGCCCCAAATCTCAGTAGTTTTTCGCGTGGTCGGTCGTCTTCATGCCAGTCTTTAATGGCCATTGTCGCTCCTTGATTAGGAATTGCTGGCAAATACCGCCGTTAAATATAGAAAATCTTACCCAATTTATCTCATAATTGTTACTATAAGCGCAATTTTATCTTTCACCTTTTTTATTGATGCCATGCTTATGTCCAATATCGTGCTTGCTATCACTGGCGGTATCGCCGCTTATAAATCTGCTACTTTTGCCCGCTTGTTAATCAAGGCGGGTTTTGATGTGCGCGTCATCATGACCACAGGCGCCCAAGCATTTATCACCCCTTTGACATTGCAAGCCTTGACTGGTAATGAGGTGCATATCTCACTACTCGATGAGCAAGCGGAAGCAGGAATGGGGCATATTGAACTGGCTAAATGGGCAGATTTAATCGTTATTGCGCCAGCATCCGCCAATACGCTCGCCCGACTCGCAATGGGGATGGCTGATGACTTATTGACCACTGTTTGCCTGGCCACGGCGGCCCCTGTTATTATTGCACCCGCGATGAACCAGCAGATGTGGGCGCATCCAGCGGTGAATCTGAACGTCCAAACCTTGCGTGATATGAATTATCAGATTATCCAGCCTGCAAGTGGTGAGCAAGCCTGTGGTGATGTGGGCGCGGGGCGACTACCGGAGCCTGAGCAACTATTGGCCGAGATACTGTTATTTAATGCCATGCAAACCACGCCGCAACTGCTGGCAGGAAAAAGGGTCGTCATTACTGCAGGCGCGACAGTTGAAGCCATTGATCCCGTGCGCTATTTGTCCAATCACTCTACTGGCAAAATGGGATTTGCGTTAGCGCGCGCTTGTGTGGCGGCAGGGGCAGAGGTTGTTTTAATTGCTGGCGGCAAAGTCACCCTATCCACACCACTGAATGTCACACGCATAGACGTGTTGTCTGCCAAAGAGATGTTGCTCGCGGCACAGCAATGCGTGGATGGCACACATAGCGTGCTATCGCTCTTGTCTGAAGAGGAACACGCTCATACTCACGACCATGAACATCATCATGGTGACTGTGATTGCGGTGACAATCATTATGAGCAGCAAAACGATGAGCATAAAGAGCAACATAGCCATCATGCGGCTGTCACCGATGACAACGCGCGTGCCGCTGATATTTTTATTGCGACAGCAGCCGTGGCTGACTATCGCACCGAAGAGGCAGCCCCCCAAAAAATCAAAAAAACGCAAGAGGCTATGACGCTCAGTTTGGTCAAAAACCCCGATATTTTGGCGACTATTTCGCTTGCTCATCCTGCACTATTTGTCGTTGGATTTGCCGCAGAGACGCAAGACGTCGAGCATTATGCTCGTGGTAAACTTGCGTCTAAAAACTTAGACTTGATTGCTTGTAATGACGTTTCGCGCAAAGACATTGGCTTTGCCAGTAATGACAACGCCATGCAAGTGTTTTTCTCTGAGCGTTACGAGCGTGAGGCGATCACACTGGAAAAAACCAGCAAGGATAAGATTGCTGAGCAATTGGCTAGCCTCATTGGTGAGACAATCTGGCATCGTCAAAATGGCTAGTTGTGTCGTTATGGTTATAGGCCGTCAGCCTAGAATGGTGCGAAAAACATGACCGGCCTAGCCGGTAGCGATAGCACACAGACGTTATTGTTACTTGCGATCTTTGCGCTGGCGTCACTGCTGCATGGCATTAGCGGACTGGGTGTGACTTTGGTGACGACCACTGCGCTTGCCAGCATGTATCCATTACCACATGCCATTGTCTTAGTTATTTTTCCATCGCTATTACTCAATGTGATGACATGGCTGGCGGGTGGCGGTCGCACGATTTGGCAAAACTTCACTTATTACGGTCGACGCTATTGGTTGCTTGCTTTAACCAGCTTACTCGGTAGTGTTTTGGGCGCTAAGCTACTGTTATGGGTAGATAGCGCTTATATCCTATTGGTATTGGCTGCGGTCATTGGTTTTTATGTGATGAGCAGCTTACTGGGTAAGCAGATTCGCTTACCTGATACCAAACCTGTGCTAGTTATCGTTGGCTTTAGCGCGGGCGTCGTTGGCGGGGCGACCAATGCCATGTCGACCATACTGATGATGTACTTATTGTCTGCAAGCAATGATAAAAACACGATCGCCAAAGTCGGCAATATGTGCTACTTCTTGGGCAAAGTCGCCCAAATCATCGTCTTACGTGAGCCTATCATGGCCCTGAGTCATGGCGAATGGCAGCTGATTGCTTTACTTAGCGTATTGTCTATCGCGGCTCTTTTGGTTGGCATTCGCTTACGTCGGTATTTACCGCAAGCACGCTTTCGTCAGCTTATTTTATTGATTTTAACTGTGCTTGGGATTCGTGTCGGCTGGCAAGGGATGGCGGCGATTTTGTCATAAGAATACAGTTAACGATTAAAAGGACAGTTAACGATTAAATAAATTCAATATGATGGTCGCGACGACACTGATCACGATCATGGTGACCACGGGAAAGTATACTCGCGTGTTGCCTGACGTGTGTTTGATATCGCCTGGCAGGTTACCTATCCACGAAAACGCACTTGGAAACCACAGCCAAATCACCCCGATAATAACCAGTACAATGCCCAATCCTATCAATATTTTTGCCATATAAATCTGCCTTATGACGTTATACATTCATTCGTCAGAGGTTAAGCCTCCGTACTAACCCGCCATCTCACCAAAATAAATCTGCTGTGCCAAACGAAACGTATTGCAATGCGCCTCTACCACATCTTCGATGTCTTCTGAGTAACCGCCTCCCATCACGATAGCGACAGGAATGTTGGCAGATTTCGCTTGACGCAACACGTATTCATCACGGGCTTTGCAGCCGTCTAGGGTCAGTGCCAGTTTGCCCAATTTGTCCGTCGCGAGCACATCGACAGCGGATTGATAAAATATCATGTCTGGCCCAAACTCATTGATTAAGCGCGGTAGCGTGCTTGTCAAAATCTGTAAGTATTCCTTATCGCCCGTCTCGTTATCTAACTCAATGTCTAAGTCTGATTTTTGCTTACGGAACGGGTAGTTTTTGCCACCATGCATACTAAAGACAAAAACGCGCGATTCATCCGCCATGATACTGGCGTTACCATTGCCTTGATGGACATCCAAGTCAATAATCAAAATCCTTTGCGCCTGTCCGCGATTTAGTAACAAATTGCTGGCGATGCACACATCATTGAAGACACAAAACCCTTCGCCATGGTCGGCAAAGGCATGGTGCGTACCGCCCGCGACATTCATTGCCACGCCATACTGCTGCGCATACAGCGCACATTCATAAGTTGCGTGGGCAATATAACGGCCGCGTTCTACCAGCGCTGGCGTCATCTCAAAGCCAATGGCTCGTGCTTCTTTTCTTGGTAGTGTTTGGGTTTTTAGTTGCTGCCAGTAGTCTGCCGTATGCGTGGACAAGATCTCATCTTCACTTAGGCGGTCAGGGGCAAAAAAGTTATCGGTACTGATCGTGCCTTCCGCCACTAGACGCTCAGGAATCATGGTGTATTTTTGCATAGGGAAGCGGTGCTTTTCAGGTACCGAGTAACGAAAAATGTCAGAGTAGGCAATTTTTAGCATAGTTTTACAAGACTTCTTTTTTAGAGGTGTTTGAGCGTTTGGACAATAAGAGACTGATGCGTCAGGGGGTGATAAGACAGCATAAAAGTGGCTGATACGTATTTTAAGCCAGGCTTTATTGAACGAACTGGGTTGGCAAAAAGAACGTGCGCGAATCTACCTGTTGGCGTAGCTCCAACATCAGTGTTTGTAAATCTTCGGCAGGATCTTGATGATTCACCAAGTTAAAAAATAACTCATGAGCGACCGTGGTCATGGCGATCACGCTTTGCAGTAAGTGTTCAATCGTGACGTCATTAATGCCGACTACTTCAACATCGATGGCATTTTTGTAGCGTATCTCGCCATCATTGACATCCATTTCTAGACTACCGATGAGCATGTCGTAATTGATTTGCGTGATCAGTAGCATCGCGGCGTTTTGATGACTCTCTGGTATCAAAAACGGCAAGATCCCATAAACGGCTAACAGTTTGTTTTTCTCTTGTACGCGAAACAAGTAGCCGCAGTTTAGTTGTCTATGACGCATCCTTAATGATAAATGATGCGATTGCTGGTGGTCATTGGTTTTGGGTCGATAATGAGTGTAGTGCCACTGTTTGCTGCTGAAGTACTGTTTTAGGATATCGACGATGGGGGTGTCGCTGTGCTGGCGATGTTTCGTGCGGTTAGAGCCGTCATTTTCAGAGGGCTGGCTGTTATTTTTAGTATCAGGGGCAGAGCCAGCCTCGGCATCGCCGTCAAAGGTGCTTTTATCGTCGCCACCTTTCTCACTACTTTTTTGGCTATCAGTGTCTGAGTGAGTCGTATCGGTGTCATTTGCTGATAACTGTGGTGGCTTATCTTCACCATCAGCAACAGACGTCGGCGCTGAGGCAGTCAGTAACCGTTTGAGTTTTTGCCATAAGCTGAGTGTATTACGTTGGCTCATAATAGGGTGCTGACAAATAAATGATATTAAAGACTGATATACCTTAAAACGGTCAGTTACTCGCTACTAGTCATTAAACTCTCTTTGATAGCGGGCTGGTTATAAAACGCTTGTAGCATCTCACGAATATGTGCCGTAAACCACGAACTGTCAAGCACATCCTGTACTATAGGCAGTAGCGCTGTACTAAGTTGCGTCATGGCCTGCTCGTCAATGTGTAAACTTGCGGCGATGGTAGCCATAGTATCTGCTTGATGATTACCATACCAAGTATCGATACTGGCTGCCACGAGGCTATGTAAGTAAGGCGACATGCGCAGGCGGTTATAGCTTTGCTGAATACTGGCTTCAATATGACGGATACTGCTGTTATCAGGGTCATCGCGCAAATAAGTTTGTAGATGGCTGACAGGCTGCTCTTTGATCCGTGCCCAACCCGTGACCAATAGTCGCGCGACTTCTTCATTTGATAAGTGTTCTTGCGCATTGGTTTCTGCTCGGCGCGCTAAATCCTTAATATTGCGGTGCAAATACGCCTGCAGCTTTTCGTCAAGATTTCTGTTAGTGGCCTTTTCAAAAGAGCTGCGCCCAAGTTTCATTAGCTTACCAACGCCGCCTGCTTTATCGAGCGTGGTTTCCATAAAGTCATTGATGGCGTGGTACAGCGTTTGTGTCAGCAAGTCTGCAAAGGTTTCATTGCCGACCAGTGTATGGATTAAGACATTGCGCTGCTGCTCGTGGCTACCTACATAATTGGCAAGGGTTTCAACCTGTGTGTCATCGACCAACTCAGACAATGGCACGTTGTCATTGACGGGGTGATAAATAACGGTATGCAAAATATCGCGAATGTCGGTGCGCACCACGTCACTGATTGGCTGATTGAGGAGCCAATCATTCACCAAGTGTTGCAAATGGTCACGGCTGAGATATTTATTTAACGACTGCTCACCAAACCACTGCCAAGCCTCCCCACTCAAAGGTTCCGCTTGCTTGCGTAACCACTCCTGCATAAAAGCAACTTGGGCGTCGATCAAGCGGTCTATGGTTAAGCTTGTACTTGCTAAGCTTGCTTGAGAGTGGCTGTTTGCAAGGTCTATCTTGTGTTCAGCATCTACTTTGGGTATTTGGTTTTGGCTATCTTTTGAAGTCTGCATAGGTTTTGAGGTCATAGTAATCGACAATTTGTTATACTGTGTGTTTGTAGTAAGCATAAAGTATTATGCCATGAACAGCGTATGTGTTTGTGATGAATATTGACTGCCGCTTGATAAATAACGAGAGGTTTTGATGACGGCTTTGGCTACCCCCTTACTGGTGCTTGATGAGCTGACGGTTCAGCGTGGTGAAATCCCGCTGTGTGAAGCGGTCACGCTCCATTTGTCTGCTGGTAGCATTTGTCATCTGATCGGTGCAAATGGTACGGGTAAGACGACGCTACTGATGCAGCTGGCTGGACTACTGCCAGTACTGACAGGTGAGGTGGTTTATCAAGGAGCGGCAACCTTGCCCATTCAGCCGTTATATGTGTCGCATCAACTGGGCATTCACCCCAATCTCACTGTTGCACAGAACCTAACGTTTTTGCTGAATCTGTATGGCCTCACACCAAGTCCTGCTGATATCGATGAGGCCCTCACTTGGGTGGGGTTGCAAGGGTTTGAGACCCTCAGCTCAAGCCATTTATCCGCAGGTCAAACCCGCCGTATCACTCTGGCGCGGTTATATTTATTGACGCCTGATGTGACACCGTTATGGTTACTTGATGAGCCTTTTACCGCTCTTGATGTCGATATGGTGGCACGGATGGAAGACAGACTGCGAGATTTTGCCAATGCGGGTGGGGCGATACTAATGACCAGTCATCAAGCGGTTGGTGTGGCCAATCAAGTGCTCGATTTGACCGAGTATATGGTTTAGGTATTTTATTTCGTGCCAACTATAATATAAGTGCGATAAGCAGAAGAGCAAATAGATGTCACAAACAGACAGTACGACACAAGCGATGAATAACAGCTCACACACTCTCGAAGTCACAGCGCGTGGTATCAGCTTTACGCAGTTATGGCGGCGCGAATGGCAAGTTAAGCAGCAAGGGGCCGTGCAGTGGCTGTATCCTTTGGTCCTGTTTTTGGTGATTATTACTTTGTTTCCGTTAGCGGTTGGCAGTGAGCCTGCATTATTGCAACGACTTGGGGTGTCTGCCGTGTGGATCGCCGCTCTGCTATCGCTCGTGATGGGGGTTGATGGGTTGTTTAAGCCTGCCCTTGATAATGGCACATTGGCGCAATTGGTCGTCGCCAAAGCGTCACTACCGTTATGGGTATTGATTCGCTTAGCGATTCACTGGATATTTAGTAGTGGTATTGTGGCAGCATTAAGTTTGCTCGCCGTTCCTTTATTCCAACTCAGTTGGTTTGAGGCGTGGATACTGATGGCCTCTATCGTTACGGGTAGCCCAATGCTCTTGATGCTATCAGCGGTCGCTAGTAGCTTGACGTTATCATTGAAAAATGGCGCGGTGCTGGTGCCTTTGATTGCGTTGCCCATGCAACTGCCCGTGTTGATTTTTGCGACGGGTGCGGTTGATTTGTTTGCCACCGGTCTTAATGGTTTGCCTATATTGGCCTTGTTATTGGCAGGTAGTATTGTGTCAGTCTTGGTCATGCCGTGGGTGATTGCGTTGACCTTAAAAATGGCGTGGCTTAATTAAACCGACATCAGCTGTTTTATTAAACCCCTTTGTATTAACAGCATGGTGAAAACTGGCAATTTTGCTATAATAGCCAAGCAAATACATAAAACATCCCTTGTAGATTCTATCCAGTGTTTAACGCCAGCAGGTTAGCAGGTAGTAGTGTCCATGATGGGCCCCACCTGCCGCCATAAGCTGCGCAATAGGTTTATTCCCATGCCCAACCTGAATAATGTCTCATCTCCTAGCCTGTGGCAACGCATTTGGCAAGGCTTTTTGACCACTGTGGGTACCAAGCAGTTCTTCCGTATTTTTGCGCCTTGGGTGAAGTGGTTAGCGATACTAGCTGGTATGTGTCTACTGCTCGGTAGTGTGTGGGGACTTGCTTTTGCGCCGCCTGATTACTTGCAGGGCAATAGCTATCGTATTATTTTTATCCACGTTCCAGCAGCCAGTCTTGCCATCTCTATCTATTTTGCGCTTGCCGTGTTAGGCGTTATCTATTTAGTTTGGAAGATTAAGACGGCTAGTCTGGTCGCACAAGCACTGGCGCCGATGGGGTTTTTGCTGTGTGTCATCAGTTTGCTAACCGGCTCCATTTGGGCAAAACCAACTTGGGGTACTTATTGGGTTTGGGATGCACGTTTGACGTCCATGCTGATTTTGGCATTTTTATATGCGGGTGTCATGGCACTGTTTGCCGCTTTTGAACATACCGCCAATCGTGGTAAAGCAGCGGCCATTCTATCGATTGTTGGCGCGGTGAATCTCCCTATTATCAAGTACTCAGTAGAGTGGTGGAATACCTTGCATCAAGGCGCGACTTTTACCTTAACCGCTGCCCCAAAAATGTCGGCAGACATGTGGATGCCATTATTACTAATGATTATTGGCAGCTATTTACTGGTCGCGACATTGGCAATTTATCGTACCAATACCTTAATTTTGTCGCGTGACCAAGGTAAAGCGTGGGTGAAAGAGTACATCCGTGGTCAACATAAATAACGGCTAGGAAAATATTATGCAGCCCTATTTTTATAGCGTCTCTGAGTTTATCGCCATGGGTGAGCATGGGGTGTTTGTGTGGTCATGCTGGGCCATTACGGTTGGCATGATGCTGGCTTTTATTGTTTATAGCCGCAGACAGCGACAAGCGCTTATCAAACAGCTCACTATCCAGCAGGCGCGTCAAGCGCAGCGCACTGCTAAACCATCGACGCCTGTCACCAAGCGTTCTCGTTAGTAAAATTAACTCAATATCATAGATTTAGCACATAAAATTGCCTTGTCTTATTTGTAGCAGTGTCACCTCATAAATGGCTATGGGACTTATTGATTTGTCCGAAAAATGCTATCATATAGCCATTAGAAGAGTACGATTAGAAAGACATTCCTAAAAAGTTTTTCTAATGGTAGTTTCTTTAATATTTTCTATTTTGCAGATGAGTGATTTGTAAAATAGGGACTCATCAATGAGGTAGTGGTATGAACGCAGTTCGGCGCAAAAAACTGATGTGGGTTATGTTTACGCTTGCAGGCGCGGCGATAGCCGTGGTGTTGGTGATTTATGCCATTGGGCAACAAACCGACTACTACTTTGACGCTACGGCCATTGCGCAAGGCGAAGCGCCACAAGACAAGCGTATCCGTGCTGGTGGTATGGTCGTTGCAGGTAGTGTCCAGCGCGCAGCAGACAATCCTCTGAACGTTGAGTTTGCTATTACTGATTTTCAATCGACAGTACCCGTGACTTATCAAGGGATTTTGCCTGACTTGTTTGCTGAAAATTCAGGCGTCGTTGCCACGGGTAAAATGCAGGGTGATACCTTTGTCGCAGGAGAAGTATTGGCCAAGCATGATGAAAACTATATGCCACCTGAGGTCGCCAAATCAATGAAAGAAAACAATCGCAGTGGTGCAGTTCCCCCTTCTGAGCAATATAATCCCGCTGAAAAAATTCACGAGACTCAAACGCTGCAACAGTAGTATCAGATTGTTTATCTAAATACGAAAAGGCCACCGACTCATCGGTGGCCTTTTTTAATGGTATTATATCGCAGTTAGCTATTAGTCATCCCATACAGGGCTATAGTCAGGATGTTCAATCTTGCGGCCATCCGAGCGCGCCAACCCGCCAATTTTATCTAGCTCTTCTGCACTCAACTCAACATTAACAGCGTCAAGATTACCCTGCAGGTGATCAGGGTTAGAGGTTTTTGGAATAGCAACACGGTGTTTATCCGACAAAATCCACGCCAGTGATATCTGAGCTGGGGTTACTTTGTGTTTATCAGCAATCTCTTTGATGATGTCATTGTCAAACACGTCACCACGTGCCAGAGGTGAATACGCTTCTAATAAAATATGATGGTTGTTTAAGAAAGTTTGTAACGTATTTTGCTTAATGAAGGGATGAAACTCAACTTGGTTCACCACAATTGGCACGTCTGCATGCTTTTTTGCTTCGATAATATTGGCGATATTAAAGTTCGAGACACCAATATGGCGCGTTAACCCTTGTTTTTGTAGCTCGCACAATGCAGGCATAGTTTCAGACAATGGCACGCGATCATCGGGCCAGTGTAATAGCAAAAGATCTACATAGTCGGTATCTAGGTTCTCTAGAGAACGCTTAGCCGCTGCCGCCAACTTCTCCGGTTGAAACTTCATATCATCAGGAAAGATTTTTGTGGTTAAAAAGAACTTGTCACGAGCGACCCCTGACTGTTTAATACCTTGGCCGACTTCTTTTTCATTGTCATATGCTTGGGCAGTATCAATATGCTCATAGCCCATCTCTAATGCTTTTTTAACGACATCAACGCAGTCCTGACCAGTCGACTGCCAAGTACCCAGCCCCAGTACGGGGATATTTGCTTGGCCAGCGGTACGAATATTATAAGTTTTAGTAGTCATATTATTATCCTTATGTTTTTATGATTTTGATTTCTTTTCGAATCAAAAACTGATTTTAACTATCAGTGTAATCAGTTCAGAATAAAAGTGTACGATCCATTAATGGTGTTCTACTGATATAAATTTCCCTCGCTGGCTGTTCGCAAGCGTGACAGAGGCTTCATAAAATTCATACCAGTAGAGCCGTCACATTTTTAAAGTGAATCGACTATAATAGCAAGCCAGTCATAGTAGCGCTCAATTTGACTGCGCTTCTATTTAGCTCATCCACTATAGGACTAACTAAGACAAAGAGAAAGGGTGGTTGACGGTTTCCTACAAAGGACAAACAGGCTGTAACGTCATTTTTGGTAATGGATAAATGATGAGACAAGCAGTTAATAAAAACAGAAATACAAAATTTGGCCCCATAAAAAACGCCCATTACGTTAAGCAATGGACGTTTATAACTATCATGAGACCAGTAAATTTAGAGCATTTTTGAACTAAAACCTTACTGAGCAGTGGTTTCTACAGGTGCAGTAGCGGCATCAGTGTTGGCGCTGTGATCTGTGCCCCAGATTTTTGGATATTTATACCCTGGGAAAGTCTCGTGAGCATATTTCTTAAAGGCTTCTGAGTTATAAGCGTTAGTCACATCTTCGACCCATTTTTTGCCTTGATCAGCAGACTTAATCGCTGACCAGTTAACATAAGCAAAGCTTGGCTCTTGGAATAGCGCTTCAGTCAGCTCGATACCCGCGTCTGTGGCATAGTTACCATTGATAACCGCGAAATCCACTTCATCACGAGCACGTGGTAGTTGCGCCGCTTCCAATTCAACGATGTCGATATCATATTTGCTGTTATCAGCGATGTCAGTTTTTGACGCAGTCAACGGGTCGATGTTGTCTTTTAGCGTAATCCAACCAAGATCATCCATCATCACAAGGGCGCGGGCAAAGTTACTTGGGTCGTTTGGTGCAGAGACGCTCATACCTTTATAGGCTTCGTTTAAGCTGCTCTTTTTACCAGAATAGATACCCAGGGGTGCGGTTGGTACTTGGAACACTTCGACTAGATCCAGGTTGTTTTCTTTTTTGAAGGTATCAAGGTAGGGCTTATGCTGGAAAATATTAATGTCTAAGTCGCCTTCAGCCAACGCAAGGTTAGGGCGAACGTAGTCTGTAAAGGCCACCAATTCAACTTCATAGCCCTGCGCTTCAAGCGAGCTTTTCACTTGGTTACGTACCATATCGGCAAAGTCACCTTCGGTAGTACCAATGACGATTTTTGTATGCTCAGGATCAATATCACTAGCGGCAGTTTCTGCAGTTGTGCCATTGGTAACTGCTTCTTTAGTAGCTTCTGGTGCTGATGAGTTGTTGCAACCGACCAAAACCAAGCTTGATACGCCAACAGCAGCAAATGCAGTCGCTAACTGACGGCTGATATCTGTTAATTTCATGGAACTTCCTTAATAAGAGACAGAGAATAGAGGGGAGATATGACGATTAAAAAAGCAACATTATAGAAACTAATGCTGCTCAGTTAAGGGGTGTTAAGTTAGTAACAAAATTAAAGGGTCACAGTAACAAAGTCAAGCGTTTTACTTAGGATGAATCGGCATTAAACCCTGAGTATTATTCATAATAAGGGCAGCTCAATGCCGCTTCTCACTTTGTACTGATAGGGCTTTTAGCGTTTATCCAAGCGATTGGCCATCCAATTGCCAGTGGCTTGAATCGCGATAACCATTATTGACAGTACAATAACGATAAAAATCATCACCTCAGTTTGATAACGATAATAACCGTAACGAATCGCCAAATCACCCAAACCACCACCGCCAATCATACCAGCCGCTGCTGAATAAGACAGCAAACTGATACACAGAATCGTCACTGATAATATCAGGCCTGAGCGTGCTTCATTCAGTAGGACTTTGATAATAGTAAAGGGACGCGCGCCCATAGACTCAGTCGCTTCGATAATACCACGCGGCACTTCACGCAAGTTTTGTTCCACTAAGCGGGCAAAATAAAATGAACCAGCGATAGCCAAGACTAAAGAGGCTGCGATAGGCCCGATACCGGTGCCAACAATGGCTTTGGTAAAAGGACTCATGGCGATCATCAAAATGACAAAGGGGAAAGCACGCATAAAGTTGGTGATGCCACCCAGCACACCGTACAAGGTTTTATTTTGCAAAAACTGGCGGTCACTGGATAAAAATAAGAAGACGCCAAACAGCCCGCCAATGACAATAGCGACCGTCGTTGAGATGCCGAGCATGATGAACGTGTCAATAAACGCATTTGCAATCTCTTTGCGTAGTGCAAACAGCTTGTCTACCGAGGCGGATAACTCAGTACCAGTTAACATATCTATTTCTCCTGCCTCATTAGTCCTCAACGACTAGGCCTTTGCCAATCGGGGTGGTTGCTTGAATCAGACCGTCTCTTACCTCTGCCACTTCTAATAGCTGTCCTTGATGCAGTAGTGCTGCGCGATCACAGAGTCTACGAATGACGCTCATCTCATGAGTCACAATCACAATGGTCACGCCAAGCTGTTCATTAATATCACGTAAGCAAGTCAACAAGCTGCGGGTGGTCGCAGGATCAAGGGCGCTGGTTGGTTCATCGGCCAACAGTACTTTTGGACTCGGGGCAATCGCTCGAGCAATACCAACGCGCTGTTTTTGGCCACCTGATAGCTGGGCAGGATAATGGCCAGCACGATCGGTCAAATCGACAATCTCAAGACAATCCATGACTCGTTTGTGAATATCGCGAGTAGGATAGCCTGACACCGTTAAGTTAAAAGCCACATTGTCAAAGACAGTACGGTTCGACATCAGGTTAAACTGCTGAAAAATCATGCCGATATTATGCCGAGCAATACGTAGCTCACTGGCAGACAAGGTGGTCAAATCGGTGCCATCGATAATGACTTGACCAGAATCTGGGCGCTCAAGCATATTAATCAGACGTAACAAAGTCGACTTACCGGCACCCGAATACCCCATTAGGCCAAAAATCTCGCCTTGTTGGATCGTCAAAGACGTTGGCTCAACAGCGGTAAACCAATGCGGCTTGCCATTTTCGTTTTTGATTGATCGGTCGCTTAAAAAACTTTTGGTCACATCGTTTAAGACAATCATGTCATTCATGGAGGGCTCAAAATTCAATAATTTTTTTAATAGTTATGAGTGTGTTGTTATGCGTCTCTTAGCGTGTCAGAGGCGCATTAAAAAACCACAGTCAACAACCCTATAATAAGGGGCGCTAATATAGCATATTATCGAGCGCTTTGGATATGCGCATCCGTGACCCGCTTATGACTAATAGCAATTAGTGAAA
Source organism: Psychrobacter namhaensis (assembly GCF_016107545.1). Taxonomy (GTDB): domain Bacteria; phylum Pseudomonadota; class Gammaproteobacteria; order Pseudomonadales; family Moraxellaceae; genus Psychrobacter; species Psychrobacter namhaensis. The sequence continues at coordinate 102,497 of NZ_JABASS010000002.1, forward strand.
GGGAATTTGAAGAAGAGAGATGGCGATGTCAGCATAAAAAGAAACGCTCATTGGGTATGGTCGAATCTAAGTAATCTAAATAGCCTTGAACCCAGCGTGGATTATATACGCCACACCTCAAGTGAGATGACGCTGTAGCGGATGTATAGAAGAGATTTGACTTATAGGTAGCTGATTAATGGTGTGGGTCATGTTTGACTGGTATAACGACTAAAAATCTCGTATGACCATTTAGCGTATCGGTGATAATACGCCCTTGATGGGCGGTGACGATTTGCGAAACCAAGGATAAGCCGAGCCCCGAGCCTTTGTTTTTTTGCTGCAAGCGCACGAATGGGCTAAACACCTCTTCGCGTTTGTCTTCAGGAATACCAGTGCCTTCATCAATCACTGCCAGTACCGCATATTTTGGTAAAGGACGTACAGGTTCGGCTTTCGCTTTCTTCATGTGTTTGGCAAACAGTCCTTCTTTGCGGGGTGTACTCGTCGTCTCAGTATCATTTTGCGCGGTGTCTTTGCTGTCCTTTTTAGCGCCAGTTGCAGAAACAGCTTCTTTATCTGCTTTTGGCGCTTCACCACTTTTTTGCGCCTTGGCGTTCCTACGTATTATTCCCTCTGTAGACTTAGGCGCTTCCTCGCTATGAGTAGCACTTTCAGTATTGTTGGCAGCGGTAGAAGACAGGGTGGCGTCAGGAACCGCCTTCCAAATAACCTTTTTAATTCTGTCAGTCAAATCACTGGTAAAGCTGTGATGGGTAACCACCAATGATGAGTCACTATTGGGACGGGAGGAGTCACTCGTGCTTGTGGCAGTAATGCTTGAGGTGACAGCAGCGTTTAAGTCAGAGTGCTCATCGTGAGTGCTAGGAGCATGGGTCTCTGTTAATGTTGTCGTACTGTCAAGGCTATCGCTGTTAGCATCCGTATCTAGGCTAACCACTGCATGAACATCGCTATCAACAGCAACGCTTTCACCATTTTTATAAATAGGCGGAGCTGGCAGGGTGGCCATTGGTTCTGCTGCTTCAGATTTAACTTTATCTGTATGGGATGCGTCGTCTGAGTTTTTCGGGCTTTGTGGTGCCTCTTCGTTGCTATCAATTTGCTCAGTTTGCTCGTCATACGTTTCAAAGTCAGAGCTATTATAATCGACAAAGCTACTAGATAGCACCGTTTGCAATAGATAATCAGGAATGGTGCCGGCTTCCTCAGCCGTTTGCACACCGTATAGCAATACCGTGACTGGCGGTTTGCCATGGAGCATCGCATTGGTTAGTAAATTACGAATCAAATGGGTCAACATGGATGACTGACCATCAATGACAATATGCTCACCAATCAGGGTGGCTTCAGGGTAGTGCTGACGTTCTTGATTGACTAGATCATACAAGTCCAAGCGTTCAACTTGCTGCAACGCATGGCCAGCATCTAAACGGCTCACCAGTAGGATACTCTCCACCAAATCATTGAGTCCTGATAAGTCGCGATTAATTGCGTGGGCACGCTTATCAAATTTCGCTTTAGTATCAGAAGGTAGAGCGCCCGCCAGCATATCCATCATCTCAATCTGTAAACGGATACGCGTAATGGGCGTACGCAGCTCATGAGAAGCGTGCGCTAGTAGTAAATTATTGGCATCGATAAGATGTTCGATCTTTTGTGCTGCTTGGTTAAAACCGCGGGCTAATGAAGCAATTTCATCATTACCGCGGGCATTAACGCGTACCGTAAAGTCGCCATCGCCCAGTTGCGTCATCTGTTGGCTCATCTGATTGATGCGCCACGTGATGGTGCGAGCAATCCACCACAGTACGCCTGCCATTATGAGTAGCAGCAGTAGCGTACCCGTGAATAAATTCAACGCAGCCGAGAGTACCGGCTTTTTAGGTGGTAAGCGTGATTCATACAACAGGGTATAGCCAGTGCTGCTATAGACTTGGACTTGCTTGGTAGGGGAGACATCAGAAAATGAGGGGAAAACGCGTGATAGCAGCGATGGGGGCGCTGGCAGCTCTAGCGGTAAATCGCTATTGTCTGTTTGCATCAGCAACCGACCATCATTGTTGTATAAGCCCATCTTTGCTTGTAGAGACTCATCAAAGATATCAAAGCTTTTTTTGACCACAGCCAGCATAAAGCGTGACTGTAATCGATTGTCCTTACTAACAGAGACATTAAGCTCATGCAAAAATGGGTCAATTTGTCCCAAAATCTGTGTGGCCAGTATTTCTGAGCGTATGCCTGCATCTTTGTCATGAACCAGTTGAGTCAATAGCACCATCGCGACTGCAAATAAGATAAGTGCCAGCATGACGCTGGCAAATAGCTTGGCAAATACGGAGCGAAATCCCAACTGCTGCATTAAATAGTCTCTGTTTTTAAGCGTTTACGTCGGCTCACAGGTTTGTCTCATACCACGGGGTTAAGCGTTTGAGCACTTTCTCGGCTGTTTGGCTACTTTCTGGGATCAAACCTGATCGGTGGCAAACTGATACCCAACGCCGCGTACGGTAATAATACGTTTTGGCTGGCGTGGGTTGTCTTCAATCAACGCTCGCAGACGTGAAATATGCACGTCAATCGCGCGATCAATGTTGTCTGAGCTGTCATCATTGGGCATGGCTTGCCAAAGCTGCTCACGATTCAACACTTTACCAGAATGGGTAGCAAAGTAATGCAAAAGTTGGAACTGATGCGTCGTCAAACGTACTGGTTCATCGTCGATAGTGACTTCATGGCTGTCAGGGAAGACGCTCAAACGCCCAAACGTTAAGCTGTCTGACTGGCTGTCTGCTTGATTGGGCTGCTCGTGCCGACGAATAACCGCGCGAATACGAGCCAAAAGCTCACGTGGCTCAAAGGGCTTAGCAATATAATCATCAGCGCCCATCTCAAGACCGAGTACGCGATCCGTTGTATCCCCTTTCGCAGTCAACATGATAATCGGCACTTTATTGGTCATGTTGTTTTTATTGCCGCGAATTTTTTGACACACTTGCATGCCGTCCATATCAGGCAACATCAAATCAAGCACGACCAAATCAATGTCACGCTCTTTGGTGTCTAGTAAATCAAGCCCTTCTTGACCAAGTCCTGCATGATGGACATCATAATAATTCATTGTCAGGTAGTCACTGATTAACTCAGCCAAATCTGGATCATCTTCAATTAATAAAATCTGTTTGCTCATGGGTTGTCCTCTCGTTGTTGTTATAGTTTGCCAAAAGTCTTGTGCGCTTGATGTGTTAATCAGACAAGCACATCACTATATTAGCGGCTCAAGCATTGACATTATTTACTCATTTATACTCACTCTCGCAATCTGCAAACCTGTTTTCAGACTCCTAAGACCGGCAGTCATAAAGTACAAACGGTTCCAATACTCAGTATATGCTATATATCATACGGGCATAGTGCCTAATTACGCTGTTACAAAACAAGAGAGCCTTTGTTAATGTTTCTACACAATGTAACTGTCGATGTTTATTGCTATGAAACAATGACTTTTTTGCCTTCAGAATCAATGGGTAAGTCTGCCAAACAAATTAAGCTGTCATTACTAATACCCGCAATTAAATACTGGTTTGTTGTGGGATTATATTCAACCACTTCAATAGCTCGGCGCTTTAAACGCTGATCTTGGCCAATAACCCAGACATTCGCCGTCAAAGGTCTCAGCGGCTTGTAGGGCGGCTTTTGTAGTTCTGTTAAGTCGACATCATGAAGGGCGCGTTTGGGTACAATCGTACCCACATCTATTTGACCATAATTAACCCGCCCTGTGACCTTCATGTCTGGTAACAGCTTGTCATGATTTTTCTGATTTTCAATCACATCGACGTAGACTAAGAGTTTTTTAGGCTGACTGGTCGCTGTCAGCTTACTGACTTGTCCCGTAAACTTGTCTGACACACCTTCAGCGGTAAAGTTGACCGTCTGACCAACCGAAAGCTGAGGTTCCGCTTGAATAGGCAAGGTAGCAATAAAGTACAATTTCGTCTCGTCGCTAAGCTGTAATAGAGGGGTGCCAGCGTCTATATTTTGTCCCGCCTTCACATACAATTCTTCTACACGCCCTGAAAAGCTGGCTCGCACCGTGACCAATTTATAGGGAGAGGGTCTGTTCGTCGCACCTTTGCTACTATTTACCGTCCTATCGCTGGAGTCGACGTTTGCGTTATCGATGGTTGACGGCGCTTTTGATGGCTCATTGCCATCGGTCACGCTGTTTTTTATGTCTGTCTTATTATCATTACCATTGTCATCAGTAGTGGCTTGCTTAGGGCGGGAGTTGGCCTCTTTTTCTTGTTTATCTGCCAGCTTTGCGCCTTTGGTACCGTTGGTGTTATTAGCCACTGTATTTTCTTGGGGCGCGTTCTCGGTTTCTAGCGGCGCATCGTCTGCTGTACGCTCTGAGTACACTCCCGTGTTATCGCTCTCCAAACGTCGAACAATGAGTAAAGGCGTCTCTTTTTCTACCCATTGTCCCTCACTGATCAGTATTTCTTTGACGTTGATAGGGTGGGCGGCTGTAAACTTGGTTTGTTTGATGGGTTCGATACGACCTTGCAGTCCCACACTAGGCTGATAGCGTGACGGCTTAATACTCAATATGTGCTCTGGTGTCATGGTCACGCTATCATTAGTAATGACGATTGGCGTATCGACTGTGGCACTGTCTGTGGAAGTCACGGGTTCATCAGTAGGCGGCGATGGCTGACAGGCGGCAAGCAAGAAAGCACTGAGTAAATAGGTGCTGTTTTTTAAAAGTTTAGAAGCAGTCATCAGTCATAGCCGTCACCGTAAGAATCGTTATTTTATTATATAGTGAATTGTATCGAGGTGAAACAATTGCCCCATACTTAGGGTACTTACCAAGATTGGGATTCTAATTACTAATAAATAGGCAAAATCATTGCGCTCGCGAATAACAACCATTTTTATATTACTGGCTAGTGTGAACATTTATTTGTTAATCACTGGAAAAGGGTCAATAACTGTGCTAAAACGAACATAACAAATTCTATTGATACACTTTTATTACAAAATAAAATTATCCAGCAATGTGATTATCGTTTCTATATAATGCAGAAATATCATGCGGTTGATGGTTTTAGAAATTGAGAGCGCTACCGATGACTTATGTATGACTGTTTTCTGAGCGCGCGTTACCAACACTGAGTTAATGGGCGCTCAAAAAAGCGAAATAGTTCGGGCAAAAAACGCCGAGTAGGGCTCAATTTAGCAGAATTATCAATCAGAAAGTGCGTATAGTAACCCATGTTGATGCCGTGTTTGACAGGCAGAGATTGACAGATGACAGATTCACTGTCATAACACATGGCAATACAAATTTAGACGGCCGTATCACATGAAGAACACGCGATATGACGAGGTAAAATAACCGTTAAAATTTGTATTGATCGGTAGCATTACGAATCAATAGTCGTTTATAGGACAGTGATAATGGAAAATAATTTTGATGGTTTAAAAGTGATGGTGATTGATGACTCAAAAACCATTCGCCGTACCGCAGAAACCCTATTGCAAAAAGCGGGTTGTGAAGTAGTGACCGCGATTGACGGTTTTGATGCGTTAGCAAAGATTGTTGATAACAACCCAGATATTATTTTTGTCGATATTATGATGCCACGTTTAGATGGCTATCAGACTTGTGCGTTGATAAAAAACAACCCAGATTATGCCAGTAAGCCCGTGATTATGTTGTCGTCTAAAGATGGCTTATTTGATAAAGCGCGGGGCCGTATCGTTGGTTCTGATGAGTATTTGACGAAGCCATTTAGTAAAGATGAGCTGTTTGAGGCAATTAACCAGTACCGCTAGGACAAATAAGTAAATGTGTGATTAAATTCAGGCTGAACAATCTGTGTGATTTCGGTAAACTTTACAGGTTAGGCGATATGGCCTAGGTATTTGGGTTTATGAATATTTACGAATAATTGCTCAACGTTTCATCACAACCTTTAAGAAAGTCTCTTTGTCATTCATGTTTGACGAGTCATTTTACTTGGGTTGTTTCAATAATATAACAATATATCCTCTGGGGTATTTTTGAAAAAAGGGAACTCTTATGACTACTGTTTTAGTCATTGACGACTCGCCATCTGAAATGGCGAAATTTCGCGACATGCTTGCTCGACATAATTTTACAGTATTAGAGGCGACAAATGGTGAGCAAGGCTGTCAGATGGCCGTGGATCATCTACCAGATGTCATCCTAATGGATGTGGTTATGCCAGAGATGAATGGTTTTCAGGCCACTCGTAAAATCACTCGTGGTGAAACCACAGCCCACATTCCTGTGATTATGATCAGTACCAAAAATCAAGAAACAGATAGGGTTTGGGGCAAACGTCAAGGCGCTAAAGAGTACATGGCTAAGCCAGTTGATGAAAATGGATTGGTTAATATCATTCGCAAAGTAATGGAGTAGCTTGTGGCATCCAGGGGATTTATTGAGCTTCTGCGTTTAGCAGATTTGGCCCGCGCCCGCAAAAGTGGACGGCGCGGTGGACAAGAGTATGATTGGCAAGGTGTGGTATTTGAGATTGGCGGACAGCGACTGGTTGCTCCGATGGGTCAGATATCAGAAGTATTGGCCATGCCGGAGTACACAAGCTTGCCTTTAGTAAAACCCTGGATGTTAGGCATCGCCAATATTCGTGGTCGCCTATTACCAATAACGGACTTGTCTCAGTTTTTACAGGTTCCTAGCCGCTTAACGCAAATGAGCCAACGAAAAGTTATTGTCATCGATCAGGACAATCTGTTTTCAGGACTGTTGGTCGATCAAGTCATTGGTATTGAGCAGTTCACTCGGGACCAGTACCGAGCAGAAGCGATTGAGCCTAGCTCACCCTTTGCCCCCTATAATCATGGAAAGTTTGTTAAAAATGAGCAGGATTGGTATGTCTTTATGCCAAGCTTGCTTGCCCAAGATGTGCAGTACACCGATGCTGCAATATAGCTGTCAATAACAGAGTACGTAGCTGTTAGAACAATGACTAAATAATAGCGAATGACATGATACGGTTGGATGTCAGCATTCATACAGGCTTTGCTAATCACTGCTGCTTTTATAACAGTAAGATTGTCAAAGTCAGTCACGAGAAGACTTTGACGATTGTTTGAAAGGAAACGCACTATGAGTGATGTTATAAAAAAACCTGTCGCTGGTACGACCAAAAAAACAGCAGATGGCAAAGAGGCTAATAACACTTGGAAACTGTTATTAGGATTTTTTGTTCTAGTGAGTGTGGTCTGTTTGATTTGGCTAGTAAATTCGTTATCGTCAGTGAGCCAGTACTTAGTGGATTTTAACCAATCTGTTGTTTTACCGGCGGTTGTATTTGCCATCGGGGTTCTAGGGATTCTGTTTACTCTGTATCAGCTTCTTAAGCAGCGTGGTGGGTCCGAGCGATTACTGATTGAAAAAGAAACCCTACGCCGTCGTCAAGAAGCAGAGGCAGAGTCTGAGCGCGCCCGTCAGATTCAAGAAGAAAACGAGCGTAACCAGATAGCCATTCTACGTTTACTTGATGAATTGGGGGATTTGGCAGAAGGGGATCTAACGGTTAATGCCACGGTATCAGAAGATTTTACAGGGGCCATTGCTGACTCAGTGAACTTTGCGATTGATCAGTTGCGCCAGTTAGTACTGGTGATTAATAACACGGCTGCCCGCGTTTCGCAGTCCTCAGAGCAAACACAGATGAATGCGGTTGAACTGGCTGAAGCCTCTGAGCATCAAGCACAAGAAATTGCGGGTGTGTCAGCGGCTATCAATGAGATGACTGTCTCGATTGACCAAGTTTCAAACAACGCGTCAGAGTCTGCGACGGTTGCCCAGCGTTCAGTGGCTATCTCGCACAATGGGGCGGCGGTTGTACAGCGCTCTATTGAGGGCATGAACGTTATTCGTGATCAGATTCAAGAGACGTCCAAACGTATCAAGCGTCTTGGTGAGTCTTCGCAAGAAATTGGTGACATCGTTGGTTTGATTAATGACATTGCGGACCAGACCAACGTGCTGGCATTGAATGCTGCTATTCAGGCATCGATGGCGGGCGAAGCTGGTCGAGGCTTTGCGGTTGTTGCCGATGAGGTCCAACGCCTTGCTGAGCGCTCTGCTAATGCTACCAAACAGATTGAAACACTGGTAAAAACCATTCAGGCAGATACCAATGAAGCGGTTATGTCAATGGAGTCCACGACCTCTGAAGTCGTACGTGGGGCGCGTTTGGCGAAGGATGCTGGTGAAGCACTAGAAGAGGTACAAAGTGTTTCTAACACGTTGGCTGATTTGATTCAAAACATCTCAAATGCAGCCATGCAGCAGGCTGAATCTGCTGGACACATCTCGCACACTATGAATATTATCCAAGACATTACCTCACAAACCTCATCTGGGACGATGGCAACAGCGCGTTCTATTGGTGAGCTGAGCGAGATGGCGGCAGCGCTACAAGAGTCAGTAACAGGCTTTAAAGTAACGAATGACGATGAGTTGTTAGACAGTGACACGCTGAGTACGGAAAATACGTTGTCAGAAAGCGCTTGATAATAACGCTCAGTGCTAAGTCAGTACTGAACGGTTTATCGTCTTTTATTAATGTGTGCGTTAAAACGCTGTACGAGCCGTGATGACGTGCAGCAAAAATCATAGCAGGTGATGTGAATAATTTTACTCAACCAGATGGCGATCCCATTCAATCAGGCAAGAATTCTTTGGTCACAGACGCTAGGCAGGAAGACAGTCTTGATGTGCAGCAGTGGCAACGGTACATAGAGCAAGAAATTGGCTTTGTTCTACCAGATGTCCAGCTGCAGTGGTTGATAAATGCGATTGATCGTACGGCATTAGCGCATGGACTGACAGCTAATAGTTTATGGCATCAACTACCAAACAATACTATGTTACGTCAGCAGTTGTTAGATAAAGTGCTGATCCATGAAAGTCGTTTCTTTCGCCACATGCCGTCTATAGAGTTTGTCACAAAGTATGCGCGGCAGCATCAATTAACGGCCTCCGACCGTAGTAGTGACAATGGGCCTAGTGAGCTATTTCGTATTTGGAGCGTTGGTTGTGCAAGTGGACAAGAAACGTGGTCGCTTGCGATGAGCTTGGCAGCGGAGCCATTGACAAACTATGTGATATTGGGTACTGATGTCAGCCAACAAGCCATTTTACAGGCACGACTGGGGCAGTATGATAAGCGCCAGCAGCTCTTAATTCCCGCACGTTGCCAGCAGTTTGTTCAGCCATTGCGAGATAAGAGTGAGGCGCATCAGTCAAATTTTTATGGTTTATCTGCTGTAAAAAAAGCGACAAACAGTACGCACGCAGACTGGCAGGTTGCGCCAATATTGCAACAGCGCGTTAGTTTCGCTTTACACAACATTATTGAGAAAAAACCACCCACGTCGCATCTTCAGCATGTGATCATCTGTCAAAATATGCTGCTATATTTTCGTAAGTTTGATCAGCGCGATATTCTAGCGAGACTATCAGAACAGTGTGCGTTAGGTGGATATATTATATTGGCTCCAGGTGAGGCGTTGTTTTGGCGTCCTTCGAATATGCGCCGTATTGCGCACCCACAGGTTAATGTGTGGCAAAAAATCCACGCCTAAATTAGTGCCTAAACGAGTTAGGATAAACCGATGAAAAACCAGCCCAATGACATAGTGACGCTTGAATGGTTGTTACCTCTGTTTAATCAGCAATTATCACAGATATCTGAGGGCTGGCAATTAGGCGCTGATCGCACTAATGCCGAGCAGATGGTACAGAACTACCATCAGGTTGGTGGGGCGCTGACCATGATCCGCCTGCCTTTATTGGCAAGTCTCGCCAATAAACTGAGTTTGCTGGCAGAAGCAAGCAATCGCACAAGCAGCCACAATAGTAACTCTACTCATCGTCGTATCGGCCAACTGTCTCATGAGTTGTTGCAGCGAGAATTGAATCAATACGCACATACGAGCAGTTACCGTACCGCCTTTGTTAGTAACGCTACTAACAAGCTTACGCAGGCGTTGGCAAAATTAGGGATAGAGACTGACTCACCTGCTAGTCTTATCGATCATCAAGGTGAGCATTCATACCCTAACGCTGTCGATGACCATGTTACTGACGACCGTTTTATTGACGACAGTGTTATCGATAATATTGAGGTGGTAGTACCGACTAGTAGAGCCGCTACGCAGTTGGCTGACCATCACTATCAACAGTTATTACTGGTTTGGCGACAGCAAGTACAAGAGTTACTGGTTACCAATACCAATCAGGCCTCTTTATTAACGGTATTAGCAAGGGTCAGTCAATACTTATGGCAGACCACTCAGGATGGTGACTTACAACGCCTGTGGTATTTAACAGAATTGTGGCTCAATGATCTGACTCATAACGACACACCGCTGCCCGAACAATATGCGCCATTGTTAAGTCAGCTTGAGCAAATGATAGCGTCTTGTGTCCAGCATACTCAGCTGTCATCGAGCACTATTAAACATTTAACTACCAGTGTGTATGCTGAGTTAAATAGTCTGGCACAAAACAGTGAACACACGCAGTCTACGCTAAGCGGTGTATCGCATAGCGCACCGACGCCTTCACGTTTTTTACCACGAATACTAAGTGAGCTTGAAACGCTTATCTTCCATCTGGATAAGCCAGACACGCTTTTAACACCGTTGCAAAAAATAAAAAGTCAGCTTAAGGGGCGAGGCTGGACATACTATGTGGCACAAGTCGACACGGTGCTTACAGATATAGAGCATGCTTTATCGTCAGAAACAGGCTTTGCCCAAGAGCAGGGGCAGATTGAGCGTAAGCTTCAAGAGCTGTACAGTGCTATTTATAATACCGAACAGACAATATCTCTTAAAATAGGAAGCGCGGCCTCTTTTATTACGCGGTCCGATGTGTGCGAAAGTGTTGATACGCAAACGGCTGATAGTCAGGATTCAACTCCCGCTGGCGAAGGCTTGCGTGAGCTACGTATTGCGGTCGAAGACGTCAAGCAAAGCTTTAGTGCATATATACAGCGTCAAGATATCCATCTGTTGCCAACGGCTACAGACTTTACCCGTATTGGTGATGCTTTTGCTGATATGGGTTTACCCGCCATTCGCCAAACCATGAATGACATGGCCAGCATATTTACACAACTGGCAACTCACAAGATCGAAGCGCTCAGTTGGGATATGACCCAATCGCTAGCTGAGGGACTAACGTCTATTGAGCTGCTGCTTGATTACCTTGCGCAGCAAGTTTTCAACCAGCAGTTACTAACACGGGCCAATGAGCACACTGCTAAAGCCACACAGCTTCTAGATGTTTATATTGAAGCACCAGAGACGATCAACGACACTTTTCTGACGCAAAAGCCCGCCGCAACGAATGTACTTCGTTATGATGATAGTGGCGAGATTGCCCCTATTACTGAGTCAAGCACAGACAGTGAGAGTGTGGTAGGACAAGCGACTACCGACATTGGCAGTAATAGCGCTAATGACCAGGATAATAGTTCCGAGAGTGCTGCATTGATGCGCGCTCGTGAGCAAGTCAAGCCTGATAACTTTGAGATAGATGAAGAGATTCGCGACATCTTTATCGAAGAGGCGACAGACGTCATCACTGACCTAGAAGACTTCTTGCCTATCTGGCAGCAGGATGCACAGGACTTAACTCCCTTAACGGAAGTACGTAGAGGCTTTCACACCTTAAAAGGCTCAGGGCGTATGGTCGGGGCTTTTAGTATCAGTGAGATGGCGTGGTCAATCGAAAATCTACTCAATCGCCTTTTAGATAAGACCTTACCTGTCACAGATGAGGTAGTCAGTCTTGTGATAGAGACGACCAAGCGTTTGCCAGCGTTGGTCACAGATTTTGCAGCGCAGCATTTACCAGGTTTTGACCCTGCTGTTACTATTTTACAAAGTCACAATTTAATGACGCAGCAATCTATCAATGCTGGGCTACCCACCTCTGAGCCTGCACTTACTGATACTGAGGTATCAAGTTTGACGGCGGACTATGCTGAGTTGTCAGATTCTCTCGATACCGTTTATGAATCTACCAAAGACAGTAATGACAGTGAAAGGAGCAGTAAACCTGCGTCCTTATCTACCCTAGCGATACCAGCGGTATTGGACCCTTTTATGGCGGAGACGGATCAGTTGCCAGTAGATGCGAGCGATGCCGATCCTGATATTAAAGAGATATTTATAGAAGAAGCCAATGAAGTATTGGCAGACATCATACCTTTATGTGCAAATTGGCAATTGTCACCAACAGATTTAAGCGTGCTGGCGGATATCCGTCGCGGGTTCCACACCTTAAAAGGGTCGGGGCGTATGGTCGGGGCTAACTACACTGCGGAGCTGGCATGGGCAATAGAAAACATGCTGAATCGACTCTTGGATCGTAGTATTACGGTCTCAGCAGATATGTGTCAGCTTATTGCAGATGTGTTAGCTGCCTATCCTACGATGCTAACGGTGTTTGAAAATAACGGTCAAGAATACCCTGCTATGGTGCCACTATGGATTGCGTGCGCTAAGGCTTTCAGTAAACAGCGAGGGGATGAGTTCAGCTATTCGGCCTTGACCGAGCAAGCATCGAATGAGTTTGAGCAAGAGGAGAGTAACCAAGATTGGGTCGTGTCAGCTGATGTGGATGAAGCCGATCTTATTGATGACAGTAGCGAAGAGATAGACATTACGCTGCAGACGATTAACTCTGTCAATGAAATGATAGCAGAAGCACCCATTATCTTAGCGCCGCAAAGCGAAAAAGAAAAAGCATTTTTTGAGATTTTTATCGACGAAGCTGAAGGGTTGTTACACGATATTGATCAATTCGTTGATGAACATCAAAATCAGCCTTATGTTGAAGTGACCGATGCGATTGTACGGGCGTTTCACACGTTGAGAGGGGCGTCTGGCTCTAGTGCTTTAGCCGCTATCAGTGAAGTTAGTGCGACCATTGAGCATAGCTTGGAGTTGTTGCAGCAGCAAGATACGGCCATGAATGCTCAGCATTTAGAAGCGTTGGCTCAGTCTGCCACGTTGATGGATGGCTACTTGTACAACTACAAACAAAACATTCAACCACAAGATGTGTCGATAGAAGACGCGCAAAGTCAACAAGATATAGCCTCTTTACAAGCGATGCTGGGCGAGCCATATGGCGTTAGCGATGCTGAGGTTATATCGGATAATAAACCAACGATAGCGCAGCTTTTAGACAATCATATCGATGAATTATTGGATGCTGAATGGGAGTTAGATGCTGCACTGAGCCACTCTGAGACAGCGCAAGTTCAAAGTTATATAGAGCAGCAAATTTCGCAAATACAGTATTTAGCCAATAAAGCCCAAGCGTTTCCAAAATTCACCTCAATCCTCAATGAGCTGGGTCACGCTTATACCTACTTGCAGGGTAATCCTGACAAAGCAAGAGACAAAAACGTTCAAGCGGTATTACATGACGGCCATGCCCAATTAGTCGGTTTGTTTGACGCATTAGCGGGTAGTATGTCACTGAAAATCGATCAGCAAGCTCTTGATGACCTGCAAAGTATCTACCAAAATGATGACAGCAGTACTCATAATGAAAGCGTCTTTACTGTGCAAACCGTCTCAGCGCCTGATCTACAACTTGAGTCTATTGATACCGACGCTGAACTGTTGGAGATCTTCTTAGAAGAGGCGCAGGAGCTTGATACAGCGCTAGACGAGAGCTTTAATAAATGGCGTGCTGATATCACCAATGTTAATGCGTTAAAAGTTTTGCAACGCCATCTGCACACTATCAAAGGTGGCGCGCGGATGGCAGGTATTCGTAGTATTGGCGATTTGACTCACGAAGCTGAAAGTATCTATGAAGCGTTTGTAGAGAACAGACGAGCACCAACAGCGCAATGGCTTGAGATTATGCAGGTGGTGCAGGACACGATGTCACTGCAATTGATGCATATCGTAAATTATAAAAAATCGTTTTTTGCCTCAGCGCTTATCGAGCAACTACAACAGTTTGAAAAAGCAAAAACGTTGCCAGAAACGGTAGAGCTCATCATACCAGCACCGAAGAGCCGTTTTGACTCTGAGACGGTAAGTACAGCTGCTGACAGTAGTTATGATAGCGATGCGGCGTCTGATGCTTTAAGCCTAGACACTATGATTAAACAGTCATGGGCTCATGGTTTGCCTGATCCTGATATATTGGCGGTGTTTTTAGAAGAAGCAGAAGAGCTTACCAATCGTAATAAGTATCTGCATTTATTCTTAAAAGATACAAGTAACACAACCGCGCTTCAAGCGCTTCAGCGTGATTTGCACACCATCAAAGGTGGGGCGCGAATGGTTACTGCGGCTGGCATCGCTGATTTGGCTCATGAGATGGAGGCTGTTTATAAAGATTTTGTAAATAACCGCCGTCCTACTACCAAAAAAGTATTAGAGTTACTCGTTGCCAGTCATGACTGGCTTGCCGATGCGGTATCGATGCTTAGACAGCATGTCAATCCGCCAACGCCTGCATTGCTCATTGAAGCGTTACAGCAGTTTGGTAAAAATCCAGACAGTTTAAAACAAATACCCAAGGAGTCTCTGCAGGCACAGCATGAAGCAATCTTCATAGCGAGAGAAAGGCAGGATTCACAGTATCTTGCGAAAGATATTAGTGACATGCCAGCGATGGTCAGCAGTACCAACGAGGAAGATCAGAGTGCTAACAATAATGAGATGATTCGTATTTCAGGAGGGTTGATCGAGCATATGATCAACTTGTCTGGCGAGTCAGCCATTAACCGTGCGCGTATCGATATGGGTATGAGCAGCTTGACCAACAGTATTGAAGATATGGGTATCACAGTACAGCGGCTAGCCGATCAGTTACGCCGGATGGAAATCGAGCTTGAGGCACAAATTTTATCGCAGATAGACGATGAGCTGATTGAGAATGAAGATTTTGACCCTCTAGAGATGGATCAGTACTCTTCTTTGAATCAATTATCAAAGTCTTTGACAGAATCGGCGTCGGATTTGGTTGATATTAACCACACCTTGTTAGAGAAAACACGTGATAGCGAAAGTCTTTTATTACAGCTGTCACGAACACAAACTGAGTTGCAAGATGGGCTTATGCATTCGCGTATGGTGCCATTTACGCGCTTGACCCCGCGTCTTGAGCGGGTCGTGCGTCAGACCGCTAATGAGCTTAACAAGTCTGTTGAGTTAACAATCATCAACGCTGATGACGAGATGGATAGAACCATCCTAGAGCGTATTACCTCGCCGCTTGAGCACATGCTGCGTAACGCGGTCGATCATGGTATCGAGAACACCTCGACGCGTCTAAAAGCAGGTAAGGAGCGTAGTGGGCGTATCACTCTTGAAGTACAGCGTGAAGGAAGTGAGATTGTCATTCAGTTAGTAGATGATGGTCGCGGTATTGATGTAGACGCGGTACGTAATAAAGCGATCTCTCAAGGTCTTATTGACGCAGACGATAACAGCCTCACTGATCTTGATATCATGCAATATATTTTTAATGCTGGCCTAAGTACCAGTAAACAAGTGACGCAAATCTCTGGTCGCGGCGTTGGGATGGACGTGGTTATTAGTGAGATTCGTCAATTAGGTGGCGCCGTATCGGTCACCTCGGAGTTAGGTAAGGGATCACGCTTTACGATGCGTTTACCACTGACGGTGGCCGTGTCTGATGCTTTGGTGGTTCGGGCCGCGGATCGATATTATGCTATACCATTGGTGCAGATTGAGCGTGTGGTTCGTATCAGTCCAGAAAAGCTTTACGACTATTATCAGTCAAATGATGCGACATTGAGCTTTGAGGACGGTGATTATCGGGTACGCTATTTAAATGAAATCTTATCAGGCAATAAGCTAAACGAGCTTGTCGTTAATACCAACACCAGTTTGCCGCTCATTCTTATTAAAAACCGCACAGGACACAACATTGCTTTGCAAGTTGACCAAATTGCAGGGTCACGTATTGAGGTGGTGGTAAAACCATTAGGAAAACAGCTGTCAAACCTACCTGGGATTTCAGCTGCTACTATTATGGGCGATGGCTCGGTAATGCTCATCTTAGATCTGATCGCGTTAATGCGTAATGCCCAGTTAAGTAAAAACGTCACGAAATCCGCTGATGCTAAGAGAGGTCGTTTAGAGTCTAAGTCCACGGTCTTAGTCGTCGATGACTCAGTCACCGTACGTAAAGTAACGTCACGTTTCTTGGAGCGCCAAGGGTTTAATGTCGCGGTGGCAAAAGACGGTATCGATGCGATTGAGATATTACAAGACACGACCCCAGACATGATACTGCTAGACATTGAGATGCCGCGCATGGACGGTTTTGAGGTCGCTACCCAAGTCAGACACAATAAGCGCTTACAGCACATTCCTATCATTATGATTACCTCACGTACTGGTGAGAAGCACCGTGAGCGTGCCCTAGAGATTGGCGTGAATGACTACATGGGTAAGCCATTCCAAGAGCAAGAGCTGCTCAGTAAAATCCAGCAGATACTGGGTCAAAAGGTCAGCTTGACTCATGATGGATAATGCACGTGTTTTGGCACTGAGTAAAAAAAACAAAGATGATATCAAGGTGATGGTGGTAGCAGAAGACTACCATCAGCGTATGGCTTTTTCGGACACTGTACGCAGTTGTGGTTTTACCCTCGTTGGTTGTGTGTCACGGCTGCAATTGCAAAAAAAAAGTGAGCTTGCTGATATGGCCATCGATATTTGGCTGATAGACAGTGACTACGATGATAATGTGCTTACTGTGACCACCGCCTCTAAACCCGCCGCCGTACTGGTCGGTTTTAGTCAAGCACCTTATCTGAATGAAGCGCAGCAGTATGCCAAATGGCAGCGTAAGTTAAAGCGTAAGCTTGCACACATATTTGCTTTACCGCTCTTAGTAGATGCCCCTGTTCAAAGGAATGAAAGTCCTGAAATAGAGTGGCGCTATGTGGTTTTTTTGGGCGCTTCTATGGGAGGGCCTAATGCCATAAAAGAGTTTTTAGATAACGTGTCGCCCACGCTGCCGATTTGTATTTTACTGGCCCATCATTTTAACAGAACCATGATTGATACCTTGCCACGCATACTCAACCGTCATAATAACTGGCGTTGTCAGGTCATCACTTCTTCACAGCGCTTACGAGCCGGTCAGTGCCTTATAGCACCTATCGATAAGCAGATTGTCTGTGATTCAACAGGTCGGGTAATACTGTTAGATCAAGCTTGGAGCGGGGAGTATAAACCTGCTATCGGTCAGATTCTCAAAAACACCAGCGACGTTTATGGTAGTGAGCTTATCAATATCATATTTTCAGGGATGGGCAACGATGGATCCCAGTACTTGGATCTCATTCAAAATAACAACAGTCAATTGTGGGCGCAAGACCCTAGTTTGAGCGCTTGTTCAAGTCAACCTCAGGCTATTATTGATTCAGGGTATTGTGGTTTTGTCGGTAGTCCAGCGGATTTGGCAAAAAAACTGACGGATTATATTGGCGAGAGGGCGGTGACAAGCTCTTCGCCTTAACTTATGGTGAGCGATGTATGAAACAAATTTTGAAACATTCGTTTGAGGCAGTAAGCTTGCTGACCACAAACAACGGTATGCTTGATGTTACTGTTATTCCAGCTGTTAACCAACCTGACTGGTTGATTCCAAGTAGCCTGATTTTGAGTGTGGAAAACTGTGCCGAGCGTACGTCAACCTATGACTGGCAGCAACAAGCGCTGATGGTATTTCATCTGTTACCACAGGAGCAGTCACCAGAGACAATCGTAGTATTAGAGGGTAATACCTCAGATCACCGCTTGGCTTTGCAAACGGCAGGCGAGTTGCAACCACGCCAAGTGCGTATTTCTGAGGTGAAAGACATTGATGTCCCTGAGCAGTTCGATAACTCTGAGCCACTCAATAATATGGATACGGATGATAGGGGATTACCCCTTAATGAAAACGTTGTGCTATCCTACCTTTTTCAAACCGTTATGATTGATGACAAAACTTACTTGGTGCCAGACTTAGATAAAATTGCGCACCAATTAATTGATTTAGACAGCTAACTTTTCATCTGTTTTTGAGTGGGTCTTTGCTATCAAAGCGATCGTCCAGTCATCCTTGATGATGGTTAACTACTGAATCATAGCTGTTTTGTCTATCATATGAATGACAGCTAATTGATGACGAGGGTAATAGGGCAACTCATGAGCAATGTAAATTCAAACGTATCAAAGTGGTCCGTCAGTAGCCGTATCTTTCATTGGATTAGTGCGATTTTGTTGCTAGTCACGTGGGTAATGATACTGCTGTACGACAATCTTGATAGCAACCTTTATATCGGATTGCATAAATCGTTTGGCATCAGCTTGCTGTTTTGGATGATAGCGCGGGTCATCAACCGTCTATTGACTAAAGCTCCGCCATCAGTCCCAATGCCAAAGTGGCAAGCCCTGCTGGCACACTTAACCCATTTCGGTTTGTATGCATTATTAATCGCCATGCCAATGGCCGGCTTGTTAATGACGGTCTATGGTGGCCGACCAGTTGATATTTTTGGCTTGTTTCAGATTCCAGTGTTTGTCACCCCAGATCGCGGATTGGCCCGCTCCTATAATGATTTGCACACTGATATTATCTGGCCTGCGATTATTGCGTTTACGCTTATCCATATTGGCGCAGCTTTATATCATCAGTTTGTGAAAAAAGACAATTTGATAGCGCGCATGAAGTAGTCGTTTTTGGGTTAATTTTTATCGACGAAAAAGCCCTAAGTACGAGAATACTTAGGGCTTTTTTAGGTGCGGCATAAAGGCGTCAAGGCACAAAAGAGTGTTTGACGACGTTATTTTTTATGCTCAGGCAAACTGATATTCATCTCTAGTACATCTAAGCTGTCTTCAGAACGATGATTGATATTAACATCATCTATCTGTACACCATTGACATACTTATTAACCACTTCTAGTATTTCACGTTTCATTTTTTCGATACGATCAACGGTTAAGCGATTATTTAAACGATTTTCGCTAGCAACGATAACCTTGAGACGTTCAGTAGCTAAATTAGCGCTGCCTGCGCTACTACTGTCGTCAGTACCAAACAGGCTACTCCAAAATCCTTTTTTCTTAGTCATCATTAACCCCCAAACCAGCGCTGTAATAAACTTTTTTTCTTCACGTCAATATGACGTAGTGGACGTTCTTCGCCTAAGAAACGGGCGACAATGTCATCATAACACTGACCAGCAACAGAATCGGTATAATGAATAACGGGCTCACCGTGGTTAGATGCTTCAAGCACTGAATGGCTTTCAGGAACCACGCCAAGTAACGGCACTTTTAGGATATCATTCGAGATCGTATCGATATCCATCATCTCATTAGCAGCGGCACGTTCGGCATTGTAACGAGTGATAATCAAGTGCTCACGTACCGTACCTTGATTCTCTGCGACCTTTTTCGTTTGGCTTTGTAAAATACCAATAATACGATCTGAGTCACGCACTGAAGAGATCTCAGGGTTGGTGACGATGATCGCTTCATCAGCATGATACATTGCTAACTGAGCCCCGCGCTCAATGCCAGCAGGCGAATCACAGATAATATAGTCAAACTGTTTAGACAGCTCAGCCATAACCTCCGCCACACCTTCATTTGTCAATGCGTCTTTGTCACGGGTTTGACTGGCGGGAAGGATGTACAAGTTTTCGAGCTGTTTGTCTTTGACAAGGGCTTGCGACAAGCGCGCGTTACCGGTGATGACATCGACAAAATCGTAAACAATTCGGTTCTCACAACCCATGATCAAGTCTAGATTACGTAGACCCACATCAAAATCGATAACGACTGTCTTATAGCCACGCAACGCTAAACCAGCGGCAAAAGAGGCACTTGTCGTGGTTTTGCCCACACCGCCTTTACCTGAAGTGATTACAACTATCTTCGCCACAATGGCACACTCCTATGAATCAATGGGTTATCTTTATATAAATAGGGCAACGGCATGTTATTCACATACGATATATACACTACCTGCGAACCTAGCCTAGCATAAATAAACAAAAATTTATAGCAGGTCGAGACTAAAGCAGAAAAACAGTTTCTATATAGACCACACGGCCTCGTTACCTAAAATTTACCAGTTAATACCGCCTTTTTTATCTAATAAAATAGGCATTTATGAAGAGGGTAAATAGTGGCAGAGCTAGCGATTCATCATAGAGCAATTTTGTTAAATAAACTTACTATAATATTAAGTAAGCCACTTATAAGGCGTTAAGAATCGATCAGCTTAGTCAGCCGACCCTTCTAAAAAGCGCCTAAAATACTGATGGGTGCAAATCAGTGAGTGTGTTAGGTTTCATCCATCACCGTAAACACCAAACCTTCACCTTCTATAAACCTGACTTGCACTGACTTATCAATCACATGCTCGGGTAAGTTGTCGCGCAAGCAATAGGTGCCAGCCACCGAAACCAATGATGGATTGAAAACCTGACAAAAAATACGCGCATCTTTGTCACCAGTCGCGCCTGCGACCAGTCGACCTTGGGCACGACCGTAGATGTGCAAGCTGTTATCAGTAATCGCTTCAGCACCGCTATTGACACTGTTGGTCAAGATTAAGTCACCGCCGACGTGATTGAGGCTTTGCCCTGAGCGTAGCATTTGGTCATAAATGAGACTGGTAATTTGCTCCGTGCTCACTAGGGATTCTGCAGTGACATCAGATATCGTTGTCTCAGTGGCTGTGTCGTTGATTGCAGTGGTGTCTTTATTGCTGGCCAAATCGGCATTTTTATCCTCAGCTACTTTAGCGACCTGCGGCGCTGCTTTTTTGCTCGGTAAAATACGCTCGATACGTTTGCCATCGGCGGGGAAGATTGCCAAGCGCTGTGCGCGTGCTTGTTCGTCCAGCTTTCCTGTCACTACGCCAATAGGTTGTAGACCCCATGACCATAACAGCTCTACCAATGCTGATAGGTCTTGCTCAACCTCACTATCGATGAGGATGGGGATATTGCTCGTTTTATTGCTCAGCGTTTCAGCAAGCTGGGCTTCAATAGCGACCAGATCATCGGTACTAAACTGCAAACGTGAAAAGGTCAGCATCTTGCCATAAAAGGCCAACGCTGGTGCGGCACTCGAGGCCTGGTTATTTTTATCTAAAACTGTCATATATAAATCCTCAAGAGATAATCCTATCGCTGTACTCACACTGCTATTTTATTATCGAACCATATTGTTTATTTACTACTGAGCCATACTCACTGTTAGAAGTACAGGTTACAAATTAAGCATGTCTTGATGTTTCCACTGCTGTACTTTTACTTGAGCTTCAAACTCAGTCAGACTGTCATCAATGATACTCGAAATCAAGGTATCCAGTGCGGTATTATCAGTGTCTATATTCGCAATACCATTCGCAATCGCTACCATCAATGCGTCGAGACGCTCAGTGTCAAGCAGGCGTTTATTCAGCGCGTAAACGACGTTCTCACCTATATTATGCCCGACATGTTGTAGCTGCGATTCAATTAAGCTACCAGCGATGGGTATCATGCGAAGGTAACGGCGTAACTCAGGGGTGTTGGCCAACCCTTCTTCAATAGCATGGCCCATCTCACTGGCTAACATATTGCTGCCGCCTGTTGATGCCGTCAATGCCTGTAATTTGGGTGCCAGTTCTGACCGTAGTACGGACAACAATGCGGCTTCAATCTCCGTGCGATTTCGCGCAATCGTGGATTCAATAAATGATTTGTGCGTCTCAGGGTTGGTCAGTTGCTGCCGAAAGTTTTGGATAGCGGTTAGTATGACGCGATCAGACAGCTCTTCTAATAGTAAGTCGATATAGAATGTAATGCGATTGATCCAGGGCTGCGGCAGCACTTGGTAGCCAAGCTGATACAAGCGCCTGCCGATGACCACTGCTCGAAACAAACGTAAGGCTCGTAGCTGCGGAAAACACCCCAGTACTTCGTACCAATGGACAAAAGGAAAAAAGAACCAGCGATAATAAACTTGTTGTTTCACTGCAATCGCCCAACGCAACAACAGCTCAAGAATTAAAAAGACGGTAAAAAAACCACCAACAGTACGCAAAGGGTCATGCAGGGTGTTTTGATACCAGTTGAGCGCCTCGCTAATGCTCAGCCACCCTGCGACATTGTGACTAAAGTTACTCATCAAGATCGCATCCACACTAATCAGTAGCAGATCAATACTGATCGCAATGATCATCACGATATCATAAGTAAGTTTTAAGCGATTTGGCTTTGGGCGATTGGGTCGGGGCAGCTTATCATCTGATAAACGAGGCGACTGATTTGGCACGGGCGCTGAGTCTAGCGGTGGACTAGTAATAGGAGAGGCGGACACAGTCAAACCTTATAAGTAATCAATAGCATAAAAAAATAAGCGACTCAAATAGCACATGGCCACCAAGTCAGTCATGGGAAAAAAGCCATAAGCTTATAACCATTCACATTATCAATGAATAAGGTTAAAAAACAACCCATCTTCTATTATAATTATGCACTGATTCTCTTTACGCCCTCACGCTCTTAACCGTCATAAACGGCTTAAGTTTGCGGGTTTGCTTCAAACTCAGCCAGCATATCTGTAATCAGCTGGTCTTTTTCGCGCCATATTTGCTCAACCCACTCAAACATTTGCGCTTTTACGGCGGCATCGTTTTCATAGCCGCCATTTTGGATGCCAGTGAATAGGGCATCAGGTATCTTGATATGTCTGACATCCACACCCAAGCGTTTAATGTTTCCTTTCCAAAGGTCACTATAAGTCGGTACCCCATCTGGATAGACAATGGTCATATCTAACATGCCATCGATATCGGCGCCTAACGCGTTAATGGCCAATGATAGACCGCCTGCACGTGGCTTTAGGAGATGCGTATAAGGGGACTGCTGCTGTGTATGTTTGGCCTTGGTAAAGCGCGTACCCTCTAAATAATTTAACAACGTAAACGGCTTGTCTTTTAATAGGGCGCAGGCACGCTTGGCTTCTTCAATGTCCTTACCTTTTAGGGCAGGATTTTTGGCGATGGCCTCTTTGGAATATCGGCGCATCATTGGGAAGTCTAAAAAGTAAAAAGCTTGTCCAACAATGGGAATGTAGATCAGTTCAAACTTGGTAAAGAATCGGGTTAACGGCAGGCGTTTTTCACTAATGTACTGCACGATACTGGTGTCGACCCAAGACTGATGGTTACTGATAAGCAAGTATTTACCATGCATATGCACGTCATCGGGTAAGTTGATGCGCCAATCTTTACGCGGCAGTATGTTGTCGATTAACGCATTGTTACTACCGATCCAGTGATTGGTGATTTTGATGACTGTTTTATCGGCAATAGCCGCGCCAGTGAAAATCTTGCCAACACCCATTAGCCATAAAGGAATGCTACAACTGAAGCTGTTGGCTGCGATGACGCCAGTGGCTGTCGCAAGGGAAACGGCTTTGCCTAACTTTGGGGTGCGTTTGTGTATTTTTTGAATCGCAGATGTTAGTCGCATGCTAAATCCTTTTCGGTCGATCTTATGAGTATGTAAGGCATCCATTGCTGGAGCTGCTTGTTTGACTAGGCTCAAAGACATGTATATTTTTATGGGGTCAAAAAAGTAACATTATAAATTTTTGTCTGTAAATAAATCTATGATCAACTCAAGACGTTTTAGTCATGAGTCATCATGAGAAAACGCTAAGCATCGCTTCTAAAGACAGCCATCTATACCCGAGTGTTACTTAGCCCTTGCTATTGCTTAATTTTAGCAGAAAGGCTGCCTAGTGTACGCGTGTAAACGTGACTTGTGATACCAGTACTAAAAATCAAAAATTTGAGGGTCCGAAATGTGCCCGTATAGCAATCTAGTAACGCATTCTGCACTTCTCATACACAGGTATGACAAAATATTACACATGGTTAGATGGGAGTTGCCATAATGACAACGAGTGTATATATACACCTAGAAAAAATTAATGGAAAATATTTATAAAAAGCACACCTTATCTATAACTTTTTAAACTTAAGAGGAAATATTATGCGTAATAAATTAATGATTGCAGCAGTTGCATCAGGTCTAGCGCTTAGTGGTTGTACTACTGATCCAAACACAGGACAACAACGTCTAAACAAGACCGCACTTGGTACGTTAGTTGGCGCAGCTGGTGGTGCTACTATCTCAAAAGCAACTGGTGGCGACAAAACAGGTCGCGATGCTGCGATTGGTGCCGCTTTAGGTGCAGGTGTTGGTTATTATATGGAGCGTCAAGCTAAGCAGCTTGAGCAACAAATGGCTGGTACAGGCGTCACGGTTGAGCAAAACCCTAGCACCGGTAACATCGATTTGGTTATGCCAGGTAACATCACCTTTGCCTTTGACGATGCGACCCTAAGCTCATCTTTCAAGCCAACACTTGATAAGCTGGCCTCTACCATGAACCAGTACAATAAGACCACTGTGAACATTGCTGGTCACACAGATAGCCGAGGTTCAGCGTCGTACAACATGGGTCTATCACGTGATCGTGCTTACTCAGTGGCTAACTATCTGACGGCTCGCGGTGTCGCTTCTAATCGTATCAATGTAGTGGCTTATGGGGAATCGCGTCCAGTAGCTGATAACAGCACTGATTATGGTCGCCAGCAAAACCGCCGTGTTGAGCTAACCATTAACTCTCCACAGAGTGTTAACTAATCAATAGATTGTTAGAGATTTAACAGCTATCCCTATAGTGGTTATTTATCTTAGATAAAAGTGATCTTACTTAACACGTAAAAAGACCAGCTTATTGCTGGTCTTTTTTTATGTTTGATTGAACCATTTTTTATTCCTGCTTAAAGGTTAATTTAATAAAATCAAGAAGGAACCTAAAATTAAATATTGATAATGATTATCAATAACACTATAATTTGTAAAGTTTTCTTATTGCTGTAGTATGAAACGTCTTACTAGACCCGATAACTTACTCTGCATGATAAATAGTCAGTGTGGGTAGTTAAGATCTCTTGCGGTAATAGGATCTAAATGATTAATATAATGGATGCTCTTTAATCAAAACCAATTTTCTTTTGCTATATTTTTTGAGGATGTGTATGACGACTACCACAGTAACGAGCCGTAAGATTTTACCAACTACTTTAGCTGCTGCACTTGCAGGGCTGTTAATGGTATCGGGTTGCACCAAGCAAACTGCCGAAGACGCTGACACGAGCGCTGATACGCAAACAGAAGTGCAAAGTACAGAAGCGTCTGATGATACCCAGCTGTCAGCTGCCGATAAGGCTCACACTGATAGACTGATGATAAGCTATGCCAACATGGCGCATGCCGCTTATAAAGACTCGTTAGATACTGCCAAAGCGCTGCAAACGGCGGTAGAAACATACGTAGCAACGCCTACTCAAGCAAATCTTGATGCGGCAAAAGCTGCTTATAAAGCGGCACGTCAGCCTTATTCACAAACTGAGATTTTCCGTTTTGATGAAGGTTTTGTCACAGCCAATGACAAACGTGAAATTGGCAGCATCGATAGCTGGGAAGGGCAGGTAAATGCTTGGCCACTTGATGAGGCTCTGATTGATTATGTCAGTGACAGCTATGAAGGCGAGTACAGCAGTCAAGACAATATCATCAACAGTGATAGCATTACGGTTGGGAGCGTCAAGCAAGATACCAGCACCATTACCCCTGAGCTGTTAGCAGAAATGAATGAGATTGGTGGTAGTGAAGCCAACGTGACTACTGGCTATCACGCCATTGAGTTCATGCTATGGGGTCAAGACACGAATGGGGTCGGCGAAGGCGCAGGCAATCGTCCGGTAAGCGACTATGTAACTAAAGCTGGTGAATGTACCAGTGGTGATACAGTCAATGAAGATGCGAGCATATGTGAGCGCCGTGGTGAGTTCTTAAAAGCCGCCGCTCAGTTACTGGGGGATGACTTAACAGCGATGGAAGCTGAGTGGCAGCCTGAAAGTGAAAACACCTTACGCAGCGACCTTATGGCACGTAAATATGACAATGGTTTGCGTCAGATTATGTACCAGATGGGCAGCTTAGCACTTGGTGAGCTTGCGTCTGAGCGTATGCAGGTCGCATTTGTTACAGGCTCTACTGAAGATGAGCACGAGTGTTTTAGTGACTTGACGCATCTTAGCTATGCTAACAATGCTCGCGGGATTCAAAATGTCTTTAACGGTAGCTATAAGACAGTCGCTGGTAAAACAGTCGGGGGTTATGGCGTGAAAGACTACCTTATAGACACGGGTAACCAAGAAGCCGCTGATAAGTTGGCTACTGATTTCGCTAACGTAGAAGCTGCCTTTAACGTGCTTGTTGAAAAAGCGGAAAAAGAAGGCATCAAAGTTGATCAAATGATTGCTACCGCAGGTCAAGTTAGCGACCAAGGGATTTCAGCTGAAGAACAAAATGTCCGCCGCAGTTGGATTGAAAATAGCATTACCAGCTTACAAGAGCTGACTGCTGGTATCGAAAATGCGGCAAAAGCGGTGGGTATTGACAACCTAGATGCTGACGCAGGGTCGCAATTTTAAGTTAAGAGGTATGTGCTTAAAACAGCCAACTGAATCTACTTATGATGCCTAAGCAGTCGTTATAAGTCAGTGAGGATGATTTGGCTAAAAAAATAATTTAGGTATAATACACACGTTGTCGACCGCTGTTGGCAACGTGTTTTTTATACCGTATTAAAATAGCCTGATAGGTCAGTGCGCAGCTGTGCCCTGTCGACTAGACGTTCGGCACTTTATAGCACGCGATTTTAATGGTTCTATACTAGAACTAAGGTACTCTCTATGAACACCAAAGATGTCTTAAAAGTCAAACAACCTGCCTTGTTCTACTCTTCTTTTATCAACAAAAGCGCGCCATCAAAGCTGACACTTGGGGTGATTTTCACTTTGTTTCTCAGTGCCTGTCAGCCGACTGACGGAGTGTCTGACGGCGCTGCTGTTAATACAGAGGGGGCAGTCGATCACCAAGCTTTAGCGCCTGAACGACGCCACACCATAGAGGCGCTGGCTGGCGTACCACTACAGCAGTTGGTCAGCTTTGATCCGCAAGAGATTAAGCAAGGCGGCGATACAGGTATCAGTATCAGTAGTGCCGAGAGTTACTCTAAACCTTCATCAAATTTGACGGCTTCGCGTAAAGGGTCTTTTTTTATTGGGAATGCCTTCTTTCGGCAACCATGGGTGATCGCCCCTGCTAGCACGGATAGCCGAGATGGTTTGGGGGCTTTATTTAATGTCGCTGCTTGCCAGTCTTGTCATGTCAAAGACGGCCGGGGACATGCACCTATGAATATTGATGACGATGCTGACAGTTTACTTATTCGTCTGGCGATGCCAGCGACCACGGATGAGCAGCGCCAGCAATTGCAGAACTCACTGATCGAAAAAGTCGCTCATCCTATGTATGGTGGACAGCTACAAGATCGTGGTATTCAAGGCGTACCTGTCGAAGCGAGAATTGCGGTACAGTGGACAGATAAAACGGTTACTTTTACCGACGGTCATGTCGAAACGTTACGCGCCCCTACTTTTAACTTGACCAAGCCAGGTTATGGCCCATTCGATGATGAATTGATGGTATCACCGCGTGTTGCCTTACCAATGATTGGACTTGGGCTGCTCGAACAAATACCTGACGAAGACATTAAAAAACAAGCCACCGATAAAAATAATAATAGCGATATCAGTGGAAAATTTAACTGGGTGATGGATCCGCAAACTGGCAAGCATGCGCTAGGACGCTTTGGCTGGAAAGCTGGGCAAACCAAATTGCTTACCCAAAACCAAAGCGCCTTTAATGAAGATATGGGTCTGACGTCAAATATCCGCCCGCACGAGTCATGTATGCCGACACAAACCGCTTGTGTGAAGGCGACGACTGGCGCGGATGAGCAAGGGGATGGTAGGCCGCCTGTTGAAGTCAATGATGAAGTGGCAAAATTTGTCGAATTCTATACACGCAATTTAGCCGTACCGCATCGCCGCAATGCTGATGACAAGCTGGTGCTGGCTGGCAAAAAACGCTTTTATGATATGGGCTGTCAGAGTTGTCACACGCCAAGGTATCAACTGCCAAAAACCGATGATGACCATCTTGAGCAGCATGGACAAGTGATTTATCCTTATACGGACTTACTACTTCATGACATGGGGGATGATCTTGCTGATCGTACGATTGCTGGCAAACTGCCACCTAAAGATGCCCAAGTTGAGTTTTTAGCCAACTCATACGAATGGCGTACGCCCGCTTTATGGGGCATTGGTCTTGCCCAAACCGTTGATCCACAAGCGACGTTTTTGCATGATGGCCGCGCTCGCACCCTCATGGAAGCGGTGTTATGGCATGGCGGAGAAGCACAAGAACAACAGAAAAAAGTACTTAACCTTGACAAACAAGGACGGGCTGAACTGAATGCGTTTTTAAAATCATTATAAAAACCATGTAAATAACTACCTATAAAATTACCGAGAAACTTATGAAAATAAACCATGCTTTAGCAATGGCGTTGTCTGCCTTGAGTGCTGGATTGCTGATCAGCTGTGTAAAACCGGCTGATGAGAGTAAAGCGCCAGACGTGGATAGCCAAAAGGTGGCACAAGATAGCGCTACCTCTGCCAGTGCAACAGAAGGTGCGGGCGATACTATTGCTCAAATAATGGCAGTAGACATTAGCGCTGATACTGAACAAACCTACCTGACCCACGTGGCAAATGATATTGTCATCCCAGCATATGCGGACGTGGCTAGGCAAAGTGATGCACTGCATGATTTGGCCAAAAAGCACTGTCAGAAGGCCCCTATCAGCGGTGAAGAGCTACAAGCGCTACGCGATCAATGGCTGGTGTTGGCACAAGCATGGGCAAGTGCGGAGATGATTAATTTTGGTCCAGCGACCGCCAGTATGAGCAATCTGTACATCAACTATTATCCGGACGAGCGCGGACTGGTGCATAGCGGTGTGGCAGAGCTGATTGCGTCCAACCCAACGCTCAGCCCTGAACAGCTCGCTAATGAGAGTGCTATCGTCCAAGGGGTGCCAGGTTTAGAGGAAGCGTTATATGCCAATGACAGTTTAGATGCGAGTCAGTGTGCTTATGTGATAAGCGCAAGCAGTGCCTTGAGCACACGTTTAAAAGACATTGAGAAAAACTGGCAGCAGAATTCTACCGAATTACTGGCGATTGATAAGACGGCTGAAAGTGACCAAGGGCTAAATCAATGGTTTAACTCTTTGCTATCCTTAGTTGAGACCATGAAATCTAATGCCATTGAGCAGCCACTGGGCTTAACAGGAAAAGCCAAAGGCCATGTGCCAGCTGCTACTGCCGGACAAAGCCGTGCTATTATCAATGCTAAATTGGCCACTTTAAACACAGCGCTGACCGACCCCGTCTTAACCGCTATTTTGGCCAGTAACAACGAAAACAACGTGGCTGACCGTTTATCGACAGCGCTTGCTGATACCACGACATTATTGGCACAGATGCCAGAAGACTTAACCACCGCTGATAAAGCCGCGCAGCAAAAGTTGCTGGATCATCTGACTACGATTACGCGCCTCATAAAGCGTCAATTGATTCCGACACTTGGGATTCGTGTGGGTTTCAATAGTACCGATGGCGATTAAACAATGCAGACTATCAGAGCCAAGCCCGCCGTAACAATGACTAAGCATTTCTATAAATCTGATGAGTTAGAAAACAGACCAACAGATAAAAAGTTTGCTCATGAACTGCTGGCGACGTCAGTGTTGACAATAATTGGCACAGCAGGGCTGGTCGGTATACATCATCGCTCGCGCAAACAACGTCATCCTGACGCAAGTTTACAAGATTATGTGACTGGCTTTCGTTCGCAGTTACCCTTACTACCATCCGCCTTGAAGCCGCAGTTAACGCGCTTGCGCTATGCTTGCCAGCAGGCAACGATAGCGTGGCAATGCGCTTATAATGCTACCTCGTTAGCGGATAAAGGTAACGGCAATAGCTCGACCAACTTTAGCGCTGTACATATCACCACCATGCTAGCGCGTCCCGTTTGTTGGGTGAGCGGTGTGGCGTCTATGCCAAAAAATATCGCATCGATAAAAGACAAAAATGCCACCACCGATGCGCATGATTTTGGGGTAGTCGGTATCGATGCAGACAGGCAAATTGTCTGGCAAACCACCATGCCTGAACGTGTCCATGATATCGTCGTTCAGCCAGATTTTCATGCACAAAGTGAGTTTGACCATAAGCCTCAAAGCCGTGATGTGGTGGTGATGGGTCGCCGTCCCAGTGAAAAATTCTGGGTACTCGATACGCAAACAGGGCAGGTAAAGACTGCCATCAAAGCTGCGACCAATCGCCATTTTTATGGTCATGCGTGCTATAGCTTAGATAGCAAATGGCTCTATGTGACTGAGAATGACACGGTCCACTTGGACGGAAAAATTGGTGTCTATGATGCTTATCATGATTACAAAAAAATAGCTGAATTCGACTCGCACGGCATCGGCCCACATGAGCTGATAATGCATCCTGATGGTGACACTTTAGTGATCGCCAATGGAGGTATTAAAACCGAACAGGCTTCTCGCGAAGAACTCAATTTAGACACCATGCGCCCTTCGCTGGTTTATTTAAACCGTCATAACGGTACCTTGCTTGAACAAATCACACCTGAGCACAATCAGATGAGCGTGCGTCATCTCGCCATGCATGATAATGGCACTGTGATGATTGGTATTCAGTTTCAGGGAGAAAGGCACATTAATGTGCCACTTGTCCTGACGCACAAACGCGGAGATCCTAATTTTAGTCCCTTAGTCATGCCGAACAATCAATGGCAGCGCTTTCATCAATATATCGCCAGTGTGGCGGTGGATAGTGAGCGTAATCATTTGTGTGTGACCACACCGATTGGTGGCTGTGCGGCAATCTTTGATTTAACGACGCGTACTTTGATTGATGTTGTCAGTTTGCCAGACTGCGCTGGGGCAGCAATAATAGCTGGCAAGACAGGCAGTAATCGGGAAAAATTAGGATTTATCGTGAGTGATGGGCAAGGTCAATTAACCACGTTATGCGTGACTCATTTATCAACGACCGCATTAGAGACTAGTGACAATATTGAGCGTGTGCTGACAGATAGCCAACTCCAGAGGATGTCTTTTGACAACCATTTGCAGGCGCTTTGAGAATGAGTTTACTGCCAGAACAGAGTACCCCTTTATTAGAGAAAGCTATTCAGTATTTGGCAAGGGCAGGGATTGAGCTATGCGTGACCAAAAAGCGCGTTAAAAACATCAATTTTCGACTAAAGCCACATTTATTGATGGTATCTGTACCAAAATTTATTAGTACGGTACAGATGGGGCAGGCTATTGCTAAGCGGGTGCCGTGGGCCATTGCTAACCACGCGCAAGTGTTGGAACAACATCAGCGCAAACAAAGCACCGCACCCGAATTGTCAACTGCTGAGAGTCCGCTTCTGTTGTGGGGTATGGCGCAATCGTTTACTTTAAACCACGATGAAAAATTGGCGTATTATCGGCGGCAACTTTCCACAGTAATGCCTACGTTATTTGAAAAGTGGCAGCCAATCGTTGGCGCTCAAGCCAATGAGATACGGTTAAAAAAAATGCATATACGTTGGGGCAGTTGCAACACGCGTGCGCGCCGAATCTGGCTCTCGGTTTATCTCCCTGCTTATCCCATTGAGTGCACCGAATATGTGATCGTCCATGAGCTATGCCACTTGCATCATGCCAATCACAGTCCTGCATTTTGGCAAACGGTGGCGACAGCGATGCCTGACTATCAGCGCTGGCATAACCTATTGGCCGGTAAAACGGGCCAGTTAGACTAGGCACCTCACGTAAACCATGTAGAATGTTTGAGTAAGCCTGTTATGATAAGACATAGCGGTAGTGGTAGTTTCATTTAAATAATGCAGTTAGGCATACAAGGATGTCATATGGAACAGGTCAGTCAAGCCGAGTTTTGGCAGCAGCGTTATGAGCAAGACAGCACTGGTTGGGATATGGGTAAAATATCACCGCCACTCAAAGCCTATATTGATCAGCTACCTGAGAGTGCCAAAAATCAAGCCATTTTAGTACCGGGTGCAGGCAATGCTTACGAAGTGGGCTACTTACACGAGCAAGGTTTTACCAATGTGACATTGGTTGATTTCGCGTCTGTCCCAATTGAGGCGTTTGCTGAGCGTTATCCGCATTTTCCCTCTAAGCATTTAATCTGCGCGGACTTTTTTAGTTTGTCAGATGAGCAATATCAATTTGACTGGATACTTGAGCAGACGTTTTTTTGTGCGATCAATCCAGCAAGACGTGATGAGTATGTGCAGCAGATGGCGGCGCTGCTTAAGCCTAACGGTAAACTGGTGGGATTACTATTCAACAAAGATTTTGGACAAGCAGAGCCGCCATTCGGTGGCACGCAAGCGGAGTATCAGCAGCGTTTTGCCCCCTATTTTGATATTGAGATTATGGAGCCGAGCGATAACTCGCATCCAGCACGGCAGGGCAGTGAGCTGTTTATTAAGATGCGCATAAAAGACTGATCTCACGCTCCATATTTTCTCGAGCTTGTTGCTCTAATCGCTCATAGTAATATGAGGTGAGATAGAGTTTGGGATGCGCTAATAGTTTCTGTAACACCGTCACTCGACCGATTCGGTAATCGTTGACGGAAATATGCGCGTACTCTTGGCGTACCGCTCGCGCATAACGTTCATACTCAGGCCAAGGCGTCCCTAAAATACTTAAGTCCATATCTAACAAGTAGGCCGCATCACTGCGTTTATCATCGTCTGTCAATTCGTTAAGTTGATGAGTGGCAGTCATTAGAATAAGCGCATAGATATATCGACATTGCTCATCATTCAGATATCCCTTTAACTTATCTACTGCGTGTTCAGCGCTTTTGAGCTCGTTGTCTGAGCGTATCGGATGGTATATTACATCGTGGTAATACAGCGCCAAAGCGATGAGATGTGGCTTGTGGAGATGCGAGACAATCTGTTCGAACTGTTCAAACAGCTGCCGCACGTGACGTAAAGTGTGATAAGCGCGCTGGGTTTCGTTGTAACGAATAGCGATATCTCGCCACAGTGTTTTTGTCTCGGTCGGTAGGACATCACGGTTGATCGCAGATAAATGCTGAGCAAAACGATTGCCCAGTTCAGTACTTATTTGCGAAAATTCGTGCATATTTACCCTGCTTTTTATAGTGACGACGACTCATTATGATGGTTAACTTTTATTGGCATCCTCTTCAAAAGCTTGTTTAAACACTTTACCAAGCAAATTGACATCATCGACACGGGCATAATTTAGACGGGTGACAAAAGCGATATGACGATGTGGTCCTTCCTCTGCTAGTGGCACTGCAACTGCGTTGCGGTTTTGCAGATGCAACTGATCCAGCGCCATCTCAGGTACCAACGTCGTACCCATATTGGCGAGTGCCATCTGAATTAAGGTATTAAGACTGGCATCAGAAAAACTGGATTTCATCTGCGCGCGGTCAAAGTGACAGACAGAGAGCGTTTGGTCAGTCAAGCAATGACCTTCACCCAATAGCATAAGATTGGCAGTGGCCAGCTCATCAGCATCAATAGTATCCAGCTTGGCGTGCGCATCATTTTTTGGAAACACCGCAAAAAAGTCTTCACTCCAAAACTCAAAGCTGTGCAGCCCATCTACGGCATAAGGGAACGCAATGATCGCGGTATCAATATGTCCATAACGTACTTGCTCGAGCAGGCGCTCTGTTTGTTGTTCAACGATGGTCATACGAAATTCTGGATAGTTTTTTCGTAGCGCAGGCAACACTTTTGGGAGCAAGTACGGGGCGATGGTGGGAATAATGCCAACCGTCATCGGGTACGCGAGCGGCGATTGATGGCTGTGCGCTCGTGTGGTTAAATCATGTACCTCAGAAAAAACCCGCTGCGCCCGGGTCAGAATATCTTCACCGATAGGGGTGATTAAGACCTGTTTGTTATTGCGTTCAAAAATTTGAGTGTCCAGCTGTTTTTCTAACTCTGCGATTCCCAAGCTCAGCGCAGATTGTGAAATATTACAGTCTTCTGCCGCCCGTTTAAAATGACGGTGCTTAGCGACTGCTAAGGCAAATTCAAGTTGACGTAAAGTAATCATAAAACCTCTCTGTTAATGGGCTTTTATCGCAATTGGTTCCGTTGTGTCATCCGATAGATGAGTACCCTATCATTTGTTTTGAAAATTTCTAATAATTCTAATAAATAGGTACTTACGTATAGTACACTGATGATGAAAAGCGGAGATAATAGTTTAACAAGTTTAATAAAACAAAACATCACATTAAAAACTTTTAACTGGATTAACGATAGAATTCGCGTATAGTTTGTCAGGTAGCCCAGAGTATTAAAGGCTTAATTGAAACAAACTTATAAATAAATTTCGTTTAACTTAACTATAAAGGAGCCAATCATGGCGTCTATTATCAATCAAGAAATCCCAGAATTTTCAGCAGAAGCATATGTAAACGGTGAGTTTAAAACCATCACCTCAGAAGACGTTAAAGGCGGTTGGGCTATTTTCCTATTCTACCCAGCTGACTTTACCTTTGTTTGCCCAACTGAGCTTGAAGACATGGCAAGCCACTATGAAGAGCTAAAAGACTTAGGCGTAGAAGTTTACTCAGTATCAACGGATACCCACTTCACGCATAAAGCATGGCATGACTCTTCAGACGCAATCGGTAAAGTAAACTACCCAATGATCGGCGATCCTACTGGTAAAATCACTCGTGGCTTCAACGTCATGATTGAAGAAGCTGGTTTGGCTGAGCGCGGTACATTCTTAGTGGATCCTGATGGCTTAATTCAAGTCGCTGAAATCCATGCTGGTGGTATCGGCCGTAGTGCAAAAGATATGCTACGTAAAGTTAAAGCGGCACAATATGTTCGTGAAAATGATGGCGAAGTATGTCCAGCAGCTTGGGAACAAGGCGGCGATACGCTAAAACCAAGTCTTGATCTTGTTGGTAAAATCTAAGAACAAGGTTAGTCTAAAATTAGTTAGTCTAAAATTAAAAGTATCTTAGTATTTATCCCATAAAGATAACTATTAAAATATGACAAAGGCTCTATCGGCAATGGTCGATAGAGCCTTTTTTAGCACTGCCAAAAACGGGCTTGCCTCAGTAAGCTAGTGCTTTATAAAACTCCTTTTATTTTTAACACAATTTACTGTGCGTTAAGTTGGGATAGGTTGCTTACATCACCATCACATACTGTCACGTAAGGCTGTTTGTCTTGTACGTCTGAGTCGTTATGCTAGTCATAAATAAATGAGTAAGAAGTAGCCTTGAGCATAAGTCTAATAACGGCTCGAAACCTAATGTGCAAAAACAGTGCATATAAATCGGGCGGAAAAAGAGCCGCATAAGCGCAAATATAAACAAAGCAAAGTAAGACAAAAATTTGCGCCTTAAGACTTTCTAGGTTAATGAATAGTAAAAAAACATTAAAAAAAGGAGTGGTTATGAGTACCAATCAAACATCTGATAAAGAGTTCCCTAAACAGCAGCAGTCATTACCTGGTTCACAGCAGGAGCAAACGCCAACCCCTGAAGTCTTACCGCGCGACTATCCAAACGGTAAACTTGCTGGAAAGGTGGCGGTGGTCACGGGCGCGGATAGTGGGATCGGCCAAGCAGTCGCGATACTGTTCGCCAAAGAAGGCGCAAATGTGGTGGTCAGCTATCTATGCGAAGACGACGATGCCAATATTACCAAGCAGCATATCGAGTCCTACGACCAGCGCTGCCTTTTGGTCGCCTCTGATTTATCGCAAGAATCTAACTGTCAGGCGCTCATCGATGCCGCTATTTCTGAATTTGGCCAAATTGATATTTTAGTCAACAATGCAGGTATGCAGGTTGAGCAAGAGTCGCTCACTGACATCAGTAGCGAGCAGTTTGATAAAACCATTCACACCAATTTTTATCCGCATTTTTGGTTGAGTAAATTTGCGTTGCCACACATGAAGGCTGGTAGTAGCATCATCAATACCACCTCCATTACCGCCTATCGTGGTAGTGACCGTTTAATTGATTATGCTTCCACCAAGGGCGCGATTTTATCTTTTACGCGGGCGTTGGCCAATAACTTAATGAGTGAGAAAAAAGGCATCCGCGTCAACGGAGTGGCGCCAGGGCCTATTTGGACACCGCTTATCGTAGCGTCATTTAGTCCTGAAGAAGTAGAAAGTTTTGGACAAACCACGCCTATGGGACGTGCCGGTCAGCCCAATGAAGTAGCCCCTGCTTACTTATATTTAGCAAGTGACGAGGCAAGCTATGTTACTGGACAAGTCATGCATGTGAATGGCGGTGAGATTATTGGTGGGTAAGCATTGGTTAATGACAGGGTTAGAAAACCACCAATAAATCGTCCTAAATGATCAATAAAATAGCCGCCTATGTGTCAGTTAATTATTTAACCACGCACATAGGCGGCTACTTACTCGCATAAAGCAATGACTGCAAAGCGTAGGCAGGCTAGCTCAAAGATTGTAGTTTGTTTTTTTCAATGGCTTTATAAATTTCATCTTTCAGGTATAGCTTTCGTCGCTTCATGTGCTCTATTTCTTCGTCACGACTGGCATGTTGTACCACGTCTTTTTCAAGTTGATTGATTTTCTCATCAAGCTGAGTATGCTCATCGAAAATATTCGCAAAGTGGCTGTCTTTCTGCTTAAGTTCAGCAATAACTTCTCTATTGTCTTGCCTAGTATCAGTCTTTCTCATCGGGTCATCCTTGTTATAAAACGCAATATTGCAGTAAGCAAACGCGTATTTCGTTAAGATTTTATGATTGTGAGACTTGATTCTTACGGGGCTTTATCGCATTTAAACTAACAGCGATAAGGCCAATACAAGCAGAAAGGGCTTTTAATAAGCACACGTAAAAGCTGATCTGCCGTAAGCTCAATAGGAATAATTCCTATCGACCTCTTTTGATTGTAGCGAAAAAAGTACCTTGTTGCTATGGGTATACTCTGCCTATGGTTTTAAATTTAATTATTTATAACGTTTAATGATTGGTTTTATAAAACGTAAAGTTTGAGTTTCTCAGCTTGTCTAAACACTTGGAACCTATGATAATAGAGACATCAAAAGGCATAGGCCTATAGAGTATTAGACAAATTATTAGTAATACAGAATTCATATTTGAACGGGCGACATGCAGTTGCCGTTACATATACAGTAATAACGAGGAACAAACATGATAGATCAAAACTTATTAGATGCAGTCAAAAGCTATAGCGAAAATATGACCCGTCCGATTACCTTTGTATTGGGTAGCGGCGAACATAGTAAGCGTGCTGAGTTGATTGATTTTTTGACTAAAATTGCAGGCACTACTGATAAGATTAATTTTGACGTAGAAGCAACTGATGAGAGCTTACCGAGTGCGATCAGCTTTAAAGTGGTCAGTCACCTTGATGGCGCATTGAGTGATACGGGTATTGTTTTTAGTGGTATCCCAGGTGGGCATGAATTTACGTCATTGATTTTGGCAATTTTGCAAGCGGGTGGCCACACCTTAAAGTTGGATGAAGGTATTCAGAAGCTTATCAAGCGTTTTAATAAGCCGCTCCAGTTCCAGACTTATGTGTCACTGTCTTGCCATAGCTGCCCTGAAGTGGTACAGGCTCTGAACCAATTTGCGCTCCTCAATAATGACATCAGTAACGAGATGATCGATGGCGCGTTGTTCCAAGAGCAAGTTGATGCCAACAATATCCAAGGCGTACCCGCTGTGTTTTTAAATGGTAAACCTTTTGCTAATGGCAAAATTGACACGGCTAAGTTAATTGAAAAGCTACAAGAGCAATATCCTGACTTGTTAGCTGATGCTAACGAAGAGGATGCTGAACAGCTAGAGCAGCAAGACGTGACTATCATTGGCGCAGGTCCTGCAGGGGTGGCTGCCGCTATTTATACGGCGCGTAAAGGCTTAAAAGTGACCATGGTTGCTGACCGTATCGGTGGACAGGTTAAAGACACACAGGACATTGAGAATCTAATCTCTGTCCCTTTGATCACGGGTAGCGAGTTATCTGCAAATTTTGAAAAACATTTGCAAGAGTACAACATCACTCTCAAAGAGCACGTTAGGGTCAAAGAGATTGATGAGACCGAAGATGAAAACTATAGTATCCACCTAAATACGGGTGAGACATTTAAGACTCGCAGTATTATTCTAGCGACTGGTGCTCAATGGCGTAAGCTGGGTGTACCAGGCGAAGAAGAAAACATTGGTCAAGGCGTGGCGTTTTGTGCTCACTGTGATGGCCCGTTTTTTAAAGGTAAAGAAGTGGCGGTCGTTGGTGGCGGTAATTCGGGTATCGAAGCTGCGTTAGATCTGGCGGGTATCGTCAAGCATGTCACCGTGTTCGAGTTTGCCGATGAGCTAAAGGCTGACCAAGTATTGATCAATAAAGCCAAAGAAAAGGCCAATATTGATATTATTGTTAGTGCCGCTACTAAAGAAATCAAAGCGGCCGACGGTAAAGTCAGCTCAATCGTCTATGAAGACCGTAACACTAGTGAGACCAAAGAGCTTGATCTGGCAGGGGTGTTTGTACAGATCGGTCTAGTGCCTAATACAGATTTCATTAAAGGGTTTGTCGATTTAAACCGCTTTGGTGAGATTGAGATTGATGAGCGCTGTCATACAGATCGCAAGGGTATCTTTGCTTGTGGTGATGTGACTACCGTACCATTTAAACAGATTAACATTGCGATGGGCGAGGGTAGTAAAGCGGCATTGTCTGCATTTGAGTACTTGGTTATGCAGTAGTTTTCCACTGATACTTTACTAAAAATTTGAACCCCTGAAGTCATAGTAGACTTCAGGGGTTTTGTTTATTGAGTAACAATGAAGCACTAATCAGCTAGTATGCCAGCCACCGACAGGATGTCTCCTGCTTCATCTTCTTTAATAATACGGGTTTCTTCTAGGGCGGCTTTTTGCCAAGCTTGTACATGTGGATGGTTTAGTAGCGTTTGGCAGTATTGCTTGGTGATTGGCTGTAGAGTAAGGTTGGAGGCTCTAGCGTAGGTGTTTAAACGCAGAACCACGGGAGCAAAAAAGACATCTGCAGCCGTGAACTCACCGAATAGAAAACTGTCTTCTGCCCGTCCTTTTAAGCAGTGGTAAGTTTGTGTGGCTCACTATCAATCGTCTAACAAATCCATTTGCTTGGCGGCTTCATAGATACCGTTTGAGCGGTTACCCGTACGGCAAAATATCAACATGGGTTGTTCCGCTTGATTAAAGAAATCTGCAAACGCTTCGACGTGGTTTTGATTGAGCTCATTACCAGCAAAAGATATCTCCTTATAAGCAAGACCGGCGTCTTTAGCAGCGGCTTCAATTTCTGCGCTGGTTGGTTGATTTGGTTCTTCACCATCTGGACGGTTATTAATGATGGTTTTAAAGCCATTTTCGGCAATCATCGGTACTTGGTCAGGGGTGATTTGTCCAGTAAAGCTCACTTGATGGCTCATAAGAGCTCCTTTTTATTGTCTATGTAAAAAAATGATCAGTTTGGGTGGAAAGTACAGAATCTAAGCCTAAGCTGTATGGGCAGTTTTCTAAAGATGAGGTGTGTAAGCGTCATGACCGTTTTTATAGCCGTCTCTACAGCAACCCTTGCATCAATGCACTTTGGTAAAGCAGTTTAGCACGGGCACCTGTCCCGCAAAACATGAGTATGGGTTTGGGCATGGCACGATAAAAGTCAGCAAATTGCTCGACAGTCGCTCGGCTCAACCGCTCCTCGTCAAATGGTAAATGATGATAGGACAAGTTGGCTTTTGCAGTCGCATGGGCAAAATCGACGCTATTAGGCTGCGTCTCTGTTTCAGCGTCAGGACGAATATTGAGCACAGAACGATAACCAAGCTCAGCAATTTTTACGCATTGGCTCGGATAAATTTGCTTATAAATGGTTAAATTATCGGTCATAAGTCAGTTCGGCCATATATGTTAAAAGGCAGTAGATTTTAGCGCATTAGGGTTAAGAGCCATGTTTGGCAGTGATGATCTATAAAGACCAGAATAATTTAGCATAACACAGCTTTTAGTATATCTACATTTTGTCACAGCCGAGATGACGATTATTGATTCAATAACGTGCGGTGTCTAGTGCTATTAGACATCTTTTAATGCGTTTACCGCATCCATGGTACTGAGATAAACGTGTCCTGACAGATGGGTGATAATCGGCGTATGCTCAATGATATCCATCACAGGTCCTTTAATAAAGCTAAAATTTAGGTGCTTGTGCTGGCCCAAAAGCTCTTGGTTGAGGCTAATAAGCATCTCTTGTCCCGTCAAATCAATGTGATTGACCGCTGACATAATAAGAATAATCTCACGAGCTTCTGGATACTGCTGGGTGGCTTGGACGACACGGCGATGGACGGATTCGCTATTACCAAAAAATATGCTTTCATCAATACGCAGCATCAACAGATTACGAAACGTCACCACGTCATGACGATTGATATTACGAAAGTGCCCCGTACCTGCCAATTGACCCACAATAGCAACGTGCGGCTTGCTTGATTGCCAAATCAAGCTAGCAAACGACACCATCAGACCAATGACCAAACCCGTATTTAATCCAAATATCAGCACACCCACAAAAGCGGCCATAAAGCTGGCAGCGTCTAAGCGGTCTCGCTGCCACGCGGATTTGAAGGTCGTCATATCAATGAGACCGATGATAGACGCCATGATGGTTGCGCCTAGTAAGGCATAGGGGAGAGGGGCTAGTAAGTTACCAAAAGCAATTAACGCGGCAATCATGACCAGCACTGTTGTCAAACTAGCGACCGGCGTTTTGGCACCTGAATCGACATTGATCGCGGTGCGCGAAAAGCCACCAGCGACCGTAAAGCTTTGAAAAAAACCACCTGCCATATTGGCAAGCCCCAAGCCCGTCAGCTCACGGTTGGCATCAAAGGATTCCCCGCGCAGGCGTGCATAATTGCTCGCAACTGAGCTACTGGAGACAAAAATAATCAGCGCCATTAGCCCAGCGCTAGGTAACAAATCTAGCACTTCATCAAAGTTTGGCACATAGGGGATAGTAAAAGTTGGTAGCCCTTGCGGAATACGACCAATCGTAGCCACGCCACTCGTTGTCCAATGCAAACTGACACTCAGGACGATGGCAATACCAAGTAGAATAAGCGGGAATAAGCGCTCTGCCCATTTGGCATAGGCGGATGACAACCAAGACTGCCATACCCATTTACTGCCGTAGCGATTGGCAACCAACAGGACAAAGGCTATCACCCCAATAAGCAGCGTCAGCGGCTGTAGCTGGTGGGCATACCTTTGCATGCTGGACAGATAACCAATCAAACCGTTTCCTGCAATGGGAATACCCGTCAAATACTTAAGCTGACTGATAAAGATCAGTACGGCCGCCCCACTGATAAAGCCCGCCGATACGCCGCGACTGATAAACTGCATAATCCAGCCAAGCTTGAGCCGACCCGCCAACCATAGTAGGACGCCGACCATCAACGACAACAAACTTGCCATCAATACGTACTGCTGAGCGCCCTGCGATGCATAAGGGTGCAGGCTGCTTGCCGTCATAATTGCCGTGATAGCAACAGGCCCCACCGCTTGGACATTGCTTGAGCCTATCCAAGCATAAACCATGACGGGCACGATCGCGGCATACAGTCCGTAGACGGGTGGTAACCCTGCTAGCACCGCATAACCTAAGCTTTGTGGAATGACCAGCACACCGACGACCAGCCCAGCAATGACGTCAGTCGGCAAGGCAGACAGTTGATACTGACGTAACCAAGTAGGAAACAGTCGCGCGGCGATAGAAAGCATAGCAATACGTCATCACAATAAAGAAAATTAATTAAACATCAGAGTTAAGCCAGTAAGCTAACGGTCGGTTTTTGCACAAAATCGTTGATAGAGCAGCTCCAATACCGCTAACGCGTCGTCGCTTGCAATACTGTAGTAAATTTGCTTGCCTTCTCGGCGGGTTGAGACCAACTCATCCTTACGTAGGATACCCAGCTGCTGCGATAAGCTTGGCTGTCCAACACCGACGAGATCTTCAAGCTCGCTGACGCAGTACTCACCTTGAGTTAGCTGACACAACAGCAATAAGCGATCAGGGTGGGACAGCGACTTTAATAATTGGCTGGCTTGCATCGAGGCCTGTTGCATTTGTTCAGCCAAGTCTTTGGGTGTGACCTCTACGACGCGTGACGACATAGTATCATTAGGGTTGGTCGTAGATGTGCTCAATGCTGAAGTAGTCAGAGCGAGCTCCTTATATGAGACATAATTAAAAAGAGTAGAGATTATAAAAAATACAGTTAATTATCAATGATCTCGCCAGTGATATCAAGTTATAGTTATTTACATTATATAAATTGATAAAATGTATAGTAGTTGCTATATTGATGTGTATCAATAATAAGCAGGTATAGGCAAGTATGATAAGTGAGCCCATATTATACTGAAGAATCTGTTGAAAAATAAAACATTCTGATAAAAGCAACGAGGTAGCCATGCAAGTTCATTCATTCTTACATAGCGACACAGAAACCTATACGCACGTACTGGCGGACGTTCAGCAGCAAGTATGTGCCATCATTGATCCAGTGTTGGACTTTGATGCCAAATCGGGCAGCACTGGCAGCAGCAGCGTTGATGAAGTCATTGAGTTTGTAAATGAGCACGGTTGGAAGCTGCTCTATATTATCGAGACTCACGCGCATGCAGACCATTTGTCAGCTGCGATCCATGTAAAAGAAAATCTTGGTGGGAAGTTAGTCATAGGCCAACATATCACCGAAGTACAAAAAATATTTAAGCAAATTTTTAACTTTGATATCAGCTTTCGTACCGATGCCAGTCAGTTTGATATTTTGACAGATGACGGTGAGACATTAGCGCTTGGTAGTATTACTATTACTGCGATGTACGTGCCGGGTCATACGCGTGCTGATATGGCTTATGTGGCTGCTGATGAAGAAAAAACAGTGGTGTTCGTGGGCGACACTTTGTTTGCTCCTGATGTGGGGACGGCGCGCTGCGACTTTCCAGGAGGGGACGCCAAAACGCTGTACCAGTCTATCCAAAAGCTGTTGGCACTCCCAGAAGATACCGTGATGTACCTGTGTCATGACTATCCCAGTAAGGGCCGTAAACACTGCCCAACGACTACTGTCGCTGCGCAAAAACTGGGTAATATCCACGTTAAAGATGGGATTAATGAAGCTGAGTTTGTGCAGATGCGCGAGCGCCGCGATGCGACTTTGGAGATGCCGCGCCTGATCATTCCAGCAGTGCAAGTTAATATTGATGCCGGTCACTTTCCAAAGCCAGAAGACAATGGTACTCGATATTTGAAAATACCGATCAATATGCTCGGTGAATAAACCCGACAGTATAATGAGAGACAGTTGTTACCTAATACTTGAACTATAAAGGACACAACCATGAAAATGAATGTCGGAAGTACTGAACGGTTACTACGTATTATTGCTGGTGTCGTCATTATCGGCTTGGGTTTGTATTTCCAAAGCTGGTGGGGTGTAATTGGCTTAGTTCCTTTACTCACAGGACTGTTCCGCTTTTGTCCGCTGTACAGTATGCTTGGGATAAATACTTGCAAGCGCTAAGTGTGACAATAAAGGGGGAAGGCAGTGAATCCGTACGAGCGTTATGTGTTGCCAAAGCTGATAGATGTCGTCTGTAGTACGGGCAATGTGACGAAAGCGCGGTCTAAAATTGTCCCTCAGGCGCTAGGCGAGGTATTAGAAGTTGGGATTGGCAGTGGTCTGAATTTGCAATTTTATGATTCCAAAAAAGTCACTTCTATTATCGGTATCGACCCAGCTTCTCAGATGCAGACGCTGGCACGTAAACGAACAGCTGACATTAACATTCCAATTGAAGTGATAGCGGTGGATGTCCAAGGCATTCATGCTGATACCGATCGATTTGATACTATTGTGATGACCTTCACCTTATGTAGTATCGATGATCCAGTAGCCGCAATTAGAGAAATGGCACGCGTACTAAAACCTGACGGTCGCTTACTATTTTGTGAGCATGGCTTAGCGCCAGACCTTTCTATTAAGCGCTGGCAGTATCGTTTAACACCTTTTTGGAAACCGATGGCAGGCGGTTGTCATCTAGATCGTGATATTCCAGCGATAATTAGAGCAGGTGGTTTTGTCATCGACGAGTTGAGTGAGGAGTACTTGCCCGGTCCACGACCGATGAGCTACGTATATA
This sequence comes from Psychrobacter namhaensis, assembly GCF_016107545.1. Classification (GTDB taxonomy): domain Bacteria; phylum Pseudomonadota; class Gammaproteobacteria; order Pseudomonadales; family Moraxellaceae; genus Psychrobacter; species Psychrobacter namhaensis. Next base: position 146,989 of record NZ_JABASS010000002.1, read on the forward strand.
GTGGCGTGGCACACCAAGTGTCATAGATAATGAGTATGAACAATTATGTTAAAATTGCTTGGGCAACAAACCTGTGTAGACAGCTTTCATTTGCAAATACCAATAGTGAATTTTTAAAAAAGCCAAACGATTAGAACAATTAAAATAGGAATCAAATTATGAGCGAGCAAAGTTTTCATCTAGTATGCCCACATTGCCAAGCGACCAACCGCGTTCCCGCCGCAAAAATAAATGCGGCACCAAATTGTGGTAAATGTAGCCAGCCGTTATTAACTGGCAGCCCTCACGAGTTGAACGCACAAACGCTCAATAAAGTCATTCAAAAAAATGACGTGCTGACCGTCGTTGATTTTTGGGCGAGTTGGTGTCAACCGTGTCTTATGATGGCACCGCAGTTCAAAGCGGCTGCCAGTCAGTTACCGCAAGTGGTTTTTGCGAAGATACAAACAGATAAGTATGAGCAAGCGGCAGCCCCTTATAATATTCGCAGCTTACCCACCATGGTGGCGTTTAGAAACGGTAAAGAAATCGCCCGGCAGTCAGGCGCCCTACCTAGTGACCAAATTGTTCAGTGGGTACAAAGCCTGCAATCATAACCGTTAGACTGTAATCATGAATAAAAAAAGCCAACATGCTTAGCGCATATTGGCTTTTTTTCGTTAACACTACTTTGAAACTGTCGATATGGCTTATTGAGTACTACTCGCCATAAATTTTGACACCGTTTGCAAAGCTACAGCGCTGAATACGGGCAGACTGAACTATTGCATCACGCTCGCCATACAGGCGCGATAATTTTGCATCGCGAGCTTTGGTATCGCTGCTCTTACCCACACCAAAACTGATGTTAGGTGAGATCCCCCAGCGTCCTGCAGACACCCCAACCCCGACCCCTGAGGCGGATAAGGTCGATTGCTCATTGCGCGCCGCTGCCACATAACGATTGACACGGGCGTACTCTTGGCTGAGTGCTTGGCAATCATAGTTTTGATAAGTACTGGGCGGCACATACTGCGGTGTGACAGTGCCAGTAGAGGCACAGCCTGAGAGACCGAAAATGCCCGCTGTTACCAGTAGTGACGCTGTAGTAAGAGTTTTCATAGTGGCTCCATTAGGCTAAGTTACTGTATGGTAAGTATTTAAGATAGCAAAAATCACGGGATTAAGATATTGATTATTCAAGATTTTTAACCCTAACACGTTGATGATTTTTGTCGTTCTAATACGACATACTTATCAAAATAAATTTGCAGGTTTGGTGATCGCGAGTATGACGATACCAACATACGCCACAGCGGCAATAAGAATACCTGTTTTTCTTTGTCCAAGCGTCGCCTGATTATTAAAGGCTTTTATACTCGCACTAATGGCTGCCACTAATAAGATGATTTTGGCAAATACCCACTGTACAGGGGCGCTTGCGCTCATCAGCTGCATGAGCATGACGGCCCCTGATACGATAATTAGCGCATAAATTATGTGAGTGGCTATTTTGACCGCACGTGGCGCTTGTCTATTTGTACTTAACACCAAGTAGCTTTGGTACAAAAACAGCACAATGATTAGTACCGCCATTAGCATATGTAAATGTTTCATTAAATATTGCGTCCTCTAAAAATGCAGTTTTCGAGCGTGTTTATAGCATCTCATCATTGTATAAAAAAGGTTGGGACAAATGACTCTTCTAAACTTTGTTTTGTCCAGCACATAACGGGCTATCAGGGCTTTGACCTTGCCATTCTGTTGGGGTGTAGGCATGGATAGCCAAGGCATGTACTTGCCCACCTTGGGAAGTTAGGAGCGAGTTGACCTGTGCATAGACTAACTGGTGACGAGCGACCAATCTTTTGCCTTCAAAGGCGTCACTGACAATAGTCAATTTAAAGTGACTTTCTTTGCCTTCAAAATAGCCAGCATGATTCATTGACTCATTGACCAGTTCTAGATGTTGCGGTTGCAAAGCCTGTAGCTCAGCGACAAGCGCATCGGCGGTAGGTGTGTTACTCATAACAATCCTTGAATGTACGTGACTTAATAATACTTAGCAATCTGCGATGACAAATGCTGTTTATTATAGCAGAGGCTGTGAGTGGTATGGCATGCTATTAAACGAGATGTGTTGCTAAGATAAGCGGGTGGTTAAACAGTAAAAAAGCAGAGTACAGCTTAATAGTGTGGACTCTGCTTTTATAAGTTAGGCGTGCTGACTAAAAATACAACGTCTAACCATCCTGATTAACGACGCGCCTTTTGATACAGTGGCATGACTTTGGGCATCAATGCTTGTAGCTGCGCAATACGATTGCTGCTGGTTGGGTGAGTGCTTAGGAATTGTGGCGGCTCGCCTTGGCTGGCGCGCTGCATTTTTTGCCACAAGGTAATCGCGGCTTGTGGGTTGTAGCCTGCGCGTGCCATTAACTCCAAACCAATTTGATCGGCTTCAGCTTCTTGTGTGCGGCTGTGCGGACGGCTCAAACCCAAGTCACCTGCGACGTTCGCTAGCTCAGCCTGTCCTTGTGATAGGCCAAAGATGCTGGCAGCAACACCGATGCCGGTCTGTGTGGCGTACTGTCGTGATAGGCGCTCACGTGAGTGCTCACGGAGGGCGTGCGACATTTCATGACCCATAATCGCTGCAATCTCATCATCCGTGAGATTTAGGCGGTCAATGATACCTGAGTAAAACATGATCTTACCACCTGGCATAACAAAAGCATTCAACTCATTAGATTTAATCGTATGCACTTCCCATGGCCATTTTGCGGCATCTGGGCGATAGACGCCAACTTGACCCACTAAGCGATTAGCGATGTTTTTTAAGCGATTAAGCTGCGCTTGGTTGGTGTCCAGCACGCCGCGTGCTTTTGCTTCTTGCATGGTTTTAGCATAGCTTTGCGCTGATAACTGCAACACTTGCTCGCTTGAGACCAAAAGGAGCTGCTGGCGATCAACGCCAACGGCGCCAGTACTAGTTGTGCTCGAACAACCCGTCAAAGTCAGTGCCGACAATGAGGCGGCCATCACAGTGGTGGTCAGTAATTTTTTCATGCTAAACATCCTCGCTATAAATATTAAAATAAGTGAGACAAAAAGGTGAGATGAGCAGTAGACGAAAAGGCAGCCTTTTATTGATGTTCTACCTGCTTTTACCAATCTACTGAAACAATAAAATTTTACCTCAACAGCCATTAGCCATAAGTATAATAATGTTAACAGGTCAAAACCAATGCAGGAATAGTAACAACGCAGCATAGGATTGTAAGTCACAGATGAGAAGTGAAATAATAGTGAAATTATTTGGGCGGTAATAGATGCTATTAAATCAATAGCTTATGCTAGATACTCGTATAAAATGGCAATTAAAATCACATTACTCCGAATTAATTTTAAAAAAAGTGTTGACACCCTCAAAATATTTGCTAAAATAGCCAGCCTATCGAGACGGAGCAGTTGTTAACAACGCTACGCATTGATATTAAGCGGGAATAGCTCAGTGGTAGAGCATAACCTTGCCAAGGTTGGGGTCGAGAGTTCGAATCTCTTTTCCCGCTCCAAATATGGCTTGAAAAAGCGCAAAAGCCTCACTTTATAGTAAGGCTTTTTTTATGGGTAAAATTTGAGCTAGGCTGATGATTAAGGATAATATAATTAACTTCTCATCGACCATGCCACAGTTTTGTTGCCTATCCAGTTGACCCAGCTAACGGGAAAAAAGCGCAACTGTAGTCTAATCAAATTGGCCATGACCCCTGGCACCACTAAAAACTCTCGGTTCTCTACGCCTTTCAACATAGATCTGACCGCCGCTTCAATCTTTAGTTCACCGGCGAGTTTTTTCATACCGATACCAGCTTGCGCCATCACGCCAACTTCAGATTGGGTAAGCGGGGTATCTATCGGCGGTGGCGCGAAGACGGTGATGTCGATACCGAGTGGCTTCCATTCAAAGCTTATTGACTGCATCATGCCCCAAACAGCAAATTTCGATGCACTGTACGAGCTATAACCGTAGCTGCCAGTGAAGGATGACATGGAAGCGGTGACCATGACTTGATCACCCCGTGATAAAAACGGACGTACGGCAGCCAGTACGTTGCGCGTACCAAACACATTGATATTCATCACACGCTCAAACTGCGCTTGAGTCATCTCATCAAAGGCCCAAGGCCCTGTCACACCAACAAAGTGCATTAAAATATCTGGTGACAGTCGCTCAGCCGCCGCTGCGATTTGCTTGGCTGTCGTATCGGCATCGGTCACGTCCAACGCATAAGTGGCAATCGAGGTGTTATATTTATTCAATCCCTTGAGTATGGCTAAAGCTGCATCAAGCGGTTGCACATCAAACAACACCAAGTTTGCGCCTTGATGGATCAGCTGTTTGGCCGTTTCGAAGCCGATGCCGGAAGCCGCGCCAGTGATATAAATATTTTTATCCGTAAAATATCCCATCAGACACCGTCCTTCTGCATTCGGTCGGTCGGTAAGGAGCGCCTTTGTAACGTTCCAAAGGTTGTCTCGCCCATTAAATGACTGACTTTATGACCAGGAATAAGCCAGTAGGGCGTGGCTTCACTACTTGGTGCGCAGTTGGGAAAGTCTTGATTGCTAGAGGGTCCAGCAATGGTCTTTTCGACGACCATCGAGATATATTGGTCGTTACTGCCTTCTAGGGTGTTACCGTTTAGGATGACCTCCATCCCTGTGTTTTTGGCGTAGCGTCGAATGGCATTAACGTTTGAGTTCATTGGCGCATAAGCATCAGCGCCGACACCATTTTCTGAAGTGACACGGATGCCATCTGGCACGCGTGCGACTAGAGAGTGATTGCCCTCGGTATGTCCGGGGGTATGCACCAGCGCCAAGCCTTCGCCTAATTGAATACTGCCAGTAAATGTAATCACTTTGTTAGGATCCACGCCCTCGATGCCGTTAGGGCAATACCACTCCGCTTGGACGGGCAGCAGCGCAGTGGTGCTCTGCCATTCTTGCTCATGTATCAATAGCCGAGCGTTAGGGAAATAGGCAGCTCTGTCGGTTGAGCCATCAGTGTTGGTAGTGCCTAGCCATCGGCGGATGTCTTGGGTGTGCAAGTGATCGTAGCTAATATAATCAACATCTTCTGGGGCTAAACCGATCTCAGCTAAAGCGCCAGCCACATCACGGATGATAGGCGCCACCACCTTTTCAAGTGGTGACCAATTTGGCATTTTTTCTGTTAATTGCTTAAAAAAAGGCGTTTCTCGATCGGCTTCGATATCAGAAGGAGAAAACAGCAGGGTCTTTACTTCACCCAAACAATCATAATATTGAATGATAAAAATACGGTTTAGGATATGTAGGTAGGGGAACTTATAGGTGCTTTGGGTATAGACACCGCTGTAGGCATACCACGTGGGATAGGGCACTCTGACCATGTCAGCGCTTTGATAAAACAGCACAGGCGCTTCATCCATAAAGCGCTCTCTAAATACCACTGCTTGTCTGCGCGCCGCTTTTAGACGCTCTTGAGGCAATGGGCTTGCGCGAACATGATCGAATTCGCGGATGGCTTTCATGCCCAACGATGATAAATCCATATTGCATCTCCTTATGACTGATGGATATCTCTGCAGATTATAGTAGCAACATTGTTTTGGTCTTGGTAGCGTTTTTAGAAGACGGTTAAATTTGCGGAAACAGGCTTATCAGAAATCATCCCAGTAGGGATCATCACCGAAACGCTCGGCAATAAAGTCAATCAGATAACGACAACGCTGCGATAAAAATCGGTTTTTCGGGTAAACAGCATAGGCGTTGAGCGTGGGTAGCTGATACTGCTGAAGAGTGGGCACCAGCTCGCCACGTGCCAATCTTTGGTAAGCGATAAAGGTCGGGATAAAGGTAATACCATGACCCTTGACCGCCAGATCCACTAAGAACTCACCATTGGTGGCTTTGATTTTAGCATCGATTGTATGATGATGCTTTTTGCCTTCAGCATCCACCAGGTCTATACTATTGGTTTGACCGAGACTATATTGCAAAAGCTCATGATCTTCTAAATCTTCTAGCGTCTCAGGCGTGCCCATCCTTGCTAGATAGTCAGGACTGGCGCAAATGACACAACGAATCAATGCCAGCTTTTTTGCTTGATAACTAGAATCTCGCAGCTCTCCAATTCGAATCGCCAGCTCATAGCCTTCTTCAATCAAATCGATACGCCGATCGGAAAAATCCAACTCAAAGTTGAGGTTAGGATGCTGGCTGGCATACTCATCAATCACATCATTCAGATGCATAAGGCCAAATGACAAAGGGGCTGTCATCTTTAGCGTGCCCTCAATGCGTGTGGGTGCGCCACTGGTTTGCTCGTTGAGGGCATCAACGGCACTTAAGATACTGTTTACTTGTTGATAATACTGCGCACCTGTCTGGGTCAAGTGCGATTGGCGTGTGGTTCGGCTAATAAGCTGGCTGCCCAAACGTGTCTCTAACTCTTTGAGACGGCGGCTCACGGCTGACTTGGCAATATTTAGCTGCTCAGCTGCTTTGGTAATACTCCCTGCTTCGACGATACGTACAAACATCGCCATATCTTCTAACTGTCCCATCTCTATCGCCTCATGATTGTTCTAAAATCAAGAACTTACATTTGTCATTATTGCTGTTTATCCGTTTATGGTCAACATTTATACTGGTGTCATTCTTTGGTAAAAAACGTATTTACACACATTTATTGGATAATCATGATGGACAAATTACAACAGCTTAGTGCTCCCATTGGTCGTTTGCTTTTATCGATGATTTTTATTTTTTCAGGCTTCAACAAAATGACGGGATATGCGGCCACTCAAGGCTATATGGAGTCAATGGGTGTGCCAGGTATGCTATTACCGTTAGTCATCGCGCTTGAGCTGTTTGGCGGTATTGCTATTTTGCTTGGGTTTAGAGCGCGCTTGATTGCTGCGTTGTTTGTTGGCTTTAATATTGTCTCAGCGTTCATCTTCCATCAGTTTTGGCTTGACGCGTCACAAATAAATCCTTTTATGAAAAACATCGCAATAGCAGGTGGGTTTTTGATGATTTTCGCTCACGGCCCAGGTGCTTACTCGATTGACAATAGTCATACTCGCAAAAGCTCAGTATAGTAAATATCTTTGGTTATTATTAATAAGGAGTCACTATGAGCGCATCCATAAAGATTGCCCTAATAATCGGTAGCTTGCGAAAAGCGTCAATCAATCGCAAGTTTGCACAATACATCGTGTCGCAAATGCCCGAAAACGTCACAGTTGAAGAGGTGCGTATTGCAGATTTGCCGCTTTATAATCAAGACTATGACGATACAACGATAGACAGCTACGAGCGAGTCCGTCAGCAGTTAACAGCGGCTGATGCAGTTTTGATTGTCACGCCAGAGCATAACCGTACTATGCCAGCGGCTCTAAAGAACGTGATAGATATTGCCTCCCGTCCATATAAAGAAAGTGTCTGGAGGCATAAAAAAGTCGCGTTGGTAACCGCATCGCCAAGCAACTATGGCGGCATCAATAGTGGGCTTGATGTACGCAAAAGTATGCAGATGCTCTCAGCACACATGATGGTTAGTCCTGAAGTGTATCTTAGCCAAGCGACTGACAGTTTACATGAAGACGGTCGCGTCACAGAGCGAACCCAGAACTACCTGCAAAAATTTATCGATGAATTGGTAGCTTTTGCAGGAAGCACTGGTGCCTAACGCCATCTCTGACCAAACGCATAATTGCACCAGTAGCACTAATACTGGTCAGGATAGTGCTCACGGTAATGACCAGTTGCCACCGCCAAGCTTTTGGCAGCGCAACCGAGCGCCTGTGTTATTGACCATAGTAGGCGGGGCGATTGATACCATCGGTTTTATCGCCTTGTTTGGGTTTTTTACCGCCCATGTCACGGGCAACTTAGTGATGGCAGGGAGTGGCTTGGTCAAAGGTGAGAGTGGCCTATGGATTAAACTGGCTGCTTTGCCACTATTTGTGTTGACAGTGATGGTGACCAAGACTTTTATCGATAAGAGCAAAAAACAGACAGTGATATTGAGTCACTTATTCTTCGCCGAAGCGTTTTTTTTGGCGGCCTTTATGGTCGCAGGCTTGTACTATCAGCCCTTTGTAGATGCAGGTGACATCACAGTGGCGATAACGGGCGGACTGGGTTTGATTGCCCTTGCGATACGTAACACAGCAAGTAAAACACTGATCAAACACATGAGCCCGACAGTGCTGATGACTGGCAACACCACGCAGTTGGGTATCAATTTGACTGACTATGTGAACAAACGCACTACCGAAAATGCCAAAAAGCTGGGTCATAGTGCAACGTTGGTTTTTAGCTTTTTGATCGGAGCATTAGTCGGGGCGCTTTTATATCTCAAGCTGAGCTTTTGGGCGGTTGGGTTATTTGTACTGCCTGTCTTGTATTTGGCGGTTTTAGCACGTGATAAAGCATTTTTACGCGATATTGGTTAAAAAGATGCACCATTAGCCATCGCTAAAATTTTAGGACTTTCTAAGCGGGATTTACGTACTAAGCAGTACTTACTTAGAAAGGGACACTATTGTTCTATAAATAAGAATAGTTATTTGCAAAAAACTGAGTTTATCGATTTATACACAATAATTATAATAGACTCATCGTTCAAGTATGCTAATAAATAAAAACTTATATAAGTTTAAAATATGATAAATAAGGATATACCATGAACGCAATCTATCATGCCGCAGACTCGCGTGGCGATGCCAACCATGGTTGGCTCAAAAGTAAGCACACCTTTAGTTTTGCTAACTATCACAACCCTGAACGTATGGGTTTTGGCGCATTGCGTGTCATCAACGACGATTTTGTGATCGGTGGTCAAGGCTTTGGCAAGCATTCACACCGTGATATGGAAATCATCAGTATTCCCTTGTCAGGTAAGCTCAGTCATGGTGATAACATCGGTAATGAAGGGGTGATTGAGACAGGTGAAATCCAAGTCATGTCAGCGGGGATGGGCATTACGCATAGCGAAATGAATGGTGATGCCAATGAGCCTGTGAGGTTTTTACAGATTTGGGTCATCCCTAATGTCATGAACGTGACGCCTCGCTATCAGCAAGTGCGCATGGATGACATCATGCAACCGAATGAGTTTAATCAAGTACTGTCACCAAACGTTGACGATGCTGGCGTGTGGATTCATCAAGATGCTTGGTTTAGCATGGGTGATTTTGACAAAGGTGTGACGCCGACTTATCAGTTAAAAGATCCTAACAATGGTGTCTATATTTTTGTGATTCGCGGTAAAGTCGTCGTAAACGGTCACACTTTGGACACTCGTGATGGCCTAGGCATTTGGGATACGAGCGATTTTACGATGGTGACAGAGGAAGATGCGAAGGTACTGGTCATGGAAGTGCCTATCACGCTTTAAATGCTTTTCACTGAGGCTTTATATGGGTGTTAACAGATTCATTTCTATTGACCATCAGCCGTGTCCAGCTCCCTGTGTGGGAGTGCTCGCTGAGTAGTTTATTAAGCTTAATGTGTGTTAGTGACATCACACGCTAAGCAGTCGCTGATAATAAGAGGTGCATAATGAGCATTAAAACCCTAAAGCCAAGGTTGGCAGAGGTTGGTGGTATTCTAATCGCACGATTGTTACCCAATAAAGGCCATCAACCGATTGGTGCTTGGTGTTTTTTGGACCATGCTGGCCCAGTTGCATTTGCTGAAGATGAGGCAGGCATGCAAGTTGGTCGTCATCCGCACACCAATTTGCAGACCTTTAGTTGGATGTTAGAGGGCGAAGTGCTACACAAAGACAGCTTGGGGAATGAACAAGTCATCACCAAAAACCAAGTCAATGTCATGACAGCAGGTACGGGTCTGACGCAAGGTATCAGTCATACGGAACAAAGCGTCTTTCCAAATACTGGCGGCTCACCAGATGCAGCTCATGGCCTGAGTATGGTGCAGCTGTGGATTGCACTACCGACCGATCAGAAAATTGAGCGGAGCTTTCATCATTATCCAGCGCTACCCACTTGGCGCGAGCAAAGCACTGAAATGGTTCTCACGACAGGGAGTTATGTCAGTGTATCAGGCGAGCGTTATGATGCGCCGACCATACAATACTCAAAAATGGTCGGTATCGATGTGAATTTCTTAGAAGATGGAGAGGTTGCGCTTCATTTAGAGTCAGGCTTTGAGTATGGTATCTTGGTGACAGAAGGGCAGATCGAGTCTGAGGGCAGTATCTGCGAAAAAGATCAATTGTTTCGCTTCCATGATGCGGATATTGCTGGTCGCCATCGTATCAAGCTGGTTGCAAAAAAAGGCACACGGATCATGTTTATCGGCGGTGAGCCTTTGAATAACCAAGTGCTGCTGTGGTGGAACTTTGTCGCAGACAATAAACAAGAAATCGAACAGTCCATCAGCGACTGGAACAATGGTCATGAGCGTTTTGGTGAGGTTGACTCTACTATGGAGCGTCTGCCTGCCCCAAAACTGCCTATAGGCTTTAAAGGCTAACTAACCAGCGGTTACTTATTAAATTATCTTTCAGAAAATTATATATAGTTAAGTTTATTTACAAAAATGAACTAGGGTTTTGATTGAATTATTTCCATAATGGCGCAAATTAACCATCCTGTTTTACACTCATTTGTTAACCATAGGGGTTGGCAAAGAATCTCAACTAGATTTGAATAACTTATACAATAATGTGGAGAAGCACTATGTCAGATTTACAAACACTACAGCAGTTAGCAGAGAAACGTCGTTCTATCTATGCGCTAAGCGATCAGTTGCCAGTCGCCAATGACGAAATTGTTCAGCTGGTTGAGCATGCTATCTTGCATACGCCTTCATCGTTTAACTCACAGTCAACGCGTATCGTGGTACTGTTTGGTGATGACCATAAAAAACTGTGGGATATGACCGAAGAGACGTTGCGCGTCATCGTTGGTGACGAAGAGGCGTTCAAGTCTACCAAAGATAAAGTAGCTGGTTTTAGAGCGGGCGCTGGTACTGTGCTATTCTTTGAAGATCAAGCGGTCGTTAGAGGCATGCAAGAAGCGGCGCCTTTATATGCGGAAAACTTCCCAGTGTGGTCAACCCAAACCAATGCCATGCATCAGTACGTCATTTGGACGGCGCTCGCCAGTATCAATGTTGGGGCAAACTTACAGCATTATAATCCTATCATTGATGAAAGAGTGGCTCACGCTTGGAACATTGATGCAGACTGGGAGCTCAAAGCGCAAATGGTGTTTGGCGCTATTGAACAGCCAGCCGGTGACAAAGAATTTAAGCCAGTCGGTGAGCGCCTAAAAGTGTTTGGTGCATAGTTCAAATGATAGGCCCACGCTAAACAACTTCTGAGAATATGGGGTGTGGTTGATATACAAAAAGAGAAAGTAAAAAAGCGCGGCTCAACGAAAGGTTGGGCGGCGCTTTTTTATCTAAAAAGGTCTAAAGAAGAAAGGTTTAATCTAACAACGAATAGCTTTTCTTGGGGCCTAAAACCATAACCCGCCTTAATTCGGCTTGCGGCGCATCAGACTGTTGGCGACCCACGCTGGACCAATCAATAAGAACTGTAAGTCCTCAAAAAATGACGGTTTTTTCCCTTCGATTTTATGACCAATAAACTGCCCAATCCAAGCGACAATAAAAATACCTGCCCAGATTTTAAAGCCCCATGGTAACGCCGCCATTACTGACAGACAAATGAGAATAAACATGCCCATCGCCAAAAACAGCGGCGTGGATAGACGCATGTAAAACAACAATACCAAGGCGCTAAGTACCAAGGTAAACCAGACTGATAGCGACATACCCATGCCAAGCAAACTGACAAAAATAGTCGGGACACATAACCAATGGATTTTTTTGTTAATCAGGTTTTGGTGACTGACAGAATACTCACTGAGCCACTGCTCCAGTGTGCGTTTAGACATTCGTTTTTGACGATTATAAGACATACTAACCTCCTTGTTAGTAATTGAAACCATAGACTGACATTTATTATCAATCTGGGTATTAATATAGCTCTTAGAATCAGTTGTAGCACTAATGGCGCCAATCTACCAGATTATCTGATAGACGGCTCAGTCAAAATCAGCTATACAATTCGCGATGGTGGGCAAAATCACTCGTATATTGAAAAGCTAGCTGACGATATAAAGCGATTAGCCTTGCTCGCTGCGATACCATTCATAAAGACCAACAAACGCATTGACTTGATACACCATGGTTTGAATGGCAAAGATAAAATTGCCTGACATCAGGTTAACGATAAGCCAGACAAAATTGACGATAATCCATAGCCACCAGTTAAATGAGTAGCGCAAAATCATCGCGGCTTGGGCAGTGATGGAAAGCACAAAAGCGATCACATTGATCCAAAAAAAAGAAATAAATCCTAAGAACTGACTGTTATCGTCCTCTACCACCGCATAACCGTAGCTCGCTAATAAATCATTTATCGTTGGGAAGAGAGCAAGGCCAATGACAATGAATGCGGCGGTAATGAACCAAACCGCTTTGCTAGCAGATTTGGGTATCATGTCGCCATCAGGATCCGTATGTTTGGACCAATAAAAAATACCATAGACGTGGGTAAAGAAGTTAAAAAGTGGTGCTAGCATCAAACCCACGGCACCTGAGGTCGCTTGCACAATCACTTCGCCAGCGGTTGCGCCCATACCGAAGCCATTGCCCATGACGTTTTTGCGAAAAGACAGCGATACAACACACACCAGACCAATAAAAGAGACGGCCAAATAAAACCAATCAAGCGTGGTATGGTCTGTGGTCAGCCAAAAGCCTGCGGATAAGGCAATGACGCCGCAAATAAACCAAATAACAATCCATTGCATCGCCCATTTTCCGGTGATGTTGTCCAATAGCTGAATACGCATAGTTTTTTCCCTAACATAATGACTGATTTTAATAAGGTGGTGCCTGAAACGCGCTGGCTAACTCAATGATGATGGTAAATATGTTGATCGATAAATAGTAATGCTTGCTGATAGCGTGCGTCATAGTCAGGCTCATCAATTAAGTATGGCTCGATATGGTGACGGGCAAAAATGTCGATCAGCCGCTGCTCAAACCGTCCACGGGCTTCAGGCGTTCCTAAAGAGCGCATGCCATCGTCGACCCACGGCGTGTTGTTATCCAGCATAATCGTATGATCCAAGCGAAACTCATCGATACAAGCGGCCACAAAAGGGTGAGGGCGGCCTTCATATTCTTCACAGAATGCCTGTGTGGTGACAAAATCCGTATCAACGATGGTGACAGGGGCGGTTGCCACCGCTGCCGCATCTCGTATCGCCTGCGCATGATTGAGCGAAATGGGACCGTAGTCACTATACTGAAGCCCAACTTCTTTGCCGCCCAAGTCTGTCCCAACGTACAGGCGACCCATCTCAAGGGCAAAGCTGGCACCATAATGATTGGCAAGCTTATGTACCAATGTCGTTTTGCCTGAGCTTTCACCGCCGACGATCGCTACCGTCTTGGTATAATTTCCGCGCGCTTGTGGGTGAATCGCTGACCAATGGGCGACGGGGTCGCAAGCTATAGCATAAGAGTCAAACTCAGGCTGCAGCGGGGTGGTGACAACTTGCAGCAGTAGCTGCTCTTGAACCGCACTCTGGGTCAGGGGGTGGTTATCAGCCACGAATAATACCGTCTTTGTTGGCAGCTCTAGCGCCGCCATCAAGCGTTGTAATTTCGCGTTACTCACAGTCACATCAATACTGACATCAGCGAAATGCTCGTGGAGCGGTAGCTCAATCTCATGCGTGGTATGAATGTGAATGAATGGCATATCTGCACAGGCCATTTGTAGCCAGCGCGCTTTGTCTTGTAAGGTAATGGCAAAGTCTGGATGCGGTGATGGATGCGCCATAATAACGATGTGTAGTCTCTTTGCTTGTCCTGCTGCATACAATATGCTGCGCATCTGCCCCAGATGCAAAGGTTCAAAGTGTCCAATCATCAATCCCGTGTCGTATATAGCCATTCTTGTTTTAACCTTTTTTGTCTGATTATGGGTAGTTTTAACGATGACTCATCTAAACTTAAGTGATTTATCAGCATGGTATAAAGGTTTTTGGGGATTTGCAGGTAGGTTATTGTAAACGGGAGTGGTGCGCTGAGTTCCTTAGACACTACAGACCCTACTTTTCTAACAGTGACAGACGTGGTTTGGTATAAATCTGGCGCATCAACTTTTCGTCCGTCTTTTTACACCGCTCATTTTATGAAGTTCAAATGCCGCTTATGTGCTTGATTATATGTGCAAATCGAAGAATGCCGAACGCAAAGTGGTAAGGTTTGAGCAATAAACCCAACTCTGAAACATTTTGAAATAATTATTTAAAATCAGCAAGTTAAGAGGCTTTATGACAGAATGTGGCAAGCTCGAGTAGCATAAACTCACAAAGTACGCCTACATTTTCAACAGATACATGCTTAATAGTTGATATAATTATTTACAAGTTAAGAAGATTGCTTTAGCTTAAAAACTAAAGACAAAAAATGAAGTAAAAAAACTAGAAGAAATAAACAAAATAATCGATAGAGAGGTAGTTGATTTGGCTAAATTAGCAAAGTTGCATCGCTCACGGAACAATCGCATGATTGCAGGTGTGATGGGCGGAATTGCAGAGTATGCAGGCTGGTCACCCACTTGGGTCAGACTGTTATTCGTCATTATTTCGTCGCTAAGTGCCGCAGTCCCAGGTATCTTAATTTACATTGTTTTATGGATAGTGATGCCAAAAGCGACCAATCAGTCTTATCAATAAGACGGATGCAGTATTAAAAATTATTTCAAAAAGAAGGTTTAGATAATAAAAGTTTAAATAAAACTGTTTCCCTTAAAGTATTATTTTTCTAACAAGCAGTTTCCTTAAAAAGATAAGTTCCTTAAAAAACAAAAAGCCTGACCAATCAGGATGCCCACGATATACTTTTCCTCCTGCCCAGATGCTAACGCGTTTGGGTATTTTTTTATCTGTGTCTGTGGCCGTTTGCATCCTTAGCGTTTGGGTGCAAATAGGCGATACAACTGAGTATTTATGCACACAATGTAAATTTAGTTGTCGTAAATATGGATAAAATAGTCAATTTTTAGTAAGGTGAGCAGGCAAATAGAGTCGTTGCCAAATAGGCCATGCGAGCGCTATCAGAGATTTATTTAATCATACTCATTCCACAGTGGCTTTACTATGAAAACCCAAACTATGACATCCGAAGCGACAACCCCGATGATACAAGATAAAGAACCCCAACCGATGACCTTTCAAGATTTAATCCTTACCCTACAAAATTATTGGGCCGATAAAGGCTGCGTGGTGTTGCAACCCTATGATATGGAGGTTGGCGCGGGCACTTTTCATACCGCGACGTTTTTGCGTTCATTAGGTCCTGAGCGCTGGAATGCCGCTTATGTACAGCCGTCACGCCGTCCAACTGATGGTCGCTATGGTGATAACCCAAACCGTTTGCAGCACTATTATCAGTTTCAAGTGGTACTCAAGCCCAATCCGCCCAATATTCAAGAGCTGTATTTGGACTCACTACGCGCCATCGGTATCGATCCGTTGGTGCATGATGTCCGTTTTGTGGAAGACAACTGGGAGTCACCAACGCTTGGCGCGTGGGGCCTTGGTTGGGAGATTTGGCTAAACGGTATGGAAGTGACCCAGTTTACCTACTTCCAGCAAGTAGGCGGTATCGAGTGTTTCCCAGTCACAGGTGAGATCACTTATGGTCTTGAGCGTTTGGCCATGTATGTGCAGGGCGTTGATAGCGTTTATGATTTGGTGTGGGCGGATGGCGAGTTTGGCCGTGTCACTTATGGTGATGTTTTCCACCAAAACGAAGTTGAGCAGTCTACTTATAACTTTGAGCACGCTGATGTGCCGATGATGGGCGAGATGTTTGATTTTTATGAGCAGCAAGCAGATAAATTGGTCGAAGCAGGGTTGCCGTTGCCCGCTTATGAGATGGTATTAAAAGCATCCCATGCCTTTAATTTGCTCGATGCGCGCGGTGCCATCTCAGTCACGGAGCGTCAGCGTTTTATCTTACGCGTTCGTACGCTTGCGCGTAAGGTCGCTTTTGGTTATGTCGAAGCACGTGCCAAACTGGGCTTCCCGTTAGCAGATGAAGCGCATCGCCAAGACGCGCTGGATAAGTATTTGCCAAAAGAAGACGTGGCAACAGAAGACTTAGAAATAGAAAATACTGACAACAATCAGTCTACTAATAACCAATCTACTAACAATAAATAGGAGCATCCCATGAGTACTATTCTATTTGAACTGGGGTGTGAAGAGCTACCTCCAAAAAGCCTAAAGCCGTTACGTGATGCGCTACAAGCGAGTGTCACTGAGCAATTAACGGACGCGGATATCAGCTTTGATAGTATCAAAGCCTTTGCGGCCCCGCGCCGTTTAGCGATTCAGATTCAGGGCATTAGCGACAAGCAGCCTGATCGCACTGAGCAAAAACGAGGACCAGCAATCAAAGCGGCGTTTGATGCCGATGGCAATCCAACACGTGCGGCGATGGGTTTTGCCAAAGGTTTGGGCATTGACGCCAGCGAGCTGACAACCATAAACACCGATAAAGGTGACTATGTCGGCTATGAGCAAACCATTCATGGGCAAGCCACCACTGAGCTGCTGCCTGCTATTTTTCAAACCGCGCTTGATAATTTGCCCATTGCAAAGCGTATGCGTTCAGGCGCATCAAGAGATGAGTTTGTGCGTCCAGTACAGTGGGCGGTATTGATGCAGGATGATGCCATCATTGATGCCACTATCCAAGGACACCAGACGGGCACGCAAACCCGTGGTCACCGTTTCCACAGCCCTGACTATCACACTATTGCTCATGCGAATGATTATGAGCAGCTGCTCGATAGTTTAAAAGTCGTGGCAGATTTTGATAAGCGTCAAATGCTAATCAAAAACCAAGTCAAAGCGTTGGCAGATGAAGTCAACTCTGACGCCATCGTACCGCAAGATTTATTGGACGAAGTCACCGCATTGGTTGACTTCCCGATTGCGCTACGGGCAAGCTTTGAAGCACGTTTTTTACAAGTGCCACAAGAAGCGCTGATTTCTACCATGCAAGCGGATCAAAAATATTTCTGTCTAACGGATAAAGCAGGCAAGTTGCAGCCTTACTTTATTTTCATTACCAATATCGAGTCCAAAGATCCCAATCAGATCATTGAAGGCAACGAAAAAGTCGTGCGTCCGCGTTTGGCTGATGCCGAATTTTTCTTCTTACAAGATCAAAAACAGCCGTTATTTGCACTCACAGAGAGCCTCAAAACTCGTGTGTTCCAAGATAAACTAGGCACCATCTGGGAGAAATCTGAGCGTATCGCCAAGCTTGCCGCCTTTATTGCTACCTTAATGCAACAGCAAGGGCGTGAGATTAGCGTTGATGAGACAGTACGTGCTGCGATATTGTCCAAAGCAGATTTGGCAAGCTCACTCGTTGGTGAATACCCTGAACTGCAAGGAATTGCAGGTACTTATTATGCGCGTCTGAACGGAGAGCCTGAAGCGGTTGCGGCCAGCTTAGAAGAGCAATATCTGCCAAAGTTCAGTGGCGATGTCTTACCGCAGACACCGATTGGGATTTGTTTGGCGTTGGCGGATCGTTTGGATACGCTGGTTGGTATTTTTGCTATTGACCAAGCACCGACGGGTTCAAAAGACCCGTTTAGCTTACGCCGTTCGGCCATCGGTATCTTACGTATTTTAATCGAAAAGCAGCTACCCATTAACTTGGTTGCACTGGTTGAACAAGCGATTAAAAACTACAGTGATGCTAAAGGCAGTAAGATTGCTAAAATGGGTGATACCTTTACCCAGGTAATGGCATTCTTAAACTCACGCTATCGTGCGATGTACACCGAGCAAGGCGTTAGCGTTGATACGATTCAAGCGGTACAGGCAATCAATCCGCATATGCCGCTTGATTTCGATCAGCGTATTCGTGCGGTACAAGCGTTTAGTGAACTGTCACAAGCCTCCATGTTGGCCGACTCCAACAAGCGCGTGGCTAATATATTAGCCAAGTCAGAAATGAGTGTCGCTGACACTGTTGATGAGGCGCTATTGACTGAGCCTGCTGAGCAGAGCTTATACAGCAGCGTGCGTGAGGCGCAGACGGCAGTGACTCCGCTACTCAAAAAAGCGGACTACACGCAAGTGTTGCAAACGCTTGCCAGCTTAGATGAGCCATTGACCCAGTTTTTTGATAATGTGATGGTCAATAGTGAAGATGATGCGCTTAAGAATAATCGCTTAGCATTGCTAAAGCAGGTTCGCGCCTTATTTTTAACGGTGGCTGATATCAGTGAGTTACAGCTATAATCTGCTGAAAACCAATCACTGGTTTAATGGATTGTTTATACAAAAAACTGGCTTTGTATGGCCAGTTTTTTATCCCTTACCGCGCTAACTTATACCCGAAGGAGTACTGCCGTGTTTGGTGTTATTATTGTCATTCTTATGATTTGGGCGGTGATGTGGGCCTTTTATAAGTTTATGTACCCGCGTCCACCCAAAAGCATGATGCCAAAAAAAGGCGATGTCACCACCCCGCGTACCTGCGATTTTTGCGGCAATAGCTTGGCAGAATATCGCGGTGTACTCGAGACCAATCCAGAGTTAGCCGTAACGGATGAGAGCGGTATTGATAGCAAGAAGGAATTGTTCTTTTGCAATTACGAGCATCAGGCCGACTTTCATGCAGGTAAGGTCTATCAACCTAACCTATAGGCAGTTCGATATAAAATCGAGATGTTGAGGGCTATACGTTGAGCACTGCGGGCTATTGCGATAAATTTACCTTATATACTGTGAACACAGAGACGGCAACAAATTTATCCTAGTAGCGGCGCTATCTCAGTTGTCAATTCAATCGATTGTATAAACAGATGGGTTATCGATTAGGCATAAAAAAGCGCTTAGCTTGATTGGCTAGGCGCTTCTGTGTTCGATGTATCAATATGACTTACAGAACAGACTGTGCGTCTTTCATGATTTTATTGAGTAGGGCTTCAGACTGTTTGTTTTGCTGTAAGCGATCTTCCTCACTTCTTTGATTTGCGTCGATTTTCTCATAGAGATTCAAGCAGCACAGTACCAGTATGCTTTCTTGGCTGAGGCTAGGGGCGTCTCTTTTTAGTTCAAGGGCATAGTTATTGATATAAGAGACCGCTGAAAGCAGCTCCTCTTGTTCATGTACGGGGCAAAAAATTGGATAGGTCACGCCCGCAATCGCAATGTCTACTTTTTTGATTTGGGGTTCAGGATTTTTGGTCATTTTATTAGTCGGCTGCGATTGCAGTCCTGTATTTTGTGCTTGGTTGTCTTTGATTTGAGGGTTTTTGGGCTGTTTTTCTATAAGTTTGCTTTGGTCATCGGTCATGATAAATCCTACAATATTTAGTCAGTAAAGGGTGTGGTATAAGGTAGTAAAAATAGAGTGGCACCATTCGATAAAGGATAGGGTTTTTATCTATTTTGACGACTCATTAACCTTCTGCTTGGTCGATACGGGTTAAGCGTTTTAATACCACCTGTGTGCGCTCCGCGGCTAGTTGATTCTTTTTTTGTAGTTCACTATTTTGTTGTTTGATGTCGTGATACTGCTGCTTTAACTCATTATTTTGCTGTTGCAGTTCGCTGTTTTGTTGTTGTAGTTGGCTGATCTGTTTTTGCAGCTTGTCTTGCTCTTCACCAATCATGTGATGCGCTTCTGCAAGGTTTTGGTAGCGTTTATCGAGATCGTTTAGTTGTTTTTTGGCACCGTCACGTTCTGTATGGCTGGTATTGAGCTTGGTTTTTAGGGCGGCAAGCTCTTGAGGATCAGTAACAGGGTTTTGTTTAAGACTGCTAAGTTCAGCACTGACAAGCTGATACTGTTTTTTGATGTCGAGTACCATTTTTTCTAATATTTTAAGTTGATCATACATAGTCAGTTTTTATCCTTAACAAGTAAGCGTGGATGAATTTTGTTTTCTGCGTTTAATAATGCCATAGGTGACCGCATAATATCTATATCAACAAAGTAATTACACGTATTAGGCTTGGTCTTTTTACGGTTACTAGCCGTGGTTTTGTCAGTGACATTGCACGGCGTCTACTTCTATTTTTTCAGCAATAATCAATCACTAGGACATCTATTATGAATGACAATATCTCTGGCTGGAATACTTGGCTGACCGCTTTTGATGACTGGACTGATGTGTCTATCAGTGAGGTACACGGTTTGATGACGGGGCTGATGACGGCTTGTAATGCCCCTGACGAAAAGGTCTGGGCGAAGGTGTTTGAGGAGTTGAGTTTTGCGCCATTACCAGAGCCTGCCTTGACCTTATTGGCTGAAGAAGCGGAAGATACCGTGTTTCAGCTTAAAGACAAAGATGATGCCTATTCTTATATGCCGCTGATACCTGATGATGAACACGATTTATACGAGCGCGTGATGGCATTGAAACAGTGGGCGAATGGTTTTATGACCGGCTTTGGCATTACCGACTGCCGTCTCACCAGTGAAGAAAATGAGATGCTCTCGGATTTGGCCAAAATTGGCGCGATACGCCTTGAAGACGATGAAGATTTTGAAGGTGGTGAAGAGTCCTATCTGTACATCTATGAGTTTGCGCGTATGGTGCCAGTGAGCTTTGCCACTCGTAAGCGTAAGCCAGTCAAAGACATCGCCCTCATATCTGGACTTGCTCTCGATGCCAAAACGACTCAAGAGCTACAAGCAGAAGGTAAGCTGCCAAAACCAATGCCACCAGTCGTTGATGCGATGAACCAAAAAAATCCATCGTAAATGATGTGATTTGATAAGACAAAAAGACTCGCTTTTTTATCTTACATCGTGATAAGGATATTTCATGACTTCTCTCAACAAGAATCAGCTAAAAAATGTGTCTTACCCTAAACAAAGCATCGATTGGCTCACCCGTCTGATTGGCTTTGATACCGTCAGTCGGCACTCAAACTTAGCCCTGATTGAAGACGTGCAAGTCTACTGTGAGCATTTGGGTCTAACGGTAGATTTGACCTTCAATGAGGCCAAAAATAAAGCCAATCTATTTGTGACCGTGCCAGCAGGAGAAAACGCGGATAAAGTGGACAATGGGCTGGTACTGTCAGGGCATACGGATGTGGTGCCAGTTGATGGTCAAGAGTGGTCATCAGATCCTTTTAACGCGGCGATCCGTGGTGACAAGCTATACGGGCGCGGCGCTTGTGATATGAAAGGCTTTATCGCTTGTGCGTTGACGCTACTGCCACAGGCTGTACAGTTATCAAACAGTGGTCAGCTACGTCGTCCATTGCACTTGGCGTTGTCATTTGATGAAGAGGTGGGCTGCTTAGGTGCACCCTTGATATTAGCTGATCTAAAAGCGCGCGGTATTACGCCTGATTATTGCATCGTGGGTGAGCCGACCAATATGGCGATGGTGGTCGCCCATAAAGGCATTGCTGTTTATCGTTGCCGTGTACATGGTAAGTCTGCGCATTCATCACTGACGGCGCAAGGGGTCAATGCCATCAGCTATGCCAGCCGTTTGATCGGATACGTCGATACTTTGGCAGAAGAGATAAGTTGTCGCGAAGACAATGATGCGCTGTTTGATGTGCCTTATTCGACCTTATCTGTCGGCACCATCCACGGTGGTACAGCGACCAACATTGTGCCCAATCTGTGTGAGTTTACTTTTGATTACCGCAATTTGCCGCATATGACGCAAGACGATATATTAGCACCGATCCAAGCAAAGGTGGCAGAGCTGAGCGCACAAATGCAAGCGCGTGCCCCAGAGACAGGGATTGAGCTGATGCAAGAAGAAAGCGTGCCGGCTATGACCGATAACGATAGCGCTGAGCTACAAGCGTTAATAGCGGCTCTAACGGGGGATGATGACCGTCACAAAGTGGCTTATGCGACGGAAGGTGGTCAGTTTACCAATGCAGGTATTCCAACGATTATTTGTGGCCCTGGTAGTATTGAACAAGCTCACAAGGCGGATGAGTATGTTGAGCTTAGCGAAGTGGCACGCTGTGATGAATTTTTACAGAAGTTGCTCACAAGCTGTACGCTCAAGTAATCTATAAAAAGCGCGCTGTCCATTTTTGATATTCGGTAGTCGATTGCTTAACATTTTTTATAAATAACGACGTAGGGGTTGGCTGATGTCTTGGCATCTGTTTGCGGTATTTTTTGCAAGTACATTTTTGATTTCAGCGACCCCAGGTCCGAACATGCTATTAGCGTTTCAATATGGGATGAATTATGGCGTGAAGCGTACGCTGTGGACGCTGGCGGGCTTGAGTCTTGGTTTGTTTATTTTACTGCTCTCAACTTTGCTAGGTTTGGATGTTATCAGTCGCCAATCGCCTTGGTTGCTGACGGTGATCAAAGCGGTAGGAGCGGCCTATTTGATTTATTTGGGGATCAGCTCGTGGCGTGATGCTGGTGGTAGCTTGATGAAGGATGCGCGCGAGATGAGCGAGGAAGTCGCCATTGACTACCTTGCCTATGACGAAGCTACAGCTGATACCCCCAAACCGCGCTCGCTCTCTAGTGCTGCGGTTACATTTGCCCCAAGTAATATGACGTTGTTTCGTACGGGTGTTTGGGTGTCTTTATCCAACCCAAAAGCCATCTTGTTCTTTGCTGCTTTCTTCCCCAAGTTTATCAATTTTAGCGCGCCGTTATGGCCACAATACATTTTATTGACCATCGGATTGTTTTTCAGTGAGACGATTTGGCAGATCGTTTACACCCTAGGCGGTAAGAAGCTGGCAAGCTGGCTGGATGTTGGCAGTCGCTTGGCTTGGCTTAACCGTGGTTGCGGTGTCATATTTATAGTGATTGCGGCTGCGCTATTGGCTGAAGTTGTAAACAGTTTTATGGTTTAAAATATAGTCGATTCATTTTGAGAGCGACACAGGACGATCATGAGGGGATTTTTACAGCTTTATGTGAGCGAGCACACTTCGAACTGGCGATAAAAAAGCCGTTTACTATATTTATAATAGTGAACGGCTTTTTTGTTTATGCACACTCAGCTTTTAAACATTTAAGCCAATACCTCGATTAGCTCACCCTTCACCATATGCGGGCTGACAAAATCAGTAACGCGGACACTAACGATTTTACCGAGCAGCTCATTCATTTGCTCTTCATCGTACGGGAACATAACCGTACGTGTATTGTCTGCCGTACCGATTAAACAATCAGGGTGACGGTTGGCAATTTGTTCAACCAACACGCGAGTCGTGGTACCGATCATTTCATGCGTTTTAGCAAGTGTCGAGTCGATGATAACCTTTTGGAACTCAGCCAAGCGTGCTTTTTTGGTCGTGAAGCTGACATCATCTGGTAACTCTGCCGCTGGCGTACCCGGACGCTTAGAATAAATAAAGCTGTAAGAGTGATCGAAGTTTAATGCTTTTGCCAAGTTCAACGTTTCTTGGAAGTGTTCATCTGTCTCACCTGGGAAGCCAATGATAAAGTCGCTAGACAAGTGGATATCGGGACGAATGGCTTTTAGTTTATTAATTTGATTGATGTAGACATCAATGGTGTGGTTACGCTTCATGGCAGCAAGAATCGCATTGGAGCCGCTTTGTACCGGTAGATGCAAGTGTGACACCAGCTCTGGCAGTTGCGCATAAGCGTCAATGATATCGTCGGTAAACTCGAGCGGGTGGCTAGTGGTATAACGTATACGCTCAACGCCATCGACATGCGACACATAGTGTAATAGCTCGGCGAAGCGGCAGACACTGCCATCGTCTTTTTCGCCACGATAGCCATTGACGTTTTGGCCCAACAAGTTGATCTCACGGATACCTTGCGCCGCTAAGCTGTCAATCTCAGCCAACACATCATCAAGTGGGCGCGACAACTCTTCACCGCGGGTATAAGGCACGACGCAGAATGAGCAATATTTTGAGCAACCTTCCATAATGGAGACAAAGGCTTTATAGCCTTCTACTCTTGGTTCTGGTAGGAAATCAAATTTTTCAATACTTGGGAAGGATACATCAATGGTGCCGATACGGTTCTTAGGAGAGACATCGCGCTGCTCGTTCGATTGATCATATAGCTCTGGCAAACGGTGTAAGGTTTGCGGGCCGAACACCATATCGACGTATGGGGCGCGCTTTTGAATGTTATCGCCTTCTTGTGAGGCCACGCAGCCGCCAACCCCAATGACTAGGTCGGGACGTTTTTCTTTTAGTTTGCGCCAGCGACCCAGTTCTGAAAAGACTTTTTCTTGCGCTTTTTCACGAATAGAGCAGGTGTTCATCAGGAGTACATCGGCTTCATCGATATCGTGTGTCACTTCCATGCCGTGTGAGTCACCAAGTACGTCAAGCATTTTGCCTGAGTCATAGACATTCATTTGACAGCCTTGAGTGGTGACAAAGACCTTTTTAGGAGGGGTACTGTGGACAGGTGATTGCGCTGAACTTGGTTCTTTGAGTGCAGTGACAGCAGGCGCGGCAGCAGTTGTTTTAGCAACAGCAGCGTCATTATTAATGCGGGGATTAAATACAGTAACACTCATAAGGATAAGTCCATGATTGACTAAAAATATAGCGGGGTAGCCGATTAACAGGTGGCGTATTTTATCACAACCCGCTCCCAATGTGAAAAATTAGCACGGGCAATCTAGGGTTATTATCATAGATAATTCATAACAGTATCAAATATTTACTGGGGTTAGCAGCGCTTTTAGTAAAAACTACCCACCACTATCACTTCTATGTTACACCGCGCTGTCCTATTTATTAACGAAAGGTAAAGGTGATGGTTGAAAGTGCAACGAGTATAGTATGATAAGCGCCATAGCCTTAGCGGTACTCGGCAATTCGTGGTTTATAAATGTGTAGTGATATAATAAAGAGAGACAATATGACAAAGTTGCGCGTTGCTCATAGCATCAAGGATAGAGAGTCGACTGATCAAAAGGATGGTTCAAAGCGCCTCAAAATAAGTCGGCTAAGAGTGAGTGCGCTGAGCTTGGCGACGGCAGTCAGTGCGCTAGGATTGTCGCAAGTTGCTTGTGCCGAGCTGTGGGGCGATGATCAAGATAGCTATCAGCAAGATCGCAGCTATCAACAAGATAGTGGTGCAAGCTCATTTACCGCGGCAGCCATTGCGGCAGAGCGCGGCGACATGAGTGCCCTTTACAATTATGAGCAGGCCATGAGCGGCAGTCTGTTTGCCATGTATCCGACTTATTGGCGGATGAATTTAGACCTAAACTCGCAAAGTGCGGCTGCTGTGTCACAGTTTGTGCGCCAGTATCCCAATACCGTGATGGCAGAAAAGCTGGTGGCTGATTTTGCTGAAACCAAAGCGGGTTCTAATGACTACGCATCTGTCAGACAAGTGGCAAATCTCATTACCAATGCTGATGCAAGCGAGCGCTGTGCCGTGGCGCTTGGGTTTAATAACGGCGGTGATACCATGCGTGCCATGGCAGCAAAGTCAGATGTTTGGCTCACGACCATGAAACAGCCAGCCTTGTGTGAGCAGTTGGCGATGGAGATGAATAATAACGCGCTGATTAGCAATCAAGATAGGGCGGCTCGTCTTAAACGTATGCTACGTATCGGTAAGACGGGTGACATCATGGCATTGTCATCACGTCTTGGTACGCCGATTGCTTATTCAGCACTAAGTGACATTCAGCTGAATCCATCTTCGTTCTTTAGCCGTTTTGGCCGTGAGCCTGCCAGTCAAACCAACCAATATCTGTATTTATATGCGTTGGGACGTGTGGCTGATAAGTCTTATCGTGAAGCCGCGCTCCAGTTAGATTTTGATATCAAGCAAGACAACCAGCGCTCAATCAGACTGTTGAATGATGAGACCCGTCGTTATGCGTATCGCATCCTTGGGGTGAAGCGCATGAACTATAACACTGATGATGGGTTCAGCGCTGAGGCGGTTGACTGGTTTCGTAACAGTTTAGACGATGACTTTAACTTTGAAGAAGCGGAAGACTATGCCATGGCGGCGATTCGCTTTGGGCGTTGGGACGATGTCGTTGAAGCTATCTCCAAGATGGATAATGAAACCCAAAAAGACAATCAGTGGCAGTATTGGCTGGCACGCGCTTATGAGCAGTCAAGCAATGCCAATAAGCGCAGTATCGCTAAAAAAATGTATCAGAACCTAGCAAAAAGTAACGATTACTATGGACTGATGGCAAAAGATAAAATCGGTCAGCGTTTTGATGCCAGTCGTTTGGGTGGTCATCATTTACCGAATGTCAGTAATGCCGACCGTGCGCGTGTCATGCAAGATGCAAACTTCGCTCGTGCTTTTGCCTTATATAATGCGGATGTCAGCCGTGCCTATGCCAATCGTGAGTGGAACTGGGCGGTGAAACAGGCGCGTGACAATCGTGATGATAATTTAATCGTAGCTGCGGCTCGTCAAGCCTATGATCTCGGCTGGCTCGACCGTGCGATTTATGCCATTGATAATACTGATAGAGTCGATAGTTTGGCCCTGTCGCATCCAATGCCGCATCAAGATGCTGTGGTACGTTATAGTCAATCGGCAGGTATTGATCCTGCATGGGCATATGGCATTATGCGTCAAGAAAGCCGTTTTGTGACCTCGGCGCGCTCAAATGTTGGCGCTAGTGGTCTGATGCAAATCATGCCGGATACTGCAAAATACGTTGCCCGTCATTTGGGCGAGACCTATAGTGCCAGCCGCGCCAACAGTGGCGATACCAATATTCGTTATGGTACTTGGTACATGGGTGATATTTTTAAAAGGTTGAACCAGCAACCTGCGGTAGCAACGGCTGGCTATAACGCTGGACCGAACAATGCCAAGCGCTGGCAGCCCGCTTACGGATCACTAGCAGCTGACCAATATGTTGAGTCGATAGCGTTCCCTGAAACGCGCAACTATGTCAAACATGTGATGGAAAACGCCACTATTTATAGTAGCTTATTAGGCCGTAATCAACCCATTAGTCAGCGTATGGGCACGGTTCCTGCCACGTTCTGATAGCCACAGCTTTGTGCGCCATAGACCACTAACGATTTATCTTTAGTGGTCTATTTGTATGTTCATATTAGACTGTTTCCTGATGATAATGATAATGATAATGTTTACGTTTCTGCTATAGATTAAAAAAAACGTTTTGCTACCATTGCGTTAATTAGTGCCTTTAATTCGTGCTGATCAATCGATACCCATATTTTTTGTTAGCTCTATTCTTATGTTTGTGCGTGTTTAGTCTTGCGCGCTACGATCTAAGTTATAGTCCATGTTCTATCATTGCTAGATGCCTTCAGCCCTTATGATCAAAAAATATTTACGTCTGTTCCTATTATCAAAAGTGAGCCATCTCTCATCTGTTCAGGTGCAAGGACGCTCGCCCGTCAACCTGACCCCACCCCTTAATCAATCGACAATACTTTTCAAAAATAAACCTATCCAGCTCTTAGCGCCAGCACGCGCGGGTTTGATAGGCAAAAAGCCTACTGGCTATATGAATATTACCATGAGTATTGGCACGTTATTAATATTGCAAGGTGTCATGCTGCTGCCAGCACACGCTGCTAGCACTGTCAAAACAGGACAGCGTGTATTAATGGTTGAGATGACGCCGGCATTATGTAGCCTACAGCCAACGCGGGCTCGTATGCGTCAGTGTCTAGAAGGCTATTCATTAACGGTGTCAGGTTTAGACATGGGGTATGGTGAGCGCTGTGGGCGTGGAAGTGAACCGAGGCTGACGCCGTTACAACTAAAAGTCGTCAACCGTGTCATGCCAGACACAACAGTGCGTAGCCAAGCATGGCAGCATTATGGTATCTGTAGCCCGCTTAGTGCCAGTAGTTACTTTCGACAAATTACCAACTATGCTGGTGCGTTAAAACTACCGGCGGAGTTGAACACTGGGAATAGCTATACGGTCTCTAAATCACGCTTTATCAATCAAATGACCCACCTAAATAGGGGCATGTCTTCGGCTAGTATTGACTTGGTTTGTCAGGCAGGCAATCGCCGTCAGCAAACCTTGACTGAAATCCATGTTTGTTATGAGGGCAGCGGATTTGGTACTTGTCATGATGTTGTGGACAACTGTGGCAGTAAATTTGTCATCTCAGGCGGTAAATAATCTTTTTGACGGCTTTTTTTAACGGCTCTTTCATACTTATAGTTGCTTTTAAGGTTGTTTTGGTAGTTGCTTTTACTGTTTATCCTGAGGCTGCTTGGGGTAATTTTAAGTAAAAACGGATCATATCTTCTGCCGACGCTAAGCGTGTTGCCGATCTCCATACGGTTTATACAAGCTGACATTACCCAACTTTTAAGTGTCTCCAGCGCTTTATCTGTATAAACCCTCAATTGTTTTAAAACCCCTCCCGTATAAAATGTAACAATATAATGAGTAGTAGGCGTCTCATTGTCTCTAGACGATTTACCGAACGAAGTGCTACACTAGCTCTCGGTTTATACATGCTGCTATGCGGCAAACAAGTCGATGTCTAAAATGATAATCGTTCATTAGAATTATCTAATAATTAATTAGGGAGTATTCAATGTCAATGAAACAGCCTTTACGTGTTGCCGTCACTGGTGCCGCTGGTAATATCAGCTACGCGATGCTATTTCGTATTGCGTCTGGTGAGATGCTAGGTAAAGATCAGCCAGTTATTTTGCAATTGCTTGAAATCACGCCAGCTCTTGACGCCCTAAAGGGTGTGGTCATGGAATTAGAAGACTGTGCATTCCCATTATTGGCGGGTATCGTCCAAACTGATGATGCTAATGTTGCGTTTAAAGATATCGATTATGCTTTACTGGTTGGCGCACGTCCTCGTGGCCCAGGTATGGAACGTAAAGATTTGCTAGAAGCCAACGCTGCGATTTTCTCAGCGCAAGGTAAAGCATTGAATGACGTCGCAAGTCGTGATGTAAAAGTATTGGTTGTGGGTAACCCTGCCAACACGAATGCACTGATTGCTCAGCGTAACGCACCAGATCTTGATCCACGTAACTTCACGGCGATGACTCGCTTGGATCACAACCGTGCCATGGCACAGTTGGCTGAAAAGACTGACAGCACCGTCAATGACATCAAAAAAATGACGATCTGGGGCAACCACTCATCAACTCAGTATCCAGATTTAACCGCTTGCACTGTAAACGGCAAGCCTGCGCTAGATTTGGTTGATCGCGCGTGGTACGAAAACACTTATATCCCTGAAGTACAACAGCGCGGTGCGGCGATCATTAAAGCTCGCGGTGCTTCTTCTGCGGCTTCTGCGGCCAATGCTGCTATTGCACATATGCGCACGTGGGCACTAGGTACGGATGAGAACGATTGGGTATCAATGGGCGTTTACTCAAACGGCGAATACGGTATCGCGGAAGGCTTAATCTACTCATTCCCTTGCACTTGTAGCAATGGCGACTGGTCTATCGTAGACGGCGTTGATGTGTCATCAGATTTCTCTAAAGAGAAAATGGCTGCGACTGAGCAAGAGCTTAGCGAAGAGCGTGATGCGGTTGCACATTTGCTACCATAAGTCAGTAACCTGCTAAAGTTGTCATATAGAAAAAGCCCTCTTAAATAGGAGGGCTTTTTTGTGTCTAGGGCACTCTGTTTTCCAGCCACCATTTATTTTAGCTGTTAACATAATTGATAACGTTAGATTAACGTTGGCTAACAGCTTTTAGCATAAATACTGCTACAATAAATGTGTTAGTTTAAATAATAAGCACAATTAAACCTACACCATCTAAGGAGAAAGCGTATGTTGGGTGAACCTGAATATAGTATGAATGAGTTATTTGCACAGTTAGGACTGGAGAGTTCTGACGAAGCGATTAATAGCTTTATTGAAAAGAACCAAATGGCAAAAGAAGAGAAGCTCACCGAGTCTCCTATTTGGAATGATAACCAACGTGCTTTTTTGCAAGAAGAGTGGTACAAAGACGCGGCATGGGTCGAAACCATTGATGAGCTCAACGTGCGTATGCATCCCCATGATGACGTTTAAAAGTCAGTAAATCGTTAGCTAAAAACCCACAATCGTGTCTGATGTGGGTTTTTTAGTGATAAGTGAGCGCTAGTGGCTAAATAAATGACTGCTTGGCTCGCCATTCGATTAAATCTAACACATCTTGGTGGATTCCAGCTTTGAGGGCTTCTAAGCCGTCATAGTGTCTTTCACCATGCAAATAGTGTAAAAAGCGTACGTGTAAAGTCAAGCCGTATAAGTCCGCTTGTAACTCTGGAAAGTGTACTTCTAGGCGCCAGTTATGGGTTTTGTCCACAGAGGGTCTCGTACCAATATTAGCGGTACCAAATAAGCTGTCTGGACGTAGTCCTGTTATGCCTGTTTTCCCATCTGCTGCAAGGGGCACTAAGCCGTTAGGGATTATCTTCCCATCTTTATCAAGGCTTACGACATCAACGGCAAAGATACCGTGTAACGCTGGTTTGAGGCGATTTAAGTCAATATTGGCCGTAGGAAAGTCCAGCGTACGCCCAATTTTATCTCCCCCAACGACCACGCCTGTTATGGCATAACCGCGCCCAAGTAGCGCGTTAGCAGCGTCAATGTCCCCTGCCAATAACAGATCACGAATGCGCGTAGAGCTAATACGGGCAGCTTTATTACTGTCATCTGTGACGGTATGGAGGTTGGTCACGTGTAAGCCATAATCCCGCAGGAACTGACTGTCGCCTGTTCGGTCATGGCCGAAGCGAAAGTCATCGCCCAATACTAATGCTTTGACATTTAAGCGCTTGGCTAAAATGTCTGCAAATGCCTGTGCTGATAGCGAGCGAAAATCAGTATCAAACCCTGCGACAATTAAGGTCTCTATCCCGTGTTCTGCTAACAACGCTTGCTTTTCTGCCAGATTGGTTAGGCGGGCAGGGGCAGTGGCGGACGCAAAAAACTCACGGGGTTGTGGCTCAAATATCATGACGGCTGAGCCAAGATTTTGCGTATGGGCAATGTCAAGAACTTGGTCTAACATCGCTTGATGACCGAGATGGACACCATCGAAATTGCCAATAGTAAGCACACAGGGCGCTAACTCTACTTGGCTAGTGCTTGTCGGCAAAGCGCTTGGTGACGCCATCAGTTGCTCAAGAAAATAGGTGTTCATAAATTTTCAGCTATGATAAGACCAGATAAAAAAGAAAAAACACAACCATATTAAAAATCGATGTGTCTAAAACCAGCCATTATAAAGTAAAATGACCATACTAACATCCCATAGTCTGCTCATCGTACAAGTATGACACCATCCGTCTTGCGATCTTCAAATAACGTTGGACTACCTCGTTTGGATGTAATGACTGGGGTTATACAGTGCGGATGGTCAACAAATGATGATAAAGAATGACATTAATTTTGGAGGTTCTATGTCCGAGGTCGCTTTGAACGCCGTACCGTCTGTGTTATCAACAGACAAGCTCAACGATCAGTTTATTGTACAGCGTGCCAATAAAGAGGATTTACCCGAAATCTTGGCTATTTACAACCAAAGTATCGCGGGCAAACAAGCAACCGCCAATCTCGTCCCAGTCACTTGCGAGGAACGGGGTGAGTGGTTTACTGAGCATTTAAACAGTCCAACGCGTCCTATTTACACGGTTCGAGCCAGGGTCACAGGCGCTGAAACTATGGCACCAGTAGCGACATTGCCTATCGTAGCGTGGGGGAGCTTTAGTGATTTATATGCGCGTACGGCTTATCATATCAGTACTGAGATCAGTATTTATCTACATAAAGAATATCATGGCCAAGGGTTAGGTAGCTTATTGACACGCTGGATGCTCGCGCAAGCGCCAAGCCTCGGCATACACAATATCGTCGCACTGGTCTTTGCTCACAACCAGCCAAGCTTAGGTCTATTCCGTAAGCTTGGGTTTGTGCAGTGGGGGTACATGCCAAAAGTTTGTGACATGCAAGGTTTTATCGCTGATGTGGTGATGCTTGGCAAAGCTGTGGAGTCAGATACGGATAGCGAGGCACTTTAGCCTAAAATTTTCCATTGTCCCGCTATCTTTTGTAGCTCGTAAGTCAGCGGTGCAGGCTCACTTTGGCCTTTTAGCATTAGCTCACCTACAATGGTAGCATGGGTCTTATCGTCGTTATATTTGGTATCAGTGATGGTGACGCCATCAACTGTTTGCCTAAAAGCAGATTGAGTTTTGGCAAGCTCTTCTTCGAAGTTTGCCATATCGACTTTGTAGTATTCTGCGGCTTTTTTTGCATCGCCGTAGTATAAGCTGTCTAGGGCTTGCTTAACAGTGTCTTCAGGAGTACCAGACTGGGTCGGATTGGTGACTAGGCTTTTTTGCTCGGTTGAGGAAGCGACTGGGCTTAAGTCATCATTATCAATGATGGCTTCATCTGTCACAGGATCAGCTATTGTCTCATTTTCAACGGTGTTATCCGCACTCACTGTCGGCGCTTGATTGTCGGTGTCGGTATTGTTTGCAGTGACGGCTGCCGTATTTTCAGTATCGACCTCTGGTTCTACCGTATCATTATTGCTACAACCACTTAAAAGTAGACTCGTGCTTAAGACCCCAGTAGCAAGTATGATTGGTAAGCGTGGCAATGAGAGCGGTTTGGTTGTCATATAGAACCTCAATGTTCAGTTATTCATTAGGAGTCAATTATGGCAACTATTGGCCGCGTTAACTATCAATTCTCATACTAAGCTTGTTTTGGTTTCGTAAGCCAATCTCTTATTTGACCTTTTACCCGTGTTTTAAGTGGCGGGGACGGAAACCTGTTGCCAATAACACCGCGCCGTAAACCAGTGCCCCTACCGCACACATGATAAGTAAGGCCACGATGCGTCGCCATTGGGCATCATCGGTTGGGAAGTAGGGCAATATGAGATAAAGAACCCCCACCATCGCACCCGTAGAGACCGCGAACTGGGCAAATAGCTTTTTCCAGTGGCTGCCAAAGCGGAAGATGTCACGCTTGTGTAAGAAATAATATAACAAGCCTGCGTTTACAAATGCGGCCCCAGTAGTTGCCAATGCTAGACCGCCATGCAGGGGTATCTCTAATAAATAAAATATGCCAATAAAAATGACACTAAAAACCATGTTGGCAAAAACGGAAATAATACCGATTTTTACGGGCGTTCTGGTATCTTGACGCGCAAAAAATGCCGGCGCAAATATTTTTATGAGCATAAACCCTAAGATGCCACCAGCCATACTACGCAGCGCCAGCGAGCTCATTTGCGCATCGCGCAAGGTAAACTCACCCCGCAAAAACAATGCTTGCATCAGTACGTCTGCCAGTATAAAAAGGGCGGCCGAGGCAGGAACGCCCACCAAAATAATCAAGCGTGCGGCCCAATCGATGGTCTTTTTGAAGCTGACGTCGTCTTTTTGGGCTTCGCTTTTCGATAGGCTTGGCAAAATAACGGTACCGATTGCGACACCAATCAGTCCTAACGGTAGCTCACTCATACGCTCTGCCGCATACAGCCAAGATACCGAGCCGCCAATCATCAATGAGGCAAAAACAGTATTGAGCAGCAAGTTAATCTGGGTGACAGAGACACCAAAAATAGCAGGTAGCATGAGCTTTAAAATACGGCGAACGCCTTCATGTTGAAAATCCACTTTTGGAGCGACCAGCAGTTTTTGTTGCCATAGCTGAGGCAGTTGTATCAAAAATTGCAGCAGTCCAGCGAACGCGACGGCATAGCCAAGGGCCATGATGGGGGTATCGAACATCGGAGCAAAGATCAGCGCGCCGCCAATCATACATAAATTTAATAGAACCGGAGCAAAGGCGGGAGCGGCAAAACGGCCATAACTTTGCAGGATGCCACTAGCAAAAGCCGTCATGGAAATAAACAGTAAATAAGGGAAGGTTAAGCGCAGCAACTCAGCGGTGATGGCGAACTTATCGGGTTGGTCGGCAAAGCCTGGTGCAAACAAAGTCACGACCCAAGGCGCGATCAAGATGACCACCACGGTGAGCATGGAGAGAACCAGTAACAGCGCCCCTGAGGTGCGACTGACTAAAATCTGTACCTGCTGTAAGCTGTATTTTTCTTTATACTCAGATAATACCGGTACAAAAGCTTGGCTAAATGCGCCTTCTGCAAACAGACGCCGCAAAAAATTGGGTATCTTAAAGGCGACCAAAAAGGCATCCATCAGACCACCAGCGCCAAAGACACCTAACAATACGACATCGCGTACCAGACCTAAGATACGAGACAGCATGGTCATGCTACTGACCACCATGGTTGAACGAAATAACCGACTTTTTGCCATGAGAACCTATTGTGCCAAGTTGTTTACTAATGGTTGTGTACTGATTTACGGGGGTCGAAAAACTGACGAATTATAGCACTTTCATAACAGAGATAAATAAATTGAATGGGGAAACGGTCGGTGCTATTAGTAGGCATTACTTCTCAAGGTTCTTAGCGATCAGCTCACGCAACTTGACCCATTCAAAATAGTCTCCAGGGTCGGTTTTACGACCCGGCGCAATATCACTGTGCCCTGTCAGATGACGACGTGTTTTCGGATAAGCATCGTATATGGCAGTGATAACTTGAGCAAGCGTGTCATACTGTGCGGTGCTAAAGGACACAAAATCTGACCCTTCAAGCTCAATGCCAATGCTATAATCGTTACATTCAGGTCGGCCAAGATAGCTGGATCTACCGGCATGCCACGCCCGTTCGTCAAAGTTGACAAACTGAGTGATGCTCCCATCACGCTCGATAAATAAGTGCGCCGACACTTCTGAGCCTTGAATGGTCTCAAAATAAGGATGGGCATGCCAATCTAACTGATTGGTAAACAAGGCCTTAACATAGTGGACGCCGTCAGTACCGCACACGCCAAACTCATTGGGTGGTAAGCTGATATTATGAATGACGATGGTATCAACGCTTGAGTCTGCTGGTCGCCCATTGCAGTTAGGTGACGCAAGCCATGTCGCTGCTGATAACCGACCAGCATTAATGGTCATTGGTGATGATATGGACATAATCTTCTCTTTTAAAAAGGTGTTAACAAGTACGCAGCTTAAACCTTTATCTAATGATTGCTTATAAAACAGTTGTAAACACGAGCTAAACGCTGAACCAATCTCAGTCGTAGATATTTTGTAGATGGTTTAAATGATGGTACCAGCAGACACTACTCATCAGCCAATAATGACGCTATCGGCGTGTGAACAATAACGTGCGAGGTTTTGCCCCCATGTCTATAAAGCCTATTTCTCTACCTGTCGATTGTACCTTAACGACAATTCGCCAGCGAGCACGTTTACCATTTGCTGTTGCAGGACTACTCCTCTCTGCCCAAACGCAGGCCTTTTTGCCGACGCCGCTATCGCTAGTGACAACAGGGGAATTAGCACCTATGTCAAATAGTGCCGTGGTAGATGAGACTGCTAATACCGCAGCATACCCTCGTGTTCAAACAGAGATTTCAGAGGGGCAAAATGCTCAAGCCAGACAAAAAAGTCAGGCTGAAGAGTTATTGGCCAACTGGCGTGAACAGGTAAAAACAGAAAATCTGGCACAGCATACAACGTGGCGGCGTTTATTGTATTTCTTTGATGACCAAAAAGGCTTCTTGGGTAAAAATAAAGGTGTCAGTGTCGTTGATGACGCCAACTTTTTTTTAAGTAAAAATGGTCAGCAAGATTCAGGCGCAGAGCTTGATGCGATGCTTGTTGCCCTCGCGGACGAGCTGACAATCACGGCGCACAATACGGCTCAAACAGGTGATAGTAGCTCTCTAAACAGTCGCTCTCAAAACAGCAATTCGGTACTGTGCCGTTTTCCAGCGCGCGTACATTGGCTGAGCGAAACGTTGAACATTTCTGAGAGCGATCTGATGGCTGACTGTCCTGAGTTTGATGAATGGATTAAGAAGCTCGCCCCTGAGCAGCTGTCTATTATGTTTGCGCAAGAGTATTTGGACAATCCTACCTCTGCTTTCGCTCATACGTTATTACGTATCGACTCAAAAGCAAGCGCGGCTGATCCGAGTCAAATTCATCATGCTTATGCCCTCAATTACACAGTGGGCGGTGATCCCGCTGATAGCTTTGTAGTGTATGCCATCAAATCTATGATTGGTAGCTATGATAACGCCATCGAAATTGACCCTTATCCAGAAAAACTCGCCAAATACCTACAAGATGACGAGCGTGATGCGTGGACGTATCAATTGGATTTGTCCCCAAGTGAGGGGCAACAAATCATGCGTCATGTTTGGGAAACCAAAGGTCTAGAGATGCCTTATTATTTTGCCACTGATAACTGTGCCTCTGAGATTTTACGCTTAATTGACGTGGTACGCCCGCAGCAACATCTGTTGAGCCAACTGCCTTATGTCGTCATTCCATCAGATGTCGTGCAGTTACTCGATAACGAAGGTCTGCTCGCCCGCACCAACTATACGCCTGCTGATAGCACGTTACGCCAAGCCCAGCTTAATGCAGTTAAACAACAGCGTGAGCAGTTAGGCTATCACAATAGTGCAAAGCAGACTTTTCATGAAATCAAATCGGCGCGGCTTAATCCTATTTCAAGTATGTCAAGCGACAAGCAAACCTTACTGCAGCGCCGTATTGCGGTATCGGACAACAATCCAATCGACAGGCATCCGCTGCAACTTGGTCATGTCGGTATCGGCCAACGTGGCGATAATAATTATATCGATGTTGGGGTGCGGGCAGGCTACCATGATTTTCTCGACCGTCCCGCAGGATTTCCCCAGTTTTTCGATTTAGAAGGCGCCGCTGTCACTGTGCGTCTGTATGACAAAGATGACAATAGCGTCCACAATAGGGATTATCAACCAGACAGTGTGGTCTTGCAGAATCTTACTTTGGTGCGTGGTCGCTCTTTTAACCCCGTTAATTCTGCCAAAAAAGGTAAAACGTGGGGGGCGACTATCGAGGCCACGCGCGTTGATGACGGCTCGCAGCAAGATGGCACCGATCATTTAGTGGGCAGTTTGGGTTATGAGACGGGTTGGTCGTGGGCTTTTGGTACGCCTAGAAAAAACACGGGTGAGATGCCGCCACAACTATGCTATACCTTGTTATCAGGGACGACGCAAGCTGGACGTGGTCTCAATAAAGGCTATCGTGTAGGAGCAGGGGTAAACCTAGGTTGTCGTTATCAGATTAACAATCAGTTACGCGTGCAGGCTGAATTGCAACTGCCATATTGGTATCATGGCAGCAGTGATGCACCCGATGTCCGTGGTCATTATTGGCAGCCGATATCGACTTTAGGACTACAATACGATTTTGATAAAAAACAAGCCTTGCGTATTAATACCAACTACGATTGGCAAGAGCGCCTCGCCGTTAATGATGATATACAGTTGTCCTATAGACGATATTTTTAGATGTTTGGCTTTTACACGTTTGGCAAAGGGTAGGATGGATTATGAGCACTCAAAAATTCCTGATTATTGGACAAGGTGATATCGGCTTACCGGTGACCAATAAGCTTGCGCAGAACGGCTTAAACGTCACGGGACTGGCACGGGGTGAGCGTCATCAGTACGCGTTGAGTGACAAAGCCGCTTTTATGCAGGCCGATGCTGTGACACTCAAGGCTGAGCAATTGCAAGATTTTACGCATATTGCGATCATTGTGACCCCTGATGAGTATTCAACCAGTGGGTATCACAATAGCTATTTGGCCGTCACTCAACATGTTGCCAAATATGCCGATAAACTAACCCAGCTTGAGCGTGTTATTTTTATTTCCTCAACGGGGGTTTATGGTCAAAATAACGGTGAATGGATTGATGCATATACCGCGCCGATGACACCAGAACGTGAGTCATCAAAAGTCATACTACAAGCAGAGCAAGCCCTGCAACAAGGGTTCGGTGATAAAGCGATTGTCATTCGTCCGAGCGGGATTTATGGGCCAGATCGCCTCATGCGTTTGCGTAAAGTCAAAGAACCAAAAAAAGAGCCAGTGGCAGCCGCGCATTGGAGCAATCGTATTATGGATTGTGATTTGGTCAACATCATTATCAATGTATTGACCTGCGATGCACCAAAATCTATTTATCTGGCCACGGACTACATGCCAGTCACGACTTTTGAGCTGACGGCTTGGCTCAGTAAGCAAGTTGGCGAGCTGCCTCCTGAGATTGATCATAAAAAAACAGCAGTGACAGGAAAGCGTTTACACAGCAACATTCCATTAGCTTGGCTGGATTATCCTGATTGGCAAGTCGGTTACGCTGATATTTTGCGTCACCAGCAGTCAGACGACAGTTCGATTTAATCGGTTTTATATTTGATAGCCTATGGAGATTTCATGACCCAGCCTTCTACTTCTGATAACCGCTTACCCAGTGCTGACTTTACCTCAGTAGAGAGTAAGCCTATAGAAGGCAGTGTTAAGCAGTCGTCTATTTTGTCTGATAATAAGCAGCCTGCAATTGTACATCCTAATTTTGACCCCAATCAGTCTCCTGTAGACCCAGCGAGGTCTTTGTCTGATATTCCAGAGCCAACGCGGCGGCTAAATGGCCAATTGCGTAGGCTCTATGGCCATTCAGTGCGGTTTTATCAGCCTTGTGATGATAGCTTGTCTAAATGGGGATTGATTGCGTCAGAAGCTTTGGCTGAGCATTTGTCACTGTTAAGGGCAGCAAAGCTTGTCGAACTGCCAGCCAGCTTTTATCACAATAATAGCGAGCAGTCGCTATTATCGGCATTAAATCACATGAACTTGTTGGACATGTCAGACATCCAACCAGCGATTCGCGCTTATCCAACATTGCATCGTTATGGCTTCACCGAGATCGATAGTCCAGCAAAAACCATCAACAGTGCGGGTATCAATACTAAAAACATGGCGACTTCTTCTCTGCGCGCATTGACCAAACGTTATAATCCTGACGAGCTACTCAGTAGTCTGTATGCAGATGACTGGCAAGTAATATTGCAGCCGCAGCAGTTTGAGACAGGGGAGGGCAGCTTGGCTACCGATATTATGGCGTGTAGCGTCGCCGTCCATGCGCTAAAGCAGTGTAGTACGCGTAAAAGTATCAATGAGCGCTATAGCGCGGCGCAGCTCTGTCAGCACGTGCGCAGCTATCTGCTCAGTCAAATCGGTCTTGAGCCATCACAGCGCCATGCGTACCGTCAGATACGGGTTTTTGCAGGGCATATTATTGTGGCTGCTTATCATCTAGGCTGGGACATACAAGTGCGGGCTGATGGAGAGTGTTATTTTAATGTGTCATCACGCAGTGGTTTGTTGACTCGTTATCCTAATATGCAAGATTATGACATCAATGGTTGGTCAAGCTGACCTGTAATGCGTACAATAATGCAAATTTTTTGCCCTTCTTTTTGCTAATAGGAAAGTCACAATGCCTAACGTTCAACATGCTCAAAACCCATCTTTTTCCTCTCATGCTTTTATTCAGCTGGCTTTGGACAATCAAGTGCTGAAGTTTGGCGAGTTTGTACTCAAGTCTGGCCGTATCAGCCCATACTTTTTTAATGCAGGCCTGCTTGCCACAGGTGAGATGTTATCGCTATTGGCGCGCGGTTATGCGGATGCCCTAGCTGAGCAAATAAGGGCGACAAATGGCGACAGTAATGAGCAAGAGCTGGTTGTCTTTGGCGCAGCTTACAAGGGCATACCATTTGTGGCAGCAACGGCGCAGGCACTATGGCTTCACCATGGTATCAATGCCAAATGGGGTTACAATCGCAAAGAAGCCAAAACCCATGGTGAAGGCGGTAATTTAGTGGGGGCGGATGTCAGTGGCAAAGCGGTTTGGGTGCTTGATGATGTTATTACAGCAGGCACGGCCATGCGTGAAGTGGTCGAGATTTTAGAACAAGCGGGGGCAAGCGTTGCTGGTATCATCGTTGCCCTTGACCGTAAAGAAAAAGGTCAGGCGGAGCATTCTGCTATTCAAGAGCTTGCTGCAACACTACAAGTTCCTGTACGCGCCTTAGTCGATATCGATGATTTAATCAGCTATTTGGCAGATAAAAACAGTCAATATAAAGATGCTACCCAGCTGGCAAAAATGCAGCACTATCGTGAGCAGTATGGCGTATAGTTTGTTATAGAACGTTTTATAGGCGATACTTTTATTGGCTAAGAGAACGAGACGCTGCGATAGCGTCGCTTGTATTTATCTATTTATAGGACAACGTAAGTGAGCCTTACCATGAGCGCAGAAAATCAAAAAAAATCCTTAAACATCCTCATTATTATGGACCCAATTGAGCGGGTTAATTATAAAAAAGATACTAGCCTTGCAATGATGTGGGCCGCTCAAGATCGCGGACACCAGCTAGGTTATTGTCAGGTTCATGATTTATGGTTGGATCGTGGCCAATTGATGGTTGATACGCAACCTGTTACGGTAAGGCGTGATCCTCAATATTTTTATACGTTAGGCGACGTATCAACAGGTCCGGTCAGCGACTATGACGTGATTTTAATGCGTAAAGATCCGCCCTTTGACATGCGTTTTATTTATGCAACCTACCTGCTTGACCACGCCAAAGCGGCAGGTGTGCTTGTGGTTAATGATCCACAAGCGATACGAGATTGCAACGAGAAGCTATTTGCTACTTGGTTTAGCGATTATATGAGCCCGACGATTGTCACCAGTAAACAGGCGCACATTCGCCAGTTTATCGAGGAGCAGCAGGACGTTATTGTCAAGCCACTAGATGGTATGGGCGGTACAGGTATCTTCCGTTTAACGGCTGATAGCCCCAATATCGGCGTGACACTTGAGATTTTGACGGAGCTTGAGACGCTACCAATTATGGCACAGCGTTATTTGCCTGAGATCAAAGAAGGCGATAAGCGCGTGTTAATTGTCGATGGCGTCGTGATTGATTATAGCTTGGCGCGTATTCCCAGCAAAGGCGAGACGCGTGGCAATCTTGCCGCTGGTGGTAGCGGCGTGGCCATGCCATTGACCGACATCGAACGTCAAGTGGCAGAAGTGGTCGCACCCATTGTAAAAGAGAAAGGTCTGATGTTTGTTGGTCTGGATCTAATCGGCGGCCGGATTACTGAGATTAATGTCACCAGTCCGACTTGTGTACGTGAAATTGACGATCAATGCGGTACAAACATTGCGACAGATTTTATCATGGCCATTGAGAATAAATTGGCGATTTGAGCCAAGCTGCAAT
The DNA here is from genome assembly GCF_016107545.1 of Psychrobacter namhaensis. GTDB lineage: Bacteria > Pseudomonadota > Gammaproteobacteria > Pseudomonadales > Moraxellaceae > Psychrobacter > Psychrobacter namhaensis. The sequence goes on from NZ_JABASS010000002.1 coordinate 188,301, forward strand.
ACTAGAGTAATTTATCCCTAAGGTATGAACACAATGCGCAAAAAACAGTTGTGCTAAGATACATCGTTAAAACGCGCCTCTTAAAACGTTGTTAGAAAATGACGTGGGGATGGTTGTTTTGCAGTATTCACTAAAGCCAAGCCGCGATTGCTCACGGCTTGGATTTTTGTTATTGACGATGCATAAAGTGCTATATATCGCCCCTCGATTTACACTATACTATGCGGGCTTTTACAGGGTCCTTATCCGACGATAACTGAGCGGGTTATAGGATAATAAGTCCTTCATATACATAAAGAAAAGATAGGCAGACGTTCATGAAAACACCGCATATACTAATGATGGCTGCTGGTACAGGCGGGCATGTATTTCCAGCCCTAGCAGTTGCTGAAGAATTGACTCAGCGCGGTGCGGTTATCCATTGGTTAGGGACGCCAAGTGGCATGGAAAACGGGCTGGTTAAACCGACTGGCTATGAGTTTCATGCTATTGATATGCAAGGGCTGCGTGGTAAGGGCGTAGGGCGCTTGCTAAAATTGCCGGTGACTTTGTTGTCAGCTGCGATGGCGACCATCAAAATTATTCGCAGCAATCAGATCGATGTGGTCGTTGGCTTTGGTGGTTATGTGACGGCACCTGGCGGCATTGCGGCACGTTTGACAAAAACCCCGCTTGTTATTCATGAGCAAAATGCCATCGCTGGGATGAGTAATCGCTATCTATCCAAAATTGCAACCAAGGTGTTGCAAGCTTTTGAGCATACCTTTGACAGCAGTGAGCAAGGCGCAAAGCTGGAAACAGTAGGAAACCCCGTGCGCAATGCCATTACTGGTGTGGTCGAGCCTGTGGCACGCTATGATATGAATGATGACTCACCACTTAAGCTACTAGTCGTGGGTGGATCACTTGGTGCGCGAGTATTAAATGATACTGTCCCAAAAGCGCTGGCGCTGTTAGAACGACCTTTTGACGTGCGCCATCAGTGTGGACGCAATAATGAGACAGCGACGCAAGCGGCTTATGCTGCTGAAGATTTAAGTGCTCATCAGTTCATTGTACAGCCATTTATTGATGATATGGCTGCGGCTTATAATTGGGCTGATGTTATTGTTTGCCGAGCTGGCGCGTTGACGGTCACCGAAATCCAAAATGTGGGGATTGCCGCTATTTTTGTACCACTGCCGCATGCGGTTGATGACCATCAAACCGCCAACGCTCGCACTTTAACGTCGCACGAGGCGGCGACTTTATTACCGCAATCAGAGTTGACAGCTCAGCGCTTAAGTCAGGAGCTTGCTGCACTTGATCGCCGTACTTGCTTAGAGATGGCAAAAAAAGGTCATGCCCTTGCTAATCGGCGTGCCAGTATGCAAGTTGCTGATATTATTTGGCAAACTCTTTAGCTTATATTTTAGAGCTGGTGATTCCTATAGCTCACATAACACATTATTTTGATGCACTAAATTTTATTTGCCTTTAACTTATTCGTCTTTAATAACGAGAAATTCTATGTCTACCTCTGCGAAAGCTCTACCCAAGCGTTTAATTGAAATACCAGAGATGCGCCGTATTCAGCATCTGCATTTTATCGGTATTGGTGGATCGGGGATGTGCGGTATCGCGGAAGTCATGAACAACCAAGGCTATCAAGTAAGTGGTTCTGACATCGCTGACAGCTTGGTTACTCAGCGTCTACAGCAGATTGGCATTAAAATATCGATTGGTCACGACTCTAAAAACATCGCCCATGCGGATGTCATTGTTGTATCGTCAGCGATTGATCGTAGCAACCCAGAAGTAAAAGCCGCACTTGAGGCACGCCTGCCAGTGGTACGCCGCGCGGATATGCTGGGTGAGTTGATGCGCTATCGTCATGGTATTGCAATTGCTGGTGCGCATGGTAAGACCACAACGACCAGTTTGCTGACCACGATGATGGCAGAAGGGCAGCTTGATCCGACGTATGTGATTGGCGGTAAGTTGAACGCCTCTGGCAAAAATGCCGCGCTGGGTAGTAGTCGTTTTTTGGTGGCAGAAGCGGATGAATCTGACGCATCTTTTTTATCGCTGCGTCCGATGGCAGCGATTGTGACCAACATCGATCAAGACCATATGGAAACTTATGGCAACAGCTTTGAGAAATTAAAAGCGGCTTACATTCAGTTTTTACACAATATGCCGTTTTATGGCTTGGCAGTCGTGTGCGGTGATGATCCAGAATTATATGCGATGATTGATGATATTGGCCGCCCAGTCCTCACTTTTGGACTTGAGCCGTTCAATGATGTCCAAGCCGTCGATTTGGTCACGGAAGGTACTAAGACGCACTTTACGGTATTGCGCCGTGACCGTGATCCCTTACGTTTGACGCTAAACATACCAGGGACTCACAATGTCTATAATGCCCTTGCTGCTATCACCATGGCGACCGATGAAGGGGTAGATGATGAGGCGATTAAACGCGCTCTGCAAAAATTTGAAGGGGTTGGCCGCCGCTTTGAGCAGCATGCGTCTGTAGATATTGATGATGGCAACGTTTTGTTAATCGATGATTATGGTCATCATCCAAAAGAAGTCGCTGCCACCATCAAGGCGGCGCGCCAGAGCTTCCCTGATCGTCGTTTAGTCATGCTGTTTCAGCCCCATCGTTACAGCCGTACGCGTGATTGCTATGATGATTTTGTTGAGGTGCTTTCTAGCGTTGATGAGCTATTACTATTAGAAGTATATTCAGCAGGAGAAAGCCCGATTACAGGCGCTGATACCAAATCATTAGCCCGTAGTATTCGTTTGCGCGGTGAAGTTGAACCAACGATTATTGATAAAAACAATCTGGCACCTGTTATGCAGCGCTTGTTAAAAGCCAATGACATGCTTATCACGCAAGGTGCGGGGAATGTGGGGCAAATCGCTGTCGATTTGGCTGCTAACAACCTTTATATCCAGTAAGTTAAAAAACTTTTAGGAACGATCCTCATGACGACGAATAACACGCAAGAAAATACAAAGTTAGATAACACGAGCAGTCACGTAAAGGATGCTAGCTGCTTTGGTAAAGTAGCTGTCGTCTATGGCGGTAGTAGTAATGAGCGTAGCGTGTCTTTAGACAGTGGGGCGGCAGTATTGCAAGCACTACAAAACCAAGGCGTCGATGCCACGCATTTCGATCCTAAGCACCAAGATATTACTGAGCTACGGGCGTATGATCGCGTGTTTAATGTCTTACATGGTCGTGGCGGCGAAGACGGTTTGTTACAAGGGGTCCTGCAATGGTTTGAGATTCCGCAGACCGGTTCAGGTATTTTGGCATCAGCACTTGGCATGGACAAAGTCCGCACCAAGCAGCTATGGCAAGGTTGCGGCTTAGCAACGGCACCATTTTCGTTGCTAACGGCTGATACTGACTGGCAGCAAGTGGTCAATATGCTAGGGCTGCCGCTGATCATTAAGCCTGTACATGAAGGGTCTAGCATTGGCATGACGAAGGTTAACAATCTCGACGAGCTTCCTGCTGCCTATGCCACTGCAGTGCAGTGCGGTGATGAAGTGATGGCGGAGCGCTGGATAACTGGCCGTGAGTTTACGATTGTGATTATCGATGATGAGGCGTACCCTATCATCCGTCTTGAGCCTGCTGACATCACAAATTTTTATGATTTTGAAGCCAAATACAATCGTAACGATACCAGCTACTATATCCCGTGCGGGTTGAGTGATGCTGAGGAAAAACATTTGCAGGCGTTAAGCCTTGCTGCCTTTCGAGCCGTTGATGCAAAAGGATGGGGGCGTATTGACGCCATGCAAGATGAAGCAGGCAATTTTTGGTTACTCGAAATCAACACGGTACCCGGTATGACCAGTCATAGCCTAGTACCGATGGCGGCTAAGGCTCGAGGTATGGACTTTGATGCGTTGTGCTGGCACATTTTAGCGCAGACACTATAGTGGCTTTCTAATGTACCCATTAATAAGCAGCCCATTAGTAAATAGTCAAATAATCACCGCCAAGCTGTGTTGATAGTGAGTGAATCACAATGAGTAAGAGCAGGGCAATGTGTCACTAGGGCTGCTATACCACAGCGTCGTGTAAACTTGTGTAAATTCATTGTCACTAGGCAGGGTTAGGCTATTGTTTGACCATAAAATACGTTAATATTGTAATTATTGGTCTATTCTCGTGATATGTATAGTTTCTATCGCTACAGCTTATGTGTGTTGTGTTAATTAAGAAAAATGTTACGTTTAAATGAGAGTAATGACACGAAATAAATCGTTTTATCTAACGATTTTGCTAATATATAGCCATATTATAGTAAAGGCGATACGTTGGTCGTCCGTCGTGTTCTGTTGGCGTTTCCTATTTGTGTTTTCTATTCGACAGGTACGATGAATATCAATGTTTAGACACGGTTTGCAGCTATGACCAAGCCACAAACAGGCCAAACCAGCAGCACCGCCTTGTTTTTAAAACGTTTTAACGCGCGATATTTAATAGGCCTCTGCAAGATATGCAGACTTACATCAATAAATAGCATGATTATTTCTATGCAAATACAGGGACAAAGGTCGTTATGGCTCAAACTGTCAACGAGGTAACTGACTTGATGAGTGATAAAACCCGTCGCCCAAACTCTAAGCTGCAAGTACCGACTTCGGTCAAATATTTTTTTATGGTACTGGTGTTAGGGTTGTTAGTGCTAATATTGATAATGGGTGGTAAAGCGTTACGTGATGCGCCTCCAGCCGCCATTCATGTCAGCAATCAAGGCTTGACAGTTACTCAATATCGCTCATTACAACAGGTTATGGATCAGCAGAAGGTAAGCAGTTTTTTTACCTCTGATTTGCAAGCATTAAGAGATATTACGACTGGACTGGCTTGGGTTGATCAAGTGAGCGTCTCTCGTGACTGGCAACGCGGTATCGTGGTGACTGCACTACCCAAGCAAGCAGTTGCTAATTTTGGGACGGAGCGTTTGGTTGATGCAAAAGGTAACGTTTTTGTTCCAGCTGACAGTGAAGATCTAACGCAAGAACGCTTTGCTACCTTGCAAGGGGAGATCACGCAAGCACCCGTTATTATGCAGCAAATGCAGCAAGTCAATGATTGGTACGCGCCACTTGGTGTACAAGTTGAAGACATTATTTTGTCGCCAAGAATGACGTGGCTGATTCGTTTCGATAATGGCTTACGGGTCATTGTCGATAATGAAAACACGGCGCAAAAGCTCTTGAGTTTAAGTCAGTTGCTCGGTAACCAATTGAAAGAGCGTCGGGACGAGATACAATCTGTCGATTTGCGTTATAAGAACGGCTTTACGATCGCTTGGGATATGACTCAGCCACAGAGTGATGAATCATGATGGCGATGGATAGTAGCTTGCAAAACTGATGAGCGTTTGCTTTAGATGGCGCCGTTTTGATAGCACACAATAGTAAATGTACAACATCATAGCGTATTGATAGCGCTTTTTTTAATGATCTAATGGGGAGCTCTTCGGACTTCCTGTTTAGCAATAATTTGTCTGGTACCATGAAAAATACTGAAAATCTGGTTGTTGTCCATCTAAGTGCCACGGCAGTTTATGTCGTCATTGGCAACGTTGTCTCTGCAAAAGACATTCGTATTTTGGGCGTAGGGCAAGTCAAAAACAGCGATTTTTACCAAGGTCAAATCAAACATCGTGAACGTCTGCAAGGTGCTATCAAACAAGCCATCCAAGAAGCAGAAGATACGGCTAATTGTCGCGTCCACAGTGTGTGGTTGACCTTAGCAACACCTGAATTATCGAGCAAAAACAGTGCAGGCGATGTGCGAGTAGAAGATGACGTTGTACGTGCCAAAGACATGGTGCAGGCGTTGTCCAATGCCAAGTCACGTGACCTGTCATCGGATTACTATTTGATGCACTGTTGTCAGCAAGGTATCTATGTCGATGAGCAAGACTTTATGGTGGATGATGCGATTGAAATGATGGCGCATAACATCACTGTGATGTATCACATGATGATGATGCCTGTCTCCAGCCGCCAAAACATCCAAAAACTATTGCAAAGCTGTGATGTTGGCATTGATCATATCGTGTTTGATGCGGTGACTAGTGCCGAGTACAGTTTAATGAGCGACGAGCGCCAGCAAGGGGTCTGTTTGGTAGACATTGGTGCCAGTACCACCAGTATTTGCGTTTATAAAGAAAATAAGCTGATTTTTACCCATTGTATTGCGACGGGTAGCCATGAAGTGACGATGGATATCTCAGCCGACTTTGGTATCTCAATGATCGAAGCTGAAAAACTTAAAAAGACGCATGGCACTGTCGATGTCAACAGTGTTGATCCCAGCTCATTTTTTATATTTAAGCCCCAAGGCACAAATGATGAGATCAATATTGGCGTCTATAACCTAGCACGTATTATTGAAGCCCGTTATATCCAGATATTTACGGAAGTTGCCCGTCAATTGCATGACGCTGATCTGATAGGATACATTGATAAAGGTATCGTGCTTACTGGCGGCGGTAGCGTCATCAAAGGCATGATACCTTTTGCTAAAAAATTGCTCAAAATGCCCGTGGTATTAACCAATACTCACCCTGCAATCAGTGCTTATAACCACTTCGACAATGACGAGTCATTTAAGCAACTGAATATTCAGGTCAATGATCGCGCTTATCAGACAGCATTTGGTACACTATTATACAGCCAAAGTGAGCAGTTCCGCCGTAGTGAGAAAAGTGAACCTGAAGCGATTCAAAAAAATCGAGTAACGGGTGTTTTTCAAAGTGCAGGACAGCGGTTTGCAAGCGTGCTAAAAAAGATACTGTAGTTTTGCGGCATTAGATACCTAAGTCTTTAGGAAGTAAATCTTGAGAAAGGTAAATCTTGAGAAAAACAGTATCTTGCAATGTACGCTCAAATGGTTTGAGCAAAAAATTAAGTAACATTCGAAGTAATACCCTGATTGGTGACGACAGATTTTGTCTACACTGAATCATTTAAGCCATAGTCCTGTTTTATTTAAATACATTTATATATAGTGTGTCGATAGCGCGCCGTATGTGTGCGTTACCACGTATCGACCATTACGCTATCTGCAACTGGAGAATCTTTTTTATGTCAAAATACACCATGCCAGATGATAACCAGCTTCAAAATAACGGCCAAGCGAGCTTCACTGTATTCGGTGTGGGTGGTGGCGGCGGTAATGCGGTTGAACATATGGTACAACAAGGAATTAGAGGTGTAACGTTCGTCTGTGCTAACACGGATAAACAAGCGCTTGATCGTTTAACCGCTCCGCATAAACTACAACTTGGCGCAAAAACAAATCGTGGTCTAGGTGCAGGTGCTAATCCAGAAGTTGGACGTGAAGCAGCAGAAAGCGAAGAAGAAGCCATTCGCGCCCTGCTTGAACACTCTGACATGGTGTTCATTACTGCTGGCATGGGCGGTGGCACGGGTACGGGTGCAGCGCCAGTGGTTGCTCGTATTGCCAAAGAAATGGAAGTACTGACAGTCGCGGTCGTCACCACTCCATTTAAGTTTGAAGGTGGTAAACGTATCAAGGCGGCTAAAGCTGGTATCGAGCAGTTGACCAACTTCGTGGACTCTATCATTACTATTCCAAATGATAAATTAATGAGTGTCTACGGCAACATCTCTATGCAAGATGCTTTTAAAAAGGCAGATGATGTGTTGCTACATGCCGTTCAGGGCATTGCTGAGACGATCGCCAGTGAAGGTATGATCAATATCGATTTTAACGACATTCGTACCGCGATGACAGCCAAAGGTCATGCAATGATGGGTATTGGTCGTGCTAGCGGTGATGATCGTGCGCGTCAAGCAACTGAAAAAGCCATTAGATCACCACTACTGGACGATTTACGTTTAGAAAATGCTAAAGGCTTATTGGTCAACGTGATTTCTTCTGAATCTTTATCATTGGATGAGATGAGTAAAATCAGTGCAATAGTGGAAGAAATCACTGATATCGATGAAGCTCATATTTTCTATGGTTCTGTGATCGATGAAAAAATGGGTGACGACTTGCATGTAACCGTGATCGCAACTGGTTTGACGTTAGATGAAAATGCGGGTCAAGAGCCTGAAGTAGTGGAGCAGCCAGTTCCTTCTGTAAACAGTACTCAGCCTGTCGATCCGAATGTGCATACCAGTGCGCTAAACAGTCAAAAGCAGTCGCAAGCGCAGATGTATCAAGACAGTACGGTACGCCCAAGTGCGCCTCAAGAGCAGCCTAAAACGAAAACCAACAGTATTCAAGACTATCTCAAGCGCCAACAGAATAAATAATGGTTTGAGGTGTTTTTGCATGCAAAAAGCCAGCGCTGAGTCGCTGGCTTTTTTGTGCCCGATCGATCCGTTTTATACTGACAAGGCGTTTGGTTATGTAGGCGGCGCTACTGCCACTTGTAACAAGTCATGGGGTAAGGCAACTTAGAATTGTAAATATTTGCGTAAATTTAGCCGTTTACATAGCGATTATTAGGTTAATAAAAGGTAAAAAATATCAAGGGTTATAGGCGATAAGTGTTATCAATCAAGGAGATAAGAAAATTATTGAGTTTTAACTATGGCGAACTAAGGGTAGGTAATGGTACACTATGGCAATTGTAACAAAATATGTGAGAAAACAGCCATGAACCAAAGAACCATAAAAACTGCGATAGCTGTTACAGGTATTGGTCTTCATAGTGGTCAGCCTGTTGACTTAGAGTTTCATCCGCAGCCCGTTGATACGGGTATTGTCTTCGAGCGCTCCGATATCGAAGGCAGTAAGCCTATTCCAGCCAGTGCCTTTTTAGTACAAGACACTATGATGTCATCAAACCTAGTGTTTGGCGGCACACGTGTTGGTACGGTTGAGCATCTACTCAGTGCAATTGCCGGACTTGGAGTAGACAACCTCTTGATTCGAGTATCGGCGTCAGAGATCCCTATTATGGATGGTAGTGCTGCACCGTTTGTTGCGCTGTTACTTGACGCAGGGTTCTGTGAACAGGATGCCTTAAAAAAGTTTATAAAAATTGTACGACCAGTACGTGTAAAAGTAGAGGATAAATGGGCAGAACTGCGCCCTTACGAAGGGTTTGAGTTGAATTTCGAAATTGATTTTAATCATCCGGCCATCGATAAAAACTTTCAACACGCCCAATTACAGTTCTCGACGCAAAATTTTATTGAACAGTTGAGTTCCGCTCGTACTTTCGGTTTTTTACGCGATATTGAAGCCTTACGTCAGAATAATTTAGCGTTAGGTGGCAGTATGGACAATGCTATCGTCATCGATGAAGCCAATATTCTTAACGAAGAGGGCTTGCGTTTCAACGATGAGTTCGTTCGTCATAAAATTTTAGATGCGCTAGGAGATTTATATCTGATTGGTTATCCAATTTTAGGCCGTTTTAACGCTTACAAATCTGGACATGCCTTAAATAATTTATTGGTGCGTGAGATATTATCTGACCCTGATAATTTTGAAATTGTAACTTTTGATGACAATGTAACCTGTCCGATTCAGTATTTGCCTATGGAAGGTTTGGCTGTTGAGGGATAAATACAGGAATATACAGGAAGTATCGAAACATTTACGCAATATTACATAATCAGGCGATAATTACATTCTCATAATATTCAATATTATGAATATATTGTTTAGTTAATCTTAACCATCATGCGTTAGGGTAGAGAGTATAAAAGCTGTAGGCGATTTATAAATCATCTGTGGGTGCTGTTCATGATATGAATGGCACCCACAGATGATTTTTTTTGTTTGCGCTATTACAAAAACCCAGCGTTGGTAGCGCCATTTTGGGTTTTTAATTACATAACTTTACATAGTAATACGAAGTTTTCTAATGATTGACCAAGCGCAAAAGGGCTTTTTTGAGGTTTTCGTCAGTGGTGACATGCTCTGCGGCCTGTGATATAGTCCGCTTTGTGTTTTGGCTAAGGGCCTGATTTTCATTGGCTTTACAAGGCTTCGATAAGCTTGCTGATAACGCTGTTGATTGTTTAGATGAATAATTATCAGCCGATGTTCTCGCTACTACGACGCGAATTTGCTTGAGTTGTTTAAATGTAATTGACTGCTCTGTTAACACTTGCAAATAAGCGCTTTGTAAATAGCGGATGTGATTCGCAGCAGTCATCGAACCGACACTGAGTGTTAACTGCTCAGAGGTTAAGCCTACGACCCAACAGGTATTGAGGATTTCCTCAGGTAGACAATCTACCAATAGCTCTTTTACTTCATTGGTCGCTTCTATATATAGCCGCATGTTATCAGCAAGTGTTTGAGGTAGTGCGCTACCAGCAAAAGCTTGATGATCTATAAGCTGGGCAAGCCGATTAGGCTGTTTTTTTGACATCGTAATGACTCATCTAATAGGTGACAAACTCGATACTTAGAACAGGCATGCGAAAAGCGACATATAGCAGACGATTTATGGGGCAGTTGACTAGACGCACGATAATACTGGCACTAGTCACTCTGTAGAGAGAGCGAACTGTTGTAACAAGGATTTTATCATGTTTGTTTGATGATTATATCCTCTAAATTAATTGATGCTTTGTCATGGATGACGAGCGCTCTTGTATTAACAATAGGTAGTAAATTTATGAAACAAGCTTTATTAATTTTGTCAGTATTGGGAATGGGTATCGCACAGACGAGTGGTGCTGCCGAAACGACTTTACAACCAAATAATACCTTGAGTCATACCATCACAAATATTTCTACTTCTGCGAACTACGGTTCTAGTCGCAACATCTATAGCACCAACAGTGGCGCTCATGTGTATAGTAACGATGAGATCAGTCAAGCCATTGACAATTTAAGCGCCCACGCCAAGCAAAAAGAATATCAGCTTGCGTCACTAACCAGTCGCTTATCTTATGAGCAGCGTCAGCAGCAAGCCAGCCGTGTGCCTGATAGTAACTCTGCGCCTGCTATTGCAGCAGCACGTGCATCACGAGTGGCGCTCTCTAGAAGCTCTGGCTACTGTGCCCGCTACGTCCGTAAAGCGCTCCAATCAGCCGGTTACGAGTTTACTCCTAATCCTTCAGCTTATCAGTACGCCTCGCGCGGCACTCTTGCCCAAGCAGGCTTTACTAAAATTAGTAATGATATGGCCCCTCAAGTGGGTGACGTTGTGGTCTATGATCGTAGCTCAAACCGTCCACATGGTCACATTCAAATCTTTGACGGTAATGGCTGGGTATCTGACTTCCGTCAAAACAGCATTAGCCCGTACAGTGGGGTACATAGTTACACCACGTGGCGTGACTCGCAGTACGTAGATGATGCCTCAGACCGTGGTATCTACCTTGCAATGGCGGATAAATAAACATCCGTTAGAAAAACTAAGCGAACAGTTTTCTCCAAACCCAGTAATGCTCTTTATGACGTTACTGGTTTTTTTTGTGTGCTAGATGTTGAGATTTCATCAAAAAAAGGGCTTTGATTGGTTCATGTGCTTGGCTTTGGTCGTTATTTAGCACAGATATGTCACACCATGGGGCTATAGCTCAAATTTTGACCAATGCTGGCGATTATGAAAGTCAGGCGGCGAGGCATGGCTTGGGGCAAAAAACAAAGTCGTCTTACCAAATCTCAAGATTACGCAAGGATGTATGTGCTCAATCACAGTATTTGCGATAGCGTACTGTTGATTGGGTAGTTGGGTCAAAGGCAGACCAATACGTCGCTTGTAGCTTACAAGTTTAGAGACGGTTGATGGTTCGCTATATAAAGGCAACTCAACGTTGTCAATCCAATCAATACGTGCAAGCGTGTGGCCATCTGCTTGATACAAAGGTGTTGGCGGTAAGGCCGCAGGGTGACGATAGCGCTCAAACTGATAAAGGGCATAACGTCCATCTGGGCTGGTATTCATTTCAATGTAAGACTCTGAACTGGCAGCACAAGCAACGCCCTCGTTGCCCAGTAAGCTACCCGCGATAAAGCACTCAAGGCAGGTGTCTTCCCATAGGTAATCAAAAAAGCCGACTTGTGCAGCTTGCCATATCGGCCAGTTGAGTTGATTGGCCAAAGACTGGCTTGGTAGGGTGATGTGATAGGTTAGCTGTAAATGTAACGCGGGCTGTCGCACAACATGAGCACTGACCCGAACACAGATACGTTTTAAGTCCTCTATGGATGACCCAAGCTGTTGGGCATCGCTGCCTATCGTCTCAGTGGCGATGCAGAGGGGAAAGATTTGACTCATAAGCGGATAAGACTCAAAGATAACAATAACGAGAGAAAAGGTTACTTGTCATGTGACTCACTGCCACAAAACAAGGCAGTCCATGACCAGTAGGCAATATAAAAGCCGCGAGCAAGTTGCATCGCGGCTTTTAGGTTTTATCATCACTATTTGCTTGTGATATAAGCAGCTACCGTGATTAACAATACGCTTGCCACTACGAACTACTGCGCGTGACGTGCTAAGTTAGACAGCTTTGGATTGGCGTTTGGGTTTTGACGCAGCAAGAGTGCCATGCGGCCAATAGAATGAACCAAAGACGCATTTGCAGCAGCAGCAAGCTCAGCACCGATGACATCACGCTCTTCTTTTGTGCCAGCAGGCAGCTTCACTTTGATGAGTTCATGATCTGATAAAGCACGATCAATCTCCTCAATGATGGTTGGGGTCACGCCTTTGTTGCCAATCATGACAATCGGTTTTAGCTCGTGACCAATGCCTCTTAGGCGTTTAATTGTAGCGTTATCGAGTTCCATAGAATTCCTAAGTGTTGATAAAAATAAAAGACAGTGCTATTGAGAGCAGTTAATGACCATTATAGATAATCTGTGGTCATCTTGCATGAGATCAGCAGGATTTTGCACGATTTTACGTGATGAAAATGTTAAACTGAATGTTTAGTCACATTATAAACGCTACTGTCTTATAAAACAGTGTTTTAACCAATAGATTTGGTCAGTTTAAGACCATAAAACAAATTAATAGCCTGATTGAACACCTATCTACAAGAATCGCCCTCATACGGAAAATATTTCTAAAGTGTAGTAGTGATTTAACAGGTGTGTATTCGTGTTTTGCAAAGTGAGAGGAGCAGGTATTTTGGCCACGCGTATTGAAAACAAAAAATTGTCAAAAAGCAGTAGTGCTTGGATGAAAGAGCACATTGACGATCATTATGTGCAAAAGGCCCAAAAAGACGGCTACCGTGCTCGTGCGGCTTATAAGCTATTAGAAATTAATGAAAAAATCAATCTTATCAAAAAAGGCATGACGGTCGTAGATTTAGGCAGCGCTCCCGGTAGTTGGTCGCAAGTAGCCAGCCAATTGGTGGGTGAAAAAGGGATTTTGATTGCTTCTGATATCTTACCTATGGATGCGCTTGCCGATGTCACCTTTATTCAAGGCGATTTTCGCGAAACAGAAGTGTTTGAGTTGATTATGGCTGAGGTTGGCGACAGACAAGTCGATGTGGTGCTCTCCGACATGGCACCCAATACGGCGGGCAATAGCGCTATCGATCAGCCACGCATGATGTACTTGTGCGAGCTGGCAGTGGACTTTGCTTTGGCAACCTTACCAGAAGGTGGCGCGCTTATTATGAAAGTGTTTCAAGGGGAAGGTACGCAAGAATTACGCAAGCAGATGCAGCATGATTTTAGTAAAATTCGTAGTATTAAACCTGGCGCATCACGGCCACGTTCGAAAGAGATGTTTTGGATTGCTATTAAATAGTTTTAACATCAATGAGTTACTGGTCTTGTAAGTGCAATATTGAACCACCATACAGTACCCTAATTAGAAAATGAAAAGCGCTACAATCGTTAACTGAATAAAAGCGAAACTTGCTTGAATTATGCAGGTCAGCACCACATATCATGGTATATTAACTTTGTTTTAAGCATACGTTTTAGGCAAAGTCGTCTGATAATAAACGCTTAATGTGCTCGTTTTTTATTAAGTTAGATCTATTGCAACATTTTTGTTGTACAAGCCTGCGTCAGAAGTTTTGATATCAGGATATTTAGTAAGATGAGCAATGCGTTTATAGACGTCACGTGTTTAGTAAACACACCAATAAGTAAGGGATGGGAATAACTAGTGAGCGACATGGTAAAAAATACCTTATTGTGGCTGGTGGTAATCGGCGTTTTAGTGCTGGTGTTTAGCGGCTTTGATCAGTCATCTGAGCCGGATAGCCTTAACTACTCTGAGTTTGTGACCGCTGTGTCAGAAAACCAAGTAGCCAGTGTTGAAATCGATGGCGAGCAGATCACCGGCGAGAAGAAAAATGGCTCCTCTTTTGAGACCATTAGACCAGCTGTGTCAGATGATGAGCTGATGCCAATGCTGCGTGAGAACCAAGTCGAAGTCCAAGGGACTGCACCAAAGCGTCAAAGCGTATTGATGCAATTACTGATAGCCAGTTTCCCAATACTCTTGATTATTGGTTTGTTTTTATTCTTTATGCGTAATATGCAAGGTGGTGCTGGCGGTAAAGGCGGCGGCCCTATGAGCTTTGGTAAATCAAAAGCCAAAATGCTGACTGAAGATCAAATCAACGTCAATTTTGAAGATGTGGCAGGCTGTGAAGAAGCCAAAGAAGAAGTGGTCGAAGTGGTCGATTTCTTGCGCGACCCAGATAAGTTTACCAAACTTGGGGCAACGATTCCTCGTGGTATCTTGATGGTCGGTCCGCCTGGTACAGGTAAAACGCTATTGGCAAGAGCCATTGCGGGTGAAGCTAAGGTGCCTTTCTTCTCGATCTCAGGTTCTGACTTTGTTGAGATGTTCGTTGGTGTCGGTGCTTCACGTGTCCGTGACATGTTTGAACAAGCGAAGAAAAGCGCGCCTTGTATTATCTTTATTGATGAGATTGATGCGGTTGGACGTCATCGTGGTTCTGGTATGGGCGGCGGTAATGATGAGCGCGAACAGACCTTAAACCAGTTGTTGGTGGAAATGGATGGTTTTGAAGGCAATGAAGGGGTGATCGTTATTGCTGCCACCAACCGTGCTGATGTGCTTGATAAGGCGTTGTTACGTCCAGGTCGTTTTGACCGTCAGGTACAAGTGGGTTTACCAGATATCAAAGGTCGCGAGCAGATCTTAAAAGTGCATTTGAAAAAACTGCCAAATACCATTGCTGTCGATGCAGGCTCTCTTGCCCGTGGTACGCCTGGCTTTAGTGGTGCCCAGCTTGCTAACTTGGTCAACGAAGCGGCGCTGTTTGCTGCCCGTCGTAACAAGACTAGCGTTGATATGAATGACTTTGAAGATGCGAAAGATAAGCTGTATATGGGTCCTGAGCGTAAATCTATGGTGATACGCGAAGAAGAGCGCCGTGCAACCGCTTATCATGAAGCTGGTCATGCCTTAGTTGCTGAGCTGCTACCGGGTACAGATCCTGTGCATAAAGTTACGATTATGCCTCGTGGTTTTGCCCTTGGTGTCACCTGGCAGCTGCCAGAACACGACCAAACAAGCATGTATAAGACAAAAATGCTGAGCGATATCGCTATTTTGTTCGGCGGTCGTATTGCTGAAGAGGTCTTTATCAACCAAATGTCAACGGGTGCCTCTAATGACTTTGAACGTGCGACTAAAATGGCACGCGCAATGGTCACTAAATATGGGATGTCAGATGCGCTTGGTATCATGGTGTATGAGGATGACGACAGCTCACAAGGTTACTTTGGTTCTAGTAGCCGTACGATTTCAGAAGCCACTCAACAAAAGGTCGATGAAGAAGTACGCCGTATGCTAGAAGAGCAGTATGATATTGCACGTGAATTGATCGAAGGCAATCAAGAAAAAATGCATGCGATGGTTGATGCTTTGATGAAGTGGGAAACCATTGATCGAGATCAACTGCAAGATATCCTAGCAGGTGAAGATCCTCGGCCACCAAGAGTTTATCAGCATAACGAAGTAAATTTATCAAAAAATGATATCAAGACGTCTGGTTCAACACCGCCCCCGTTACCAGCGATGTAATGAATCGATAGTTGATAGAAAAAGCCCTTTTTAATAAAGGGCTTTTTTTATGGGTCTCATTTATGAAGGGTTTAGGACAGAGTAGGATTTACTGGTATCATAGGTAAAATAGTAACAAACCGAAATTTCTTAAAAATTTACTTGTGATGAATGGATTATGTCCTTGTTTCAACCTTTACCCCCTTACAAGATAGTAAGTCGTGACAAAACCTTAGATTTATCGTCGCCGCATGTTATGGGTATTTTGAATGTAACGCCAGATTCTTTCTCGGATGGCGGACAGTTTAATGCCGTAGATAAGGCGGTGACGCACTGTCAAAAAATGATAGAAGAAGGCGCTAGTATTATTGATATTGGCGGCGAATCTACTCGTCCAAATGCGGATACTGTGGCCACTAATGATGAGATACAGCGTGTCGTACCCGTGGTTCAAGCAATCAGGCAGCAGTGCGGGAATGATATCTGGTTGTCTATTGATACCAGTAATCCAGCCGTGATGCAGGCAGCTTTTGAGGCGGGAGCTGACATTTGGAACGATGTACGTGCCCTAAAACGTGAGGGCGCGACAGCAGTAGCGGCTGAGCTTGATATACCTGTGATGCTCATGCATATGCGCGGTGAGCCAACGACGATGAACGATCTTGCGCAGTATGATGAGGTGGTTAGTGACGTGACGACAGAGCTTTTGGCGCGTATTCAGGAGGTAACGAGTCTTGGGGTCAAGCAGGAGAAAATCATCATTGACCCAGGCTTTGGTTTTGCCAAAAACTATGACCACCATTGTGCCTTGTTAAGTCAACTTGAACAGTTAAAAGTACTTGGTTTACCAATGATGTTTGGTATTTCACGTAAGCGTTTTTTAGCGGAAGTGCTTAGTAAAAGTGACGTAAAAGCAGTCGCTAACACTCAAGCAGTAGAGCGCGATGCAGTCGGGACTGCTGCTGGCATATTTGCGCTACAGCAGGGGGCCAGTATCATTCGTACCCATAACGTGGCGATGATGCAGCAAGCAGTGGCGTTGTGGCATCAGTTATCTACCTATCACGGTCGTTAGTAGCGCTTTGCGGTGCTTGGCACTTGAGGTTGCTGTCTCATGCTATCACTATGTATCAGCCCGATCCAAAACTAAGATCAGTTTTCACAACCGCAGTAAATACACTAACAGAATCCCTCTAAATGAACGAGAATCTCTCTATGAATACCACTCAGCCTGAACCTACCAATGAGCAGCGCCGCATTATTTATCAGGCGCGTCGCGGACTAAAGGAGTTGGATTTTTATATCGACCCTTATGTCAAAGAGCTGTATCTAACAGCAGACCCTGCCGAGCAAGAAACGTTTGCGCAAATGCTGACTCATGAAGATCCTGATTTATTGGATTATTTTACCAATCAAAATCGTCCAGAAGATGAGGCAATATGGACGTTGGTCAATAAAATTAAAACGTGGCGTCATACCAAAGATTTGACGTAATGTAATGGTTAACGTTTTCTTTGGTGCTCATATATGACTTCAACAGCCCCGTTGCGTATTGATACGGCTATCCAGCCGGCCAGCTACTTACGTTTAGTGCTGTATATTGGGTTAACCAGCGTTATGGTTGTACTTGCATGGCTTGCTGCTTTAGTTCTGTGGCAGTATGTGGTCATCTTAATAGTCGCTGCCGCTGTGACTATCTATCTGACACTCTCACAACCGATACTGTTGCACTTTAGTCAGCCACCGCTTAGTCAGCGTGTCGACAGACAGTGGCAACTGCTGATGCGTACTGGACGTGGTGATGAGCTATGGCAGGCACAATTAATCAATGTGCATCGCTATCAGTGGGCGATGAACTTTGAATTTACTATAGTAGAACCTTATAGGCGGCCTTTATCAGTGACAGTGTTTCGCGATCAAGTGGGTGCTGATCAGTGGAGAGAACTGAATGTTTTAGCCAGTGTGAGCGCTGATAAAACAGGGTAAACACCGACTGTTTTCCGATAGTCGATTGCCTTTATAAGCTTACGCATGCCTACATGTCATAACAAAACACCTATCTCGGTGGTTATAGAGATTTGTTATATTGCAAGATAACGATAAAGCGTATCAGCCAACCGTCTTTTTCATCATGTGCTGATTAGTGATCAGTGTGGTTAGAAAGAAACAGTGGCTGATGACAATAAACAACAATATGACAAAAAAAGGAGTGAGTTATGAGTTTATTAGGAAGTTTGGTGAGCCAAGTTGCGCGTAGTGCCATGGATCCAGAAGACGCACAGCGTAACCCGGTGAACCAACGTACCACCCCACGTCGGACTGGTGGTCTTGGAGATGTATTGGGTAGTGTGTTAGGCGGCGGCAGTCAAGCAGGGGGCTACAATCCAAGACAGTATGATCGCCAACCCGATAGTGGTTTTGGTCTAGACGATATTATAGGTGGTCTCGCTGGCGGCAATCAACGCGGCGGTGTAAGCTCAGGCGCTGGTGGCTTAGGAGATATCTTAGGCGGTGTACTGGGTGGTCAACGCACGAGAGGCGGATTTGGTGGTGGTAAAGGCATGCTAATCGCGGCCCTTATGCCCATGGTATTAAGCTGGATCAAACGTAACGGCGGCCTCAGCGGAGCGTTATCCAAGATTACTGGCATGGGTTATGAAAAACAAGCCCGCTCTTGGATGAGTAACCAAGAAGATAATGATAACCTTGATCCAAATGAGGTCAGTCGTTTGTTTGATGACAGTGAGATTCAGCAAGTTGCTGCTCACACGGGTGCGAATGAGGCAGAGGTGCGTCAGGGGCTGGCTGAACTGCTGCCTGAAGTCATGAATCAGCTCACACCGAATGGCAACTTAGATAATGAGAGAGAGGCCAATGCAGAGATTGACCAGATCATGGGTCAGTTGTCTAGTCGACTAAATACGTTAAAATAACTTTTTATTTTAAAAAGCGCCTGTATGCCCGAAAATTCGTTAAAAAGAGTGCGTCTGATGACGTGCTCTTTTTTTATTGCCAATACAGCAGAGCCATTTCCACAGCATTATTGCTGCCTATCTACCTTATTATCTAAAAAGATATGTTAAAAATGGTGAACAATAGTAAAACGGTTATATAAATCTTATAAGATGGTTGTACTATTCACTCAGTATGATTGATCCAACGCCGTTTTATAACGTTTGTACCTTTAAGGGTAGTTTGTAAAATATAACTGTCTGAGGGTAAAAACACATTTTAAGGATATTTCCTCATGCCATTTAAACCTATTCAAGCAGCTATTGCCATCTTAGTTGGTTTGATTATATGGTTTGTTATTCCCGTTCCTACTGGCGTTACACCTGACGCGTGGCATATGTTGGCATTGTTCATTGGTACCATTGTCGCCATCATCGGTAAAGTGCTACCCATTGGTGCGATCGCTATCATTGCAGTCACACTCGTGGCGCTCACAGGCGTGACAAGTGATAGCCCAAAACAAGCCATTAGCGACGCATTATCAAGCTACTCAAGTCCACTGATTTGGCTAATTGGTATCGCGGTTATGATATCGCGTGGCTTGATAAAGACTGGCTTAGGTCGACGTATTGCTTATTATTTTATCTCTATTTTTGGCAAAAAAACCATTGGCGTGGCTTACTCTTTGACAGCAGCTGAGTTGATGATAGCACCCATTACGCCTTCTAATACGGCTCGTGGGGGTGGGATTATTCATCCCATTATGAATTCCATTGCGCACAGCTTTCATTCAACGCCAGAGGAGGGCACTCAAAACAAAATGGGTCGCTATTTGGCGATGGTTAACTACCACGCCAATCCCATTACCTCTGGCATGTTTATTACTGCTACTGCCCCCAACCCTTTAGTCGTGGACTTAGTTAATAAAATCACAGGTGGTGACATTCAGTTGTCATGGACGACGTGGGCGGTGGCGATGTTTGTGCCAGGTATGCTGTGTCTGGTTGTTATGCCATTAGTCATTTATATGATCTATCCACCTGATGTCAAAGTAACACCTGATGCCAAAGGTTTTGCAAAAGACAATTTAGCAGAAATGGGTCAAATAAATACTCAAGAAAAAATCATGCTTGGTGTATTTGGTCTAATGCTGCTGTTATGGGCGAACATACCTGCATTGATTTTAGGTGAGCCGTATAGCGTTGACGCGACTACAACGGCTTTTATCGGCTTGACGACCTTGATACTGACTGGCGTCCTGACTTGGGAAGATATTCTAAAAGAGAAATCGGCATGGGATACCATTGTCTGGTTTGGTGCGCTCATTATGATGGCGGCTTATCTTAACGAGCTCGGCTTGATCAGCTGGTTCTCAGGTAATATTGAATCTTTGATTGGCACAACTGGCGTAGGTTGGATAGGGGCGGTGACGATCTTGACCTTAGTATACTTATACATACATTACTTTTTCGCGAGTACCACTGCCCATATCACAGCACTGTTCGCCGCCTTTTATGCAGTAGGGCTAACTTTAGGGGCACCGCCGATGTTGTATGCGCTCATTTTGGCCGCAGCAGGTAATATTATGATGACGCTGACTCATTATGCGACTGGTACTGCGCCGGTTATCTTTAACTCTGGCTATGTGACGTTAAAAGAATGGTGGAGTATTGGTGCGATTATGAGTGTGGTCAACCTAGTTATTTGGATCGGTGCCGGTTTGATTTGGTGGAAAGTACTCGGCTATTATTAATAAAGAACCACGCCCTAAATAACTGAAAATAAAAAAGTTTAAAGACAATCCGCTAAAAGCGCTCATCTAACGTCTCTAAGGTATAGTTGAGCGCAGCAAAGCAGATATCGGTCTTAAACCCTCTATATTGCAAAAACCGTAGCTGGCGTGCTTTGTCTTTTTGCTCAGTAGGAATGTCAGCACCGTACTTTTTGGTACGCGCTATGACAGCCAGTTTTAGCCAATCGACCCCGTCAACCGGCGTATCCGCGCTATCCTCTACAAATTCGCTAAACTCATCAGACTCTGCATTTGCCAGATCAATGAGCTCATCGATATTGCCTGGCATAGCGATTTTCTTACGATAAAATTCTTGCTTGATACGTCCGCGTCCACGACCTTTACGAATATTTTCACGTATTAGCATCAGTGTGGTACGGTAATCACTTTGATAGCCTTTTTCTGCAAACTCATCGAGCAGAGCATCTACCTTTTCTGGATCTTGTTCTTTATCGATCAGTTTTTGTTTAAGCTCAGCCTTACCATACTCACGGCGCGACAAATAATAAAAAGCCAACCAACGCAAACGGCTTTCAGCTTTGATGGCATCAATATCGGCCTGTCGTTGTTCGGGTGTGCGCAAGTAGGCTTTTAGTGCAGCTGGTAGATTGTCGGTTTGGTTGTCCGCTGCACGATCATCAGTCGCTGTTAGCGCAGGTAGGTGTTGCGAGCTGTCTACATATGGCTGGTCGTCAGTAGTGGCGGCACTATCGTCGTTATTGCCATGAACATTATGCTTAACTTCTGCCAGCATCTCTTTGATGCTCTGTGCTTTAGGTGGCTGATAAGTAGGCGCATCGCTAGGCTCAGGGGTAAAGTTAGCCGCTGGATGAAAGTGTTTTTTACGTCTTTTGGATTTGGAGGGTTTTTGATCCGTCGAGGAGGGTGTCTCGATAGTGTCTACATCAAAACTAGAATCGCTGGGCAAAGATGGCTTTTTGTCCGAATGGATTGAGCGCTTACTCGCTTTAGCTGTCTGTATGGGTTGGTCTTTATCGGTACGTTTAACAGATCTAGAGGAGTGAGAAGGCTTTTTTTGCGGGGTACGAGGAGTACTCGCTGAGTCGGTGTCCGATTCAGCGAGTATGTCAGCTAAGGTTTTAATGTTCATTATAAACCATGGGAACTGTTAACAATTAATGATGAAACCATTATTGTACAGGGTCAGAGACCAATTCTTCGTTGGCTTCATTAGCTTTGTCACTGTCTGCGGCTTTACTGTCGTTTTTCACCCCAAGCTTTTCGGCACGAATTTTGTCTTCGATCTCTTTAGCAATGGCAGGGTTCTCTTTTAAGAACAACACAGAATTGGCTTTACCTTGACCGATTTTTTCGTCACCATAGCTGTACCAAGAGCCCGCTTTTCCGACCGCACCAATCTCGACACCCAAATCAATGACTTCGGCTAAGTGATTGGTTCCTTCACCGTAAGTAATCTCAAACTCAGCTTGACGGAATGGCGGGGCCATTTTGTTTTTAATGACTTTGACACGGGTTTGGTTACCGATGATTTCATCACCGTTTTTGACCGCACCGATACGGCGGATGTCCATACGTACTGAGGCATAGAATTTGAGTGCATTACCACCTGTCGTCGTCTCAGGGCTACCGAACATCACACCAATTTTCATACGGATTTGGTTAATAAAGACCACCATACAGTTAGAGCGCTTGGCGTTACCAGTGATTTTACGGAGTGCTTGGCTCATAAGACGTGCTTGTAGGCCCATATGCGAGTCGCCCATCTCGCCTTCAATCTCGGCACGCGGTGTCAAGGCGGCAACCGAGTCAATAACGATCATATCGATCGCTCCTGAGCGTACTAGCATGTCAGTGATTTCAAGCGCTTGTTCACCATTATCAGGCTGGGAGAGCAACAAATCGTCAGTATTCACGCCAAGCTTGCGTGCATAAACAGGATCGAGGGCATGCTCAGCATCAATAAAGGCACAAGTGCCCCCTTGTTTTTGACATTCGGCAATGGCTTGCAATGTCATGGTGGTTTTACCTGAGCTTTCAGGACCATAGATTTCAACGATACGCCCTTTAGGCAGACCGCCGATACCAAGCGCAATATCGAGACCAAGAGAGCCTGTTGAGACCACATCAGCATCAAGAATGGCTGAGTCGTCACCTAGTTGCATAATGGTATTTTTACCAAACTGTTTTTCAATTTGACCTAATGCCGCTTTGAGGGCTTTGGCTTTATTGTCGTCCATACTGGATTCCTTGTTTGCAATAATGAATGTGAAACTATCAATTTTGATGCTATCAATAAAATATACGTACTATTCAAAATGATGGTTCAATAGGGCTGATTGCTACTTAGACAATAAGAGGCGACCAGCGTCTAGCTAGAATAAATAGGAGGTAATAGTGGTGATGTCGTCAGTCGTATCTGATGTATCACTCTACTATACAGTAAAATTAAATCATGAGAAAAGTAAAAATAAGTTCATAAAAAGTAGCGGCCATAGTATGGGTTGCGTCACATTATGCGCATTAACTTTTAACGCAGATCGGTAGCGCTACTGGTTAGATAAGGCAATTATAACAAAATCCAAGGATTACATAGAGGGTCAGACTACGCTAAACGACAATAACTGTCGCATGATTTAAGGGTAATTTTTGGTCTGTAATTTTTGAGAGGACTGACAAGAAAATAGAATTTTTGGACAGGAAAATGGGGTAGTTTGTCAATAGTTTTATGAGTTGTCCACAGCAAGTAAAACGCTCAGATTTCCCTGTTGTGAAACATTATTGACTATAAAATTTTTTTTAAAAATATTTAAAATAATTTTTTATGAGTAAACGCTGGGTTTAAGTTTTTGATTTTTAATGATTTTTTAATTGTATAAAAAATGAACGATTTTACCTTGTCCTTTATGTTATCTAGGGATGTCTCTGTCAAGGGGTGACTTATACACAGGGTTATCCACAGCTTATGGGGAGAACTCATGAATCCCTTATAGTACCAATGTTTGCGCAGATAATTAACATAGGGCAATAAGTCTATAATATTTTTTTATACGAATGCAAATGTATTTTTATCGATATATGGACTGCTAGTCGTGATGTTTCACATATGACATTTTTATGAATTTTTCTCCCTAAATATTCTTATGCTCGGTGGTTTAAGGGATATGGCCAAGAAATGAGGCAATAATCTTATGTAATTTAGTAGAGAGCGGGCGAACAAGTACAAAAAAGCGGCTAGATAATTTAGCCGCTAGAGTGAAAATCTATTGAGAATAAGCCGTTCGCGTTAATCTTTAATATAGATTAAATCCCAAACCCCATGTCCACGCTCTAAACCACGACGCTCGAACTTGGTCATTGGACGAAAGTCAGGACGGTCAGTGAAATTGCCCGCGCCCGCTTGATTGGTTAATCCGGCAAAGTTATCTAAAACGTCAACCATCCAAAAAGCGTAGTGCTCCCAGTCAGTGGCGGTATGGAACCAGCCGCCTTGTTTTAAGCTACGAGTGACAATGGTCATGCGTTCAGGACTGACGAAACGGCGTTTGTAATGACGTTTCTTTTGCCATGGATCAGGGAAGTACAGTTGAATACGATCGATATGATTTTCTGGCAATTGTTTGAGCAACTGAATGGCATCACCGTTGATGATTTTGACATTGGTCAAACCTTGAGTACCTGCCATATACGCGCATTTACCAATGCCAGGCTCATGTACTTCGACGCCAACGAAATTACGGGTCGGTTCGGCTGCTGCCATCTCGATGAATGAATCACCCAGTCCAAAACCAATCTCTAGCGTGAGCGGCGCTTCACTGCCGTTGGGGCTGTCGGTAAATAGTGAACGCAAGTTATCAATACCATCGAGGTTGCCGTCACCGAAACTGTTATTGACCAGATAATCGGCAAACTCTGGCGCAGTCAGTGCCAGTTCAGCGTTTTTATTCATGTGCGTACGCCGCTTCATAAACGTGTTGACAATACGTAGGTGTTTGTCAGTGGCTGGCTCTGTTTCACTATCGGCACTGCTGTCGATATCGCTATGTTGCTCAGTGCTATTAAGGGCTTGCTCATCAGTTGTATTACTACTAGTGATGTTATCGTTGATATCAGGATGTTGACTCATAGGATTAATAAGGCTTCGTTAGGTGGGTGAGGTTGGTTCATTATAAGTCAAATCAGTACAACTGTGAACGTACAATCTTGTTTTAGCAGGCTTTCGGCTGACTTCCATGGTTGCTCTATGCTATACACAGGTTTTGACATTATCATATAATAGTCGTTGATAGAGTCATTTTTGAGTCCAACAGAGTGTACTGCCATGCTATTTATCGAGACGGATTCGCCGCCACCGTTTTATCAAGAACAGCTAACGCCTACGAAGCGCCAACAGCTAGACAAGTGGTTTATTGGCCATCGTAGCCAGCGTTACTATCTTAAACGCTTTGAGCAATTCGATCAGCAAGGTTATCTGTCGCCAAAATGGCACTGGGCCGCATTTTTTATTACCTTTCCTTGGCTGCTATATCGTAAACGTTACATGGATGCCATTGTCTATAGTGTGGCAGGATGGTCTTTTATCCAGCTTAACGTGGCTATTGTATTGGTGGCGTTTGAGTTTGTGGCGATGTCTTACATTCCTGATGCGTACCAGATGGCGACACGTATAGGCATTGCTGCCATTATTTGGCTATTTTGGTCATTTATGGTGGCTCGCTGGACGGACGCTTATTATTATCGAATGGCAAGGCGTGAGATTGCTGACGCTATCAATGACTATCCGCGAGATGAGGCCGCGCAACAAGCGCATTTACGCCGAGAGGGTGGGGTGAGTTTATTTGGGTTGGCGTTAGGATTTGGTTTTTTTGCCTTTGCTTTAATGGTCATCAAGGTGCAGTTTTTACCTATTATCGCTAAGCCAAAAGCCAATGAGGTATTGTTTGACACCTATGATGTCGCCAAAACGACACAAAACCGTGTGGCACTGATGTATCAGAAAACAGGACGGTGTCCAGTGAATCTGCCGCTTAATACCGAGACTCAGCAGATACGCATTGAGATCGATAACAAAGCGGCTGGCGTATCAGAAACCGACTGTGCGGTGATTGCCACGATACGAAACGTCAAATTTCCTATACGCTACCTCAATGATCAGACACTCGTCTTTTATCATCTACCAGAGGGTGATAGCTGGGACTGCATGAGTTCACTGAATAAAAAGCTAGCACCGGAAAGCTGCAATGAGGACACGCCCTAGCCATTACAGTGAGTTTTTAGAATCAGTGGCGATGTCCTCTTTATCATCAACGGGTGTCGCTTGGCTTTTTAGGGCATCATAAAAATCGCTCAAATCCATCTTTCGAGCTTTATCGATATCTTCATCAAACAAACTCTCAAGCTCTGCCATTGCTGACTGTGCTGATTCGATCATGCTGGCTTCATCGTCATAAATAGCTTGCTGACGTTCTATCAAGTCATCATCGTAGTCGCGGAATGTTTGTACCGTTTCGCGCGCTTTTTCGGGTGAGATACCCAGCAGCTGTAGGGACTCTCGCGACATGTCTAAAGAAGACAAATATGTCTCACGCCAGATGTGACGTACCCCAACCTCACGTAAACGGTAATAGTGCTGGCGGTCACGCGCGCGCGCTAACACAATCATCTCAGGATAGTTTTTACGCAAGTACTGCGCCGTTGTGATAGAACGCTCTAAATCATCAATAGCGAGAATGAACACACGGGCTTTTTTAATACCCGCGGCGCGTAATATTTCTGGGTTTTTGGGATCACCATAATAGACTTGATTACCAAACTTACGGACAAAATCGACGCGATTTGCTGAGCGCTCAATGGCGGTAAACTCGATATTATGCATACGCAGCACACGCCCGATGATTTGTCCGACGCGGCCAAAACCGGCAATAATGACCTGATGTTCATGATCTGGAATGGTATCGTATTCGCGGCTTGGTTTGCTTTTGGCAAATAAAGGCTCACCCACTTTTTCTAACAATAAAAATGCCAGTGGTGTGAGTGCCATCGAGATGGTTACGATAAGGTTAAGCGTGTTTGCCAGCTCGGGTCGTAAGACATTTTGGGCGGTCGCGACACTGAATAAGACAAAGGCAAATTCACCGCCTTGGGCTAGCGTGACGCCTAGTCTGATACTGGTCGGCCAGCGATTGCCAGATATTTTTGCAATCGCCGCGATGACACCAAATTTGATAAACATCAATGCCATTGCACAGCCAATAATAAAGAGAGGTTGTGCCAAAATGAGTTTGACATCGGTCAGCATACCGACCGACATAAAGAACAACCCTAGTAGCAACCCTTTAAAAGGCTCGATACTGGCTTCTAACTCATGGCGATACTCAGAATCGGCCAGCAACACGCCTGTCAAAAATGCCCCTAGCGCCATCGACAGACCAATTTGGCCCATCAAAATAGACACACCCATGACGATAAACAGTGCCACGGCAGTCAATAATTCAGATGCCCCACTTGACGCGACAAATTTAAAAAACGGCCGGATAATATAACGACTAGCAAAAATTAGGCCGGCAAAAACAGCAAAAACCTTACCAAAGTAAATTAAATCGTAGCTTTGTTCACGCACCCCCGATAGGAATGGAATGACCGCTAGAAGGGGGATAACTGCGATATCTTGGAACAATAAAATCGTAAATGCTTCTCGGCCGTGGGTGCTTGAAAGCTGCTGTTTTTCGGTCAGTATTTGGAGCACAAAAGCAGTAGAAGAGAGGGCAAGACCGAAGCCGACAATAAAAGCGGTATCTAGTGGTAAAGTAAAAAACTGTATTAACAGCCACATCAATAAGGCGCCGGTAAGACCAACTTGGAGGCCACCAAGGACGAATATCGAGCGCCGTAATGCCCAAAGCCGTGAAGGCTGTAGCTCAAGCCCGATGATAAACAACAGCATGACCACGCCAAATTCAGAAAAGTGCAGTAAGCTCTCTGCATCGCCCGCTACATCTAAGCCACTTGGGCCCAATATAAGCCCTGTGATGAGATAGCCCAACACAGTTGCAATCCCAAAGCGTTTGCCCAAGGGTACAAAAAGTAATGCTGCCCCCAAGAAAATCGTAGCTTGTAACATTAAGTTTGGTGAGCCGGCGGCGGCAGCGAACATCTTGTATCCTTAATGGTGGCAATCAAGTGAGCAATATAAAGCGGTGGTAGCAAAAACGATATGGCGACGACGTAAACTATTTTTTGCGGTAAATTTTCCAAATGCCGTTGTCTGCGATTGGGTTGTTATACGCATCATTACGACGCTTACGCGGAGTCTGCCGACTGTCTACGATTTTAAAGTCAGGCAAGGCATGGACAATCAGGCCAGTACGATAAAAGCGCACCCGTTCAGGCTCTAGCATCTCGCCTTTACTATCACGGCAAAAAACATAAGCACGTAAATCAATAAATTCACGGTGCGCGACCAGACGCGCTTCATCATCACTATCAAACACGGCTGCCATACGGGCAACTTCATCAACCGTGTAATCACCACATTTATCAGTAAGTGCGCCTACCGAGCCAAAGCTTTTGGATTCTTTGGCACGAGTCTTGGTCAGATGCAAGCGTTGCACATGATAAATAAACTGCGGAATCTCAAGGCTGGCAGGTAGCGGCAGATAGTCAGGTGGTAGATTGGCAGCCGGATAAAAAGCCAGTGCACGCGCCAGCAAAGGCTGCCAGCGCTGTTGATAAGCTTGGACCTCGGCTAAGTTACCTTCATAAATCGGCATGTCACGAATTTGCCGCAAAATATCCGGCGGAAACTGTTCATTACGAAAGCTGGCAATGTCTTCTTGCAGCGTTGAGAGCAAAACTTTGGCGTGTTTTTTGCCATCCTTTGACGTAGGGTCTTCGATATGATCTGGGGCGACAAAGGGCGCTGAGCGTTTAGACATAGTGATACATCATCAATAGATAGGTAAAAATGCTAATAAATGTGGTGGCTTAAGTCAAACGACGTTCCGCTTGATTGCTTGTTATTACTAATCAGTCTTTATTATAACCACATAATCTCGCTTAATTTTCGTTTTTTTTATGGCTTAGTGATTGTGCCCTATGTGTTTGTTACTGTCAGCGGGCTGCTTTGAGATATCACAAACTAAGGCATCACTATGTGTTTCGGTTTGTGGGTGCGACAAGCTTTCGACCTGAATGGTGGCGTGATGGATACCAAGATCGAGTAAGCTTTGTTCTAGACTGGCAATCAACACGCTTGATTTATGAATACTCATGTCGCCATCGACCACGATGTGACAAGATAAGGCGTTTAAGCCGCTAGTAATGCTCCAAACATGAAGGTCGTGGACGGCATTTACCTGAGGGTGAGTAAGCAGTTTTTGTTCGACATCGACTAACGATATATGAGCAGGCGTGCCTTCCATTAAGATGTGCACTGAGTCACGGACCACACGGTAACCGCTCACTAATATCAGGATGGCAACCACTACCGAGGCTACCGCATCCGCCCATACCCAACCAAATCCCATCATCAGTAAGGCTGCGATGATAGCGGCGACTGACCCTAGTAAATCACTCAATACGTGCAAGTAAGCACTCTGCATGTTGAGATTAACCGGCTCTTTATTGTCAGCTGACTGGCTATCATTTGTCCCATGACTGTGCCCGTGAGCGTTACTACTGCGGCTACCTCGATGCATGAACCACGCCACCAAAATGTTGACCAACATACCGATAGTCGCAACGATCAGCATACCTTGCGTAGCAATTTCAGGGGGTGAATTGAAACGTTTGATCGCTTCATAAAAAATCATTAGAGCGATGATAACCAGCGTAGCACCATTTAAGGTAGCGACTAAAATCTCAAAGCGCTTATAACCAAAGGTCTTTTGGTGAGTGGCTGATTTTTCGCCAATCTTAAACGCCATTAGGGTGGCACCAAGGGCTATCGCATCGCTTAGCATGTGACCGGCATCTGATAATAGCGCCAAGCTGCCTGTGAGCCAGCCACCGATGGCTTCGATAAACATGTAGCCAGTAATGATAAGAAAGCTAATCAGTAACGTTCGTTGATAGCCTTTAGTGTCTCTCGGGGCTGTTGTCTGTTCTAAATGGGCATCGTGATCATGATTGTCTTGCCCTGCATGCGTATAGTTAGGGTACTCACTATCTTGATGTGTGTGCGTATCAGTAGCACCCTGATGAGCAGGATTATTTTGCCTCGGGTTTGAATTTTCTGATTTCATAACAACACTCAAGTTTCTGACGTTACATTAAATAATCCATACTTGTACGGCACACGGAAGCTATCTGCTAATCAAGCAGGCCAAACAGCTGTTATAAATTTAACACAGTCGAGTATGAGAAACTGTTACCCCGAAGTAAAAATAACACCGCGGCGCCCGATGATTACTTTACAGTGCTTTAACTACCAACCCACAGGGTCAATATCCAAAGTAAGCTTGAGGTATTTAGCGCTTGGCAGGGCAAGTACGGGTTGCCACCATTGGCTGAGTACATGATGTAAGTGGCGACGATCTTTGCCTAAGAGCAGTAGCTGTACATGGTAGCGGCTGTTCTTTTTACTCATAGGCGCATCGATAGGCCCCAGTACGGCCAGTTTATGGGCGTTTGGTAAAATGGCAATCGCATCTTTGAGCGCTTGCGTGGTGGCCGCAAGCGTTTTGCCTTCACAGCGTATCAGCGCGGCATGACTATGCGGGGGTAAGCCCATCATTTTGCGTTCTTGCAGCAACTCACGAGCAAAGGATAAATAGCCATCTTTGACCAGTTTTAGTAACAGCTCGTTGTCAGGTTGCAAGGTTTGAATCAGCACGCGTCCGGCCTTGTCACCGCGGCCCGCGCGGCCTGCCACCTGAATCATCAGCTGGGCGGTATGCTCGGGCGAGCGAAAGTCTGCGGATAAAAATCCACGATCGGCATTGGGTAGGCAGACGAGGGTGACATTGGGAAAGTGATGACCTTTGGCAACCATTTGCGTGCCGACCAATATCGCAGGCTTGCCTTCATTGATACGCTGATAAATGTTTTCCCAGCTGTCTTTACGCCTTGTCGTATCGCGATCGATTTGAATTATGGGGTAAAGCACCTTACTGGTTTGCGGGTTGGCAAAAATCGCGTGTAAGTTTTCACTCAGTCTTGTGGTGCCCATCCCTTTAGCGTCTAAATTTTGACTGCCGCAATCAGGGCAAACAGTCGGAATATAGGCTTGCCAGTCGCAATGGTGGCATTTTAAATAGGCGTTGTTTGCGTAGTGGCGACGCTGCGTTTGGCTGTTGTAGTGTACCGTTAGATGAGCATCACAGCGCGGACAATCTGCCTGCCAACCGCACGCTTCGCATAATAAAACAGGCGCATAGCCGCGACGGTTTAAGAAAATTAATACTTGGTCACCTGCCTCGAGCGTTTGCCGTATTGCTCCGATTAGCGCATCTGTCAGTCCTGTGTCATAGCGTGTGCCATCATTCGTGGTTTGTTGATGGGTGCTTTGTAGACGGGCGTCAATGAGCTGCATGGATGCAGGCTTAGCATTACCAGGACGAGTAAGTAGTTGGTACTCAACGAGTTTGCCGTCATCGACTAACTTTAAATGCTCAAGAGAGGGGGTGGCCGTACCCAGCACGACAGGAATACGGTACTGCGAGCCGCGATAAAGGGCGACATCAGCAGCATGATAGCGCAATGTGTCTTGTTGCTTATAAGAACCATCATGCGCTTCATCAACAATGATGAGGCCCAAATCTGCGAAGGGGTATAGCACGGCTGATCGTGTACCGATGATGATTTGAGCATGTCCAGTGCGGCAGTCTTGCCACCCTTGTAAGCGATGGGTATTGTTCATTCCCGAATGTAACAAGACGATATGGGCGGCAAATCGACTGGCAAAGCGCGCCCGCGTCTGCGGTGTAAGGCCAATCTCGGGCACTAAGATCAGCACTTGCTTGCCAGCTTCTAATACGGCTTGCATCGCTTGTAGATAGACCTCGGTCTTACCACTGCCGGTAATGCCATTTAATAAAAACCCCGTGTAGCGTGTAGCGTCATGAGCAGCAACAATAGCGTTAACTGCAAGCTGCTGCTCATCATTGAGATCTAGGGGCATTTTTGCTAACGTCACAGGCGAGGACGCTTGTTTTGGTTGAATATAACGCTCGATCAGGCCTTTGTCCTCAAGCGTTTTTAAAAAATTGCGCTCCATGCCTTCTAATAGCAGTACATCTTCACTAGCGCCATGTTCGCCATGTAGTTTTAGCATGTCAAATTGCTGTTTTTGCTTTTTTGCGTTGGCGTGAAAGTCATCATCAGTGACATGTGGCAAAATTCGCCAGTGCGTAATCAGCAAATCTAGCGGTTTGCCTTGACGAACCAAGCTTGGCAAGATGACCGCTAAGACGTCACCAAGTGGGTAGTGATAATAACGCGCAAGCCACAAAGCCAGTTTTAGCATACTGCCCTCTAAAATAGGCTCAGCATCTAAGCATTGATTAATAGGCTTTAGCTTGTTGAGGGGAACGCTACTATCCGCTTCAGAGATATGAGCAATAACGATACCGATCAGGGTTTGACGACCGAATGATACCTCGACGCGGCTACCAATTTGCGGTATCAGCACATGTGGCGAGACGCTTGTTTCTGCCGGTAGGCTATAGTCAAACACCCGATAAAGGGGCACAGGCAGAGCAACTTGTACCAACATAAAATACACCCATAGCCTTTTAGTGGGTTAAATAACGACATTGATCAGCATCATAACAGTAAGCCCAAATAGGGCTATTTGGGCTTATTTTAAAAGGGTTACTTTGACTTAAGAATTGAGAGTTAAGTAGGGTAATCTATACGAATTACTCAATATACAAAATAGACTCAATTTCTACCACGCCGCCTTTAGGCAAGGCTGCAACTTGAACCGCCGCACGGGCAGGATATGGCTCGCTTAAGTTGGCAACAAATACCTCATTTAAAGCCGCAAAGTCATTCAAATCCGTTAATGACACATTAAACTTAACCACGTCATTTATACTGCCGCCAGCAGCTTCGCAGATGGCCTTGATATTTTCAAAGACTTGCTTCGCTTGCGCCTCAAAGCCGTCTCTTAACTCCATGGTATCAGGATCAAAGCCAAGCTGTCCTGAGATGTAGACGGTATTACCAACTTTTACCGCTTGTGAATAGGTGCCAACAGCCGCAGGTGCTTTATCTGTTTGAATGGTTTGACGAGTCATATCATATCCTTTTTTATATTTTTCTGGTTGGGCTTACAAGGCCGTATCAACCAATCAGTGATTATACAGTCTAGGTTTATTTGCTAGACAATCAATAAAATACTTTACTATTTTATCATTGTTTTGGGTTTTTCTAACAATAGTAAATGACCTACTCAATACTGTATTGCGTAGCCGTTGCTGCTAACCCACTATCGTCACTACAGCTGATATAACCGTATGATATTGGGAAAACCGAGTAATGAGCGCAGCTCGCGAATGCCTTGGGCTAAGTGATTACGACTACGCACAATGATGTGGATGATGGTGTCACTGTTACGGACATCGACTGTCTCGACCCCGATGTTTAACTGGCGTAGATGATAGATAACTTCAGTAATTTGTTCATCGCTTAGCGCAATAGACAGCTTTAGATAAGCGGGGAAGCGAATCTTTCCGGTATTTTTTATATCGTACTCGTCTGACTCACCTTGTTGTACGGCTTTATCACTACGCCAGCGCAGCTGAATGACTTGATACGGGTTGTCTTTACGAATATCGTCCAGCGAGAAACACTTGTGCCGATGGACAACCAAACCATGGCGGGACAAATGACCAACGATAGGATCACCATAGATGGGATGACAGCAATTGGCAAAGTTAAGCTCCACGCCAGAAGCGTTAACTATCAGCTGCTGCGGTTGCGTCATATCATTACTGTGTTCTTGGGCTTGTAGGTCATTGACTTCATCGCTAAATAGGCGGGTTACCACGAGTTGTGGTAGGAGCGTGCCTGAGCTTATTTGCTCAAATAGGGCATCTTTTTCTGTTAATCCACGCCATTCAGTGAGGTTTTTCCAGTCACTGTCTGTCAAGTCATCGAGACTTTTTTGGTAGGTTTTTAGGGCGCGGTCTAACGCTTGCTGGCCATGATGCTGCTTATCCGCAGCAGACAAATCCTTAAACCAACGCAAAATCTCTTCACGTGCTTTATTGGTCACTACAAACCCAAGCCACTCAGCTTTTGGTTCTGAGTGGCTATTTACTTCAATTTCAACCAATTGACCATTTTTTACTACCGTACCAAGCTTGGCAGGCTTACCCTCGATATTGGCACCGACGGCCACGTTACCTACCATAGGTCCAACAGCATAAGCGAAGTCTAGCGCGGTGGCCCCTTGTGGCAGCTCATAGGCACGCCCCTTGGGACTGTAACAGATGATTTTACTGGAGTGCAGATAGTCCATCAGCTCATTAATGGTAGAGACGGCCGCTGAAAAGTCAGGGCTGTTTTCATCCAAGCTGTCTTCATCGACCAAGTCTTTCATGTTACGCAGTGAGGCTTGAATGACCGATTGACTGATATCAGAAGCGTGCTCTGCGCCAATGACGCCAAGCCTTGCTGCGCTCTGCATCTGCTTGGTCAAAATAGTTACTTTTACCACATCGTTATCACGCTCATAAATCAAAGTGAGCGACTGACTACCGCCCGGTAGAGGCCTACGAATATTATCAGCAATGTGATTGTCATCAATTTGATATTTTTTAATCAAATAATACGCCAGTTTGTCACAGGATTCGATATTGTCGAGGACAATCTCGAACGCGTAATGACGAAGTAACGCATTAATCTCACCGCGATTGCGGAAAAACTGACGGTATATCACCACACGATTGTCTAAGACTTTCACCAGACCATTCAGTCCCAAATTGGTGAGGACAATACTCAAATAACGATGAATGGCTTCTTTTTGGAAATTACGCCCAAGACCATGCTGCAGCAGTTTATCGGACAGTTTGTTATACATATCAGAGTTCAGATTGCGATAACAAAGCACTTCGATGTAATCCGCAATGTCATTAAGCCCCATGAGCCGGGCAAAAGGCACATAAAAGTCCAAGGTTTCTTGGGCGGTGGTACGCTGTTTTTCGGGGCGTACCGCATCAAGCGTGGACATATTGTGTAATCGATCAGCAAGCTTGATAATCAACACGCGTGGATCAGCAAGGGTGGCTGTCAGAATCTTATGAAACGTGGCGGCTTTATTTTGTTGCTTATTGTGCGAGGAGGATTTTAGTTTGGTCACACCATCGACCAGCCTTGCCACGACGCTGCCATAGCGCTGCTCGAGCTGCTCATCACTTACCTCTGTGTCTTCGACCGTATCGTGCAAAATCGCCGCAATAATCGTGTCTCGATCTAGGCGAAAGCCCGCCAGTATCTCAGCGACCGCAATCGGGTGCGTAATATAAGGCTCCCCTGATTTACGCTTGTCTTTAATGTGTGCAATATCACCGAACTCACACGCATCAATAATGTCACGGCGTTCAGCGGCAGTGAGATAACCTACTGAACGCAGTAAATTGTATTGAGCGTCATCGACTAGATGATGACTGAGTTTGGGTAAGGTTTGACTCATAAAGTAACGATCCTATTTTCCATTACCTACTTGCCTGACTATTCATCAAGGTAAATATTCTATCAAGGTAAATGGTGACTGAATGAATGCTGAATGATTAGAAAAAAGCTTAAGAAAGAAGAAAGCCAAAAAACGAGGAAGGCCACCCTCTAATTAATCGTAATTTGCATTCAATGTCAACTGCTAAGCGAGCAGGTGCTGTAAAAATTTAGAAAATTTAACTTAACGGTCTATTTTGAAGGAGAAGTAGCGACTAAAACAGTCAAATCCATATCATTACCATTAAAAAACCACAGTCTATGCTGTGGTTTTTATCGTCATTAGGTACGTTTATCTTATAAAGCCGCTGTCCGCTTTATCGCTTTTATACCCCAGACGTTATAAAAGCAGTTTATTAAAAACTGTGATCGCCTGACAAGGCTAAATCCAATGAGCTGGTTGCAAAATGATGCTCTGGCTGATTTAGAATATCACGTGTGATTTTACCAGCAGCAATTTCACGTAACGCCAAGACAGTAGGCTTGTCATTATCGACATCAACCATTGGCTCAGCGATACCTTTGGCCAATTGACGGGCGCGCTTGCTTGCGACTAAAATCAGCTCAAAGCGATTATCAACGTTATCTAAACAATCTTCAATCGTCACTCGTGCCATAAATAGCTACCTCGGTTGTTTCTATCAGTCACGGACATTGCCCGCCACTTAACAAAAATAGTATCAAAAATGTAAAAAGGAATAGTTAGACATTATAGCATTTTTTGTGCAGTCGCGTAGTTGCTTTTTATGTCTTCTTTTTAGTGAACTGCCAACGATGATGAACGCTCAGCTTATTCTTCCGCTTTATTACTGAGCAAGTTAGTGATGGTGCGATGATAGCGCTGTTGTTGACGCGTAAGGGTCTGTCTGTCCGCCACGATGATCGCTTTTAGCTCAGTCAAAGCGACTTCAAAGTTGTCATTGATGATGACATAGTCGAAATGGACGTACTGCGCCATCTCAGTGACGGCACCTGCCAGACGTTGCTCGATGACTTCTAGTGTGTCTTGCGCACGCGCCGATAGACGTTGGCGCAAGGTTGCGATACTGGGTGGCAAAATAAAAATCATGGTCGCTTCAGTGAATATCTTTTTGACTTGCAGTGCCCCTTGCCAGTCAATCTCCAAAATCACATCAACCCCTGCTTCTAACTGGGCTCGAACGCTCTGTTCTGAGGTACCATAATAGTTACCAAACACCTCGGCATGTTCTAAAAACTGATTGTCACCAATGGCGCTTACAAAGTTATCTACGTCGGTAAAGTGATAATGCTGGCCATCAATCTCACCAGGACGCGGGGCGCGAGTGGTGTGCGAGACACTGACAGTCAAGTCATTGGTGGTGGCAAGCAGTTGTTTTACCAATGAAGTTTTGCCTGTACCAGAGGCGGCGGTAATAATAAATAGTGAACCTGTCATACAGTGTTTCCTAGTAAAGTGTGTCCTAATAAATGACTAAAAGATGTCTTGGTGAACGGCTAAGGGCTGGTAAAAATAAAAATCGCCATCATGATGATGAGAGAAATCAGTGTTGCTGTGTCATTATAAACTGCTTTTATGGCTTTTATTTTAATTAAAGCCACCTTGACCAACACCTTGTTAGGGTATTGTGCCCTCACATAGAACAGTGGTATTTTCAAAGGCAATAAAAGCAAATTATGCTAAAGTAGGCAGTGATTTCCTTCCAACTTTTGAATGGAAGCTTTTAAAAATAAGCTTTAACCATAAATTATCCAATGATAGGCCTCCTTATGCAAATTTATCTTGCCAATCCCCGTGGATTTTGTGCTGGTGTGGACCGCGCGATTGCGATTGTTAATGAAGCATTGACACGTTTTGAGCCACCCATTTATGTTCGTCATGAGGTGGTACATAATAAATTCGTCGTCTCTGACTTGGCCAATCGCGGCGCCGTATTTGTCGAAGAGCTGCACGAAGTGCCAGATGGCTCTATCGTTATTTTTTCAGCTCATGGTGTCTCAAAAGCTGTCGAAGATGAGGCTGAGCGCCGTGATCTTACCGTCTTCGATGCCACTTGCCCGCTCGTCACTAAGGTGCATATCGAGGTCGCTAAGTTTGCTCAAGACGGTATGGACGCGGTGCTCATTGGTCACGCAGGACACCCCGAAGTAGAAGGCACCATGGGCCGCTTTAGTCGTCGCCATGGCGGCCAGATTCATCTGGTCGAAGATGTGAGTGATGTCGAAGCGTTGAGTGTACAAGATGCTAAGCGATTGGCGTTTGTCACTCAAACCACTTTGTCAATGGATGACACGGCTCGCGTCATTGATGCGCTACGGGATAAATTTCCGAGTATTCAAGGCCCACGTAAAGACGATATTTGTTATGCCACCCAAAACCGCCAAGATGCGGTAAAAGATTTAGCCAGTCGCTGTGAGGTGGTCTTGGTGGTTGGCTCACCAAATTCTTCCAACTCTAATCGTCTACGTGAGTTAGCAGAGCGTATGGACTGTCGTGCTTATCTGATTGATAATGCTAATGAGATGGATCGCAGCTGGTTGGAAGGTGTGCAGAGTGTTGGGGTTACCGCGGGTGCATCAGCGCCTGAAGTGCTGATTCAAGAGGTGTTACAGCGGTTGCAAGAGTGGGGTGGGGATTTGCCTAGCGAGCTGTCAGGCATCGAGGAAAATGTGACGTTTAGTCTACCTAAAGCCTTGCGTATCCCGGTCACCCAAGTTGGTCAATAGGTAAAAATCTGTCCACTCATCAAAGCGCTTCACGGATGCGCCTTTATAAAAATATCTTATAAGTGTCACCTATTAAAAGTCATCTATTAAAAGCCACCTACTATGGATAAGGTAGAATGAAAAAACAGAAAACCAGATTTGTACTGGCCAAAGCCACGCTTGATGAGGTCAACAGGCAATTGAAAATAAATATGTTGGTTATTGGCATGCTGGTAGTGATACTGGTCCTAAACACAGCGCACTTTATAAAAGACTACAGTCTTTTTTATGGGATACTCACTGCCATTATGGTTTTTTTATTGTTTATCATGATAAAGAGTCGCAAAATTCTTAACATGAGAAAACAAGCGCTGGCTAGATAGCCTGCAAGATGGTGCTAAAGTGTGAAGACTCTATGAGTAACCAACAAACTGACAAGTAAACTGAGTCTACAGTTATTGGGCAGAACGGGTGAAAAACCCTCTCTAATGATAAAAAATCATGGTGTTTTCTTATATAACGACTTCTGATAGCAGCCGTAAAGCACAGAATTGATGAGAGAGATTTGATAAAAATTAAGGACAGTCATGCCAGCTTATTATACTTTTATTAAACGCGAACAAAAAGAAGACGGCGTCAGCGTGACGCATTATCAACCAACCAAGCATGCCCAAGGCGCTTGGAACGAGCATGAGCAGCACATGGCGCCAGCGACAGGCTTGCTGACGGCTGAGCTAAACGACTATGCACCGCAAGCCAACATGCGTATTGCCCGTATTAGCCTTGATATTTTAGGGTTAATACCGCTCGATGACTTTACCATCACTACCCGCTGTATTCGCCCAGGCCGGACTATTGAGCTTATTGAAGCGGTAATGAGCAGTCGCGGCCGCGATGCGATCATCGCGCGTGCTTGGCGACTCATGACGCAAGACACCAGTGAGATCGCAGGGCTTGAAGACCAAAAGGCGATACATACACCAGATGATTTGCCAGTTTGGGATGGTATGAAAGGGTGGCCAGGTGGTTTTATTGAAAGTGTGCGTTTGGTGACGGATACTCAGCGTCGTCCGGGCCGCGGCATGGTATGGATAACCAACGACAATGAGATGGTGGAAGGTGAGCCCACCGAGGATTTGGTGCATTTATTGGGGATGGTTGATACGGCCAATGGTGTCGTGCCGCGACTGGGTCTTGGCCTGTCAAAGTTAGAGTGGATGTTTCCCAATACGGACTTACAAATCCATATGCATCGGGCGCCGCAAGGTCGCTGGCTGGGGATCGAGGCTGTGCAGCAATATGGAGATGATGGTATAGGATTGACCAGTGCCATACTGCATGATGTGCATGGGCCGTTTGGTCGCAGTGAGCAAATCCTGACCATTCGCCCGATACCTCGCTAAATGTGATGTGAGTATGATGGTTACTGAGACTGTGGAGGCGAGTGAGCTGACGCGTGCCTAACGCCTTAACATGCACTTCTGTGCTAGTAGATTGTTTATACAATGACACCGCCTTAAAAAATTGGGGCGGTGTTTTTTATTGGACCAACATTTTAAGCTTGAAATTTTCTTCTGTGCCCCTATTAGTATAAACAGCTTAGCGGTGTTCAAAACGGAGATTCTCTACAGTTTTTTGAGCAGGTTGTTTGAGAAAATCCAGAGTGATTGCCGCTATCTTATAATACGTTTTTCACATACATTAAAGGAGTTTTTTATGAGTGAGTCTGTTCAAGCTGATAGCCAAAACCCTGAACTAAAAAAGCATACTTTTGAAGCAGAAGTGGCACAGTTGCTGCATTTAGTGACGCATTCACTGTATTCAAATGCCGATATTTTTGTCCGTGAGTTGGTTTCTAACGCCTCTGATGCTTGCGATAAATTACGCTTTGAAGCCACCAATGACGACAGCCTTTATGAAGATGATGGTGAGCTGCGTATTCGTATCGCCGTTGATGAAGACGCTAAAACTATTACCTTTACCGATAATGGTATCGGGATGAATGAGACTGACGCCATCGAAAACTTAGGTACGATTGCTAAATCAGGCACCAAAGCATTTTTAGACAAGTTGTCTGAATCACAAAAGCAGGACGGTCAATTAATTGGACAGTTCGGTGTGGGCTTCTATTCTGGTTTTATCGTCGCTGATACCATTAGTGTTGAATCACGTAAAGCAGGCGAGCCTGCCGATAAAGGCGTGCGCTGGGTATCAGATGGTACAGGCAGCTTTACCGTTGAGCCTATTACAAAAGAGACGCGCGGCACCGCCATCACGTTGCATCTAAAAGAAGAATACTCTGATGGCGAAGATAGCTATCTTGACCGCGGCAAAATCAAGCGTTTGGTCAATAAGTACTCTGACCATATCAGCTTGCCGATTCAGATGCGTAAAGAAGTGTGGCAAGAAGACGTCGCCGATGACGCAGATGACGATACGCCAGCGGGCGGCGAGATGGTATTGACCGATGAGTGGGAAACCATCAATAAAGCCAGTGCGCTATGGACACGCTCAGCGTCTGAGATTGAAGATGATGAGTATGTCGATTTTTATAAAAACATCACTTATGATATGGATGCGCCGCTTACTTGGACGCATAACCGTGTCGAGGGCCGCGTGCAGTATACGCAGTTGCTATATATCCCCAAAAAAGCCCCTGTCGATCTATATACTCGTGAGCAGCAACACGGTCTCAAGCTGTACGTCAAACGTGTGTTTATCATGGACGAGGCTGAGCAGTTGCTACCGATGTATCTACGCTTTGTCAAAGGCGTCATTGATTCAGCAGACCTACCATTGAACGTCAGCCGTGAGCTATTACAAGAGTCACGTGATGTAAAATCTATCCGTGATGGTAATGCGCGTCGTGTTCTCACTTTGTTAGCCAGCTTGGCCAACAGCGAAGACAGTGACAAACAAGAAAAATTCGCTCAGTTTTATAGCGAATTTGGTGATGTCATCAAAGAAGGTCTTGGCGAAGACATGGGCAACCAAGAGCGTATTGCCAAACTCCTGCGTTATGCGACCAGCACGCAAGATGGCCTTGAGACCAGCTTTGAAGACTATAAAGGTCGTATGAAGGAGGGTCAAAAAGCCATCTATTACCTAACGGCTGATAACTTGGCCGCGGCAAAAAACAGCCCGCAACTTGAGCTGTTTAAGAAAAAAGGCATTGAGGTTATCTTGATGACCAGCCGTGTCGACGAATGGGCGATGAACTTCTTAACCCAGTTTGACGACACACCGTTACAGAACATCGCCAAAGGCGCCGTAGATTTGGGCGACTTGCAAGATGAAGCCGAAAAAGCGGAAGCAGAGAAAGCGCAAGAAACGTTAAAGCCGGTGGTTGATAAATTAAAAACAGCGCTAGGCGAGCGTGCCAAAGATGTTAAAGTGTCTACTCGTTTGGTCGACAGTCCAGCTTGCTTGGTCGTTGGTGAAGGTGAGCTGTCCCCACAAATGATCCAAATGCTCAAGCAGATGGGGCAGGATGTGCCAGAGAGTAAGCCCACGCTTGAGGTCAATCCTGAGCATCCGTTAATCAAAAAGCTTGAAAGTAGCGAGCAATTTGATGATCTTGCGCAAGTTATCTTTGACCAAGCATTGCTAGCAGATGGCGGTCAATTAGAAGATCCAGCCGCTTATTTAAAACGCGTCAATGAGTTATTGATGAGATAGTATCTAGCATCTGATAAAAAAGGAGGTCTTATATATAGGGCCTCCTTTTTTTATTTGTTTTTGTGCAAATTTAAGCAAATTTTACAAATCAGCCTTATCCTCTTGACCGACAATCCGTTACAATCGCGTTAGATTAGCGAGCTAAACTGTTAGATCATGCTAATCGTCATTTATAATCATTCCCTAGTGAATTAAAATATAAAATTGCTGTTTCCATGCTTCGCAAAAAATGTCATTGATGACATTCAGCGGCTGTTACATCAAGGCACTTATATAGTTGCTCACTTTATTTTTCTCGACTGGCTAGAGGTCTAAGTCTTTGTCACTTGCGTCGTTAAAAACCGTATCGCTTCAGCGCTTTTCGCTCAATTTCGCTGCCAATATTATCGCAACCTTGTGGATGTTAGTCGGTTCTACACGTGCGTTTTCTTGGGTAAAACCCACCTTTATTCAGTTTGCTGTATTTGCATTGCTGGCATTAGGCAGTAACGTACTTTTTTCGTGGCTAGCGGCTGAAAACGGTAGCGTCTTTAATGAACAAGGGTTGGTCAGCTACTTAATTTGGCCGATGATTATTCTGTTAGGCGGTATCATTTTGGCACGGCGTGCGGGCAATCAAACGCTGGTTTTTGTGCCCGTGGTATTATGGTTGGTTGCTGATACATTATCGGCGTTACTACAGAGCCTAGTGCAACTTTTGGGCAGCTATGGTTGGCTACCCAACTGGAGTTATTCTTTTTTACCGATCCTATTTTTGGTGCTGTTTTTATGGCAGACATTAGCCTTACTATGGATTTTTTCTCGTCGCCTGCGCATACCTTGGTGGGAGCGGATTATCGTATTAATAGGTGCTGTCGCGCTCTTGACGATTTGGCAGCGAAATGTCGCAGACCAGCCGATATTTAAGCAGATTCCTGTAGAGCCAGTGTTAGAAGAAGCGGCACTTTATGAGCAGCCGCGTTTGCTACAGCAAGCGTTAAACAGCATTGATCCTAGTATCTCAGGTAAAACGGATTGGTATTTTATGGGTGTGGCTGGGTACGCTGATCAAAATGTTTTTCGTTCTGAAATTAACAAAGTACGAGAGTTGTTTGATGTGCGATTTGGCACCAGTGGGCATTCGCTCTCATTGATTAACAATACTTATAGTTGGCTGGATGAGCCGATAGCCACCAAAACCAGTATTTTACGTGGCTTGAAAAAAATTGGTCAGCAGATGAATGCGGATGAAGATGTGTTATTCCTAACCCTCTCTTCACATGGTAACCAAGACATCCTCCAATTGGCAAACCCGCCGCTGGCAATGGAAAATCTAGACGCAACGTGGTTACGTGAGACGCTGGATGCGTCGGGTATTCGCTGGCGGGTCATCGTGGTATCCGCTTGTTACTCAGGTTCATTTATCGATGAGCTCGCCTCACCGACCACGGTGGTGATTACCGCATCAGCCGCTGACAAGGCATCGTTTGGCTGTACCAATAGCGCTGAGATGACCTATTTTGGGCAAGCTTTTTTTGCAGAAAGTCTGCGAGGCAATACCAGTTTTGAGTCTGCCTTTAAAGAGGCCCGTATCAGAGTTGATGAGCGTGAGCGCTCAATGGGGTTTGAGTCATCAGAGCCGCAAATGGTCATTGGTAGCCTCATGGAGACGGCACTGCCAGCATTCGAGCAAGTGTTATTTGATAAAACGCGACCACCAGTCGCTAGTATTATTAATCATAACAATTCTACCGCCATTAATATCGTACCTGACGGCACTTCCAATCAGCCCGTGGACAACACAGCAGCGAGCGCCCATTAATGCGGGCGCACTACGTGAGTGTTTGGAAGTATTAGTACGGCCTTATCAGTACTTTTTATCAGTCATCGTGTATTTTACTTTGGACAAAAGGAATATCACTCATGAATCGTTCTTACAATCACAGTCTATCTGTCAATTCGCAGCTCACACAAAAGAGTGTGAACCGCTGCTTTGATGGTGAGCAACATTATTATAGTCATCAATCAACGTCTACCAAGACGCCGATGACGTTTAGCATTTATCTACCAGATGAGGCGCTTGCTGGTCGCCGCTGCCCTGCGGTTCTATACTTATCAGGTCTTACTTGTAATGCGGAC
This sequence comes from Psychrobacter namhaensis, assembly GCF_016107545.1. GTDB lineage: Bacteria > Pseudomonadota > Gammaproteobacteria > Pseudomonadales > Moraxellaceae > Psychrobacter > Psychrobacter namhaensis. Next base: position 232,164 of record NZ_JABASS010000002.1, read on the forward strand.
AATGTCACGCACAAAGCACATTTTCAGCAAAAATGTAGCGAGCTTGGTATGATATTTATTGCGCCAGATACGTCTCCAAGAAGTAGTGACAATATCGAGGTGCCAAATGATGAGCGCTACTTTGTCGGTCAAGGAGCAAGCTATTATGTCAATGCGACGCAAGCTCCTTGGGCAGATAATTTTAATATGCAAAGCTATATCGTGGATGAGCTATACGACTTGCTACGTGCTGAGTTTCCTATTGATAGCATAGGTATTACCGGGCATTCGATGGGTGGTCATGGGGCATTGTTATTGGGCTTTAAATTTCCAGGAAAGTTTGTCAGCGTCTCCGCGTTATCGCCTGTCTGCGCGGCCAGTGAGTCAGCGTGGGGACAAGCAGCCTTTACAGAGTACTTCGGCGATGATAAATCACAATGGGCGCAAGCAGATGCGGCAAAGATGATTGAAAAAGTCGGGCAGCAGTACGCGAGTATCTTGGTCGACCAAGGCGCGGCTGATAATTTTTTGGCAGAAGGACAGTTGCAAACGCCTAAATTACAAGACGCTTGTGCAAAAGCCAAACAGCCTTTAACATTACGCTATCAGGCGGGTCATGACCATAGCTATTATTTTATTCAAACCGTGATAAACGACCATATCGAACATCATTGGCGTATGGCTCAGCTTAGCTAGACTTTGAAGTAGGCTGTGCCTGTGGTAAGACTTAATATAAACAGCGTTAGTGATTTGAGCGTGACGCGTCAGTATTGTAAAAGCTTAAAAACACTTAAGCCGGTGGCAAGTTTTTTTAGTTTGTCAGTATTTTATATAAACCTAAATTAGGTAGCTTCATTATGATCAGTTCTGCTAAACCCTATCTTATTGCACCCTCGATACTTTCAGCAGATTTTGCGCGCTTGGGCGAAGAAGTGGAAAAAGTACTAGAGTCAGGTGCCGATGTCATTCATTTCGATGTCATGGACAACCACTACGTGCCCAACTTGACTTTTGGCAGTATGATTTGCAAAGCGCTGCGTGACTATGGCGTTGATGCGCCAATCGATGTCCATCTGATGGTTTCACCGGTCGATAGTATGATTGAGCAGTTTTTGGAAGCAGGGGCGAGTATTATCACCTTCCATCCAGAAGCCAGCTCTCACATTGATCGCTCGCTTCAACTTATCAAGGATGGCGGGGCTGAGTGTGGTTTGGTGCTGAATCCAGCAACGCCGCTGCACTATCTAGACTATGTGATGGATAAAGTGGATCAGATTTTATTGATGAGCGTAAATCCTGGTTATGGTGGACAGTCCTTTATTGAAAGTACCTTAGACAAGGTCCGTCAGGTTCGTCAGCGTATCATCACCAGCGGTCGAGACATCAGATTAGAAGTCGATGGTGGTATCAAAGCCAGTAATATCCGGGCGATTGCTGAAGCGGGGGCTGACATGTTCGTCGCTGGCTCAGCGATATTTAACCAAGAAGACTATAAGGCTGCTATCGATGCCATGCGTGCAGAGCTGGCATTGGCTAATGGTAGTCATTAGCAGTAGCGCCGGGTCATTAGTGTATAATGTTGAGATACGCCGATAACTTTATGCCATACGAAGGTGACTTATGGACACGCAAAAACCCGTCAACGACTCAGCAACCACTGAGCAAGTACCAACCAAAGCGTCTCAGCCTCGACAACGCAGTTTGGTGCCAAAAGGTATCACTATTGGCTTAGCGCTGTTTGCGCTTGTTCTGAGCCTAGCAGGTTACGGTTTTCGCTTAATGGTCGGCGATGATGTCGAGACCGTACTGCGACACGCTGCCGTCATCGTACCTACCTTTGTGATTGGCATTCCCCTGTTTTTTTGGCTGGGGTCGCGTGTGCTTAACAAAGTCCGCGGTATGCACATTGAAACTCGCAATGCATTGACCCTGGGCTGGCTAACAGCGTGTGTGTCGATGCTGTGGTTGATGGGTACTTATAGTTAAGCGTCTGTCTTGATCTTGTCTACTGATTAAAAATTTTTACTCACCAATAAGTCATGCTGTATGAGCATGACTGGACGCTAGTATGTCAAAAACATTTACCAACATTACCGACACTATCTTTCCCAAAGACCTACCCAACAGTTTGTTTATCGCGCTGATTATTGCCTGTTTACTCATGGGTTTGGCCTCGTTGCGGCACGGTACCGATTTACAAGGCTGGCTCAATGTCATTGAAAACTGGCTAATTATGCTGTTGATATTTCCTACTGCCACGGCTACCGTGGCATTACCGTTTAAATATCGAGATCCAACGTTAGAGTTAAAGCTCATGTATTATTTGGGCATGTTTGTTGCCTTGTTATTTACGATAGCAAAACTTCGATACTGGCGTTAATTTTATGGGCTCACTCACGTTTAAGTGTCCTTTATATAGAAGACTTATGTGACAGCCCTTGAATTTCAAGGTTGAAGCGTCCATTGTATGAGTAAGATATTTTTACCCGCGTTACTGTAAGATGATAGCTTTGCTACAGGATATGCTCTTTGCAAGTATGAGACGGGACAATAAGGAATACATGAATGCCATACGATATCGATAATGAGATAGAAGTAGAAACCGATAGTACTGACCAATTTGCAGGATTTGGAAGAGAGACCACGCTTGAGCTGGTAGAAGCCGAGGATGGGCGACTGCTGTTACGTGATGCCGAACAAGATGAAGCGCCGCTGATGACCATTGATTTTTCTGAAAAACTCAAAGAGCTGCTAGGTAGCGACACCCAAGCGATTGGTCAGCACATGATTCATGCAGCGATTCAGGTCATTATGCAAAAGCAGATGAGCCAATGGCATGCGCATGTTTATGATAAAGAGCCAACACACTATAGTTAAAGTTAATTTGTGATTGGTGTGGCTTCTAAATGGTTTTGTGAGTCACTAATCAACTAAATTTATGACCAAAAAAAGGGTTTATCTATTGATAAACCCTTTTTTATGTTCAAATAAAGCGTGTTTAAAAACAGCCGTTATTTGATTTTAGCTTCTTTAAAGATCACATGCTGGCGTACTTTTGGATCAAATTTTTTGATTTCCATTTTGCCAGGCATAGTGCGCTTGTTTTTAGTAGTGGTGTAGTAATACCCAGTACCAGCTGTTGATACTAATTTAATTTTATCTCTCATGATAGCTTTCCTGTAAATGAGGGGTCTTCAAACGATAGGTATGGGTCTAAAGTATTAAATTGCCACATAAGATGTAGCAGAAAAGCAGCTTAAAGGACGAAAATTATCGTTGTCATTAAGCTGCCAGTCTTTACTTAAACTTTTTGACCTTGTGCGCGTAGATCTGCTAACACTTTATCAATACCAAGTTTGTCAATAATGCGCATACCTTTGGTAGACACACGTAGACGGACAAAACGATTTTCAGACTCTACCCAAAAACGATGGTTGTGAAGGTTTGGTAGAAAGCGACGACGGGTTTTGTTGTTTGCGTGCGAAACATTATTACCCACCATAGGGCGCTTTCCAGTCACTTGGCAAACTCGAGACATGGCGAACTCCTAATCTATGAGGTATGAGGTTTTCTCATACCAGTCTGGGCAAGTTGCACGTTTTTGCGGCATGGACACAGCAAGCGGCAGCTTTGCACCAAACAAAACTATATGAAGGTTGAGCTGGTTTTGCTGTTATCTAAAGGCAAATAACAGGCTGACCAATTCAGAAAATTTTAAAGCCGACATTTATACCATAAAACAGATGAATACTCAAATATTTTTATGATTATTGTTGGTCTAAAGGGTAGCTATTATACCCTGAAATGCACATCCTATGTTGTTGATTATTTAAAAGTAAAGATTAATTTTTAGTTGTAACTTTTGACAAAAGTCAGTAAAGTTGCTGTTATATATTTAATACAATCGGTTAATAAAACTGGCCTGAATGTAAAACTATGTATCATTACCAATCTGTTAGGATCTTGTGTAATGATTTTTGCTACCTGCTCGTATCAATTACTGCCCACGCGGAGTCTAAAACATGTCATACCCCTCACTACCGTTTACTTCTAAGCTGTTTCAGCTGACAGCGCTCACATTATCATTGGCTTTAGCTGGATGCGGCGGCGGTGATGGCGGTACAGACATTCTTCCGCCAGTACCGGACGTAGGTGTGCAGTCTGGCACAGATGGTACGGGTGTGGCCGTTGGTGAGGTGAATATAAGTGCTATTACCTTGACTGATACAAATGGCAATATGACTAATGTAGTAACTTCAGCTGGCGCTAGTGCTAAGGTAACCGTGACTGACGAATCAAGCGCGCCGATAAGTAACGCTTTGGTCACTTTTGCAGGTGATGGTGTCATCTTTGGCACTAGCAATGCCACCGTGTTAACCAATGAGAACGGTGAGGCAAGTATATCTATCAGTCCTATAGATAGCACGACAACGGGTGCTTACCAAATGACGGCAACGGCCAGTTATAATAATGAGACAGCGACGACGGCTGGTTATAATTTTTCTCTACAACCTGTGAACGTGTTACTTACCGATCTAGTGCTATCCTCAATCAATCTAAACTCCGGTGCTAGCACCAACCTGACGCTCAAGACTAAAGATGCAACCAATAACGTGAATCAAAATGGGATTACCGTTGATTTTGATACTACCTGCGGCACTTTTGACAGTGATAGTGTGGTCTCAAGCAATCAAGGCGATATTTCGGTCACTTATAAGTCTATCGATGCTGATGGTAATCTATGTGAGGGTAACCAAACCATTACGGCAACACCTGCGAATAATACAGCTGCCAAACAAACAGTATCAGTTACTATTGCAAGCATAGAAGCCAACTCAATAGTATATACCACGGATAACAGTGTAGAATTGGGTGCTAGCAATAGTGGCTCATCAAGCTCAGGACAGATAGTCTTTACGGTATTTGCAAATGGTATTCCAGCCGCCAATCAGCAAGTTACGATTAATAAAGTATTTGCACCTGCTGATTTAAGCTTTGTGACTTTAGGTAATCGAAGTTCTAAAACAGTGACTAGTGACTCAGATGGTAACGTAACGGTCAATCTTTATCCTGGGGCATTGCCTGGACCAGTTGAAATAAAAGCCTCGCTAGTACTTGACCCAACTATTTTTGCGTTATCTAAAGATGTTTCTGTAGCAACAGGGCGAGCGACACAAAGCGGTGTTAGTATCTCTTTGAGCAAAAACGTACTTGCCAATAGTGTTGACGGCGATACTGCGACGGTTACCGCTCGCTTAGTCGATAGAGTAGGCAACCCTGTGTCGGATGGTACGGTTGTGAGCTTTGTGAGTGAAGGTGGCCGCGTAACGCCAAACTGTGCAACAGCCAATGGCGTGTGTTCGGTTGAATTTAGTACCCAAAATCCACGCCCAGCAGACAGTCGAGTGTCTGTCATTGCGTTTGTCGAGGGTGACAAAAGCTATACTGACGTAGATGGTGACAATCAGTTTAGTGTTGGTGATATATTTACCCACAATATTGGTGATTTTTTCCGTGACGATAACGAAAATAATCAATATGATTCACCAAATGGCGAATTTGTTTATAGAAGAGGCGTTAGCGGTGCTACTTGTGCTCCGTCATCATTCAATCAACCTAATATTTTGGGGACTTGTGATGACAAGCTAACCGCAACGTTACGTTACCAGTTCGTATTGGGTCTCGCGGATAGCGCACCGTTATATTCAGGGCTGCCTTCTACTCTAGCTGCCAGTGCAGGCACGGCTGTCTTTCAGATGTATGGTAACTCAGCGCGGACGATATCGATGGCATCAGGCACTACCATCAGTGTTGAGGGTGATGGCCCTAGCGGTACTTGTGAGGCAGAGATTGTCGCTGGTTACGTCACCGTTCCTAGTATTGTTAATTTACAAGGTGGCACTAGCGTCGTTGATATCGATGCTGTCAGCTACGCCTTTAGTTATTCCGATTGTGTCGCTGGTGATAAAGTTAAGGTCACCGTTCAGACGCCAGCACCTGCTGCAACGACAACGACGACAACCATATCTATAACATAAACAGTAGCTAGTGCGTTATGTTGTAATAGCCCTCAGGTAACGCTGGGGGTTTTTGCGTTACATCTTCTCAAATATATAAATCATCCTAAATAAATAAAAACAACCAACTCGCTCAGCAAAATAGTACAAAAAAGATTAAAATAACTGGTTTACTACGCTGTCAGTAGTTTTCAGCGATAAGTTATCATTTTTTATATTGGGCGTATTATGTCAGACAATACCAAAACGACTTCACTATCTAACACAGCTTCACAGAGCAAACAAGTCACCACTGCTATCGATACCGCAACGCTTTTGATCAAATGCAAAGATCAAGCCGGTATCGTACAAGCAGTATCTGAGTTTATCCATCGTTATGGCGCGAATATCATCACGCTAGATCAGTATTCGACCGCTCACGAAGGCGGTCAATACTTTATGCGTTTAGAATTTGCCTTAGCAGGACTAAGCGAGATTATTGATAATTTTGAAGTCAGCTTTAGCCATACGGTCGCCAAACGCCATAATATGGAATGGCGACTACATAACAATGCGGTCAAGACCAAGGTGGGTATTTTGGTGTCCAAGTTTGATCATGCGTTGTTAGATTTATTGTGGCGACACCAACGCGGCTTGCTTGATTGCGAAATTACTTGCGTGGTCAGTAACCATCCTGACTTACGTCAAGCCGTAAAAAACTTTGGCATCACCTTCCATCATGTTGCTGTGAGCAAAGACAATAAGGAACAGGCAGAAGAGCAGATTCATAAATTGATGGAAGGGAATGATTTGCTGGTATTGGCCCGCTACATGCAGATACTGTCGTCTGATTTTGTGAAGCGCTGGCCGATGCAGGTGATCAATATTCATCATTCGTTCTTGCCTGCATTTGTGGGGGCAGACCCTTATCGCCAAGCGTATGATAAGGGCGTCAAGCTGATCGGAGCGACCGCGCATTATGTCACAGCTGAGCTTGATCAGGGGCCAATCATTGAGCAAGATGTTCATCGGGTGACCCATCGCCAAGGTGTGGCGGAGTTACGGGCTATTGGCCGTGATATCGAGCGTAACGTGCTGGCGCGTGCCGTGAACTGGCATGTACAAAACCGTGTGATTGTCGCAGGTAATAAGACGGTGGTTTTTAACTAAGAAAAAAATCAGTAGTGCATAAAGTAGTAACATGGCGGTCGGTACTATTGCTACAGACCGTCATATTGTTATGACGCTATCCCTATATCAGCATCTCTAACACAAACTTGCTACCAACAAAACCAATGGCCAGCAAAATAAAGGCATAGATGGTCATGTTGGCGGCACGTTTGCCTCGCCATCCCGCACGCCAGCTACCAAATAATAGCGCACCAAACAGCAACCACGACAGCAGACTGAAAACGGTCTTGTGCACAATGTGTTGCGCCATCAAGTCTTCTACATAGACAAAGCCAATGCCCAGCGCGATGCTAAGTAAGACAAATCCGACCAAAAGCATATCGAATAGTAAGCTCTCCATACTTTGCAATGACGGCAGTTTATTGACCCAAAAGCGGTGAACGGTATGATGTTTAAGCTCACGGATTTGTAGACGTAAAAACAGCGCTTGTACCGCCGCCATCAGCAGTACACAATAGGCGGCAAGAGAGAGCAAAATATGAGCCTCAAGCCCAATACTGATATCAGCAATGGGCTGATAAGGGGCGCGGCCAATACAGCCGACTATCATGCCTAGTAGGGCAGTGGGCGCGGCTAAGATGCCAAGGCTCACCACGGGGCGGTATAAACAAAACAGGACGTAAAAGAACAAGAAAAACAAACTGATTAAGCTAATCACATTAAATAAGTTGAAATTTAGACCATAAAGGGTCACAACGTATGGATACAGTAGCGCCGCATGTGCGACCATACCGCCCATCAATACGCCTAAACTGATGCCTTTATGAATCGGCTTATCTAGAAACAGCGCCCAACCAATGTAAACGCTGACTAAGATATAAGCTAGGCTAGCAAGTAAGAATGCAAGGTGCACAGATATAAAGCCTCATCTTATATTGAGCCCATAATGCCCGCTCAATGCAATGCGAAAGTGATATTATCGGAATGATTAGAATAATTGACCAATTTATCATAAAATGGTCACCAATTGAGCACCATCTTGCTTATTCCTTACAAATGCTTGGCTAAGTCAACGTGAACCAAATACGCCATGAATAAATGATAAGCAGAACCCCCAAGCCTTTTGTAAAACGAGTGTCATTTTTGCAGCCTCTTAATGCTATAGTATTGATAGTAGACTGTTTTTTATCATACTTTTATAAAAAATCGGCCTCATATTTGAAAATGTACTCATATGGTTTGTCAGCCATTTTAATGGTGCTACTGAAAATTATTTTAACTAAGAATTATTTTAACTGAGAGTTATTTATGTTTGATACCTTAACAGAACGCTTATCGTCAAGCCTGCGTAACATCGTGGGTACTGGGCAACTGACTGAAGATAATATCAAAGACACTTTACGTGAAGTGCGTATGGCGCTGTTAGAAGCGGATGTGGCGCTCCCTGTCACGCGTGACTTTGTGAAGCGTGTGAAAGAGCAAGCGCTTGGTGCTGAAGTCCTTAAAGAGCTTGCGCCCGGTCAAGCGTTTGTCAAAATCGTTCATGACGAGCTGACCGAAATGATGGGCAGTGCCAACCAACAGCTTGAGATGACAGGCAAGCCGCCGGTTGTCTACTTGCTGGCAGGTTTGCAAGGGGCGGGTAAAACCACCACGGCTGGTAAATTGGCCAAATTTTTACAAGAGCGCCATAAGAAAAAAGTCATGTTGGTATCCGCCGACGTCTACCGCCCAGCGGCCATCAAACAGCTTGAGCAAGTAGCAGGTCAAGTGAATGCCAAGTTTGTAAACTCAAGCACTGAAGAAAATCCGATTGATATCGCAAGACGCGCTATCGAAGAAGCCAAAATACAGTATCAAGATATTTTGATTATCGATACCGCTGGTCGTCTACATATCGACGACACCATGATGGACGAGATCAAGGCGCTGACTGCCGCAGTCAATCCATCAGAGACGCTGTTTGTCGTTGATGCCATGACCGGTCAAGATGCGGCCAATACTGCCAAAGCCTTTAATGATGCGCTGCCACTGACGGGTGTTATCTTAACCAAAACAGACGGTGATGCGCGTGGCGGTGCCGCGCTTTCTGTACGTGCGATTACTGGTAAGCCGATTAAGTTTTTAGGTCGCGGCGAAAAGTTAGATGCGTTAGAGCTTTTCCATCCCGAACGTATCGCTCAGCGCATCCTTGGTATGGGTGATGTGCTAAGTTTGGTTGAAGAGGTTGAGCAAAAAATTGACCGCGATAAAGCCGAAAAAATGGCGAAAAAGATGCAAAAAGGTGGCGACTTTGACCTTGAGGATCTATTGACCCAGTTCCAGCAAATGAAAAGCATGGGCGGTATGGCAGGTTTCTTAGATAAGATGCCAGGTATGGGCGGCTCTGACATGCAAAAAGCGGTCGAAGATGCCAAACCAGAAGAAAAAGTACGGGAGATGGAAGCATTAATTAACTCAATGACACCATTTGAGCGCAAAAATCCTGATAAGATCAATCCCAGCCGTAAGCGCCGTATTGCTGCTGGTTCTGGACGCGAGATTCAAGACGTCAACCGTTTGCTCAAGCAGCACAAGCAAATGGCAAAAATGATGAAAATGATCTCAAAACCCGAAGGCATCAGTAAAATGATGAAGTCTATGCAGGGGTTGATGGGTGGTGGCGCCTCTGGCGGCGGTGGGCCTTTATTTGGCGGCGGTGCTCAACAAGGCGGTGCCAAAGATGTGAATCCAGAGCAGATGGCAAAGCAAATGGGGCTTGATCCTAACAATATGCCGAGCACTGAAGAGATGCAAAAGCAAATGCAAGAGATGCAAAAGCAAGCGCCAAAGAAGTTTAAAACACGTTTTTAGGTAGTCGCTGACTTTATCAGCAGTCACTACGCAGTAAAAACCTCAAAGCTGACACAGTTTGAGGTTTTTATACGTTGGCCCTATTTAAATAAATTCTTATAGATAAAGTAAGAAAAACGTAGAAAGTCACAAAAATAGCCTGTTCCAAGTGCTATGATAGGCGCTGATTTATGAAGCCAGTGCTTTTTTATAATGCTAAGTAGTGTAAGCCGAGGTGATGATGTTTTTAGCAATGGATACCGTGTTTGATCAGTGCTCGGTGGCGATTTTAGATTCGAACGGTCAAGTGCTGTCGAGTCATACCGAGACAGGTAAGCGCCAGCAGACGCAGCAAATCCTCCCTATGATTGATGCGGCGTTGTCTGAAGCCCAGTTGCGCCTTGCTGATGTACAAGCTTTGATATTTAACCGAGGCCCTGGTGCCTTTAGCGGTATCAGAATCAATACAGCAGTGGTGCAAGCATTGTCTGTGGCACATGATCTTCCTTGCGTGGGTGTCTCAAGCTTGCAGGCGATAGCGCAGAGCGCGTATCAACAGTATGGTCTGACTGAAGTATATAGCGCCCTTGATGCGCGTATGCAGCAAGTTTATTTTGGTCAATATGCCATAACAGATAACCATCAAGCAGACCGTACCGTCATGCAGCCTGTGTTGAATAGTGACAGCGACAGTACTGAGCAGTTATTAGACTATGACAGCCAAACCGCGCTTAACATTCCTATCGTGGGTAATGGCTCACTACTGTTAAAAGGACAGGATGGGCAAGTATCTCATGAAGATGTCTGGCCAGATGCGGTGGTAATCGGGCAATTAGGTATCGCCCAATTTATCACCTCTGGCGGTACCGATGCTGCAAATGCGTTACCTAAGTATTTGCGCAATCAGGCATGGAAAACACTCAAAGAGCAAGGTAAAGCATAGTGATGGCCAGTGCTGTCTCGGTATACTAAAAATTAAAACCGTATTACGCAACCAGTAGGTCTGTGTCTAGGAAAGCCATTGTGGATATCATTTTATTAATTCAAGCTGTCATCATGGGTATCGTTGAAGGTATCACTGAGTTTCTACCCATATCCAGTACCGGTTATATGATTCTATCAGCAGATTTGATGGGATTTTGGACCAAAGAGAAAGTTGATTTATTTGTCGTGGTGGTACAGCTTGGCGCTATATTGGCGGTGATTTATGACTACTGGGGCAGATTGTGGCAAGCGTTAATGGGGTTGCTGACTGGTAAAGCAGAAGGCATGACCAACCCAAGGCAACTTGGGCTTAGCTTGATTGTGGCGACTATTCCGGTCATGGTCGTGGGCTTTACCTTTGCAGACGAAATCAAAGCGTATTTGTTTAATCCTATCGTCGTTGCGATTATGCTAATCATTGGTGGTTTGCTGATATTTTATGTCGAGAGTCGGCCTAAGACCATCATTGCGCAAGAAGCAGAAGATGTTGGGTTAAAAACGGCGTTGATGATTGGTCTACTTCAGTGCCTTGCCTTGATACCAGGCACCTCACGCTCAGGAGCCACTATTATTGGGGCGCTATGGCTTGGCGTCTCGCGTAAGGCATCAGCTGAGTTCTCCTTCTTTTTGGGAATTCCGGTGATTGTGGGTGCAGCACTATTGGACTTGATCAGCCATGGCGATGTATTGACCAACAGTGAAGATTGGCTGGTGCTGGGAGTCGGCACGGTAGTGTCTTTTATCGTGGCGTTATTGTGTATCCGTCTGTTAGTGGCGTGGGTGAGTCGTCGTGACTTTACTATTTTTGCTTGGTTGCGCATTATTACTGGCATCATCGTATTGGTTGCTGCTTGGGGCTTTGGATATCAGATGGCAGGCTAAATGTTTATGGTGGGTTGATGGCGCGTTCGATAATAGAGGTAAGTGGTAAAAAGGATGATGGTTATGACGGCTTTGCCCCAAACGTGCAATAAGACGAGTGCGCTTATACATTGCCAACTGCTTTATGTTGATGACAATCAGCACGCACAGATTGAGAGCCTACAAGCATTGATCACTGAGCACAAACTGCCACTTGCTTTACACACTGAGCGTTACACAGATAAATTAACGCAAAAACAGCGCCAACATCTTAGTCAGACCGCAACGCACCCTATATTGTTGTTGGATAAAAAAAACACGCTGTCATGGCTAAGTGGTGGACTGAGCGTCTCACCTGAATGGGATAAACTACAACGCCGGGTGGTGAGCGCGGGGCGTAAATCCGAGTTATTGCTACAAGCGGCGAAAATCACATCGGACAGCCGCGTTATAGATGCGACTGCTGGTTTTGGCCATGACAGTTTGATACTAGCCAGTACGGGTGCTCAGATAGTCATGCTTGAGCAGCAGCCCTTGATGGCGTTGCTATTGCTCGCAGAGCAGCAGCGTATGAACGCATTGGCAAATTGGCAAAAGCTCATGGCGCGTTTACAGATTATTAACACCGATGCTCTCGCTTATTTTGCAAGGGTGAACAACGCCTCTGTCTCTGACAATCACAAGGCAGTTGACGCGGTGTATCTAGACCCGATGTTTCCAGAAGACAGCTATCAAGATAGCAAAACGGGTAAAGGCGCTAAAGTGGGTAAGCACATGCAAGCGCTGCATCAACTGGCACAACCTCCCACAGCAGACGAAGAGCTGCAATTGCTGCAAAGCGCGCTCGCAGTGGTAAGTCAAAATGGGCAAACATCTGGCCGAGTCATCGTAAAGCGCCCGCAATTTGCGCCGCTACTTGCTAATCAACCAGTCAGTGAAAGCTGGCATAATGAAGCAGTGCGTTTTGATGGTTATTTTGTCTAGCGGTTATTTTGTCTAATGGTTATGGCGATGAACGATGACGCATCATGCTTAAATAATATAGTTAAAAAGCTTACCGTTAATGGATGTAGGAGCAAGGAATGTCAACGCTAATCATTTGGATCATGGGCGCCATTTTATTACTAATAAACATCATGTTACGTACTCGAATTCTGCGGCTGGAAGCACGTCTAAAAGCATTGAGCAATCCACAAGAGCAGTTGGCATTTTTGCGTCAGCAAGCATCAAAAAAAGAGAAGGTTGCCGCTATCAAAGCGTTACGAAAACAGTATCCTGAGATATCGCTGATTGAAGCAAATCGGTTATGGCAGCAAATATAGAGACCCGCACACAATGATACAAACTCGCGCCCCCCTGATGTCTAAAGAAAAAATCTATGCCTACCTACAGCTGACGCGCTTCGACAAGCCAGTAGGTATTGAGCTGCTCTTATGGCCAACGTTATGGGGGGTGCTGCTAGCAGCAATGGGTCAGGCCCAGCAGCAAGGAGTGACGGCAGGCCTACCCAGTCTTAAGATATTTGTGATATTTGCGCTAGGCGCGACTTTTATGCGGGCGGCAGGGTGTGCGATTAATGATTTTGCCGATCGTAAAGTAGATGGTCATGTGACTCGTACCAAAGGTCGACCGTTAGCCGATGGCCGTTTGTCTGCTCAAGAAGCCATCGCGGCTTTTTTAGTATTGGTATTACTGAGTGCCAGCCTGCTATTACTATTACCTGTTGCCGTGTTTTATTGGTCACTTGCGGCCGTCATACTGGCGTTTATTTATCCCTTTATGAAACGCTACACGCATTTGCCACAAGTGTTCTTAGCGGCGGCGTTTGGATGGGCGATACCGATGGCTTATGTGGCGGTGCAAGGCGCCCCTGATGTTTGGTGTTGGCTGTTATTTCTCGCGTATATGTGCTGGACAGTGGCCTATGACACCCAGTACGCCATGGCTGACCGCGAGGATGATTTAAAAATTGGGGTTAAATCAACGGCGATATTGTTTGGTCGCTATGATGTGGTCATTATCTCTATACTACAGACCTTATTTTTACTAATGATGGGGGCGGTACTATGGCACTATTTTGCGCCCACCAGCTTGGGTATTACGCCCATATTTGGTTTGGCGTTAGTGGCCATGATGTTTGCCAAACAAAACAGCGCTTGTACCAGTCGCCAGCCTTTGGCCTGTTTTCGGGCGTTTTTAGCCAATATCTGGGTAGGGCGCTACATCTTTGCGCTCATAGCAGTCGCTTGTATATGGACGAGCTTTAATGGATAGACTTTCAAAACTAAAAAAGTCCTCTAACCCTCATCCCTCTGTCATGGATTATCAGGCCAAGCTCGCTGAGCATGGGTTAACACGTGAGCAAGTCATCGCCACCGAGCGTAAACTGGCGAAGTTTGCCAATACGATGGATTCTCTCGTGCGCATTCCTTTTACCAAGCAAGGGATGGGTGCCGATGCAGCGCTTTCAACCATTCCGCTGGCAGGAGATATAGCGGGGTTGGTGTTAACCGGTTATGCCTTTATATTGGGTCGTCAACTGGGGGTGCCCACGCACAAAATGACGCCTGCCGTTAGACTGGCGCTGATTGACATGGTTGTTGGTATCGTGCCTGGGATTGGTACGTTGCTGGATATTTTTATTCGTCCCAGCCGTAAGACCTTGGGCATCGTGCATGAGCATCTTCAAGTCGAGTATGGCATCACTGAAACCATGCATATGGATCGACCATTTTTGCATGAGTCGCTAGAAAGTAAGCAGCAGCAAAGTCGTTTTTGGCGCAACCCAGTCATTGCTTGGTTATACTTGCATATTCCTGATATGCTGGGATTGATCGTTATTGTGTTCGTTGCTTGGGGATTGTGGGCCGTTATCAGTTGGCTTGTCAGCCTGTTTGGGCAAACAACGGGATTTGGTTCAGTGAAAATCACCTACTAGTAAGCATAGTCAGTTGAAAATAAAATCGATACGTTAATATCATCGTGCGAATGGGATAAATTTTTCTTGCTTGCTGTTCGCAGACGTGACAGAGGCTGCAAAAAATTCATCCCATTCACTCTGTATCGGTTTTAAATAGAATCGACTATAAGATGACAATAAAAAGGCGACAACGATAGTTATGGTTGCCGCCTTTTTTTGGTCTAAAATATGGTGGTCATAGAAACGTACGCGCAGTGATTATTCAGTGATGACTTCTGCTTTAGCACTAACGGCATCAAAGCTGGTGACGTTGTTGTTTTGAATAAAATCGATGGTGCCACCACCCGCATGACTGATCAGCTGAATACTCTCATCACTTGAGCGATAAGTAGGGTTGTTACCTTGGCCTTCGGGTGCGCTTAGCGTTATTTTGGGTTTATTGGGTAGCGTCACAATGGCATTAAGCAGGCCCGCTGCTGACGTCTCGAAGACAACGGACAAAGACTCTCCTGCGGCGCTTTTATAGCGCACATCAGTGATTTGTGCGCCTTTGATGGCTTGCTCAGGATTGGGCGCAGCACTAGTGTTACTTGATGTTGGCTCATTAGCCTCAAGGTTGTCTTCTAGTTGAGTTAGGTCGATATCGCGCTCAGCATCTGGTACGGACTGAGCTGAGTTGTCCGTTGTATTTTCACCATCACTATTACTCTCAGGCACATTGATATTGGTTGTTATGGGTGTCGTTTTTACTTTTGGTTCAGCGTGCGTCTTATTGGCTGTTTCAGATTTTGGCGACTCTTGGCAGGCCGTTAGCAGGAACAAGCTTAAGAGAGCTGCAAGGAGTGGTGGATAAACGGACTTAGAGGCTAGGGGGTTGGTGTGACTCTTCATGTTAAGGTTTTCGTCCATTAAGCGCGCTTTACGCGTTGTGTTAGCAGCACAGTACGGTGTCTACAAGTGGTTCATCTACCCTAAGTGCTAACCGTGATCACCAGCTTGCGCCCGCCACCATGTTTTTTCATATGGTCTCTATGTTCACACAAATAAATACCTTGCCACCTTCCTAATCCTAACCTACCGTTAATCAGTGGCACGGTTAAACTGACCCCAAGCATCATGCTTTTAAAATGGGCTGGCAGGTCATCCGAGCCTTCTAGCGTGTGACGATACTCCGGCTGATTGGCGGGTGCGATTTTATTGAGCCACTCTTCGGTGTCGAGCCTGACATCTGGATCGGCATTTTCATTGATCGTCAGACTGGCTGATGTGTGCTGCAAAAACAGATGTACCAACCCTGCTTTAGAAAAAGGCGGTATCAACTCCTCGAGTGCCTCGTCAATCATTGGGGTGATGATATGAATACCACGCGTATAGGCAGGGAGAGTAAGGGTGGTCTGATGATAGGGCATGTAGCTCTCGCGTTATTACAATCAATATCAATACTACAAGATCGTCGCAGTCGTTGAAAGCGGTGGCACAAATAATTCAAACGCTACTCAAATTTCTCTAATCGAGCGGCGTCTGCAAACGCGTACGATGGGGCGATAGACGTGCCAACATTGCCGTTGATAAAGGTGTAAACGTTCCCAACATCATGTCTGTCAGCGCCTCAGCGCATAGTGGCGCGATGGCATATCCTTTAGCGCCCATCGCGCTCATGACCCAAGTCCGTTTGCTGTCGATTAGTGGGCCCACTATTGGATGATAATCGGGTGTTTGAGTACGAATGCCCGCGCGCCCTTGCCACACGCTAACGTCGGTTGGAATAATAGACGCCATTTCAGGAATGGCGGTCACCAATTTATCGCGGCTAATCTGATGCTCTTCACGGCGGATATTTGTATCGGTGTCATTGCGTATAAAGCTTGCGCCTAATAAAAACTGAGGCTGACATTCTTCAATATCGTTCAGCTGTCCGTCCCCCGTTTGCGCGGTAAACAGCGCACAGTAACCGCTATATTTCAGTGGTATTTTGGGTAATTTCGCGAGTTGCTCAATCGTGGGCGTAAACCAAGAAAGTTGACCACGAATTTTACGGCAATCAAAAATACGTTGGTCTAGCTGATGGCTCTCAAAAGCTGCGCAAATCACCACATTATCAGCAGTCATAGACCGCTCAGAATTGTCCGGATCACTCCCGTGAATACAGACATGGTGCTCTGACTCGCTAATACGATTGACCTTTAATGGCTGAAAGCAGATGAAAGGATGCGTCAGTATGATGTTTTTTAACGCTTGTGGATTGACCAACCCAGACTGTGGTAAGTATAAGTTTTCTGATAAATCTTGCTTTTTTAAGCCAGTAATATTCTGTGCTCGTTCACTAGGTAGCGTGGTGGCCATGTCATCGGGATAATCAGCGATTTGCTCTGGGCCAATATTGGCTTTAATCAGCAGGTCAAGGGCGCCAGTTGGTTCAATTACGGGTGCTAATTGCTGTTTTTCAGCACTTTTATTAAACTGACGATATAGTCTGCTGCTATAAAGATAACCCATCGTATGCAGGTGTTCATCGACATGATGAATCGGTGTCATCTTAGGGGCGAGTAGGGCGCGAGGGTTGCCTGATGCGCCTGCCAACGGAGCAGACTTGTCTAACAAAGTGACGTGAATACCACGATTGGCGAGCGCCCAAGCCATGAGCAAACCTGAAACACCAGCGCCAATAACGACGCTATGAGTGGGCAGACGATCAGCGTTGTCGATAGAGCCTGAGTCGCGGGTACTATCCTCTAAGCTGGCAGCATCAGCCATGATTGCGGTTAGCATCTCACGCTTGCGCCCAAAGCCTTTGACCTTAGTAATTTGAAAGCCACATGCTTTTAACGCACGCTTAACCACACCGGCACAGCTATAGGTGGCCGCAGTCGTAGTGGGACGTGATAAGCGCTGTATTTGGGCAAAGATACTGTCAGCCCACAACGTACTATTACAAGAAGGGGCAAACCCGTCTAAAAACCAAGCATCAACATAGGGGGCAGGTTTAGTCGACTGATCTGATGCCAATTTGCTCAAGCTCTCAGCGGCATCGCCAAACCACATATCCACGGTTAGGTTATCAGCAAAGAAGTTCAAACGATGACAGCCTGCGATAAGGGGCGGGTAAGCTGCTAAAAGTGGCGCAATAAGCTCTGTAAGTTCAGGCGCGCGCTGCCCCCACAAAGCAAGTATCTGCGTTAATTCTACAAGTGGTATAGGGAATTTTTCAGTGGTGATAAAATGCAAGCGTGCGCTCGCTAACTGTGGATGCGTATCGCGCAGCTGACGCCAGAGTTGCCACGTTGCCAAAAGATTTAACCCAGTACCAAAACCCAATTCAGCAATCGTAAAGCATTGCTTCGGTCCAAGCGTTGCCAGTCGTTCTGGCAATTGATTGTGTGCTAAAAACACATGACGTGATTCTGCTAGGCCGTCCGCGTGCGAGAAGTACACATCATCAAACTCACCTGATACCGGCACTCTATTGCCCGTGTCATCCATTTGCCAGTCAATATTGGCAGGAGTAATGATGTTTAAGGGGTCACGATTTGGCTTTTGAGTGGTAGACATGGGGCGTTTCTTAGGAGCGTTGGTGACTTGGTTAAGGGAGCTTAGGCTTGATTAAATATCAGACTGGCAAATACAGCCCTTATATAGAATGCGTTCATAAAAACGAGCCATACTACCAACGTTCACGGCGGACAAACACCAGCCAAGAGATAAAGATGCCGACCAACAAACTGATTAAGACAGTAAAGGCACCGTACAAAAACAACTGACCTTTACTCTCATAGACTAAGATGTTTGCTTGGGTCTGTAAGTCGTTCACTTGGCGTTGAAGCTGGGCGTTACGGCTTAGTAGTTCTTGATTGGCGTCAGACAGCGCCTTATTAGAGGGCTGTAACTGTGCCGCTAATAGTGTGTTGACCGTGTTTGGGACAGCGGGCGTCGGCGTCGCGGTGCCCTCTTGTTCTGCTACCGTAGGCGGCGTCGACGAGGGGGCGGCATTATCAGTCGTATTGGCGGTTGGCGCCGCATACACTGATAGAGTCGCCAATAAGATCACGCTTGCGAAGCCGGTTTGATAGACACGACGGTTTAGTGAAAATAACCCCTGACTCACGATGCGGCTACCTTTTCTGACGGCTTATTTTTAGGTGGATTTTCAGGCTGATTACTAGGTGCTGGTAACGCTTGAACAAAGGGTTTGACGTCCACATGACTGTAGACGCCATCACGCAAATAGGGTTCGGCGCTTGCCCAAGTCTGGGCGGCATCGAGGGAGTCAAAGTCAGCAATAATCACACTGCCTGACATCTCATTTTTACCGTGTTCAATGGGGGTTGGACCGGCAATGATTAATCGTTGCTCGCGACCCAATGCTTGTAAACGCTCAACATGCTCAGCCCGTGTCACTTGACGTTGCGCACTGCTGCCGGCGACATCGTGACCGATAATGGCAAATAAGGACATGGTGCTTCCTCAATAAATAGGTAAGAATAAAACGCTATCATCCTTAACAACACGTGTAATCAATATTTATGATTAATCATTGTCGGTATTAGAATTTAGAAATAGCTGGCTGTTATAAGACAATATAAAGTAATACAAGTTATTTGACGGTTTTGTCAGTCAGTGCGGGGTTGAGATGCTTTTTTAACACAGCAAACTGAGCGACAACGAATACCAGCATAATTGGAATCCAGCCGTAGGTCTTAAAGTTAATCCATGCCTCATCTGACATCGTAAACGCTGTGATATAATGCAAGAAGCCCATAAAGGCAAAAAATAGGGCCCAAGCGACCGTGAGTTTTTTCCAGCCGCTTAACGTCAGCGTAAATACCTCTTTCATCGCAAGCTGCATCAGAGGCTTATTAATAGCGGCACTGATGAGTAGTGTCAAAGCAAATATACCATTGATAATTGGTGACTTCCAGCGCAGATAAATATCATCGCGCAAGAGTAATGTGCCCCCACAGAACAAGATGGTTAGGAGTAAGACAACCCACTGCTGCTTATCAAATTTGCCTTTTTGGCGGATAAAGTGAATCGCATAAACAACAAGGGTGGCAACGAGCAACGCGCCAGCTGCTGCTAAAATACCGTTATAACGAGCGGCAACAAAAAAAGCAATTAACGGAATGAAGTCTAATAAGGCTTTCATAGCAAATAGGATGTCCAACAAAAACGTATGGGGTAGTTTACACGTCTACTGCACCAAAAAAAAGCAGTCAACACTATAATCGTCTTATATACCATACCTTAGCCTTTTTCCACATATTTTGCCGCAGTACTACTCATTGTCGCCAGTACCTTTAACTTGACAACCCACTTAAAATCTTAAGGCCAGCTTTATGAAAATCGATTTACATTGTCATAGTACTTGCTCTGATGGCACCTATAGCCCAACGGAGGTGGTACAACGTGCCCATGCGGCCGGCGTCAATGTATTGGCGTTGACCGACCATGACACGCTGGCAGGAATTGATGAGGCGAGAGCTGTGGCTGCTGCCTGTGATATGCAGCTCATCAATGGCGTTGAAATCAGCTGTGAGCACACGCTAAGCGGTGGTTATGGCAAAAACAAATCCACCAATAAAATCATCCATGTGCTTGGGCTCGATTTTACGGATCGCGAAAAAATGCATGCAACCTTACAGCAGTTGCAAGACAGCCGGGCGTCCCGTGGGCAGCGAATTACCGAAAAGCTCAGTGAGTTATTAGACATCAACTATGACGAGCTATGGCAAGCCGTCCTTGATAAGGCAGGCGGCAATGCACAGGCAGTAGGGCGTGCTCATATTGGGCAAGTATTATTTGAGCGCGGTGAGGTAAAGACCGTCCAAAAGGCATTTGATAAGTATTTAGCTGATAATAAACCCGCTTATGTGGCCATAGAGGCGCTGACGATGCAGCACGGTATCGAGCTGATACATGCTTGCGGTGGTAAGGCTGTGCTTGCGCATCCAACGCGCTATCAGCTTTCAGCGACGAGAGTTCGTAAGCTTATTGAGGAGTTTGCACAACTTGGTGGCGATGCTTGTGAGCTGCCTGCCAACAGCGAGCCGGTAAGCACTCGAAGAATGGTCGATCGCAGTATCGCTGAGCACAATCTTGGCGCATCGATTGGCAGCGACTTTCATGGTAGTAATATGCCGTGGCGGCGTCTAGGCGATGTTCCTGTTTTGAACGCTGAGCAGCAAGGGGTTTGGCAGTCTTTTGCGCGACTGTCTTAGTGACATCTATAACAAATTGTCATTAAGCGTAAATAGCCAGAACGCAGTCTCAACATTGGCACGGATTAAAAGAAGGCGGCATGTGTTGACGCATGAATCAATGAAGCGTATTGATAACTAAGACAAAAGTTGCCACACTAAATATATTAGCTTGCAAAGACAGGACAATTTTACCAATTCTCTGTTAAACACACTCGGTTAAAATGACTAAACTGATTGTTTTAACAAAGATCCGTCTAAAAAAGAGTCGCTGTCAGTGCTATGGTTGAACATTCAAGACCTCTCATAACTCTCACTGTCTGTGGTAGCCCTATTATGGCTGTATCAATATCTCATCTCGGCTACAGAAAACTCTCTCGAGTGATTTTTGGGTGGCAAGCTGCTGATAGGACCTCACTGCTGGCACTGTTTATATTGATGGAAGTCGCCTCACATTGGCTCTGGTGTTTGGTCGTCTGGTGGCGCCAAGATGTGTATGCCCCTTATGTGAATGTGACACTGCTGTACCCTTTATGGATTGGGGTGACACTGATGGGGGCGTACTCTTTTTGGATGGTTAGCCGCTTATCGCCCATTCGAAAAGACAATGACGCGTTGCATCAATGGCAGGCCATCTTAGTGACACTCTACAGCACTTATATTGCTGTGGTCATTGTGGTCATGGGTCATAGTAGTTTGGTGGCTGGGGTTTCGCTGGTCGGTGGGGCGATGTTGGCGATGATGCTAGTACAGCGGCGCTATGTATGGCGCGCGTTTTTAGGGCACGCTGCTGTGATCTTAGCGGTCACTCTCCTGCCTTACTTCGGCGTGACGTTACCCAATCTACGTCAAATGTCCATTAGCTCTTTTCCCTTAGGTACTTATAGCTATCTCACCTATAGTGAGATGACAGCGATCGAAAATGCGGTCTCTGCTGCTGCTTTGCAAAAGGGTGCGCTCAGCTGGGACAGCTTGAGTCAACTGCGCTACTCGTCCGCATTTTTTTGGCGCGCCACTCACATCTATATGGCGCTACCAAAAGCCATTTTTATCATTTATATATTTCGTGCGCTGTTGTCTATATTAGATGAAAGTAAAAAAGAGACGCTACAGCATGCCAATCAAGATGAGCTGACCCAGCTCAACAGTCGCCGTTATGGTTTGACCCAAATGAAACAAGCGTTGAAGTCGGTCGACAATCAGCAAGACTTTAGCGTGATTCTACTGGATTTGGATTGGTTTAAAGACATCAATGACAATTATGGTCACGATGTTGGTGATTTGGTGTTGGCGGAAGTGGCACAGACGCTACGACAGTTTTTCACTGATGAGGCGATCGTTAGTCGCTATGGTGGTGAGGAGTTTTTGATTGTGCTGCCAGACACGAAGCACGATAGCGCCATGCTCATTGCTGAACAACTCAGGCGCAGCATTGCTGAGCAGGTGATAACGGCCGATGACGATATCACCTTTAGGGTGACCGCCAGTTTGGGGTTATATACCCTGACGCATGGCGCGCGTTCCTGCATCAAGCAAGCACACGCAACGCTGGTCCAAAAAGAAGCGGAGAGTGAGCTCAATCAGTCCCAAAAGGTTAAGTTGCGCCCCAATAAACGCGGCGCTAGAAAAATCTTAACCGCGCAGTTGCCTCAAGATATTTGTCAGCGCTTAATCAGCACTGCCGATAAAGCACTGTATGAGGCGAAAGGCCGTGGTCGTAATCAAGTTGTGAGTGCCAATGCGATGTTGGCAGAAGAAGATGTTGGCAGAAGAAAAAAACAGTGTGGAGGCACTTTATAATAACTAAAGGGCTGATGTTACTGACTTTCACACGTTGTCTTTGCCGCTGTGACCTGCTTAATTAGGACGTCAGTTGCTGTACCAAGCTTGCCAAGACGCTGGTCGCAAAGCTACCGGTCGTTAAAGTAAAGCTCAATACAAGCGTCTGCTCGTCTGACCACTCCCAGCTCATTGCGGCAACAGGCAATCGCAGTGGTCGCCGTTGTGCTTTGATATCGCGCTTCTCTAAGCCTGTGGCTAGTTGTGTTAATAGGGGACTGTTCTGCACAGTGTCATTTTCGATGGCTGCCGCTGTGCCACTGACTTTATCGTTACCCACGCCCCATAAAACGCCCGTTGGATGAATGTCACCACTGGCAAGCCGCGCCCGCAGGGTCGCGTCTACGTCTTCACTCGTAAATATCGATCCCGAGCCATCTAAGTTAAACACTTCCCCTGTTAGACCCTCATTCCAACTGTCATCTCTGACTCGTGCTGCCAGTATCTGATTAAATATCAAACTCCGCGCAGCCGATAGCTCCATGGTGTTTTGCTCACGCGGCGCGCGCTTGCGTTTGCTTTTTTTGGGCTGCGGTCGACTGTCTGGTAGAGGCCGCGCAAACAACGCCAGTGCCTCTCTAATATTATTACCGTTACGTCCAAAGCGCTGCGGGCCAAAATAATTGGGCACGCCACTTTTAGCGATGTGCTTTAAATGCTGCTCGACGCTTTGCTTATCAGACAGTCCAGTGTGTTCCTCGTTAGCACTTGCAAACTGGATATTGCGCAAAGTGATGACAAACTCATTGGCTTTGTGGGTGCCGCGATTGAGCTTTTTGTTATGCCACTGTTGGGCGAGAATGGTGACTGATTCATGCTCTGCGACATCTAGCGGGGCAAACTCAGAGGCTGGCAACTGCTTTTTGGGAATGCGCAGGCTAAACCACTGCGTGGTCAATGCATGGCGGTCCTTGAGTCCTGAGTAACCCACATCACGTAATGGAATCTCGGCCCACTCTGAGAGTAATTTGGCAAGATACGCCGTGTTCATTCCTGACTTTTGGATGTGTAGCCATAAATGCTCTCCCTCGCCAGTGAAGTCTAATGGCAAGAGTTCGTTGACCACAAAGTCGGTTGCATAGGCTTTATAACGTGCTTGTTTTAACGGCTGCTGCGTCGGCTGGGGTAGGTGTGCGGTATCAGTGACGGCTGCAACATCGATATTTGAGATATCAAATGCCTCATCCTCAAAAGCAGACGGAGAGTGGGCGGTAGGGGTTATGTTTTTATCTGGAGAAGTCATAAAAGGATCTTTTATTTTGATGATGCGTTTTAAAGAGAGGGCGTAAAAGTAAGAATGAAAAGTCAAGCATTACGTTTTGCAACGCAGTCAGCATACAAAAAAACATCGCGCATGAAGTGGGCTTGCTACTATCAATGCATCGCGTGTGTAAAAAGTCGGTGAAGAAACAATCGGATAAGTTAAAAGTGTCTGGTTCAGTGTGCTTATTTTTAATCCGACTAAAGAGGACATTATTATAACGGTTAAGGACGCATTATGACCAAGGCAATGATCAATACAGTCACTATTAATAAAGCCGATATACCAAGTGGCGGCATGAAATCCTACAAACAAGATGACGATAGTATCATTTTGGTCACTCGTGATGAGAATGAGTTTAGTGCATTTGATGGCAAATGTCCGCATGCTGGGGCAGACTTAGGCGACGGCTTACGCTGCGGCAATCGCGTGATTTGTCCTTGGCATCATGCGACTTTTGATAGCCGCGATGGCACATTGCTAGAGCCTGTTGCCACTATAGGGCTTACCCAATACGAGCTGACTGATGAGGGTGATAGCTTGACTGTACATACCTCAGCGAGGATAGATAAGACGGTGGCAAATGACAAGCTGGCAGACACACATACTATGATCGTTGGTGGCGGCGGGGCGGGATTTATGACAGCCAATCAGCTGCGCCGTACCGGTTATGCGGGTAAAATCACCATCATTAGTGCGGATGATAAAGCCCCTTATAATCGCCCATTATTATCCAAAATGTTTTTAACCGGCGACATGGATGAGCAACATTTAATGCTGGGCGGGGCAGACTGGGCCAATAAAAACAACATTGAGCTGCGTTTAAATCAAGTGGTGAGCGAAGTATTGCCGAATGAGTGCGCCATAGTGATGGAAGACAATAGTGGTCATAGCGAACGACAAACCGCCGATTTTTTGGTGGTGGCGACAGGGGCTGAACCCAAGATACCCCCGTTTAAAGGGAGTGAGCTTGATGGTGTGTATACACTACGCAGTATGAATGACGCCAAAGGCATCAAAGCGGCAAGTCGCGGCAAGCACGTCGTTATCGTCGGGACTGGCTTTATCGGTATGGAGGTGGCCTCATCGCTGATGCAAGTAGGAGAGATAGCCTCTATTACGGTCGTTGGTCGTAGCGCGCGGGTACTGAGTCATATCGTCTCCGAGAGCATTAGCAATGCTGTGATTGATCTGCATAAAGAAAAAGGTGTTATGTTTGCATTCGGCGCGGACGTTGACGAAATTCATGAGGATGGTGGTAACGTCAGCGGCGTAACCCTGTCTGATGGCACCAAAATGGACGCCGATATGGTCATATTAGGTACAGGCGTGACCCCGCGTACCGCTCTGCTAAATGAGGTCAATGATCCAGATGGCGTGCAAGTAAATGAGCGCCTGCAACTGCGCGATGGCGTTTATGCGTTGGGCGACATCGCCCACGCGACCAACCAGATGGGGCGCATGCGTATTGAGCATTGGCGCGTGGCTTTGCAGCATGGCATGGTAACGGCAGCGGCTATCTTGGAGGAAGATAACGTAAACGCTTTAGAGGAGCGTATTCCGTTTTTTTGGACCGCGCAGTACGGTAACAGCTTGCGTTATAGTGGACATGCAACGACCCATGATAAGGGGATTTTGTTTGGTACACCCAGTAAGTTCGACTGTATCGAATACTACTTTGATGATGAAGAAGAGAACACACGGGCAAGCGCTGCCCTCTCACTGGGACGCGACAAAGAGCTGGTTGCCTTCTCTGAGCTACTCCGCCGTGGTCATGCCCCAACGCGCGCTCAAATTAAGGCTGGATTTGACATGATTGACCAAGCGCATGCGTTATCGCGCTAGCACTCAAAACGGATAAGGATTAGTATTTAGGCGGGCTTAGTGAACTGAGCCAGTTTTTTACTATACAGATAAAAAAGGAAAATCATCATATGGATAAGGATTCGGTATTTTTACGTCAGGCCAAAGCGGATGACATGGAGGCACTTGAGCAGTTACTCAACCGTTGTTATCGGCAGACAGAAGGGTGGACCAATGAGGCGGATTTAATCGGTGGTATCCGGATTACGCCAGAGGAGCTGGCGAATACCATTGCTAATCCAACGCATTATCTCTTCGTCTACCCGAAAACGACGACAGGCAGTCGTGATGGCGAGGAGACAGGTGCGTTATTAGGCTGCATCGCGGTCGATATAAAAGCCGATCATGACGTAAATAACAGTGTCTGTCATAAAAAAGCCTACATCGGCATGTTTGCGGTCCATCCTGAACTGCAAGGGCAGGGCGTTGGTCATCAGATATTGCAGGCAGCAGAGACGTTTGCAGCGCGCCATTTGCAGACAGAGATGCCAACGCCTCATAAAAAATCTGCGCGTCTGACCATGTCTATATTAAGCCATCGGCCTGAGCTTTTGGCTTATTATCAGCGCCGTGGCTATCAGTTGAACGGTAATAAGATGCCGTTTCCAAATGATGGCAACAATGGCGAGCCAAAGCGTCAAGATTTAGAGTTATTAGAATTAGAAAAATTCGTTCACGCATAAACGTGTGCTTGGTTAACCCCAAAAATGGCCAAAAGTCATAAACAGGCCAATACTCAGCAGGATAAATGCCACAATAATTAAGCGCTTAAACCAGTTAAACGCTGGCAAGCGCGTGGCATTGTCGTCAGACATAAGATAAGCAAATAAAAACAACAAGCTTGCTGCCAAGGTCATGATTCCAAGACCAATCGGTAATATAAACAAGTACACCTGCCACACAGTCATCTCTCAACGATCATTATTAATCGCATCATAGCAGTAACGTGATTGTGCTGTCAGTATGAATAGCACAAAACCAAGCGCGTGCTATTATCCCGCCAAAAACCGCCCACCCCCTAAACGATCGCCCGACGTCTATAAAACAGTAGGCCAGGAATGGACAAGCCCAGCACCAATCCTGAGGTCACAAACAACGCCTCAAATAAATACACCATCATTTGGCTAAATAACTCATCTGAAAAGCCAAAATAGCCAATCTGCACCATACTGACCATCGCTTTATAAGCGGCGATACCGGGCATCATACAGATGACGCTGGGTGAGATTAAGGCTTTGGGCGGTAGGGTGTATTTCTTAGAAAAGTACACGCCCAAAAAGCTGGCAAGCATCGCCCCAAAAAAGCTGGCAACCACGATGTGTACATGCTGATAGACAAGGGCAGTCTTTAGTCCAAAGCCAAAAGCCGTCATGAGCAAACACGGCAAAATATAGCGTCTGGGGAGCGTAAACATAAGCGTCCAGCCAAGGGTAATGATGCAAGACAGTACAACGGTTTCAATGAACCACATCTCAAAACCCCCAGTGCTGTATTTGCAGTAAAACCAGCGCCATCACGATGCCAACGCAAGCGGACAAAGTGAGCATATAAGTAAATACCGCACGGCCAACGCCAATATTGACATAGCCTTTTAAGATATCTGAAAAAGAATTAATCAAAGGAAAGCTTGGTACCAGTAGCAGCACGCTGGACGCCACGGCAATATCGGCATTATTGCCAATATCAAAATAATAGGTCGTCGCCCCAATTAGTGAGGCAATGAACGCGGTCGCGATGACTGCTATAAAAGGATTAAAATGGTGTTTGGCCAGATAGATACGAGTAAACATCGCGACCATACCCGCGATAAACGTCACGGCGGTGATCGACCAACTGCCGCCGTTCAGATAGGCAAACGCCGCGCAAGACGCACCAACAAACACGCCCACCAGCCAGGTTGGATACACCGTCTTATCTAGCTCATCAAACGCAAGCGTGGTGTGGTCAGTCAGTTCAGGCGTGAGCTTGTCGTTATTTATAGCAGCTTCGGTTTTATTGACGATTTGCTGTATTTGCACCAATAAATTGACGTTGATGCTCTGATTGATCGTGTCCCGAGTGGTGGTAATACAGCGTTCATCACAGATAGTGGTCAGCGTCAGGGCATTGAAATTGAGCGAACACTCTACGCTGTTCATCCCCAAGGCCAGCCCTAGGCGTTTGGATAAGTCCACCACCACGGCAGACTCAGCACCATACTGCATAAGGAGTAATCCGCAGCGCACGCACAATCGGGTAATGCGCTGCTGCTGGACGTAGCTGATAGAAGTCATGGATTGGATACGCAACTTGGTTATTGATACGCTATTATAAAGGGTCTAGGTACTGACGCGCAGACAATATCAACCATTATCAGCCATTATATTTGATGCTACTATAAAAGTATAAATGGTTTTGGCAAGGAGCATAAAATGCATATCGCTATTTTGACACTGACGTTTTCGTTGCCCGGATGCGGCTCGCTAAAAGAAAAACGCCAACGTATGGGCGGCTTACATGCGCGCTTTGGCAATACGCCAAGTGTCGCGGTATGTGAGAGCGGCGGCCGCGCGCGCCATGATGCCAGCGAATGGACGTTTGTGATAGTAGGACTGTCCAAACGTGAGGTCGAGTCGCAGTGTAGTCAAATTGAAGAGAAGCTAGAACGTACAGTAGATGCACGGGTGATGAATGTTGAGAGGGAGTATGTTTAGGAAGTGGCTTTGTATCTGTAGAGAGCCTTTTTTTCTCTAGACAACTATTTTAGTCGAAAGCTATAATAACTATGACTAGAACAGGTTTTTTGTTAAATTATCAGTACTACTTAACCACATTTTGATAGGCGCTTCACTCTCTGGACTCATACTTATTTTTTCGTCCAAAAGCACTATTATCCACTGTCTTACTTCTTCTCTTTTTCCTTCAATTTCATTTAGCACTGGATGTAAAAGGATTGAATGAATAAAATGCTTTCGATATTTTTTATCATCAAGGTCTGCCCAAACTAGTTCTTCTAAAATGTCCTTATCTATCATTGATATGATATCTTTATCACTAGAATTCCACCCGTTACGATTATTGTCATGAAATTTTAAGAATATGGTAGAAATAAGGCTAGATTTGATATTTGGTATCCTATAATTTTCAATTTCATTTTTGATGAAATCATAGAAGCGGTCGTGGGGCTGCCTGCCGAACCGGTACCAGTCATCAATAGAAGGTTTTGATTGTGATGATTTTATTCCATTTTTGATAAACTGCTTAGTGTGACTCTCTAACTGTTGCGCTAAATCTGCCCTGTTACAGTTTTCAAGTATGTCACAATAAAAGCTAATATTATTCATCTCAGGTTTTTGGATTTTAGTACAGGCTGAATAATATAGGCGTTCACAGAAATTAGGCCGAAGCTCAAGGCTATGAAATTCATCTATAACTTTTTCATGAGCTAATTCATCTTGAAGTTGCATCTCTGATAAGACGTCTCTTCTCAGTAAATCTTGTATAGACTCTTCTGAGATATCATGGTTGGTAAGCATACTTATAATATGCTTAGCCCAATTATCAAACAAAAATAAAGGATAAAATGCATCGAGGTAACGTCTAAAAGCTTTGAGCTCATCACTCTGATTTAAAAAATCATCATCCGACATTATGATGAAACTTCTATTACTATCATGAAATAAATCTAAGGTAGCTGTAAAAAAATTCTTATCATCATCTAGCGGTATTTCTGGTTGAAATTCATCTATCCATCGGATAACTAGAAGGTTTTTCAGTATATATTCTTTACTGGTTTTGCTTAGTGAGTTTATAGAGGTGACAATCTGCTTATAATTAATAAATACCTTATTATAAAATCTTAAATTTTTGACATTCAGTGTACGATAGAATAGTTGCATAACATCTAGTGCACGTTTATCTGTTATAAAAGTTTCTAATATATCTAAGTTATCATCAAGAACGAGAACATCATCAAGCACCTTTTCTTTATATTCTTGAAATTGTTCATTCGCTTTAACATCATGTAAAATTATAATGATTTGGCAGTCTTTCTCTAGCTTCAAATCGTTTAGTAAACCCATGACATCTTTTAGTGAGAGACTGTCTGAAATTCTTTCGACATCATCAATACAGATAGTAGTCTTAGATACCAAGCTAGAAAGAGCACTAGTTATTAGGCTTTTACCTATATTAAGGCTTAATCCTTTCCCTTCTACCTTAGATAGATCTACATTGTCTAAAGCTTTATTGAATAGTGATTTAGCTCCTTGCATTCTGTCTTCTGGCTGATCAATTTTATGAGTTTTAACTGCTATTTCATACTTCAAAGAATCTAAAGAGTCAATACCGAATAGAGATACATAGGCATATTTTCTTAGTTTAAATTGGTTATGATACTTTTCCTTAAAGTTATTCCAGAAATGAGTCTTACCAATTCCCCATTCGCCAGTCAATGCAATAGAAAATGGGCTTTCTTTATCAATTAAATCTGCAAGTCGTTTTTCAAGATTTGCTACATTTGCCATTGC
This sequence comes from Psychrobacter namhaensis, assembly GCF_016107545.1. Classification (GTDB taxonomy): domain Bacteria; phylum Pseudomonadota; class Gammaproteobacteria; order Pseudomonadales; family Moraxellaceae; genus Psychrobacter; species Psychrobacter namhaensis. The sequence goes on from NZ_JABASS010000002.1 coordinate 262,532, forward strand.
TTATTACCTTACAGATGTTCTTCAGTTAATAGTTATACTAGCACTTAACTTAAGACTCGCCCAACAAAAAAGGCCACTCCCTAAAGAGCAGCCTTTCAATCACTATTTAACCATTAACAAACTAGCTTACGTCCTTTAACCCTTGCTCTAGCATCGGCTTTAAGAATACACCCGTATAGGATTCTTTGACTTCCGCCACTTCCTCAGGCGTGCCTTCAGCGATGATCAGTCCGCCACCTTTACCGCCTTCAGGGCCAAGATCAATCACCCAATCTGCCGTTTTGATGACATCAAGGTTATGCTCGATGACCACGATGGTATTGCCCTTATCGCGTAGGGTGTGCAGAATATGCAGCAGCTTATCAATATCATGGAAATGCAAACCTGTGGTTGGCTCATCCAAGATATAGAGCGTCTGTCCGGTATCACGTTTGGCAAGCTCACGCGCCAGTTTGACCCGCTGCGCTTCACCGCCTGATAGCGTCGGCGCAGACTGTCCAAGACGGATGTAGCTGAGACCGACATCCATTAAGGCTTGCAAACGGCGATAGATCGCTGGAATGGCTGAAAAGAACTCAGTGGCATCTTCAACGGTCATATCGAGCACATCAGCGATGGTCTTGCCTTTATAGTGAATCTCTAAGGTTTCGCGGTTATAGCGTTTGCCTTCACAGGTATCACACGGCACATACATGTCTGGTAAGAAATGCATCTCAACTTTGATCAGACCGTCGCCTTGGCACATCTCACAGCGTCCGCCTTTGACGTTGAAACTAAAGCGTCCCGCTTTATAACCACGAGCACGCGCTTCTTGCGTTTGCGCAAACATTTCACGCACAGGGGTAAACACGCCGGTATAAGTCGCTGGGTTTGAGCGCGGCGTACGGCCAATGGGGCTTTGATCGATGTCGACCATTTTATCCAAATGCTCAAGACCGCTGATGCTCTCAAACTTATCTGCAATCAACGTGGAAGCGTTATTTAACTGAGTCGCTGCCAACGGCATTAAGGTGCGGTTGATTAGCGTCGACTTACCCGAACCGGATACCCCAGTGACACAAGTCATCACGCCGACTGGTATGGACAAATCCACATCATGCAGGTTATTGCCGGATGCGCCTTTTAGCTCAATCGTCATCGGTGCTTTTTTGGCTTTGGCTTTACCTTTGACTTCGACATCCATGGTTTTGGCTTTGTGTCGAACGGTTGGAATCTCGATTTTCTTCTCGCCAGACATGTACTGTCCAGTGAGCGAGTCTTTATTTGCCATGATGTCATCGACTGTGCCTTGGGCGATAATATGACCGCCATGGACACCCGCGCCGATACCGATATCGATGACGTGATCTGCTTGGCGAATGGCATCTTCATCGTGCTCAACGACGAGGACGGTATTGCCCAAGTCACGCAAGCGCGTCAGCGTCTTTAGCAGGCGATCATTGTCACGCTGATGCAGACCGATGGACGGCTCATCGAGCACGTACATCACGCCCATCAGACCAGCACCGATTTGGCTGGCAAGCCTGATACGCTGTGCTTCACCGCCCGATAGCGTCTCAGCAGAGCGAGCAAGCGTCAAGTAATCAAGTCCAACACTGACGAGGAAGTTTAAACGCTCATTGATTTCTTTAAAGATTTTTTCGGCAACTTCGCCTTTATGACCGCCAATCTTTAGCGTTTTATAATAGTCAGCCGCATCGCCGATAGACAGCTTGACGATTTCGGCGATGGTTTGATCATCGACACGGACATTGCGCGAGATTTCGTTTAGACGTGCGCCATCACAGACGTTACAGGTGGTATCTGCTAAGTATTTGGCCAGCTCATCACGCACCAGATTGCTTTGCGTTTTGGCATAGCGACGCTCTAGATAAGGCAGTACGCCTTCAAAGGGTACGGTTTTATTGGTCTTGCGGCCACGCTCATCGGTAAAGTTAAAGGTGAGCTTTTCTTTGCCGGAGCCGTGCATGATGATATCTTGCTGTTCTTTTGACAGGTCTTGCCACGGCGTATCCATGTCGATTTTGAAATGCTTGCAGACGGTGCTCAGCAAGCCAAAGTAGTAAGCATGACGTTTATCCCAACCATTGATTGCACCTTGATTGAGCGATTTTTCATGATGGGTGATGAGCTTTTCGGCGGCGAAGTACTGACGTTTACCGAGACCGTCACAGCTTGGGCACGCGCCATACGGGTTGTTAAAACTGAACATACGCGGCTCAAGCTCAGGCACCGCACGATCACAGACAGGGCATGAGTGCTTGGCTGACATGACTTGATTGTCATCCCCGCCTTCTTTGGGATTGCCATCCATAAAGTGTAGCGTGACCAGTCCTTGACCTAAACGTAGGGCGGTCTCTAAGCTCTCGGCCACACGGTTGCCCAAATCATCACGGACTTTAAAGCGGTCAACCACCACTTCGATGGTATGTTTTTTCTTTTTATCGAGTGTGGGTAGCTCATCGGTATCGTAGACATCACCATCGACGCGCACACGGACGAAGCCTTGACCAATCAGTTGCTCAAGCAAAACGGTATGCTCACCTTTACGCTCACGAATCACGGGTGCCAAAATCATGATCTTGGTGTCATCAGGCAAGGCCATGACCTGATCGACCATTTCGGTGACCGACTGTGCCACCATGGGCTCGCCATGTTCAGGACAGTATGGCGTACCGATACGCGCATAGAGCAGGCGCAGATAGTCATAAATCTCGGTAATCGTACCGACGGTCGAGCGTGGATTATGGTTGGTGGATTTTTGCTCGATAGCAATCGCCGGGGACAGACCCTCGATGCTATCGACATCAGGTTTCTCCATTTGTGAGAGAAACTGGCGCGCATACGCCGATAAGCTCTCGACATAACGGCGCTGCCCTTCGGCATACAGCGTGTCGAATGCTAATGAAGATTTACCAGAGCCAGATAGACCCGTGATCACCACAAATTTATCCCGTGGAATATCTAGGTCGATGTTTTTTAGATTATGGGTACGTGCGCCGCGTATTGCGATATGGTCATGTGCCATCGGTGATAGGTTTCCTATTTGCTAAAATGGTATTTAAAAAGATATCTAACATATAAAAAGGTCAATTAAGCTAAGTGAATGAATTCTTCGAAAGCGTGAATGAGTATTTACGTGTGGTTTATTTTAATTTTTAATTTTACTAAGCGATCTTACTAAGCGAATCTAAAACAAATAAATGTTAAGTAACAGGTGGTGTTTGTTATAGATTTAACCCAATCCTGTCATTTTATCGAGGCGTTCGTCATAAAGCAGATGAGGGAATAGCATTTATGACGCCTTACTTTATTGTCATGATGGAGGCATTATTCAAGGTATGATCCAGCCTTAGATGCACTTGGTAACAAAATTATCGCGCAATATGAATGACTTGGGTGGCTGTCATGTGCGATACCGAATCAGCAAGACAAAAGTCTCGGCAACCAAACGATGAATGTCTTATACTAGGGGCTTTGATTTATAGGCTGATGCCTTGATAAACCAGTAGTGCTAAATCAGCAGTACAGCCGTGATAAACCAGTAATGATCAACCAGTGAGGCGAGTATGAATAGCGTAGAGAGACGAGCAATCCTCGGGGTCGGTGGTATTTTTGCCTTGAGGATGATCGGCTTGTTTATGATTGTGCCCGTGTTTTCTGTGTATGGTAACAATTATGCGCACGCGACGCCGTTTTTGATCGGCTTGGCAGTCGGTATTTATGGATTGGGGCAGGCTATTTTTCAAATACCAATGAGCCTTGCTGCTGATAAGTTTCCGCGTAAACCGATCATATTTTTGGGTTTAATTCTGTTTGCCATCGGCGGTATGATCGCCGCAAATGCGACGGATATTTATGAGGTGATTATTGGTCGTGCGCTGGCGGGTAGTGGCGCTGTCTCTGCTGTCCTCATGGCGTTGTTGGCAGATGTGACACGGGAAGAGATGCGTACCAAAGCGATGGCGACGATGGGATTGACCATTGCAACCTCTATCATGCTGGCCTTTGCCTTTGGTCCTTTATTGGTCGGGTCGCTCGGTATCTCTGGGCTGTTTTGGTTAACGTCGGGCTTTGCTGTGTTGGCAATGTTATTATTACTGGTGGTGCCCACACCCCTACGCGTACTCAAGCACAACTTAGACAACAAATCGATTGGTCAACAATTAAAGACTGTGCTTAACATAGGGGATTTAAACCGCTTACACATCGGTGTTTTTGCCTTACATCTAACGATGACCGCGATATTTGTTATTTTGCCGCACCAGCTTAATGAGGTGATGGGGTTATCGGTACGTCAGCAGGGCTTGGTTTATTTGCCATTATTGTTTATTGGCTTTGCCGTTGCGATACCGTTTATCATTATCGCCGAAAAGAAACGCAGAATGCGCCAAGTGTTTTTGGGAGCGATTGCGCTCATGACTAGCGCTTTAGTGTTGCTTGCGCTCGGTAGTCAGATGGGTGTCGGTATTATATTGGGCTTGCTGCTGTACTTTATGGGCTTTAATTTGCTTGAGGCGACGATTCCTTCGTGGATCTCGAAGCGGGCCCCAGTCGCTAATAAAGCCACCGCGATGGGGCTTAACTCCTCTAGTCAGTTCTTTGGAGCATTCGTCGGTGGGGCGATGGGTGGACTGTTATTGAACCAGCCTAACTTGTTGGCATGGGGCATACTGGCCATTATTATGGGTGCATCACTACTGGTTATTATTCCGATTGCCCAGCCCCCTTATCTGTCAAGTACGACCGTGACTATTCCTAAAAACATCAATATACAAGACTGGTCACGCCAAATATTGGCGGTAGATGGGGTTGATGAGTTGGTGGTGATGGCAAAAGAACAGGTCGCTTATTTGAAGCTGGATAAGACGCAGCTGACCGATGATTCGCGACAAACCCTGTCGCGTTTGGCACAAAGCCCCCTAGATATTTAAACAAAAATTGGTTAAAGTAAAATCATATTATAGATAGTATTTATTGGTACTATTAAATAAACATCAAACAGATTCATCAGATTACTCATAAGTAAGAGGACGGTACCATGCGCGGAGTTAATAAAGTTATCATTATCGGTAACCTTGGAGCAGACCCTGAGGCACGTCAATTCAATAATGGCGGTAGCGTGACCAATATTTCGGTTGCGACATCGGAGCAGTGGACAGACAAACAAAGCGGCGAAAAAAGAGAAGCGACGGAATGGCATCGTATTTCACTATTTAACCGTTTGGGAGAGATTGCTGCACAGTATTTACGTAAAGGCAGCAAGGTCTATATCGAAGGCAGTTTACGGACGCGTAAATATCAGGATCAAAACGGACAAGACCGTTATATTACCGAGATCCGTGCTGAACAAATGCAAATGCTAGATGGCATGAGCGGTGGACAAGGTGACAATGCTTTTGGTGGTCAAAACCAAGGCCAAGGCGGTTATGGCAATCAAGGTGGTCAAAGCAATCAAAATAACTTTGGCCAACAAGCAAACCATCAGCAAGGCGGCTATAATCAAGCAGGCAACGCCGCTCAAGGGATGGCACAAGGTGGCAGACAAAATAGCTTTAATAACAACCAAAGTGCGCCTGCTCAGCAAAATCAATTTAACCAACCGACGCAGCAGCCTGCACAGTCAAAACCTACTGCCATGCCAGATGGTCCCGTAGATGACGATATTCCGTTCTGAGGAATACATAATTAAGTAATGTTGTATTTATAACTATGTAGCTCATTGATAATAATATCATTGAGCTATTTTTATATCTAAAGATCAGGTCTTAAAATAAACGTAAAAGGTAAACTAGGAGCGTCATGTTGAGAAAAGCAATTGTGTTTAATTAATAGAGTGTATTATCAAGAAAAATAAAACCTTTGTTTATTTTTAATTTAACTCTCTTTTATTTACTATCAATAGTTTGTCATAAATTTATTCTTAAACAGTTTAGTTAGTATAAAACACTAGTAAACATTTATTTACAAAGTCAAAGCTATCACACGTCTATTGATACTATCTGGTCAGGTTGAATAGAAAATCTATAGTCATTACAGTGAGTTATTGACCTAAATTTTCTGTGCGTGCTTTACAACTGCGACCCATCAGAGACTGTGTAAATCCTGTCCCCGCCGCCCTATATTTTTTTATGCTAGTTAGCATTTTTTATATTGAAATTTAGAAAAACTACCACTCATATCCTATATCAACCGTTCATTCTATTGGTAATGATTAATGCTAACAGTCCATTAAAAGAGATTGATATACTCCCTTCAAATTAATGGCGCAAACAATATTAAAGGTTGAACTACCAGTTAAAACCACTTTTTATTACGAATAGAAAGTCAGAGTTTGACCATCAAACGGCTTAAAACATAAAAAATATTTGGTCGGCAGCTGACGATAAAGGTGCCTACTTTACGGTTAGGGTTGGGTATAAAGCATGAATGACAGTGATGTGTTTCGAAAAACGGATCTAGGTAGAAAGGAAGTGAAATCTCAAAGTCTAGGGATACTACCGCGAGACGCCAGAACATTACTCATTATGATTGATGGCAAACGGAGTTATCGCAGCTACCTTGATACGCTTGATAGCAGCAAGATGTTTGCGAGCTTTGGGGGCGTGACGCCAATTTTTGAGCTGCTTTTAGAGCTTGAATACATTGAAGTTGCTGGCGCTGATAATGCTGCTACCCAAACGCCGATAGCCTCTCAGTCTCAATCGTCGCCACAATCTACTACTACAGACGTTGATACGGAGATTGATCGCACTTTTCGGAGTAAAGCTGCAAGCAAAATGTCAGCAATAGGCAGAAAGTCAATTGGTAGCCTCTTCAAAAACAAGATGCCGTATGCCAGTTATGAGACGATAAAGTCAGATTTGGCTGCCTACATCGAAAGACATGCGCCTCCTGTAGAGGCGTGGGGTTATTTACTTATGTTAGAGCAGTGCGAGGGTAGCCGACAATTATTGGTTTTGGTACAAGAGATACAGAGTACCAGTAGTGGAGAGCTGGCGCACGGTATGAATGAGTTTACCCAAAGAATTCAATATTAATGGTGAGACGATCATAAGCAAACAGACGTGATTCATTAAAGGGATCTTTCTCTTGATAAGTGGCCACTGTTATTAAATGCAGTAAAAAACGATTATAAGCAAGGCAATGGCTGATCTATAAACGTTATATTTCTGGACTGTTTTTAGTTTGATGGAAGCGTCATTGGTCGTTGTTTTAACAGAGTAAGGCTGCTAACAGGGTTATAATTTTTAACCTTCTATGGATTTATGTTTATTTATAGATAAGACGTACGGTCTTTCAGTGTCACTCCAAAAATAATATTTTTTGAATTTAAAAACAACAGTACGTTTTTATAAAAAGGCTTAACTAAAAAACGGATTTTTACTTAAGTTTACTTTCTACTGATAGTCAGTGTAAAACTATAATAATTTACTATTGTTTTAATATCTGTTTTTGTTTATATTGTCTGCGCTTACGAATACTAGGATTGATCCTATTTTCATCCACAAAAAAGACATTCATTCACAAAGTCTATCATTCTGTTTAATGAATGATGAATGAGCAATTCTTAGTTCTTAATAGTTAACAATATGCCTATTAAGGTTATCTCTCTTATTTTACAGTTGGATTCACTATGAGCAAAAATAACGCAATTGATTTAGACAGTCTAAACGTTGATGAGCTACGCGCCATCACCGAAAATGCCCAGCAGCTTATCGCTCAAAAACAACATCAGCGCTTGTATGATGCTTACATGCAGTTTGAACAAATTGCCGAAGACAGCAATGCGACTATCGAAGAGATTTTAAAAGCTGGTGAAAAGCTAGAGAAAAAACGCAGTATTAAATATCGTAATACCAATAATAACGAAGAGACGTGGACTGGCCGTGGTCGCAAGCCAACGTGGTTGGTTGACGCTCTAGCAGCCGGTCGTGATCTTGAAGATTTTGCTGTTTAACACGGCTTACTTAGCCATGCAAGATTGCACATGCTGTGTTGCTTTTTAGGTTGATATCTAGGGATTTATTTAAAAGTATTAAGCGGTATTGTAATCAGCCCCAGAGCTTATCAGTAGACAGAAGCCAGTATCTTTATTACCAGTATTTTGGTAAAAAGATACTGGCTTTTTTGCTGTCATCTATAGGCCATTGTTTGTTATGATAATGACGTTTTTGTCTTATATAAGAGTTGTGCCATCGTGCCTCAAATATCTGCGTCGTCTCATAAGCGTCCTCGTAAGCTGTGGTGGCTAGTCGGGTTTGTATTGTTTGCGCTATTTGTCGTGTTGCAGATGCCAGCGGTGTGGCTCCTTGAGAAGTATGCGCCAAATACGCCTTATGTACAGCACGTGTCTGGTAATGTGTGGCAAGGCTCAATCATTTGGCAGGTACCTTTATCAGCGACAGCGCTCACAGGTACGGCTGAGTGGTCGTGGCAGCCATGGCAGCTGTTATTAGGTAAGCTGGGGGCAAAGGTCGATATCCACTCAGGACAAACCCGTCTCAATGGCCAAGTCAAAATAGGGTTTAATTCGTGGCAAGTAGATAACATGAGCGGAAAAATTGCCCCTGAAACGTTAGCCCGTATGGTCAATTGGCAATTGCCCAATACGCCGATTCAGGTCAATAACGTCGCGCTAAAACGCCAGACAGGCTCAAATGCAGCAAACAACGACGCAGACAAAAAAATCGCTGGATTTAGTCAAGCGGATGGTCAGTTGACATGGGTTGGCGGTGAAATGGGGTATCCTAGCGGTAATAAGGTCTTTTACATCACGATGCCTACGATGCGTGCTGAGCTAAGTGTGGAACAAAAGAATCATCAAAACCTGTTGCACATCAATCTGTTAAACAACCAAGATAAGCGCTTAGGGGACTTATATATCGATGGCGACAATATGCTAGATGTCAGTTTGACGCAGCGTCTGTTAGAAAATATGCCTGAGTATAAAGGACAAGCGCCGCAAGATACGCCAGTCGTCAGTGTCCGGCAGCCGCTACTAAGTGGGTTGGGGACACGCTAGATGAGGAATGTTGCCACCAGTGTAAAACCCCTGATTAATATCCTTAACCGCTGCTCAGGCTGGTTGCTGTTATTAGCCATTGCTTGGTTATGCTGGACCGCCGCGCGATTGTTATGGTTATTGTTGGCCGCGCCATTAGCCCCCGCATTGCCATTAGCGCCTTTACAAAGCAGCTCTGCCTCTGACAAAGACTACAGTGGCTTGTTCGCTATTTTTTCTGATCCCGATCCTGTCACGGCGGCCGTGCAGCCGCCGCCTAACGTGGGTTTAAAAGGGGTATTATTGGCCATACCAGAGAGTCTGTCTTCAGCATTATTAGACGTCAATGGTGAGGTAAAAAATTATCGCATCGGTGATGACTTAAAAGACAGTCACTATACGCTTGTCGCTGTCGATTGGAATTCGGTTATTATCGCTGATGCGAACGATAAGCAAACCGTCATTAGCATGCCAGAAGCCATGCCACTAGACCAAAGTGCGATGCTAGCAGGCGCAGTGAGTAACCAGCGTTTGCCAGATACCAGCATGCCACCGACCGCTCCTCAGCCTGCGCAAGATATTGGGGCTGAATCGACCGAGACAGGTAGTGAAAGCAATCCGCAATCGGCCATTGAAGAGGCGGTCACGGCATTGCAAGAAAATCCAGCCAGTTATCTGAGTAGAATGGGGGTGATGGCTGCAGGGGAAAGTTATCAAGTCACAGCGGCCATGCCCTCTAAACTGCGTAACCGCCTAGGGCTTGAGCCCGGTGATAAGGTACTAACCGTAAATGGGCAGAGTGTGGGTAACAACCCTGCACAGGATGCTGGGGTACTCCAACAGGTACAGCAAGCAGGTGAAGCGCAAATAGAAGTGCAACGTGGCGAGCAAGTTATTACCATTCGTCAGCAGTTTTAGACCCAATAAACTGCAGACAGCCCCTATGTTAAATAAATAAGCAGTGGGTTCGTGCTGCGGCAAGCGGGCGAGCGCTTAGTCATTTCAGCACACAATAAACTCAGTACATACGAAGCATCATCACGGTAGGTAATCATCCATATGGTCAGTTTTCATAATTTTTCAGTCACGCCTTTGCACCATGTTTTGCAGCGTCTGATGCGGCTGTGTCGTCCTCTTTGCCTAGCCGTGCCATTGTGGGCCGCCAGTATAGGGCTTGCGAGTGCTGAGAGTTGGAAGGTTAACTTACAAGACGCTGATATCAAAGCCTTTATCAATGAGGTGGCCACCATTACTGACCAAAACTTTGTCCTTGATCCACGTATCAATGGCAATGTCACGGTGATCTCCAATAAAGCCTTGTCCCGTGATGAGATTTACCAGCTGTTTTTGAGTGTGATGCAAGTGAACGGTGTGGCCGCAATCGAGTCGGGAACCACTATTAAACTGGTACCAGACAATATTGCTAAGCAATCAGGCGTGGCTGTAGATTTGCGCGGTGACAGTGTCGGGGAGGCTCTGGCAACCCGCGTTATTTATTTGACCAATACCCAAGCTGCTGAAGTGTTGGGTGTTATTAGACCACTGATGCCGCAGTCCGCTCATGCCGCTGCCGTGCCTGGAGTCAATGCACTGGTGTTATCCGATCGTGCAGACAGTCTTAACCAGCTGACAGCACTTATTCGAGATTTGGACAGTAATGTTAATGATAGCTTGCGTGTGATACCACTGCGTCATGTCGATGCTGAGCGTATGATGGATCTGATCAGCTCACTGGTAGCAAGTGCTGCTGGTGGTCAGGCACAAGGGGGTAATCAGCTAAAGGTGATTGCTGATACGGCCAGTGATAGGCTGTTGGTTAAAGGCAGTCCTGAGATGATTGCTAAAGTTCAAGAAATGGTCAACGAGTTAGATACCACGCCCACAAGACGGTTAAGTGGTCTGCGCGTCTTTCGATTAAAATATGCCAGTGCCGGTCATATTGCAGAAATGCTACGTGGATTGCTTGCCAATCAGTCAATTAATAGCAAGGGTGCCACCTCTTCGTTAGAGTCGGCGTCACTGAACGATGCGAGTAGTACAGGAGCGGCTTTAGCTAATGATGCTAGTACCCTTAATAGTAGTGCTACGACCTCAGCGACATCCAGCACAAGCGCAAATAGTACGGGTACAGGGGTGGGTGGCCGTCCCTTTAGTATTATCGCTGATGAAACGCAAAACGCCATCATCGTCAATGCGGCACCTGAGCTGATGTTTGAGATTGAAGAGGCGGTCAATCAGTTAGACAATCGCCGAGCGCAAGTATTGATTCAAGCCGCTATCGTCGAAGTCTCAGGTGATGATGCAACCCAGCTTGGCGTGCAATGGGCGCTAGGCAATGCCAATAGTGGCTATGGGGTGATAAACTTTAACAATGTGGGGGCAAGTGCCGCCTCCCTTGCCGCCGCTGCCTTATCAGGTGGAGGTACAGCCGGCATCAGCGCAGCAGCAGGCTCGATAGCTGGGGCGTTAATTGGTATCGGTGATAGCAGCAAAGACAGCCAAGGGAATACCCAGTTTTATGGGGCTATCTTGCAGGCGCTTGATTCTTCTACCAGTGCAAACCTGTTGTCTATGCCATCGATTTTGACGTTGGACAACGAAAAAGCCAGTATTTTGGTTGGGCAAAACGTGCCTTTTGTTACGGGCTCCTTTACCACCAGTGGCAACAATTCAAATAACCCGTTTCAGACCATTGACCGTCAAGACATTGGTATTAACCTAAATGTCATACCGCACATTGGTGACAATGGCACAGTTCGTTTGGAGGTCTCGCAAGAAGTCTCGTCGGTTGTCCCTGGCAGTACGGGCAACGCGAGTGGTTTGATCACCAATAAAAGCCTTATTAACACAACGATTTTAGCCGATGATCAGCAGACCATTGCGCTCGGGGGGTTGATGCGTGACAACACCACCACACGTCAACAAAAAGTTCCGGGCTTGGGTAATGTACCCGTCATTGGCCGCCTGTTTCGCTCTGACAATGATACGACGCAAAAAAGCAACTTAATCATCTTTTTACAGCCAACCATCCTTCGAGATGGCGGGGCGGTCGCTAGTGTCACTGAGCGCAAGTTCAATCAGATGCGCGTACTGCAGTTGGTCATTGATAAAAACGGTACGATCAAACAACTGCCATTGAGTGGTACAGAAGGCTGGGATGGTAAGGTCAGTGCGGATTATGAATTGATGCCGCTTAACCCGCTTATTCCTAAGCGCAATCAGACACCAAAAGCCGCCCCTCAGGGCTTCACTAAAGTGGATAGCCCGAGTGGTGGCATAACCACTTATCCTTTGAACCGTTAATGTCTCAACAAATGGCTGTTTCATGCTCCTTTAATTAAATGACCGTCTCTTCTTGCCACCACCTTTAAAAGTATGGAGTAATGTGACAAGACGCCTTGAACGTAAGTGATATCGCGTCTTGATTTGCGTATTGATAACACAGATAAACACAGTACTTTTTATTTCCCCGTATACTAGCTACTAGTTAGGCATTGATGATGAACACTTGCTGATAAATCCTATAGATAATGATATAAAGGTAGAGGTGAAGACATTGACAAGCCATCCTAATACAAAAAAGTGGTTGATTTTAGGAGTGATTGCTACGGGTTTATTGGTGATTCCTCGGCGTAGCAGCCAAAAAGCTGATATCAACTTATCTGAAAAAAATACTGTAAAAACCAAAAGTAACATCGTTAATGGTGATCAAAGAGCAGCTAAATAGCGGCGTAGAAAAAACGCCTTTAGTAACCGTGACGGTTTTGTGGTTCACATAACGCCGCACCTTGTGAAAAAATATTAATTTGGAGTCTAACCATGACCCCTAACGACTTATCTACCGTGTCTACACAGACGCCACCTGATATTTATCCTCTCATCGACACTCATACTCATTTTGATATCCCAGTGTTTGACGACGATAGAGAGCAACTCATACAGCAGGCCTATAAGCAGGGTGTGCGACACCTTGTATTAGTCGGTTATTTATATCGGCATTTTGAGCGTATGTACGATACGAAGCAATTACTGAATAAGCGGTTGCCATCTTCTACACTAGAAGCTAACGGACAAGATCAAACCCATACCAACATTCATATTGCGCTAGGTTTACATCCTTTTTATATTGAACAGCATCGCGAAGACCATTTAAAAGAGATGGCAAAAATGATTGCTGAGCAGCGGCCGCTCGCAATCGGTGAGATTGGTTTAGATACTTTTACTGATGTTATGAAAACGCCGGAGATGTTTGCCAAGCAAGAGCGTTTTTTTAAGGCGCAATTGGATATGGCAGTGACTCATAAGCTGCCAGTGATGTTGCACATTCGTAAGGCCCACGCAGAAGCACTGGCCATACTAAAAGCACATGACTATGATGCTCATAAGATAGGCGGGATCGCCCACAGTTTTAGTGGCGGCGAGCAAGAAGCAAAGGCGTTTGTGAAGTTGGGATTTAAGCTTGGGGTTACTGGTCAAGTCACCAACCCAAACGCTAAGAAACTGCGTCGCGCTATTCAAGCAGCCGTTGACAGTTATGGTATCGAGTGCTTGGTGATAGAAACCGACTGTCCGGATATGATGCCTATTATGTGTCAGACATGGGAGGAGGATTCATCAGCGCTTAGCAGCAGTCCGACCAATGAAGAGCGTGCTACGCCAGCACATAATAGGAATGTACCAGCCAATCTAGCGTGGGTGGTGCTGAGCCTAAGTGAGTTACTTGATGTACCACCGTCTACTCTGGCCGAACAATTATGGCACAACAGTTGCAACGCTTTGCAAACGACATGGGTTTATTCTCCCTAGGCGTTGCCATCACTACCAATAGCGGACACTACCAAACGTGATTTATGAGGAGCCATTTATTGGGAGTCACTGAAACGCGAATGAAGTAGTAACGAAAGCCAGTACAACCAGAACCAGAGTAATCAACACAATCTAAAAGAGCCTATAATCTGTGATGAGTGAAACCCAACCATTTGACCAACCAATGACAGAACCTGTCGACACTGACTCTTCTGTCATGCAAGATACCAATACAACTGCAGAAAGTGAGCAGTATGAACGCCGTTTCCAAGGAACACGGACACTCTACGGCGCGTCTACAGTGGATACTTTTGCCGCCGCCCATGTCTATGTTATTGGCATCGGGGGCGTTGGCTCTTGGGCAGCTGAAGCGTTGGCTCGAACGGCAGTCGGTACGGTTACGTTGATTGATTTGGACGTGTTGGTGGCCTCTAACGTCAATCGGCAGCTACCAGCGCTAGACAGTACCTTTGGTCAAAGCAAAATTGCAGCGATGGCAACGCGTATGCGTGAGATTAACCCAAAGGTAACCCTAAACTTAATTGATGATTTTTTGACGGTAGACAATGTAGAGAGAATACTGCCCAGTCGTCATGAAGCAAAATCCGCTGCAGCAGCAGGCAGGCCTATTGTGGTGCTAGATTGTGTCGATGATATGCATGCTAAGCTCGCCATTGCCCTGCATTGCCGTTTTAATAAACTAAAGCTGGTCTGCGCCGGCGGGGCTGGTGGTAAAACAGACCCGACTCAGATCAGGGTCAGCGACTTACGCGAGAGTTACCAAGATCCACTGCTTGCCAAACTACGGAATAAGCTACGCCATGAAAAAGGCATCAATAGCACGCTAAAGGAAAAGTTCGGTATCAAATGTGTGTATTCTGTAGAGCCGCCGCGCGTAGATAAACACTGCCAAACAGGTGGCCTGCACTGTGGCGGTTATGGCTCAGCAGTCGTTGTTACATCCGTGGTAGCGATGATGATGGTGAGTGAAGCGTTACAGTTGCTGATAAAACAGACGGTGTGAGGCTGCGCGCCTGATATTATTTAATGGAGTCTATCTTGTCTATGTTTAACTCACCTACACACAGTTACCCAGTAGCGGTAGATGAAGAAGAACGCATTAATAAGCTGAGGAAGTATCGGGTACTCAATAACAATGATGAGCCTGCTTTTGAGCGCCTTATTGCGCTGGCAAAGCTGTTTTTTGACATGCCAGTAGTTGCCATCTCCTTCATGGATGAAGATACCCAATATTTAAAATCTGCCCTTGGACTTGATGGGGTGTGCCAAACGACGCGTGAAATCGCTATTTGCAATTATACGGTACTCTCTAACGAGGTTTTTATAGTACCGGACTTAGCAAAAGACAGTCGGTTTAGCCAAAATCCGTTAGTGACAGGGTCTCCTTATTTGCGGTTTTATGCGGGCGCGCCCATCATTTTGCATGAGAACAATAAAAGCTACCGTTTAGGCTCTTTATGTGTGATGGATATGAAGCCGAACCATCACTTTGATGACCAACAAGCGCAGGTATTGGCTCAATTTGCGATGATGGCAGCCGATGCCTTGCAACTACAGGATAAGCAGCGCGAAGCTAAACATGCCAATGAGATGAAGTCAGATTTTTTGGCCAATATGAGTCATGAAATCCGCACCCCAATGAATGGTATCATTGGTATGGTAGAGATGCTAGGGGAGACTACACTTAGCACTGAACAACAAGAGTACGTGGATAACATCAAAGTGTCTAATGAGCATTTGATGGCCATTATCAATGGGATTTTAGACTTATCGAAAGTAGAGTCGGGAAAAATGACCATTGATTCTGTGCCAGTTAATTTGTCTGCATTGTGCAATGAGGTGGTCAGCCTCTTTGCGGTCAAAGCCCGTCAGCGCGGTTTGATTTTAGACTACCACTATACTGAGTCGTTATCGACTTATGTGCAAGGAGACCCAGTACGCCTCAAACAAATCCTAGCAAATCTCGTCAATAATGCCATTAAGTTTACTCGTGAAGGTGGGCGAGTGAGTATCGATGTCAAACACGTGCCCAACTGCCATTGTAACGATCATGATGACCAACGTTCTAAAGAGTATGAATTTACGAGCGCTCAAAAAAGCAGTTCGGGTAAAGTTACCACTACCAGTGTGCCTAATGAAGCCATGACCTTATGTATCGAAGTCACAGATACGGGGGTGGGTATCAAAGCCGAATCATTGGAGGCGATATTTGATGCCTATGATCAGGCAAATAAATTCACCCACCGGCTCTATGGCGGTACTGGTCTTGGGCTGTCTGTGTGTAAATCGTTGGTTGATTTGATGGGGGGCTATATCGATGTAGATAGCAAAGTTGGGGTCGGTACGACTTTTAGTGTTTTATTGCCGCTACCTTCTATCGATGAGCATCAATATGAGGCGTGGCAGGGCTTAAACGATTTGTCCATCATTGCGCCCACCCATGAGCGTGCGGGGCATATATTATTGGTTGAAGATGATACGGTCAATGCGATTATCGCTAAAAAAGCGCTAAACAACAGTGGTCATACCGTCACTCATGTCACGGATGGACAACAAGCCATTGAGATTTTTGCTTTGTCGCCTGAGCGCTATGACGTTATTTTGATGGACCATCACATGCCAATTTTGGATGGTGTACAGGCCACAATCAAACTGCATGAACTCTACGATCCCCAGACACTACCGCCCATTATTGCTTTGACTGCCAATGCGATGGATGGCGAGCGCAAAAAATATCTAAACGTTGGCATGCAGGATTATTGCACTAAGCCTTTTAAACAAGAACAGTTGAATGCGTTGGTTCAATACTGGCTGATCCAAAAACAATCCTCAGCAGAAGAATAGGGGCAAAGTGCTCTATTAAGGGGCATCCATAGTGACCGCCCCACGTAAAAAAAGCGGAGCCACTTATCACGTGGTTCCGCTTTTTTATTGAGAACTAGAGAACAGCCATTTATTGTTTAAAGGCGATGCTATAGTTTACAGGTGATTAGTTGACGCGAGTTTGGTAGTCACCAGTGCGAGTGTCGACACGTACAATTTCGCCTTGTTGTACAAACAAAGGTACACGTACTACCGCACCGGTTTCTAGCTTAGCAGGCTTACCACCACCGCCAGAGGTATCACCGCGCACGCCAGGATCCGTTTCCGTGATTTGTAATTCAACAAAGTTAGGCGGGGTGACTGATAAAGGCGTGCCGTTGAATAAGGTAATAACGCATAGGGCATTGCTATTTTCTTTTAGCCATTGAGGCGCATCACCCATCGCATTTTTGTCCGCTTGGATTTGCTCAAAGCTCTCTGGATGCATAAAATGCCAAAACTCACCATCGTTATATAGATAGTTCATTTCAGTGTCCATCACGTCAGCAGCCTCTAAGCTGTCGCCTGATTTAAACGTTTGTTCCAATACTTTACCACTACGAAGATTACGCAACTTGACGCGGTTAAAGGCTTGGCCTTTACCAGGTTTGACAAACTCGTTTTCAAGGATGGCGCAAGGATTGCCATCGAGCATAACTTTTAGACCAGCTTTAAATTCATTCGTAGAAAAACTTGCCACAAGAGACTCCTAGGGGTTGTAAATATGATGATAGGTCGTGCTTACTGTACAAAATGCTGTGGTTACGCCAAGTGCTTAGAAGGTAACGGCTATACTTTGATAGGGTACACCGTAAGGGCGTATAATAACGCCTTTTAGGCACAGATAGTAGGCTGTCATGATAAACCATTTAATCACACAAAAAAACTGGCAAACGCAATTATCCGAAGCCATTACCTCCGTTGATGAGCTGCTAAGCATCCTACAGCTCGAATCCCTACGCGCAGAGGTCTATGTGCCTAAGCACTTTGAGCTGCGAGTACCGCGCGATTTTGTGACAAAAATGACCATTGGTGATCGTAATGATCCTTTATTAAAACAGGTTTTGCCAGACCAACGTGAGCAGATCAAGGTAACGGGCTATGTGGCGGATCCCCTAAGCGAGAACACGCAAAATCCAGTAAAAGGGATGCTTCATAAGTACCAGTCGAGAGTGTTATTGACCATTACGGGCGCTTGTGCGATTCACTGTCGCTACTGCTTTCGTCAGCATTTTGACTACAGTGCCAATATGCCAACGGCGGATGCGAAAGAGAATATTATTAACTACATTACCGCCCATCCTGAGATTAATGAAGTGATTTTAAGTGGCGGCGATCCGTTAAATGTGACAAACAGGCGTTTATTTGCGTGGTTAGATACGCTAGAGGCCATACCGCAGCTCACCACAGTTCGGCTACACACTCGTCTGCCTCTGGTCATTCCAGCGCGTTTAGACGAGGCACTATTGGACCGACTGTCTCAAAGCCGCTGTCATATCGTGATGGTGATTCACTGTAATCATGCCAATGAAATCGATGTCATGACGGCACAGTACCTACAGCGCGCTCGGGTAGCTGGCGTTACTCTGCTCAATCAAGCGGTCTTATTAAAAGGGGTTAATGACAGCGTTGAGGCTCAAACACAATTGAGCCAGCGTTTGTTTGCCTCTGGGGTGCTGCCTTATTATTTGCATGTCTTAGACAAAGTGGCGGGTGCAGCTCACTTTGATCACGAGGTGCGCTCGGCAGTTGCGCTCTATTGGTCATTGCTGGCGGCACTGCCCGGTTATCTAGTACCTAAGCTGGTCAGAGAGCTGCCCAATAGACCTTTTAAGGTGCCGATTGATATTTACAGTGACACTTAATAAGAGCGCTGTGTTATATTAAAAAAATTAGTCAACAAAGAGTGGTTATTAGGAAGTAGGTAGATCAGTTTGGTTGTAAGGCGCGCGGGTTCAACAGTAGTATTCTCTACGAGTAGCCAAACCTTATGTTATGACTAAAATTTGTCTCATTTGTAGGTTAAAATGAGGTCACGCCCTAGTTACTAGGAATACTGATGATCACTTTATCGACTTTGCAAGCGTATCTATCTGCTCCAGAATCCCTATCCCCTTCCACGAATCAGTCGGTCAATGGCCAAGCGCATTATTTGCTCAAGTTGTTGACCACCTTACCTTCACAAACACAAGCGAGACAAGCTGAGCACTTAGAAAAAGTACTCACGATATTACGCGGGACCAATATAGACGAGCAGCAACGTCTTAAACTCACAGCGGCTGTGATCGCAGCCTCAGACCAACTGATTGCCACGCTACGGCAGTACTATATTTACGAAACAGGAGCGCTCAGTGATGCTCAGTTAGCGTATGTGGCTCAGACAAAGTCATTGTACTATCTCACTATTATGGTCTATGACACAGTGATACGCCATAAAACAGCACGGCTAAAATCTCAGCACAAACCCTCCAAAAACAAAGGCTGGCAGCGCTACTTTAAGACCGATAAGCCGGCATCAATGACGCTTGCTGTTGCTATTTACCAAACACTGCTAATGTACCAAAAACTACTGGGTGAAGATGCGATTTGCTATCAAGCCGCCTCACCTTACTTATGGTCAAAAATCAATCAGCTGTACCATCTTGCTTATCAGTACCACCTAGCTGACATTGATGTGAGAGCAACTGGGATCATAGTCACCCACGCTGCTAACACGATACATCAGTTATACTGCCAAATTTGTTTGCACAGCTTGTTAAATATGTGTGCCATGCGTCGTCCGCATATCCTACTCGCACAACGTTTGTTACCTGACTGGGCCAAGCACCTCGTTGCAACGATAGAGCCAAAAACTGAGACACGGGTATTTGTAGACTTGCAAGGTAATCATCCGCCCACCTATCTGACGGCCAATTCCGATATCAATCCATACGACGATTGCTGCCACTATTTATTTATAGACTTGGTACCGATGGTTGAGTATTTTGAATCCCGTATAAAGGCCTTATGTAGTGAGAACAGCGAAGGGGTTGAGTGTTATTTGTTAAATAAAATATCGATGATGATCGCTTATCGATATTTACAGCGACCATTCACGCAAGCGGCTAAGACTCAGGCCAAACGAGCGGCCACTTTGGTTACAGGCTTTAACAACATTCATTACCGTGTGAGTTGTTCGCCCAGCTTTGCAAGCTTGATTGCTACGGAGCAGCTGCCGGAAGAACAGCGCCCTCGTTACGATACCGTTAGTCAGAAACAAGCCAGTATTGACGTAGTCATCAGCGAAGCTGTTGATGGTCACGGTGATAACTCCGTGTTTCGTACCCTACAATTATCAGAAACATCAGACAGGGGATTGGCTGTTAAAAAAGGGGTATTACAGACAATATCAAGTTGTGCTGATGTCGTAGCGTGTGACACAGGTGTGCTGAATAAAGAGCCGCGCCGCAACGAAAAGGTTAATGCTGTGGTTGTTGATAATGATGTGGCTACGACGGCACCGCCATCACTATACATGATGAGTCTGTTTTTAGTTTGCCGATCTGACCCGATCACACCACCTGATTGGACACTGGGGGTCGTGCGCTGGCTGAATCTTGATACTAAGCGTCCAATGATTGAGTGGCAAGTGCTGGGACATAAGCTAGTGGCTTGTGGAGTGCGCTTAGAAGGTAGAAAAACGCGTGGTCGTCATTTTGTCCCAGCGTTTATTGTTGGTAAGAGCGAGCAGCTACAAACCACGGGTACCCTGATAGTGCCGACCTCCTACTTTCAGACGGATGATAGAGTCATCATGCGTGTTAACACGAAACAAACCCCGCTGCGTCTGGGGCCCAGATTGTTTATCACGGATGAATTTAGCCAGTATGAGGTGGTCAGACTATAGACTGTTTATGGTTTTATTAAAAACAGCCATGTAGTGATATAAAGAAGTGACTCCTTAGATTTTCTTTTATACTCTCCCACTAGATAATGATGATAAGTTAACCTGCAACCCGTTGGATTATTGTCTATAATGACTGGTAGTATTACGCCAGTCTATGTGTTGCCTTTGGCTGACCAGCATGGCATCCTAATCTCAACAAGCATGCCCGTATGATAAAAGTCGCTTAGCCTAATTCCCATAGTGCTTGCTTGATTTTTGCCAAAGGTATCCGGTTTTAATAGTCAGACATAAAAAAGATCACAAGATTCAAAAGGCTTCTTATGCGCACTCAGTCCGTCTTAAACCTATTAGTCATCGATGACGATCAGCTCTACGCTGAGCGCCTTGTGCACTTGTTAGATGGTTATTATGACACCATAAACTTGGGGTTTTTAGACGATAAAGAGGAGCTGTTAAAGCTGCTGCGGCAACCTTGGGATGTATTGGTATTTGGCAACGCCTATGATATGAGCTTTACGGATGTCGTGGGCATCGTACAAGAGCAAGGTGTTGATCTGCCGATGATCTGCCTGATGAATGAAGAGATGGCAGCGAGTGCTAATGATGACGAAGGATTCCCTGATATTATTAGCGGTACGATGGTCAAGGCTCTTAAAGTAGAGCAAGAAATGGCCGTGGTGATGTCTATTTGTTTGCAGCACGACAACTTACGTAGTCGCCGCGAGCTCAAAATGTTACGGCGTGTACTCTCTGAAGCAGAGCAACGTGCGAATGTCTTGATTAAAAACTCTAAAAGTGCGGTTGCCTACATAGACCAAGGTATCCATATCTTTGCCAACGATCCTTATCTGCAGCTTTTTGGTTTTGAGTCGATGAATGATGTCATCGGCGTGCCTATTATTGATCTGATTGCTGGTGGTGATAACGTTAAGGGTTTCAAAAAATTCTTACGTCAATTCGATAAAGGCAGCCGTCAAGAAGTCGAGTTTGAGTTTGAAAGCGTGCGGACGGACGGTAGTACCTTCGAGGCGAAATTACAGCTGGCCGCTGCGACCTTAGATGGCGAGCCGGTGACTCAGGTCATTATTCAACAGAATAACACTAACAGTGCTGAGGTTGCTAAGCGGTTGGCAGAGGCTGAGCGTAAAGACAGCTTGACTGGCATTGACAATCGCCGCGGCTTTGAAGAGGAGATGGCAAGAGTACACCAGCAAGCGCGGCAAGGTCAGCTGACGGCGGCACTATTATATATACAGCTCGATAATATCGGTAAGATTAGCAGTAGCTTGGGTTTGCAAGGAATAGATGCGACCGTGAAGCAGGTCGCCTACACGTTAGATGAATTGATAACAGACGGACATGTGAGCCGTTTTAGCGACACTGGCTTTACTGTATTGGTAGAAGATAAGACAGCCGCTGAGCTTAAAAAACTGGCTGAGGTTATTGGTTCGCGTATCCGCGACATGCTTATCGAAGTGGATAAGCGTACGATCAGTACCACTGTTAGTATTGGTATTGTCAAAATTGAACAAAATACAGCAGAGCCTAGTGTGGTGCTTGAGCGTGCTATGGATGCTATTCATCAGGTCATGGTGGAAACCTCTAATCATGGCGGCACTTATCATATGTACGACCCAAGCGAACATGCCAATAGTGATGATCACGCGCTTGCTGAGTCTTTGATTGATGCCATTGCCAATAATCGCTTTGAGCTTTCATTTCAACCAATATATGACATTAATAATGATCGTAGTGATTTCTTTGAAGTGTATCTGAAATTGCCGCTGGCAGATGCTGACAACACAGTATTGACCCCTGATCAGTTTATGGGCGTTGCCAAGACCCATAACTTGCTCGAAAAGATAGATCGCTGGGTGTTGATTAATGCGTGTAAAAAAGTCAATGAGGTACGTAAGAACCATCCTGAAGCCCGTCTGTTGATGCAATTGACCAGCGCTTCATTAATCGATAAAAAGCTTCCCAATATTGTCAGTCAGCTGATAAAAGCGGTGGGCGGTGCCGCTGGTACGCTAACTCTTCAGTTTAACGAAAAAGCTATCTCGGATCATTTAACCGTCGCGAAAACGCAGTTTTCCGCACTGAGTCAAGTCGGCTGTCAGATGGGTATTAACAACTTTGGTTCTTCGGCCAAATCTATAGAAATCGCCAGCTTTGTACAGCCAGACATGGTGCGTTTGGCCCGCAGTTATACAGAAGGTCTTGAGTCAGCGGATAATTTGGAAGCGGTTAAGTCCCTTATCGTGCGTACCAACGACATCAATGTCGATGTGTTGATGCCTTATATTGAAGATGCCGCGACCATGTCCATTTCATGGAGCGTGGGCGCGCGTTATCTGCAAGGGTATTACTTAGAAGAGCCGAGCAGCACTATAAAGGTTGTGAATTAAACTAAATATTGCCTAATAGTTTGGTGGTCAGGTCCAGCCAACCAGTATTACTGCTGTCGTTTAAGCGTTATTTGTTGGTGTAAATACTGATAAATAACGCTGTATTTTTATAAAAAGTTATTGATAAGTGACAAATGATTTTGCTTTATACGTGCTTGCTCATGGCATCATGATTTATGTCGCTCACTCATGACTGACACTCCTCAACCAAAGATTGCCAAAAATGTTTAAGATCAGTAATTGTCAAGTAAGCGCTCTTTTTGCCGCTGTTTTATTACTCACTGCTTGTGAGCGTGTGCCCCCTGATCACCGTGCTCCTGTGACATTGCCTCTATATACGGAGGGTGATGTTGATAATGGGGCGATCATCTATCAAGACGCCTGTGGCCAGTGTCATCAGCTCAATGCGGGTCTCAATAAAAAAGGGCCACAGCTGATGAACATATACGGAGCGCCAGCCGCTGACTTAGAGGATTTCACCTATAGTCAAAGCTTAGAGCAATCAGGTTGGGTCTGGGACGCAAAAACCCTTGATCCTTACATTGCCGATGCCCAAAAAGTCATGCCAGACTCAAAAATGCTGTCAAACCCTATGCCTGATGCCAAAGAGCGTGCCGATGTGATCGCTTATCTGTCCTCGCTCCGTGCTGCGCCGCCGATCGTAGAAGACAGTACAAAGTAACCTTTAATTGATCCTTCTGATTCCCATAAATAAATGAGCCAGTAATTGACTATGACCCATGCAGCGACCGACTATCACCACAATCAGCAAAAAATCGCACAGCTAATGGCGCAGTTAAATCAAATTGTGCTAGATAAGCCGCAGGCGGTTAAGTTGGCGCTCAGTGGCATACTGGCCGGGGGGCATCTGTTACTGCAAGATTTGCCAGGGATGGGTAAGACGACTTTAGCGCAAGGATTGGCACAGCTGCTGGGCTTGAGTTTTAGCCGAGTGCAGTTCACCAATGATATGTTGCCTGCAGACATCTTAGGCATGAGTATCTATGACCAAAGTAAACTGAATTTTGAGTTTCGTCCTGGACCCATTTTTACGCAGCTGCTGCTTGCCGATGAGATTAACCGCTCTAGTCCTAAGACGCAAAGTGCGTTGCTAGAAGCCATGGAGGAGCGACAAGTGACGCAAGACGGACAAACCTATCGTTTGCCGCAGCCATTCTTTGTGATAGCGACGCAAAACCCGCTGCAGCAAGCGGGTGTCTATCCCCTCCCTGAATCGCAACTTGATCGTTTCTTACTGTGTCTATCATTAGGTTATCCATCACCTGCGGCGGAGCGCGAACTGTTAAAAGGCCAAGATCGCCGTGAACTGTTAAAAGAGTTGGACACTGTGCTTGATACAGAGGCTGTTTTGTTAGCCCAGCAAGGGGTCAAGCAAGTGTATGTCGCGGATGTGGTATTGGACTATCTACAAAGGCTGGTTGCCAAAACGCGCACCAGCCAAGAGTATCATGGCTTATCACCGCGTGGTGTGTTGTCCCTGCAGCGTGCCGCCCAGGCATATGCCTATGTATCGGGACATATGGAGATGACGCCTGAAGACATTCAAGCGGTATTCGCAGCGGTCACTGACCATCGTTTGGGACAGCGTTTTGTCCCTGCGCATGTAACGGGTGGACAAGCACCGCAGACCATCGCGCAACGTATCTTGGCAGAAGTGCCCGTTATTGTCTAAAAGCTTGTTGTCTAAAAACTGTCGCCAAATATCATCATTATCGTCAATTCTAGGGTAAGGGTAGGGTCGTCATGAACTTTTTACCAAAAGCCTTAACCGTCCCCATTTCCTCAGCATTAAGTCGTTGGTTTGCCTCGCGCGCGCCCAAAAAGGACAGTGCGACGCTCAATTTGCGTAATGTCTATATATTTTTTAGCCGTGAAGGTATGCTGTTTGCGGTGTTATTGGTCATCACCTTTATTGCAGGTATCAATTATGGCAATAATTTGGTGCTGGGTTTGTGTTTTTATCTTGTCAGTGTTTGGCTCATCAGCTTTCATGTGACCTTTGCGCACATCTCAGGCCTGCAAGTACGCTTGTTAGAAGTAACGATGGCTGAAGCAGGTGCGTCTATCTGGGTCACTTTGCAAATACGTAGCGATAGCCGCCAGCCAAGACGACAGTTGTTGTTCAGTTTCGAGCAGTCCCATCATAAGACTGATAAAAGGGCTAAGAAAAAGACTAAGAATAATGAGGATAGTCAGCATTCTGTCTTGGTGACACAGCTACAAGGTGAGCAAGTGATTCGTTTGTCTGTGCCGACTCATACTCGGGGACAGCTTGAATTACCACGGCTAACAATAAAAACGGTTTATCCTTTAGGTATCATGCGTGCGTGGTCCTATGTGTATTTTGCGCGTACCACTTGGGTCTACCCAAAGCCAGAAGCCTTTGATTGGCAAACGCCGCACACCGTGGCACACTTAGAGGATTTGCCAACTGGCGGACAGTATCGGCAAGGGCAAGATGATTTTGAGCGACTAGACAATTATGTCGAAGGGGAGTCGCTGGCTCGTGTTTCCTGGGGGCATGTGGCACGCGGTCAGGGTATGTTCACCAAGCATTTTGCTGATCCTGTCGGTCATGAGCAAACCTTAGATTATGTTGATATGCCCGCAGCGCATCATGAGCAAAAACTGTCACAACTGGCCTATGGTGTGATAACACTAGGACAGCTAGGCGTCCCATTTACAGTGCGTTTACCGAATGACGAGCCCTCTGCTGTACCGATGGGTGAAGGCGACGGCTTTGCGCAAGCTTGTTTGCTAAGATTGGCGAAAGTACCATGACCGACTCTCAACGTTTCATAAATACGCCTGCTACAAACGCATCTAGAGAAGTATCTGCTGTCAGCACGGCGGGTTTTGAGCGTTTGGCACTGGGTCAAAGCCCTGTTGAGCGAAGCAACCTTGCTAGCGAAGACAAATGGTATCGCAAGCTATTGGCGTTGCCTGCCTATTATTGGGTGCTAATTACTCAAGTTGTGGTTGTTTTACCTCATGCTGCTCACTTGCCATTATGGCTAATGGGGTTTGCGGTCGTCAGTATCATGGCCCAAATGCCACAGGCGAAGGCACGGTTTAGAGAAATACGCCACTTAAAACGTGTGTATCAAGGCATGCAAATGCTTGGATTTTTATTGGGCTTGGTAGGCTTATGGTTGACCTATAACACGGCATTTGGGCTGGACATGGGTGTGGCGTTTTTGGTGCTATGTCTTATCAGTAAGCTTTGGGAGCTCTATAAGCGCCGTGATGCCTATGTGATATTGAATTTATCGCTGTTTGTGCTTGCTGCGCTGTTTTTAATGGATCAAGGCCTGGTGACTACGCTAGAAGTGATCGTCGGTGTGGTGATTGTGTTGTTAGCATTCATTGCGCTAAACGACGACGGCAATACTCGCGGTGAGGGCCGCTTGCGTACTTTAGGCGTACTGGGTATTGGGGCATTGCCATTGTTGGTTGTGCTGTTTTTGTTCTTCCCGCGCTTGCCACCGCTATGGTCAGTACAATTATCAGGACAGCAAGCGACCACGGGTGTGTCCGATAGCATGTCGCCTGGTGACTTTGCCAGCTTAGGTCAATCAACGGAGCTGGCTTTTCGGGTGGCGTTTGCAGATGACCGTCCACCGCAGCAGCAGCTTTATTGGCGAGGGTTAGTCTTTAGTGATTTCGATGGCGTCACATGGCGCCCAAGCTCGCAGCAGAGAAAATGGCAACCTTCACGGCCAGTGCCTACTTGGATCGAGAATGCATTGACGACCGTCCCTGACGAGGTAAAAGCCGCCCCTACCAGTTACGAGGTTATTTTAGAGCCCACGCAACAAAGCTGGCTATTTGGACTCGACTATCCTTTTACTCAGAGGCAAGACGTCAGTATCACCTCAAACTTTACCTTGCTCAAAGATCAACCCGTCACCCAGCAGCTTCGCTATGATGTCTTACAGTTTGCGCCGATGCGTATCGACCCCATTCTAGATAGCGAGTCACGGCAGCTAAACCTTGCACTGCCAGCTGATGGTAATCCACAAGCAAGAGCACTGGCTAAGCAGCTTTTTGCCCAGTCAGGGTCAGATCCAGTTCGCTATATGAATGCTATTGAGCGCTGGATTCATCAAACGGATTTTCGCTACACGCTATCACCGCCCCGACTAAATACCAACCGTATCGATGAGTTTTTGTTTGAGACCAAAGCGGGGTTTTGTGAGCATTATTCTTCCAGCTTTACCTTTATGTTGCGGGCAGCGGGTGTCCCAGCACGAGTAGTCGCGGGCTATCAAGGTGGTGAGCTGAGCCGCGGCGGCAATGTCTGGGAAGTGCGACAGAAGGATGCGCATGCTTGGACGGAGGTCTGGCTTGAGGGGCAAGGCTGGATGCGGGTAGATCCGACGGCTTTTGTTGCGCCTGAGCGCGTGGAGCAGGGTATGGATGCGGTGACTCAGTCACAAGGAGCCGCCATGTTTGGGGATGGCGCTGAGGCCCAAATCAGTTATCAGCAGTATCAAATGCTCCAATCCTTGCGGCGTTTATCGGATCAGGCCAGCTATTATTGGCAAAAAGACGTGGTCGGCTATGATCAGGATATGCAGGCAGATTCGTTGTTAAAGTGGTTCAATATCCGCTCAATCATGCAGCAAGTTGTCTGGTTAGCTGCTAGCGCGATTATCGTCATGGTGGTTTTGATATTCATCATTTGGCAACGTCGACGCAAACGTTGGCATCCAGCAGACCAGCCGCTCGTGCAGCTCTCTAAACGTCTGAGTAAGCGTGATACTTTGCTGGCGCGAGAGGATCACGAAGGGCAATTGGCTTGGCTTGAGCGCTTGATAGCAACGGTTGAT
Organism: Psychrobacter namhaensis; assembly: GCF_016107545.1. Classification (GTDB taxonomy): domain Bacteria; phylum Pseudomonadota; class Gammaproteobacteria; order Pseudomonadales; family Moraxellaceae; genus Psychrobacter; species Psychrobacter namhaensis. The sequence continues at coordinate 290,372 of NZ_JABASS010000002.1, forward strand.
AACCGCGACAGTCATGCAAATACTAAAAATGATGCCGTTAATAAGTCAGAAAAGCGGGCTAATCCAAAAGACAGGCAAGCAAAAATGGTGCGCATTCAACAAGATTATCGACAGTTACGCTATGGGCGTCTAAGTACGCTTGAAATCAGTCACAGTGAGTACCAAAAAGCGCTAAAGCAGCTAAAGAAAAATGTACGCGAATTACGCTAAGCGCTTTGTTTTACGTTAGATCATAAACAGCTGCTGCTGATGACTGTATGTAATCAATAATGTGAGCCAATAAACCCATTAGGAAGTTTTATGCGTACCACTAAAGACCGAATTCGACATGCCTTAGGGTTCGAAATTATAGGTCTGCTGATCTTTGCCCCATTAGCCAGCTTGGTGTTTGGCTTCGAGTTACATCTAATGGGAATGATGGCCTTGGTGGGTTCTATCGTCGCTACCATTTGGAATTATTTTTATAATATTTTGTTTGACCGCGGCATGCTCAAACTGTGCGGTACGCTACAGAAGACGGTTCTAATTAGAGTGCTGCATGCGATACTGTTTGAAGGTGGGCTACTACTGTTATTTTTACCCGTCATCGCTTGGTATTTAAATATTAGCCTCTGGGAGGCATTCAAGATGGATATCGCAATGGCAACCTTTTACCTAGTCTATGCCTTTGTCTATAACTGGGTTTATGACCAGATATTTGCTATCCCAAAACACAGTTAAAGGGTGTTTTTGACGTTAAATAAGATGTATATGAGGGGCTGTGTTATGGCGATATATGTGGATTTTGTCCGTATAGAGTTTAGAGGGTTTAAGTGGTGTCACATGCTGGCCGATACGTTGCAAGAACTGCATGACTTTGCGGCATGGATTGACGTCGATAAGCGTTTGTTTCATCGCAATGCCAGTTATCCACATTATGATATTACGGTACAAATGCGCGAAATAGCGATTGCGCACGGTGCTATCCCAGCCGATAGACACAAGATCATCGAGTGTGCCAAGAAGCTAAAGGTAGAGTTAAAGGGTCAAACAGGGCTATCCGAGCTTTCTGAGGTCAGTTATTCTGCGAGAAATCGGTAATACGGCTTCGCTTAAATTGGCAATCAGCTTTAACGATTGTCTAATTATTGTCTAAAGATTTTCCTAAAAATGTCTAATCTAAATGTTCTGCTAAATAGTCAACGAGTACTCTAATCTTTGGTGATAGATGACGGTTGTGGGGATAAACGGCCCAAATACTTTCCTCGGGCTCCCTATAGCGATCCAACACACTCACCAGTTCACCGGATGCGATATACTTTTGCACATAGTAATCAGGTAGTTGCACAATCCCCAAACCTTTTAAAGCCGCATCAACCAGACTATGACCGCTGTTATATTGCACGGTTCCAGTCACCCGTAGATTTCTTTCTTTATCTGTTTTTTGACTGGCACCTTTAGCCGTGTCGATAAAATGCCAATAATCACGAGTACCCAACAAACAGTTATGCTGATTCAGTGCGCTTAGCGTATGCGGAGTACCGTGTTTTTCAAGGTAAGCGGGCGCTGCACAGACAAAGTTGGTGCGATGACTGAGCTTTTTGGCCATCAGGGTCGAATCGCTTAATTTGCCGATGCGAACCGCTAAATCGTAGCCGCCCTCAACCAAATCAATCTTTTGATTGCTTAAAAAAGCCGTCACTTCGATATCGTGATATTGCCTCATGAAGTCATTTATCAGCGGCAGTAATTGCTGCTCACCATACGTCACAGGTGCGGTCAGTTTAATCCTACCTTGAGGTTTTGATTGTAAGTGACCGACGGCTTGCTCGGCCGCGTCTAAGCCATCGAGCACCCCGCGGCAGTGTTGATAAAACACGCGGCCTTCTTCTGTGAGTGAGACTTTGCGCGTTGTCCGATAGAGTAATTTGATGGCAAGTCGCGTCTCTAACGCACTTATCTGCCGACTGACTTGCGCGGTGGACAACCCCAACTCTTTTGCCGCGCGGGTAAAGCTTTCGTACTCCGCGACATAAACGAACTCGCTAATACCATCCCAGCGCATGATTATTACCATTATGTAAAAGACATTTGCAAATATAGCATATTGTTATCCTCAGAGAAAAAACTATAATGGTCACTATTAAAGCAAAGCACAAAACGCTACTGCCTGGCAGCTTGCCTACACTTGCCTGTGCTTGGTAAGCAAGATAAGCTAGCATTATTATCAATTGAGCCAGTCGCTTTGTAGCCCTTTTAAAGTGACACGACTATATCCCATAAAAACAATCCATTAAAAAAAGAGAGCATTGATATGTCAGATAAATTTATTAAATCCAAAGCCGCTATTGCATGGGGCCCAAAGCAACCACTATCGATCGAAGAAGTGGATGTCATGCTGCCCAAAAAAGGCGAAGTATTGGTAAAAATCGTAGCCAGTGGCGTTTGTCACACGGATGCCTTTACCTTATCTGGCGAAGATCCAGAAGGCGTATTCCCAGCGATCTTGGGTCATGAAGGCGGCGGTATCGTTGAGCAAATCGGCGAAGGCGTGACCAGCGTTGAAGTTGGCGATCATGTCATTCCTTTGTACACAGCTGAATGCGGCGTCTGCAAAATGTGCCGCTCAGGTAAAACCAACCTGTGCTCTGCGGTACGTGAGACGCAAGGTAAAGGACTCATGCCAGATGGCACCACGCGTTTTTATAAAGACGGTGAGCCAATCTATCACTACATGGGTTGCTCAACTTTCTCAGAGTACACCGTTTTACCAGAGATTTCTTTGGCTAAAGTCAACAAAGAAGCACCGTTAGAAGAAGTGTGCTTGCTAGGGTGCGGGGTCACCACAGGCATGGGTGCGGTCATGAACACAGCGAAAGTTGAAGAGGGCGCAACGGTTGCCATCTTCGGCCTAGGCGGTATTGGACTGTCAGCAGTGATTGGTTCTGCGATGGCAAAAGCGCGCCGTATTATTGCGATTGACATTAACGAAAGCAAATTTGAGCTGGCCAAAAAATTGGGCGCCACTGATTGCATCAATCCTAAAGACTATGACAAGCCGATTCAAGAAGTCATCGTGGATCTAACCGATGGCGGTGTTGATTATTCATTTGAATGTATCGGTAACGTCGATGTCATGCGCTCAGCGCTTGAGTGCTGTCATAAAGGCTGGGGCGAGTCGATCATCATCGGGGTCGCAGGTGCGGGGCAAGAAATCTCTACTCGTCCATTCCAGCTGGTCACAGGTCGCGTCTGGAAAGGTTCAGCATTTGGCGGTGTCAAAGGTCGCACCGAATTACCGGGCTATGTTGAGCGTTATTTAGCGGGTGAAATCCCACTTCAAGATTTTATTACGCACACCATGCCATTAGAAGACATCAACGAAGCGTTTGACTTGATGCACAAAGGTGAGAGTATTCGCTCTGTGGTTCATTTTACAGAGTAAGCGATCACTACAGCATCAACGCCATAAAATAAAAATGCTACGCCTATTATTGGGGTAGCATTTTTTTGTTTTAGGAGAACGTTGTTGTGTTGTTGTGAGAGTACAGCGGCGCGTTTTACAGACGTTTTTAGTCAGTCTCTAACGCTGGCTGATATTTAACTTTGTTTTTGAGCAATGATCTCATCGGCAAGTGCGGTCAAAGTTGCTGCCGTAAAGTCAGGCACTGGCACATTGGTTGCCGGAAGCATGGCGTTATGCGGCCGCGTCAGAAAAGCGGCAGAGCAGCCAGCCGCTTGTGCGCCGATGGTGTCCCACAGATGACAGGCCACAAGACACAAATCGGACATGTCAACAGACAACGCTTTGGCGACCAGTTGGTACGTGTCAGCTGCAGGCTTAAACTTACTGACCGTCTCAACGCTAAAAGACTGCTCGAAAAACTCACTCAGTCCCGCTTTTTCCAGAGGCGTTGGGGAGGGACTGCTTGCTGAGTTGGTCAAAGTGACCAAGCGAAACCCCGCTTCACGCAAGCGAGTCAATGCTGGTATTACGTCGGGATGAGCGGGCATACTGCTCATGCGCTCTTTTAGCTCAGCAATGTCGTCCTCTGTCAGCGTCGTCTGATGAATATCAGCGGTCATGCGTAACGCGCCGACGCCAAGCTCACCAAAAGGGGTATAAAGACCGGATAAGGTCATGGTTTGTGAATAAAGCACCATCTGCGCAAACCATTCTCTGAGAACAGTCTGAGTACCAAAAACACGTGTAAATAAAGGCGCAAGCGTATTGATATCAAGTAGCGTTTCATTAACATCGAACACAATAATCGATGGGGCGTGAATAGAGGGAGAGTGGTCAGAGGCCATAAAAAATCCTTTTTATCATAAATGATGTTTTAGTCAGACATATTAGCCAGTTGCTCTAAAATATTAACGTAATTATCGACCCCTTGCGCCCCGCTGACCAAATGGCGCTCATTAAAAATGATTGCTGGCACGCTTTGAATGCCTTGCTGTTGCCAATGCTGCTCCGCCGCTCGTACTTCCTTAGCAAAAAACTGACCTTCTAACACTGCCAGCGCCTCACTACGATCAAGGCCAGTCTCTGCTGCAATATCGGCAAGCACGTTGATGTCGGAGATATCTCTATTATTGGTAAAATGCGCTGCAAATAATGCTTGTTTCAAATCATGCATGCGTCCTTGCTGATCAGCGAAATGTAGAAGCTGATGCAAGTTAAAGGTGTTGTGCATACGCGTGTCGTCAGTGAAGTTGAACTCAAAACCAACCTCTTGACCGGCTTCAGTCATTCTCTCTCGGCTGGCGTCTGATTCTTGCTTGGTTGAACCATATTTCTCAATGATATGTTCACGCAGATTTTGACCCTCGCTTGGCATATTGGGATTTAATTCAAACGGATGCCAATGAATGGTATGAGCCGTATTAGTTTGCTCAAGCGCTTTTGCCAGTTGACGATAACCAATGACGCACCATGGGCAAACGACATCTGAGACAATGTCTATGCGGAGTGGCTTTTCTGATTGTTTCATAATTCCTCGCAGGTGTTGTTATTTGTTTTTTGTCTAAGACGTCTGTCTAAAGTGATCTCTATCTAAAGTGTTATTAAGCCATCCTAAGAGAATGTGCAGACTATTACAATGCCATCTAAGTTACGACTTAAGTAGTGCAAATGTAACCAGTAATAAGGCGCTGATAAGCCGCATCTCTAAGGTTTTTATTTGTGAAAATAGCGATGCTTTAAGCCGCCATCAATAGGCATACTCACTCATTGAAAGTCTGCCTAATAACAAATCAGCGGCCAAAAAGTCTTCTGTTTTAGGGACGTTTTAGATTAAAAACTATACCTTAAGGACTACAAAGTAAAAACAAAACCCCCTTTTTGTTCAGTCATAATAAATGGATCAGCGCGACTGTTGAGGCGCGTTTATCACCATTCTTTTATGTTTATCTGCCAGCGAGAAGCCAGCATGTCTACTTTGACGTTAACCATTAATAAGCAGGATTATCAGCTCGATAATCTCGACACGCGCACGACACTGCTCGATGTCTGTCGTCAGCGCCTACAAATCACTGGACCCAAAAAAGGGTGTGACCACGGCCAATGCGGGGCCTGTACCATTCTCATCAACGGACGACGGGTCAATTCTTGTTTGACACTCGCTGTCATGCATGAGGGCGATGAGATTACGACCATTGAAGGTATTGGTATGCCTGAGTCGTTATCGGAGTTGCAGCAAGCCTTTAAAGATCATGATGCTTTCCAATGTGGTTACTGTACGCCTGGGCAAATTTGCTCAGCGACCGCGTTGATAGAAGAGATCAAGCAAAACTGGCCAAGCTATGTGACCACTGATCTGCAAAATCCTAATGGGTTGCTGGTACAAGAAATTGCTGAACGTATGAGTGGCAATATTTGTCGCTGCTCCGCTTATCCCAATATTATCAAGGCCATCTCACAAGTGCTTGAAAACCAAGTCAACGATCAGTCTCCAAGCTCTGAGACTCGGACAATGCAAGGGTCAGAAGTCACGGGCATTTGGTCACCGCCGCCTAGTGAAGCGCAGCTAAGCAGTTCATCGCAGAATACCGCCCACACGAAGGTAGCAGGAGGCCGCTCATGAAACGCTTTGAATATAGCCGTGCCGACACACCAAAACAAGCCGCCACTTCAGCGAGTCCAAAGGATGCCGCATTTATCGCTGGTGGTACCAATCTGTTAGATTTAATGAAGTATGAGATTGAGACGCCTATTAAGCTGGTGGATGTGACACGCTTAGAATTAGAGCAGATAGAGCCTACTGCTGACGGTGGTCTGCGTATCGGTACGCTAGTGACCAATAGTGATTTGGCGGCGCACCCTGATGTTGTGGCCAACTATCCGGTGTTATCAAGAGCGATTTTGGCTGGTGCCACAGGGCAGCTGCGTAATAAAGCGACTACCGGCGGTAACTTCTTACAGCGCACTCGTTGCTATTATTTTTATCAGACAGACAGTCCCTGTAACAAACGGGAACCAGGAACCGGGTGCCCCGCAATCAACGGCGAGAACCGAACCCTGGCTATTTTAGGTACGAGTGAGGCGTGTATCGCTCAGCACCCCTCTGATATGGCTGTCGCTATGCGGTTACTCGATGCGAAGATTGAGACTGTTAAAACAGATGGCAGCACTCGCACCATTCCTGTTAAAGACTTTTATTGTCTACCAAAAGACACCCCGCATATCGAAAATGTCTTGGAGAGCGGCGAGCTTATTACTCATGTGGTACTCCCAGCGCCTATCAAAGGAGTACACACTTATGACAAAGTCCGAGACCGCGCGTCTTATGCCTTTGCGCTAGTTTCTTGTGCTGCCGTAATAAACGTGGATGACAGTGGCAAGCTAACCACCATCCGTTTGGCGTTTGGCGGCATTGGCACGGAGCCTTGGCGTAATGAAAAGGTCGAGGCGCTACTAACGGATACAGATGGCAACAGTGATGTTATTAGACAGGCAGCAGATTTACTATTAAAAGAGGCCAAAGGTAATGGCCAAAATGATTTTAAAATACCACTGACGCGACGTTTATTAAAGCAAGTCATTCAGCGCGCATTAGCCGGCGAAGGAGCATAATCATGTCATTATTGGACTCAGTACTTCCATCAGAACCTACCAAAAAAATGATGATGAATGAGCCTGTTGGTTCCTTGTTTAGCGAGACGGCAAGCAATTTGGTTGGCAAACCCATTAATCGTGTGGACGGCTCCCTAAAGGTCAATGGTCAAGCGCCTTATTCAGCAGAGATTCATCGAGACAATCAAGTTTATGGCGTCTTGGTGAGTGCCAAGATTGCCAAAGGGCAAGTTGAAAATATCGATAGCAGTGCTTTAGAGGATATTCCTGGCATCATAAAAGTTGTGACGGATCCCAAACAGTTTTTGCGTAACCCCCAGCAGGGCGGCGAAACCAAAGCGCCAACGCAAGGTGTCAGCGAGATTTTTTATCATGGTCAGCCGATTGCCGTGGTCATCGCGGAGACTTTTGAGGCGGCAACAGAGGGGGCGCACGCTCTCGAGGTCAGCTATAAAGACGAGACGGAGCAAGCAGCATTAAACTTTACCAAAGAGCTGCCTAATGCGCATGAGGTCAATGAAAAAAAAGGCTCAGATAAAAACGCCGTAAATGGTGATCCAGAGCAAGGGCTGGCAGATTCTGAGGTGACGCTCGATCGCTTCTATCATACCCCAAGCCAGAGCAACTCTCCTATGGAGCCGCATGCGACCTTAGCCTACTGGGAAGAAGACAAGCTCATCATGTATACGTCCAATCAAATGATTGCTTCTTGTAAGCAACAAGTCATGGACGCTTTAGACTTAAATAAAGATCAGGTGCAACTGATATCGTATTATGTTGGTGGCGGCTTTGGCAGTAAACTGGGCATTGCGCCTGAATCGATTGCAGCGGCTATTGCTGCGAAAGAGCTGGACCGTCCTGTACTGATTTGTATGGCTCGCTCGCAAGTCATGGAAGCAACCGTCAGACGTTCAAATACTCGTCAGCGTATCGCGATTGGCTGTGATAAAGACGGTATTATCAACACTATGATTCACGATACTGTTAGCAGCAACTTGCCAGGGGAGGCTTTTTTTGAACCCACTGCCTTATCGACTAAGTATTTATACCGCGGTGAAAATCGCCGAGTAAACTACAAACAAGTTGATGTCAACCAAGTGCTATCAGGCTCTATGCGCGCCCCCGGTGAAGCGGTGGGTATGATTGCGGTTGAGTGTGCGATGGATGAGTTGGCCTCACAGTTGAATATCGACCCCATTGAGCTGCGCCGCCGTAACGAGCCTGAAAAAGACCCAACTCAAGATATTCCTTTTTCAACCCGGCAGCTTATTGCCTGTATGGAGCAAGGGGCCAAGCAGTTTGGTTGGGAGAAACGCAATACTAAGCCCGCCAGTCAGTTGGAAGGCGATTGGTGGATAGGGACGGGGATGGCAGCATCTGCGCGCGGTAACCAATTAAAACCTTCAGAGGCGCGAGCAACCTTACAAGTCGATGAAACAAAAGCGCTGGGTGTCAAAACCGTTATTGAAACGGACATGACTGATATTGGTACCGGCTCTTATACCGTGTTTTCGCAGGTAGCGGCTGAGATATTGGGCCTACCGATAGACCATATCGAGATGAAACTGGGTGATAGTAGTTTTCCTCCTGCTTCAGGTTCGGGCGGTAGTGTGGGTGCTGCCAGTGCGGGTAGTGGGGTTTATCTCGCGTGTGAGCAGCTGCGTGACATGCTGGCAGAAAAAGTCGGTCTTTACCCCGATACCATTCAGCTTGATAAAGGCCAGATTAAACGATCAGGTGAGCACCATCTAAGTAAGACAGAAGCGGCTGTTGAGGCGGTTAAAAATAAGACAGAAGGGTTAAAGCAGAAGGTCAATAAAAAAACGGGTATCGCGTTACCAGAGCCTGCCACAAGAGTATACGACTTTAGCAATTTTCAATCCTATGCTTTAGCAGATATCGTCGCTGAATATGATGAGCAAAAGCTCAGTGCCAAAGGACAAATCAAACCGGGCAAAAATGGCAAAAGCCATCGCCAATCGTCTTTTGGTGCCAACTTTGCTGAAGTTGCGGTACACAAAGTCACTGGGGAAATACGTATTAAACGTATGACAGGTGCCTTTGCAGCAGGACGTATTCTCAATCACAAAACAGCGACCTCGCAGTGCTACGGTGGTATGGTGTTTGGGATTGGTTCAGCCTTGATGGAGGAGATTATTCATGACAAGCGCGACGGCCGCATATGTAACCATGATCTTGCTGAATACCATGTCCCAGTCAATGCCGATGTACCGCAACTAGAAGTGATCTTAGTAGAAGAAGACGATCCTTATACCAACCCAATGCATATTAAAGGCATTGGGGAGACGGCGATTTCGGGTGCTGCCGCTGCTATTGCGAATGCAGTCTATAATGCTGTGGGTGTTCGGGTTTATGACTTTCCTATTACCCTCGACAAGCTGCTTTACGAGATGCCAGAGTGATTTTCGATCCCCGTTATTTTATAAAAACCCGCTTACTTGGCGGGTTTTTATAGCCTGAATATTTGTCACCCACCATTAAAATGAGAGGCGTTATGAACCAAATAGCTGACATTCTTAAGCTGGCAAGTGAAGCGCAGCAACAAAACGTTGATGCGGTACTAGCGACTGTCGTGCGTACGGACGGGTCAGCGTATCGTCGTGCTGGTGCCATGATGCTCATCTGTGAAGATGGCCGCTCAGTTGGGATGATTAGTGGGGGTTGCTTGGAGCCACATATCATTAAGCGCGCTTTTTGGCTCACTCGTCATGGCGCTACTGTACAAATCTATCAAACGGGTGAGGACATTGAGTATACGGAAAATGGCGACCCAAAAGAAGCTACTCAGGACAATGAAAAATATAAAAATGAGCATGAAGAGACAGAGTTACATGATGGCTTAGGGGATAACAGTGATAGCGAGTTAGATGAGTTGAATTTTGGGCTAGGCTGTAATGGACGGGTTCATGTATTATTCGAGCGGTTGGCGACTGCACAGCCGTTGTTGAATACCATCACCCAAGTTCGTCAAACGCAGCAGTCTGTCACAATAGCCACATTAATTCGTTCTAATGGCAGTCAACGTCAGACTTCTGAGTTAAAAGTTGGCACGCGATTCAATCTAGACGACTATCGTCATTCAGGAAAACTGGCAGCGCTTACTTCTGATAGTGCTCTTTCTCTAGCGGAGTCTGATGCTCCGATCAAGCTTAATAATGTGGTGGCAAAACTGCTGGAATATGAGCTGTTTGATAACAACGCTGAGTACGTTGTCTTAAGCGACGCGGCTGTATCTACCGAATGGCTAGTACAACGACTGCGCCCACAACCCCGCTTGTTGGTTTGCGGTGCTGGCAATGACGTAGTACCACTCGTCACTATGGCAAGGCTGCAAGACTGGCACGTGACGGTAGTAGATAGTCGCATACAATATGCGACGCGCGCGCGTTTTCCGCAAGCAGATAGGGTGATACATCTACCGCTGCCGAGTACGGAACAACTACTTAAACTGAGTCGTAATGCTGCCGTCGCTTTGATGTCGCACAGTCTGAGTCAAGACCGTGCTCGTCTCGCCGTACTGCTAGAGCATCCCGAGCATTATAGATATATGGGACAATTGGGCCCCCGCTATCGCACGGAACGCTTGATTAATGAGATTAGCGTGAGCAAAGCCGATCCGACCACTTTGGCTGAGGGTATTAATAAACTGCATTATCCTATAGGTTATAAGTTAGGTGGAGACGGGCCTGAAGCACTGGCACTTGGCATCATGGCACAGATAAACGCAGTTATGTATCAGCGGACGGCACCCGCAGAGTTTTTAGACACTGACCCTATCAGTGAAAAGGTCGCAAATACAGCTACTAGCAGTGATACGGCAACAAGTCTCGCATGATTAGTAACCCTTCCATGCAGATACCTGACAAACAATCGGCATCAAATCACGCCGTTATTGTTTTGGCGAGTGGTCTTAGCCAGCGTCTCGGTCAACCTAAACAGCTCCTCTACAAAGGTGGTGAGCCATTAATACGTTATATGACCAAACTGGCAGTGACGACAAATCCGCAAGGAGTCTTTGTCGTCATTCCTGATAACCATCCCGCGATTACTCATGCCATTTCTGACTTGGTGTTTCAGCATCCAGCAAGTCAAATATTGGTGAATAAAATGCCTCAAACTGGCATGGCACACAGTTTGTCTCTGGGTATTGCGGCGATAATGGACACAAGCTCAGCTATTGATCGAGTATTAATCATGGGTATCGATCAAATATTGCTCGATGCGCACCATCTAATGAAGTTGCTGGCAGGTAAGACATCTGTGGTGGCGAGCGGTTATCACAATTGGCCTCATGCAGATGAGGCAGGTGTTAGCGACATACTCAAAAAAGACATCATCGGATTGCCTTTAGTAATTGATGACGAGCTACTAAAAAAATGGCAGCCAGCACTAATAGGGGATAAGGGTTTGCGTCATTTGATTAGAAGCTTGCCGCCCAGTCAAATAAATACAGTTACCAATGCGCAGCTGAGCTATGATATTGATATACCCGAGCAGCTTGTTTATGCGCAGCAAAAAGGCTGGCTGGATAACAAGCCTTAACTGTACCAAAGTAATATCAACCCTTAAGGGAAAACAATGCCTGTGATAGAAACAGATCGCCTTTATCTTAGACAATGGCACACAAGCGACTTTGCGATATTCGCTGAGATGAATGCCGACCCTGAGGTGATGCACTACTTTCCTCAGGTACTATCGACTACTGTGAGCAACACCATTGCCAAAAAGTGTCAGCAGCTTATTAAAGACAAGGGTTGGGGATTTTGGGCGGTTAGCTTAAAAGACGCTACAGAGCCACGTGATGCTTTTATTGGTTTTGTAGGCTTGAATGAAACGCATGCGGATATGGCTTTTGCCCCTGCGGTCGAGATCGCTTGGCGACTCCATAAAGCTTATTGGGGACAAGACTATGCGACAGAAGCGGCACGCGCGGCGTTACATTTTGCTTTTACCGAGCTGGCACTTGATGAGGTTGTCTCATTTACCGCTGTCATCAATAAGCGTTCACAATTGATTATGCAGCGTATTGGTATGACCAAAACACAGGGCAATTTTTACCACCCTCTGCTTGATGCCAAGCATCCACTTGCTGAGCATGTGTTATATAAAATAACACGGCAAGAGTGGCAAAACGCTGTCGCAATGTAAACTTACTCACACGTGCCTTTTATGGTTTTTAGTTAGTATGATCCCGTGAAAACGTTAAAATGTGCCCCTTAAACGGCAACTCTAGATAAGTCGTATTTTCAGGTTTGACGTGCGCGCTGCTAAAACCAAATTCTATCATCTTACTGGTCAGCTTGTTTTTGCGTCCACGGCCAGGGTCTACCACGATGACCTCACAGGTTGGCCGCGCATGACGCGCGATGAATTCGGCCAAGATATCGATATGTTGATCTTCATAGAGCAAGTCGCTGCCGATAATGATATCAAATTGACCAAGGTGGCTATTGTCTTCTGCCCAATCTAGGCGCTCAAAACTGATTTCTTTATTGTTGTTTAGCGTGGTGTTGCGATCGAGAAAGTATTCAACCGTTGGATGATAGTCGGTCGCTGTGATATCTGCATGTCGGTGGTTAAGGAGTAAACTCGATAACGCCATACCGCAGCCCACTTCCAAAATCCGCTTGCCTGCAATGTCATAATCAAGCATATGATTGGCTAGCACCAAGCTTGACGGCCATATGACCCCAAACATCGGCCAAGAAGCCGAGCAAATACCCAGCTTTAATGCCTCATCGTCAGGGTCACTAAATTGTTGATTGTCACGCAGGGTACAGAGGTGGATATCAGTGTTGCCAATTTCAATCGTTTGATAACGCACGCGCACAGTGGTCAGCGAAGTCATAAACTGTCCTAAAAAAGAAGCAAGAGTGCAAGGTCTGGCAAGAGTTGCCACTTTCAAGAAGGTGTGTTTCTAAACAAAGTCATGTAACGTTGAAACTTTAATGCAAGGGAAGGGGTGGGTTTTACACGGTCATAACAGTATGACCTAACATGTGATAAGTTGTTGTTAATTCTCAGGGTATTCTTATTGCTATGAGTCAGTCGCCCACTGTATCTATTTTAAATAGAATGGACGATAGAGCACAGGGTTTTAAAGGAGGGTGATGCGCCTATTTTAAAGTTAGGCGCATTTGCTATGGTGATTGATAAAGGGGGTGAGGTGACATTAAAGCGCGCGTAAAGCCCTCGCTTGGTTTAATTGAGAAATCTTAAGCCAGACGTTTTTAGTGCCCATACCAATTCCACAAAGGCACGACTGTTGGTCAAAGGCTCACCATCGATGATCAATACGTAACCTGAACCGTCAATCCATAAAAATACAAAACTGGTCTCAGGAATGAGCAAATCGACTTGCTGAAAAAACGAAATCGCTTGGCTTTCTACTGCCCAGCCCCGTTGTTTTTGGCGGAGCATAAAGCCTGAAAAATCGGCAGCCGCCACACTTAGCATGTCCGCTTCTTCTTGGCTGTAGCCAATCCGTGCGAGGCAGAACCCTTCATCAGAGCCGATGGCGGCACGGCGCTTACCAGACAGACTGGCTACTACATAAGGCAAAAACTGGTCTAGGGGCAGGTTGGGGGCAGGTAAAAATAAAGACAGCTTTTCAACCCAGCCTTTTTCTATAAAGCTCTGTAGCCATTCGTCAGAATAACGCTCAAGCCAGTTGGCGGCAAGCAGTGTCTGCTCATAGGACAATAAGTCTTGTAAGGACAGCTGTTCATCAGTGGGTTCACTTTGTGAAAATGCCTCAAAAATACCGGCTGGAGTTAGGGTCAAATACGTTTTATCAGCATTTAAGTAAGAGGACATAGCGGCTACCATTGTGATGAAAGTTATAAATAGGCGATAAATTAAGGTTTGACGGTTTGATCAAGGCTTTGTTGACAGTTGTTCCAACGTTCATCGAATTGCCAGTCGCTTTTGCCCAAGCGAAACCATACTAAGGAGAAGGCCAGTCGATCATTACGAGCGATACAGTGAGCAAAGAACTCATTTTCGATATGCTCAATCGTGCCCCAGTCTTTATCATCACGCGCTTGCATCAGCTCGGTGGCGATATCTTTAGAAATTTCTTTGGCATCGTCACTACTGATCCGTAGGCGCTGTTTTTGTTCATTGAGCGAAGGGGATACCAATACACTCCAGCGAGTTGCCAGCATACTGTTGCGCTGGATATACCTTTTTTTAGCAATACAATCGCGAAACCCTTGTTGAACGTGAGGGTACAGGCGATCCTTGATACGGGTAAACAGATTGTTTACATCATAAGGAATATCATACCAGCAGCCATAAAAAAAGTCTGCGACAGCCCCTTGCAGTGGCTCTTTTTCTGTTAACAGTAAGGCTGCATTGATACGTTGCTCATGAAAATGACGGTTATTGGGTGCCAAAAACACTTTACGCGAGTACAAGCGAAACACTCGGCGCGCTTCCATCTCATTTTCTTTGATGAGGTCCAAATCAGACATAATAGTGTCCTTTAAGTCATAGTGGCTATGCTATCGCTAATATTATATAGCCACTATTGAGCTGCTGTAGGGTATGACCTAACTAAACAAGATGCGGCAAAATGTTAACTGATGGCTAATCAAGTAAGGTCTGCATCAAATCTATCATAAATTCAGCATCTTCTTCCGTCATTGCTTCAAACCCTTGCGGCATACCAAGTTCAGTCAAGGCTTCTTTGCCTTCGTCATCGTTATGCAAATTAAGTATGGCATCCATAAAAATCTGTGTATCAGAAAACCCATCTTTGATCAAAAGCACATGGCTAATATCAGCCAAATCACTTTCGATGAGGACGGTTAGCTGAGTTTTGGTCAGACGGGAGAAGCTGTGAAAAATCTCTGCCAAGAAAAAGGCGGCTTGGGCGTCACCTTTGATGACTTTACGGGCGGCGGCTTGATAAGTTTCAGTGACGTCCCACTGCAGGTCGGCTTCTTCTATGTCGACGGCTTCTAACAGTCGCAAACCGATCAGCTTAACATCGCGGTTATCTGCCATCGCTACGGTCGCACCAGCCTGAATATCTTCTAGGCGATTGATCTCGCTGTTTGCCCCCGCTGCAATGACCATCTCATCTGATTTTCCGATGGGGCGTGCAACGGCGCGGTATCCTTGCTCACGGATCAGGGTTGCGGCATCAAACGGATTGGCGTAAATGACCTGAATATCGCCTGCATTAATGACTTGCTCTTGTTCGGCATGTGATGCTGGGATGTTCAGGTGCATATTTAGATTAGCGCGTTTCTGAATCAACGTATTAAACATGTGCCAGCCTGCAAAACGCTCAGGCGAAAAATCTGGGGCGATTAACATATTGTGTGTCGTCATGATTTAGCCTTCCTCATTTTGTTTCATTTGGGCATACTGAGCCATCGCAGCTTCAATTTTACTGCGTGATGGCTTGCGGCGTACAGAGGTATAACCCACTGTTTCGCCGCGACGAATATTTGGTACGACGGTCGCATAGACCCAATAATGGCTACCATCTTTGCACAAGTTTTTGACATAGCCGTGCCATTTTTGTCCAGCGGCGGCAGTGTCCCACAAATCTTTATAAGCGGCTTTGGGCATGTCAGGATGACGCAAGATATAGTGCTGTTGACCGATCAGCTCATCAACATGGTAGCCGCTAATCTCGACAAACGCATCGTTGACGTGTGTGATGACACCGTTCAAATCGGTACGTGACACAATCAGCTTGCCATCAGGATAGGCGCGTTCAATACCAGTGTCGTAGACAGGCCGTGACGTACCATCATGGTAAGTCAAGGTAATCTGTTCAGCTGGCAACTCAGGTTTATGTGCATCAGGGATTGGAGAACCCATCGTAATCTCCTTCATTTATCGTTATATTCACAATGATTAAAAAACCAATCTGGTATGGTACTCGTCGATAACATCACTTATTGTGAATCGGGTGTTTAGTGACTAGCAGCCCTCAGCACACATTCGCTGTTCATCTGACATAAATAGTGTGCGTTACCTTAAATAGTTTTTATAAGACAGTCACACAGTTTTGATTTAAAGTAGTACGGATTCAGTCAGGTGACATAGCGCCTAATACTAGTGTGCTATCGACAAAAATCTGACGTTACCAATCAGATAAGTTTGGCAAGGGCTTCTGAGGCACGTTTGATGTCCAAAAATATCAAACCAAGCTTCGCATTTGGCTTCGCCATAATAGTGAGCACCGCTTCATCTCCCGATGAGGTCATGATCACATAGCCTTTTTCACCTTGAATCATAATACGATCGATACCACCACGTGCCAGCTCACGACCTGCACGGTCACCCAATGACAATAAAGCCGCTGACATAGCACCAACGCGATCTTCATCAACGCCGGTCGGTAGTGCTGAGGCAATCATAAGGCCATCGTTAGAAATGAGGGCAGATGCTTCTACATCCGCTGATGAGCTGTTTAGGTCTTCCAAAATTTGCTGGAACGAATCTGTACGCATATCGATTTCTCTATGACGGGTTATTCAGTTGATAAAATAACTGTTAATAAGGGTGGAAATAATGTTGACTAAGTTCGTTATTATAAACCCTTACTGTTAATATTGATATAGATTGAGACAGACAAAAAGCTAAGTTTTTGGATTTTTATACCGTTCGAGTTGGATTATTGACCGCTCGTCCGTTTTTCATGTATAAAGGTAGATGCTATGTATACGTTCAAACAGGCTCAATGATTAAAAAGAGCTCTACAGTACCGTCAGGCTAAATGGATACAAGCCAATCCATCATCGCTTTAGAGTTATAAGACCCAGCACCAATCAGCTTTATCAATCCCATCGTCTCTGTACTAAATAGCGTGTAGAGGCAAATCCAGTCTTATATTGGCGTCCACAATCCTCTCGTTGTCTGTTAGACGAGACGACGTTGATGTAAGTAAACATGTTCACCATTTTTACCTTAAGGAAGATATATGAGTATCAGTCAGGCCATCGAAAAAGTCGAAGCACGTTATGCCCATCAACCTGAGTTTGTGCAAGCGGTAAAAGAAGTTGCCATTACTATAGCGCCGCTATATGACGCACATCCAGAATACGATACTTTTAAAATATTCGAGCGCCTCGTTGAGCCTGACCGTATTATTTGCTTCCGTATTAACTGGGAGAATGATAAAGGCGAAGTTCAAGTCAACCGTGGCTGGCGCGTACAGTTCAGTAATGCCTTAGGCCCTTATAAAGGCGGGGTTAGGTTTCACCCTACCGTCAATCAATCTGTTCTCAAGTTCTTAGGTTTTGAGCAAATATTCAAAAACGCTTTGACTGGCTTGCCAATGGGCGGCGGCAAAGGCGGCTCTGACTTTGATCCAAAAGGCAAAACGGACAGTGAAATCCGCCGTTTTTGTTATGCGTTTATGCGTGAGCTGCATCACTACGTGAATAAAGACATTGATGTGCCCGCAGGTGACATTGGTGTGGGTGGACGTGAAGTCAGCTACATGTTTGCGATGTACAAAAATTTAACGCGCGAATACGGCGGTGTATTAACGGGTAAAGGCGTAGGTTTCGGTGGTAGTTTGATGCGTACGGAAGCGACAGGCTATGGTGCCGTGTATTTCCTAGAGAACATGCTGGCTGTGCAAAACGATGATATTAAAGGCAAAAGAGTACTAATCTCAGGGGCGGGTAACGTCTCCTTACACGCAGCGGAAAAAGCTCACATGCTTGGCGGCATAGTCGTCACTGTTTCAGACTCACAAGGTACCTTGTACGATGAAGCAGGGCTGAATCAAGAGAAAATTGATTGGCTTAAAGCGCAAAAAGCAAAAAGTAAGCCATTGGCTGATTATGTGGATGTCTATGGCGGTGAGTGGCTTGCTAAACAAAAACCGTGGCAAATTAAAGGGGATATTGCCATCCCATCAGCGACGCAAAATGAAGTCAATGAAGGCGACGCTCAGCTCATGGTCAAAAATGGCATCAAATACGTGGTCGAAGGCGCTAATATGCCCCTGACTGCTGAAGCGATTGACTACATTCGTTTGCACCGCGTTCACTATGCGCCAGGCAAAGCCGCCAATGCAGGCGGGGTGGCTGTATCTGCGCTTGAGATGTCACAAAACTCAGTCCGTCAGTATAAAACCTTTGAGCAGATAGACTTGCGCCTCAAAAACATTATGAAAAATATTCATGATAGTGCTGCCGACGCCTCAGAACAGTATGGTCAAACCGAGAATGGCTATATCAACTATATGGCGGGTGCAAACATTGTAGGTTTTAAACGCGTGGCCGATGCACTGGTCGCTTATGGTATTTTAAACTAAGCAGCATATAATCTTGAGCATGATATAACTACCACGACATCATACCGCGTCTACTAAAATGAGTAGGCGCGGTATTTTTAATACTGTCCGATTGAGCGTTGATGGATCAACCCAGATGGTGTCTAAAAACACGTCATTGGAATAAGGTACGCTTATAGCTACGCAACATGGTCGAGATGACGCATACCGTCCATCAAAAATACGCGGCTTAAGTTCCTAATCGCAAACTATGTGCTTAGCGGCGACAAAGTCTTTTATGCTTACCAATAGCAAAGCCCCAATCCTATGATGATTGGGGCTTTTTTGCTTTGCCTATTTTTTTGCTTGCCTGCCTTTTTTGCTTGGTCTATACGGCCTTACGCCATTGTCCTTGCGACATAATACCTTCAATAGGATTAAGCCCTATCTGATAGGCCAGATCGGCAGGGCGAGTAATATCCCATAGGGCCAAATCCGCATCGCAGCCCACCTCTATTTTACCTTTATTTGACAACCCTAATGCTTGTGCGGCATGTAGCGTTGTCCCCGCCAATACTTCCTCAGGCGTTAAGTAAAATAACGTACAGCCCATGTTCATCGCCAATAATAATGACGTGAGTGGTGAAGTGCCAGGATTGCAATCGGTTGAAATCGCCATCGGGACTTGGTACTTACGCAAGGCGTCAATCGGTGGCAATTTGGTATCACGTAAGGTATAAAAAGCGCCCGGTAATAGTACCGCCACGGTATTGCTTGCGGCCATTTTTTTGATGTCTGCTTCTGATAAGTGCTCTAGATGGTCACTTGATAGACCTTGGTACTCGGCGACCAAGGCGCTACCGCCTATATCAGACAACTGCTCAGAGTGCAGTTTGACTGGCAAATCCAATGAGCGTGCAACCTCAAACACTCGCTTGATCTGTGCGGTGTTAAAGGCAATGTTTTCACAAAAGCCATCGACCGCATCGACTAAACCTTCTGAATGTAGTATTGGCAGCCACGCGCAGACTTGTTCGATATACTCATCTGCACGGTCCTGCATGTGAGACTGATATTCAGGGGGCAGAGCATGGGCGGCCAGATAGGTGGTGCTCACATGAATCCCGTGTTTGTCACCAAGCTTACGAGCGACTGTGAGCATTTTGCGTTCAGTGTCTAAATCCAAGCCATAACCGGATTTGACTTCGATGCTGGTGACGCCTTCTTGAATGAGCGCGAGCAGACGTTTTTCACTTTGGGCAAACAGTGTCTCGATGCTCGCCTCGCGTGTGGCACTAACGGTTGCCACAATACCGCCGCCTTGTGCAGCAATATCTTGGTAGCTGACCCCTTGCAGACGTGCTTCGAACTCATTGCTACGGTTGCCGCCATAGACGATGTGAGTGTGACAGTCGATAAGCCCTGGTGTTAGCCATTTACCATTGCCATCTGTGATTTGCTGGTCTTGATATTGAGACAGGTGAGGAGTGATTTGCTCATGTGCGCCAATCCACGCAATCTTGCCGTTTTTGATACCGAGGGCTGCATTCTCTAGCTGGCCGTATGGACTGCTATCAGTGCGATCACTTGCATAAATATCGAAACCATACTGTGCTGAAAAAGTTGCGATATTGGCATTGATAATGATGTGATCAAACGATGCGACACTGATATCGTCGATAGGTGTGTGTTCCATTGTGTGTGGCGTCATTGGGTTTGTCGTATTCGTCATACTATGCTCCTGATTATTTTGCCAGTGCGTTTAGCTGACAAGTAAGTGCTGTTCTACAATAGTTGCCAATAAACGAGCAGCGACTTTACAGCTGCGGTTATCAACATCAAAGGTAGGGTTAATCTCGGCAATGTCTGCCATTTTTACTTTGTTTGATGCCATGATACGTTTGACCATGCGCTCAACGAAACTGAGCTCAATACCATAAGCGGCTGGCGCACTGACACCAGGGACGACGCTGGAGGGGAGACAATCCATATCAATGGTCATATAAAGCACATCAACCTGACTGATAAAAGTATCAATCTGCTTAGCTAAGCTCTCCCAAGGCTGATAATGGCAGTCCTCGTCACTGATGACCTGTACGCCTAGTTGCTCGGCGCGATCAAAGAGGGCGGCGGTATTCGAAAACCGACTGACCCCAATGCAGCAATAATGAAACGGCTGATCATGGGTATCAAGGTGCTCAGCAATTTGGCGAAACGGCGTTCCAGAGGTGGCTACATCCGACTGGCGAATATCGAGATGCGCATCAAAATTAATAACTCCGATCGTAGGTGTTGTCCTTGTGACGGTTTTACTATTTATAGCGCTCTCATTAGTATCATCATGCGTCTTCGTTAACGCCTGCCACAACCCTAAAAAACTGCCATAAGCGATGGCGTGACCACCGCCAAGTCCGATGGGTAAGCCGCCTTGTTTAATAATGTGGCTGACCTTATCGGCATACGTGGTTTGAGCCGCCTCAAGGATGCTCGCCGCAAAATCATCATTGTCATGGCAGTGGATATCGCCTGCATCACCCAATAAGGTTGGCAATTGACCATCAAAGCGTTGTTGTAACTCTTTGATGACAGGGAGCGCAGCAAATGCCTGACGGATGAGTGGCGGTGCTGCTCTTGCACCCACGCGCCCTTGATTGCGTCTGACACCTTGGTCACAAGCGAAACCAATCAGCCCAACAGGTTGCTGCTCATAAGGCTGAGCTAGCTGATACCAGTAGCGGGCACGCGCCGTCTCAAACGGCTCTGCGCGCCCTGTCCAGCGAGTCATATCGGCGACAGTGTGGCTAACAGTTGCGATGGTCATTGTCGATCTCCTTAGCATAAGCTCAATGAGCCTTTATTTTGACTCATACCAATTACTGCGTAGTGCTTGCCAGTGCTCAGTCAGCGTGCCATCTAATACCAGCTGTTTGGCCGCTTCGATATCAGGCGCTAGGTAGCGGTCTTTGTCATAAAAAGCCACTTGCGCGCGTAGTTTTTGATGTGCGGTCGTCAACATCTCTGAAGTTTCTAGGCCGCGATGAAAGTCGATCCCTTGTCCAGCCGCCAATAGCTCAATACCGATAATGGTTGCCGTGTTTTGCGCCATCTCGTATAGACGTCGTGCGCAATAGGTCGCCATCGATACATGGTCTTCTTGGTTGGCAGAAGTCGGGATACTATCGACACTGCCGGGATGCGCGATGGATTTATTTTCTGAGGCCAGCGCTGCTGCTGTGACATGGGCAATCATAAAGCCTGAGTTCACCCCAGCATTATCAACCAAGAATGGTGGTAGTCCACCGGATAAAGTTGCATCAATCAGCAAGGCCACACGGCGCTCAGACATAGAACCAATCTCGGCGATTGCCAAGGCTAAAGTATCCGCGGCAAAGGCAACGGGTTCAGCATGAAAGTTACCCCCTGAGATGGCAACAGGGCCGTCTTCATTATTAAAAATGAGTGGGTTATCGGTCACGGCATTGGATTCAATGAGTAAGGTTTTGCCAGCTTGATTGATGATATCAAGGCAAGCGCCCATCACCTGCGGCTGACAACGCAAGCAGTAAGGATCTTGTACTCTATCGTCTTGCTCGCCATCATGCGAGGCGCGAATGGCACTACCTTTGATGAGCTGGCGGTGTGCTTTGGCGATTTCAATTTGACCATGATGGCCACGTACTTCATGAATACGGGCATCAAATGGCGAGTCTGAGCCTTTGGCCGCGTCAATAGACATGGAGCCGACGATGGTTGCTGTCTCAAGTAGGTCGCGCGCTAAGAAGTAGCCACGTAGGGCGAGCGCCGTTGAGACTTGTGTACCATTGATGAGGGCAAGACCTTCTTTGGCCGCTAGAGTGATTGGTTCAAGTCCGTGCTGGGCTAAAGCGTCGGCCGCGAGGACTTTTTTACCATCAACGTAAACATGGCCTTCACCCATCATGGCAAGCGTCATATGGGATAGAGGCGCTAAATCACCAGACGCGCCAACTGAGCCTTTGGCAGGGATATTGGGGGTAATTTGATGGTTGATTAAGCCAAGTAAGCTATCGACCACAGCGCGACGTACGCCAGACACCCCTTGCGCTAGGCTGGCAACTTTCATCACCATAATGAGGCGAACCACACTGTCTGGCAGCGCCTCGCCCGTACCCACTGAGTGAGACACGATCAGGTTACGTTGCAGCAGCTCAAGCTGGTCATCACTAATACGGGTCTTTGCTAACAGGCCAAAACCAGTGTTGATACCATACGCGCTTTTGTCACGCGCAATGATGGTCTGTACATCTGCATGGGACGCATCTATCGCCTCATAAGCGCTATCAGGCAGGGTCAGTACCACAGGCTGCTCATAGATATCGCGTAGCATCTCAAAGCTAAGCTTACGCGGGTGTAGTGTGAGTTTTTTGATATCAGTCATGGGGGTAATCCTAATTTTATAAGCGATAGTAGTGATTTGCTATCTATACAGTGGTTGCAGGTATGGTATCTCAGTTTTTTGTCCAATCTGGTGTTTCTTATCCAATCCAATTTAGGTACATGGCCAGCTGTCCAAATGCGGCAGCCAGTAAAATACTGAGAACCACGCGCTCAAACCAAATGATGACCATTTTGCCAACAGAGACTGGGATTTCGGTTGCCAGTACACACGGAATCATGGCAGAAAAAAACAGCACACTGCTAATGGAGATAACGCCTGCCACGTAGCGTGTCAATATATCGGCCTCACTGAGTAATAAAGCTGGCAAGAACATCTCCGCCAACCCTGCTGACATACCTTTGGCAGCCACCAGCGGCTCTGGTAACCCGCCAAGCCATGTAAAGGGGTAGAGTAGTAAACCTAATGCGTCAAACACTGGCGTGTACTTGGCCAATAGTAATCCTGTTAAGCCCACAGCGATAATGGAAGGCACAATCGCCGCTGCCATGGTGAGACCGTCACGAAAGTTCGACCATAAAATCTGTTTGAGATCTGTTGCGCGACGTGACGTCGATAAACCCAAATCAAACGCTGCTGCCAGTCGGGTGCCACGTGTATGGTCGAGGTCGGGACGCTCAACCTCGTCATCAAAAAGGCTGATCGGCGGAATACGGGCGGTAATGGCAGTGACAATAAATGTAATCACCAATGTCGACCAAAAGAACACATTCCAAAATTCCATCAGACCGAGCGTTTTTGCCACAATCACCATAAACGCGGCTGATACGGTCGAAAATCCCGTTGCAATGATAATGGCTTCACGCGCTGAATACTGCTTTTGCAGGTACACGCGATTGGTGATCAGTAGACCAATAGAGTAGCTACCCACAAAAGACGCCACCGCATCGATTGCCGATGACCCCGGCGTTTTCCAGATAGGTTTCATAATGGGCTGCATAAGAACGCCAACCATCTCTAACAAGCCGAAACCGACGAGAAAGGCCAAAATTAACGCCCCAAGCGGCACAATCATGCCGACGGGTAATGCCAGTTTTTCAAATAAAAACGGCAGCATGTCGGTTTCCATCATAACGGCAGGCGCGGTACCGGTAATATACATCACTGCTAGTATGAGACCGATGACTTTGAACACAGTCATAATCATATGGGTGATGTTTTTGCGCCATGAGCCATCTATAAATGGTTTACTGACCCCATAAAGCATCAATAAAAATAGCAAGGTGACAGATAATGTATGCTGCTGATTTACTAAGTAGGTCGCGCCATGATCGAACAAGATCGTGCTTTTTTCACCAATGGTAAACGGCACGAAAAACATAATTAAGCCAATGGCACTAAACACAACAAGCTGTATCAGCGCCACAGGTTTGGACAGTAGTTTTTCTGGTGGGGGTGGCGCTGCCGCAGCGCCGATCGTGGTAGCCGTATTTTGCTCGATCATGTTATCCTCCTTGATAAACGGTTTTAGATGATCTACTTAATCATCGGCAGGTTTAGACCATACTCTTTAGCGGTTTTGATGGCGAGCTCATAACCTGCATCTGCATGACGCATGACCCCTGAGCCGCAGTCATTGACCAGTACGCGTGCTAAGCGTTTGGCGGCGGCATCCGTACCATCAGCGACGATGACCATGCCAGAGTGCTGCGAGTAACCCATGCCAACGCCGCCACCATGATGCAATGATACCCAAGTCGCACCGCCTGCAACATTGAGCATGCCGTTCAATAGCGCCCAGTCAGATACTGCATCTGAGCCATCTTTCATGCTTTCTGTTTCGCGGTTGGGGCTAGCAACCGAGCCTGTGTCTAAATGGTCACGACCGATGACGATAGGGCCTTTTAGCTCACCATTTTTGACCATCTCGTTAAAGGCGAGGCCTGCTTTGTCACGCTCACCCAGACCTAACCAACAGATACGCGCAGGCAGACCTTGGAATTGAATGCGCTCTTTTGCCATGTCAAGCCAACGATGGACATGGGTGTTTTCAGGGAACAGCTCTTTGATTTTTTGATCGGTTTTATAAATGTCTTCTGGATCACCTGACAGTGCCACCCAGCGGAACGGGCCTTTGCCTTGGCAAAACAGCGGGCGAATATAAGCGGGGACAAAACCGGGGAAATTAAAGGCGTCTTTCACCCCTTCATCAAACGCCACCTGACGGATGTTGTTGCCATAGTCGGTTGCAGGAACCCCCATCGCTTGCAGATCTAAAATCGCCTGTACGTGTGTGGCACAAGAAGCCGCGGCGGCTTTGGTGAGGGCTGCGTGTTGCTCAGGGTCTTCTTGAGCGGCTTTCCATTCTTCAACCGTCCAACCACTTGGCAGATAGCCATTGATCAGGTCATGCGCTGAGGTCTGATCGGTGACCAAATCAGGCTTGATGTCACCTGCGCGGGCGCGTTTGACCATCTCAGGCAATATATCTGCGGCATTACCAAGTAGCGCGATGGATATGGCTTCACCAGCAGCCGTATGCTGTTTAATCAACTCATAGGCGTGGTCCAGATCATCCGCTTGCTTATCGACGTAACCGGTGCGCAAACGAAAATCGATACTAGATTGTTGGCATTCGATGTTTAGAGAAGTCGCACCAGCAAAGGTCGCGGCTAGTGGCTGCGCGCCGCCCATGCCACCAAGACCAGCGGTCAAAATCCAACGTCCTTCCCAGCTGCCATCATAGTGCTGACGACCCGCTTCGACAAAGGTTTCATAAGTACCTTGAACGATGCCTTGCGTACCGATATAGATCCAGCTGCCAGCAGTCATCTGACCGTACATAAACAAGTCTTTGCGATCCAGCTCATTGAAGTGCTCCCACGTCGCCCAGCGCGGTACAAGATTGGAGTTGGCAATCAAGACACGCGGCGCGTTTTCATGAGTCTGGAAGACACCAACCGGTTTGCCTGACTGTACCAATAAGGTCTCGTCGTCTTCTAGCTCTTTGAGAGACGCTAAAATTTGGTCATAGCTTTCCCAGTTACGCGCAGCACGTCCGATACCGCCATAAACCACCAGGCTTTTTGGGTTTTCAGCGACATCAGGATGCAAGTTATTTTGTAGCATGCGATAAGGGGCTTCGGTCAGCCAGCTCTTGCAGTGAAGTGTACTGCCAGTGGGTGCGGCAATATCACGACTCTCATCACGGCGGGTGAATTCAGCGCTGTTACTCATTCCGTTCTTGGTAGTCATGCTCGGTCCTTGTGATTGTTTATAGAGGGGTTGTTTACACAGTTTTTAGAAAGATTATTTGGTACAATGAATAAGTTGTATATACAAATTATCAAAGATTATTTTTTCATGCAAGGATTTTTTTATTGATGCCCTCATTATTTTTGTGATCGATTTAGCAAATACCGAGCGCTTTGGGGTATTGGCTGAGGCTTGTGGCGCAGTCTCATGATATTATGGCGCTATTCTTACTAGCAGAACTGACGGTTAAAGACGGATATGAAAAAAACGATACCGGCGTATCAACGAATAAAAAACGCCATACTAGACAATATCCACTCTGGTAAGTGGCAAGCGGGCAATGCGATTTCTACAGAAATGGCACTGGCTGAGGAGTTCGGGGTGTCGCGGATGACGGTCAACCGCGCCTTAAAAGAGCTGAGTGAGGAGCGGGTGCTGGAGCGTCGGCAAGGGTCGGGGACATTTGTCGCACAGCAACAGTTCAATCACACCTTTGTGGAGGTGCGTAATATCGCGCAGGATCTAAAGTCGGCCAATCGTGACTATGAAGCGAAGGTTGTGAGCAAGCGTGCGGTGACGGCTGATATGCTCGATGAGGAGCTGCGACGTAAATTTGATATAGAGAAAGATCATGGCGTAGATAACAGCAGTCATGCGCCCGTGCTATATGAGGTAAAAATCATCCATTTTGCGGATGGTCAGCCCATCCAGTTCGAAGAGCGCTGGGTCGACGCCCATAAAGTCCCAGAATTTATGGCGCAAGATTTTAGCGTGGTCAATACCAGTGAGTATTTAATTGCCAAAAGTCCATTAGAGCGGGGCAGCTATACCATTCGAGCAATAGCAGCACCTGACGAGATCGCCCGTTTTTTACAAATCGCACCGCAGTCGCCGACCCTAGTGTTGCGTCGCCAAACCTACTCGGCAGGTCAAGTGTTGACCTTTGTCAAAATGTGGCATGCTGGTGATCGTTATCAATTCTCAGGCGAACTGTAAGCACCTGACGCACGCTCACGGTTTTTGTACGTTTATTCTCACTTAAGTGCGCTATAGTCGTTTTAATTAAAGAACAATACCGTGCCTCTGAGATGAATGGTTCGCAGCCTCTGTTTGGCCGAGTGTTGAGGACGTTCTAATTCACTGGCGCTAAAGTTAAAAGATTGCCTAAAACGGTCTAAAATTTCACAATTAATGTAAAAACAGCATTGAAAAATATGCTGTGTATCCTCAAATCGGGCAGCCAAAGCCAAATATTGTAGGACAAATATGTGTTTTAATATCTGTCTGGGCGGGTTTTCTCCTTATTAGCTGTTATTTATACACGCCGATTTACTCATTCACTCTTATAAGGACGTCTTATGAAACGTCGTACTCTTTTAGCCCTAGCCGCCAGTACACTGTTACTTGCTGCTTGTGGCCAGTCTACTAGTGATACCGATAACAATACGACGGACAGTGCTGCGACAGGCGGTTCGGACTTGCTGCAACGTATCAATAATGGTGGCACCATCAACGTTGGTACAGAAGGGACTTATCCACCGTTCACTTATCATGATAAGAGTGGAAAACTCACAGGCTATGACGTCGAAGTGACACGTGCCGTTGCTGATAAGCTAGGCGTAGAAGTCGAGTTCAAAGAAACCCAGTGGGATGCCATGCTGGCAGGTTTGGATTCAAAACGCTTTGATATGGTGGCCAACCAAGTCAGCTTGACCACGCCTGAGCGTAAAGCGAAGTATGATAAAGCCATGGCTTATAGCTGGTCAGGCGCGGTGGTCTTGGCCCCAACTGATGACAATCGTTATGGCTCTTGGGAGGACTTAAAAGGCCTACGCACTGCGCAATCACTCAGCAGTAACTATGGTGAGCTGGCAGAACGTTATGGTGTAGAACTCGTCCCTGTCGATGGTATGGCGCAAGCAATCCAGTTGGTCAAACAAGACCGTGCTGACTTTACCATGAACGACAACCTTGCTGTATTGGATTATCTAAAAAAATTCCCAGATGCGGAGCTTGAGATTAAATTGACAGCGCCTGCGAGCGAGCAACGTGGTTCAGGTTTGGTGCTCATAAAAGGGGACGATGCCGTTGTAGCAAAACTGGATGAAGCGATGGCAGAGTTGGCGGCTGATGGTACGCTCACCAAACTTAGCGAAGAATTCTTTGGTGCTGATGTAAGTCAACAAAAATAATGTCAGGGTCTATCATGCCAGCTTCTATTATGTCTGTGTCGTGGTTTGCGGATTTATTGGCATTATTGCCGTTCATGAGCCCTGATCGGGCGCAGATTGTTATCTCGTCTTTTTGGCCCATGCTCAAAGGTGGTATCTATTATTCGATACCACTGGCATTGATCTCGTTTGCTATTGGTATGGTGATTGCGCTGACAGTGGCGCTGATTCGTATCGTTCCACGGGCAGGCTGGTTTCATGAGATTGTTTACAGACTGGCGCGTATTTATGTGTCCGCCATTCGCGGGACACCCATGCTGGTTCAGCTGTTTATTATCTTCTATGGTCTGCCAAGTGTTGGCGTCAAGCTTGACCCCTTTCCTTCAGCGATT
This sequence comes from Psychrobacter namhaensis, assembly GCF_016107545.1. GTDB lineage: Bacteria > Pseudomonadota > Gammaproteobacteria > Pseudomonadales > Moraxellaceae > Psychrobacter > Psychrobacter namhaensis. Next base: position 318,888 of record NZ_JABASS010000002.1, read on the forward strand.
ATTGCCTTTTCGCTCAATATTGGCGCTTATGCGTCAGAGACAGTGCGTGCCTCAATTTTGTCTATTCCAAAAGGCCAATGGGAAGCAGGATCGACCGTTGGTTTGACGTACTTACAGACCTTTCGTCATGTCATTTTGCCACAAGCACTCAGAGTATCGGTGCCGCCTTTATCCAATACGTTTATTAGTCTGGTAAAAGACACCTCATTGGCGTCATTGGTGTTGGTGACTGAGCTGTTTAAGCAAGCGCAGATAATCACGGCGCGTAACTACGAGTTTATGCTGGTCTATACCGAAGCGGCGATTATTTACTGGGGTATCTGTCTGTTCTTAACCTTTATCCAAGGTAAGCTTGAAACCCGTCTTGATCGTTACGTGGCAAAATAGCGGATGGCTCACCTTTCAATATTTTTAATTATTCCATAGTTTCAGTATCCTTTGTAGCACAGGAACCTTTATGATCAAAGTCACTAATATCCACAAAGCCTTTGGGAGCAATCAAGTGCTCAAAGGCATCGACTTGACGATTCATAAAGGGAAGGTGGTCGTCATATTAGGGCCATCAGGTTCGGGTAAAACCACTTTTTTGCGTTGTCTCAATGCGCTTGAGATTCCGGATCAAGGCGTTATTGCCTTTGATGATGGCAGCTTAACCGTTGATTTTGCCACCAAACCTAAGAAAAAAACCTTACTGGCGCTGCAACGTAAGTCGGGTATGGTTTTTCAGTCTTATAATTTGTTTCCGCACAAAACAGCAATCGAAAACTTAATGCTTGGTCCTACGGTGGTACAAGGGCAGAGCAAAGCGCAAGCCCGTGAGCAGGCATTAGTGCTGCTGGATAAAGTGGGGTTGTCGGATAAAGCGGATCTCTATCCGTTTCAGTTGTCTGGTGGTCAGCAGCAGCGTATTGGGATTGCCCGTGCGCTGGCTATCGAACCGTCGTTATTACTGTTTGATGAGCCGACATCTGCACTTGATCCAGAGCTGGTACAAGATGTCCTTGAAACCATGAAGCAGCTGGCCTCTGAAGGCTGGACGATGGTGGTGGTGACTCACGAAATCAACTTTGCCCGTGACGTGGCGGACCATGTGGTGTTAATCGAAGACGGGCATGTGGTTGAAGAAGGCAGTGCTAAGCAATTATTTGAGGACTCAAAACACCCAAGAACGCAGGCATTTTTACAGCGTATCGAGCAGTAACCCGCTTAAGCTTGGTCGCATGGTTGAGCAAATCACTGATGCGTGGATCCTTGATGGGTACGGTCAATCTTGAAAAAAGAAAGCCCCAACTGTGCTGGCACGGTTGGGGCTTTTTGACGAAAGCGGCTATAGAGGCTTTCTAAGTAGTGAGACCGCGTGACTAAGCTTTTTGCCGTCTTTTTAGCCACCGTGGTACGCGAGTTGTGCTGCCATTTAGTACCGCATTCAATAACGCGGCTAACAAAATTAACACCACGCCCAAATATTGAACCAACGACAGGGATTGATGGAGTAGTAGGATGGCAAGGGCAATCGCGGTCAACGGCTCAAATATAGTAAACACCGATGCACGAGTGGCAGGGAGCTTTTCTAACGCTTTCATATAGAGTGCAAAGGGCACGACGGTGCCAACCAAAGACAGTCCCAAGGCGTATCCCCACGTGTGCAATGGTAAAGTCAATAACTGTTCATAAGTATGATAGGTTTCTGGTAGTAATAACAGCACGCTGGCACTGATGATAATAGAGGTAAAAAACACCAAAGGTGCCGGGTGTGCGTAGTGCATGGCGCGCTTGCCCAGCACCCCGTATAAGGAGTAGCACATACCTGACAGTAGCCCCAATATAATCCCCCAGTTTACCTGCGCCTCATCGCCTAACATCGTCAAGCCGACACCAGAGACTGCCATGAGTGCCAATAATGCTGACTGCCGCGTAATGGTTTCATTGAGTAAAAAGGCTGAAAACAATAAGCTAAAAACTGGGGCAGTGTACAGCAAGGCAACGGCAGGGCCAGCGCCGACGTAGATCACGGCAAAGAAATAGCATACCGACATACTCAGGACACCTATCAAAGATTGAAGCGCCAGCCCAAGCCATTGCTTTGGACGGAGTTTGATAAGATGGGGCCACAGCTTGGGTAGCATAACTAAAACAAGCAACGCGGCAGTGACGATGCGTAAGATGGTGATTTGCCAGCCACTAAAGCCGATCTGGTTGAGGTAAGTCGAAAAGATACCTAAAGTACCCCAGCAGATTGCTGCTGTAATGATCTGAATGGTGCCGATCCATGACTGCCGCGCTGCCGTTGCGCTGTGGGAGTTTGCCATATCCTGTCTCTTGTTTTTATCTGAGTGTCGCAATGCTCCACGATGTTATAAACGGTTTCAGTCCTCTAAGACAAGACTGAAGACCACACTAAAATAAGAAAAAAGACAACCCGGTTGAGGGCTGCCTTTTATACGTTTTTTCAGTGTCTCATTAAAGCGTTAATCAAGTCCTAACGCAAGTCCGTTTGGTCTAAAATCTGCATAACATGTTTTGAATGGCAGTCTGCTCTTTATTGCCCTTTAACATCACGTTTTAAAATTTGAATGTCTCGCTTTATACCTGCAATAAAAAGTTACTTAGCAAACGCTTAGCGCCTTCGGTGGCAAAAGACTCTGGGTGAAACTGTACGCCTTGAATCGGGTAGTCTTTGTGCGCCAGTCCCATTATTTCATCACCAGCCAATGCCGACTCAGCCAAGCTTAGCTCTGTACGCGCCTCATTGGCGACGACGGCAGTGACGGTTAGGCAGTCCGGTAGCGTGTCCGCTTGTACCATTAAAGAATGATAGCGCATGATTTCAACCTCTTGTGGCAATCCTTGATAGATGCCTTCACCATTGTGGCGAATCGCTGAAACCTTGCCATGCATCGGCACACTGGCACGTATCACGTCGCCGCCAAACACATGCGCAATACCCTGCATACCTAAGCAAACGCCCAATATGGGTGTTGTTTTACCCAGTGTTTCAATCACGTCTGCACAAATACCAAAATAGGCGGGATCATCAGGTGCGCCAGGACCAGGTGAAATGATGATACGGTCAAGATTCATCGCCTGCACCTCTGCTAAAGTCACCTCGTTATTGCGTTTAACGATGACGTTGGCAGCTTTACTCCCGTCCATTGTCTGCAAAATCTCGCCGATATATTGGTAAAGATTAAAGGTAAACGAGTCGTAGTTATCGATAATTAAAACATTCATGGGTTATAAACTCTCTAATAAAATATAGTCAATTTACGGATGCATAAAACTGTCTAACACCACTTTCATCGCCGACAGTTTGCGGTGAATCTCTACATATTCATCCGCTGGATTGGAGTCATAAACATTGCCACCGCAGGTTTGCGCGTAAGCCGACTCGCCGCTGATAAATAAGCTGCGGATGGGAATGGCAAAGATACAATCCCCATTAAAATTAAAGGAGCCGAGTGCACCGCCATAAGCGCCGCGACCATCCGGTTCTAACTCATTGATGACTTTGATGGCTTCCACCTTGGGCGCGCCTGACAGGGTGCCGGCGGGGAAGTTGCTCGCGAGGGCGCTAAACATATCTTCGTTAGGGTGTAAGATGCCAACGATTTCAGAGGAGATATGTTGTACGTGTGAGAAGCGTTTGATGTCCATTAAGCTACGTACTTTTACGGTGCCAAACTGTGCCACGCGGCCAATATCGTTGCGATGTAGGTCGACTAACATATTGTGCTCAGCAATCTCTTTAGCATCATTAAGTAAGGCGCGGGCGAGCTTACGATCTTCGACCACATCCGCGCCGCGCTTGGCAGTACCAGCTAGGGGATAGGTTTCCATCTCACCTTGACGCAAGCGAAAAAGCAGCTCAGGAGAGGCACCGATAATGCATTGCTGGGCAAATTTCATAAAGTACATATGCGGTGATGGATTGACCGTTCGCAGTTTTTCATAAATTGGCATCTTGTCACCAGTAATACGGTATTTAGATTTAAAACCCACCTCGCATTGAAATATACGTCCAGAGATAATGTCTTCTTTTACTTGCATGACGGCCCGGGCATGCTCCACTTGACTCATGCCATCACCCAAAAATTCAACCTTGGGTGGCTCATAGTTTGGTGTTGGCGCATCAAGTAAGGCTTTGATTTGCTTGATACGGTTGTCTTGCTGAGCGGTGGGATAATAAAAATAGAAAATCTCACCGGTCATCTTATCAAGCGTTAAGCCATCCAAATACACACCAAATTTAAATGGCTCAAAGTCATCGCTGGCTTTGGCATTGAGACTCGGCTCAAAAAAATTCACACTGTCGTAACCCAAATAACCGACCAGACCGCCACTTTGATCACGAGCAATGACGTGCTGCGGCGTAATCTTGCGCAGTAATTGATAAGGATTGTCGGTTTGATAGTGGCGTGTTTCAGCCGTTTTATTGTCAGTGATGGCAAGGGTAGTGCGATCTAGGGCGGCAACGGTCATGACAGGATCAAAACCAATGGCGTGGTGACGTGATATGTGACTCTCTTCGCCCAATGATTCGAGCAAATAACACGTCTCAAAAGCCCGCTCAATACGTTTGAACAAAGCAAAAAAGTCAATATCTTGCGTAAGCTTTATGCGCTTCGGTTTGCTGGGAATGTCAATAGGCGCAGGTTGGCTGTGCTGGGGCGTCGTAGAAGTCATAACAAAATCCGAAATCATTTAAATGGGTGTCAGCTAAAAAGAAGAAAAATGTCGACAGAGTGCTTGCGTGCCTCAAGAACCTTGCCTATGGGTCGCGAGCAAGGCACTGACGTCATGACTTTGCATGGCTTTAGCGCCTCGCGAGACCGTGGCAATACCGACGCCTAACTGCTCAGCTATATCACGCTGGGTTGCACCGCACTCTAACAAGTCAAAAATACGGATACGATTGGCAATCTCGTGTTGCTCTTTGTCCGTCAATAGCGCCCTGAATAGCACTTCGATATCGGTGCTGTCATGACAATTGGCTAAATGTTTCAATAAACTGTGATAGGGGTTAGTACTCATAATAGGTGTGCTTCATAAAAGAAAAAAATAGAGCGCTAATCATTAGCTTGTTTCAGTATTCTAGTACAATAGTACATGAAAAACAAGTCATGAGTAAGGACGCTCGTAAACTACCGTCATAAAACCGCTTATTCCTCTCAAATGAGTGCCACTCTACAGTTTTAAAAAAAGCCATCACGCCTCTAACTTTACATAGCTGTCTGTACCTGTGCTTCTATCCTTATCGTCTCAAGAGTTAAGTAAGACAAGGTAGGAAATTTCTCACATTAATTATTGCCATATTGTTAATACTTCGTTATTATGCCTCTCTTTATTGAATGCTAACAATTATCATTAACATTGCTATTTGTGTGCAAAGTTTGGTGTTATCAAGACGCCAAACTGTCTAAAAGACAGTTCTCAAAAATAAACAGACCTCAAAAATTCTAATCCTGATAATAAAGCGAGTGTGTGATGCGTGAAGTAAAGCTAGCTAATCAATTGACGGTATTGTCCATGGGCGTGGCAGCGGTACTATGGTCACAAGCAGCCAGTGCCGCCACGGCAGAAAACCTACCAAATACCACCTTACAGACCATCACCGTGACTGCCAATAGCTCGGTACGTGACAATGTGCAAGAGGGCTCTGTTTATATAGATGATTACACTCCAGCTGCTCAAGCAAGCCATTTGAGTGATTTTTTAGAGGTAGTCCCAGGTGTTAGTGTCGGTGGCACGTCGTCGGTTAACCAGCGTATACGGGTGCGCGGACTTGATGACACCAATCTAAAAGTAACGATTGATGGCGCTCGTCAAGAGGGTGCTTTGTTTTATCATATGGGCGACGTCACGATTGATCCAGATTTGTTAAAACAAGCCGAGGTCGCGGTTGGTAATAACTCAGTGACACTTGGTAACGATGCCATCGGTGGTGCCGTGGCTTTTGAGACAGTGGATGCAGCAGACTTGCTTAAGCCGGGTCAAAAAATTGGCGCCAAATTGCACGCAGGCTATGGCAGTAACAATGATGAGCTATTGACCTCTGCCACCGTCTATGGTGCCCCAGCAGAGAACGTCGATTTACTCGCGTATTATGGTAAGCGTGATGCCGAGGCGGGCGAAGACGGTGAAGGTCGCAAGATTCAAACCGAAGACAGTGAAGGCGAAAACATCCTATTAAAAGCTGGTGCTCATATTGCCAATGACCATCGTGTTGGTGCTAGCTTTAGCCGTACTGAGAACAAAGGAAAGTTCCCCCTACGTCCTGATTTTCCTGCCGGTGGTTGGAACCCCATTATTCCGCAAGAAGTCAAGCGTGATACTTATGCACTCGATTATACCTATAACCCAAGTAATCGCTTAATCGATGTTGATACCAATGTGTATCAGTCAAAGACTCAGATTTTACGTGATTCTGATTATCTGAAAAATCCTGGCTTTGAGTTTGATGCACAGGTGAAAACCACAGGCGCTAAGGTACAAAACACCAGTGTGATAGACAGCAGTATTATTGATGGTATCACTGGTACACATAAGCTGATTGCTGGTATCGAGCATTATAAAAAAGAGTCTGACTATAATAGTGTCCAGCGTGGTACCACCATACCTGTCAATGGTACGGATGACGCAAAAAACACCTCCGTTTATTTAGAAGATCAATGGCAGGTGGGCAAACTGACACTAACGCCAGGTGTCCGTTACGATCGTTACGAGTCACCTGAGTTTGTCTCTGGCGGCAAGACTTATGACAATGTCGTCGGCGCGCTCGCTGCCAGTTACGAAATTGCGCCTCGTACACAAGTTTTTGCCAGCTATACCGAGCTGTTTAATGGCCCAGACTTAAGCCAAGCTATTTTTAACTCAAATGGTGCCGGCACTTATGTCAACAGTGACCTAAAAGCAGAAGAAGGCGCTAACGCGGAAGTGGGTATTACCACGACGCTACGCGACTTGACCATCGCTGATGACGCGCTCCAACTAAGTGCTAAGTACTTTGAGACCGATATTGAAAATTATATTGAGTTTGTGCGCGCAGGGGACGGTAGAGTTGGTTTAGATTGTACGACAGGACAATTAAACGGTAGCTGCCAAGGCGTCATCAATAAAGACGAAGATTATAAGATTAAGGGCGTAGAGCTTGCTGCTGACTATAGAACGAACAATTTTAGCATGGGTCTAAGCTATGAACGTGCCCGTAGTGAAGGTGAAGATACTGGTTATAGCATCTCCTCAGTAAGCGGAAGCAGCTCTGAATCAGGTGACAAATACATGGTCAACCTTGGTTACGCGCCAACAGACACGACAGAGCTTGGCTGGCGCAGTACCTATGTTGCTTCATTGACGCCTAACACTGGTGGTGATGATATTAAAAAACCCAACTATGATGTGCATGACATTTTTATGAGTTATTCACCAAAACAAGTTGAGGGCTTAAAAGCGACGGTTGGGGTGTATAACCTCTTTGATGAAACCTATGCCAGCCATGCATCACGCATCGTTAAGCCTCGGGAAGATGGTGCTTTAAGAACTGACTTTGAGATGGGTCGTAACATCAAAACCTCTTTAACGTATCAGTTTTAGTACCACGGTAACCTAATGGTAGTTAAAAAGTCAGCTGTCTTTATAGGAGAGCTGGCTTTTTTATTGCCAGTGAGTTTTTAACGAGGGGATAGCCGTTATAAAAACCATTTTTAACAGCCCATTAAAATAATCACTTAATAAAGAACCAAGATCAATGATTTCATTTCATATGCGCCAAAGCTGCCTTTGGATTCATCGTTATACCGGACTGGCTATGGCAGCCTTTTTAATTATCACTGGTATCACAGGTACGCTTTTGGCATTTCATGACGAGCTGGATGAGGTGTTTAATCATAAGCTTTCTCACATCGAAGCGCAGCCAAAGCCGCTGCTACCGATAGCTGTACTGCATGATGGTGTGATCAGCGCCTATCCAGACTATAAGTTTTCTAGCATGCCAACCTCACTATCGACCACCCAATCAGCAGTGTTTTCGGTAGATAGGGTGCGAGGGCAGGCTGCTAAAAACACTGTTAAAGCGCCATTTCAGGAAGTGTATGTCAATCCTTACGACGGCCATATCATTGGTACACGTAATAAGGATGAATGGGCATGGCAAAACACCATGTGGAAAGTGTTTTGGTTGCATCGGGATTTATTGCTTGGCGATATTGGCAAGTCGGTACTGGGTATTGTGGCGCTGGTTTGGACGATGAACTGTTTTATCGGCTTTTATCTTACCTTTCCAAGAGCGGTTAAATCACACAAGTCCAAGCAAGATGCGCGTCAGACTTTATCTGGCAAAAAGCGCGCTTCTTTACTGAAGCGCTGGTTGCCTGCGTGGAAAATCCGGCGTAAAACCAATATCTTTAAGCTGAATTATGATTTGCATCAAGCGTTTGGTTTATGGCTGTGGCTCATGCTATTTGTCATCGCTTGGTCAAGCGTTGGTTTTAACTTAAAGTCGGTGTATCAGCCAGTCATGCAAGCAGTAGTAGGACTAGAGGGGAGAGAAGGGAGAGCACCCCAACCAAGCGCCCCCGTACCAACAGTCAAGTCGCCCAGCAGGACAACGGTCGCTGGTACGGATGTGGTGGGTAAGGCTGATAGTATCGCGTATCTCAGTGCCCAGGCTGAGATCGTCGCTCACCGTCATGGGGCTCGCGTACAAGAACTACTGGGTATACGCTGGATGGAAGAAGACAGACAGTGGCAGATGCGTTTTAAAACGGATAAAGACATCGGCACGCACGGCGGGGTCTCATCAATTACGGTGAATGCAGCAACGGGTAAGGTTGAGCGTGTTCATTTTGGGGATCAAAGCGTATTTGGTAATAAAGTAGACCAATGGTTAGGGGCGCTGCACATGGGCCACATTGGTCAAAGGTGGGGACACCGATTATATCAAGTGTTTTTAGCGATGATAGGTTTGGCCGTGACGGTGTTATCAGGTACTGGGGTTTATCTGTGGTGGAAAGGTCGACAACAACGGGCAAAAGCGTTGCAAAAGGTGACGAGGTAAATGCAAAATAGGGCTGGTGCCAGATACGCCAGTCCTTACACGGTATCGACAATCACCGGACGATCTTGATGACTCAAGACGGTCACATCGACGTTATATAGCGCTTTCATGGTTTCTTTGGTCAGGACATCGGCGGGTTTACCAACCGCCATCACTTGACCGTCTTTCATAGTAACGACGGTATCCGCGAACTGCGCAGCTTGATTGATATCATGTAGGACAATCACGACAGTTTTTTGTTGACTGTGGCTCAACTCACGTAGCTCACGCATCAGACGGCCAGCGTGGTACATGTCCAAGTTATTCAGCGGTTCATCGAGCAATAGATAAGGCGTGTCTTGACAGACAATCATCGCAATTAATACCCGTTGGCGTTGCCCACCCGACAAAGTCGATAAAAACCGCTCGGCTAGGGGCTCAAGCTCAAAGCGTTCGATCACTTCCTGTACTTTTTGCTGATCATCACTTGTTGGTTGCCCTTGATGATAAGGATAGCGTCCAAACATCAATAGCTCATGCACCCGCAAGCGCCCTTGTACTTGATTGTCTTGCCCGAGCATGGCGACGGTTTTAGCCAACACTCTTGCATGACAGCTCGCAATATCATGCTCACCGAAACTCACTTGTCCCGTCTGTAGCGGTTGCAAGCGTGACATGACGGAAAATAAGGTAGATTTACCCGCCCCATTGGGGCCGATTAGGGCAATGATTTGGGCACTTGGTAAAGACAACGTCACGTCATGTAGGATTTGCTGTTTACCAATGTGGTGCGAGATATTATCTATTTTAATCATAGCGTTTCTTGTGTTTATCGAATGGTAAATGGTCTTATTTTTAAGGCAGTTATGAAGTATGAGCGGCGCTGTTTATTAACGACGCTGTTTATTAACGCCGTTGGGTCATAAAAATCAATAATAAAAATACTATCCCGCCTGCTAACTCAATGACGACCGATAGTACCCCGGCCATGCCCAGTACTTGCTCAAATACAGTCTGACCGAGCACTAAGCATATCATTGCCACCAAGCTGACCAATATCAGGCGCTCACCATGATACATATGGCGAGCGATACGGTTGGTCAACGCGCAGACTAATAAACCAAAAAAGGTCACAGGTCCGACCAGTGCGGTGGCAGTGGCGACCAACACCGCGATGACGGTTAGTAGCCCAAATGCTAAGCGTTGATAGTTGATGCCAAGGTTGGTGGCTTGTGCCTTACCTAACATCAATACATCGCACTGATAGCGCCAACGCCAAATAAACCACCCACTAGTGAGACAAATAAATAGGCTGATACCAAGCAGTTGTGGATTCACCGTATTAAATTGGGCATAACTGGCAGACTGTACCACGACGAAATCATCGGGATTAATCAATCGTGCAATCAAGGCCGATAAGCTGCGAAACAACACCCCAAAGATCACGCCTACCAATATCAATCGGGTCAAATCTTGACTGCTTTTGGCAAACAACAACTGAAACAACAGCAATGACGCGCCAAACATAAGGACAATTTCAAGCGTAAATTTGGCAATGGGATTGATACTGGTAAAGCTAATCGCACCCAAAAAGAAAACCAACAAGCTTTGCAGCAAAACATACAGCGAGTCAAAACCCAATAAAGAGGGGGTTAAGATGGGGTTGTGCGTCAAGGTTTGAAACAGTAATGTTGAGACACCAATCGCATATCCGACCACCATCAATGCCAGTAGTTTTTTGCCTCGAAGCGGCAGAGCAAAATCCCAATGCCCATTGACATTGAGCGTTAAAAATAGCGTCATTGAGATAAGCAGTATAACGGCTGCAATTGATTTTGGATGGTTGGCGATAAATGCCCAAAATTGGGTTAAGTGACTTTGTCCCGTAGCCGATGAGTATTGATCATTTATCGCTGGGCTGGTATGGGTAGAGTCAGACTTTGTAGAGCTAGGCCTAGACGGTGAAAGCATGTTAAATCCTATGGTGCCAAGCTTATCTAATCAAACAAAATAACGATAAAATAAAAAATAATAAGCGGCAATAAGTACTTATCGTTCAGAGGGGGCGCGCAGCAATAGCCATAAGAACAGCACCGTACCGACCACACCAAAAACAGTGGCGACAGGCACTTCAAATGGATAACGGATAGTACGCCCAATAATATCGCACAATAAGACTGCCGATGCCCCTAACAGCGCAACTGCTGGCAGGCTACGGCGTAATTTATCCCCCATCACGCGGCTAACAATATTAGGAACGACCAAGCCAATAAAGGGGATCATACCAACCGTCACGACCACCACAGCGCTCATCATCGCCACCATGCCGACCCCAAGCCACGTGACCTGTCGTTTACTAATGCCTAAGTTTAGCGCGATATTATCACCCAGACCGACGATGGTCAGCTTGTCAGCAATAATGTAAGCTAGGATGCACAGTCCGCCCGTCAGCCACAAAAGCTCGTAACGCCCTGCCAAGACCCCAGAAAAATCACCAAATTGCCAAACACTAAGCATCTGTAACGACTCGGTTTGATAAGCGATAAACGTGGTCACCGCCTCAATGATACCGCCAAAAACAATACCAATCAGTGGGATCATCAAAAAATCAGTCGGTGGAATACGGTGAATCAGCAGCATAAATAACATCATGCCAAACACGGCTGCGATGGTGGCCACGCCCATTTTTATAATGAGTGCGCTGGCTGGAAACAGCAAACTGACCACCAACAATCCAAGTGCCGCGCTTTGGGTCGCACCGACCATCGATGGCTCAACGAAGCGGTTTTTTAGTACCACTTGAATGATCATGCCTGCCACTGCCATAGCAATACCAGTCAAGATAATGGCAATGGTCCGCGGCATGCGGCTGACAAGCATGAGTGAGCTATCAGAGTTCGCACTATGGCTGATAACGCTTTGCAACATACCTGCCCACGAAAAATCCGCCACACCAATAGACAAACTTAATAACACTAAAAGCCCCATAATAATGAGGCTACCTGTGTTCATTAACCACGGCGGTATCGCCGCACGTCGATGTGTAAGGCTCAGGCCGTTACTCGCTCTTTTTTGCCAACTTGATGAGGCTGTTGCCAAAGAAGAGCTCTCTTTAACGCTGGTATGAGCACGATGTGAAAATAACGACATAGTGGCTACTGGCTTAGAAAGTGAAATTTATAACGGAAGTTCAGAGCAGGGGCTCGAACAGTGACAGTCTTTATTTAGCGCCAGCAAACGCGTTCTTAATAGTGGTCAAGTCTTGTATCCACTGATAATAGCCACCGAATGCTAGGTAAGAGTCTGGGCTAAGGTATACCACTTGATCTTTACTCCAAGCATTGGTTTGTGCGACCAGTGGATTGTCTAACACCGCTTTGGCACCGACGCCATCTTCGCCAATTGCCGCACTACGATCGAGGACAAATAACCAGTCTGGATTGGTCTTTTGTATGTACTCAAAAGAGACGGGTTGGCCGTGGCGAGCGTCTTTGATTTGATCATCGGCCATGGGGACACCCAGGACAGAATGGATAAAGCCATAGCGTGATTTATCACCATACGCCGACATTTTATTGCCATTGACCATAATGACCAAGCCTGTACCTTTGTTTTTGGTCACGGTTTTAGTGTCGTCAATAAGGGTATCAATATTCCCTTGCAGTTTTGCCGCTTGATCACTTTTACCAAATAACGCCCCCAAATCATGTAAGCGCTGCTTGCTTGATTCATAAATGTTCGCTGTATCAATCGTCATATCTAGCGTTGGCGCGATATTTGATAACTCATCATATTTTTCTGCCATACGTGAGCCGATCAAGATAGCTTGTGGCTGCATCGCGTTTAGGGCTTCAAGATCTGGCTCAAACACGGTGCCGACGCCTTTTGGTTCAGGCTGAGTTTTTGCATGTAAGTTGTCTAACACCAGATTGCTTGGGGCGCCATCGACAGCCACATCAAGTGCGGCCAAATCTTGCATCAAAGTCATGTCATAAACGACTAGCGGCGAGGGATTGATTGCTAAATCAACATCCCCTTTCACCGTATTGACCGCGATGGTCTCAGCAGAGACGGCGTCATTATTGGCAACATTTGAGGCGGCATCAGCGGTTTGGTTTTCAGCCTTGCTTTCTGCTGGCTCAGAGTCGTTCGACTCAGGCGAGCTACAGCCTGTCACACTAATGGTGGCCACAAGCGCTGTCATGATTGCAGTCAAGAGCGGGCGTTTAAAGAGAGGGGCAGTAGAGCGGTTAGAAAATAAAGTCGTAGACATAAATAACTCGGTACATTAGATGATTAGGAGAGATGTGAATAAAACAGTGGCCATGTAAAATAAAAAGCGTTGGTTTGGTGCAGCTGTCCACACCATGGAGAGCTTGTTGTTACAGTATTAAAAACTATCCACTTTTATGACTTGGTTTTTTTGTATTTATATTTTTGGCGCTTGTGTTTTTATCATCGTAAGAATTTTTAACATTATAAGATGAGCATCCAAGAGGTGTTTATGATAAATTAATTGAGACTCATTATCAATACAAATGATAATGATTTTTATTAACGCTGTTGCTGTATCTAAAGTGAGCCAATACAAAAAAGCTACGCGCACTTGTATCAGCAGTCGTTAGCTTTATTATACTGACCGAGCAAAATTTTTATAATTTATTATTGATAATAATTATCGTTTGCATTATTATCTACGCCATTCTATTTCAGTTAATTAATATTAGGGTGTTATGAGTTCAACGGATTTAGGGGCGCCACCACTTAGACTGATACTTACAGCTATTGTTGTAGCTGTGGGGTTGCACTTATTGACGGCCATAGCACTAGTGGCGATCAAAACACCTGAACTAAAAATTGCGTCAGAAAAGAACCCGTCGCCTATCGAGATAGAGCTGGTCACGTTGCCTACTAAAGAGGCCACCTCTGAGGTGGAGGTGAAAGAGGTAACTCCTATAAAGGAACCCGCCCCTCAGGTTACAGAGCCAAAACCAAAGACCGTACCAGAAGTAAAACCCCAACCAAAAAAACCAGTCGTGCCAGTAGTAAAAGAAGAGAAAGTTAAGCCTAAAACAACACCGGTAGTGCCAGTAAAAAAACCAAAGGCTGAAGAGCGGCCAAAAGAAACCCTGGTAGAACCCAAAGCTGATGCGAATGAACAACGTAAAATCATAGCGGCACAGGCTAAAGCGGCGCAAGAAGCGCAAGCTAGGGCAGCACAAGAAGCCCAAGCGAAAGCAGCACAAGAAGCGGCAGCCAAAGCGGCTCGTGACGCTCAAGCCGCCGCTGATGCCAAAGCAGCAAGAGAAGCCGCCGAGTCGGCTGCTCGAGCCAAAGCAGCAAAAGAGGCCCAAGCGGCTGCTCAAGCAAAAGCCCAAGCGGCTGCCGCTGCCAGTAATACGCCTGTGAATTTTACAGCGAGCGCTGCAAATTGGGCCTCTGCGCCAAACTTTAGCTTTCCGGATCGTGCTGCCCGTAGAGCTCGATCAGGCGATGTGTTAGAGGTGGTGCTGGTATTAAGAGTGAATAAGCAGGGCGGTATTGATAGCGTACGTGTGGCTCAATCCTCAGGCAATACTCTGTTAGACAAAGAAGCCCAGCGTCAGGTCCGTTCTGGTACATTTAGACCCTTTACAAAAAATGGTGCACCCGTTGTGGGCAATGTCACCTTACCTATCGCTTATAAGGTGCCGTAATACATAGCTGCATTACTTTAAGTAATGCCACTTTAAATAACGCCACCGCGATAGACAATCAAGTAACAGCAATGAAATAACAACTCAAGGAGTCTGACATGGACTTTACAGCTTATTGGCAATACAGCGACATGGTGACCAAAAGCCTGTTCTTTGTACTTTTGGCCCTATCCGTCATTTCATGGGTAACTGGCATCATTCGTGTGTTGCAAAGCCGCAAATTGGCTGCCAATGTTGCAGACGATTTGAGTCAGCAGATTCAGCCAAAACAAGCCGAGCTAACAGAGTCGGATGCTGCTACGCGGCGTTTGGTCACTGAGCAGACCTTGCTCAAGCACATTGGTCGCTACCGTTTTGCCAGTGAGCGCGGGCTGCCTATCCTTGGTACGACAGCAGCGATTGCGCCATTTATTGGTTTGTTTGGCACGGTGTGGGGGATTTTTCACGCACTGCACAATATTGGTATGAGTGGACAGGCAGGATTGGGACAGGTGGCAGCACCAGTAGGTGAGGCACTTATTATGACTGGTCTTGGTATCGCGGTCGCTATTCCAGCTGTGGTGTTTTACAACCTTGCGGTACGCATCAACCGCCGTGTGATGTACCACGCCAACGACAGAGCGCACGATCTATTAGCAAACTCTGCAAAATTGGCCGCTAGCCCCCAGTCTCGAGCAAACAGTACGCCCATCGCCACTCAAGCTCAGTCAGCCAAAGATCAGCATATAATGGCAGAGGGTGTGCAGCAAGCCGGACATTATAGTCGCTCAGCTTCGTCATAGTCATGGCAAGAAGCGATTGATCAGGTTGTCAGTCAAGAGAGAAAACAGCTAGCAGTATTGTGAATAACGAATTGTATTGAGAGTAACTATGGCATTTCAATTGGGTGATGATGACGTACAAAGTATGAATGAGATGAACCTCATTCCGCTTATCGATATCATGCTGGTATTGATGATTATATTTCTACTGACTGCGACCGTACTAAATCCGACGGTGCCATTAGACTTGCCGAAGACCAGTGCGGCGGTGAATGAGACCCCACCAGAAGCCATTCAAATTAGTATTGATAAAGACGCAGGAATATTTTGGGACAGCGATCCGATTAGTATGGAGGAGCTAGAAGCACGGCTACAGGAACAAAGTGTGGCTGGTAAAGACCCCTCTGTACAACTGCGAGCTGACAAAGAGAGTAAATACGATACCGTCGCTCAGGTGTTGGCAGCCACCAGCCAAGCTGGACTTACCAAAGTAGCCTTTGTCAACGAGTAGCTATCATCAGTAAGCCGTGTAGGCAACTACATGACAACGGTTTTATAGCAACGGTCTAATAGTGACAGTCAGACCTTCTATATCAGTAAGCTGCCCAACAAAATCAGTAAACTGATTAAGAGAAAAATCAATAAAACAATAAGAAGAACCATTAAAATAATAAATTTCTCCTTCAACCTCGTTTGGGTAACCTTGCGAGGTTTCCTTAGTTTTTAAGGTGTTTCTGGTTTTTAGAGACAGTCGATAATCCCAGTGCATCTATGTCTAGAGTCTAGCATTTACCAGCCGAAGCCAAATGGATGGTAGCCGTAACCAAAACGCCCAGGCCCATAGCCAAATGGGTAGGGTGAACGTAAATAATCGAGATCGCGCTGGCGGATATAATAGTAGCGTCCTTGAGCGTAAGCCTCTTCTAGCTTTTCGATCCCCTCGAGTGGGCAAACAGGCTGCCAATCATATCCTTCACGTCCGAGCTTATAAGCATTGAGTTCGGTACAGTATTTTTTGAGGCCCTGCAGGCGACCTTGCTCCCATTGTATGCGGTTGGGCATGACGCCGCCGACACGCGCACAGCGATCGGCATAGTGTCCAAAGTAAGCTCCTGAGCGCCCCTGTAGGCCGTCCGCATAGCCGACTTCTTGCCAGTTGCTGTCCTGACACTGCTCAGGGGTTAGGCTTTGGGTCGTGGCACAGCCTGATAAGGTCAGCAATGCGGCGCTTATTAAGGGTATGGTCATACCAGATAGGCTGACGGATTTATTGGCCAATTTACTAGAAAAATCAGCGATTGATGAGTTCAGCTCAATAAGATAATTCATAATAAACCTGCGCGCGTTTAAAATTATGGTTTATCATAGCACTTTTTTATACTGACAATTTTTTATATCTTGTTATTATGTTGGTATTTAGTGGCGCTAAGTGTTTGATATATCGTTATAAATAGCAGCGTTGGTGTGGGCTGAGTGAGGGATGTTTTGAGGATTAGACAGGCACTGTGCTTGATTTTTAATGGTTCATGCTCATTATAAGTCCCTATATACTAGCGACTTCTCTTATAGACAGATGGTTAAATAATGGCAGTTGTGTGGTTAGCGTTACTTTAATTTAGTCAAAAGGTCAGACTATCATGGGAATATTGATTGGCGTTGTCATTGTACTATTCGTATTAGGGAGTATGATGGCGCTCAAACCTAACGGTATCGATCAGCGTTTGGATAAGCTGCGTATGACCGCGCGTCGACTACAGCTAAATCCAAAGCTCGTTGCGTGCCCTGACTGGATAAAGGGCCGGGACAATGAGTATGGTCGCGGCATGATGGGGCAATATTGTTTGGTTCTAGAAAATACGCAGTTGCCGCACACACGTTATCAAGTAATCGATGGACAATGGCGACCAGACAGCAGTTTTGTTGATACCACTAAAGAGGATGTCAGGCTCAATATTCCAAGTGCCATTCGTTCGACTCAAGGCCATACCAATACGGTACTCAAGAAGACCAATTTTAGTCTGGACAAAACACCGCTGGACTTACCAGTCAGTGTTGAGCCGTTCGTCAAGGGCTTATTGACTAAGGCAAATAGCATCATTATTTATTGGGAAGATATTGCCTACGTGCGGCCCTCAACCAACCCCGCTTATCAGCAAAAATTGATTGAAACAGACTTGTTGGTGCTGAAGCAAAACCTTGAAAATTGGGCGCTACAGATGCAGAAAAAGACTGCGGAGTAATAAAGTGTTTTTAATCTCCAATAATAAGCAATATGCAAGCACTTTTGGCAAACGCCCAGTCATTTACAGTTGACAGTTTAACGCTTAGCAGTGTAACGTCTTTATAACTCACTCTTTAACTTATGGTTATTGTTTGTTTTTTAACCGTTTTTATGAGTCACTATTATTACAATAATTCGCTGAGCTGTTATAACTAACGATTATAAATTGCCATGCTGCTGAATTTATCCTTACTTTTAATCTACTTATATTATGGTGTCGTCACATATGGCAAAAACCACAACCAAAAAAAGTCCAGCCGCGGCTGCTGACAGCCCAAAGGGTAAGTCTTTGGTGATTGTAGAATCACCAGCCAAGGCAAAAACGATCAACAAATACCTTGGTGATGACTTTATCGTACGTTCCAGTATCGGTCATGTCCGTGATTTGCCGGTCAATGCCAGTAAAAGCGCTAAAAAAACAGCCGCTGCTAAAAAAGATGACAGTCTGAGCAAAGAAGAAAAAGCACAGCAAGCATTGGTGCGGCGCATGGGGATAGACCCAGAGCATGATTGGGCGGCCGTCTATGAAGTACTGCCAAACAAAACCAAAGTCATCAAAGAGCTCAAAGCCTTAGCCAAAGACGCTGACAAGATATATCTCGCAACGGATATGGACAGAGAAGGGGAAGCGATTGCTTGGCATCTAAAAGAAGTCATTGGTGGCTCTGACAGCAAGTATCAACGTGTGGTCTTCAATGAGATTACCAAATCGGCGATTCAAAATGCCTTTAAGCAGCCATCAAAGCTCGATATCGACCGCGTCAACGCGCAGCAAGCAAGGCGCTTTTTAGATCGAGTGGTCGGTTTTATGGTATCACCACTCTTATGGCAAAAGATTGCTCGCGGTCTGTCGGCAGGCCGTGTACAGTCGGTTGCCATGCGTTTGGTGGTTGAGCGTGAGCATGAGATTCGCGCCTTTATTCCAGAAGAGTATTGGCAGATTCATGCCGATACCCATATCGCTGATAGCAAAGCCAAAAACACCAAAGACGCTGAGCAAATCGGTATTCGTTTGGAGGCGACCAAGCAAGGTGGTAAAACGCTCAAGCTCGTTAATAAAGAGCAGACCGATAAAGTATTAGCAGTGCTTAAAGCAAGCGACTTTATCGTCAAAGAACGCGAAGAAAAACCAACGCAGTCACGGCCAAGCGCGCCGTTTATCACCTCGACTTTACAGCAAGCCGCCAGTACACGATTGGGTTTTTCTGTTAAAAAGACCATGATTTTGGCTCAGCGTCTATACGAAGCGGGTCACATCACCTACATGCGTACCGACTCGACTTTTTTGTCTGGAGATGCGTTAGCGGCCGTGCGTGGTCATATCGAAGATAGCTATGGCGCTAAGTATGTGCCAGAAAAGCCTAACTTTTATGGCAATAAACAAGGCGCACAAGAGGCGCATGAAGCCATTCGTCCCTCTAATGTCAATATGAAGTCAACCCAGCTTAAAGGGGTTGAGCGTGACGCCATACGTTTGTATGAGCTGATATGGCGTCAGTTTGTTGCCTGTCAGATGCTACCTGCAAAATATCTATCAGTGAATTTATTTGTGGGTGCAGACGATGTTGAGCTAAAAGCGCGCGGTCGTACCATGGTATTTGATGGCTATACAAGAGTCATGCCACCAGCCAAGACCGACGATACCTTATTACCTGATGTCAAAAAAGGCGATAAATTAACGTTAGATAAGCTCGATCCGAGTCAGCACTTTACCAAGCCGCCACCGCGATACACTGAGGCAAGCTTGGTAAAAGAGCTTGAGAAAAAAGGCATTGGCCGTCCATCGACCTATGCTTCTATCATCTCGACCATTCAAGATCGCGGTTATGTGAAGCTTGAAAATAAGCGCCTATTTGCCGAAAAAATGGGTGATATCGTTACCGATAGACTGACGACCAGCTTCCCAGACTTGATGGATTATACCTTTACGGCGGCATTAGAGGACAAGCTCGATCACGTGGCAGAAGGTGATAAAGACTGGAAAGATGTGCTTGATAGCTTCTATGGTGAGTTCAAAACCACCCTTGAGCACGCCAAAGAAAAAGACGGCATGCGTCCGAATGATCCAACCGATGTGCCAGATGTCCATTGTGATATTTGTGACCGTCCTATGCAGCTGCGCACTGGGTCAACGGGAGTGTTTTTAGGGTGTACGGGCTACAACCTTCCGCCAAAAGAGCGCTGTAAAGGCACCAAGAATTTGATGCCAGTCGAGGCTTTTGCCAATCTTGATGAAGGCGACGCGGCCGATGAGACTGCCGAAGTCAAAGACTTGATGGAGAAAAAGCGCTGTCCGAAATGTGGAACAGCGATGAATGGCTATATCGTCGATGGTGGTCTCAAGTTGCACGTCTGTGGTAACAACCCTGATTGCGACGGTTATATCTTAGAAGAAGGCAAGTTCGAAGTGCCTGGCTCAGACGCACCGACCATCGACTGTAACAAATGTGATGGGCAGATGGAGCTAAAGACGGGACGTTTTGGTCCTTATTTTGCTTGTCAGAAGTGTGATAACACTCGTAAAGTCCTCAAAACAGGCGAAGCTGCGCCGCCGCGTATGGATCCCATTCATATGCCGGAGCTAAAGTCGACCAAGCATGATGATTACTTCATTTTGCGGGAAGGGGCGGCTGGTATGTTTTTAGCGGCATCTAAGTTTCCAAAAGTCAGAGAAACACGTGCGCCAAAGCTTGCTGAGCTGAGAGAAATTAAAGATAAGATGGAAGATAAGTTCCAGTATCTGTTTGAAGGCCCAGATGAAGATCCGGAGGGGAATCCAACGATACTGCGCTGGTCGCGTAAGAAAAAAGAGCAGTATATTGGCTCTGAGAAAAACGGCAAGGCCACCCGTTGGGGTGTGTATTGGCGTAAAGGTGAATGGGTAGAGGAGTAATTCTCCTTTGTCTTTCGGCTTCATATCGAATGTATAGCCTGCCATATTGTTATTGTTTGAGCCACAAAAAAACCTCTTAGGATACTAAGAGGTTTTTTCTGATTAAAGTAGTAAGTAAATATACAAATTTTGCTTAATCTTAAATCACTGTGCTTAATATTAAGCCACTATATCTTAAACCATTATGAGAATTAGGTTTTTTCGATGATACCACAAGCGATGCGTTCACCAGCATTACCAGATGGCTGGCTCTGATAGTCGTCAGCGTTAGCGTGGACGATAAATGCCAAGCGATTGACGCTGTATTTGCCTACTTCAGCGGCAGAGACTTTTTTATTCACATAATTAATCGTAGCAACGCCATCTTCATTGGCAGTTAAGTTTGGCAAGTCGCCAGCGTGCCCATTCATATCATCTGGATGGGCGTGTGGGTTGTTATCTGGGTTAAAGTGGCCACCTGCCGCTTTGCCCATATTGGCACAGCTACCCGTTTCATGAATGTGTAGGGCAACTGTTTTGCCCGGTTGTAAGTTCATAAGTTTGCCGTACACTTGGACACCGCCATCAACTGGGCGTAAAAATACTTGACCAACTTCATTTTTATTACCATCAACTGCTTTGATCGTTGACTTTAAAACAGGCTGGCTCAAAGGATTGCCAGTTTGCATTTGATCTGCCACTGTTTGGCAACCAGTCATCGCTAAGGCTGAACCACATAGTAAGGCACTTGCAAGCATTGTCTTATTCATTGTTATCTCCATTTATCGTTAATCATTATGACGAATATATTTAGCTATAATTTTATTTAAAATGTTCGAACATTCCTTATTGTCACGGATTAGTATAGCCAAGCGCTCGCTATAGTTATTCATCAAATGCGCAACAGTCGGTTAATAAATGTAAGTAACGTATGGGTTTGAAAATTGTTTTAGAAAAGAGGTATCAGCATCACCTACTCATATTACGACCACCATTTTTATTTAGTATCGTAAACTCTCTTTGGTAGTTCTTGGTTTTGCCAGACTAAGGTTTCACCTGATTCCATCGTTTGCAATAAATTATAGCTAGGCATGTCTGTTTGGTTTTTTGATGATGTTGACATTTCCTCTGAGGATTGCAGACTTAAGCTAAGCTGGCTACTGCTATCACGCATTAGATTAAAAAGAGCAGTTTCAATGCGATTGCCCGTCTCACCGCAGCCCATCATCGTGCTGATAATCATGCCAATTTTTAGCGTATTATCGTCCAGTAGAAAATAAGGGGCACCAGAGCCGTTACAGCCAGAATTAAATGATACGTATGTTTGGTCAGAATCGTCTCTAAAGGTAACAGAAATAGGCCAGTCAGAATGATAGAAATTACCTATAGGTTTTCTAGAAACAAGCTGCCCTTTGTCATCGTAATGATTATCGACAGCACTGACCAAATGCCAGTCATAGCGCTTTAATAGTTCAGCATTTATCGGTAAACTCGTAGGTGCAGGTAGCGTTTTTGCCATCCCTGTAAAGACAAGTTGATTGCCGTTTTCCATGATAAGTGCAAGGCGCTTTGGCGCAGCAAACGTATTACCTTGTGAGGTTGATGGTACTGTAGGTAGCAACTTAATCCCAAAAAGATACGTGCCGTAGTCCTGAAACAGCGTGCGGATATTGTGGTCATCAGGCCTACTTGTCGTGCAGGTCGCTGGTAACTGTACAATATAGCTGGCATAACTGTATGGAGGCGCGCCAGTAAATAGATCGATTTTATCGTGATTGCAACCTTGATAAAAATGCAGGCTACCTGGGTCAATAGCCAAACGGATAGGATCTGTACCGTGGATAGTGATGGGCTGACCGTCATATCGCGTTACCTCTGACAGTTGCCAGTTGTAGCCACTGCTCCATTGCATCACTTTATTCTCTGGAATCTCGACTGTATCGGTTTGTGCAATACTGTCTGACATAGATAATGATGTGTTACTCATCGATTGGCAACCTGATAGTGCAAGCAATGTACTACAAAACATTACGCTGGCAAGTATTACTTTTTTCATTATAGAATCCTTTTTATTTTTCTTAATGATCTATCCATTATTTAGAGGTATTTTTCCAAATGAGTGTCTCGCCAGAATCTAGCTGTTGAGTCAATAAGTAGCTTGGCTCTGATTGCTCAGTAGCACTAGTTGGTGCATTATCTGCGTGCGTTAAGATCAGTTGACTCGTGCTATGGGTCATCATACGTCGAAGCCGTGATTCGATATCATCAAGAGCATCGCCACAGCTCATCATGGTGGAAGGAGAGCTGCCAGTAAGTAAACTTTGATTGACAGAGAGGGCATAAGGCCCACCAACGCCGTTGCAGCCCACAGACACACCAAAGCTTTGACCATATATACCTGACTCAAAGCCATTTTGTTTGTCACTTTCATCGCCACTATAGTTATTCAAACCATAGGAAAGTATAATAGGCTTTTCTGTTTGCGTAAATTCGCTCATGACTGCGCCTGCTTTGTTCGTCACTTGTACCAGCTGCCAGCGATAGCTCTCTAATAATTCATTGGTGAGTGGTATGCCAGCTCCCAAGTGTTTAGGTTTTGGTGTGCCCGTAAAGACAAGGGTTTTGCCCTTATCCGTCTTCAAAGCCAGCTGTTTTTCTACGGTTTTGGTAGCACGTACTGACTGAGGCCGCGCGGGGTCAAATGTAAAATCTGTTCCTGCATAGGGCTTAAAAATCGTGTTTAACAGATGTGCTGTATCGCTAGGGATGATTTTATTACCGCGCCAGTCTTGGGTGGTTGCTTGATATATCGCAGTGCAGTCAGCAGCCGTGACTGGTGATTTGGCCATATCTTGTATTGATGCCTGTGTATAAGGGTAAGGTAGAGGCAGCCACATATCAAAGGACACAAGGTATCGGTAACAGCCATCATCAAAGGTTAATAGGTCTGGGCGAACGTCCATCGTTAGGGGTGGCTGAAGGTTGGCGCGTATGAGCTTGTCTTTATCGTTACTGACGTGGGTCAATTGCCAGTTATAGCTTGTGATGTTCTGAAACAGCCTAGGCTTTAGGGTAGCGGCTGACCAGTTTTTATTGTCAATGACGGTACCGGTTTGTGCTGAATTATTAACACTATTGGACTGACAACCCAATAAAGCGATTGGTAGTAATGTGCTTATTACAACTAGAGACGCCCTTAAACGGTTTAACATTATATATTCCTACTTAATGGACATTTGTTTGAAATATATCATAATATTTTAAGGACATTGTTTTTTATTATTGCCAAAAAAAATCCGCCCACCATAACAGTGAGCGGATTTTTACTTTTAAGACTTAACTAATGACTCATCAATTAGTTGTGTAGCGCTTTGCCAGAGGTTTTATCAACGGTTACTTTGGCTGGCTTAAGTGGAATTGGCATACTGACCAAAGCCACTTTTAATATCTCATCAATCGTCGCCACTGGTTGAATGGTCAAACCTGCTTTGACATTGTCAGGGATATCAGCCAAGTCACGCTCATTAGATGCTGGAATCAAGACGTGTTTGATACCACCGCGATGGGCCGCGAGTAACTTCTCTTTGAGACCGCCGATGCGCAGGATTTTACCGCGTAAGGTGATCTCACCTGTCATGGCAATGTCTGGACGAATGGCGATACCCGTCAAGGCAGAGACCAGTGCGGTTGTCAGAGCGCCACCGGCAGATGGACCATCTTTTGGTGTTGCACCTTCTGGCATGTGCACGTGGACGTCAGTTGTTTTGACCGTTTCATAGTCAATGCCTAGGCTGTCACCGCGGGCACGCACCACACTCATGGCAGCGCGAATAGACTCTTTCATCACATCACCGAGTGAGCCCGTAAAGCTAAGCTCACCTTTGCCTTTCATCGCAACTGCTTCGATGGTTAAGAGCTCACCACCGACTTGTGTCCATGCAAGCCCCGTAATACGACCAATCTCAGGCTCTTCTTCCGCCAGACCGTAGTCATACTGATGCACCCCTAGATAGTCATCGATGTTTTTGTCATCGACCACGACCAGTTCGCGTTCTGCTTTTTTCGGAGCGCGAGCACCATGCGTCTCAACCGAACCGCGTACCACTTTGCGGCAGATTTTATTCACTTCACGCTCAAGGTTACGAACGCCAGCTTCACGCGTATAGCTACGTACGATGCTATGCAATGCCGCTTCAACGATCTCAATTTCGCCTTCTTTGAGACCATTTTGCTTAATCGCTTTTGGCACTAAGTATTTCTGCGCGATATTGACTTTTTCTTCTTCGGTATAACCCGGCAAGCGGATGACTTCCATACGGTCAAGCAGCGCAGGCGGGATATCCATGCTGTTGGCCGTACAGATAAACATCACTTGTGATAAGTCTAGGTCCATATCTAAATAATGGTCATTAAAGGTATCGTTCTGTGATGGATCTAATACTTCAAGCAACGCTGACGCTGGGTCACCGCGGAAGTCTTGCGCCATCTTATCGATTTCATCCAACAAGAACAGCGGGTTTTTGACTTCAGCTTTTGCCAGTGATTGCACGATTTTACCTGGCATGGCACCGATATAAGTACGGCGATGACCACGAATCTCTGCTTCATCACGTACGCCGCCCAATGCCATACGCACAAACTTACGGCCTGTTGCACGAGCGATCGATTCACCCAGTGAGGTTTTACCCACCCCTGGCGGCCCGACGAGACAAAGAATCGGACCACGCAGTTTTTTCACGCGTGACTGAACGGCGAGATACTCTAAGATACGATCTTTCACATCTTGCAAGCCGTAATGGTCTTCATCTAAGACGGTTTTGGCTTTGTCTAGATTGATAGATACTTTGGTCGTCGCATTCCACGGCGTATCCAAAATCCATTCGATATAGTTGCGTACCACTGAGGATTCACTCGAAGCAGGCGGCATCATTTTGAGTTTTTTAAACTCTTGCTCGGCTTTTTTGCGTACATCCTCTGGCAAGTCCGCTTCTTCTAGACGCTGTTCTAGCTCGGCCACATCATCTTCACCATCGAACGCGCCGTCATTCATATCTGACAGCTCATTTTTGATGGCTTTCATCTTCTCATTTAAGAAGTATTCGCGCTGATTGTCTTCCATTTGCTGACGCACGGCATCTTGGATATCTTGTTCGATGTTTTGTTCAGCACTTTGCTTAACCAAGTACTCAGTCAAGGTGTTGATATGCGTTTTGATATCGTCTTGTTCTAAGAAAGACTGCTTTACGTTAAGATCCATCGAGACACGGGTTGAGATGAAATAGACCAGCTCAAGTAAGTCGTCAATACGCTTCGCCACGCGCGTCAACTCACGCGCATTACGCAGACGCGCATCTGCATAGCTTTCAAACAACGTGGTCAAAGCTTGTATGGTGTTTTTCTGTTGGCTTTCATCCATGCTGACATCAAGATCAGCCCGCTCAAAGCTCGCCATTAACAAATCGTCGTGATTTTCAATACTATCGACGCGTGCACGGTACTGACCTTCGATCAATACTTTGATGCAGCTCTCATCGCTATCATGCGGCATGGTACTGACGATGCGGCACACCGTACCATATTGATATAAGTTGTCTTGATCGATGTCTTCCGTTAGCGAGTCTTTTTGCGCCACGACCAGTACCTTGTTGCCGTACTCGGCTTGGGCCAACTCGACGGCTTTCACCGATGGCGCACGTCCCACAAATAGGGCAATTTGCATGTGTGGATAAACGACAACGTCTCGCAGTGCCAGTAATGGTAAATAGTCTTCAGTACCATCGTTTTTGACCGTACTGTCATGATTATCATTGTCTGTAACAGTATTCGAGGCGGCATCTAACTCGTTATCAGACGAGCTTTCTAGCGTGCTGTCTTCTGCGGCAGTAGATGAAACGTCGATATCGATGTCGATATTGTCTTGGGCAATTTTATGTTCACTCATATATTCTTCCTCGTTCACCAGACTTGTAAAGTCAAGTTCGTGGTTCATGTTTAGATAAATGGTGCTCACAGATAAAATTGCAAGGCTTATTGGTCAAGTCACCTGCTTATATTCGTGAAATTGTTGTACATGTCTAAATATTAAAATAAAGAACGTAATAAGTTGAATGCGTTACCGCACGTCCATCATAAAATCGATACTCTCGACTGGTATAAATTTTCCTTGCTTTCTGCTGTCACAGAGGCTACGAAAAATTTATCCCAGTCGCCTATAGCGATTAACGTAACGATTTTATTTGTAACTGGCTATAGCATGCAGCTAATGCCTATTAGGTTCTATACATAGGTTTTATAGGCAAAATAAGGTAAACTGACGCGCGCCAATATTAGCGTCTCACTTTTACTTTATAACGACCATAGAGGTCGTTTGAGACGCTAAGGCCGTATTCACAGGTTTTAAGTTATTCATAGGTCGCAATCAGACCAAACAGAGCGATCAGACCGAACAAAGGACAACACATGGCAATCAATGCAGTACTGCTGGCAGTCATCATCATGCTGGGGCTGTCACTTTCGCGAGTGCACGTGGTGCTCAGTTTACTAATTGGGGCGCTGGCGGGCGGCCTGCTGGCGGGTCTTGGTATCACAGATACCTTAGAGGCCTTTCAAGAAGGTATTCGTAATGGTGCGCAAATCGCGCTCTCATATGCGTTACTTGGCGCCTTTGCGGTTGCGATTGCGCATTCGGGTTTGCCGCAGTCTTTGGCAGGGGCGGTCATCAAGCGCATTGACGCCGCTGGCACGAGTGGCATGATTAAGTACATGCTATTTGCCGGCTTAATCACCATGAGCTGCTTTAGTCAAAATTTAATTCCTATTCACATTGCGTTTATCCCGCTGCTTGTGCCGCCATTGTTGTTGGCGTTTAATCGGATGCAAATTGATAGACGTCTGATTGCTTGTTTGATTACTTTCGGGCTGGTCACCACCTATATGTTTATTCCGTACGGCTTCGGTGATATTTATCTCAACCAAATCATGCTCAAAAACGTGGGTGAAGCGGGTATTGATGTTGCCAATATTTCTGTGGTGACAGCCATGGCCATTCCTGCATTGGGTATGCTGATTGGTTTATTGATAGCGGTATTTATTAGTTATCGTAAGCCACGAGAGTATCAGCAAGTGGCGATAGACAAAGAAGCACGCGACGCAGTGGTAGAGGGTGATGCGCTTAGTAAAACGGCCGCTGGTGCTCAGTCGCAAAGCAAGCTTAAAACGCTGGTGGCACTAGCTGCTATTGTCACCGCTTTTGTTGTCCAGCTTTACACGGACTCGCTACTACTGGGCTCGATGTTTGGTTTTGGTGTTTTTATGGCAACAGGTGTGGTCAAGTGGCGTGATGCGGATGGTGTCTTTAATGACGGTATCAAGCTGATGGCGATGATTGGTTTTATTATGATTACCGCGCAGGGCTTTGCAGAAGTCATGAAAGCGACCGAGCAGATTCAGCCATTGGTTGATGGTGCCGCGTCGCTGTTCGCTGGTAACAAAGCCATGGCGGCATTTATTATGCTATTGATTGGTTTGATTGTGACCATGGGTATTGGCTCTTCGTTTTCGACCATTCCTATTTTGGCCGCGATTTATGTGCCGCTGTGTATCTCTCTAGGGTTTTCACCACTCGCGACGGTTGCAATTATTGGCACAGCTGGCGCGCTCGGTGATGCAGGATCACCTGCGTCAGACTCGACCCTTGGGCCAACTTCTGGTCTAAATATCGACGGTCAGCATGACCATATCAAAGACAGTGTGGTGCCGACATTTTTGCACTACAACATTCCGCTACTGGTGTTTGGCTGGATTGCGGCGATGGTACTTTAGCAAATGACTTGAATGGTTGGGTTTGATATAAAAGGCGGGTATAGCAACTATCATAAATAGTAACTACACTCGCTTTTTTAACTTTTATTCATTGCTTAATCGATGTATTTCTTAATATTCATCATCAAAATCATTTATCTCATCATTTAAACTACTCAAAAAGTCATCACTTTGCGCGAGTAACTCATTTAAGCGTTCTTCATTGATGAGCCTTGTCATCTCCTCAGAGCTAAATGGTTGCTCTTGACTGTAGTAACGTTGCTCTCTAGCATCTTCATTACCTAACGTTTGCAAATATTCATCCACTCTGTCCGCACTGGAATCAGCAGCGCTAGCGTCTTTTTCAGACTTTTTATTATCCTTCATCAAAACCACCTTATCCCATTTGGGGTAATGAGGGCGTCTAACGGCACATCCCAAGGTTGCCGTTGCAAGGTGTCAACCACTTGAAAGTCATAACACCAGCCAATTTTAAGGGGTTTTTTAGCCCCTGACTGATAGATTTTACCAAGCGTGGTGTCATAAAAACCGCCACCCATGCCCATGCGATTGCCGTTTAAATCTACTGCCACTAGCGGACAGATAATGACATCTAACTCGCGTGCCCAAAGTAGCCTGCGATGATGGTTTTGCTTCATGCCCAAGCGGTGAATGCGAGTTGGTACGTTGACGAGTGTAGTATGATAAATGGGCACAAAGCGCAATCGTTTATCGTCATTACCCAAAGAACCCACCACAGGCAAATAAGGGGAATAGCCTAAGCGCTTGCACCAATCCAGTAGTGGCTGAGTGGGCAGCTCGCCAAAACCATCATAATATAGACCAATACGCGCATTGATTGGCAACCGCTGCTGTAATTTGGTTAAATGCAAGCTTGCGGACTGAGCATATTGTCTACGCTCACCATCACTTAACTGACGACGCTGACGCGTAAACAGACGTCTGGGTGGGTTATTGGCTTTAGACGCCTTGAATTCAGGTAACTCAGGATTGTTTGGTTCAGGATGCATAGAGACACTATCCGATCATGTATTAAGTTGATGAGGGCTGGTGCTTTTAGACGCTAGCAAAGCTTATTTGTGAATATTCAACACGGCCTAGTCATGCTATCATAACGCCACTTTACATCGTATTCTTCTTTATGTGCAGCAGATGTTGCACTTTTTACGGCTCAGCCATACATCAAATCATCAAAGAGGGTAGTTATGTCGACACAGAATCAGGCAACTCGTACGGAAAAAGATACCATGGGCAACGTGGAAGTCCCAGCTGATGCTTATTGGGGTGCGCAAACTCAGCGTAGCCGAGAAAACTTCAAAATCGGTGGCGAGACATTGCCGCGTCCGATGATCGAAGCGATGGCAATGGTTAAAAAGGCTGCTGCGATTACCAACGCCAGTCTTGAGCGTATCGAAGGGGACAAGCGTGACTTAATCGTACAGGCTGCTGACGAAATCATCAACGGTGGTCTAACGGATCAGTTTCCCCTCGTCGTATGGCAGACGGGCTCTGGTACACAGTCAAACATGAATATGAATGAAGTACTTGCCAACCGTGCCAACGAAATCGCTGGTTCTGAGCGTGGCAGCTACACGCCAATTCACCCAAATGACCATGTAAACCACGCGCAATCTACCAATGACAGCTTCCCAACGGCGATTCGTGTGGCTGCGGCTCGTCAGATCAACAGCTTGTTGATTCCTGCGGTTACCGCACTACGTGATACGTTGGACAAAAAAGCCAAAGAATTCGATAGCATCGTAAAAATCGGTCGTACGCATTTGCAAGACGCCACGCCTTTGACATTAGGCCAAGAGTTCAGCGGCTATGTCAGCCAACTGGACCACTCATTGACTCGTATTGACAATGCACTACAAGGTCTATATGAGTTGCCACTAGGCGGTACAGCGGTTGGTACTGGTCTAAATGCCCATCCTGACTATGCGGTAAAAGCTGCTGAGCAATTAGCAACATTGACTGGCTTGCCGTTTGTGACGTCACCAAATAAATTTGAAGCACTTGCCGCTCGTGATGCTGAAGTATTTGCCTCAGGCGCACTAAAGACATTAGCAGGTAGCTTAAATAAAATCGCTAACGACGTACGCTGGTTGGCATCAGGTCCGCGTTGTGGTCTGGGCGAGTTGACGATTCCAGAAAATGAGCCAGGCTCTTCTATCATGCCGGGTAAAGTAAACCCAACTCAGTCAGAAGCTATGACGATGGTTGTCGCTCAAGTCATGGGTAATGACGTGACTATCAGCATGGCTGGCGCGTCAGGTAACTTTGAGCTAAACGTTTATAAGCCAGTAATCGCATTTAACTTATTGCAGTCTATCAAGCTGCTTGGCGATGCATGCAACAGCTTTAACGAAAACTGTGCGGTGGGTATCGAGCCAGTAAAAGATAAAATCGATGACTTCTTGCATAACTCATTGATGCTAGTCACGGCATTAAACCGCCATGTTGGTTATGAAAACGCTGCTAAAATCGCTAAGACGGCTTATAAAGAAAACAAAACCTTGAAGCAAGTTGCGGTTGAGCTAGAGCTACTCACCGAAGCGCAGTTTGATGAGTGGGTAACGCCTGCGGATATGGTGCATCCTAAGTAAGTTATTTAATACTTTCTTAGCATAAAAAAGACCTTGTCATGTGGCAAGGTCTTTTTTTGTTCGGGTTTCAAAGTTAGTTCTGTTTTTTTATTACTAAACTAACAGGGTACTAATTCACTTAGAGTTAAAAAAGCTTTGTTATAGCGAGTTAATTTTCATTAGTACAATGTAAGTAGAAATTATAACTATCAACAGTGATATTATGGACTAATCATCAGCATTATCTATTTTCAAGGTCTTTCAGTATGAGTATTATCTCTAAATCATTTAATAACAAAATAAATAACCTCAAAGGTGAGTTTGAGGTAAATAAGAATATTGTACATCAAGGAATAAAGGGTGGATTGAATGAAAATGGTATATTGTTACTAATAAGAGATGTAATTCCTCAGAAGTTTAAGCTTACTAAAGGAGTTACAGAAAACTCCAAAGGCGATCAATCAAATGAAAGTGATATTCTAATATATAATGATGAAATACTTCCTCCATATATAAAAGAGGATTTAACTTTTGTTCCTATAGAAGCTGTAAAATATATTTTCGAAGTTAAGAGTACGTTGAACTCTAAAGAACTTAAAACAACTATTGGAAAGTTTGAAAGATTTGGATCAATTGGAGGTACTTCACCTACTGTACTGTTTTCATTCTCTAGCGATATTAAAGGTAGTGAACTAGTACGCTATAAAAAAAACGAAAGTGCTTTTTATACTAAGCCGAATTTAATAGCTTTATGCGTTTCTGATAAGTGCTATTATTTTAAACATAAGTCAGAACATTATCTCAAAGATCAAATGAGTAATACAGATTTTATTAAGCTATTGGATAAATCAGACGGCTCGATTCTTCAAGATGCATTTGACGCTTTTCGTGAATCGATTTCAAACAATGAACTACTATCAAAAATGAGCAGAGTAGAGTTTGCTTCCTTCATTAAAAAATTTATTAATATGGATAATAATACAAATAATCTAGATAAGAAAGAGCTTACAGTCAATGGAATTAAATATAGTGAGATTAAGTTTACAGTCCATAGGTGGTATGGTATTGAGTCCACTACTGATAACGATGTAATACTATCTCTTTTATCAGGAATATCTAACACGCTTTCTCAGAAGAGTTTTGGAAGTTATTTACTTAGCGGTAAAGAGCTTGACTATAAAGTATTTGCTATTTGTTATGAGGACATGTGGGGAAATCTAAGTGCTCAAGATTTTGATGAAAAGGGTTTAAAATACGATACTGAGAGAGTAAGCTTTAAATTTGAAAGTAGTAACGATTACAATAAAATGATATTTACAGTTAATAAAGATAAGAGTAGTCAAGATTAAAAATCTGAGAAAAGTGCTTAGATTTTTGATATTTAATCTCCAAAACTTGTAAAGTAGTATCGTTACAATCACTGATTTCAAGAACTATATACTTTATCAGTTTACTGGGTGCGCTTTTTATTTACATTCAAAGCTGAAAAAGACCTTACCACATTGCGCGGCAAGGTCTTTTTTATATCAAAAATCTAAACTCAACTAAAACTTATAAAGCAAACCAAGCGTCGTGGTCGCCTCAGTACGTGAGTCTACCATCGGGCTATCATATTGCTCATTCGACAAATAACTTAAGCTTTGATTGGCAAATCCTGCCCATTTATCATTGAAATCATAGTTGGCGCTGATATTGATATAAGGGTTCAAGCTTGAGTTAGATTTATAAGCGGCAACGCCAGTTTCTGCTGATTCTTGATCACTGACACCATAATAGTATTCGTTATAGTCAGCATCATGATATTCAAAGCCAAAGCTTGGATAGACCGTTAGCTTGTCCTTGCTATATCTGGCAAGGTAGGTCAAGCGCCCAGTGTTACCACCACTATTATCTAACACATCCGCCCCAAACTGAGCACGGAAACCGCCGATAGCCGTACGGCGCTGATAGCTGAGACCCGCCTCTACTGATGATTTACGTTTATCAAGACCTTGAAGGGCGCCATTGGCATCATCAGGCTCAAACTCAGAACCCGCAAGCTTGGCATAGGCGGACAGCTGATTGGCCCCATCATTGATCAGATATGCCCCAGCTTGGGCACCGCGGACATAGAACTTATTATTATCATAAAACGCCCCTGGCAGCACCCGCACCTCGGTACTGTCTTCTAGGTCATAGGCTGATTTGACCGCCATGACGTTTACCCCAACGCTCAAGACGGCATCTTGGTCAGCAGGGAGGTTTTTAAAAGGGGCGGCACTGGACATGCTAGCCATACTGCATAACGCAGTAGCCGTGAAGGCGCCCAGTAAGTTGCGCGTAGATAGGTGAGGTAGCGCTGCAAGTTTAAACATAATTGAGTCTCGTGTGTGGGCATGGTTGAGTAGAATAATCTGGTCGGCGTCATGGCGTAGGACAAGTGACGTGAGTACGCTGTTTTTATCAGCTATTTAGCCATGATAAATAAGTACCGTGGTTTACTCAATGGTTTTTAATACTTGTACTATTTGATAATGAATATCTTGCCACCACCAAACAAAGCCAATGCTGATCAATAACATCATTACCCATGGCAGCAGTGTCCAGATAAGCGAGGGTGTCGCAGGCGTTTTTTGTTCTGTCACACTGGTATGAGCCGTAGGGATATTCATATTTGAATCTATGCCAGTACGGTTATCAAACTCGGAATGGTGATTGGCCGAGTAAGTATCAAGGCTAGAGGACTGATCGATATAGCGGGCTTGATAGTCAGTTTGATAATGGCTCTGGTCGTTATTTTGATAAGGGCGATGAGCGACAGGCGTATTTTGCACCGTGATTGCCATACACTGACGGTAGGCAATCGCAAAAGCCAGTGCAATCACCAGTCCTGTGATCGCGCCGCCGATATGACCCGCATTATCGATACCGGGTACCGCGAACCCATACACAAGGTTGATACCCATGATAAATACCAAGCTTTTAAGGTTGAGCACCATGCCATTGACCGATATCTTAAACAGCGCCGCTATCAATAATGCCGCCCCGATACCCATGATACCACCAGACGCTCCCGCTGATAGCCCTGGTTGTCCTGTGCCCTCTAAGATACTCTGCCAAGTGACATGATTGTTAAGCAGGTTGCCGCCGATTGCCGCCAACAAAAACAACGCCAAAAACTTGGCTGAGCCAAACATGGGCTCGGCCACTTGTCCAAAAAAATACATGGCAAAGCCATTGAACAATAGGTGCATCAGGCCGATGTGCAAAAACGCACTGCTGACCAATCGCCATGGCTCATCACCCATCGTAAAAGGTAAGGCATTGGCGCCCCATTTGAGCAGCGCCTCAGTCGAGGGGTTGTTGGCGTCGACACCTGTCAGCACTTGCAGAATAAACAGCCCAATAAAGCTGATCAGTAGCAAAGTGGTGACGGGCGCAGTTTTTAATAATTGTTGAATGGTCATAAAAGCTAACTGTTACTAAAAGTTGGTCAGTAAAGTATACAGGGTATGGCCAGACCACGTCATCCATAAGCGTGCCGCCATTGTCTAAAGGGTGTCAGTGTTAAAAATGGCTAACTTTAAGATTCTCATAAGTCCCTTTTACTAAAATATCTTCTGTGACTTTATTGATGTCTGTATGACCACAGAACGCCATGGATACATCACACTCTTTATAAATCAGCTCCAGCGCACGGCGCACGCCATCCTCACCATACGCGCCCAGCCCATACAGAAAGGCGCGGCCGATCATCGTGCCTTTGGCACCCAAAGAGATGGCTTTTAACACATCTTGACCAGAGCGAATACCACTGTCGAGCCACACCTCGATATTGCTATTTTCGGCATGGACAGCCTGTACAATGTCTGTGAGGGCAGAGATAGAGGAGAGCGCACCATCTAATTGACGCCCACCATGGTTTGACACCACCAGCGCATCCGCTCCGCTCCGAGCAGCCATGATGGCATCTTCAGGTTCCATGATGCCTTTGATGATCAGCTTGCCGCCCCACATGTCTTTGATACGGGCGACGTCGTCCCAGCTGAGCGCAGGATCAAACTGTTCTGCCGTCCAAGCGGATAAGGATGAGAGATCCTCCACGTCTTTTGCATGACCGACGATATTGCCAAACGTGCGTCTTTTCGTACCGAGCATGTTCAGGCACCATTGCGGCTTGGTCATGAGATTGAGAATATTGGTCAATGTCGGTTTGGGCGGCGCGGATAACCCATTTTTAATATCTTTGTGGCGTTGGCCGAGTACCTGCAAGTCGGCTGTTAAGATAAGTGCAGAGCAATTTGCCTCTTTGGCACGGCGTATCAGATTGGCCATAAATTCCTGATCGCGCATCACATACAGCTGAAACCAAAACGGCTTGCTGGTATGGGCGGCGATGTCCTCGATAGAGCAGATACTCATGGTCGATAAAGAAAAGGGTACACCGAATTTTTCTGCTGCTTTTGCCGCATGAATCTCTCCATCCGCCCACATCATACCCGTAAATCCAGTTGGCGCGATGGCGACTGGCATTTTGACTGGCTCACCCAGCATGTGCGTGGCCAGACTGCGATTGTCCATATTGACCAATACGCGCTGACGCAGCTTAATACGGTCAAAATCGCTTTCATTATTACGGTAAGTGGTCTCAGTCCATGAGCCTGAATCGACATAATCATAAAACATACGCGGTACTTTACGTTCGGCCACTCGCCGTAGATCTTCAATGTCTGTCACTTTTTCTAAATTCTTCATGATTTTCTCGCTGCAGAGAGGTGATTAATCGCTTAAGACTGTGGAGTGAGCAGTTGCTGTAAATCCATGACCGAAAACGGATAGTCTAAGCGTTTGGTGGGTGTCAAAATGACAGGAATGGTGGTCGCAAATGTCATCATCAGTGACTCATCCAAGTCAGCGATATCGACATGTTCGTAAGCAATGGGCTGTACCGCTTGAAACTGAGTGATGAGTTGGTCAGCGAGTTCACATAAATGACAACCAGACGTGCCAAGTAGCCACCATTTATCAAGGTTTTGCGCCGTACCAAGGTGAGGGATCTCCTCAATTATTCGTGCCCGTAATATGTCTACATTGTCATCGTTTATGTGGTTGTCGTGCATGTTTATTCCCTTGTCTTCACACGGTGCTCGTTTAGAGGTGCAATCAAAACTGTGAATATTGTTTGGCCTTTATGACATGATAAAGAAGTGGGGTAAATAATGACAGCGATTGTGAGATTAGGTAAGATGACCTGCTGTTTTTAATTAGTGCGTCATCGTTATTGGCTTCACGTTTTTGACGAATAGCGTCCTACTTTATCTTATTATCTTTTCAATCACTTGGGTATCTCGCATGGCAAGTTTTAGCAAATTTATTAAACGACTATTATTGGCAATCATGTTGTTAGTGGTCGCATTCCATGTGTTGGTCGCAGGTCTGCTGTTAATTTGGAAAACGCAGCCTATTAACAACAGCATGTTTATGCTGACCCATCGTTTAACAGGTGGTACGGTTACTCAGACTTGGACAGAGTACGATGCGATTGCAAAATCTGCCAAGCAAGCCGCGATAGTGAGTGAAGACTCGACGTTTAGCCAGCATAGTGGCTTTGATTTTAAAGGTATCGAGGCTGCCCGTAAGAAAAACGAAGAGACAGGTAAGATGTCAGCGGGTGGCTCAACGATTACGCAGCAGTTGGCAAAAAATTTGTTTTTGACCTCCCATCGCTCGTACGTTCGTAAAGCCGAAGAAGCAGTGATCACATTAATGATTGAGACGTTGTGGGATAAGACGCGTATCTTGACCGCTTATCTCAATGTGGCAGAGTTTGGCAATGGTATTTATGGTATCGAAGCGGCGGCGCAGCACTACTTTGATAAGTCAGCGGCCAACCTGAATCGCGATGAATCAGCCTTGCTTATCGCTATGCTGACTAACCCAAAGTACTATGAAGACAACCAAGGTGACAGAAGCCTGCGCAATAAACAGCGTATTATCAAAAAACGTATGAAAAATGCAGCGTTACCTCAATCAGCTTAAGGTACTATTTGTGTGAGATGGAAGTTGAGTAGTGGTAAGATGTTTTTCATCAATCGCTGTGCTAAATAAAGGTAGGACAAAACGGTTTTAACGATTAGTATAAAAAATGATGGCGTATCGATCAGGCAAAAGGAGTAGTGACGTGGTGGATGTGAATGACAAACAAGACAATGGTGGTGAGGTCA
The DNA here is from genome assembly GCF_016107545.1 of Psychrobacter namhaensis. Classification (GTDB taxonomy): domain Bacteria; phylum Pseudomonadota; class Gammaproteobacteria; order Pseudomonadales; family Moraxellaceae; genus Psychrobacter; species Psychrobacter namhaensis. The sequence goes on from NZ_JABASS010000002.1 coordinate 356,141, forward strand.
ATAACGTCATTGATGTTGATAATATGGGTGTGAGTGTCAATGCCCAAACCAGCAGAGGCGATGAGAATCTGGCCGAGGTGGCATGGCAACGCTCAGAAGATGGCAGCTATTCACCCAGCAGTTATATCAATCGCGACTTGTCTTTATTACAGTTCCATCTACGTGTCTTAGCACAGGCCGCCAGTCCTCGGCATCCGCTACTTGAGCGTTTATTTTTCTTGATTATTTTTTCATCAAACATCGATGAGTTTTTTGAGATTCGTGTCGCCGGTATCATGCAAAAGCTCAATATTGGCGATGTATCGACCAGTGCGCATGGTATGCGTCCTAGTGAAGTGCTTAACGAGATCTCGACAGTAACGCACGATGCAATCAATGAGCAATATCGTATTCTTAATGAAGATATCTTACCCGCCCTTGCTAAGGAAGACATTCGTTACCTAAAACGTGATGAGCTAAATGCTGAGCAATCTGCTTGGATGAAGCGCTATTTTACGGAGCAAGTATCCCCAGTATTGACGCCGATTAGCATTGATCCTGCCCATCCGTTTCCACGTCTGGTCAATAAGAGCTTAAACTTTATTGCAACATTAGAAGGCAAAGATGCCTTTGGTCGTGATATCAATTTGGCGATTGTGCCAGCGCCGCGCAGTTTGCCGCGTGTGATTCGTCTGCCTGATGAGTTAACTGGTGGTAAAGAGCATCACGTCATGCTATCTGCCATCATTCATGAGCATATCGGTGAACTATTTCCTGGGATGAATGTGACGGGTTGTCATCAGTTCAGACTCACACGTAACGCTGATTTAGACTTGGCCGATGATGTCGAGGATATTGCCAAAGCGCTGGAGGGCGAGCTGGAAAACCGCCGTTTTGGTGATAAAGTACGTCTTGAGGTCACCACCGACTGTCCAACACACATCAGTGAGTATTTGCTCAATGAGTTTGAGCTGCACGACAATCAGTTGTACCGTGTCAATGGCCCTGTCAATTTAACGCGTCTGCTGTTTGATTTTAATATCCCAGCACTGCGTTATCAGCCTTTTACGCAGGTGATACCAAAAGAGTTTCGCCGTGAGATGGATAAACTGGATAAAGCGACCAGTATGTTTGCGGCGATGCGCAAAAGTGATGTGCTGGTGCACCATCCTTTTCATGCGTTTTCGCCTATTGTTAGCCTATTGTGGCAGGCTGCGAGCGACCCAAAAGTGCTAGCGATCAAGCAAACCTTATACCGCTCAGGCACCAATTCAGAGATCGTCAAGGCGCTTGCCGCTGCTGCCCGTAATGGCAAGGAAGTGACGGCCGTCATTGAGCTACGTGCCCGCTTTGATGAAGCCTCCAATATTGCAGTTGCCAACTACTTACAAGAAGCTGGCGCGGTCGTGGTCTATGGTATCGTCGGCTACAAAACCCACGCCAAGCTGATGCTAATCGTACGCCGTGAGGATGACCGGATTCGCCGCTATGTGCATTTAGGGACGGGTAATTATCATGCGGCCAATGCCAAGGTTTATACGGATTACGGCTTATTTAGCGCAGATCCTGATATTTCAGAAGACGTGCACAATATCTTTCAAGAGCTGACAGGGATGGGCAAGCCTGCCAATCTCAAAAAGCTCTTGCATGCGCCATTTACCTTGCATGATAAGTTGATGAGCTTTATTGATGATGAAATCGCTCATGCAAAGGCAGGAAAACGTGCCCACCTTATTGTTAAGGTCAACGCCCTAACTGAACGTCGCCTCATCGGTAAGTTGTATGACGCCTCGCAAGCAGGGGTTAAAATTGAGCTGATTTTACGCTCTATGTGCTGCCTGCGCCCACAAGTAAAAGGGTTGTCTGAAAACATCACCGTGCGCTCTGTTATTGGTCGTTTTTTGGAGCACACGCGTGTTTATTATTTCTATAATAACGGTGATGAGCGCTTGTATTGCGGTAGTGCTGACTGGATGGATCGTAACTTGTTCCACCGCGTGGAAGTGGCGTTTCCAATTGAAGACAAAAAGTTATTTAAGCAAGTTTATCAAGATGGACTACTCAATTATCTAAAAGACAATACGCAAGCATGGACGTTAGATGGTAATGGTGTCTGGCAACAGCTGCAGCCAGCAGACAGCGAAACCCCGCACAGCGCCCAAGAATACTTGCTAAAAGTCATTAATAACGTATAAGTCGCCGTTTCGTCTATTCAAAGAGATCATGTAGTGTTAAAAGGATAGCTAATTGTGTGGTGAAGGGAGCGTAGTTAAGAGACGCCGAGAACCAAGCACTGACACACCTCAGTGCTTGGTTTTTTTGTGCTGGTTATTCCAAAGGCTATCCCAAAGTTACAAACTGTCTTGTAACCTCACATTTATTCACATATTGATACGGCAGTACACTGGTAGCTTTTGCAACATGCTCCTTATACTGAAAGGTAGTGATGACACATCTATAGCAGCGATTACCACTTTCGAATCTAGAAGGTGAGCTTATAAGAAAATGGATAGCTGTTATACAGTACTATAAATATATAGACCTATAAAAAATAAGTAATTAACCTACTATAAAAACAGGAACTTGCCATGAGTAATACAAATAATGATACCTCCGATGTGAAAAAAGCCGCTGAACAAGCGGATAAGCAACAAATTGAAAAAAACCTTGAAGAGAGCAAAAAAGTAGATGCGCCTGAACAGCTAGATGGAACAGAGCAAACGCCTTTTATCGAAGACGACTTGCGTACAGATAAGTAATTTTTATCTACGCTTGTCTGAGCAGTCATAGCCGCAGTCTTTTAACTGACTTTTCTAACCACCACGGTGAGGTGTCCATTATGTCAAACCCTATCCCCCCAAAGAATACGCAACCCAATGACGAGGAAGCTGTCCCTATCCAAGATCCTGCTACAGGGCAACCGGCCAATCCAAAAAACAGTTATGAAGGCCGAAAATACGAACCGGATATAGATGGGCCTCAGCAAGCCTCAGAAGAGACGGATGAAGTCTACGTGGATCCGCGTAAAGAAGAAAATCTGCCAGCAGGTGGTAAAAACGTTGCAAATTTAAACGCTCATGATTTAAGCCAAGATGGCAATGAGTAGCTACTAGCTACTGTTAGTAGTGCTTTAGCTGTCTAAAAGAGACACATAATAATTATAAGGAACCAACCATGGAAACCAAAGATCCAGCCTTAAGTAAAACTCGAATCACAGAAACCGATAACCATCAAACATTGGGCGAGGCGCAGACGGTGAACACCCATCCTGATAATCATGACGAGCTTGAAGAGAATATCACTGAAAATAAAGGGACGGATACTTTTGAAGAAGGGATAGTCGACTCAGAACACGTCAATGATGACGATAATCCAGCACGCCAGCCTGATCGCCGCGATCAAAAAGGCAACGGCTTTGACGATAATATTAATGAAAAAACCGTGGGTAGTGAGTCGCCTGATAGCCAAAAGATCAATGATATGAATCGCTATGCCAATATAGATAATGCTCAGACCCGCGTGCTGAATCCTGACGAGAAGGACAGTATCCGATAGATGAAATGGGTATTTTGAAAAAGACGTATCAACAAGGAATATATCTTAAGGAATAAAAATGAGCATACCAGATGACAAACAAATTATTAATGAAGATCGCAAGCTAAGAGACGCGGATGACAATAATGGTATCGTGCCTGACGATGCCCTACAAAAGGCCAATCCCGCTGCTGCAGAAAGAGCAACTGATGATCATGATCCGCATAATATTGCCAAAGATAATAAACAGTATGATAGTCCGTTAATGGAAAATGATAAGTAATATGTCATTGTCCAAATTTTTTACGTTGCAAAAGTCAATACAATAGAAGCCAGTTTTACCCCTCTTTCAAGAAGAGATATGGAGGGGCAAGCACTTGCTCAGTGCTTGCCTCTTTTTTTATATGTATAAGATTTTTGTACGTTTAAGAAAGGGGACAACAAGCTGATATTAAGCAGGAGTGCCGCTGTGAAAGCGCAACTTAGTATCTGGACTGGAAATCAACTCGGCTTCTACTGCTTTAAAAAATCCCACTCTCTCATCAATATTGTCTTCAGACAGCGATTGCGCCAGTGCTAAATAGTCCTCAAAATGGCGGCTCTCTGACTTCAATAAATAGCGATAGTATTTTGCTAAGCGCTCATCGTTGATAACTTCTGCTAATGCCGCAAACCGCTCGCAAGAACGCGCTTCAATAAATGCCCCAATAATCAGTACATCTACCATCGCTGCTGGCTCGTAAGTGCGCTTGTGTTTTAACATACCTTTGGCATAACGGCCTGCACTTAAGTATTGCCAGTCCTGTCCACGATCATTCATGATACCCAGCACTTGCTCATAATGGAGCATCTCCTCACGTATTAGCTGCGCCAATTTACGCTGTAAATCATAAGAAAACTCATAACGAAATATCAAATTCATAGCGGTACCGGCTGCTTTTTTTTCGCAGTTGGCGTGGTCTTGGATAATAGTAGGCAAATTTGCCATCGCTGCATTGACCCAAGACTCTGTGGTTCTAGCTCCCAAAAAATTATAAACAGGGGAGAGGTCTACTTTTATAGGCGTTCGCAATTGGGCGATGTCGACGCTATCTTCTGCCATACTGTTGTCGTCAGTACCGTGATCACTCATATTGTCACTAATAATGCTGTCGCTCATACTGTCGTTTCCTATATAGGTAGTGTCTTTATTCATGGTTTCTTTATTCATAGATTCTTTATATATGGTTTCTGTCATGGTCGAGTGTTTAAGACTTTTTGATCGCACATAAAAAGTTAAATAGATAACGCTTACGTATCAGTCACTGTGCTAATGATTACTTATCGTTTGTCTGTATGATCTCTCTGTGTCATTAGTGAGAGGTATGAAAGTGCTATAACGCTGATAGCGTATAGGTTATCATTATTAGACAACCCCAATATTTATTTAGTAAATGAGGTTTTCTTGTTTATTTCTTTATTTGATAGTAGGATGAGATTTTGCTTAAGCGGCTTTTTGTCTTACTATTAAATGTCGCTTGATGGTAAATGGCAAGCATTATAGCAACTGCTGATACGATATAAACCAGCAGTCATCTAGCTACCGTCTCTTCAAAACCGTTTAATTAGTATGGCCGAGCATATTTTATGACAAGGTAGAACGAGCATAAATGTTTTGGCTGTTTAAACGCTTGAGTCGCTATTCACGGTTAGCTTATATGATAACTTAATCAGTAAGTTTGCTTAATAGGTCATTTAAATTGGGAATAGATGCCTAAGCCTACGAACGACAGTGTCCAATCACTGCGGTAGCAACTTCGTCTTTACACACCTCACGAACAGATAAGGATAACAATATGAGCCAGTCTTCTAACGCCAATCGTATTCAAAAAGGCATTCTTGCCATCGACCAGCAGTTGTACGACTTTATTGAAAACGAAGTGCTGCCAAAAGTCGGTGTTGATTCAGAGAGTTATTGGTCAGGGTTTGAAAAAGTCATCAAAGAGTTCACGCCGCGTAATAAAGCGCTGCTAGAAACCCGTGACAAAATCCAAGCACAGATCGATCAGTGGCACCTAGAGCACCCTGCCAAAGACGGCGAGATTGATTACCCGGCTTATAAGACATTCTTACAAGAGATTGGGTATCTGTTGCCAGAAGGCGACGACTTTACCGTCAGCACAGAAAATGTCGATGACGAAATTGCCCACATCGCAGGGCCACAGTTAGTCGTGCCAGTCCGTAATGCTCGCTATGCGCTGAATGCAACCAACGCACGTTGGGGCAGTCTGTATGATGCTTTGTATGGTACTGATGTCATCAGTGATGAAAATGGTCAAGAAGCCAAAGGCGGGTATAACCCAACTCGCGGCGCTGCGGTTGTGGCTTACGCCAAAAAATTCCTAGATGAAAACTTTGCGTTAGCGTCAGGCTCGTACAATGATGCGACCGGCTTTAAAGTGGAAGATGGTAAGCTTGTAGTGGTCCAAGGTGATGACAGTACTCAGCTAAAAGACCCCGCTCAGTTTGCTGGTTTTGTTGGCGATGCAGGACAGCCAACCGGTATCTTGTTAAAACACAACGGTTTGCATGCAGAGATTCAGATAGATGCCAGCCATCCCGTTGGTAAGGACGATCCTGCAAACATTAAAGACGTGCTTCTTGAGTCGGCGATTACGGCGATTCAAGACTGTGAAGACTCCATTGCTGCCGTCGATGCAGAAGAAAAAGTGGAAGTTTATCGTAACTGGCTCGGTTTGATGAATGGCGACTTGCAAGAAACCTTTGAAAAAGGTGGCAAGACGCGCACTCGCAAACAAAACCCAGACCGTGAGTACAATACGCCAGAAGGTGGCAAGCTGACGTTGCCAGGTCGCTCGCTATTGCTCATCCGTAATGTGGGCCATTTGATGCAAAACCCTGCAATCTTAGTCGATTTGGGCGATGGTCAAGAAGAGATTTTCGAAGGGCTGATGGACGGTTTGATTACGCCGTTATTGTCACTCAATGATCTAAAAGGCAAAAATGAGCTGTCAAACTCGCGTAAAGGCTCGATGTATATCGTTAAGCCAAAAATGCACGGCCCTGAAGAAGTCAAAATGGCCAATGACTTGTTTGATGCCTCAGAAGACTTATTAGGCTTAGAACGCAACACCCTCAAAATTGGCATCATGGATGAAGAGCGCCGCATGACGGTCAATCTAAAAGAAGCCATTCGCCAAGCCAAAGAGCGCGTTATCTTTATTAACACAGGCTTCTTAGACCGTACTGGGGATGAGATGCATACCAGCATGAATGCCGGCCCATTCGTGCCAAAAGGTGAAATGAAGTCACAAGCATGGCAGCCCGCTTACGAGCAGTGGAACGTTGATATCGGTCTAGAGACCGGACTACAAGGTCGTGCACAGATTGGTAAAGGCATGTGGGCCAAACCTGATGAAATGAAAGAGATGATGGATACTAAGGCGGCGCATCCCAAGTCTGGTGCTACGACTGCATGGGTCCCATCACCAACAGGGGCAACCTTGCACAGCATGCACTATCATCAAGTGAGCGTCGCTGACGTACAAGACAGCCTAAAGTCACGCAAACGTGCCAGCTTGGATGATATTTTGACCATTCCATTGGCAAAAGACACCAATTGGACAGAAGAACAAAAGCAGCAAGAGCTTGAGAACAATGCTCAGGGCATCTTAGGTTATGTGGTACGTTGGGTAAACCAAGGGGTGGGTTGCTCTAAGGTACCTGATATCAATGATGTTGGGCTCATGGAAGATCGTGCAACGTTGCGTATTTCAAGCCAGCACATTGCCAACTGGCTGCACCATGATGTGGTTAGCGAACAGCAAGTGATGGATACCATGAAACGCATGGCAAAAGTGGTTGATGAGCAAAACGCGGGCGATAGTGACTATCAACCGATGGCAAATGACTTTGATAACTCTTATGCTTTCAAGGCAGCCTGTGATTTGGTCTTTAAAGGTCGTGAGCAACCTAGTGGCTATACTGAGCCGTTATTGCACCAAGCACGTCTTGATTTAAAAGCTAACGTCTAAGTCGATTTGCTGGTTTTTACAGGTACTGAATAGTCCTTCGTCACTTTGTTTGGCGCTACTTATTAATGAATAAGTAGCGCCTTATTTTTGGCAAGCTTAGGGTATTGATTACAAGAATTTCAGTTTCTTAGTAATCATACTAATCAATAATATCTTTATCTCTTTGACTAGATAGAAGTTTTTTTCGCAAGTGTCTGTACTGGATGATGGGCATAGTATCCATAAATTCTGGCATTTAAAAAGCGAAAAAATATGTTGCAAATTATGTCAAAGTTGTTATGCTTGTATTCGAAGTATGAGTTTGGTAACGGATGTTACGCAACGGAGCGATAAAGACCAAAGTTTACATGGCAGTTACGTTTTTAATCCCAGTTATGTAAGTCATGGTTTTTTTCATCTTACTGTAATAGAACTTCGCCACACTTGTTTCTGACTAATCTCGGTAGCCAGTTACACATTATATCTTTGAGGATTTGTGACGATACCATTATGAGCACCAGCTAATAATAGCTCGCTTATTACTAAAATTGTAAAGTGGAGATACCCCATGAAAAAACTACTTTTAGCTACAGCAGTTGCTGCCCTATCTGTATCTGCAGCCAATGCCGCACCAACTCTTTATGGTAAAGCATTCGTTACTGCTGACTATGTTAATGCTGATTTTGATTCAGATTTTCCTGGTGCTGATCGTGACGAAGACACTGTAGAAATCAACTCTAATTCTTCACGTATCGGTCTTAAAGGCTCTGAAGCCTTGACTGCTAATACTGATGTTATCTATCAGTTAGAGTACGGTACTCGTGTTGATGGCGATAGCGATGGCTTTACTAACCGTGATACGTATCTTGGTGTGGTAAACAAGCAGTTTGGTGAAGTGCGTGCTGGTAAAAACCAATCTACTTTAGACTACGTAAACAACGTGGTTGTAAACGATGGCTACTGGGATAACTTAGGCGGTAACAAGCTTGAAGAAAATGAAGATTTTGGTGGCTTAAACATGGCTGATAGTAGCCGTATCAACAGCTCAATCATCTGGAAAGCGCCTAAATACAATAACCTACCACTAGAACTTGCTGTTATGTACAGCTCTGACGAAGCAAACGGTAACAAAGATGATGGTTTTGGTGCTGCTTTGATGTTTGATCAAGGTACAGGCTTCACTGCTGGTGTTGCTTATGATAAAGACCAAAATATCGAAGGTGATATCATCCGTGGTACAGCGACTGCTGACCTAAGCCAATATATTGCTTACCCTGTAACATTAGGCGCTTTATATCAGGTTGCTGATTTTGACGGCGCTGGCTCAGGTGATGAAGACGAAAAAGGTCTTGTTCTTAGTGCAGCCATGGCGCTGTCTAACTTTGCTCGTCCAGCGACCATCTACACGCAGTACAACAAAACTGACAACTTAAATGGTTGGAATAACGCTGATTCAGATCAGATCGTTGTTGGTGGCAAGTACTTCTATAAAGACAACATCATTGCTCATGCTTACGCTGGTGTGAACAACGCTGACAATGTTAGATCTGTAAGTATTAATGATGATACCGTAACTTATGGCCCTTATGGCGATGGTGAAGTGTTTGTAGTTGGTGGTGGTCTAGAATACAGATTCTAATCTAACCATTAACACTTGACTCTAAAAAACTCATCCTTCGGGGTGAGTTTTTTTGTTGCGCCTTTTATCCTTAAGTGGTGGGTTATACTAGGCACACACTTAGACACACGCTAAAAACGAAGAGTTTCAAAGAGTTTGTGCTTTTGCCCTATATTTTTGGGTGTATTTTTAGTAAAATCCTTCTTTACCAATTACCGACAGAGTACTATGACCAAGTTTATATTTGTGACCGGTGGGGTAGTGTCCTCACTAGGAAAAGGTATCACCGCAGCCTCGCTTGCAGCGGTCTTAGAAGCACGTGGCGTGACCGTCACGATGACCAAAATGGATCCATATATTAATGTCGATCCAGGTACGATGAGTCCGTTTCAGCATGGTGAAGTGTTTGTGACCGAAGATGGCGCAGAGACAGATTTAGATTTGGGCTACTACGAGCGCTTTTTACGCCATTCAAAAATGAGTAAGAGCAATAATTTTACCAGTGGCCGCATCTATCAAAACGTGCTCAACAAAGAGCGCCGCGGTGAATACCTTGGCGGTACCGTACAGGTCATCCCGCACATCACTGATGAGATCAAAAGCAAAATCTTGGCCAGTGGCGAAGGTTACGACATCGCTATTATCGAGATTGGCGGCACGGTTGGTGATATCGAATCCCTTCCTTTTATGGAAGCAGTGCGCCAGATGCAAGTAGAGCTTGGCCGCAATAGAGCCATGCTCATGCATTTGACGCTAGTGCCTTACATCGCGAGTGCGGGTGAGACCAAAACCAAACCAACACAGCATTCGGTAAAAGAGCTGCGGTCTATCGGTTTGCAGCCTGATATCTTAATCTGCCGCTCTGATCATCATATCTCACAAGACAATCGTCGTAAGATTGCGCTGTTCACCAACGTTGAAGAGCGTGCGGTCATTATGTGTGAAGATGCGCAAAGTATTTATCAAATACCCCGTACGCTGCATGAGCAAGACCTTGATGATTTGATCTGTGAGCGTTTTGGCCTTGATGTGCCAGAAGCTGATTTGAGTGATTGGGACAAAGTGGTAGAAGCCCAGCTGAATCCTGAAGCAACGCTTACTGTTGCGATGGTTGGTAAGTATGTCGAGTTACCTGACGCCTATAAGTCTATCAATGAAGCATTGCTGCATGCAGGTATCACGCATAAAGCCGACGTCAAAATCGACTATATTGATGCCGAGCTTTTAGAAAGCGACGAGCAGTTATTTGCCCGTCTGAGCGATGCCGATGCGATTTTAGTGCCGGGCGGTTTTGGTGAGCGCGGCACTAATGGCAAAATAAAAGCCATTACTTATGCGCGTGAAAACCATGTGCCGTATTTGGGTATCTGCCTTGGTATGCAGCTGGCTGTGATTGAGTACGCGCGTAACGTACTTCAGATTAATGCCAACTCTTCTGAGTTTGATCGCAAAACGGCAGAGCCTATCATTGGCCTCATCACTGAATGGTTAGATGAGCGCGGTGAGCTACAGATTCGTAGTGATGACTCTGACCTTGGCGGTACCATGCGTCTAGGTGCACAGCAAGCCGAATTGGTCGCTGGTAGCAAGCTTGCCCAGATCTATGGTGCAGTTAATATTACTGAGCGTCATCGCCATCGTTATGAGATGAATAACCGCTATATCGAGCCATTAGAGCAAGCAGGTATGGCGATATCTGGTTATTCTGCTAAGCAGCATCTGGTAGAGTCGGTTGAGATTAGCGAGCATCCATGGTTTATTGCAGTACAGTTCCATCCTGAATTTACTAGCTCTCCACGCGGTGGTCACCCACTGTTTAATAGCTTTGTAAAAGCTGCGAAAAACTTTAGCGAAGCCAAGTAGTCATTGAAATAATATCATTCTGTCTATCCTAAAAAAGACTGATCTTCGGATCGGTCTTTTTTTTAGCCCGTATTTAGGGTGAGATACGGCCGTTCACGTGTGGTAACTCTTGTGATTGATCGCTTTATAACCATTGACAGTAGGGAATTACGCTTGAACACTTTTTTTAACGGCGCTATCGGTTACAATATAAGATAGAACCATTGATAACAATAAAGAGGAAAACGGCTGAATGGAAAACTTATTGACAGCACAGTCACACATTGCGCTTAAGACGCCTGATCATAACATCATCAACATTGGTAATGATCAGCCATTTGTGTTGTTTGGTGGTATGAATGTCTTAGAGTCCAAAGAGCTTGCGTTCGAGATTGCCGAGCAATACGTTGAGATATGTCAACGCTTGGGTATCGGTTATGTGTTTAAAGCCAGCTTTGATAAGGCCAATCGCTCAAGCTTGCACTCTTATCGGGGCCCTGGACTCGCGCAGGGTATCGATTGGCTCGGACAAATCAAAGAGAAATACCAAGTACCGATTATTACAGACGTACATGAGCCCCATCAAGCAGCACCAGTCGCTGAAGTCGCCGATATTATCCAGCTGCCTGCGTTTTTATCCCGTCAGACGGATTTGGTGCATGCGATGGCTAAGACGGATGCGATTATTAACATCAAAAAAGCCCAGTTTTTAGCGCCACATGAGATGCGCCATATTGTCAATAAATGCCTTGAAGGTGGTAACGATAAACTCATACTTTGTGAGCGCGGTAGTGCCTTTGGCTATAACAACCTTGTGGTGGATATGCTTGGTTTTGATACGATGAAGCAAATGAATATCCCGGTGTTCTTTGATGTGACGCATAGCTTGCAGCAACCAGGGGCACGTAGTGATAGTGCGGGGGGACGCCGAGAGCAAATTACCACGCTGGCACGTGCGGGTATGGCAACCGGATTGGCCGGACTATTTTTAGAGGCGCATCCAAATCCAGAAGCGGCAAAATGCGATGGTCCCTGTGCCTTGAGAATGAGCCAGTTAGAGCCGTTTTTGCGTCAGCTTAAGCAGATAGATGATTTGGTCAAGGGTTTTGAGACACTCGATACCCATTAATACCGTTCATGATACTAAATGATATTAGGAGAAAACGATGGCGATGCGAATGGCGCAGGTAAGTATCGAAAACATTGATGATGCCGAAGGGATCGATAGCATCATGACGGCGTTAAAAAATATCTCAGGCGTGACGGCTATTGAGCTAGATAAAGCCAGTAACATCGCTACCGTACGCTATGATGATACAGATACCAGTATTCATGCTTTGACGGCGGCGATTAGTATGGTTGATTATGTGACCCAACCGTTTCCTATCGATGCCCCGCAAAACCCACGTTATGATAATTAAATACGATTGTCAGAGTCTGCTAAGTCGGGTTTTCTTAATAAATGAACAACCAAATAGCCTTGTTGTTGATGGCAATTCGGCTTATGCTAGTTTAGTGCTTTTTTAATAGGTTAATAAAAGCCCATTATAAAAGCAGTTTGTGTATTCATAAAAATAAGGAGCCTGACATGGCAAGCCAAACACGTATTATTCAAATTGACGGCATGACTTGCGGGGGCTGTGTGGCAAGCGTCCATACTGCTACTGCTGATATTGACGGCATAGACACGATCACAGTTGATCTGGCTGATAAGCTAGCGACAGTGACTTTCGATGATAGCAAGACCAGTATAGAGGCCATTGCTTCTGTAATCGATGACGCTGGATTTGATGCCACAGTGGCTAATTCGTAGATTTTGTCGTTCACTTAAAAAACCAGCTATCATGGCTGGTTTTTTAGTGGTTAAAAATTAGTCGCAATTAGCATGGCCTGCTTGTGACTGCTCAACTCGGCCTACACAATTAAAAAAACACTAAATTTAGCGTGAGCCACTGGTTGTTTTAGACTCCTCCATCCCCTGATTTTTTATACCCATACCAATTTATAAATGCTATGGCGAGTGCTCTTTATGAATGATTCTACCCGTACCGATAACCCAAACCCTTACGATGTCGACACTGATATTCAATCCAGTACGCAACTGACGCCGCAGCGAGCGCATCTACAGCTGGCGATCGATGGTATGAGCTGTCAGGCTTGTGCGTCCCGTATTGAGAAGGTACTTAATAAAAAGCCTTCAGTGTATGACGTGAATGTGAACTTTGCAGGAGAGACCGCCAATGTGGACTATGATCCGGCGCAGACGACACCAGAGCAGATCACAGAGTGGGTGAACAAAACGGGTTTTGTTGCCAATTTGCAGGCAGCTGATAGTCTGTTTTCACAGACGGATGAAGACACAGCCACCCAATACCCATGGCGATTGATTGGTTTGTGGATTTGTTTACTGCCATTTTTAGTCGGTATGGCGGGCATGCTTATCGGTCAGGGTATGGCGTGGATGCCGCCTATTTGGATACAGTTTGTCTTAGCGACGATTGTACAGTTTGGCTTTGCTTTGCCGTTCTATAAAAGCGCTTGGGCGTCCATCAAAGGCGGCCTTGCCAATATGGATGTGCTGGTCGTCATTGGCACGGTGACGATTTGGGCTTATTCAACCTACTTGTGGCTGACTCATGGCGATGGCAGCTTAAACAGTTTGCTGCAAAACAGTCATGCTGGCGGTCATGGTGTCAGTAACAGCCCAGCTGTGTATTTTGAAGCAGGTGTGATGGTCATTGCTTTTGTGCGCACTGGTAAATATCTGGAAGAACGCACCAAAAAGCACAGTTTAAACAGCATTGATTTGCTGCTGTCATTGACCCCCGATGAGGTTGAGCAGCAGCAACCAAACGGTGACTTTCATAATGTTGCTCTTAAAGACATACAAGTGGGTGATATTTTGCGCGCCAAGCAAGGCAGCCGTGTCGCAACCGATGGAACGGTGATTGACGGTAGCGGCTGGTGCGTGGAGAGTCATTTAACGGGTGAGTCCGTGCCACTAAAAAAAGAAGTGGGCGATGGCTTGTTGGCAGGGGCTTTGGTAGAAAATGGCAGCCTATTATACCGTGTCAGTGCCAAAGGGAGCGATACCAAACTTGGTGATATGGTACAAGCGCTGAGTGACGCTCAAGGCTCAAAAGCGAATTTGGCACGTCTTGCTGACAGAGTAACGGCTGTCTTTGTCCCCGTGGTCGTTGCCATTGCTCTGGTGACTTTTGCCGTGACATGGTGGCTGACAGGCATGGTTGATACCGCCTTGATGCATGCAGTGTCTGTACTGGTCATTGCTTGTCCATGTGCGCTTGGTTTGGCCACGCCAGCAGCGATCATGGCGGGTATGGGTGTGGCGGCGCGCCATGGTGTTTGGTTTAAGGACGCGCAAAGTCTTGAAGCCGCAGGTAACATCGATACGGTCGTGCTTGATAAAACAGGTACTTTGACTGTCGGTAAACCCTCTATTGTCGATCATGTCATGGTTGATAAGTCTTTGGCGGTCGATGATGTTTTACAGATTGCCGCCAGTGTCGAGGCGCACGCCAGCCATCCACTAGCCACTGCGCTCATCAATACGGCCGCAGAGCGTCACTTGCCGCTGTTAAACGTGAGCGACATTAGCGTGGTGAAAGGCGCGGGTATTCAAGCAAATATAGAAGGACTTGGGCTGATAAAAGTCGGTACAGCAGAGTTTGCTAACTTGACCTTGCCAAAGTTTATGCCAAAAGTATGGCAAATTGCCAGTACCGTTGCGATTAGCGTGAATGACGAAGCGCTGGGTGCGTTTGCTCTGGCTGATGATTTAAAGGCGGATACGCCGCAAGCCATTACCGCCCTACAAGAGGCTGGTATCAAGGTTATTTTAATGAGCGGTGATAAACAGTCGGTCGTCGACCATGTGGCAGGACAGCTAGGGATCAAACAAGCGTATGGGAAAATGAGTCCACGGGATAAAGCCAGTCAAATTGCTTTATTGCAAACGGCAGGCCATAAAGTGGCGATGGCAGGAGACGGGGTTAATGATGCGCCAGCGATGGCAACCGCAGACGCCAGCTTTGCGATGTTCGAAGGCACTGATGTGGCACAGCACAGTGCGTCTGCTCGCTTGATGGGTGAGTCGCTCATGCACATCGATGCGGCGCAAAAAATTGCGCAAGCAACGCTACGCAACATCAAGCAAAATCTATTTTTTGCCTTTATTTATAACTGCCTTGGTATTCCGCTTGCCGCCTTGGGCTTTTTAAATCCTATGATTGCCGCCGCTGCGATGGCGCTCAGCTCCATTTCAGTATTGATGAATGCCCTGCGTTTAACGCGGTTTAAGACAGAGGTGGAGTTAGACAATACCGTAACGGCCTCTCATATTAATACTGACCGTACTTCCAAAGTATAATGCTCATCGCTTTTAAGATCAGTGCGACCTAAAACGAGACGATAGCGACTATTATTGCGCGCTGTCGTTGATGATTATGTTTGAAATTATGGCCGCAAGTCAGAGTAAGATAAAGGCAGTTTGACAAAAAATATGCTATGATGCCAAGCATTATAGCGAGCTGTCAATATACGAAATAGACCTCCAATGGTGCGCAAGATTCGCCCATTTTACAAATGTAAAAAGCGGTTTGGGGCACAGGTGTTATACGATAGTTTGCTTTATCTTTTTTGTATTCTAGTTGCCGTTATTTATCCCACAAACTTGGCATGACCAAAGGAATTAACAGACATTATGTACGCTGAAGAAACCAACAACGTCACCGCAATTAAAGACATCCGCGCTCGTGAGATTCTCGACTCGCGCGGTAACCCAACGATCGAAGCCGATGTTATCCTCGCTGATGGCACGATTGGCCGTGCTGCTGCACCAAGTGGCGCGTCAACTGGCTCACGTGAGGCGCTTGAGCTACGTGATGGCGACAAAGGCCGCTACATGGGTAAAGGGGTCAAAAAAGCCGTTGCCAATGTCAATAGCCAGATTCGCAGTGCGCTAATGGACAAAGACGTCACTGAGCAACAAGGCATCGATGACGCTATGATTGCGCTTGATGGAACAGAGAACAAAGACAGCCTTGGCGCTAATGCCATGCTAGCGGTGTCTCTCGCGACTGCCAAAGCGGCAGCCAAATCACAGAATCTGCCCCTACATCAGTACATTGCTAACTTGCGCAACCAGACGTCGCTGACGATGCCTGTCCCAATGATGAACATCTTAAACGGTGGTGAGCACGCGGATAACACGGTTGATATCCAAGAATTCATGATTGAACCTGTTGGCTTCACAAGCTTTTCAGAAGCCCTAAGAGCGGGTACGGAGATTTTCCACAGCTTAAAGTCTGTCCTAAAATCACAAGGCTTGAATACAGCAGTGGGTGATGAAGGTGGCTTTGCACCAAACCTACGCAGCAACGAAGAAGCGATCACCGTCATCATGCAAGCGATTGAGCAAGTCGGTTACAAAGCAGGCGAAGATATCCATTTGGCGTTAGATTGTGCAGCGAGTGAATTTTATAAAAATGGTCAGTATGTGTTGGCAGGAGAAGGCAATAAAGCGTTTGATAGCCAAGGATTCTCAGACTACTTAGTAGGTTTGGCGCGTCAATATCCTATTATTTCTATCGAAGATGGTCTTGATGAATCAGACTGGGATGGCTGGAAGTATTTGACCGAGCAGATTGGTGATAAAGTCCAATTGGTCGGCGATGATTTATTTGTAACCAATCCGACTATCTTGCAAGAAGGGATTGATAAGCATATTGCCAATGCGATTTTGATTAAATTTAATCAGATTGGCACCCTGTCAGAAACACTAGATGCGATTTATCTTGCGAAGAAAAATGGTTATGCGACCATTATCTCGCATCGTTCAGGCGAAACTGAAGACAGCACCATTGCAGACTTAGCGGTTGGTACTGCGGCCGGTCAGATTAAAACAGGCTCATTATGCCGCTCAGATCGCGTTGCAAAATACAATCAGTTGCTACGCATTGAGCAGCAAGTACGTGCCAGCTATCGTGGTCGTGAAGAGTTCATCGGTTTACGTGGTTAATAAGCGAAGCTTATAGCCTACGCTAAGCAATATGTAATCATTGACGTTTACGTATTGCTCAGCTGGTTTTTATTTTATTGTCTCTATCGTTTGGCGTTATCCTTTTATGAAATACTTTAGCCAATTTATACTTCTCGCTTTAGCCGTCGCTGTCCTCTTAGGACTACAGTATCAGTATTGGCTGGGTGAAAATGGGCGCTTTGAGCACAATAAACTGCTGTCTCAAATCGAAGAGCAACAACGCCTAAATGGAAACCAAGTGACCGCCAATAACTTGTTACGCACCGATGTGCATGACTTAAAAAATGGTCTTGAGGCTGTAGAAGAGCATGCCCGTTTAGACTTAGGTTTGATAAAGCCAAACGAAACTTTCGTCCAAGTGTCTACGGCTCCTACCACCCACAGTCGTTATTAACCTCTCTTTTCATGGTCATGAGCCGTTACTGATATTCATGCCTGTTCTTATCTGTAAGCTTCCACTGATTTTACCCATCATTTCTCTCCAACTAGACTATCCATATTGTCATGGGATCAGACCATGAGTATTAATGAAAATTGCCTTACGAACACCACTCCTACCGTCCATGCCATGATTGTTGCTGCTGGTCGCGGCAGTCGTTTTGGGGCGTCTATTGCCAAGCAATATACCATGCTGCAAGGGCAGACATTGCTACAGCATAGCGTGGCAAGGCTGGCTCGTAGTGCTTATATAGATCAATGCCTATTGGTCGTGGCAGCAGATGATCGTACGGCGCAGACGCTCGATTTTACGATTCCTGTAGCGTATGCCACGGGCGGTACCGAGCGTTGGCAATCTGTACAAGCAGGAGTCGCGGCCATTAGTCTTACAGGCGCTGCTGACTCAGATTTAGTACTGATTCATGATGCTGCGCGTCCTGCCGTGCCTAGTTGCGATATTGATCGGGTCGTTGAAACGGCAATGACAGAACCGTATGGCGCTATCTTAGCGACACCAGTAGCTGATACCCTAAAACTATCCTACACACCGCCCAGCCCGCAATCTGAGCTTATACATGATCATATAGAGCAGACCCCATCCTTTTATATCAAACAAACCATCGACCGCACGCACACGTGGCAAGCACAAACGCCGCAAGTGTTCCGACTAGGACAGTTAAGACAAGTACTCACGCATGTGGCTAAGCAGCAACTTAGTATTACCGATGAAGCCAGTGCTTTTGAACACTTAAGTCTGCCGATTCGCTTAGTGACGGGTAGTCGCCAAAATATTAAGTTGACGTACCCCGATGACGCGGTACTCCTAACAGCGATTCTTGCTGCTCAATCCTAGTTTTTCTACAGTACGGTACTATCACTTCACCCTATTACTGCCGCTCAAACGGTATGGCAGCTCACACATATGGCTACCTGACCGACTATTTAGTACTATTAATAAATCAATTAAGATAAACATATGTTGCTTTGATGACCGAACTAGCATATGATGTAACCAACTTAATACAATTAATATAAACATTTATAAAATCAATAATATACAAGCCAAGTTGATGTGATCAAAGGTTTTGTCTCTATGTTTTTTTCTAAAGTTAGTATGGTTGTTTTAGCTACATTTACCTAATAATAGGGAGAAGCTGATTGTCAACAATCAATGATTCTACAAACCCAGTAACGCCAGATCTCTGCCAGCTTGTGTATCTGAGCCATATTACTTCGACTGGTCTTTCAAATTCCAGCACGCTTAACGACATCGCAGAAGTCGCAATTAAGCATAACAAAGTGGATAATATTACTGGTATTCTTTGCTACGGCAATGGCTACTTCTTACAATGTGTGGAAGGTACTGAGCAAGCATTGACCAATCTTAAGAATCGCTTGTTGGTAGATGATCGACACAAGGACTTACAAATACTAGATTTTTCAGCACTGGCAGAACGCCGTTTTGCCGGTTGGTCACTACGCTCTATTACGCTTGAACGTTGGATGATTAATGAGCCTAAGCTTAAACCATTTATGCCATTTAAGCCCGATCGTTGGGACACTAATGAATGTCAGCAGTTTTTAGACATTTTGCAAGGCTATTACGAAGAACAAGTCAGAAGCGGAGATACGGATACGCAGCCTATAAAGTACAATACGTTAGGTATAACGTTGGGTAAGGTAGTAGGGCAGCATCAGGCCTTTTTCTTAATACAGACCATACTTGGTGGCTTAATTGTATTAGCATTACTCTGGTTGCTGCTATAAAGTAAAATTGGATGTTTGTTGTATAAATCGTATTGGATCGTAAAAGTCAGCATTCTGTGCTGGCTTTTTTATTTGGATAACTACAGTCATGTTATCTTAGGGGTGATGTATAGTAAACCGTTAGACGCTAGAGCTACTAAGACTGGCGGTAATAAGAGAGCTGCTAAGAGAGTAGAAACAAACAGGCATAAAAAAGCCCAATCACGATACGTTGTGATTGGGCTTTTTGGTGGTACGCTTATTAGTCTTATTGAGTGCTTTACTGCAAACTTGCTAATAAGTGACGCCAAATAGTGGCGTCCCCAGGGGGATTCGAACCCCCGTTACCGCCGTGAAAGGGCGGTGTCCTAGGCCTCTAGACGATGGGGACTAGTAACAACACTTCAACTGCTTTCACCATTTATGCTGAAGTGGTGCGTATTCTAATAGCGTCCACGTTTTCTGTCAAGCCTTTTTCTTCTTCTTTTTAAAATTAAATATCTTTTTTTGATGGCACGGCGAGGATGCAAGTCATTACGCTTTAAATGGTGCCGAATCCATAAAGAAGTACAAGCGCTAATGGTCAGCGCGAGCAGCATATAACCGAGAATAGTACCCCATAATTTGAGCTGTGGATCCATGATAAAGTCCCTCCTATTAAGCCTCGATAGCATAAGAGCTTTCGCTATCAAGGCAGTGTGGGCAACTGAAACCATCTGTAGGGTACGACGACATCGTTTTAACGTAGATTTTTACCGGCCAACCACTCGTCCTAACCTTTGAGCTATTGGTCCAAACCGCCTACTCAACGCTTGGATAAGAGGCTTACCTGCTTATGCTGACGTCAATCATTCCCTATTGATTGCAACACTAAGATGTTAAAGTCATCAAGTATTACAAATAGCACTATTATGAAAGGTTAGCAACATGTGATGTGTGATAAGTGACTTATTTACTTTCACTGTCGACCGTTTCTTCTTTGGTCTGCTCAGCATGCATCGCATTCGTTAGCATAGGGTAGTGATTTAAAATGTGACAAAACAGCTCGGCAGTTTTTTGCGTATCATACAGAGCAGAATGGGCATCTTTACCATCGAAATCCAGCCCCGCTGCCTTACAAGCACGTGCCAACACTGTCTGGCCAAACGCTAATGCTGATAAGGTCACGGTATCAAATACTGAAAAATTATGAAAAGGGTTGTGGTTTTTGCTGTTGGTACGTAGCACCGCCGCATTTAAAAATGCCAAATCAAAATGGGCATTGTGTCCAATTAAGACGCACTGACGGCAGTCTTCAGCACGGCGCACTTCTTTTAAGCCCTTAAAAATACGGCGTAGGGCCGTTTTTTCATCTTCGGCAATCGCTTTACGCAGTGGGTTTTTAGGATCGATACCCGTAAAGGCAAGCGCGCTTGGTTCTAAATTTGCGCCCTCGAAAGGCTCTATATGCGCATTAAAGGCCTCACCTGGATAAAAGACACCTTGCTCATTAAGGAGTACCGGAATACAAGCGATTTCTAATAGGGCATCCGTTTGCGCATTAAAACCTGCTGTCTCAACATCCACGACGACAGGCAAAAACTTACGAAAACGGTCTTTTAAGCTCATTGGCACTTGTTCTGCTGTTGCCGTCTCTTCTGTATGACTGCTTGCAGCAACCTTGAGACTATTTTCTAAGGGGTTGTCTAAATTACTTGCTGAGTTACCGTCAGATAGGGTGGCGTCATTTTGAATGGTCATATCAGGTTAAATCGCTTTTATCAGTCGTACTGTTATATTGAATTACATAAGAATCATCCTATGATATAAGTCACACCGCTTACTAGCAGGCGTCATTTATATCATAGGATTAAGTGTGGGTAGTCTTACTTAATCAGCGTTACGCTTTAAGAGACCAAGGTAGTATCTCACCAGCCATCAGCGGTGTGAGTCGTCCACCATCAAAATAAGGATAGTCTGCTGGCACTTGCATAGGCGTGTTGACCAGAGTAATCGTACTCTCATTGACTGGTAGGCCATAAAACTGGGCGCCAAAACGGCTGGCAAAGCCCTCTAGTTTGTCTATTTTGCCGACACTATCAAAAGCGGTGGCGTATAGTGGCAACGCAGTAGCAGCGCTATAGCAGCCTGCACAGCCGCAAGCCGCTTCTTTTTTATCCGTCGCATGCGGGGCAGAGTCAGTGCCTAAGAAGAACTTTGGATTGCCACTGGTCGCGACGTCTAATAACACTCTTTGATGGCTTTCACGCTTTAAGATAGGTAAGCAATAAAAATGTGGTTTGATGCCACCGACCAATAGATGGTTGCGGTTAAACATGAGATGTTGCGGCGTAATGGTGGCTGCAATTTGGTTGCCTTGAGCCAAGACAAAATCTGCTGCATCACTGGTGGTAATGTGTTCCATGACGATTTTTAACGTGGGGAATTTGACGATAATTTGTGCCAATACCTCATCTAAAAAACGTTTCTCACGGTCGAAAATATCTACATGATCTTGAGTGACTTCGCCATGGAGTAATAAGGGCAAATTGTATTTTTCTAGCGCTTCAAAAACATCGACGCAAGCATTGATATCAGTGACGCCATCAGCAGAGTTGGTGGTTGCTCCCGCAGGATAGAGCTTGACTGCTTGCACGATACCTGACCGCGCGGCCATTTCAATATCTTGTACGCTGGTGTGGTCTGTTAAATATAAGGTCATACGCGGATCAAAGGCGGCTTTTCGCTCAGCACTCAGATCACTGGCCTGTAGCTGCTCTACGATACGGGCACGATAGGCAAGCGCGTCATCGACATGCTTAACTGGTGGCACGAGGTTTGGCATGCAAATGACACGGTTAAAGCTGCTTGCAGCGTGAGGTACGGTCGTGCTCAACGCTTTGCCGTCACGCAGATGAATGTGCCAATCGTCTGGCTGAAGGAGGGTCAATTCTCTAATCGAATCAGTCATAATGTCGTAGCGCTCTGTGTCGTCATATATGGGGATAAAGGGGAGGGGTGCTGTGTGCTTATCATAACAGATTTGCCTACTTGACTAAATATGCCGCTCACTATCGACACATAATTCATAAATGACTTTTTTAACTTTTTTGCATTAAACAGCACTTAAGTACAGATGGTTACAGTGCGCTAACGCAAAAGTTAGACCAAAAGCTCGCGCCTTATAGCAGTGGCACTTTTGCCTATAGTAAATATGATGTACACTGAGCAAGTAATTTATCTTTTGTTTGAATCTTAGCGCTTTCACTAAAACTACATTTCATAATAGGAGTTATTCATGGCTCAACTTGATCCAAAAAATATTAATAAAATCGTATTGGCATATTCAGGTGGCCTCGATACCTCCATCATTGCTAAATGGCTGCAAGAAACCTACGATGCAGAAGTGATTACCTTTACCGCGGACATCGGTCAGGGTGAAGAAGTTGAGCCAGCACGCGCGAAGGCTAAGGCCATGGGTATCAAAAACATCTACATCGAAGACTTACGTGAAGAATTTGCGCGTGATTACGTGTTTCCCATGTTCCGTGCCAATGCCATCTATGAAGGTGAGTATTTACTAGGCACTTCTATCGCGCGGCCGTTGATTGCCAAGCGTTTGGTTGAGATTGCAAAAGAGCACAATGCCGATGCCATCAGCCATGGTGCGACCGGTAAAGGGAACGATCAAGTACGTTTTGAGCTGGGCGCTGTTGCCTTGTCACCAGATGTTGTGACGATTGCTCCTTGGCGTGAATGGGATTTATCGAGCCGTGAAAGCTTAATGCAATATGCCAAAGAGCATGACATTGCGATTGACTATGCGGGCAATACAAAAAAATCTCCTTACTCAATGGATGCCAACCTTCTACACATCTCTTATGAAGGTGGTATTTTAGAAGATCCATATGCCGAAGCAGAAGAAGACATGTGGCGCTGGTCTGTCAGCCCAGAACAAGCACCTGATGAGGCGCAGTATCTAGAAATAGAGTACAAAAAAGGCGATATCGTTGCCATCGATGGTGAGGCGCTTAAGCCTTATGAGGTGATGATTAAGCTGAATGAAATCGGCGGTAAGCACGGTATTGGTCGTTTAGATATCGTTGAAAACCGTTACGTCGGTATGAAGTCACGTGGTTGCTACGAGACGCCAGCTGGCACCATCATGCTCAAAGCCCATCGCGGTATCGAGTCACTAACGCTTGATCGCGAAGCCGCCCATCTAAAAGATGAGCTCATGCCACGCTATGCAAAAATCATCTACAACGGCTACTGGTTCAGCCCTGAGCGTATGATGTTGCAAGCATTGATTGACAAGTCGCAAGAATACGTCAACGGAACAGTACGTGTGAAGCTCTATAAAGGCAGCGTAAGCGTAGTCGGTCGTAAGTCAGATGATTCGTTGTTTGATGAAAAGATCGCGACTTTTGAAGACGATGCAGGCGCTTACGATCAAAAAGACGCAGAAGGCTTTATCCGTCTAAACGGTCTACGTCTAGCGATCGAAGCGAGCCGTGGTCGCGACTTATCAAAGTAAGTTTGTCACGGCTTAGTGGTTCATAAAGCGCTAATACTTATATAAGACACAGAGGCACTATTGATATAGTGCCTCTGTTTTTTTATGGCGATTAGGCTTTTATCAAGGCAGTTTTACGCACAAATGATGGATTGCCATTCTTTTCTAGTGGTCTTTTACGGCAGCTTCACTGTCAGGTTCGTCTTCGTCTACCCTGACAATAGCAACATCTTGTTGCTCACGCTCATTGATAGCGTCTTGCTCCAATACCTCTTCTGTTGCCAGAATAACCCCATCAGATCTTTGCGTTTGGTATTTAAGGGTAGCGAGGGCACCCAGTACACCGATGACCAGAATAATGATGAGTATAACGGGGTTTTTCCAGAGAGGCGTTGTTGCCTCGTATTCAATCGGTTTCTCACTAATCGTGGTGGGGGTATTGTCGCTATTACCACCGATCAACCCCAAGCTAACCAAAGGTGGTTTTGGTGGATTGGCAGGTTCAGAGTTCACCCGTAGTCGATTGCGACTTAAATAGATATCAGATATTTTAGCAAGCTGCAGCAACCAGCGTTGATGCGGTAACGTAATGGCGCGCATTTCTGCAAACACTAACGTGTCATTATGGCGTCCTTGCGGCAAGTTATCAGGTGAGCGCCCGATGGCTTTTAAATAATTGCCAGTTGCCATCTGCATGTCTTGGACGGGGTCCTGTTTTTTAGGCTGATATGAGGTCAGCTCATACCAGTAAGGGTCAAAAGGTGGCGGGGTGATTAATGGCTGTTCAGCGTTTAATGGTTTATGCTCTGCGGCATTCTCTGCGTTGTTTTCTACAGACGCTGCTAGTGCGGTAGACCCGTTGTCATTCCCGTTCTCATTGTCCGGTAATGTGGTAGATACCGCTGGCGCCTGCTCCGCTGTAAAGCGTGCTGCCGCTAAAAATTGTGGTTGTAAGGCAAACCATTTATTAATCTCATCAATGTCAAGTTGACTGTATTCTGCTAAGATCGCCAGTTCGCGTAGTACGATCACGCATAAAGCAGTTAGTAAAATTTGGATTTTTTGCGCTGATACGTCGATTTTTGTGGCAATATGATCGCACGCTTTGATCACACGCGCACTGTCATGAAATATGGCGTCCGCGGCATCATGGCGATGATACAACGTCGCGTTGATCGTCGCAAAATTCATAGAATTATACTGACGTAGCTCTTTGACCGCGCTACGTCCAAACAGTTTTTTGCTGACCGCTTGCCCTTGATGGTGCTGATGATAAGAAAGAAGCGCACTAATAATGGCCTGTAAGCTGGCGTCCATCGCTAATCGCGCTTGTGGTAATGATAGCTGGGCGGCATCTGCCAACAGGGACAGCATAGGTATAGTATCTTGATATAGAAAATCATACATCGACACACGTGTCGGTGAAATAGTCGTCATAATCTGCTAGCATCAAAAAGTGTGTCCCTATCTTACGGGGCCAAAAGCCTTGACACAATCCCTTAATAATAGAAATTTTCTATCATTTTGCTTGATAATGCTATTCGCCGTACTGTGAACCACCGTGGGAAGTCTTATGAAAAACATCCAGAAAATTGATAAACAGTTAGTTATTAACATTGCTGAGCAGACGTTGACGATATATCAGCAACAAACCGAAGTGACTAAGTACCCAGTGTCTACTGCTAAAAACGGTATTGGTGGACAGCAAGATAGCGGTTGTACGCCGCTTGGACAACATATCATTGCAGAAAAAATAGGCGATCGCTCTCCTATAAACGCCGTGTTTGTGGGACGCGAGCCGACTGGGGAGAGATATAGCGCGGCTCTTGGTGCGCTACATCCTGAGCGCGACTGGATACTGAGCCGTATTTTATGGTTGAGGGGTTTGGAAAAAGGAATTAACACAGGTAGTAACAGTCAGGGTAGCTGCGACACTTATCAGCGCTATATCTATATTCATGGGACACCAGACAGCGAGCCAATGGGTGTGCCGCTCTCACATGGCTGCGTGCGTATGCGTAATACAGATATTATTGAGCTGTTTGAGCAAGTTGAAGAAGGGACGCCAGTCACGATCGTTGCTGATTAATTTTGATTGAACGATCATCACTAATTGAGTGGTATGAGACAAGATTGTTTTACAAATTTATGAATAAAACCTACTTAATATGGTGAAGTTTTCATTAAGCGTGTGGATATAATAAGATGGTACTTAATCACTAGTGATGAATGCGGTATGGGGAACGTTGTTTACTCAGTTTCTATTCCATCATAGTGATAAGTCATCATAACTATAACCATAAGGATAATAATAATGTCTACAGAAAGTCTGGTCACCTTACAGCAAGCCTTTGATGAGCGCCGTTCTATCTATGATTTAGGCAGCGACTTGCCAGTAGAGCCGCAAGCGATTGTCAATATGGCAGAACGGGTTTTATTGCATACTCCTTCAGCCTTTAACTCACAGTCGTCACGCTTAGTGGTATTGTTTGGTGAGCAACATCAGCACTTGTGGGACATCACAGAAGAAAAGTTACGTGAGGCGGTGGGTGATGGTGATTTTTCTAGTAGCAAACAAAAACTGGATGGTTTTCGTGCCGCGGCTGGCACGATACTGTTTTATGAAGATAAAAATGTGACTAAGTCGCTACAGGAAAAGTTTGCCCTATATGCCGATAAATTCCCTGTTTGGGCCCAGCACACCTCAGCGATGCATCAGTACGCGATGTGGACAGAGCTACGCACATTAAATGTCGGTGCCAATCTACAGCACTACAATCCGCTTATCGATGAAGAGGCAGCGGCGGCTTTTGCTATTCCAGAGAGCTGGGAGTTGGTTGCACAAATGCCATTTGGCAGTATTGGTGAGCCTGCTGGAGAAAAAAGCTATCAGCCTGTTAGTGAGCGCATGAAAGTACTCGGTTTGGATAGCTAATGACTTAGCACTAAAAACAACAGTTACGTAAGGAAAGACAGCCCTTATAAAGCGAGCTGTCTTTTTTACGCGATGTTTTGATGATTGTTTTTAAGGGTACTTACCAAAATATCGAGGCGTTTCTCACTTTGTCTAAGCGTTTTTCAATGCGTTTAGGGTCTTTTTCTTGTTTTGCCGCAAACCAACCCGCACCATATAAGGCGTTAGACTCTGATGCTGATTTTAATTGATAATGCTGTTGATATTGCGTGTGAGCATGACCCCGATCTAACGCCTTTTGCGCTTTTTTCAAACGTTTTAGCCAGCGTTTGATTGTCTTTTTAGACCCTTTTTTATGAAATAAGGGCACGGAAAACTCACTGATATGGCGTAACTCTTCTATATGACAGCGCAACTGATATTGGGCTTGTGCGTCATCATTGTCTTCTGCATCAATGTTTTGTGTGTCCGTACTATCAGGCTCAGTACACTCAGCATTGTTGTCATCAACCAGTGTCTTATCGACTTTGAGTAATTTTTTATGTTGCTTGGACAGAACCTTGGTGAGCTTGTCAATGGCGGGCTTATCAGCTTGGGGTTCAAGGCTTGGGTCACTCATGGTAAAGGCGATCAGCTCTAGTAAAGTGAGCTGAAAGTCATTGGCGCGTGCCACGTCTACTGGCTTAATTTTGAGCGCATCGATATCGGTTGTCCAGTCGACTACAGGCGAGCCTAGTTCCTGTAGCTGAGGCTCGATGTTGTCTGCCAGATAAGTCAGTTCTCTATGATCGCCAAGTAATGTGGCGGTTTGCTTGAGTATCGGCTGCCAGTCAGGATTGATCTCGTCAGAGAAACTGGTAAACGCCGTTATGGCCGTACACAAACGACTGATACCGTTATGCAGTTGTAAAACGTGCTCATTGTCCATGCTACCGGCTACGATAGCACTGCTGTTCGGCAGTATTTGCAACAAACAATTATGTACTGCTGCCCGTACAAAGGCGGGCATGCTGATTTTTTTATTGATGTTTAGCTGACTGAGGTCAGCGCCAACCGCGCGACTGTGGTTTTGGTTTTTGATGAGCAGGCCACCGCGTTCGGCTTTAGTCACGGTAGACAAGCAGAGTTTGTAGCGCTTACACCATGTTTTGGCGGTCATAAATAAAAAGTCTAAATCTCCTGCCACCAACTCAAACTCAATCTCTTGAATCGTGTCTCGCTGGGTGTCGTCATTACCATGGATGATCTCTCCATGATCGTATGCCATCTCAATCTGGTTATCAGTGTCATCACTATCGTTTTCTGTGAGCAATCTTGTGGTGCGCTGTACATCAGTGACGTACAATCGTGTCAGTGTTTTTGCTAACTTTTTGAGCTTAAAGTCCTCTAAAGCTGGGGCGATTGCAGTATCTTTGTAGATGGTCAAATCAGGCTTGAGCGCATTATTGTCTAGCATCGCTTGTACCTGTTCACTGTCTAACTCGGCGTTATGCTCTAAACGGGCGGCAATACCATCGCCACCTGCCTTAATGGTTTGCACCCAGGTATCGCCCTCTTTACGAATACGAAGGCCAATACCAGCTTGTGCCAGTTGTTGATCCGGCGTGTCGTAATAGTGGGCAGCCAGTTGCGTCACCTGTGAAGATTTAACTTTTGCTTGGCGCATCAACCCTTTTAATCGTGAGTCGGGTACTAAAAACTTCAGCTCTATCTCTTGCATGACGGCTCCTTAATATTCTGACTGATGGCTTTGATTAACAATTATTAGTCTACCATTCTACCGTTATTTAAACCGCAATAAAAAAGCCGCTCTACATCTCGTAGAGCGGCTTTTTTTGTAACTTGTATTTACAGGCTGTCGGTTATTAGAACTGGTTCATTGTGTTCTTGCCGCCGCCAGCTTTAAGGGCATTTTCACCTGAGAAGATCTCTTTGTGGTCATCGCCAAGGTCAGAACCTGCCATTGCTTGGTGCTTCACACAAGCGATGCCTTCACGGATCTCTTTACGTTGTACACCAGCTGCATAAGCAAGCATACCTTCTTCACCGAAGTAGCCTTTAGCAAGTTCATGAACGCTAAGAGCAGTGGTGTGATAAGTAGGTAGGGTGATTAAGTGATGGAACACACCAGCTTCACGTGATGCATCACGTTGGAAGTTTTGAGCCGCGACATCAGCAGCTTGATCTAACTCAGTACCGTCATAATCTGCACTCATCAAGTCATCTTTGTTGTACTTAGAGATGTCTTTGCCTTCTTCTTCCCACTGAGCGATGATTTGCTTACGGAAGTTAAGCGTCCAGTTGAATGATGGGCTGTTGTTATAAACAAGCTTCGCTTTAGGCTGCTGCTCTTTAATACGATCAACCATCATTTTGATGTGTTCTACGTCTGGAGTAGGGGTTTCGATCCATAATAGATCGGCACCATTTTCTAACGCTGTTACACAGTCAAGTACCACGCGGTCGATGTTCGTTTCTTCGCGGAACTGATATAGACCGTTGGCCAAACGTACTGGACGTACTAGTTTGCCGTTGTGCTTAAGCAAGCTGTCGTTCTCTTTTGCTTCTTCAAGAGACACTTCTTCCATTTCGATAAAATCGATGTATTTAGAAGCAAGGTCGCCTGGCTCTTGAGATACTGGGATCTTTTGAGTCAACGATGCGCCTTCAGAGTCAGTACGGGCAACGATCACACCGTCTTCAACACCAAGCTCTAAGAAAGCATAACGAATCGCGTTGATTTTAGCGATATAGTCTTCGTGCGGTACTGTGACTTTACCCGCTTGGTGACCACACTGCTTAGCGTCAGAGACTTGGTTCTCAACCTGAATAGCACAAGCACCCGCTTCGATCATTTGCTTTGTTAATAGGTAAGTTGCTTCTTCATTACCAAAACCTGCATCGATATCAGCAATGATTGGCACCACATGCGAATCAAAGTTTTCGATTTTTTCTAGGATAGCTGAAGTATCTTGACCGGCTTCTTCAGCAGCGTTTAGCTCACGGAAATAATCATTCAATACTTTAGCATCAGCTTGGCGCAAGAAGGTGTAGATTTCTTCGATTAGCTTAGGTACTGATGTTTTTTCGTGCATAGATTGGTCAGGAAGAGGACCAAACTCAGAACGTAGGGCTGCTACCATCCAGCCTGATAGGTAGATGTAAGTTTTAGCGGTCGTACCAAAGTATTTTTTCTTAGCATACATGGTTTGCTGAGCCACAAAACCATGCCACGCACCTAAAGACTGGGTGTATTGAGACGTATCATTGTCATAGTCTTCCATGTCTTGACGCATGATTTTTGCAGTATATTTTGCGATATCTAAACCGGTTTTAAAACGGTTTTGTGACATCATACGTGCTGCATCGGTTTCGCTGATATTTTGCCAGTTACCGTGCTTTTGCTTTAATTCACGTACTAAATCGATCGCTGATTTATATGCAGTTGACATCTATAGTCTCCTTGGTGGGGTGTAAAAAAGAAATTAAGGGCTAAAATAATGACGATTGTGTGTGACTAAAAAATTTGGCTTTACTAAAAAAGGGTATGCTCAGGCTTTTATCAAGGGTGGTGACATCTTCGTAAAGTGCGATATACGGATAAGCTATCAGTTAACGCTTTCTTTACCCTAACCAAACCCATCCTCTAATACAAGCAAATGGCTGAACTCATGAGTTAAAAAATAATGGGTGACCGATGGAAAAGGACAGAGATACTAATGCGTTCTAAGGGGCTGACGCTATTTATTGGCCCACGGTGTCACAATTGGCGACAAGAAATGTTACAATAATAGCGGATCAGTACGATCAATGAATCGTGTTAAGGCACTAATGTGCAGTCCTTATAAATCGTCACCTAATAATATTTTTCTATTTTCTACCGTTTATGACCTTTAACGTACTATAGGGTTGGGTCATTCAAGTGACGGTAGTGAGCGTATAAAACCAGATTTTATTGTCTGTGTTACCAATCATCTATGAGACTCACTATAACTGCCTTACCAAGATTTATCTAATTTATGATAATTATCTTGGGTATTTTCATTGTTTATAATATAATAATAACAGCATCTTACGTTGATAATATTGGGTTGTATTGAGTGAAAAACAGACGAAATCAGATAAAAAATAGCGAAATCACATTGTGATAGACTGTAAATGATGAAAGCAGCATTAAAAGTGCCACGCTGATAACGGCATTTATTCCAAGGCTAAGAGAACGACATATGAATTTGCAGCGAGTAGATTTAAATTTATTGGTACACTTAGATGTGCTGCTACGAGAAAAAAATGTGACTCGCGCAGCCGAGCAGCTTGGTATTACCCAACCTGCGATGAGTAATATTTTACGGCGTTTACGTAAACTGTTTAATGATCCATTACTTGTTCGTTCGTCTGAGGGGATGACGCCGACTGAGCGGGCTTTAGAGCTGCAACCTCGTATTCGTGAGATACTTGCAGATTTGACGCAAGTGTTAGAGCCGCGTACTGAATTTCGACCTTATAGTACCTCGCGCGTCTTTCGCATTATGACGTCCGACTATGCAGAAGCCACTTTGGTACCAAAATTGGTCAAAGCGTTACGTTCTGAAGCACCCAATGTCATTTTAGACTTCTTGACGCCATCGGATGTCTCTTATCGTGACATGGAGCAGGGGCGAGTGGATTTAGCGATTAACCGCTTTAATGAGATCCCCCAAAGCTTTCATCAGGTTTTGGTGTGGCGTGATACTTTCAGTTGTCTGTTGTCCTCTGAAAGCCCTTATGCCAATCGTTTTAATTTAAAAAATTACCTGAAAGCTCAGCATGTGTGGGTGTCTAAAACGGGTATGGGGGTGGGGTTCGGCGTTAATCCAGAAAAATCTGGTGGCCTGGGTTCTATTGATCAAGCGTTGCAACGTTTGGGACAAAAAAGACAAATCAGTGTCTTCACCCGTCATTATCAAATGCCAGCCATGCTAGCAGCAAACAAAGATTTGATTGCCACGTTACCCACTCGCGTAGCAAAAATGCAGGCAAATAATGACAGTATAAAAATGGAAGAGCCACCATTTTTTATTCCTGAGTTTGAGCTGACAATGGCGTGGTCGCCTTTGTTGCAGCATCACCCTGCCCATCGCTGGTTGCGCCAGCTTATCATGCATGTAGCTCGCCAAATTGTTGATGAAGAAGAGAACCCACCGCAAGACATACCGGTGATGAACCACTTGTTTTAAGCGATTTGTCTCTTAGTTTAGCGTCATTGTTTACGAAACCAGCCTTATGGCTGGTTTTTTTATTTGTCTGATGGGTTAACACGTTTGGTCTAAAACCTAAGCGTAATCAATAACACCGTCACATTCTTAACATCTTATGCACACTTCTTCATAACTTGTAAAACTACTCCCAATGCATTTTGTTATGATGAATACATATTAAGAAAAAAGACAGAGACGTGGCCTATTGTTAAGCTATAAGATATGATTAAAATTTTTATAATGATTGATATTTTTAATTTTTAGCAGTTTAAGCGTTAACACTATTCTAGTGCTGTATCTTCTTTTTCTAAATGATAACGTTTTTAAGTTAACACAAAATTTCGATAAATAAGGACAATAAAAATGGCAGATATTACTACAGTGAACCCAGCGACGGGCGAAGATATCAAAGAATACAACTATATGAGCACAGATGAGGTCAACAAGATTGTTGAAGCCTCACATCAAGCGTTCCTAGAGTGGCGCAAAACCAGCCATGAAGAGCGGGCAAAGGTCATTACTTCAATTGGCGAGACGTTAATGAAGTATAAAGAAGAGCTGTCTAAGCTGATGACAGAGGAGCGTGGTAAACTTTATAGTCAGAGTCTACAAGAAATAGAGTTGTGTAAGGGAATTTGTGATTACACGGTTCAGAAGGGCGTAGAAGCACTGACAGATGATGAGCGAGATATTGAAGGTCTGAAAAAAGGTATTGTGACTTATCAGCCTATCGGGGTGATTTATGGTATGCAGCCTTGGAATTTTCCTGCGTATCAAGTGTTCCGTTATACCATCGCCAACTTAATGGCGGGTAACAGTGTCCTGCTTAAGCACGCCTCAAACGTTACGGGCTCGGGCTTATTGATTGAAAAAATATTCCATGAGTCGGATTTACCAAACGATTTGTTCCGTACCATCTTAATCGACCATGATCAATCAGAAAAGTTGATCGGCCATGATAAAGTACGCGGCGTGACTCTCACAGGGAGTGACGGCGCAGGGAGCATCGTGGGTCAACAAGCAGCAAAAGCAATCAAAAAATCTGTGTTAGAGTTAGGCTCAAATGATGCCTTTATCGTTTTAGAAGATGCGGACCTAGAGCTGGCAGTAGAAACCTGTACTCAAGCGCGCCTTATCAATAATGGCGAAACCTGTGTCGCAGCGAAGCGCTTTATCGTGGTGGATAGTGTGTACGATGAATTTCGTAAACGCATTATCGAAAAATTTGAAAGCAAAAAAGCCGGCGATCCAATGGATAAAAGCTCCGACTTTGGTCCATTAGCGCGCAAAGATCTACAAGAGAAGTTGCATGAACAAGTAGAGGAAAGCGTGAATAAAGGCGCGACTATATCCGTTGGTGGTCAACTGCCAGCAGGTAAAGGTAGCTTTTATCCAGCGACTATTTTGGAAAATGTCAAAAAAGGTCAGCCCGCTTATGACGACGAGCTGTTCGGTCCAGTCGCCTCGCTCATCCGTGCCAAAGATCAAGACGATGCCTTACGTATTGCCAATGACAGTCGGTATGGCTTAGGTGGTGCTATCTTCTCTAAAGATGAAGAAAAAGCCATCCGTCTCGCTCGTGAAGAGTTTGATACAGGCATGGTCTATATCAATGGTTATGGTCTTGCAAATCCAGCGTTACCGTTCGGTGGGGTGAAAAATTCAGGACATGGCCGTGAGCACGGTGGTTTTGGTATCAAAGAGTTTGTAAATATCAAAGGCCTCCATGTACATAAAGGTCAATAGTATCGAGTCACTTGATAATTAAGCCGTTTTAAGTGTTTATTAATTTATAAATACTAGAAAGCCCCACCATTCATTATTGAGTGGCGGGGCTTTTTTGTGGCTAACAGTAGGTAAACGCTAACGGATTTTTTATGACCTTTGACCCTCTGCTTTGCTGTTGAGCTAACTGTCTAGGTATAGCTTTAAAGGGGTAGAGGGCAAAAAGGTGTTCTGCTCATGGAGTGATTGATCATGGCTCAGCGATAGTGCGCGTTTAGCCAGCAACAAAATCGTCCAAGGTAGCAGTTGATGTTCAAGCTTTTGTACGCGTGTTTTTAGGCTATCAGCAGTCTCTTTTTGATTGATTTCTAATAACCCTTGCGTCAAAACAGTGCCAGCGTCAAGCTCAGCGGTAACGACATGAACACTACAGCCATGATGACGCTCACCTGCCTGTATGGCGCGTTGATGGGTATCTAGGCCTTTATAAGCAGGCAGCAGAGAGGGATGTAAATTAATCATCGGTGCTGGTGCGTTCTCAATAAATGAGGCACTCAATACCCGCATAAAGCCCGCTAAGACAATAAGGTCTGGTTGCCATGCTATAAACTGATCACTAGCATGGCGCTCAAAAGTTTTGATCCCCATGCGTTTGCCGTTAGCAACGTGTGACAGGGTGACCACTGGAATAGAGGCGGCATTAGCACGTGTGATGGCATAAGCATCCTCACGATTGCTAATGACACCTACGATCTCAATCGGTAGCGCACCTGCTTGCATGGCATCGATCAACACTTGCAGGTTGCTACCACTACCTGATACCAAAACGACAATTCTTAATGGTTTGGTAGTGGAGGTAGTGGGTTCAGTTGGCTTGGTTTCAATCGATACAGTAGCAACGGACATTAACGGTACACCACGGCATCCGCCTGATCATTAGTGCTGCGTTTGACCATTTCGCCCAGCTGCCACGCCTTTTCACCAGCGTCATTTAACGTATTGATGGCCGCTTCTGCTTTGTCTTTAGGAACGACGATAACAAAACCGACACCACAGTTAAAGGTGCGGTACATCTCGTTTTGGGCGATATTGCCTTGCGTTTGCAACCACGTGAACAGCTCTGAGAACTGCCAGCTATTGGTGTCGATACTGGCGGCTAAGTTTTCTGGCAACACACGAGGGAGATTATCGGTCAAGCCACCACCAGTAATGTGTGACATGGCATGTAAGGCTGAGCTACCAAGGGTATCTTGTAAGGCTTTAATGGCTTTGACATAGATGCGAGTCGGCGCCATCAAGGCGTCTTGAATAGGTTGTCCGTCGAGCTGCTCATCACTGTTAGTGACATCAACACCACTGACTTCAATGACTTTTCGAACCAGTGAATAACCGTTAGAGTGTGCGCCACTTGAGGCAAGGGCGATCAGCACATCGCCTTCTGCGACATTTTCACCCGTGATAACCTCACTTTCTTCTACCACGCCCACGCAGAATCCAGCCAAATCGTAATCATCATCTTGATACATGCCTGGCATCTCGGCCGTTTCGCCGCCGATAAGCGCGCAGTTTGACAGCTTACAACCTTCGCCAATACCGGTGACGACAGTCGCTGCCGTATCGATATCGAGTTTGCCTGTCGCATAATAATCTAAAAAGAACAATGGCTCTGCACCGCAAACCAATAGGTCATTGACACACATGGCGACCAAATCAATACCGATAGTGTCATGTCGATTCAGTTGTAAGGCTAGCTTGAGCTTAGTACCCACACCATCAGTACCTGAAACCAATAAAGGTGAGGTGTAACCTGTCGGAATACGACAAAGCGCCCCAAAGCCGCCAAGTCCGCCCACAACCTCAGGACGAGAGGTGGCTTTTGCCACTGATTTAATACGTTGAACCAACGCATCGCCAGCATCAATATCAACGCCAGCATCTTTGTAGCTTAAAGAAGGCTTATTACTCATGGTCATCTCACAAATTTGTAGGGAATGAAGGTCAGTCAGTAGAAAAGCGAGTCGGTCGTGTTAATTCTGCAGATAGTGCGCGCATTATACCCAAAAATGGCACCCACTCGCAAAACAACTTGCCGATATTTGGCTGATATTTGAGGAAGATTTGCGGTAAGTACTCAATAAAAAGTTAAGCAACAAAAAAATGACTGATTTTTTGTTGGACTCTGCGATAATGAAACAATAAATTTACGGTCAATAACGGTTCGTTGTCGGACAGTTGTCGCTGTATAGACATTGCTCAAGCAGACACCCAGACCGTACTCACACTCCTGTTTTAACTCAGCCTAATCATAGGATTTCTTATTATGATAAACCAACCAATAGATCCCTTTTTTCGGCGTTTATTTATTGTCGTTGGTTTGGCGGTGGCGGTTTTTTTACTGTATTTGATGATGCCAGTCATTGTACCGTTTGTTTTTGCATTCGTACTCGCTTATTTGTTCAATCCGCTGGTTAAGCGCTTATCGAGGTACCTTAAGCGCTGGGTGGCGATTATCATTGTTTACTCTACCATCACTTTGGGCATGGCGTTGCTCTTATGGTGGTTGATACCAACATTGTGGCATCAGTTGCAAGCAGCGTGGGAGTACTTGCCAAAAGTGTTAAATTGGTACAATCAAGTAATACGTGAGTGGGTCGTTAATAACAGTCGCATTAATCTACCAGTACTAGAGGCCAAAGGGTTTTCTGATACCTTGGTAGATTACATGCAAACGAATTACAAGTTCGCAGATGCCAGTACCATGATGAGCCAAATCATTGCCTCGAGTATGAACTTTATCAACAATGCCGGACTCATTGTGTTGGTACCAATTCTGACTTTTTATTTTTTATTCAATTGGGATCAGCGTTTGCAAACATGGAAGATGTCGATTCCTGCGCCTTACTGTAAACAAGTTGTCAATATTGCCCAAGAGTGTGATCGTGCGCTGATGGCTTTTATTAAAGGTCAGTTGTTGGTGATGGTATTATTAGGGGCCATTTATGCGATACAGCTTCAGCTTATCGGGCTTGAGCTTGGGCTTATCATTGGTATGGCTGCAGGTATCGCCAGCTTTGTGCCTTATTTAGGCTTTGGTATTGGCTTTGTCGCTGCAATCATCGCTTGTCTATTTCAGTTTGGGTTAGATTGGACGTATTTGTCACTGATCGTTGGGGCGTTTTTGGTGGGACAAGCAGCGGAAGGCTATGTTCTACAGCCACTGCTGTTGGGCGATAAAATTGGCCTATCACCGCTGTGGGTTATCTTTGCGGTGTTAGCAGGCGCAAGTTTGTTAGGTTTTGTTGGTATGCTGATTGCGCTGCCTGTCTCTGCTGTGCTTAACGTATTGTTCCGTCACTTGTACGCTTATTATCGCTCAACTGATTTTTATAAAGGCCGTAAACAACTGGTTTTATTTGAAAAGTAATAAGCGATTTGTTTTGAAATCAATAGCGTAGTGAGAAAACCACAGATAAGTGTCAGTCAGCCCCATAGGGTTTAATAAAGCTTAGTCAGTAAAAGACTTGTCAGTCATTTTGCAAATATGTTATATATAGGCGCAGTGTTAATAGCATGAGTTGTTATTGAGTGAGCTCTTTACAAGCCTTGTTTTGATAAAGCAATTTTCTGATTTATGCAGGGTGGCAGGTCGCATGTGAACGCCGTAAGTTTGCACCCAGTAGTGTCAGAGTGGTACCACGAAAGCTATTAATAATTTATCCTTTTTATATTGCATTACGCAACACGAGTTGATGATTCATGGCAGAAGCACAGCTAAGTCTCAATCTGGACATAAAGCATGATGCAAGTTTAAGCGACTTTGCCGGTCCTGGTTGGATGTCGATTATTGATGCAGTTCGGCAGCTACATGTCGGTCTGATTGGTCAGTTGTATCTGTTTGGCAGTCCTGCTACTGGTAAGTCACACTTACTATCCGCTATTTGTGAGTCCTTTATTGAGATGGACAAGTCGGCAATTTGCTTGTCCCTTAATGAGCTGATTCATACCGATGTTCACGTACTTTCCTCTTTAGAGAACTTTGATCTGATAGCGATTGATGATTTAGAAGTGCTTGAGCAAAGTAGCCAGTGGCAAGAAGCTTTATTTCACCTTATCAATCGCAGTCGGGAAGGGCAGCGTCAGTTACTGTTTGCCGCCAATAAGCCTGCTGGTGAGTTACCCTTTCAGCTAAGAGACTTGCTGACCCGTCTGGCACAAGCTCCAACGTTTAAAGTACCGAATGGTCATGACTTAGCTGATCGACAGGCGCTACTGCAGTCTATTTTGCGCCGACGGGGTTGGCAGTTTGATGATCGCATTATTGATCATTTGCTCACGGAGGGGCCGCATCGTATCGGGGCAATGATGGACGTGCTCAACTACATTCAGCCGATGTTCTCTAACCTTGGTCGCAGTAATATCTCTAAAGCCGTTATCAGTGATGCGTTACGTACTATTGATGAGCAGACACTGGCGGCAGAGCTGGCTGATATTGCGCAAGAGACGCAGGGAGACAACGACACAGTGGATCAAGACCAGCACACGATGCCTCTCGATTTTTAGCATTAAGAACACAAATTTTTCTATCCAAAACGCTTTTACTATTAATGGAATAAACTATGAAATCAAACGCTTCTTTGCTAAAAAAAATGGCCATCAGCACGTTGCTTATGGGCGCCGCCTCTATTCCTATGCTGTCACAGGCAGCTGTCACCTTATTGGTTGATGACCATATAAAAGTAACCGCCATTAATGGGCAAGAAGTCCAGCAAAGTGCGTTCCAACCACTGATGAAGGAGTTTACGCTTCAGCCTGGTCAACACGCTATTACTGCTAAATATGATCGTTTATATAACTTGCGCCGTGACGAACATGACTATTTGCGCTCAGGTAATGTGAGTGTCACGGCAGACTTGGCTGACAATCAAACCTATCGTCTAACCCTGCTCAATCAGCCAGAAAAATATGAAGCGGCTAAAGAGTATGCTGAGCGTCCAACGCTGGCTGTGCAACAGGGCAACACGGTCATCGCAAGTCAGCAAGGTATGATAGGCAATCAAGGTGGATTACTGTCAGGACTGGGTAAGGCGTTAGGTGGCGTGTTTGGGGGCGCAGGTGACGCTGAACTACAAAATCAGCGTGCGATAGCAGCGCTAGGTCAACCAGCTGGCACGTCGCAAAGCAAGGTCAATACTAGTACAAGCGTTAGTCAGCAAACCACGACCGCCGCATCCTCGACCAGTACTCTGGACCAATTTATGCAAATCTGGCTACAAGCCACACCTGCTGAGCGTGAGAAAATGCGCCAATGGATACAAAAATAAACCGTTATCTTTAATAACATCCAAAGCAAAAAAAGCACCTATTTAGGTGCTTTTTTCTGGTTAAATGTCAGTATTCTTAAGAGATTTTATCACCGTTAGGACTAACCTAAAAAGGCGTTATACATCCAAACCAGCTTCTCTTGCTGTTGTACATACTCGTCAGCCAAATCGGCTGTCCCTTGATCTTCGGCTTTTTCTGCTAGTGCTGATACATCACGTTGTTCTTCGATCAGTGCTTGCAAGCCTGTGACAACGCCGTTGACACACGTGCTGCCGTCTTTCACGTTTTTATCTTCTTGAATGCTAGTATGCTGAGCAAAGTCGCTATAAGCATGAAGCGGTGTACCACCTAGCGTTAAAATACGTTCTGCGATTTCGTCAATTTGTAGCTGTAGGTCGGTATAGAGCTCTTCAAACTTAGGATGGAGCGAAAAGAAATGCTCGCCTTTGACGTTCCAGTGGTAACCACGCACGTTGATATAGAACATGTGGTAGCTTGATAACAGACTATTAAGCTTAGCAATAACTTCGCTCATGTCGGCTTTTTCTAGACCAATTTGGTTAGTCGCATTATTAGTATTACTCATAATATTATCCTTATAGTGTGAGTGTTGGTATAAAAAGTTTAAAGAAGGTTAGAAGTGTAGCAACTCGCGTGCATCATTGCTACGCTCATTCATATATTAACGCTTTTTAGCGCTAAAAAGTAACCGTATAAAGATCACCTTAGTCACCTGTGCTAAGCGTTTACCATCCAACCTTTCTTCTGATGCTTATTATCATAACAAAACACTGTCTATAAGTTAAATTAGATAAATACAACGATATGATTGGTTGTGCAAATTGCAGAACATCACCCCTTTGCCGCCCTCTAGTGCGTGAGGGGCAAAGAGGTTTTGGATACTCTATGCAGGCGGCTGCAAGTTTTCAGGGTTTAAACCTTTAACTGGCACCACTTCCTGCAAATGCTGACGTACGGTGTCGATTGGGAACTTCTGTGCTTGCAAGCGTTTGGGCACGATTTGGCTGCCTTGCTGACCTTTCATCTCAAACATCATAAAGATGTAGTCGTCTGTCTCATCCCAGCTTTTGATGGACGTCCATGGGATCACCGCTTGCTGGGTCGCGCCTGCACGCATCTGCATGCCCCGCATTTGCGAGTTCTTCATAAGATCAGGCTGATTGCTTGGCATTGCCATGACTAAGCCATGCTTTTGTACGCCCAATTTCATTTGACGCATTTCATCTGGCATTTCTTGATCGGCCACTTGTTTTTCAAACTCTCTTTTGACATACCACTTAAAACCAAGGGTGCGGGCCAGCAGATAGATCACAACACCAACCAGCATCAACCAAAAAATAATGGTTGAATAGCCTGTGACAAAGACCAACCCTGCGATCGCTAAAAACACGACTACCGCCATAATGATCCATTCTTTCATCTTGATGCTTTTTAGACCAAAAGATGGGCTGGCACTGGCAAATAGCTCATATTGTGCTTGATGAAATTCAGCCTCGGTTAGATTTAAGGCAACAGGTTGTAGGGTGTAGGGGTACAGGGCCATAAAGGTTTCTCAAATACGTGTATTAAAAGCGTTGGGTTTAAATCGCCAAATTAAAGCAGCGACGCCACACTTGGCTAGAAGTGGAAGAATGGTATGCGCTTATCTTACCGAAAAGTACTCTTAAATGAAACATATAAGCAAGCTGGTTCACGGTTAGACGCTATATTAGTGCTTCCAATATAGATGGTTGCGGCTTATTAGGTGAGTTAAGCGTCAAAGTATAGGGTTGCAGCCTCAGAGAAATGGATGAAAACCCAGTCAAAAACGGCCAAAACATGGTCAAATCTGCTGGGTCTTGGTATTATAGCGGCTACAAGATATATTGGTGAAAACGGGACATCACAGCCCGTTACCAGCAAGCTAGCTGACTATTATATTAATAAGACTTTTTAACCTTTTACTCACTTTTAGCGTTACAGGCAACTACTATGATTGATCCGAAACTCTTACGCGGCGATTTAAGCGATTTACAACAGCAGCTGGCCACTCGTGGTTATGCGCTGGATATGGCGTTCTGGCAGACGATTGAAAACGAGCGGAAATCACTACAAATCAAGACCGAGGAGTTGCAATCGCGCCGTAATGCTGGGGCTAAACAAGTGGGCGCCCTAAAAAAATCAGGCGAAGATGCCAGTGAGCTATTGGCTGAGATGCAACGTGTCAGCGGTGAGATTAAGACGGCCGAAGACGAGCTGCGGACCTTGCAAGAACGTATCACGCACGCGGCATTACAGATTCCAAATATCCCAGCGGCAGATGTGCCAGTTGGTAGCTCAGAAGACGATAACGTAGAAGTGCGCAAGTGGGGCACGCCGCGTACGTTTGATTTTGAGATTCAAGATCATACACATATCGGTGAGACGCTTGGTATGCTTGATTTTGAGGCAGCGACCAAGTTGACTGGTAGCCGTTTTAACGTGCTAAAAGGTCAATTGGCGCAGCTGCATCGCGCACTGATTCAGTTTATGCTCAACACGCATACCATCAAGTACGGCTATACGGAAACGTATGTGCCTTATATCGTGAACAGCGATAGCCTAAAAGGCACCGGCCAGTTGCCTAAGTTTGAAGATGACTTGTTTAAATTAACCAATCACACCAATAATGATGAGATGGATTTTTATCTCATTCCGACAGCAGAAGTACCAATGACCAATTTGGTCCGCGGCGAGCGTTTGGATATCAAAGAACTTCCGCTAAAGTTCACCGCGCATACGCCATGTTTCCGTAGTGAAGCGGGCTCACACGGGCGTGATACGCGTGGTCTGATTCGTCAGCATCAGTTTGAAAAAGTTGAAATGGTGAATGTTGCTACCAGCGATCAGTCTGATGAGTTGCTAGAAGCCATGACCGGACAAGCTGAATATATTTTGCAGCAGTTGAACCTGCCGTATCGTACTGTACAACTATGTACTGGCGATATGGGTTTTGCCGCGCAAAAAACCTACGACATCGAAGTGTGGTTGCCGAGCCAAGATATGTACCGTGAAATCTCTAGCTGCTCAAACTGTGGTGACTTCCAAGCACGGCGTATGGGTACGCGTGTCAAAGATGGTAAGCAAACCAGTCTGGCACACACGTTAAATGGCTCAGGTTTAGCAGTCGGTCGTACGTTATTAGCCGTGATGGAAAACCATCAAAACGCCGATGGTAGTATTACCGTCCCAGAAGTGTTGCGTCCGTTTATGGGCGGTGTTGAGCGCATTTCAGCCTAATAAGTTTTCTAATGATGTACCCTGCGTGTCACTTAGGTGACTCGCAGTTTGTGGTTTGATACTTGCCACTTATCATTCATTGCTCGTTGTTCAACAAAACTGATATAGGTGA
The DNA here is from genome assembly GCF_016107545.1 of Psychrobacter namhaensis. Classification (GTDB taxonomy): domain Bacteria; phylum Pseudomonadota; class Gammaproteobacteria; order Pseudomonadales; family Moraxellaceae; genus Psychrobacter; species Psychrobacter namhaensis. Next base: position 398,456 of record NZ_JABASS010000002.1, read on the forward strand.
TTGCTAAATACAAACGGTCTTGTCATCGCATTTTTGGCTTGACGCATAGCAAATATGTTAATATTGCACCTTGATTTTACAGCCTATCTATCAAAGGTGCGGATTGCGCTTTTGATGGATGATCTTCTGAGTAAACTCTCCTCTTATCTTTATACGACTCATTCGAATATTAGGACACTCTATGCCAGCTCCAATTAGCGAACGTAAACTAGCCAATGCCATCCGTGTACTGTCGTTTGACGCGGTTCAAAAAGCCAACTCTGGACATCCGGGTGCGCCAATGGGTATGGCTGATATTGCCGAAGTTTTGTGGCGCAAATTTTTGAAGCACAATCCAGCTGATCCGAAGTGGCACAACCGCGACCGCTTTGTATTGTCAAATGGTCATGGCTCGATGCTTATTTATTCATTACTGCATTTATCAGGCTATGATGTCAGCGTTGATGATCTAAAAGGCTTTCGCCAACTGCATTCAAAAACCCCAGGCCATCCTGAGCTTGGCTATACACCAGGCGTTGAAACCACCACAGGGCCACTAGGACAGGGTATTGCCAATGCCGTTGGTTTTGCTATCGCAGAAAAAACCCTAGCCGCACAGTTCAACCGTGACGGTCATAACGTCGTTGATCATCATACCTATGCGTTCTTGGGTGATGGTTGCTTGATGGAAGGTATCAGCCATGAAGTCTGCTCGCTAGCAGGCACGCTAGGCCTTGGCAAGCTGGTATTCTTCTATGATGATAACGGTATCTCAATCGATGGTAATGTCGAAGGCTGGTTCACTGATGATACCGAAGCGCGCTTTGAGTCATACGGCTGGCAAGTCATCAAAGTCGATGGTCATGATACTGATGCAATCACGCAAGCAACTGAGCAAGCGATTGCAGAGACTACTAAGCCAAGCTTGATTATTTGCAAAACCACCATCGGTGCTGGTAGCCCGAACAAGCAAGGTCTAGCGGCCAGTCATGGTGCACCACTTGGTGATGACGAAATCGCTTTGACGCGTGATGCACTGTCTTGGAAACATGCACCGTTTGAATTAGATGATGAAATCTATGAAGCGTGGGATGCTAAAGCCAAAGGCGACGTTCAACAAAAGAACTGGGATGCGGACTTTGAAGCGTATAAAAAAGCCTATCCAGAGCTTGCAGCAGAACTATCGCGCCGTCTAAATGGCGAGTTGCCTGCTGACTTTGCTAGCCAAGCACAGGCCTATATTCAGCAAACTCAAGAAGCGGGCGGTGATGTCGCTAGTCGTAAAGCGAGCCAAAATGCAATCAACAGCTTGCAGCCATTATTGCCAGAATTGCTAGGCGGTTCAGCGGATCTAGCTGGCTCGAACCTTACGCTATTCAAAGGCGCGAAAGGCATCGAAAAAGACGCTGACGGCAACTATATCTATTACGGCGTACGTGAGTTCGGTATGACCGCGATTGCCAATGGTATTGCATTGCATGGCGGCTTTATCCCTTACGTAGCAACATTCCTGATGTTTATGGAATACGCACGTAACGCAGTACGCATGGGTGCACTAATGAAGCAGCGCATCATCCATGTCTACACGCATGACTCTATCGGTCTGGGTGAAGATGGCCCAACGCATCAGCCAGTTGAGCAATTGACGAGCCTACGTACCACGCCAAATCTGCGTACATGGCGCCCATGTGATGCGACTGAGTCTGCAAGCGCTTGGGTAGAAGCAATCAAGTCAGAAAACAACCCATCAGCATTGATCTTTAGCCGTCAAAGCTTGCCACATCAAGCGCGCGATAGTGAGCAAGTAGCGAACATCACCAAAGGTGGTTATGTACTGGCAAAAGAGCAGGGCGAGCTACAAGCCATCATCATCGCCACTGGTTCAGAAGTTGGTCTTGCGATGGAAGCGTACGAAACATTGAGCGCAAATGGCGTTGGCGTCCGTGTGGTGTCTATGCCATGTGCAGAGATCTTCGTCGAGCAAGAGGCTAGCTATCGCGCGTCCGTATTGCCTGCCAACATCCGTGCTCGTGTCGCAGTAGAAGCCGCGCATGTGGATTACTGGTATAAGTTTGTTGGTCTAGATGGCAAAGTCATCGGTATGACCACTTATGGCGAGTCTGCCCCTGCCAGCGATTTGTATAAAGAGTTTGGTATTACGACTGATGCTGTAGTCGAAGCGGTAAATAGTTTGGTGTAATTAAGCCTTAACTATTTTTTAAATGAGAAAGAGCTGCTAGAGAAATCTAGTGGCTCTTTTTTTATGGTTAGGTTTTTAATTTTGGAGCTATTTTTTACTCGTGCACTGCTCACTTTCTATAGTAACGAATATACTATTTTTGATAAGAAGTTATCTATGTGATAGTTGCTGTGCTTCAGTATTAATATGATTATAATTAACTATTATGTGCCATTTAATAAGGCAGCAAACAAACTAATTTTGTAGGTAATAATGGATATATATACATTCATAGTTGAATTGGTTAAGGTATTGGCGTGGCCAGTTACTATTGGAATTGGTTTTATATTTTTACATAAACCATTTATTTCTTTAATTCCGTTTATGCGTAAACTAAAATTTAAAGAACTCGAAATGGAGTTCTCTCAACAGATACAGGCAATGAAGTTAGAGGCTGATATAGAAGAGAATTCAGAGGTGACGTCACCTGCAATGGACATTCTTTCATTCTCTACTAGAGCAGCTGTTATGGAGGCATGGATTGAACTTGAGACTGTGGCTGCAAGTAAAGCAGCGTCGTTTTGGAGCAGTTCAGATACATCTCTATTTAGAAATAATGTAAGGTTAGGTAACTACCTGCATCAATGTAATGTGATTGACGAGAATCAGCTAAAATCTTTCAACGAATTACGAAAGTTAAGAAATGAGCTCGCTCACATAGAAGAAGTTAATCTTACTGATAGTGATGCAAAAGCTTATATAGAAGTTGCAGCCAATTTAGTTCAACATATTAAGCATAATCATTAATTAATTTTGAGAATATATTTAGATTTCGGAATAATATCTATCTTGCCGATACGTCAGATCTATCATATAAATTACTTAAATGCGATCATTTGTCTTGTTATTGAACTGAGATAAAACCATGTCCCTAAAATCCACCTTTAAAGGCTTTCTCGGCGAAACCGTCATCAACGTCGCTATGTGGCTAAAGCTTGAAAAAGATATTTATCACCGACTAAACGGTATTACCTTGCCACGAGCCAATGGCGGCAGTACGCAAATCGATCATATCATCGTCTCCGTATATGGCATCTTTGTCATCGAAACCAAAAACTATAAAGGCTGGATATACGGTAGCGAGAAGCAAAAGCAGTGGACACAGTCCTTTCCAAACGGAAGTAAATTCAAATTCCAAAACCCATTACGCCAAAACTACTTGCACATTAAGACGCTCGCAGATTTACTAGGATTGGAGCTGTGCTACTTTCATTCGATGATTGCTTTCATCGGTGAATGTGAGCTAAAAACCCGTGACGAGTTGCCTGAACATGTATTGACGAGTGGCATGGTGTCTTATGTGAAGAAGAAGCAGGATAAGATACTCACCGAAGACGAGGTTACATCCATCGTTGAACAGGTTGAAAGCAATAAATTTAGCAAGTCGTGGCGCACCAACAGGCAGCACAAAGCCTATCTAAAAGATAAGCATAGCAACTCAAGTAAGCCGCCAAACCAGCCATCAAATCCTAACTCACAGATTAAACCTGCGCCCATACCTGAATCAACACCTAAACCTAGGGAAGTCCTAAAAAGTAGAGAAGTGCCGCGATGGTCTGGTCAAACTGAGGTTGAGCCTAGCGATTTGCCAATTAATAATCTGAATACTCAGCAAATAATGACACCACACAACATGGCTGATAAAGTGTTTCTCACGCCATTTGAGATTGTAGCGTCTAAGCCACAACTGAATGAACCTGTGATACTTGAGGCGACAGACCATACTGCTAAACTCAATCAAACCCCAACCTGCCCGAGATGCAACGGCGCGATGGTCAAACGTGTTGCAAAAAAAGGTCAGCGGCAAGGTCAGAGCTTTTTTGGTTGTAGCCAGTTTCCTAAATGTCGCGGTGTGGTGAACGTTGATTAGATAAAATTACTTAATGCTTTCTCACTGTTTTAACTAATCTGTTTATCACCACCCGAGTTACTTTCACACAGTCAAAAGCTATGTGTTTTATAGCGTTTTATGCAGAAGCCTGCTCATTATAACCATGCTTTTCCTTGATAAGGTCCGCTATTTTTTCAGCGATCATAATGGTTGGCGCATTGGTATTGGCGCTAATGAGTGTCGGCATTACGGAGGCATCGATGACCCGTAATCCGCTAATCCCGCGCACTTTTAGTTCTAAATCGACCACTGAGCTGTCATCTGACCCCATACGGCAAGTGCCTATAGGATGATAGATGGTGTCTGACTTGTTTCGGATATAACCAAGCAGGCCGTCTTTTTCGATATAGGGGGCAGGGTAGTCCTCAGTGATATATTTGGCCATTGGCGACTCTTGCATGATAGCGCGGGTACGTTCAGCACCAGCTACCATGTACTCTACGTCTTTAGGGTGCGATAGGTAGTTTGGATCAATCAAGACGGCCTCTGATGGGTCGGCTGACGCAAGTCTAACGGTACCTCGGCTCTCAGGGCGTAAGTAGCAGGAGTGGCAAGAAACGGCAAAACCACGCCTGAGATCGCGGCCATGTTCGATCACACGCGAGATGACAAAATGAAGCTGGGTATTGGGCCATTCTTTTGGATCATCGCCGACACTGAAGAATGCGCCTGCTTCTGCATAATTGGTAGACAATAAGCCTGTGCCATCCTTCCTCCATTGTCGAATGGCTTTGGTTAAGTTGGTAATCGTTGCCATACCAAGTCCGATGACATCGGTGGTATTGACCTCGTAATCAAAGACCACATCCAAATGATCTTGCAGATTGCCACCGACGTCAGGCGCATCTACCACGACATCGATGCCGTGAGTTTGTAAATGGTCGGCAGGGCCGATACCTGAGAGCATTAGAATCTTGGGCGAACCAAACGCGCCCCCTGCTAAGAGAACTTCATGACGCGCGTTGATGGTGTGTTCTACGCCATCTTTTTCATAGATGACACCAGTCGCTTGTTTGTTTTCAATGATGACACGATTGACTTGCGCGTGAGTAATGACGGTGAGGTTTGAACGGCTTTGGACGGGATGTAAGTAGGCAGCAGCGGCAGAGCAGCGTTCACCTTGTTTTTCTCCATGAAAGTGAGTGACTTGGTATAAGCCTGCGCCGTCTTGCTTTTCGCTATTGAAGTCTGTGTTATGGTCCAAACCGTTGGCAATGGCGGCTTCTACAAATGCTTTTGAGATGTCTCGCGGACTGAGTAAGTCACTAACATGTAGTGGTCCACTATCGCCATGTAAGGCGTCGCTACCGTGGATGTTGTTTTCAGCTTTGATAAAGTACGGTAGCACATCATCAAACCCCCATCCTGTGCAGCCTTGTTCTACCCAGCGTTCATAGTCAAGCGCACTGCCACGGGTATAAATCATGGCGTTGATAGCAGAGGAACCGCCCAAGCACTGGCCACGCGGCTGGAAACCACGACGGTTATTGAGATGAGTTTGGGGCGTGGTGTGAAAACACCAATTGTTCAGTTTAAGCGGTTTGCCCGGAACCAAAAGGATCAGTCCGGCAGGGACACGTACCGCAAGGTCTTTACCATCACCGCCGTATTCTAATAAGCAGACACTGATGTCTGGGTCTTCGGTGAGGCGGCTGGCAAGTACACAGCCTGCAGAGCCACCACCAACGATGACATAATCAAATGTTGAGTCAAGTTCCATTTTATATTCCTTGTAGCATCCATGCTCATGAAAATAGGTACGCTTTACAGTATCTATTATTTTGCTGAAATAATAAAATAAAAATGACTAAGTGGTGTCTATTTGGCAAAAGGTAATGTGATAGAAGCGTGCAGCGACGTTAGGTTGATGAATGGTTTATGCTTTGCTGCACACAAATTTATACCGAACACACTTCTGAGCGCACGATAAACCGTTTGCCCTCAGGTATCTCTAGTGAAAAGCTAGCGCCGCGGCCTTTTACGACATCGATCGTCAGATCGGTATGTTGCCATAGCTTGTACTGGGCTTTGCCCATATAAAACGGACAGCCAACCAGCTCGCCGACCAACACATCTTGAGCGCCGACTTTAAACTCTCCGAGTGGATAGCACATGGGTGAGCTGCCATCGCAGCAGCCTCCTGATTGATGAAACATCAGCTCGCCGTGTTTGGATTTTAGTAGCTCGATTAATGCTTTGCAGGATTCTGTCGCGGTCACTTTCATAATGATTTCCTTATCTTGAAAGAGTGTTTATGTGAGAGAGCGTTCATGTCACTCACCTTTATACTGAGTCACCATATAAAAAGTCGCATCGCCTTCACTCACACCATTTATAGCATGTGATTGAAACCGATACGACCTGTTGTTTATGATCAGACGTGTGAGTCACTAAAGTAGTATCAAGGTGTCACCATGTACGGCTACATACTGTAGACAATGACAATCCGACCCTCGATTTTACCGTCACGCATACGCTGAAAAATGTCATTGATATTTTCTAATGGCTCAGCGGCAACGGTCGCTTTTACTTTGCCTGCGGCGGCCATCTCTAATGACTCTTGTAAGTCCAGACGGGTACCCACGATGGAACCACGAATGGTGATACCGTTCAAAACAGTATCAAAGATGGATACGGGGAAGTCGCCAGCTGGTAGCCCATTACACACTAAAGTGCCACCGCGTCGCAGCATACTCAGTGCTTGGTCAAATGCTTTGGTGGATACAGCTGTCACTAATGCGCCATGAGCACCGCCGATCTCTTCTTGCAAAAACTCACCCGGATCGGTGTTTGTCGCATTAACAGCCACTTTTGCTCCCAGTTTTTTGGCGAACTCAAGCTTCTCGTCATCAACATCGACAGCCGCCACATTGAGACCCATAGCAATAGCGTATTGAACGGCCATATGACCAAGTCCACCGATACCTGAGATCACCACCCAGTCGCCAGGCTTGGTATCGGTCATTTTGAGACCTTTATAGACAGTGACACCTGCACATAAAACGGGTGCAATCTCAATAGAATCGACACTCTCAGGGATAATGCCGACATAGTTGGCATCTGCTAGGACATACTCAGCAAAACTGCCGTTTACCGAGTAACCCGAATTTTCTTGCTGCTCACACAAGGTTTCCCAGCCACCCAAGCAATGAGTACAGTGGCCGCAAGCAGAGTGGAGCCACGGCACACCGACGCGGTCACCTTCTTTGACGTGATCTACATTTTCGCCAACGGCAGTGATAACTCCAACCCCCTCGTGTCCGGGAATAAAGGGAGGCGTCGGTTTCACCGGCCAATCGCCCTTAACTGCATGCAGATCGGTGTGACAGACCCCTGATGCTTGCATTTTGACGACGATTTGACCAGCGCCTGGGGTTGGGATCTCCACTTCTTCAATTTGTAAGGGTTGTCCGAATTCATGTAGCACGGCCGCTTTCATTTTGTTACTCACGTTACCTCTCCTTATCAGTCGCTCTTCAGTGGTAAGTTGTGATGGTCTCAATTAGGCACTTTATGGTGTTGCCATAAAGTGCTTTGAAAAGTCACCCGATTAAAAGAAGCCCATCGCTTTTGGACTATAAGAGACCAGCATGTTTTTGGTTTGTTGATAATGATCGAGCATCATTAAATGGTTTTCGCGGCCGATACCTGACTGCTTGTAACCACCGAAGGCAGCGTGTGATGGATAAACGTGATAACAGTTGGTCCATACGCGGCCTGCTTGAATGCCACGGCCGAAGCGATAGGCCTTGTGCACACTACGTGTCCAAACGCCAGCGCCTAACCCATACAAGGTGTCATTGGCAATTTGCATGGCCTCCTCGTCATCTTTAAAGGTCGTGACAGCAAGTACCGGACCGAAAATCTCTTCTTGGAACACGCGCATGTCATTGGTGCCTTCAAAGATCGTCGGCTGGACATAGTAACCGTCTGATAAGTCGCCGTCGTGCTTGGCCTGATCGCCACCGACTAATACTTTAGCGCCTTCTTTTTTACCGATATCAAGATAAGATAAGATCTTCTCTAGCTGGTCTGAGCTTGCTTGCGCGCCAATCATGGTATCAGTGTCTAATGGATTGCCCATTTTGATGGCTTTGACACGCTCGATACAGCGCTTGATAAACTCATCATAGATGCTTTCATGTACCAGCGCACGCGACGGACAGGTACAGACTTCCCCTTGGTTTAGCGCAAACATCACCAGACCTTCGACTGCTTTATCTAAAAAGTCATCGTCTTCGTCCATCACATCAGCAAAGAAGATGTTGGGACTCTTACCACCCAGCTCTAGGGTTACTGGAATGATGTTTTCACTGGCGTATTGCATAATGAGGCGACCAGTGGTGGTCTCACCCGTAAAGGCAACTTTATTAATGCGAGGATTAGAGGCTAATGGTTTACCCGCTTCAACCCCAAAGCCGTTGACCACGTTTAGGACGCCCTTTGGTAAAATATCAGCGATACCGATGGTCTCTAGCATGAACAGGACAGACGCTGGCGTTTGCTCAGCAGGCTTTAGCACGATACAGTTACCAGCGGCTAGGGCAGGCGCTAGCTTCCAGATGGCCATTAAAATCGGGAAATTCCATGGGATGATTTGACCAACAACGCCAAGGGGTTCGTGAAAATGATAAGCAACCGTGTCTTCATCAATTTGGCTGATGCCGCCTTCTTGGGCGCGAATGGCGCTGGCAAAGTAGCGAAAGTGATCGATGGCTAAAGGAATGTCGGCGGCAAGTGTTTCGCGAACTGCTTTACCATTTTCATAGCATTCGGCAATCGCGATAGCTTCTAGATTGGCTTCCATCTTGTCAGCGATTTTTAGCAGTAAATTGGCGCGTTCAGCAACGCTGGTTTTGCCCCAAGCGTCTTTTGCAGCATGGGCGGCATCTAGGGCTTTTTCGATATCAGCAGGTTTTGAGCGAGCCACTTGGCAAATGGTCTTACCATCAATGGGGCTTGTGTTGTCAAAGTACTCGCCATCGATGGGCGCAACCCACTCACCATTGATGAAGTTGTCATATTTTTGGCGGAATTGGACGGGACTGTTTTCAGTATTGGGATAGGCGTATAACATTAACGACTCCTTGTTGTGTATGATGGTTATTTGATAACAAATAATTGGCCTTCCTAACCAAGTATGACTCTATCGTACTGAGCTTTGGGTTATAGGGATAATGACTTTTTATAATGATATATTTCGTCTCGCATAACTTTATGTTATGTGCAATGTGAGGCTGAAAATGGTTCGCAAAACTGGTGCAGCTGTTATAATCGTTGCCACATACTTTTAGCTGCTATCGTTAAAACATTTATAAATAAACACGTTGTGGCTTTCTTTACTTATATTATTGGTTGGTTTGGATATATGCGTCAATCTTCTGCTCTTGATATCTTAAAAACAGGTCAAAATGTCTTTTTAACTGGTTCAGCAGGTTCAGGGAAGACCTATACGCTCAATCAATACATTGATTATTTGCGGGCGCGACGAGTGCCTGTGGCGGTGACTGCTAGTACGGGTATTGCTGCGACTCATATGAGCGGCACGACCATACATAGTTGGTCGGGAATAGGCATTAAGGATGAGCTCTCAGATCGAGATTTGAGCAATTTATCGCGTAAACAGTTTTTGGCCGACCGACTAAAAGACACCGCTGTACTCATCATCGATGAAATATCGATGCTCCACGCCAAACAGCTCAATTTGGTGAGCCAAGTACTCAAGCATGTACGTAAAAACGACACGGCGTTTGGCGGGATTCAAGTGGTGGTAGCAGGGGACTTTTTTCAGTTACCACCGATTGGCAGCAAGGGCGAGACCAACCGTGAGAAGTTCGCCTTTATGTCAGAAGCTTGGCTCGATGCTAAATTTCACATTTGCTATTTGTCTGAGCAGCACCGACAGGTTAGCGAGGCGGCCAATGGCGGCCTTGATTTAGATGATATCTTGAATCAAATTCGTCGTCAGGAAGTGACTTTTGAGGCGATTGCTGCGCTAGAAGCCACCTTTGATCAAAATGTCGATATCAAGCGTACGCGACTTTATACGCATAACCTTAATGTCAATAAAATCAATGATAAAGAGCTGGCGGCGCTGTCTGGTGAAATGAGGCGCTTTGAGGCAACATCGACTGGTGATAGTAAGCTGGTTGAGACGTTGAAAAAAACCGTACGTACCCAAGATGAGCTGGTTTTGAAAGTTGGCGCTAAGGTGATGTTTATCAAAAACAATACCGAGCTGGGTGTCTCTAACGGCACGATGGGTGAGCTGATAGGCTTTGCCGCCGTTAAGATTGAGGACAGTAAGGATGATAGTGAGGCGTTAATCGAAGATGATGACGGCACTCATCACAACAATGGCGATGATAAAGACACCCCTAAAGATAAAAAAAGCGCTGCCAAAAAAGACGTCGATCAGCCAAAGACCAAAAAATCAACCACACAAAAAATGCCAGTGGTCAGGCTCAATTCGGGGCGCGAGGTCATCGCAGAGCCTGAAGAGTGGATCATCGAAGATGAGACAGGCGAGGTGTTGGCGAGCTATGAGCAAGTACCGCTTTGCCTAGCATGGGCGATTACCATTCATAAGTCACAAGGCATGACACTGGAGGCGGCTGAGATTGACTTGTCGCGTACGTTTGAGCTGGGTCAGGGTTATGTGGCACTATCACGGCTGAAGTCGCTGGCAGGTTTGCAGCTGCTCGGTATGAATGACATGAGCTTGCAACTCGATCCACTGGCACGCGGTGCAGATAAGCGCTTTTTGGTGCTGTCTGCAGAAGCCGATGCCAATTATGCGATGCTCGATGAAGACAGCATGACACAGGCACATGAGAAGTTTATCCTTAAATCGGGTGGGACGCTGAGTAAATCAGTGATTGACGCCTATGCCAATCTACAAAAAAAGCGTCGCGAGCAACAGCAGGCTCAGCTAAATAAAAAACAGAAACTGGGCAATCAAGTTTCTGACAAATCAGACAGCACGCTTTTAGCGACACGGCTGTTATTAGAAGAAAGTTTGAGCATTGCGGAGATATCACAAGCACGGCAACTGTCACAGTCGACCATCATGCGTCATATTGGTGAGCTAAAGTCGCAAGATCCAAGTTTGGCTTGTGATCATTTGCGTCCAGAGGATGAAGTAGTGACAGCAGTGGGCAATGCCTATGTGGCGATTAAGGTCGCTAATAACCCAAATGATTTCAATGACGATGGTAGTGTTAAACTGCGTCCGATATTTGATCATCTCAAGCAGAGCATTGATTACAATACCATTCGCTTGGCCTTGATTTTTATTACGCCATAACGTTTATCCAAGCACAGCAACAAACGATGTTATTGAACCATGTTGTTAGCGCTAGGTTGTCAAAACTAGGTTGTTAAAACCATGGTATCAAGTAACTGTTAGAGCGTATTGAGCGGAAAAGCGCTTAATTTTTATACCCCTTTAGAGCGATCATTTGTTATGCCTGATTTTTCTAGCGCCACTTATCAATTGACCTCTGATCCAGTAGGGACGTCAGCTTTTCATGTGACGGGCGAGCACACACAGCCACTAAGAGTCGCTATTAACGGCTTTGGCCGTATCGGGCGTAACGTATTGCGTGCGCTACTAGAGCGCTTTGAGGTGTTGGGCCGAGCCATTCACGTTGTGGCGATTAATGACTTGGCACCCGCTGATATCCTATTACACCTGTTAAAGTTTGATAGTACCCATGGGCGTTTAAGTCGACTGGGTGTCAGTGCGGATATTGTGGCGATTGGCGCCGATGATGGTAGTAGAAGCCAGCTTTGTCTGACAAAAAACAATTATACGTACTGTATCAATTTGTTCTCAGAACCCAACCCTGCGCAGTTACCGTGGCAGGCACTGGCTGTCGATGTGGTGCTTGAGTGTACGGGGCACTTTCGCTCTTATAAGCAAGCGCATCTGCACATTGAGGCGGGCGCCCAGCAAGTGATTATCGGTGCCGCGCCTTTCGATGATGTCGATGCCTGTATCGTCATGGGCGTGAACACAGAGGCGTTAACGCGTGAGCTGCCGATCATTTCCAGCGTTTCTTGTACCACTCAGGCATTGGTCCCCTTGATCGATACATTAGATAAGGCATTTGGCGTAAAGTCGGCCATGATGACGGAGATTCATGCGGTCACGGCTGATCAAACGGTACTGGATCAAGCGCATCGTGACCCAAGACGCGCGCGTGCTTCTGGTTACAATATTATTCCAACCACATCTAGTAGTATCGCTGCCACAGAGCGTGTGCTGCCAGCGATGATTGGCAAAATAAATGGTCATTCGATACGGGTACCCACTATTGATGTGGCTGCCATTGATGTCACCTTTGTCTTTGATACGTCCAATGTGAGTGTTGCAGAGATTGGCGCGGTCCTTAAGTCTGCCAGTCAAGCGCACCTGTTTGATATTATGGCGTATACCGATGAGCCGTTGGTTTCCAGTGATTTTATCCATCAGACAGAGTCCCTTATTATTGATGGGCAGCAGCTGATGCAAGTTGGGGATCAGTATAAGGTGTTTGCTTGGTATGATAACGAGTGGGGCTATGCCAATAGACTGCTAGATATGTGCTTACACCTCGCTTCAAGTACGCGATAAAGCAGTGATAACAAGGTATTAGAAAATTAATTTAAATTTTTTGAATTATAGGCTTGCATTATAAAATGATATCTATATAATGATGCACCAATGGAGACGTGGCAGAGCGGTTGAATGCACCGGTCTTGAAAACCGACAAGGGTTCATAGCCCTTCGAGAGTTCGAATCTCTCCGTCTCCGCCAAATTCGAAAAACCCCCAATCAGCAATGATTGGGGGTTTTTTATTGTGTCTTCTATATCAACCTCAACGCGCCAAACCACACCTGTTATTTCACTAGCGATTCGCCAAACTTAATTTTTTGACCGTCTTCTAATACGAGTGTTCCTTCAGTAATCTCAATCGTCATATCTTTGGTGTTTCTGATGGCACGCATGACGTTGATATCCTCAATACTACTTTCAATGATTATTTTGCCAGATTGTTCTGGCTTAATAGGCGGATCGAAGTCTGTTAGAGGGACACTAAAGCTTTTACCTTGCTTTAGATGGATGTCTTGCATGGTTAGTGTGCCTTTAAAGCTCTGAATGGCAATATCACCGTGATTTGAGAGCATAAACTGCAACTTTACTTGGTTTAAGCTGTCGCTATCGCTACTTTTAACGGGTAGGAGGGCAACAGGGTACTTTGCGGTTAGGGCGTGCTGGTTTGTGGCGATTGGGCTTTTTTGACCCGTTGGATTATTTGGATGCAAGCGCTCATACTCACGCTGCTGTATGAGGGCTTGCTTGATGGTGGTGCGCGGCATCGCTCCTGATTCATAAGCTTCGCTCAGCTTCATTCTTAGCATATAGCGACTGAGCAGCTGCTGGTCGGATTCAGGCAGTTGCTCTAACGTTGGGCCCAGCTCTTTTTGCCATTGATCCGAGTCGGTCGGTATGGTCTTTTTGCTTGGATCAATTTGTGGCGGCGAGCAGGCAGGAGCGAGCGCTAGCATCGCTAAAGCGCCCGTTAATAACAATACTTTGCTGAAACGTTGATGTAATTCCATCATCGTGCACCTCCTAGTAAACCCTGAATAATACTAATGACTACTTATTTAATATACCGCGTTTATCGATGTATTGTGTTTAATTATGGCTAAATACTGTAGTCAACTTAATCGAGAGACACAGAGATGTGTGTCTTTGTCTTTAACGAAGAAAAACGTAAAGAGACATATAAAGCAGCGGGTTTATAAAAAATCGTGCATGAGGGTGCGTTTACTGTTTTATACACCCACAAAAAAAGACTAAGTGCGCATCGGCATACTTAGTCTTTTTTGTGAGAAGCCCTACGTATTTTGGCTCTAACCCCATCAAATCATATTTTTTAATGTGAGCCTTTTAATAGCCTTTTTACTCGTTGTCTTGCAGCTCTGACAAAGGGTGAGAAATATTATTATTGTGAGTCACGACAATCGCTTCATCGATAATGTGTTGACTGACACCGCGTTTACGCAACGTTTCGATAAAAACCTCATCGTGCGCTAGCGTATAATCCTGATGGTCACGATCAAGACCTTGACGAATGTATAGGCGAATAAGCCCTTGGATACGTTTAAAACCCAACTCTGACGACGTCGTTTCTAATAGCGCAATCATCTCTTCAGACAAACGTACACTGATCGGGCGCATGATTTTTTGCGGATGATCAGAAAATTTATTTTTTACACGTACAGGTATCATAATAAACCATTACTTTTAGTGAGTAGGAGTAAAGCAATCAGACGAAAACTAACCCAATCAAGACTAACCTTACCATACAACAAAAATACCTAAAAGAACACCACGGCCGCGCTAATATTCTCGTCGTTAGACATGACAGTCATTAAAGATAAAAGCTGCGACCATAAAAAAACCTTCATCAAATAGTGATGAAGGTTTTTAGTATATGGCTCTCCAACCTGGGCTCGAACCAGGGACACACGGATTAACAGTCCGTTGCTCTACCAACTGAGCTATTGGAGAATAAGTTGTCATAACAGCAAGTGTTTTAAGCGTTGTACAAGAAGCTTTAAATAAGGATAGCTACTTGGCTTGTTTGCGTTATGTGGGGCACATTTTAGCCAAGTCGGTATGGGCTGTCAACCTTATTATGACATTAATTATAAATATTATCGCAATCTGGCAAAAAGGGCTTATTAGCCCTTGCTATGCGCTCCCTCGGTCAACGGATACGTCCAACATGCTGGCTTATTTATTCAACGACTCACCACCCTTATTGGTTGCTCTGTTTAGCCACCTTGCTCCTCTAAAATTTTAGTACCAGATAGGTCCTTATAAAGCGATATTTGATTGAAAAACGGTTTGTTTTTTGGCCGCTAAAGCCATTTTTATGGTATTTAAACCAAGAAATCATAAACTTACCCTTCACATTACTGAAAACTTTCTATAAAATACCGACCATGTGGTTTCTTTATCATACTTTTTACTATATGCTTCATTTGAGATGGGTAACCTAACTATGAGTCCTACCACTATTGCTTATGGTTATCTTGCCATGGCCATTATTTGTGAGGTGATTGGTACGACCTTTCTCGCAAAGTCAGAGCAGTTTACGCGTTTGGTACCAACCTTAATCATGGGTGTGCTTTATGCCATCTCATTTTACTTATTAACGCAGACGCTCAAGACCATACCGCTTGGTATTGCTTATGCGCTGTGGGGCGGACTGGGCATTGTGCTGACATCGCTCGTTAGCGTGGTGGTGTTTAAGCAAAGCCTCGATGCAGCAGCCGTGGTGGGGATTACGATGATCGTGAGTGGGGTTGTGGTGATGAATTTATTGTCTAAGTCTATGGTGCACTAAGATGGAAATGGAAAATGCTTATAAGCGTAAAAAACAACCAGAAGTCATTCGCCGCGCGCTCCTTGACCAAGCCGCAAGGATAACGTTAGAGCAGGGTTTGTCTAAGGTCACTTTTCAAGCAGTTGCTGATGCAGTAGGGGTGACTAAAGGGGGCGTGATGCATCACTTCGCCACCAAAAATGCGCTGATCCTCGAAGTGTTTAATGACGCTATGGCCAAATTTGAGGCAGAAGTGGATGCAGCAATGGCCAAGGATCCTGTGCGTTATGGCTCTTTTACCCGTGCCTATATCGATGCCACTATTAGCCTAGGCGAGAAGGGACAAAAAGAGTTTGATAATCAGGCAACATTATATGTATTGATGCTAGGCGACAGTGAGATGCGTGAATTGTGGGCGCAGTGGGCAAATGAACAACTGAAAAAACATGAAGCCACTGATAATACCGAAACGTTATGTATGGTGCGTCTGGTCGCTGATGGTATTTGGCTCTCTGATTTTTCAGGCATCAACATATCGGATAAAAAGTCGTTACGTGCTCGTTTGCTACAAATGACGCAGCGTGACTTTGATCAATAAGATGAAAACATGGATAAATAAGTTTAACGCACGGTTTATACAGGCTCGCTAAGACAACCGTCAAAAACATGAACGGCATACTTAGTCAGTAAATATCCCATAAATTTTATCCCAATACTTAAGTAATGACGAATTCATTGGTTTGCGCGATTCATTCTTAACAGCGCGGCCAATCGTCGTAAGGAGAACCTATGACAGATTCAAAAAACGTAACAGACATCATTGATTTAGAAAAAGTGCAAACCGCCTATATCAACGGCCGTTATTTGGCTGTCGATGAGTCACTGTCCACCTTTGAAGACATTAATCCGGCGACGGGCGAGGTATTGGCAACCATTCAGCAAACCACCCATGAGCAGATTAATGAGGCGGTACAAGCCGCACAGCAAGGTCAAAAAATTTGGGCTGCTATGACGCCCGTTGAGCGTAGCCGTATTTTACTGAACGCAGTTGACATACTACGCGCGCGCAATGATGTGCTGGCGTTACTGGAAACCAAAGACACAGGCAAAGCGCTCTCTGAGACGAAATATGTGGATATCGTTACGGGTGCTGATGTGGTGGAGTACTATGCAGGGCTTGCGCCAATGATTGAGGGTCGCCAGATTCCGCTGCGTGACAGCAGTTTTGTTTATACGCGCCGCGAGCCGCTGGGCGTGGTGGCAGGCATTGGCGCATGGAACTATCCCATCCAGATCGCTATGTGGAAGGCCGCTCCAGCCTTGGCCGCGGGTAATGCGATGATTTTTAAGCCATCAGAAGTCACGCCTTTAACCGCACTAAAACTGGCAGAAATCTTGACAGAAGCGGGACTGCCAAATGGCGTTTTCAACGTGGTACAAGGTAATTATGAAGTGGGCGAAGCACTCACTCAGCATCCTGATATTGCCAAAGTATCGTTTACGGGCGGCGTACCGACGGGTAAAAAAGTCATGTCGAGTGCAGCAACATCGTCTCTTAAAGACGTGACGCTCGAGCTTGGTGGTAAGTCCCCGTTGATTATATTTGATGATGCAGACATCGATACCGCCGCTGACATCGCGATGATGGCCAACTTCTATAGCAGCGGTCAAGTATGTACCAATGGTACGCGAGTGTTTATCCCTAAAGCGTTACAAGCCAAATTTGAGCAAGCCATCTTGACGCGTGTCGAGCGTATTAAGCTTGGCGATCCGATGGACGAAAGCGTCAATATGGGCCCATTGGTCAGTTTTTCGCATATGGAAAGAGTGCTTGGCTATATTGAGCAAGGCAAAGCCAGTGGCGCACGTTTGCTCACGGGCGGTGAGCGTGTCACGACAGACTCACTTGCAAAAGGCGCATTTGTGGCGCCGACTGTCTTTACAGATTGCCATGATGATATGTCCATCGTACGCGAGGAAATCTTTGGTCCTGTGATGTCAATACTGACGTATGAGACCGAAGCAGAGGTGATCCGCCGCGCCAATGATACTGAGTATGGGTTGGCGGCTGGGGTGGTGACTGCTGATTTAACAAGAGCGCACCGAGTCATTGCACAAATCGAAGCGGGTATCTGCTGGTTGAACACGTGGGGTGAGTCAGCCGCACAAATGCCAGTCGGCGGTTATAAGCATTCGGGTATTGGCCGTGAAAATGGCATTGAAGCCCTTGAGCATTACACTCAAACCAAGTCTATCCAAGTAGAATTGGGGACGTTTGAGTCGGTATTTTAATCGTTGGTATTGAGAAAAAAATAAGGCAGTAAGGTTGATTATTTTTTATTCGACCTTGCTGATACTAAACGATTGACGTTTTTTTCAATATTACGGAGCATGTTATGACATCAAATACCCTGGAATATGACTATATTATTGTCGGTGCAGGCTCAGCAGGTAATGTGCTGTCCACACGTTTAACCGAAGATGCCAATATTAAGGTGTTGCTGTTAGAAGCAGGCCGTCCTGATTACCGATTGGATTTTCGTACCCAAATGCCCGCCGCGCTTGCGATGCCTTTGCAAGGGACTACTTATAATTGGGGTTATAAAACAGATCCTGAACCGTACATGAATAACCGTGTTATGGACTGTGGTCGCGGCAAAGGGCTTGGTGGCTCATCGCTGATCAATGGGATGTGTTATATCCGTGGTAATGCGTTAGATTTTGATGATTGGGCCAAACTAGACGGTTTATCGGATTGGACGTATTTGGACTGCTTGCCTTATTTTAAAAAATCAGAAAACCGTGACATTGGCGAAAATGACTATCATGGCGCGGGTGGTCCTGTTGAGATGACCACGTCAAAGCCTGGGGTGAACCCACTGTTTCAAGCCATGATCGAAGCGGGCGTGCAAGCGGGCTATCCGCGCACCGAAGACTTGAACGGCTATCAGCAAGAAGGCTTTGGTCCGATGGATCGCTTTGTCACGCCCAACGGTCGCCGCGCATCGACGGCTCGTGGTTATCTCGATCGTGCCAAACCTCGTAGCAATATCACGATTTTGACCGGCGCGCTGACTGATGTGATCTTATTCGATGGCAAGCGTGCTGTCGGCGTGAAAGTAGAACACGAAGGTCAGAGTAAAAACTTCTATGCGTCTCGTGAAGTGATTGTCTCCTCTGGTGCAATTGCCTCACCGCAATTATTGCAACGCTCAGGTGTTGGTCCTGGACAGTGGCTCAAAGATTTGGGCGTGACTGAAGTGCTGGATCTGCCAGGCGTAGGCAATAACCTCCAAGATCATTTGGAGTTGTACATGCAGTATGAGTGTAAGCTACCGGTCTCAATTGCGCCTGCTAATAAGTGGTGGAATAAGCCCGCGATTGGGGCCGAGTGGTTGTTCAATGGTACAGGGCTGGGCGCGTCTAACCAATTTGAGGGTGGCGGCTTTATCCGTACCGATGAGAAGTTTACACATCCTAATATTCAGTATCATTTCTTGCCGCTTGCGGTTCGTTATGATGGTCGAAGTGCCAGTGATTCTCATAGCTTTCAGGCGCATGTTGGCTCATTGCGTTCACCCAGTCGCGGCCGTGTAAAGCTGACCTCAAAAGATCCAAAAGCCCATCCTAGTATCCTATTTAACTACATGTCTCATGAGCAAGACTGGCAAGAGTTTCGAGCCGCCATGCGTATCACTCGCGAGATTATGCATCAGCCGGCGCTTGACCCTTACCGTGGCCGTGCTATATCACCAAGCGAAGATTTAGTGACCGATCAGCAGCTAGACGACTATGTGCGCGAACATGGTGAGACCGCCTACCACCCCTCTTGTACGTGTGCGATGGGCGAAGGGAATGATGCGGTGGTGAATGGTGAAGGTCTGGTACACGGTATCGATGGCCTGCGTGTCGTCGATGCGTCAATTATGCCAAATATCATCAGTGGCAATCTCAACGCGACCACCATTATGCTCGCAGAAAAAATCGCCGATAAGATGCGCGGCGTACAGCTACCACGCTCGACGGCAGACTACTATGTGGCTAATGGTGCGCCGCTGCGATCTGAGCCGATGCGCGATTACAGTCTTATTGTATAAGCTGCTGCCAAACGACTAACCAAATAACCATGTAAGAGCATGTCACAAAAAAGACCTTTCTAAGTAAAGGTCTTTTTCATCAACGATACCGTATTGACGTTATCGTTGTGTTTGTATCTGTTGTGAACTCCATAACAACGTTTCATTTATTGGTACTGCTTTGTGCGTCATGCGGTTGTGAAGTTATCACGGACAAAGCACTATCAGACCCTGTTTAATTTACCTATTGAGGTCTTTTATGTACAGTTCGCCATCCGTTGATGCGACGAAACCCCTAAGCTTAAATAAGACGGTGTTCTTAGGCTCAGCCATTATTTCTATATTGTTAATAATCTGGACGATTGCTTTTCCAGATTATAGTGAGGCATTACTCAGCTCAAGCATGGCATGGGTTTCAGCCAGCTTTGGCTGGTATTACATGTTGGTGGTTGCCGCTTATAGCATCTTTGCGCTCTTTGTTGGCTTTTCTAAATATGGTGACATCAAACTTGGTCAAGATCATGAAAAAGCCCAGTTTCCCTTTCTAGCCTGGGCGGCCATGCTGTTTTCGGCTGGTATCGGTATTGATCTATTGTTTTTTGGTGCCTCTGAACCTTTGATGCATTATCTAACCCCGCATACGGGACTTGAGCCTGCCAGTGCAGAAGCCATGCGTCAGGCGCTTGCTCAGACTTTTTTACATTGGGGTCTGCATGGTTGGGGTATTTATGCACTGATTGGTATGGCTCTGGCGTATTTCGCTTACCGCAAAAACATGCCGCTGGCGCTACGGTCGCCATTGACCCCGATATTTGGCGAGCGTCTAATCAAGGGCTGGCTTGGTGATAGTATTGATACCTTTGGCGTTGTATGTACGTTGATGGGTATTGCCACCAGCTTGGGTATTGGGGTTTTGCAGGCCAATGCTGGACTGACCCACGTGTTCGGTATTGAGTCTAGCAAAATGGTTCAGACGCTCATTATCGTGGGTGTCGTTGCCGCTGCTGCTATTTCTGCGATGACGGGTGTTGAAAAAGGCGTACGCCGTCTCTCTGAATTCAATATGCTGTCGTCGATCCTACTATTGCTTGCCATATTAGTCATGGGTAACACGGTTTATCTGTTGAATACCTTTACCCAAAATATTGGACAATACTTCCAAACGATCGTTGCAAAAACGTTTGATGTGTATGCTTATGATGGCACAGCGGGTGCTGACTGGAAGTCCGCGTGGACGATATTTTTCTGGGCGTGGTGGGTTGCTTGGGCACCGTTTGTAGGCTTGTTTATTGCCCGTATCAGCCGTGGTCGTACCTTGCGTGAGTTTGTATTTGGTGTGATGTTTATTCCACTGGGCTTTATCTTTGCATGGTTCTCTATCTTTGGTAATTCAGCGATAGATTTAGTGGCCAATGGTGCAACCGAGCTTGGTGAAATCGCGGTCAATGACGCGGCGATGGGCATGTTTGCCTTGTTTGAGTATTTTCCTTACAGTAACGTGTTGTCATTTGCAGGCGTCGTTATCGGCTTAGTATTCTTTGTGACCTCTGCGGATTCAGGCGCTTTGGTATTGGCAAATCTGAGCTCAAGAGGGATGACCAATGATACCGATGCACCCGTTTGGTTGCGTTTGTTTTGGGCGGCAGCAACAGGTCTTATCACGTTAGGCTTATTGTTTGCTGGTGGTTTTGCCTCCTTACAATCAGTGTCTGTGATTGCCGGCTTGCCATTCTCCCTTATCCTTGTGCTCTATATGATGTCAATGTGGAAGTCGCTAAAAGAAGAAGGCAACAAACGCAAAGCCAGTACGATTGGTACAGCCAATGTACTCGACAGCGGTAAAGGCTGGAAAGCACGCTTGCAACGCATTGTCAGCTTCCCCAGTCATGCACAGGTCGAAAGATTTTTGCACAATGTCGTCATGCCAGCGATGACTGAGGTCGACAAAGAGTTCACAGCAGGTGGTCTTAAAACTTCTCTAGATATCCGCAACCTTGCCAGTATTGGTGAAGATATCAATGCTGGTATAGATCAAGATAATGGTCAGATAGATGGCGTAAAACTGCGCGTCGGGCATGGTGATGAAGACGACTTTGTGTATGAGGTGAATTTAATCAAAGCAGAGCGTCCTAATTTTACGTTAAACACATCAACCAAGCATGCAGAGTATTATTATCGTGCTGAGGTGTTCTTAAGTGAAGGCTCGCAAGAGTACGATTTGGTTGGCTATACCAAAGAGCAAGTACTGGTCGATATCTTAAACCAGTATGAGCGCCACTTGCAGTATTTACATCTTGAGCGTTAACTCTCTGCTTCGTTGAGTTATAAATGTATGTACAGTAGGTTTAAGTATTATTTATAAATAACAACCCCATAAGCTACTTTTGGCTTATGGGGTTTATTTTTGAGAACGGATGAAAGGAATATGAAGTAAAATAGAAAGAGGCAGTCAATACACGTCAAAGACATAAGCCAATCAAAGGTAAGAGCTAAGGACGAACCTGTGACCACATTAAAGTACATCGCTCATTACTCAGAGCAAATTCAAACTCAAGCCGCACTGCTAATGAGTGATGGTAGACTGGGGGCGTATCTCGAAAACAAATATCCCAATCAGCACCAATTGCAGAGTGACAAAGCACTTTATCAGTACATCAATGAGATAAAAAACCAATACATGCGCAACATTGGACCATTATCAAATGTCAGTTACAGTAGCAAATTAAAAGTTCTCAAACACGCCTTAGGCATGCACACGACGCAATCTCGAGTACAGGGCAGTAAGCTTAAATCGCATAACAGCATCACGGTGGCCAGCTTATTCAAAGAAGCGCCGCCTGAGTTTTTACGCATGATTGTCGTCCATGAATTGGCGCACTTTAAAGAGCACGAGCACAATAAAGCTTTTTATCAGTTGTGCTGTCATATGGAGCCTGACTATCATCAGTTCGAGCTAGATACGCGCTTGTGGCTGCACTGGCAAGAACGATGATTTGACTAACTAACTGGCTGGCTATGCTGCTTAAGCTGGCTTTTGAGCCAACGATAAAAAAGCGCCTTGCGATAGTCAATCATGCTACGCTTGCGTGTTATAAAGTCCTTATGAATAAAAAGTACTTATGAATAAACAGTGGCTTAGCCCATACACACACTGTCATCATCTCACCAAACATAATCTCATTAAACATAGAGAAAAAAATGATTAATACCAAGATATACAAGGCCATTTATACCTTAGCGGAAGAGTTATTAGAAGCTGACCGCAAAGGCAATCAAGCGGCATTTGATGCGTTTTATGCCGAACTCAAAGCCCTTTGTATCGACAACGAAAACACTGATAAAGATCATCCAGAGCAGTGGGAGACGCTTGCGGACTTTACGGCAGATTTGGACGAGGCGTTAGTCATTTATGAAAAAGCGCTCGCAAAAGCCACGGCCATTAATTCAAAAGACCACCTGTCCTCGATTGCTTTTTCTATGGCAGTCCTACAAATCGAGATGGATGACACAGAGGCGGCTATCAAAAACTTACAAGATGCCAAAATCAGTGCCAATAAGATTGAAGATAAAGAATTTAAAGTTGAGATAGATGAGCTGCTTGCTAAATTGTTGGCTAAGTAAATGGCTGACTCAGAAAAATCGCTATGATTGTCCAATGTTACACCCCAAAGTGATAGCCAATATAGTTATCCAATAGGATAGTTGATGAACGACTCCTCCAAGCCGCCGCCATTTCGTAATAAGAATACATGGCTCATTCCTTTTATTTGCCTATTGGTTGGCGGTGCCCTGATAGGTATTTCTACCAATTTAGCAAAATATGCAGGAGAAGTAGGAGTGACGCCACTTGCTTTTCTCTTTTGGTCGATCACGGGCGCTGCCGTCATTTTATGGGTCATTGCATTTATAAGGCAGGAGCTGCCTCCTTTAAGTGCCCGTAGCTTTGAGTATTATTTTGTTGCCGCCCTGATCAGTGTTGCAGGTTCCAATTTATTGCTGTTTTCCGCTATACCGCATGTTGGGGCAGGTTTTGTCGCCCTTATTATCTCGCTGCCTCCTTTGCTTACCTATCTTGGCGCCCTAACGCTGAGGATGGAGCGGTTTAGTATTATCCGAGCTTTGGGTGTGGCAGCTGCGCTGATGGGGGCAGGGGTGCTGGCCATACGTAAGTTTACAGCACCTGATGCCAGTATTTTTTGGATTGTGATAGCCCTATGCGGCCCTGTGCTGTTGGCCATTGGCAATATATACCGTACGTTACGTTGGCCTGATAAAGCGTCTCCTAGTGCCCTTGCTCCAGGCATGTTAATGGCGGCTGCCCTGTTGCTGCTCATCTTTAGTGCATTGCCCAATTTTTCAGTCACCGTACCGATCAAGGAGTGGCTGCCGCTGGGGGTGATTACTATCCAAGCAGGCGTGTTTGCTGGTCAGTTTTTACTGCTGTTTGTCCTCCAAAAGACAGGTGGACCAGTCTTATTAAGTTTATTGGGCTCGGTCGGGGCAGTCGTTGGTGTGCCTGTTGCTATTTTTTTACAAGGCGAGAGTCCGCCAGCCGGTTTATTTTTAGGAGCCTCACTGATCGCCCTTGGCGTGGCGCTAGTGACATGGGGCGGGGTAAAAATGTCGTCTGAAAATAGCTAAAATTCAGGATGTCAGGTGAGAGACCCATATAATTTTTATACGATTGTGACAGTTTTCATCCTGTTTTATGAATAATGGAGGGTCTCAGCCGTTTAATAATTGGTTACGACTGTCTAACGCCACTTTTTGTGAATGGTAAAAAAAGGGAGTACAATTGTCGCGGTTAATTTCATCGTGGATTAAGTCTATGAATGCAGCCAAACATTATCGATTGTTAAATAATATTACGATTACCATTAGCTTTATTGGGGTGGCCGTTGCTTTACTAGATAGTGGCTTTACCTTACCAACATGGCTACAACAAGTCTTTCATATTTTTTATTTGGCTATTATTTTTTTGGGCTTCGTTTTGACGGCAGGCCGCTATCTCTACACCAAAAAACCGCTCACTTTAAATAAGGTAGCGGTTTTTGATTTTTTTACTAGTATCGCCATTGTTATTTTATTGGTGGCGCATTTCACGGACTTAGTGCGCTTAGGTCTATCTGGCCCTGTTGATGGTTTCGTTGCCATAAAGATTGCGGTGTTTGTTACCTTTATTCGTGAGATTTCTGATCACGACTTTAATCTCAAACGCACCTTTTTAAACCCTGCGCAGTTTTTTATCTTAAGCTTTTTATCAGTGGTATTGGTTGGCGCATTATTACTGATGATGCCCAATGCAACAACGCAGCCGTTGTCCTTTGTCGATGCGCTCTTTACGGCGACTAGTGCCGTTTGTGTAACGGGGCTTATCGTGGTAGACACCGCGACGTATTTCACGACGTTTGGGCAAGTCATTATCATGGGGCTGATTCAAATTGGTGGCTTAGGTATTTTGACGTTTGTGACTTACTTTAGTTACTTCTTTAAGGGCGGTGTCAGTTATGAGACCCAAGCAAGTATCAGTGAGATGTCCTACATGCGCGGTATGGGTAATGTGGTGTCGACGCTCAAGTCTATCTTATATGTGACATTTGCCGTTGAGGCGGTAGCGGCGGCACTCATTTATATCAGTATTTATGACATACCTGACATGGACTTATCTGAGCAGCTGTTTTTTTCTGTTTTTCACGCCATATCTGCGTTCTGTAATGCGGGGTTCTCTACTCTTAGCGCGGGGCTGTACGATGACTCCCTACGCTTTAATTATCCGTTGCAGCTGATTATTGCCACGACCTTTATCTTTGGCGGCATGGGTTTTACCATTGTCGTTAATGTGCTGCGTTATTTGCGTTACCTTGGTGAGCGGCTGATATCTCGCCGCAGTGATCAGCGCTGTGCCTATCAACCTTGGTTACTGAACATCAATAGCCGTATTACGTTAATTACGACAGGTGTTTTATTACTGATCGGTCTTATTGGTGTGATGATGTTTGAGTACAACAATGTGCTTGCTGATCACACTAGCTTTTTTGGCAAATTAGTGACAGGTTTCTTTACGGCTGCTACCCCCAGAACGGCTGGATTTAATACGATTGATATGGGTGATTTGGCGTTTCCAACGATTATGTTGACGATATTTTTGATGTGGATTGGGGCTTCGCCAAACTCCACAGGTGGGGGTATCAAGACCAGTACCTTCGCTATCGCTCTGTTAAATACCTTAAGCTTGGCCCGTGGGCAGACCAAGGTGGAGGTGTTTAAACGCCAGATCGCTGAAATCTCGATTCGCCGCGCGTTTTCTATTATGTGGTTGTCACTACTGGTCATCGGTACGGGTGTGACGCTCATCAGTTACGACCAACCAGAGCTTGATCTCATCAAAGTGGTGTTTGAATGTTTCTCAGCCTATAGCACGGTGGGGCTAAGTTTGAACTTGACGGCCGAGCTATCAGATTTTAGTAAGATGGTGGTTTCTGTCATCATGTTCGTTGGGCGCGTGAGTATGCTGACTATCTTTATTGCGCTGCTCAAAAACAGTCGCCAGCGCAATTATCGCTATCCGACAGAAGAGATTACCATTAACTAAGTCGTTGTAAATAGGCTATCTGAAACTGGCTATTAAGAAAGAGTTTAAAAAACGATTAAAAAGGTAAAAGGTCATGAAATATATTATCGTAGGATTAGGAAATTTTGGCTCCTCTCTTGGGATGGCATTGACCCGTCAAGGTCATGAAGTGATTGCCATTGACAATAGCATGCAAAAGGTCGAGGCCTATAAAGAGGTGATTTCTCACACCATCTGTATGGATGCCACAGATGAACACACTGTTAATGGTTTACCGATTAGCAATACCGATATTGTCATCGTGGCCATTGGTGAGGACCAAGGCGAAAATGTCATGGCAACGGCGCTATTTAAAACCTTAAAAGCAAAGCGTTTGATTAGTCGGAGCATTAATCCCCTGCATGAAAAAGTACTACAAGCTATCGGTGTGGATGACATTATTCATCCGGAAAAAGAAGCCGCCAAACGCTGGGCAAAAAGACTGTCGCTACGTTACTTCGTAGATTCGTTTGAGCTAAGCGATCATTTCAGTATGGTGGAGATTAGTATTCCAGTCGCTTTGATTGGTCAAACGGTCGATGACTTACAGTTGGAGCAAAAGTTTAATATTCGATTGCTTAGTACCCTGCGCTATGAGTATTATGAAGACAGCTTTGGGCGGACGCAAACCAAACCTAGCATTCAAGGTTTGGCGACGCCTGAGCAAGTATTGAAAGATAAAGATATCCTCATCATCTATGGCGCGAATAAGCATATCAACCAGTTTCTGCGTAGTGTCGGGATAAAAGTTAAGTAAAGTTTTGTAATGGCAGTGACATGCCGAGGCAAAGGAAAAACTTATGAATAAGCGCAGTATGTCCGTCTTATTGGTAGCTACAATGACACTGCTTTCAGGGTGTGATCGGTCCGAGCAAGACCCGAACGTTGTCATGTCTGAGCACCAACAAGATCCGATTGAAGAGTTAGAAATGAGCTCAGACGTGGATCATAGTAAACTTAACTACAAGCAAACTTTTTATGTGCCGATTTACTCAGATGTTTATACCGATAAAGACAATCGCAAAGTCTTGCTGTCAGCAACTCTAAGCGTCCGAAATACTACCCTAAAAAAATCACTTTATGTGAATAAAATTGACTACTACGATACCCATGGGACCTTGATAAGGTCATACTTAAACACCCCCATCGAGCTGCCAGCGATGGCAACGCTCAATTATATCGTTGAAAAAGAAGAGGATAAAGGCGGCTCGGGTGCGAACTTTATTATCGAAGTCGAAGGCATAGATGAAACGGTCAAACCTGTCATAGAAGCAGTCATGATTGGAAATTTTAGCAATAAAGGGTTTGCGTTTAGTACAGAAGGTACGCCAGTTGTGCATTGATGAATGGGGAAGGTAGTCCTCACTAAGAATAATTCAATTCAAGGAAGAGATATGTCTGCAACCAAGGAAGAGATCGTCGCCTTTATGGCCCTAGAGTTTCCACAAACCAAGTGCGTTGTTGAGGCAGTAGATGACACTGGTGCGACGTTATCACACACTATTGGAGTGGATGAGCTGCGGCCTGGCGGCACAGTTTCTGGTCCGGTATTGATGAGCATCGCTGATGTCGCCATCTATGTGGCGATACTTGGCAGAATTGGTATTGTTCCATTGACAGTAACGACGAGCCTGACCATCAATTTTTTGCGTAAACCCTCGGCCAACGCTCGTATTATCGCTGATTGCACCTTAATGAAAGTAGGACGCACGCTTATCGTGGGTGAGGTATCGCTTTATTCAGAAGGCACAAGCGATTTGGTCGCACATGTGGTGGGCACGTATTCGGTACCCCCTAATTAAAGAGCGATTTTCATCAGATAGGACGGATACGTCTACTATGCAAAATTCAGTGTCTCTTAATTCAGTGCTTAATGAACGTTTAATAATAAATGGCGGTGAACGTGATGTGAACGAAGTCAGCAAAGAGATGGCGGCCTTTATCAATTTGCCGCTCAATATTCAGGATGCGTTAAAGCGTAGTAATCGGATTGTATTTGTCGCGAACAATCCTTCTATCAGTACGGATCAACTTGAAAAACTGCTACAGCCCGATGATGTTTTGGTGTTGTTTAATCACTTTATACACCCTGATTTCTTTGCCAATCATCCATTAGCAAGTGCATTACCCAAATTGTTATTTTTTCGTCAGATTGGCGATAGTAAGTTGCATTTTGGCTTACCGCCCCGCAGTAACAACGTGTCAGTGATGAAGCGGATGGCAAAGTCTGCACCTATAGGCATATTATTGAGCAATCAATCCTACCAGTTCCCCTCTCTAAATGAAGACCCAAGTCCGAGTGAGGATCCCATCTCCTCCGAGCGCATACTCATTATTCCACCAGCCGTACAAGCGTTGTTGCAAAGCGCGCAGCACCATAGCATGTTGTCAGACCGTCATCCAGTCGTTGCCGACTATCCTTGTTTTAGTGATGTTCATTCATCGGCACCTTCGTCAGGTTTTCTGTTATATCGGTTGCTGCTCGCGGCTCGAGAGCATTTACAAAATGTCCAAAAAGCTGTGCTACCACTAAAGCTATTAATGCTTGGGTTTAATGATAACGACAAAACGGCTCATTTTTGGCATGGACACAATTGGGAATTTGAGCGGCGAGAAATGAGCTCGCCGCCACCAGAAGTGGAAGTTATTCGTCAGTATTAAGTAGGCGAGATTCACCTCGCAATGGTGTTTTTATCTGAGCGATGCCAAGCAATCAAGGTTTAAACGTAAGGCGCATCCGGACAATGAGCGGACGCCATTTCATGGCAACTGGGTCTTCGTATGAGCACAATCGGGGTGGTTTGATCGACCTTCCAACTGATGAGGCCCATCTTAGTAAATTGTGACAGCCACCCATTCATTGGCCAGCACTGCCATTTACTGTAAAAGCGATTGGCATTGATGATAATGCTATCTAAATGATTGAGAGGCGGTCGATAGACGCTGTGCTGCTGATGATAAACCACGTCAGCGGTGAGATAAAAATCCATATTTAATTGCCGCGCCGTAAAGGCAAAATCGGTATCTTCTGCCCCGTACCCTGTGTACTGGGTATCAAACCCACCAATCTGCTCGAAGTATGGTCGGTTAATCGCAAAGCACAAACTCCAAAATGCGCCGTAATCTTCTGTTTTTTTAGTTGCCGTTTGCTTAGTCGCTATCGTCTGTTTTTTGGTAATACAGGGTTCATTTTTAACAAAATTATCACGATAAGGATTGTAAACAGACAGTCTGTTTAGATAAGAGATAGAGAGGGTGCCATCTCGCAGTTGTAAGGCTTCTTCTTCTGACAACGGCCGCGTCAGATAGCGCGGTTGTCCCATAAACAAACCATTTGGTTGTGTCTGCAACTTCGTTTTTAGCTGCTCAATAAACGTTGGTGCGACGATACAATCAACGTCTAAAAATATGAGCGTGTCATGAGAAGCACGAGCTGCACCAAGATTGCGATTGTGACCGATATCAAAGTCAATGTTAATGGATCTATTGGCCGTGCTACTGACTGGCGTATTCACTGAGGTGGCGATTTGTACGATGTTTAAATCATACTCAGCCAAGCGTGTGGGGTCAGCATCGTCATTGACAATGATGACTTCGGCAGGCTGAATACGGCTATTCATTAAGCTGCTTAGTAGGTTGTACAGGTGCCGGTTGCGTCCGTAACAAGTCGTGATAACGGTGACGGGCGCACGCTTAGCAACAGAGTGAGAAGTGGATAGGGTTTTTATGGTCATCGGTTGTCACCGTTTTTTATCGTATGAATAAGCTAAAAGTGCCATTTATCTGTGTTCAAGGCCAACGTTTAAGATTAGGTTTCAGGACTTAATGTAAGCTGAGGCAACAACCACTCGTTAAACCAAGACTTAGCAGTCGAGTAGGTCATGGTGCTACTCATAAAGGCTTGGGCCGCGGGCAAGCTATCAGCGTAGGGCGGTGACGGGACATCATCTGATTTATCCTGTGCCTGCGTTTGAATTGGGTCATCAGGATTGGTATAGGGACGATCATCGAGAATGAAGCGCACAAATTGCTGCCAGTTTAATGCACGTCCCTGTGCGATCAACGCTTGTGCCATGACTTCTTGCTCTTGATGCGGACGGTCATCCGGCAGAACGACTACTGGTGTGGCACAGTAATAAGCTTGCGCGATGGTGTTCAGACCACAGGCCATAAGCAAGTAGTCACTATGATGCATAAAGGGGGTCACGTCATCTACCTGAGTGGCGATATCGACATAGCGCCGCATAGCGTCGGCTATCGGCCCGAGCGATATGATAAAAGCAGTGGGTAGTAGACGACGCAACTCAGGTAACTTCTTATCAAGGACTTCATGGCCGCCATAGCCTTTGATGACAGTAACGATAATAGGGTCAGATGCTAACGAAGCTTTAAGAGCTTTATTGTCATCGCTCAACGTCATGAGTGTTGTTATGAAATCAGGATAGGTTGAAACGTCAGGTTTGGGGTTGTTGATAAAACCAAGGTATAGCGTTTTTTGGTCTACCCAGTTAGGCGTCAGAGTGGTTTCAAGCACTCGAGGATAAGGGCAGAGTAATGCTAGCGCCCCAGCAAAAGCATTTAGGTGAGGCGTATCATCGCGAATACCGGGAAGCCTCACATAAAGATAAGGGATACTGGCCGCTCGGCACAGCATGGCCACTTCAACACTAACATCGATAATCATCACATCGATCTGACGCTGAAAAATCGTCTCTAGCATTTGCCGGCTGCGCTTTTGTATATCGATATTACCCACCGGAGAATAATGCAGGCTGGCAGGTTGCCAATGCGCGCCTGAACGGCCTCTCAAGACATCATCAGGACGTTCATCTTCGGCACGAAGACGGACAATCTGTTGTTCCTCAATACAGGTAAACGCATAAGCCTCTGAGGGCAAACTGGTGAATACCGTTAATTGTTTTTGCTCCTTCGTGGATAAGAGTGCGGCAAGCTTGTCTACTTGTCGACAGTGCCCTGAGCCATGATGATGGGCGTAATAACCAATACGCATGATTATCGCTCCTCCTGCGTGTCTGCCCTTAACTGCTGCTGACTGGTGTTCGAAATGTTCAAATTATTCAAAGTGTTCAGGGATAAAGGTGGATTTTCTGGAGTAGCTAAGGGTGGCGTCTGATGACTTTTTTCTAACGTTTTTGTATATAGTGCTAGATAGCCTTTTACCATGGCTGTGACTGAGCAAAACTGTACAGCACGTTTGCGGCAAGCTTGTCGCGATAGTTTTTTAACCTCAGTAAATCCTTGTATAAATGCCTTTTTATCTTCTTTAGGAACGATAACACCAGTGTTTGGGGTGACAATTTCAGCACTCGCACCCACATCAAAACCAATGATTGGTGTACCGCAGGCCAAGCTCTCAGCCAAAGTCAATCCGTAAGGTTCATCCCAAGTGCTGGTAAATAGCATCGCGATCGCTTGGCACAGATAACGATTAACCTCGTCTTTTGTGACATGACCGACATAATCAAACAGTGGTTGCGCTTTATTTTTACGGTCTTTAGATAATAATGGCGCCACCTGCTCGTTAAAGTAATCTTCGTTACTTTTAGGACCTGCAATGATGAGTTTTTTGCCCGCTTCCATGCAGTATTGCATCGCTAAATGCGTGCCTTTTTCAGGGCAAATACGTCCGTACCAGAAGTACACCTCATCATCGCAACCAGCATCCACAGGCACGTCAGTGTTAGCAGTAAAGGATGCAACGTCGATGCCGTTATAAACAACGTGTGATGACACGTACTCAGAAAAAAGCCGCTGCTGGTGCTGACTAACGGCGGTAAATTGGGTTTTTGTCCCATGGCGCAGTGTCAGAAGGGCTAGCCGCAGTTGCGGAAAAATAGGCGTATGAAAGGTGGTAATAAATCGTGAGCCAAAGGCTTGACCGGTCAGCATTGGGACATGATGCAAACTGTGGTTATGGACTATATCAATCTCACCGCGCTCATCGCGTTCAATGGCATCGCGTAGTACGTATTGATAGAGTACGTATTGGTACATCTCCTCACGACTCATCCCAAGTGCCTTATGTTCATTCGCGTGGACAGTCTTGTCAAATTCAGTCCGTGTCAACATTGGGATTAAGGTCGCTTGCGTTCGACTGTCTTTATCAGCGTACAGCAAAACGTCATGACCTTGAGTAACCAGCTCATCACATAACAGTTGGGTAATCATCTCAAGCCCGCCTGCGTAAGGCTGGGCAATGGGATATAAACAGTGGGCGATAATTGCTATGCGCAAGGGTTTGTCGGCTAAATGGCTAGAGCATGTGTTATCGAGATGGCTAGAGCATGTGTTATCGAGGTCAACAGAATCTGCAAAATGAGGAGGGTTGGCACAAATCATATAAACCTCAAAGTAAAAACCGCGGTGGAATTAAGATAAAAGTAACACTGATAAGTATCAGAGGTGATTGTTGTTTAAGACGTTAAGCCTTAAGGCGCTTTAAGAGTTCATGGTTTTTTTGTCTTTAAAGGCAGTCGCAATCTCATCTGTTTTGATGGGTTTGGTGTGCTGACGCACGTTTACCACGGCAGGCTTGTGATTCACGCTGATACTGGACGTTTTTGGCTCAGTCGCCACAAAATTATCAAGGGCAACCTTTGCCGCCCATAGCTTTAAAACACAAATAAGCACAGCACACATAAATAGCACGGGCGAATAAAAGGGTGAAAAAGGCGCGACGACTAGGGCAGTCGCTGCGTTTACTACCAGCAGCAGTTTTGGTAACGCGGCTATGTTTTTAAGCTGCAATGAGCTGTCCTTGCAAACACCAGATTTTTTTGGGGTGCAGATAAAGGGTTTTTTGCTGCCCCATAAAACGGGTAACCAAGATAACGTGCCAAGCTCCCAAAAATTGATATGCATCAACCATGCACGTAGTTTGGTGTGCAGACTGGTTTGATGGTTTTTATTAACTTGTTTATTAAGCGGCGCCTCATCTTGGCAATACGCCCATAAACGCCGGACTAAAAAAAACGCGTAACTTGCGTATACCAGATATAGAGGAGTGAGTAACGATACCTCATGATTAAAGTTAAAGAGGGCAATACTAATAACGAGTAGCGTACAGATTTGTAGGAAGATAAAGAAGCCTGTGAAGTTTACCCAAGCACTGAGCTGAGAGAGATGAGCACGTGTATAAGTCAAACGTTCTCCTACGCTTTTATCGCTAACGAGTCTGGGTTTTTTGAACAGACTCGGCCACGATACATAGTTGTTTAATACTTGCATGTTGCCGTAGATCCAGCGCCGACGTTGGCACAGTAGATCATCCAACGTACTGGGCAATAAACCAGTAGCAATGACTTCTGGTATAAACGTACTGCAAAACCCTTTTTGATGTAAAAGAATGCCCATTTGTGCGTCTTCAGTCAGTGAGGCTCCTGACCAGCCCCCTAACTTCAAAAGATCATAGCGACGGATCACCGCATAAGTACCTGTTGATAACGCACAGTCTCGATTAAACGGCCGGTATAAGTGATGGTTAAAATAATGATTTAATTCACTATGAATATCGGCTTGACCCGCACTACGATAGAATTGTGGGAACTGGATTAAGGTATGTTTAGGATAGCGGTTTATCGCGTTGGTCATTGACACGCGTGCATGTGGCAATGCTTGATAGTCACTATCGACGACGACCAGATGGGTGCAGTTTGGATTCATCAATCCCAAGGCTAAATTCAACGCACCCGCTTTAAATCCTTCTACGGCATCAATATGATAAAAATACACTTGTAGTTTAGGGTCTAAGCTGGCGCAAAATGCGGCTAATGGCTGATATAGTGAGGTTTCAGTGTGATTGTTATCGACAATAATAATCTCGTCATGAGGCGCTTTTACTGCCAGCAAAGATTGAATAGTGGCAATCACCAACTCTGCTGGTTCAGCTCGGGTCATTAATTGAAAGCTCAAGGAGATCGTCATATTGGCTTGCGAATGATGGTCTTGTAGCGCGCGCTCCATAGGCAGCTCTGCTACCTCTGTCAGCATTTCCTGATAACGTAAACCATTATTGGCCGCCATGATTTTTTCCTATAAACCATTCAACATGTACTATTTGATTAGGAATAATCGCGAAAATTAACCCTAGCCTTATCTACCAATTTACATACGTCCGTTCTTTGTTAGAAATATCATAGCCTAGGGCTGGATAAGAAATTACTGCTTAAATGTTTAAGAAACCTTAATAATGTAAAGCTAAGTAATTTTTGTAAAAATACAGATAATTCAATGATTTATTGTTGGCATTGAGAAGAGTGTAAAAGATGGATATAAGAAATACGCTGACTTTAATAGCGGATATCGTTATTAGATCTAGGTTCAGAGGAAGATTAAAAGAGCACGCTGAGAGGTAGAAAGAGGTTTCAATATAGATGACCATCAATTGAATTGAGGACACGCCCTAGTTTAATCCCTGCATATAATTGAGAAAGATATGAAGTCTATTATCTATGTACATGAACATTCAAACTAGACGATGGACAATGGGTAGATAAAATACTGCTGCCATTGATTAGTTGGGTGTGGATACTACAAAGGCGTTTGCTCGGAAAATTGCTAACACTAGGATTCGATCTAAGTGTTGAGGGGTAACTAGATGTTGTTTATAGCAAAAAGTAACAAACCACTAGCTTAATCCTGTGCGAAAGAGAGTGCCCACGACCACAAAGGTAACGGAAAACAGAGTCACCAAGATGATATTGACTGAAAAACCCTTGAGTGTATGAGCAGATAATCTAGGTATCCTATAAAAGCGAGCATGTAAGGCGACTAAGGTAGTCATTAGCAGTAATAGTACCTTGAGACTGATCAGAATGCTTAAATCATTGTCAAGTTTAAACCATGAACTAATATTAGGTAACATCTGGTAGGCCATCCAAAATCCAGTGATTATTTGCACTACTAAAGCTGGCATTCCGATCTTTTCAAAAAGCTGCTCAAACTGCAGCAAACCATCAATATTATGTGATGACAACGCTTTTGGTAGTACGACCAAGGCCAAAATTAGATGTCCACCTGTCCAGATAGTTGCGCCTAATAAGTGTAGTATTAGTATATAGTTAAGCATAGATGGAAATCCTTAACGGTCAATGACAACGACCTTATTTCTACTAGATGGGGTATTTAGTTATGAAACGTGCCGCACAATTACAGCCACTATCTCGCCAACATCATCTTGGTCTGAATATATCTCGCCACGCTAAAGAATGTACTGATGAGCCTAAAGAAACTGCCAAGCACTGGCTGAGTCTTGTATCTTATATTAAGGAGATGCAAAGCCATTTTCAGATTGAAGATAACCTAATTGCTAAGGCTCTACGACCTTATAGTGTTTCTAAGCCTGATGTGGCATTGGCGCTTAGTGCCCTCGATAAGCAACACAAAACCTTGCATATACTTATGTCAGAGGTTGAAGGTTCATCGCAACATCAAAGCAACCAAGTCACGGCCACACAAGTCAAGAAACTGGCCACATTACTATATGATCACATTCGTTTTGAAGAACGTGAGCTGTTTCCGCTCGTTGAGAGCTATCTCACAAAAGAGGAATTGAATGCTATTTATGCTGCTATTCCAGATAGCATCAAACGCTCAGATGAGAATCGCTAAACGAAATATTATGTAAAGCTTATTTAAGTAGATTTCTTATTTAGTACATGGCTTTATCAATGATGTCTCAATCAATAGTCAAATACCCTGCTTGCACAAAGTGTTGTCTACCTGCCGTCGAGCGTAGA
>NZ_JABASS010000030.1 GCF_016107545.1 Psychrobacter namhaensis
GCTCAACGCTGGTGGCATTGTTATGATTGCGGACGCGTCCCTCAAAGCACACGAATGCCCCGCAGCTGTCATCATCGAGGGTGTCTTTTAGACGCCTCTCATCAATGACGATGTCTAATAGGGCAAAACCATCCCGTTCAGCAACTGCATATGCTTCATCAACGCTACGCTTGATGGTCATGGCATGGCTATGGACGTTGTCTGTCATTTTCTCTCTCTATTGTTATTTCTGATACATATATACATGGCACTTTTCGCTAAACACTAACCACCCGCAACTGGGGTGATAAATACCACACTATCGCCATCAGAAATAGGATCTGTCCATTTAGCGAAGTAGTCATTCACCGCCACCCGTAGCTCTGACTGCGGACGGCTAAAACGGTGCTTTTGGCAAAGCTGTTCATACAGTTCTGTCAAGGAAGTATCCTGCTGTACCCTGACGTTCTCTTGTTGGCAATTGGCTTCATCCGCGAGGCTGGCGAAATATAAGACGTTAATGTGCATCGCAGCTTCGGTGTTTGTGTCGACAGCGCTGGTACTCATAGACCCTTCCTTCTGACAAGCTGGTCAGCTTGATATTCATCATGTGTTGAATCGATAAAACGACCATTTATGTGGTTATGCGTGTTTATAATCTGATTTACCACCTGTCTTTTTTACGAGGTGAATGTCATCAATGACGATGTCATGCGATAAGGCTTTGGTCATGTCATAGATGGTCAAGCAGGCAACGCTGACGGCGGTTAAGGCTTCCATCTCAACCCCTGTCTTGTGTGTGACTTTGACAACGGCACTGACGGTTATGCTGCTTAGGGCATCATTATAATCAAAGGTTAAGCCAATCTTATCTAATGGCAGGGGGTGGCAAAGTGGAATCAAGTCATGGGTGCGCTTGGCGGCCATGATGCCGGCGATGTGTGCGGTTTGAGTGATGCTGCCTTTTTTGGTCATGCCGTCAGCGGCTTTAATCTGCTGATATATCTCGCGAGGAAAGCGGACGTGCCCGACAGCAGTAGCCTCTCGCGTGGTGGCGCGCTTGCCACTGACGTCGACCATGCTGATGTCGCCTGTGCTGTCTAGGTGCGATAGGGATGGTTGATTGTTTTTTTGACTAGTGTTTTTTTGGCTATTCATACTCATCTATATTCTCTTAACAAATATTTTTATAAATCGTCTAAAGCCGCGCAAGCATGCGTAAACTCTGTCGGCGTATTAAAATTGGTTAAGTGCTGCCAATCCTTTAAAAATCGCACCGTTTGGA
This sequence comes from Psychrobacter namhaensis, assembly GCF_016107545.1. Taxonomy (GTDB): domain Bacteria; phylum Pseudomonadota; class Gammaproteobacteria; order Pseudomonadales; family Moraxellaceae; genus Psychrobacter; species Psychrobacter namhaensis. The sequence goes on from NZ_JABASS010000030.1 coordinate 1,265, forward strand.
CCACGGGTTTGATAAACGGCATGACTCTACGATGACCACTATCAATATACGCCTGTAAATCGGCTTCAATACTAACGCGATAAATGCCCAACAGTGGATATAAGTGATCCTCATCGGTTAAGCAAATCACTTGTTTGTCTGCAGCATGTACTATGAATGACTGCAACTTTTGCCACAAATCGGCCGCTGGTATTAAGCTATCACAGCTCATAACCAGCAGCCATGATGATTGTGACGACTTCTTATTTCCTAATGCCGCGGCGTTATTCAGCTTTACCAATCTTTGCAAAGCAGACTCAATCGCAACCAATGCCCCACCTGTGGCAATCTGTCCGTCGCTGTTGGTAGAACCGTAATCAGAAATGTAAGAAACTGGTGACTGCGGCTTGTGCAAGACGAGCGCTGAGCTGACGTTAAAGCCACGCTCATTGTCTGCAATCATAATGGGCACATTTAAATGCAATGAATGCCGCACATGATAGTCTAGTACCTGCTCACCTGTCGGCAGCGTGAGCCCAGCTTTGGGTGTCCCCATGCGCCTAGATGCGCCGCCCGCTAATATAACCACACCTGCCAAGCCATCTAGATGATTAGCCGCTTCAGTCATGACTAGGGTTGGTACGCAAAAAATGCGGTACAAAGTTACAAGGACGCGTACGGCTATCAAACT
>NZ_JABASS010000031.1 GCF_016107545.1 Psychrobacter namhaensis
TTGGTACGCAAAAAATGCGGTACAAAGTTACAAGGACGCGTACGGCTATCAAACTGATCTTTTAAGATCTTTGTCCAACCAGTACGGCAAGCACCAGATGACCCAGGTAAGCAGAATATACCCGTACCATTTGCCATACCAGCCACGGCCCGCGATTGCACGGTTGACATACCGATCTCATCTTTTGAGAGTAACCGGAACATCTCCCCAAAGCCGTCAATCGATTTGTCAAACAAGACATTCACCGCCTCTGGCATGCTGTCTCGAATATAGAATCCTGTCCCGCCCGTCGTGATCACAGCATGAACGCTTGGGTCTGCAATCCAGCCACTAATCACCGCTCTAATCTGGTAGATATCGTCGGTAATCAGCTGACGGTCTGCGAGATGATGTCCCGCCTCCGTTAAGCTGTCTGCTAAATATTGTCCTGATGTGTCCTCTGCGAGCGTGCGACTGTCAGAAACCGTTAGAACGGCGATATTTAAGGGGGTAAATTTTGCAGCGGGCTTACTCATAAGTATTCCTTGATAGCGTTAATATATATTCATTAAAAGTATGACAGTCATTCATTTTTATAATTAAAAAAAGCAGCCTATCAATCAGCCCGTCTAACCGCCAATGATTGACAGATTGTGCATGATGCCACTGTTTGAATCATGGAGGTGATGGTGCTCCGGTTTGATCGGCATAAAGCTGTGTAAGGTACCAACCAACCCTGCAATATCATTTTGCTGTAGATGCTGACGAATATCGTAATTGCCTTGATCAAATAGGCACAAATGCACTTTACCTTGACTGCTGACCCGCAGACGGTTGCAAGTATCACAAAAATGCGCGGCATACGGCGCAATCATACCGATGCGGCCGACATAGTTTGGATGACTATACTCTACTGCCGGACCGTCAGCGCTGCCCCGCTGATGGGGCTGCCAGCCGTGTTCTAACAGATAGTCAATGATGATGTCAGACTGCGCATGCTGAGCAAAGAACAAATCGCTATTATCACTGGTCTGCATAAATTCAATAAAACGATAAGTGACCGCTCTGTCTTTGACATAATCGATGGCCTGCACAAGGTTTTCAAAAGCCGTTTCTGCCATCAAAATACTGTTTATTTTAAGTTTAATATCTGTGGTTGCAAGTAACGTATCCATGTCTGCGAGCAGTTGCGGCAACGTGTTAAAACCTGTCATTTTATAAAAGGTTGCGGCATCAAAGCTGTCCATACTGATATTCAGCTGATCCAATCCGGCGGCTTGCCAACTGGCCAAATGCTTGCCAAGCTTGTAGCCATTGCTGGTCATGGCAACGGTTTCGATGCCCTTCGTTTGTTTGATGGTTTTAATAATCTCGACCACGTCACGGCGTATAGAGGGTTCTCCGCCCGTGATTCTGACCTTTTTAGTGCCTACTTGGGCAAAGCCGCGTACCAATGTGGCAATTTCAGCAACGCTCAATTCATCATCAGGACGCTTGCCTTGATAGCCGTTGGGTAGGCAGTATTCGCAGCGAAAGTTACAAAAATCGGTAATAGACAAACGCAGATAAGTAAGACGACGGGCAAATCCATCTGTCAAAGGCTGATAGGATTCATCCGCTTGATCGGCAGGCGCACCTATCATCATTGGTCTGTACCCATCGATGATAGGGGACGCGGAGGTAGGCGAGTACCATTGGGCGTTGTCTA
>NZ_JABASS010000032.1 GCF_016107545.1 Psychrobacter namhaensis
GCTTATTCTCCAGTTAGTGGATTATAAGCAGTTACACAAAGTTTGGGAAAGGCTCCAAGGGTGAGCAGTTGGGATTTGATTTTGATAAGGTAATTGAAACCAATAAGTTATTTTAAATTTTTTACATAGTTTCAAATACATAGTATTTCTAATAGTCTTGTATTACACCATAAACGTAGCAAGCTTATCAGCTAAAAGAATAATTTAAGCTCTTAATTTCTTCACTAATGCTTCTGCTATTTGCACACCCAACTTAATCCTCTCTCTATCAATATTTTGAGCTTTCGAATGAACCTGAGTGTTGCGAATCATTCTAAGCTCTGTCAATTCATTGATATCTTTAATGTCTAAAATACCAGCTTTCATAGCCATTTCCCATTTGAAGGTATGAGCAATATCAATGTTGGAATAATTTAATACATCCCGAACTAACGTTTCTACTTCATTGAAAAGTAAAATTAGATTCTCAAGTGTTGCTTCAGCTTCTTTTGAAACTGCCTTTATATCAAAAAGATTATCTAGAAGAACTGCTGCTATTTGTCTATAAGCAACAAGATATCTACGATCTACCCCTAAGCCTGTGCCATTATGATATAGCTGATTCCTTATTCTATGATAATGTTCTATGTCACTATCATTTAGACCCGAAAGCTTAGATTGTGCTCTTTGAAAAACTAGCTCCATCATTTTAGGAAAGCTATTCCCAGCTTCATCTACTTCCTTTCTTTGAAATTTTATACCTGATATTTTCTCAGGTAGGGACATGAAGACTCGAATTGACGTTTCAACAGAATTATCAATACTAATGAATGCCATCCTACTATCGAAAGCTGTATCAAGATCAATATGTGAATCAGCATGTTTTAGTAGCTCTATTGCTCCTGATGCCCATGTCTCTTCCATACTTGTTTCTCTATTTAGTGAAAATATAATTAATTATTCTACAATACAATTATTATATTAGAGAATTAAGCCTATAAAAAAACTCCTCTTAAATTATAAAAGGAGTTTTTTATATAAATATATAATTATGTTCTACTCTACTACTTACCTTTTTTATGTTCATGAGGTTTCAGAGAAGGATCATTACCAGGAGTTTTTTTATTATCACGTTGACGTCTATCTGGCTTGCCAGTAGAGTCAGCAATTCTTTTTGGACCTGGTTTAATTCCCATAGTGTTCTCCTTGATAAGTACAATCAGTTAATAAACAACAATAAAAATATAGGTTATTTATTACCTATACATATTAAATAAACATATGTTTTTAAATTTACTAAATAGAATATACAGTATCGAGCAAAACAATACAATAGTTAAATAACACACAAAGAAAAGCCCCCTCCGCGTTAGCGGAGGGGGCTTTTACTTAGAATAGAGAGCTGACGATGACCTGAGCGCCGTAGAAATTGCATGTCAATTTCAGGCAGCGCAAGAGCAAATCCTTTCAATAGGATTTGCTGGGTAGGTCACTAGGAA
>NZ_JABASS010000033.1 GCF_016107545.1 Psychrobacter namhaensis
TGAACCGACCCCCATAAGTTGGACACAACTTATGGGGTATTTTTATGCGTTACGATCTAGACTTTAAGATGCAAGTCATCGCATACTATCGGCAAGGACATAGTAGTCAGGCCACCGCTAAGAAATTTAACGTCAATCCAGAGTTTGTACTCAAATGGGTCAAACAATACCAAAGCGGTGGCATAGATGCCATTAAGCCAAAGACAAGCAAAGCCAAATACAGCAGTGAGTTTAAACTCAAAGTGTTAAGCACCATGCTAGAACAAGGTTTAAGTCAATCACAGACAGCACTGACATTTAACATCAGCTCACCGGCCCTAATCAGTCATTGGCACAAAGCGTATCGATTACACGGCTTGTCTGGACTAACAACCAAGCCTAAAGGTAGAGTCGCCATGAGTAAGCCCTTTATTACAGACAAACCAGATGATGAAAAGACATTAGCAGAATTGAAGCGTGAGAATGAATACCTACGTGCGGAGGTTGCTTACCTAAAAAAGCTCGATGCCTTGCTCAAGGAGAAGGAAAAGAAACAAGCTTTGAGAAAGCAAGGCTCATCGAAGCATTGAGGCAAGAGCACCCTTTATCTGCTTTGCTCAACATCGCTAAGATGGCTAAGAGTGTCTTTTACTACCATAGGTGTCAGTTTGATGTTAAAGACAAATATGCAGACTTAAAACAATGTATTACTGAGCTTTACCACAAGCACAAAGGCAGGTATGGCTACCGTAGAGTCACAGCTGCGTTAAAGCAGCAAGGCGCTTATCATAACCATAAGCTCATTGCTAAGCTTATGCGTCAAATGAAGCTTAGCGCAAAGATAAGACGTCAGAATTACCGATCCTATAAAGGACAACAAGGTAAGATCGCGAAGAATTATTTAAAGCGCCAGTTTTATGCAGGTCATCCGCATAAGCGCTGGCTGACTGACATTACTGAGTTTAAGGTGGGTGATGATAAGCTGTATCTATCACCCATACTTGATTGTTATAACAATGAGATTGTCAGTTACACACTCTCAAGGCGACCAACCTATGACTTAGTGAGCAAGATGCTAGGTGATGCTTTAGCAAAGACGAAAGCGTGCCGTGATAAGACACTCATGCTGCACTCAGATCAAGGTTGGCATTATCAAATGAGACAGTTTGGACAGGTGCTTAAACAGCATGGTATTAAGCAAAGTATGAGCAGAAAAGGCAATTGCTTAGATAACGCACTGATGGAAGGGTTCTTCGGGACATTAAAGTGTGAGACAATTTATATTGAAAAGCCTCAAACGATTGAGGAGTTAGAACAACAGATTCATGAGTACATGCACTATTACAATCATGAGCGTATTCAAGTGAAACTAAAAGGACTGAGTCCTGTGCAGTACAGAACTCAGTCCTTGATATAAACTTAAACCGTCCAACATTTGGGGGTCAGTTCA
>NZ_JABASS010000034.1 GCF_016107545.1 Psychrobacter namhaensis
TGAACTGACCCCCATAAGTTGGACACAACTTATGGGGTATTTTTATGCGTTACGATCTGGACTTTAAGCTCAAAGTCATATCATACTATCGGCAAGGACATACCGGAGTCGCAACAGCAAAGAAGTTTGGACTTGATAAAAAGATAATCTCTAGATGGATTAATCAATACAAAAGCGGCGGTATAGAGGCTATCAAGCCAAAGGCGAGTAAAACTAAATACAGTAGCGAGTTTAAACTTAACGTACTCACAGTCATGCTAGAACAAGGGTTAAGCCAGTCTGAGGTCGCTTTAACGTTTAACATCAGCTCACCTGCGCTCATCAGCCACTGGCACAAAGCGTATCGACTTCATGGTATGTCTGGACTCACTCCCAAACCTAAAGGTAGAGGCGCCATGACCAAGCCAGTTATCACAAACAAACCAGATGATGAAAAGACGCCTACAGAGCTTAAGCGTGAACTGCAATATCTGCGTGCGGAGAATGCCTACTTAAAAAAGCTCGATGCCTTGCTCAAAGCGGAGGAACAAGCAGACAGAAAGCAAGGCTCATCGAAGCGCTAAGAGATGACTGCTGTTTATCTGACTTACTCAAAGTCTCAGGTATGCCTAAAAGCGTTTTTTATTATCATAGAGCAAAGCTTGAGAGTGACGACAAATACGCTGAGTTGAAGCCACGTATTGCTAAGCTGTATCATCAGCATAAAGGTAGATATGGCTATCGTAGAATAACGGCCGCATTAAAGCCGGTAGGGGTTCATCACAATCATAAGCTCATTGCTAAGCTTATGCGTCAAATGACGCTTAGCGCAAAGATAAGACGCAAGAAGTACCGTTCCTATAAAGGAATGCAAGGCAAGATCGCGAAGAATCACTTAAAGCGTCAGTTTCATGCAGATGGGCCACATAAGCGCTGGCTGACGGATATTACTGAGTTTAAGGTAGGCGATAATAAGCTGTATTTATCGCCCATACTTGATTGTTATAACAATGAGATCATCAGTTATACGCTCTCAAGAAGGCCAACTTATGATTTGGTGAGTCAAATGCTAGATTGTGCATTAACAAAAACTAAAACGTGTCGGGATAAGAGGTTAATGCTGCACTCGGATCAAGGATGGCATTATCAAATGGCGCCGTTTAGCACGACGCTTAAATACCATGGTATTAAGCAAAGCATGAGTAGAAAAGGCAATTGCTTAGATAATGCGCTCATGGAGGGGTTCTTCGGTACACTAAAGTGTGAGACCATTTACCTTGAGAAGCCTCAAAACATTGAGCAGTTAGAGCAACAAATCCATGAGTACATTCATTATTACAACCATGAGCGTATTCAATTGAAACTAAAAGGACTGAGCCCTGTGCAATACAGAACTCAGTCCTTGGGTTAAACTAAACCGTCCAAGTTTTGGGGGTCAGTTCA
>NZ_JABASS010000035.1 GCF_016107545.1 Psychrobacter namhaensis
GAGCCTTTCCCAAACTTTGTGTAACTGCTTATAATCCACTAACTGGAGAATAAGCAATGACTACTCAACCCGACATCAAGAAACTGGCCCAGCAGATGGCTGGTAGCATGAAAAGCTTCGATGACATCAAAGACTTTCAAAAGCAGCTCATGCAATCCTTTATCGATACTGCCTTAGAAGCTGAGATGGAAGACCATCTTGGCTATCCTAAGCATGAGAAAGCAGACAAACCAAACAAACGCAACGGTCACACTAAAAAGACCGTCCGTAGCGACACAGGCGAGCTTGAGATATCCACCCCAAGAGACCGCGGTGGCAGCTTTGAGCCTGTACTCGTCAGTAAGCATCAAACTCGTATCTCAGGCCTTGATGACAAGATCATATTCCTTTACGCCAAGGGTCAAACCACCACCGAGATTGTAGAGAGCATTAAAGAGCTCTACGATGTCGACATCTCAAGCTCTCTTGTCTCAAGAGTCACCGATAACATATTAGAGGACATCACCGCTTGGCAGAACAGACCGCTGAGCAGTGTTTATCCTATCGTCTATTTGGACTGTATTGTCGTTAAAGTACGCCAAGACAAGCAGATCATCAACAAGGCGATCTATCTGGCGCTAGGCGTGGGACTTGATGGTAAAAAAGAGCTGCTTGGTATGTGGCTATCAGAGAATGAAGGCGCTAAGTTCTGGCTAGGTGTTCTTACCGAGCTTCAAAACCGTGGCGTACAAGACATCTTAATCGCTTGTGTTGACGGTCTAAAGGGTTTCCCTGATGCCATTAACACTGTTTATCCAAATGCTCAGGTTCAGCTTTGCATTGTTCATATGCTGCGTTATTCAATGAAGTTCGTACCGTGGACAGATAAAAAGGCCGTAGCGGCTGATTTAAAGGCCATCTACGGCGCTGATACCCTTGAGATAGCAGAGGCCAATCTCGAGCACTTTGATGAGGTGTGGGGCGATAAGTATCCGCATGTCATCAAGTCTTGGCGTAATAACTGGGAGGGCTTAACGGTGTTCTTTGAGTATCCGAAAGACATCAGAAAAGTGATTTATACCACCAATGCTATTGAGTCGCTAAACAGTGTGATTCGGACGGCAGTGAATAAGCGTAAGGTGTTCCCCTCTGATCAGGCAGCATTCAAAGTGGTGTACTTAGCAACCCAGCAGGCGTCTAAAAAGTGGTCGATGCCGATTCGTAACTGGACGTCTGCCCTTAATCGCTTTATGATTATGTTTGTTGATCGTATTAGCAGGCATTTAATCTAAATGGCAGTTACACAGAATCTGGGATACGCTC
>NZ_JABASS010000036.1 GCF_016107545.1 Psychrobacter namhaensis
TGAGCTATGCTGAAGAAACCGTACAAGTAAACTTGGTAAACTAACGACTCAACGAGGAGTTTACCATGACCAAGAAAGTTAGAACTTACAGCACAGAATTTAAAGCAGAAGCTGTCAAGAAGATAGCGGATAATAATGGCAATATTTCAGCTACTGCAAAGCAGCTCGGGATCGCCATGCAAACCTTATCTAACTGGCAGAATAAAGCCAATCAGGGCAAGCTTGTGGGCACTGAACAATACGATCCTGATCTTATGAGCGCCCTTGAAGAAGTAAAACGGCTAAAGCGCCAGCTTAAAGTTGCTGAGGAGGAGCGCGAGATATTAAAAAAGGCGACGGCGTACTTCGCCAAGCACAGCTAGTAAAGTACGCTTTTATCAAAGACAATCAGCAGATATTTAGCATCACAACTATGTGCCGTGTATTAAAGGTTAAATCATCAAGTTACTATGACTGGTCAAGTCGTGACATTAGTGATCAGCAGATACATCGTAATCACTGCGAGCTACTAGTCAAAGCCGCTCATACTGAAACATATGAGCGTTATGGCGTAGATCGTCTACATGCGCATCTAAGTGATCAAGGCCATGACATCAGTCCCTACATGGTTAGAAGTATTAAAGAGGAACACGGCATCAAGTGCCGTCGTCATAAGCGCTTTAAAGTCAATACTGATTCCAATCACAATAAACTGGTCTATGACAACGTGCTGAATCAGCAGTTTGACGCCAAGCGTCCCAATGAGTCTTGGGTCAGCGATATTACTTATATCTGGACAAACGAAGGTTGGCTGTACTTAGCTGGAGTCAAAGATTTATACACTAAAGAGCTTGTCGGATACGCTATTAACAAGCGCATGACCGCAGATTTAGTATGTCGTGCGCTTAACATGGCAATTAAGAATAAACGCCCAAGCAAGGGACTAATTGTGCATTCTGATAGAGGCAGCCAGTATTGCAGTCACGCCTACCACACGACCATTAAGCAGCATCAATTTATAGGCTCAATGAGCGGCAAAGGCAACTGTTTCGATAACGCTCCGATAGAAAGCTTCTGGGGCGTATTAAAGAATGAGCTGGTATATCATCAAGACTATAAAACAAGGTTCACAGCCATCAATGATATTATCAGTTATATCGAGCTGTACTACAATCAGACGAGGATTCAAAAGGGTTTGGGCTATCAATCGCCAAGACAGGTGTGGTTTGATTATTATCGTCAAGCTGCGTAACTAAAATCTCCCAAGTTTAAGTCTACGGGATTGACGGCAGGGGTCA
>NZ_JABASS010000037.1 GCF_016107545.1 Psychrobacter namhaensis
GGCTTTTTTATGACTAACTCAAAATCTCATTGCTGAGACTTATCGATTAGTTCAATACGTTAGCAACAACACCAGCGCCTACAGTACGGCCGCCTTCACGAATAGCAAAGCGAAGACCTTTATCCATAGCGATTGGGTGGATAAGCTCTACGCCCATCTCAACGTTATCACCAGGCATTACCATTTCAGTACCGTCTTGTAATTGGATTGCGCCAGTTACGTCAGTGGTACGGAAGTAGAACTGTGGACGATAGCCGTTTAGGAATGGTGTGTGACGACCACCCTCTTCTTTTGATAGTACGTATACTTCTGCGTCAAACTTGGTGTGCGGCGTGATTGAACCTGGCTTCGCTAGTACTTGGCCACGTTGTACGTCTTCACGCTTGGTACCACGTAGTAGTACGCCACAGTTTTCGCCTGCACGACCTTCGTCAAGCAGTTTACGGAACATCTCTACACCAGTACAGGTGGTTTTTTGAGTGTCACGGATACCGACGATTTCGATTTCGTCACCAACTTTTACGATACCAGATTCTACACGGCCAGTTACAACAGTACCACGACCTGAGATTGAGAATACGTCTTCGATTGGCATTAGGAATGCTTTGTCGATGTCACGCTCTGGCTCTGGGATGTAGGTGTCTAGTACGTTTAGTAGTTCTACGACGGCTGGTTGGCCGTATTTGTCTTCTGAGCCTTTTAGGGCTTCAGTAGCAGAACCTTTTACGATTGGGGTGTCGTCACCTGGGAAGTCGTAGTCGTTAAGCAATTCACGAACTTCCATTTCTACTAGTTCTAGTAGTTCTTCGTCGTCTACCATGTCGCATTTGTTCATGAATACGATGATGTATGGTACGCCAACCTGACGTGATAGCAAGATGTGCTCACGTGTTTGTGGCATTGGGCCGTCAGTGGCTGATACGACTAGGATTGCGCCGTCCATTTGAGCGGCACCAGTGATCATGTTTTTAACATAATCGGCGTGACCTGGGCAATCAACGTGGGCGTAGTGACGTGTGTCTGTGTCATATTCTACGTGTGAGGTGTTGATGGTGATGCCACGTGCTTTTTCTTCTGGGGCTGAGTCAATTGACGCGTAGTCTTTGGCTTCGCCACCTGAGGTGATTGCTGCTACGGTTGCGATTGCAGCTGTTAGGGTTGTTTTACCGTGGTCAACGTGTCCGATGGTACCGACGTTGACGTGTGGCTTGTTGCGTTCAAACTTGGCCTTTGCCATGGGTATTTCCTCTTTTTTTGG
>NZ_JABASS010000038.1 GCF_016107545.1 Psychrobacter namhaensis
AATAGTCAAATACCCTGCTTGCACAAAGTGTTGTCTACCTGCCGTCGAGCGTAGATAATCGGTAAAGGCCACCGCACCGGCTTGGTCACTGATCACAATGCCGTCTTGCAAGATAGCTGGATAAGACGCTGGCGGTAAGGTCATAAACTGCTCAGGCGTGGCCTTAATCGCCGTCAACTGTGATTGAGCCACCAACCCATAATCTACACTGCCCGTATGCGCATACTGAAACGCTTGACCAATGTTTTCAGCTTTTATCACACGTTTTTGTTCAGTCAGGTCGTCATAGAGGTTTTGTGCTTGTAAATACGCTTGAGCAGACGCCCCATAAGGCGCCAGCTTAGGATTGGCAATGGTTATTTTGCGGTTAGGGCGGCTCATTAATAACTCGTTTATCGTGGTAGGATCAAACCCTTCTAAAGACTGAGTCACACTATACAATGCCAATTGACCTTGCGCATAAGTAAACGGCCGATAGGTTACGTTGTTTTGATCCGTCATGTTAACCGTCCTCTCTTTAGCAAGCTTAGCAGGAAACGCTTGATTGGCAGACAAAAACACATCATAAGGGGCACCTGCTTTAATTTGCGCATACAGCTTCCCTGAGGATGCATAAGTTACTTCCACATTTTGTACGGCACTGCTGTTATCTGCTTTATAGTCGTCAATAATATCTGGCAATACATCAGACAAGTTGGCCGCCGCCGCGATACGAAGCGTTTGGATTTGCTCAGATGACTTGGCAGTAGAGACTGTATTAGTGCTACTCTCTGGCGTGCAAGCGCTTAGCGCTAACAGTAAACAAATAAATGTGGTAGACACAGCTACCGTGAGCTTACCCATTATTGCTAAGCCACTTAGAGGGCTCATCCTCATAATACTCTTGCTTCCACACAGGAATGTCCGCCTTAACCGTATCGAGTATCCAGCGGCACGCATCAAAGGCGGGATAACGATGGGCTGATACCACACCCACCCATATGGCCACATCGCCAATGTCTAACGCACCGATACGGTGTATGGCAATGGCATGCGTAATCTCAAAGCGTTTTTTGGCTTCTTCTATAATGGCGCGACCTTGATTGAGGGCTAAGTCTTCATAACCGTAGTAGGTCAAGCGCTCAACGCTGGTGGCATTGTTATGATTGCGGACGCGTCCCTCAAAGCACACGAA
>NZ_JABASS010000039.1 GCF_016107545.1 Psychrobacter namhaensis
TTATGATTACCATGGAAGCATTGCAGTCTGCCATCAAGCAGCGCATAGACACTTACAATACTAACGACCATCCGCTAAATAAAAGAGCCGTCGCTATCTACGATTTGATAGACAGTCGTAATCACATACTGGCAGAAGATGTCGTCTCGCCCTTTGACGTGCCGAGACAAAATCTATCGGCGATGGATGGTTATGCGATTGCTCAAGGTAGTACTCTAGCAAAAGACAGTACGATTGAAATCATTGGAGAGTCACAAGCTGGCAGTGCCTATACAGGTAAGCTCACAGAGGGACAAGGCGTTCGTATTTTTACTGGGGCAGTGGTGCCAGACAGCTGTGATACCGTTATCATGCAAGAAAACACCAACTTTGCTGAGATAAGAGAGACGCTTGATAAGTCACAACCTTACACCATAACGCTGACACAAAGCGCTCAGCTTGATAATAATATACGCAAACAAGGTGAAGAAATTAAGTCGGGTGAAGCGGTGTTAACAGTCGGCAAGCGCCTCAATCCTGCAGATATCAGCCTACTGGCTAATTTGGGTATCGATAAAGTTAAGGTATTCAAGCCCCTTACTGTAGGCCTATTGGCGACGGGCGATGAACTCGTTGCCGTTGGTCATGCGCTTGAAAGCTTGGCGCAAATATATAACTCCAATACACCAACCTTAAAAAGCTTGCTGTCAGATTTACCTATTGATATTCGTGATTATGGCATTGTTCCCGACAATCTAGAGCAGACGACGGCCGCTGTTCATGAGGCCATGCAAGACTGTGATGTACTGATCTCTACTGCTGGGGTATCGGTTGGTGATTATGACTTTTTGACCACAGTGATTGAAACGTTAGGACAGATTAATCACTATAAAGTGGCGATGAAACCTGGCAAGCCTTTTGTGTTTGGTGAATTAAGCAAAGATCTGGCTAAGCCTGTGTTGTATTTTGGCTTGCCTGGCAATCCGCTATCGACTGTGGTTGGCGCTCTACAGTTTGTGATACCAGCACTGTGGCAGATGTCAGGGGCCAGCTTAGCAGAGCAGCCTATGCAGCTGAGCGTCAAAGCCACCCTGACCAATGACGTCAGAAAAATGGCCGGCCGCAAAGACTTTCAAAGAGGGGTTTTGTCACAAA
>NZ_JABASS010000003.1 GCF_016107545.1 Psychrobacter namhaensis
TCGTAACGCATAAAAATACCCCATAAGTTGTGTCCAACTTATGGGGGTCGGTTCAAATACAGCCTTTTTCTGAAAACGTAAGAAGGTTTAATTGGTTACATCTCTTCGACACCCATCATATCGACTGGGGTATCCGCAACGATTTGTACGCCTTTTTTGCCTGTCTTAGCGGTGTCATTACGCTGTTCTTGTAGATGATCAAGATAGGCTTCATTAATCTGACCAGTAATGTAGCAGCCATTAAATACTGCACAGTCAAAGCCTTCAACTTTGCTATGTTTGGTATCTTTTACGGCATCAATCAAATCGTCCAAGTCTTGGAAAATCAACCGATCAGCGCCGATAATGTCACGCACTTCTTCCACCGTATGACCAGAGGCAATAAGCTCACTACGCACTGGCATATCAATACCATAGACGTTTGGATATTTTACTGGTGGCGCCGCACTCGCAAAGAAGACTTTATTAGCCCCTGCATCGCGTGCCATTTGGATGATTTCATGACACGTCGTACCACGAACGATAGAATCATCAACCAACAACACGTTTTTGCCTTTAAACTCTAATGGTACAGCGCTGAGCTTTTGGCGCACCGATTTTTTACGTTGTTGCTGACCTGGCATGATGAAGGTACGACCGATATAGCGGTTTTTCATAAAACCTTCACGGTATTTAACATTCATCTTAAGGGCTAACTCCATCGCTGACGTCCGCGAGGTATCAGGAATAGGAATGACCACATCGATATCATGATCTTCGCCCCAGTCTGCAAGGATTTTATCTGCCAGTTTTTCACCCATCCGTAAGCGGGATTTGTACACTGAGATGTTATCCATGATTGAATCTGGACGGGCAAAATAGACATATTCAAAGATACAAGGCGTGTACTCTTGCTGTTCTACGCACTGGTGAGTGTGTAGATTATGATCCAAATCAATAAAAATAGCTTCGCCTGGTTTGACATCACGAACGATACTAAACCCTGACCCTGTCAATGCCACCGACTCTGACGCGACCATATATTCGGTGCCGCCGTTTTCTGCCATGCGTTTGCCAAAAATAAGCGGACGAATACCATTTGGGTCACGAAATGCAAGCAAACCATGGCCAGTAATCAAGGCAACCACACCATACGCACCTTCACAGCGACTATAGACAGCCGTGACGGCTTTAAAGATATCATCAGCTGTTGGATGGGTTTTGTCTAGATTCTGCATTTCATGAGCCAGTACGTTTAATAGTACTTCAGAATCTGAGTCGGTATTAAGATGGCGGCGATCTTCGATGTACAATGACTTAGCCAAGCTCTCAGCGTTGGTCAAGTTACCATTGTGCGCAAGTGTGATGCCGTAAGGCGAGTTGACATAAAAAGGCTGAGCCTCGGCGCTGCTAGAGGTACCAGCCGTTGGATAACGAACATGACCAATACCAAACTTGCCGACCAGCTTCATCATATGGCGATTCATGAAAACGTCACGTACCATACCGTTTTCTTTACGCAGATAGAGTCGTCCATCCTGTAAAGTGACAATACCAGCTGCATCTTGCCCGCGATGCTGTAGCATCGTCAAGCCATCATAAAGAATCTGATTGACTGGCTCATGAGCGGCAACCCCAATGACTCCACACATAGTTATATCCTATTTTGACCTACACATTAGTACTACAATGACGGTAAAATTTCTGGCAGTACTATTAAAAACACTAGCTACCACTCACCGCCTACCTGATGACGTTTGTTAGAGATTTAACGAATGATTGTCTTTTTGATATTGTTTTTTTGATGATGGGCAAACTAATCTGTTAATAATTCAGTGTTTGTCCTTTATCACCCCATACTGCTGCTCAATAAAATAATATCAAGGATGAATTACAAAGAAGATGCTATAAAAGTCAGACTCAAAAAATAAAAGTGACAAGAAGTGCCATATTAAGTTTAGAGGTATGAATATTTATGACTGGTTGACTTGATTCCATGCTACCCCTAACACATCTGAAACCAACTCTTTACCCATCGGTGCATAAGGCAGTAGTTCAGGGGCAAGTACTGACGTTTGCCACTGTGGTAGCTGCACCAATAACGGGGCACTGACACTCAGAATAACCAACACCATCAACACATTTTTGGCCGCACCCAGCACACCACCTGCCATCTTGTCCACGAGACCCAAACGAAGGGTTTTAAGCACGCCTGAGAAAACAAAAGCCACTAAGTGCATGACAGCCAATATGGCAATCACCACCAATAAAAAAGCCATGGCCATTTGCAACACAGGGTTTTGCACAATGCCGGATAACTGAGGCGAGACTGAGCCTGCCAAACGCGTAGCGGCAATCAGCGCAATAAACCAACCCACCAAGCCAACTGCTGTCTTAATCAGTCCTACTTGAAAGCCGCGCCATAAGCCAATTAAGACAACAACAGCAATCACGATATCCAGACCACTCATGTTTACGCCTCATACTCAATTCATTCTTAGCGAGTGTTTACTTCGGGTTTTATACTAAAGTTAATCATTGATTATTCAACTTATCACCACGCCCTTTTACTCATTTTGTGACAATTAATGGCAATGGTTTGACGGACGGGTTAGCTTTCCATCGCATCATAGTAGCCACCGATTGCCTGAATACAAGACTGTACCAGTCCAGGCCCACGGTAGATAAGCCCAGTATAGAGCTGCACCATGTCGGCACCCGCTTCAATTTTTTTAACCGCCTTAGCGCCACTATCAATGCCGCCTACTCCTATCAATGTTACTTTATCATCTAGCTGATCAGAGAACTGTTGTAAAATCTGAGTACTAATGTGGCTCACTGGTCGACCGGATAGACCGCCCATCTGATCACCATCGGGCAAGTCTTCGACACCCACGCGGCTCAATGTCGTATTGGTGGCAATCAAACCATCAATCTCAAAATCCAATAACTGCTGCGAGATATAGTCTACTTGTAGCGGTTCTAAATCAGGGGCAACTTTAAGTACCAATGGCACATAAAAACCATATTCAGTTGCCAATTGACTATGGCGGTTTTTAATCGTATCCAAGAGTTGTGTTAATGCGTCCCCACTCTGCAAATCACGTAAATTTTTGGTGTTTGGAGAGGAGATATTGACGGTGATATATGAGGCGTGCGGATAGGCACGCTCTAAACAGTAGACATAATCATCCGCGGCTTGTTCCACTGGCGTATCGGCATTTTTACCGATATTAATGCCAATATTGCCCTTATATTTACAGCGTTTGACGTTTTCAATCAGATAATCAATACCCTGATTATTAAAACCCATACGATTAATGATGGCATCTGCTTGTTTGATTCTAAACAATCTTGGCTTGTCATTACCGACTTGTGGCCTTGGGGTGACCGTACCCACTTCTATAAAACCAAAGCCCAGCTCAGCGAGTGCATCAATATAGTCACCGTTTTTATCCAAACCTGCTGCTAGACCAACTGGATTAGAAAACTGCAACCCCATACAGTCTGTTGGCTGCATCGACTGACCGTATACCAAACCCAAAGCACGCGCTTTATGAGCTTTATCCAATAAGGATAAGGTCATCTCGTGAGCGTGTTCAGGATCCATTTTAAACAAAAAAGGGCGAAGTAAGGCATAAGACATAGTAATGGCAGACCCTGCTCGAAAGAAATAGTGAATGGAGAATGTGAATAAAATCAGGCGCTGCGATTATATCAGCTTAACTGAAATAAGAGCAAAGTTTCATGCGGTAAATTTTCACATCAAAACAGCAGCCAGCCTGTATAAACGAACCCTGAACTGCTGATATAAATCGCACTCCCACTTAGCTAAATGCCGCGATTTATAAGCAGTAATTACGGCACAGGACGACCATCAGTCAAGGCTATCCAGCCGCGAATGATACGATAAAGGTGCCAGACAAAAGTGAAGATCATAACCAGCAAGCCAAACCCAGCCAGTAGCACTGAGCCGATGGCGACATTTCCGCTATCAGCTAGCATACTGACGCCAAAACCGCCCAACGCAAAGGTAATAATGAGAAAACCTAAGAAAAACCAGACGATACTGTACCAAAAGGTCTTAATCTGCCAGTCAAAATGTGTGGCCAACCATGAGCCATCAGCGTCATGTCGTTTCGCATAGTTCATCACAATCGGCACAATCCACAGCAAACCAGCGGTAAAATAACTGATCACGTACAAGAAGTACGTAATGTGATTATAAGTGATTAAAGAACGGCGCTTATTGTCGCTCATCATACTATTCTGTCCTCGTTGGGCAACCTCAACCTCATAGTCAGCCATTGTATCAATAGAATCACGGTCACGGCGGTCAGCAGTTTTGGTGTGATGCTTTACACGCTCATCAGGCTTTTGATCAGTAGAGTGATCCATCATAAGTATCTCGGTCTGATAATGACTAATAACTGTTTGATTGTGCCAGACAAGCCGTTTTTCAATGAGGCTCATGCCAAATCACTATTTTAATAACGTGGTATAAAGTGTCGTCTATGACGTAACCGTCGCTTGTACTTGAATAGATTTGTTGGTCAGGTCTTGCTGCATAGACAGCTGAGTAAACTGCCAGCCCTGCTGTTCAAGCTTGCCAAGCGCCCCACTAACCACTGCTTGACTGGCATGACTAAAGCTCAATTGCACAGCATCACCAACCGCGACTACTTGAGCATTTGCGATACCTGCATCGTTTAACAACGCACTAACAGTAGTGGCAGGTGGCATTACCGTGTCATCACCGTTGGCCGCATTCAGCGCACTGCGATCAATATTCCCCGCTTGGGCACGCAACCAAAAATAATCAGCGACTTGCTCTTGATAGTTACTCTTACTATGATTTGCCGCTTGATGGAGACTATAGCCACCGTAGCCCCCAATAAATAACAGTAAAAATACGGACAATATGGTCAACGCCAATTGATCGCGTGAAGACAATGCGCGCCAGCGCGCTGATAACACACTTTGGAAACGGTTCATGTGTCCTGATAAGACAATGGAGCCATTGCTGGTCGTATTATCAGAGGTGACGATATTACGTTTTGCGCGGCGCTGTAATGGTTTCATCTTCTGACCTTCTCTAAACTTACTGCTACTAAATAAATGGCTAATAGATTATGATGCCGCCATATTTGCTTGCTTATCGCTACTATCTACGACATTCACAGTAACTTGACCACTAAATTGTCCTTGCTCATTACCATTCACTTGCTCCAGTTTGGCATGTAAACCCTCTGCAGTCAGTGTACTTGCAAATTTATCAAGACTACCGCGGTCAGGCGCAATCAACGTAAAACTAAGGGTCGATGGCTGCATGACTAATGCTTGCGCGCGCAGTGAGGATTGTTTGATTAAAGGCGACACTCGAGCCAAGGCTGCCATATGAGAGGCCGTGGCTTGGCTATCGCTACGCAGCTTAGGCTGCAACTGTACCTGCAATTTTGTACGGCTGCTCAGTGGCTCATCCGCAAACCAAGATTGATATTGCCTAGCAATCTCGTTCTTGGTCGCCGCTGTCGCTTGATTATACTGATACCATTGCACACCATCGGTCGCCATCTGTAGTACCAACGCTGACAGTGCTACCATGATCGCCACACGCAAATATGGTGATAGCTGTGAATCCGTAGATTTAACAAAGAAATTAAGCGCATGACGGTCAGGGTTTTCAAGAGGCGTTGGCGTCGACGTAGGAGATTTGGTTAACAACAACTGGTGCTCAGTAATAAGCCTTTCTGTTTGCGCCATAAAGTCAGCGCTCGTTGATAATTTCTGTAAATCGTTACCATCATCAGTTTCCATCCTGTCAGTAAAGCTGTCACTGATAGACTGGGTGAGCGAGAAACCAGAGGCGTCAATAGGCGACAAGACGCTAACTTCATTCAAACGCGAGAAGCGCTCAAAAATTAATGGCAAATAGCTGACAGCCATGCCCTGATGCAACGACTGGCGCAGTAGCGTTGTGTACGTATCTTGATAAAGTGTTACTTGCTGACCGGCGGGATCGTTTGGCGTTGGCAGTAATAAAAAGTCAGGAAGTAGTGCCACTATGCTCATACCAGTCAGCTTAACACCTTGCTGCCATGACTCAATATCACTTTGCGCCAGTGCATACAGTTGGTGACTGTCAGCATCACTGATTTGACGAATGGCCAACTGCTCCACAGGGGTTAAGGAGGTCTCTTCAAACAGATATTGCTTGCCACTGTGTCCCAGCTGCTTAAGCTGAGCGACACTCAACTCAGTATCTACCTGTAGTACATGACTGGAAGGAAAGTATAGACACACCGTCTTTCGCGTATTGGATTTATAGCTACCATAGATAGCTTGCAGCTGTTGCCAACCATCGACTGACTGCCATCTTTGTACATCTTCATGCCAGACAGCTAGCGGGCTATGCTGCGCTCGTAACCAAACGTGTAACACTAAGCGTGTCCTTAATTAAATAAAAGCGGTGATAAAAGAGCGACTACCCTCAATACGGCTGATCAGGAACAAAACGATCAATTTCACTTGCCATCCCGCTCATCACAAAGTCCATTTCAAACACCCTTGCTTCTGCTAAAGAAAACGACTCAGGATACTCCCCTGTTAACAGTCCAGCAAGGTGGGCGATAATAGACATATGGCAAACCACCACAAGGCACTCTGCTTCTACATTAGCAAGGTCTACTAACGCCTTACGAGCCTCATCAGAGGGCGTAATATTGTCCTGTATAGTTACTGGCACTTTAGACGCTCGCGATTGAAACTCTGCTAGGGTTTGCTGCGCCCGTTCATAAGGACTCACGATGAAACGATCTGGATGATAGTGAGTCGTCACATATTCTGCGGTTTGTGCCGCTTGCTGTTGCCCAAATTCTGTCAACCGACGCGCACTATCTGGACGCGTCTCATCTTCTGCTTGACCATGACGTACTAATATAATTTTCATAACCGTCCTTGTCCTATCTTTTTTGGTGCATTTTTTGGTATATTTTTTATTGTGACTTTGTATCATTACTACCCTATCGAGATCATTACTGCCCTGTAGGCTAATGACAGCATAGTATTGTCTGAGGTGCTTTATTTATGGTCAGCATCGTCTTTTTTATCGTCAGGGCTGTTATTTGACGTTTTCATGTGAGCAGTAAGCGCCGCATTACTATGATCATGAGCCATGACAAACTCAACATCACTGCGGAAGCCTGCTTCCATCAAGTGTAGCGCGACTCCTAGGGCAGCTTTATCTTCATAAATAACCGCATAAAGAGCGTGGGTAATTGGCATATATATGCCTTCTTTGGTGGCTTTTTCGTGCACCTGCTGAATGGTGTTCACCCCTTCAGCGGTCTGACCCAGCTTTTTCACTGCTGCATCGATACTCATACCACGACCAAGCATCGTACCGATACGGTAGTTGCGACTCAACTCTGAGCTACAGGTGGCGTATAAATCTCCAACACCAGACAGTCCTAAAAATGTGAGCGGATTCGCGCCTGCTTCCACGCCAAAACGACTCATCTCTGCTAGCGCACGCGTTAATATCATTGCCTTGGTATTTTCACCGACATCATAGGCTGATGCCATCCCCATGGCTATCGCGTAAATGTTTTTGAGGGCACCACCAAGCTCTACGCCTTTCACATCATCGCTGGCAAAAACTCTAAAGAAGGCACTGTGTAGTGCCGCTTGTACTGCATGACGCAGTGGCTCAGACTCACTAGCAATCACCGTCGCAGACGGCATGTTTTTCATAATTTCGATAGCCAGGTTTGGACCTGACATCACGCCAAAATTTACTTCTGGCAGCTCGTCTTTGATAATGTCACTCATCAAAGCAAAAGTATCTTTTTCCATCCCTTTGGTCAATGACACGATAGACTGACCGCTGATAAAAGGAGCGATATTTTTTAAAGTCTCACGAAAAGCCAAACCAGGTACAGCGATAAATACAATGTCCTTGTCTTTAACCGTGGCTGCTAAGTCATGGCTGTACTTTAAACGATCATCAAGCTTATAACTTGGCAGATATTTTTTATTGGTTTGGGTCTTTATCATGGCTTTTACCGTACGTTTGTTTCGTACCCACAGCGTGGTATCACAGCCATTACGAGCGGCTAAGTTTGCCATGGCAGTACCAAAACTACCACCCCCTAAAAATGCCAAACGCAGCTTGGTAGGCCTACTGTGTATCTCTGCCATGTTTTTTGCCACCGATGATTCTACCGCACTAGGATTCAATTTCTTACGGCCGATACCTGATTTGCTAGCACGTTCGATGATACCTGCCAGCAGGCTGTTTTGCTTTTCAGGAGCACTCTTACTCATCTCACTGTCATCATTGCCGATGTCTTTATTGCTATCATTAGGGCTGGTCATGTTCTTTTATCCGTGTTGACTGACTTATTATTAGTAGAATTTATCATGGTTGAATTTTGAGATTTTCTGGCTTTTTAACGACCATTTTATTGAACGGGCAGCGTTCAGCCATATTATGACTCAAATCTGACTAATGGCTCGATATCAATCGGTTTACGTGTGGGTTCATCTTTTGGACTGGTACCAGTATAAACAAAAGCCGTCACATAATCATCTGGACCGACGTCAAAATACGCTTTGACAGCAGGCTCATTACACAATAGACCCGTACGCCATACCGTACTAAAACCTTGAGCCTTTAGTGCTAAAATAAGATTTTGTACAGCAGCACCAGTACTGAGCAGTTGTTCAAAAGGAGGGACTTTTTTGTGGGCTTGTATTTTAGTGACCACCGTGATGATAAGGGGCGCCCGTAACGGCATGGTCTGGGCCTTTTTGATGTCTTTATCAGACAAGTCTTCTCCTTCTCGCACCGCTTTTGCTTGAGCAGCGTCGACCAAAGCACGACCCAAATCATGACGAGCATCACCCTGTGTTACGATGAAGCGCCACGGAGACAACTTTTTGTGGTCAGGTACCGTTGCTGCGCACTCAATCGCCGTTTCGATCTGGTCGCGTGTCGGTGCGGGGGTGTCCAAGTTGCCCATACTACGTCTTGAATTAATCCAACCAATCAACGCTTCAGCAGACAATGGCGGATACTCTGTTATCCTATCTTTAAGGGGCAGCTTGTTCCCATTTTTTGCTTTGTCATTTTCATCAAATGCCGTCATCGTCTATCCTTATTTATTATTGTCTCTTACTTTTTTCTCATGCAAAAAATCAAATTTTTTATGTGATACAGTGAATACAACATGAATCACCCGCTACCTGAGAGGTGGGGTTTTCTATTAATACGAACTTTTACGCCGCATCCTCTACCCGATGTTCCATGCGCAAATAATCTTCTGACTGCATCTCAAGCAGGCGTGAGCGTGTACGCTCAATCTCAAACGCCAGCTTCTCTCCTTGATACAGATTTAAAATCGACTGTTCTGCTCGTACCAGAAGCTTTACGCGGCGATCATAGAACTCATCAACAAGGTAAATAAAACGGCGCGTCGGATCACGCAAATCATCGTCTAGCGCTGGTACGGCATTGACCAGCACTGTGTTAAACCGCTTAGCAATTTCAATAAAGTCAGAAGCTGAGCGCGGCTCCATACATAGATGGCGGAAATCACAAAATAGAATGTCTTCAGTGCGAGCGTTGATTCGAATTTCACGGCCATTAACCGTAATAGGCTCATTACTGATTTTTTGATTGTTAGATAAGCTAGCAAATCGGTTGGCGAGCCAGTGATGGTTTGCCTTTGTCAACGGCGATTCATATAACTCCGCTTGCTGCAAGACACGCAAACGATAGTCAATACCAGAATCGATATTCATTACCGTGGTATGGCGCTCAACTTCAGCAATAGCAGGCAAAAAACGGTCACGGTGCAACCCATCTTTATACAGTCCGGAGGGTTCAATGTTTGAGGTGGCAACCAAAGTGATACCGCGATTGAACAGCATGGTAAACAGATCACCTAAGATCATGGCATCAGAGACATTAGAGACAAAGAACTCATCAAAACAAATGATGACCGCTTCTTCATAGATGATATCAGCGACTTTCTCTAATGGGTCACTCTCACCTTGCAGCTTGTTTAGCTCTTGATGTACCCGCTGCATAAAATGATGAAAATGCAGACGCATCTTGCGCGGGGTAGTGAGAGAATCGTAAAACATATCCATCATCCACGTTTTACCGCGGCCCACACCTCCCCACATGTATAAGCCTTTTGGGGCGGTAGGCTTAGACTTTAAAAAGCTAAAAAAACCCTTTTTTTGTTCCACATGGTTGACGAGCTGATGATAAATCTCATCAAGATAGCTCATGGCCTTGAACTGCTGCTCATCTCGAGTAAAGTCGTCCGTACTGACGGCTTGCTCGTAACGTTGCAATGGAGATAAACTCATAATACGACTCATCGTTAGATAAATAAATGGTAAATAATGGACTGATATTGGCTTATCTTATCAGGACAAAACCTTATCCGTAACCTCAGCTCTGCCTATCAAAACTGTGTTTTTCTAATAAACCCTTCAGCTCTGACAATCGACCGTGAAAAAAATGCCCTGCCCCATCCACGACGCTGACCGCAAGTCCCAATCGCTCAGCAAATTCCTGCATGTTATCAGGGTCAATGACCTCATCCGCATTACCATAAATCTCAAAGGTTTTATCAGCGGGCAAGCTTAAATCACGACTGTCGTTTTTTTCGACTGATGGGGCGATAAGCGCAATTTTAGAGATCTCAAAATCGCTCAATCCCCATACATGAGAGGCCTCAAGCACCTGTTCAGCCACGCGTGCCGTCACGTAACCACCAAAAGAGAAACCACCCAGCCATAGCTTACGCGCATTGGTTTGTTCAGCAATCCATTGTAGCACGGTCATTGCATCCACGACTTCACCTTCAGCATAATCGTGCTCACCAGTTGACTGACCCACTCCGCGAAAGTTAAAACGCACCACATGCATACCGTTATCACGGGCAAAACGGTACATAGTCGTGACCACTTTATTATTCATCGTACCGTCAAACAACGGATTGGGGTGACAAAGCAATGCCACTGTATCGGTCTGCGGATCGTTAGGGTTGTCTTGTTGCCATAACGCGTCGACTTCGAGCACGCCAGCAGGAGCAGGAATCAATTGCATAAAGTTACTTACTAATTAAGAATGAATAGGTCAATTATCCTAGATATGGTTTATATTTCAAGTGATTTGCTGTGTCAATGTGGCAGATGAACGGGTAAGGTTGCGATAAGATAGAACACAATAACCGCCTAGACACCGAAGAGAGGAATGGGTTAGGTTTATAAAAGGATTGAGCGCCATATTCACTGACGCGATGCACTTGTAGCATATAGTAACGACTTAACTTTGATATTCAATTTTTATGTTCAATAGACAAAAATTAGGAATCACTTATGAATACTATGAATAAAACCGCCACATTAACAGCCACTTTAGCGGCGGCACTTGCCTTGAGTGCTTGCCAAAGTACGCCTTCATCACCAGTCATCCAACGTGCTAACTCTGTGTATGAAACGACTGGCATCGCAGACACCAAAGTTAAAGCACAACAAAATGCCATAGACAGCGCGCAAAAAACCTGCGGCCGTAAACAAGTGATTATCGTCGAGGATACGGTCAAATACAACGGAATCTTAGATGAGCGCACGGGCCGTATGGTTGGTCAAGTTGGCGCGGTGGTAGGTTCAATTTTCGGTACTGGCTCACCAGATTTATCACGTAGCGATGATTACGAATACACCATTAGTTTTCGCTGTCAGTAATTCGCTGTCAGTAACATGAATGAATGGTATAAAAACTAGAAAACCAGCACGCTTCAAGTAGTCGATTTTATTTTTAACTGACTATATGTCGCCAACCAGTCGGTGGGAAGGATTCTCATGCAACTTGTTGGCTTCGCTTTTTGTGCATGTGCTTTTAAGGTAAACTACCCCATCTAGGGCTGCTTATGTCCCAACCAACCTCCCAGCTTTACTCACATGGTCTACTACTATGCGCAAACCCAATCTCTCACATGCAACCCAAGCTAAAGTATTGGCGCCTGCCAAAGACTTGGCCACCTTGGAAGCTGAATTGGCGGAACAAGAAGACCATTTGGAAGACACTGTCTTGCGTCTTAGTGATTACTTGTCAGCGGTTGAGATGGTCATCAAACAAACCTTTGATCACCGCGTCTGGGTAAAGGCAGAGATTCGCAATCTGTCTAGCAAAGGCGGCCACTATTACTTTGAGTTAGCGGAAAAAGATGACGACGGGAAAGTCGTTGCCAGCTGCCGTGGCAACCTTTGGCGCTTTAAAGCCACACGCGTTTTAGCGAAGTTTGAGCGCGCAACCGGTATGCCACTTGACCGCGACTTAACGGTACTCCTAAAAGTGTCTGCAGGTTTTCATGCTCAGTATGGCTTTTCGCTGACCATTGAAGATATTGACCCCAGCTACACGTTAGGGGATTTGGCAAGACAATATGCGCAAATGGTCGACCGCTTGACAGGTGAAGGACTACTGAACCTCAATCAGCAACTACCTGCTCCCTTTGACATCGAGCATGTGCTGGTCATTGCACCCGAAAAAGCCGCTGGACTGGGAGATTTTCAAGCCGATGCGAATCGCTTAGCGCGCACAGGTGCTTGTCATTTTCATTACCATAATGCCACTTTTCAAGGCAATCATGCACCCGCTGAGATACGACACGCCATCATCA
This sequence comes from Psychrobacter namhaensis, assembly GCF_016107545.1. Taxonomy (GTDB): domain Bacteria; phylum Pseudomonadota; class Gammaproteobacteria; order Pseudomonadales; family Moraxellaceae; genus Psychrobacter; species Psychrobacter namhaensis. The sequence goes on from NZ_JABASS010000003.1 coordinate 12,684, forward strand.
GCGCTCAGCAGCAATTTCAAGACACCTACCAGCGTTTGCCAGATTTATTAGTCATTATTCGCGGTGGTGGTGCTGTCGGTGATTTGGCTTATCTAAACGACTATGAGCTTGCCGCTTTGGTGGCCGAACAGCCCATCCCTGTCTGGGTCGGGGTTGGACATGAACGTGACAAAGTTGTCCTAGATGAAGTCGCCCATACCAGCTTTGATACCCCGTCAAAAGTCATCGCCGCCATTAGTAGCCATTTAGCACAATTGATCGCTCAGACGCTACAGTATCAAGCACAAATTAAGCAAGCCGCCCAGCGTCAACTCAATACGGCAGAGCAACAAACGGCGCGCCAACTAAGCCGCGTACAGTCGCAAACAACCGGCCAATTAACCGCACTACAAAAAGACAGTGACTATGCGTGGCGCAGTATTCAGCAAAGTGCTCAACGTCAAGTAAAGCAAGCTGCCAGACTAACCCATGAGCTGGACACACAGATGCAGGCCTCGGCTTATCAACAGTTATCTATGGCTTCTAGTGATAGCCAGAATTATAAAAAGACGATTATACAAAGTAGTCAGCAACAGCTGATCCAAGCCCAGCGAGACAGCGTACATCTGCGTGACATTGTGCTGCTGCATCGACCCTCTCGTGTGCTGAAGCAAGGCTATACCATACTTATGGATGAAAAAGACAAACAAATACTCACCAGTAGCGCCCAGCTCCACCCTCAGCAAACGGTACATATTGTCTTAAAAGACGGTAAGGCCAAGGCGCAGATCATAGATATCCAAGCCACGTAAGTTATTTACTATTAAATGTTATTAATAACACTGTTAGATCAAAACATTTAACCCCTATTTACTTTATTTTTTACTCAACCATAATTTTGAACATTAGGACACGCTATGACCACCCCTACTCGCAAACGTAAAAAAGCCGCCCCAAAAACCTTTAAGGCGGCTTATGATATTCTAAAAACCAATGCGGCTGAACTACAGCAGCAAGACGAGCCGGATATTGACAATCTCATGACCACTGTTGAAGAATCCATTGCTGCTTATCGCGTTTGCGAGACGCGCATTAATGCGGTACAACAAGCATTAGACGCCGCTTTCGCTGAAGAAAACAAAGTAGAAAATAGCGACCGCTAAGCCATCTATTCCAGCTCATCCACTTCAAAGACTTGGCGTAAATAGGCAAGATACGTGTCATTATTGATCATGGTCTTGCCTGGGCTGTCAGACAATTTAGCGACAGGCTGTCCATTGCATTCAACCAGTTTTAGCACGATATTAATTGGCGTGATACCCATGTCATTGGTCAAATTGGTACCAATGCCAAAGCTGGTTTTAATACGGCCTCGAAAATACTGATGCAACTCCCACGCTTTCTCAAGATTCAGTCCATCACTAAAGGTCAGTACCTTTGTCTTGGGATCTATCTTTAATTTTTCATAATGGGCAATCGCCTTATCGCCCCAAATATAGGGGTCACCGCTATCATGACGCAGCCCATCAAACAGTTTGGCAAAATATAAATCAAAGTCACGTAAGAACGCATCCATCCCAACGACATCAGTCAGCGCAATACCTAAATCACCGCGATACTCGTGTACCCACGCTTCAAGCGCCGCTTTTTGTGAATCACGTAAACGCACATCCAACGCTTGGAAAGCTTGCATAAACTCATGCGCCATGGTGCCAATTGGCGTCATCCCCAGCTGCTTTGCCAAATAAACGTTAGACGTGCCGCCCACTATTTTTGGTTCAGCGTTGTGTAAGGTCTCAACCACATGCGCTTGCCACGCTTTACTAAAGCGCCTACGGGTACCAAAATCAGCGACAATAAACGGCGGCGTATCCCGTCCTTCTTTTGCTCTTTCGGCTGCATAGTGATGCAACAAAGCTACTTTTTCATCCAGTCTGCGCTGTCCTTCTTCGATGACACTCTCATTTGATAGAGCACTAAAGTAGAGCTCATTGACAATGGCCAAAACAAAGACCTCAAAGAACATGGCTTGAATCATTGGGCCTTCAATATCGATAAATAAGCGGCCTTTACTATCCGTACTGACAGTGATAAAACGGCGCTTAAGTTTAAACAACTCAAGGTAGTCAACGAAGTCTGAACGCATAAAGCGCAAACCACGCAAATACGCCAACTCATCTTCTAAAAAACGCAATTCGCATAAACTGTCTAGTTGTTTTTCAAGCGGCTCTTTGATATCAGCCAGCGGATAGAGCGCCTCTTTATTATTACGGCAGCGGAAACGATAGACACCATGCGTCTGCGGAAACTGGTGCAGCATCGCTTGTAACATTGTAAATTTGTACAAATCGTTATCAAGTAAGGAGGTAATAATAGGAACATGGGTAACGGTCATACTATGGCCTTAAAAAAACGCAAAAATAAAAAATAAACGTCACCCAATACTCAAAGCGACATCATATATGGACAAGCAAATGAGAGTACTCACTAATAATGAGTCATCAATAACCATTCAGTATAACGAAGTTTGTTGTTTATTTCACAGCTCGCTACTTGCCTGCCGCAAAATTACTACGATTGATGGCTTTTTCTAAAAAATTACCGCCAAAAACTGATGATAAAAAAAGACGCTAAGAGCCCTCTTAACGTCTTTTTAATCAATCATATGAAAACTTTAGAACCATTACGATTTTACCAATTTAACTAATGGCGCATAGCCTGACTGAGGCATTACATCGACTGGAATAAACTGCAAAGCCCCGCCATTGATGCAGTAACGCAGGCCACCACGATCTTTGGGACCATCAGGGAATACATGACCGAGATGCGAATCTGCGACACGTGAGCGAACCTCCGTACGCACCATATTAAAGGCCTTATCTTCATGCTGCGTAATCACCTGCATGTCAATCGGCTTAGTAAAGCTTGGCCAACCGCAACCAGATTGGTATTTATCGGTTGATAAAAAGAGTGGCTCTCCGCTCACCACATCGACATAAATCCCAGGCGCAAACAAATCATCATATTCGTGACTGAATGCACGCTCAGTACCTGCATCTTGGGTAATATTATACTGAGCTTTGGTCAGTGTATTCTTCAGCGCCCCTTTATCAAAACCCGCATAACGTTTAGGATCTAATGTTTCAGCGATTGTGGAGACAGGAGCAAGCTTAGCGCGCGCAGTACCTTCAGGTTTATCATCCGCAAGACTTAAGTCAATGTGGCAATAACCATTTGGATTTTTTGCCAAATAATCTTGATGATACATCTCAGCCAAGTAAAAATTGTCTAGCGGCTCGTTTTCCACCACGATTTTTTGTTCATATTGACTTTGTACACGCTTTAAGGCCGCCTCTATCACAGCTTTGTCTTCTTGATCGGTGTAATAGACGCCAGAGCGGTACTGCACGCCGCGATCGTTGCCTTGCTTATTTAGGCTGGTTGGATCAATCACGCGAAAGTAATACTTTAAGACTGTATCAAGATCGATTTTATCTGCATCGTAAGTAACCTTGACGGTTTCAGCGTGTCCCGAACCGCGAATGACCTGCTCATAGCTTGGATTGGTGGTATCGCCATTGGCATAGCCCGATACGGCATCCACGACACCATCGACCCGCTCCATATAAGCTTCTACGCCCCAAAAACAACCGCCCGCCAGATAGATTGAGCGCGTGTTAATCGCACGACCTTTATCATTGTAGTAAACGCCATTTTTTTGCTCAATGGACTCAATCTTATTGTTGTTATCTAATGCTTGCACGTTTGTAGGTTTGGCGCTGCCGGCTTTAAGCTCAGCAAAACCGTTATCGGCATTCTCTGCGAGTGCATAGGCTTGCTCTGTCGATATATTGCCTTTGACTAAATGTACCAAATTGCCATTTTTATCAAGTATTGCCCAGCTTGGATAAACTTGCACGCCAAGCTTATTAATCAATTCGCCCGAAGCGTCCGACAATACAGGCAGCTGTGGGTAATCTGCTTGGACGCCAGCATACCAATGACGAAACTCGCTATCGTCTTTTTCATTCAAATGACCTGGGCTTACCACAGTAACAACATTCAAATCAGCAAATTTAGGATCTGTACGCCATTCTTCTGTTTCCTCCAGCGTGCCCAAACACAGCGGACACCAGCTTGCCCAAAACTTTACCAAAGTTGGCTTGTTAGGGTCTATCACTGCTGCGCCTGTGTCACCCAAGCCTTTCGTCAATTGCGGCAACGCTTGCATCTGCTGGAGCATACCGGACGGCAACATGTCACGGGAGCTCGTCACCCCGCTGTTTTGCTTACCGACTTTAGTACTACTACTCGCGTCATTATCCGCGCTGCTCATTTGACCACAAGCAACCAATATACCCGCACTCAGTACTGTCGTGACACCAAAGGCACGGACATTTTTGAACCAACGCGATGGGCTAGCTGTGAGTACACTGGCACTTTTTTTGTAATCACTCTTACGAATTTTTTTATGTGGCATTGTGTGTCCTTTTTACGAATTCTCGCGATCATCATAAGCTGCGGTGACATAGTCGCTTATGGTCTTATTACTCTGTTAGACAAAATAAAGACAGGGATATGTTAAGAAAAGCAGAGGTAGTACCTAGATCTTAGCTGCGGGGAAATAAATGGTTATAACCTGATGATGAGTTAGCTTGTTCATTAAAAAGTCTGTCAATATTTTGAAGCTGTTGTAACTTGAAGCTATTATAAAGAACACCTTGTCTATATTAGGCTGCCTTAACAGTATACATCTAAGATGGAGTCTATTTTAATAGTAATGAATGGGTTGCTACACTTTTTTAACAACGCAGTAAGAGTAGCGAGATAGAGCAACCCTACGCCATTGGCTCATGCTGGGACACACCCATATGTGAAGCTAGATTGGAGAAAAGACACCATATTGGACACAAACAATGACCAGTAAGTATGAACCTATTCAGATATTAGAGCCAGTACGCCCATCACAAAATAGCCTGAATTAATTTTTAGCGCTCATAAATTGTGCCACATAATCATCAGCTGGATTGTGACGTAATTCTTGTGGCGTGCCCGTTTGCACCAAACGCCCCCCATTTAAGATACTAATGCGTTGGCCTACTTTGACTGCCTCGTCAATGTCGTGGGTAATAAAGACAATGGTTTTCTGCAGACGCTCTTGCAGTGCCAGCAGTTGGTCTTGTAATTGAGCACGAATGAGAGGATCAAGGGCAGAAAACGCCTCATCCATCAGCAAAATTGGATTGTCTGTTGCCAGCGCACGCGCCAACCCGACACGCTGCTGCATCCCACCTGACAGCTCATCCGGATAGCTGCGCTCCAAGTTTGACAAACCAACCTCATTGAGCCAGTGCCGGGCCAATTCACGACGCTCCTTTACACTCATTTTGCGCACACGCAAACCGTAAGCGACGTTTTGTATGACGGTCATATGTGGCACGAGACCAAAATGCTGAAACACCATACTGACCGTCTGCTGGCGATAATGTTGCAACTCTTTGTCGTTAAACTCTAATACATTGACAGCAGAGGATGGGAGTTTAGTATCTGCTACCTTTGTAGTGTCTATCGGCGCTTGGTTCACACTGGTCGTACTGATGATAGACTGTGTGTCATTGGTAGAGTTTGACCCATTCATAGATGTATCAACCCATATCTTGCCACTGGTGGGATCAATCAAGCGATTAATGTGACGTATCAATGTCGATTTGCCAGAGCCTGACAGTCCCATAATACAATGCAGCTCACCTGCCTTAACCGCGAGGTTAATATCATAAAGACCGACTGAGTAGCCCGTTTGTTCCTTGACCTTGATGCTGTCCATACCTTCTGCCAACAGTGTCAACGCAGACTGTGCTTGCGAGCTACTGGCATTATAGATTTTACTGATGTTCTCTAGCTGAATATGATTCATCGTTGTTCTCGCTATTTACCTGACGTTATGGGCATCGTTATCACGATTGTCCATTCGACTGTCGTTCAGACTTTCATGATGAAGCAAATGATTAGACAAATTGCTATCCAATCGGATGTCTACCAGCATCGATGGTTTTTTGCCGTGCGCGTTTGCCTTGCCCAAACGCTTGAGTAATACGGTCAATAATAATCGCTACAATGACAATAGCCGTACCTGCTTGTAGTCCCTGCCCAATATTGAGGGTTTGTATAGACTGCAATACATCTTCACCCAGACCGGGCGCGCCAATCATAGAGGCCAGTACCACCATAGAGAGCGACATCATCACCGCTTGATTGACACCCGCCATGATACTGGGTAGCGCTTGTGGCAGTTTGATCCAGATGAGCAACTGCAAATGTGTGCTGCCAAATGAGCGGCCTGCCTCCACCATTTCGTGATTCACTTGCGTGATACCTAAGGTTGTCAGACGAATGAGGGGCGGCAAAGCATATATAATGGTGGCAAACAATGCGGGCACTTTACCAATCCCAAATAGCATCAGCACTGGTATCAGATACACAAAGCTAGGCATGGTCTGCATCACATCCAATATAGGCGTCACAATCTGACGAAGCAGCTTACTACCTGACATAGCAATACCAATCGGTATACCAATAACCACCGTGACCAATACTGAGACGATGAGCAGCGCTAAGGTATCAATCAATGCACCCCAAAGCCCAAATGCACCAATTAAAAACAGCCCTGCGCCGCATGCCAGCGCAAACCAAATCTTGCGTACACCAAACCACGCCAATACCGTGACCAGCGCAATAATCAACCAGGGAGGAATGACCGTTAATAGGCGCTCAATCGGTAGCAATAAGTACGTGAGTGCGAACGTACTGATAGTACGAAACACCTCACCATAATTTTGCACGGTGCTTGCTAGTGTATTATTTAGCGGGGTCTCAAGTGACCATGACGGGAATTTAGAGGTTAGCGCTGTTTGATTAACGCTAGAGGCCACGGTATCAGCAGTGATGTTGGCACCAGTTAAGCCAATACCCAATTTATCAGCAAGGTTGGTCGCCGCTTCATCAGACAGCCACGCTTGCCAAACGTTTGGATGTTCACGCAAAAATACTAAGGCTTGCTCCTCCCCGCTGCGTTTATTTTCACTCATCTCTAAGATAGCACCATTGAGCTCATCAGAGGTGAATTGTACTTTTTTGAAGGCCTCTACCAACTCAGGGTTGTTATCGATAAATGGCGTAGATACCGCAATACCTAAAGGCGATACAGGAAACCCAGAGACACAGCTGGCGGTGCCATCGGCCCGTAACAAATCTTGCCAACAGGCGTCATCATGATCGGGAAACTTGAGTGGGGCAAAATCATACTTTGCCATCAATCCTGTGGGTTGCCAATAATAAAACAATAGCGGTTTGTGTTGCTCAAAAGCGGAGGCAATCTCGGCATCAAGCGCAGCACCAGTCCCAGGATGAACGTTATTAAATACCCTGTCCAGACCTGTGTTTTTTAACAACCGAGTATTAAAAATCTCGCACGTCCAACCAGAGGGACAGTTCATAAAGCGTGACTTGCTAGGGTCTTCTGGATCTTTAAAAAGATCCGCGTATTTAGGTAGATCTTGATAACTGCGTAGCCCAGGGTTCTCTTCTAGGACGTATTTAGGGACATACCAACCTTGAGTCGCTCCGCCCTTGAGCGTATCCCCAATGACTGCTACTTTGTCGTCTTCAATGGCCTGCTCCATGATTGGCGAGCGCCCAACCCACTGCTCACCAATAACCTGAATGTCATTTTGTGACAAGGCTGTCTCAAGCGCGGGCCCTGCTCCTGGCACCTCCTCTATCGTACAGCCATAACCGTCCTCTGCGATATGCTTGAGCACACCAGAGATGAATTGACCGCTCTCCCACGTTAGCGCCCCAAATTTGATGGGGGACGCGCAAGCGGCGGATGCCGATATGGGCAGTAAAAACGCACTCATACACAGTAAACTGAACGCAATCCATTGGCGCATGCTCTGTCCTATTTATTATCTGTATCAACATTAAAAACGTTGTTCAAAAAACAGACTGTTAGTAATACGCTTCCTACTCTGTGTAAGTTCACATTCCTACAGAGTAAACCTTGTATATTACTCAAACAGCATTCTACGGTTGTTTAGCCTTTTTATAAAGTGTAGCGATTTATAAGGGGGATCACAAACACTTATTTATCAATTATCTGGACGGTTTTTACACTACCCTACGCACAGACAGTCACCGTGAGCGCTTATCATCCGTTAATATCGATTTCTTGAGTAAAAAAAATAGCACCCATTTGCGTAGATGCTATCTAGGCGCTATCACTGTTCAGACCACTAATTTGGGCCAACCACTTTAAAACGGGCATTTTAAAAGTTTTACTTTAAAACGATTATTTCAAAAACAGGGCCATGGCTTTTTTAAATAGCCCACCATAAGGCGGCAACAACAGATTCATGCCATTTAGCTTGGCTTGTACAAAGACAGGTTTCATGTGGCTTAGACGCTCAAATCCAGCTTTGCCGTGGTAAGCACCTGTACCAGAATCTCCGACGCCACCAAACGGCAAATCATGCTGCGCAACATGCATAATCACCTCATTAATACACAGGCCACCAGAGACCGTATTGTGACGTATTTTTTCTAACCCACTGTGGTTATCGCCAAAAACGTATAGCGCCAATGGCCGTGGACGTGAGTTGACGAAGTGGATCGCGTCATCAAGCACCTCATAATGCACGAGTGGTAAAATTGGGGCAAAAATCTCCTCTTGCATCACCTCACTATCAGGCGCAGGCTCACTCACTATGACTGGTGGCATCAGACGCGTTTCAATATGAGACTCTGCCGTGGTCAACGCATGTATTTGATCCGTTGACAGCGCGTCTAGATAGCCTTTGACGCGCTTGAATTGCTCAGCGTTGATAATGCGTGAATAATCTGGGTTATTTTCGATATTAGGATAGTGCTTTGCCATCCACTCTTTTGCCAGCTGGATAAATTGCTCATGATAATGCCGCTGAATCAATACATAGTCCGGTGCGATACAGGTTTGACCCGCGTTTAATGTTTTGCCCATCATCACCCGATTGACCACTGACTCTAAGTTGGCATCATCTAGTACAATTACTGGTGACTTACCACCAAGCTCAAGTGTCACAGGCGTTAAATTAGGAGCAGCGGCGGCCATGACTTTTTTGCCCACGGCAGTGGAGCCTGTGTAAAGCAGATGGTCAAAGGGTAACTCGCTAAAGGCCGCAGCAATCTCAACCTCACCCAGCACCACACAGATCATATCTGGTGAGAAATAACGAGCAATCGTATCGGCAAACGTCTGGGCAAATTGCGGTGCGGCCTCACTCATTTTGATCATGATTCGATTACCCGCCGTAAGCGCATCGATCATCGGGCCGATTGCCAAAAACAGCGGGTAGTTCCAAGGCACCATGATACCGACCACACCGAGCGGCTGTGGCTGAACTTCATTATGAGCTGGCATATACAATGGTGAAATAGAAACACGCTGTGCTTTCATCCACTTTTTGCCGTGTTTTTTGGCATGGCTGATTCCAGTGAAGCTAGGAAACAGCTCGGCAAATTGGGTCTCTGATTCGCTACGGTAACCGAAGTCCTCGCTAATCGCTTTTGCAAAACTGGCTTGGTTATCGCTAAGCATGATCTCTAGGTTGTCCAGCTGGGTCTCACGAGTGCCCCAGTCATTTATTGGCTGCGTACGACTCAATGTTTGTAGGCGGGAAAACTGCGCTTTCATCTCATCGATTGTTGTTACTGTACTAAGCGCGTCAGGCAGACGTTGCGACGCAAGATCAGTAGCGCTTGAGGCTTGCTCATTGATGGCTTGGGTATTATCTGTCATTTTTCTTCCTTGTTGTATGCGTTGGTGTGAACAGGCGACGCTGGATAAAAGACGCTAAATTTTTAGTCCAACACTTACTTTAATAGCCTGTCCTGACCACAAAATTCATCAGATTCCGTTCATTATACTTTAATGTAGCGCATCGCCTGTTCAATGAACAGCACATTAAGTTGACTGCCGCGTTTGTATGGGTGAAGGGTCTATTCAAGGTGATGATATGCAGCCCAGTTTGTGCTATTTCTAACTTTTTTCGTTATTCGTATTGAGAGATTTGTACAAGGGCAAGAGATAGTTTTGTGTGACTGTCTTTAAAACTGCTACACTGCTTACCAGTAATGAAGACCCTTAAACCCAACAAGAATAAGACACAACTCTCATGCAAAATGCCACGCAACCGCTTAATGACACGCTAATCAGCAAATCCCTGTCAGCCGCCGATTATGTTCCTACTCTCGATGCGATGCTCTCGCGCACCCTAGCGCGTATTGATTTAAAAAAACAACAAGGTCTGCGCACCCCTGATGAACTATGGATCGTCGATCATAATAATGTCTATACCCTTGGGCAAGCCGGCAAAGAAGAGCACATATTACAACGTACCAATACGCCTATTATCAAGACCGATCGCGGTGGTCAGGTGACATGGCACGGTCACGGACAATTGGTGGTTTACTGGTTGTTTGATTTAGACAGTCTTAAGTGGAGTGTCCGCAATTTGGTCTCCCACGCTGAGCAAGCCATTGAAGATGTCATTAATGACTGCTTGCGTAGCTCGTCTTTACCCAACACGGACAATATCAGCGCACATGCACGCCGTGATGCACCAGGTGTTTACTTATACGCTGATGCTTCTGCAGCAGATAATGACGCCAATACGGACACTAACAACCTATCCTTTGATAGTACGATTATGCTTGGCAAAATGGCTTCCCTAGGTTTTAAGATCAAGCATGGCTTTAGCTATCATGGCATCGCGATTAATTTAAATTGTGACTTATCAGCATTTAATGCCATCAACCCTTGCGGTTATGCTGGTATGCAAATGTTACGGCTATCAGACTTTGTGACCATGCAAAAAGAGCCCGCGGCACAAACAGTGCAGCCAATAAGCGAGTCATTAAGCTATGAGACAATCACCCAAAAGCTCATCGATAATATCGCCAAACGTCATGCTGGACTGATTGAGTTGCGAGCGATAACGCCAAAATAATGTCTTGAGTCTTTTTTTGCATAATATCTTGCACGCTTAGACTTAAGCATTATGAGAAAATTCAACCCAAACTTGTTATAATCGCATTCAGCATAAATCGGACGCAGCAACAGCCTTGCAGCATCCCAAGCTTAACCCCTTATTCAAACACCTAAAACAAAAGAAAATTGGAGTATTTTATGGCAGATTTTAACAAAATTTTAGATGCAGGCGACGTAGACGGCGGCGTTATCAACGTGGTAGTCGAAATCCCAACTGGCAGCAGCCATAAAATCGAATGGAATCGCGAACTGGCCGTATTTGAGCTTGATCGTATTGATCCACAGATTTTTGCTAAGCCTTGTAACTACGGTTTTATCCCGCAAACGCTTGACGAAGATGGTGATGAGCTTGACGCGTTGATTTTAACTGAACAGCCTCTACCCACTGGTATCTTCCTAAAAGCCAAGGTCATTGGTGTGATGAAATTCGTCGATGATGGCGAAGTCGATGACAAAATCGTTGTGGTACCTGCTGACGACCGCGATACAGGCAATGCTTACAACAGCCTAGATGATCTACCAAAACAGCTTATCAACCAGTTAGAGTTCCATTTCAGCCACTACAAAGACCTGAAAAAAGCGGGCACAACTGTGGTTGAGTCTTGGGGTGACGTGAGTGAGGCCAAAGAAGTGATCAAAGAATCTATCCAACGTTGGAAAGATTTATAATCCACCGAAGGTTGGTACTTGTGCTCATAAAGGTAAGTACCCCTCAAATACCGCAGTCACTATCGTGATTGCGGTATTTTTTTGCTTGAATACGACGGGTTTAAAATGGTTATAATGAGCCATACTACCCATTCTTAAAATACGCCGTATTAAGGACAGACATGTTTAATCCCGACCCTAGCACAAAGGCGGTCAACACCAAGTTGCCAAAAGAGGTCATCATGATGATCGAAAAAAACAACTTAGTGATGGCCATCAAAACATTGGCCACAGACCAAAACATCAGTATGGATGAAGCCAAGAATAGGATCGATGCTTATGAGACGGTATTAAAGGTAAAACAACAACAAAAACTCAATACTATCGCCAGTAAACAAGGTATTCCTAATCAAGCTATCAGTTTTGATAGAGAGCAAGAATCTGACGCCTCCGGCCCACTCATAAAAAACCGTGTCAAGACGACTGAAGGGAGCCAAGGTTTCAAAGGCTTACAGGATGGTGTTGATAGCCAGCTCAATCATTTGGGTTATAAAAAACCCTTTCTACCTTATTGGTTAAAACGACTGCTCGTTATTGCCGTGGTGATGGCAGGGCTGTTCTGGATATTGTGGCAGGTATTTGGCTAAGTGATTCAACGAGAGGTTGGATAGCGCTTAAAAAGCATCTCTAGTTTATAAAGTAGTGAGAGAGGTAATAACAAAAAAATACCGACATATCTGTTTTTTATTACCCTCTCAGCAAAAATATTGGCTCACTGTATGCTAGTGGTGCTCACCTGGTAGAATTCTGGCAAAGGCGCGCTGCGCAAAGTTTGGTTTACTATCCGTCGTTTGGGCTGCTGTCGAACTTGGAAAAATACGATAGCCAATGGACTGTATACCCACGTTAAACGCTGGCACCAATGAGTAAGTTGCCGACGCAAATTTACCCATATTACTGGCGATACTGTTTGGTTTATGGACGATGGCTTTTGCGACCATCATTGCCGCTTCATCAGGCATCAAGGCTGGCATGTAACGATACAGCTTGGTTGGTGCAATCATCGGCGTACGTACCAATGGCATAAAGATATTGGTCACTTTAATATTATCCCCTTTGACCTCAGCCGCCAAACAACGACTAAAAGCGTCTAGCGCGGATTTTGATGCGACATAGGCCGCAAAACGTGGACTGTTTGCCAATACGCCAATGGAGGAGATATTGACGATTTGACCGGTTTGGCGTCCAATCATCGTTGGGAGAAAACCAAGAATAATTTTGACCGCACCAAAGTAGTTAACCTCCATGGTGCGCTCAAAATCGTGAAACCGATTGACCGACTCATGCACTGAGCGGCGAATTGAGCGCCCAGCGTTATTGACCAATACATCGATGTGCCCAAAATCCTCAAGAATTTTTTGACTGGTTTCTTCAATATCATCCATATCAGTGAGATCACATGGGTAGTAACTGGCCCGACCACCAAGCGCTTCAATGTTTTCTTTGACGGTTTTTAATTTGTCTTCGGTACGTGCCAATAAAATAACATGAGCACCGCATTCACTGAGCAAAAAGGCGGTACGCTCACCGATACCACTTGAGGCGCCTGTGATGATAATATGTTTATCTTGCACTGTTTTCGTTATTGTCTTTTTCGAGGGATTCGCCATAAAAAGTCCTTTTTTTTGTTCTATGCCTATGAAGGTTCGGTTATAGCATAGCAAAAAAGCATGCGATGAAGGGGATAAAACAGTGGTCTCAGCCAGTTAATTTGACGATTTTAGACGCTCATGTTTAGACGCTCATAGCTTTACAATAGCGTTTCTAGTGGAATGACGCTTTTTGCCTATTATTGATGTATTGATGTATTGATGAGGAGAATACGTTTTGATACCAACTCTGGCCCACTATATTGACTTAATTGCTAAAATAGTCGAAGTCATTGGCGTGCTTATTATGTTTGTTGGACTGTTTTTTGCTTTTTATCGAGGCATACGTTCATCGTCAGGTTTCAGTCATGACACCTACGTCGAGATAAGACAAACGGTTGGCAAGTCTATCTTACTAGGGTTAGAGGTATTGATTGCTGCTGACATCATGGCCACTGTCGTGACAGAACCAACACTACGCAGCATCCTTGTCTTGGGTTTTATCGTTCTCATTCGCACTTTTTTAAGCTTGTCTCTACAAGTCGAACTAGAAGGCCGCTTCCCGTGGCAAAGCAAGCAATCTGCTACTAAAAAACCCGGTCCCAATTCAGTCGAAAAAAATTAGCGTGTTCTGAATGAGTGAGCACTGAGTAATTTTTATTCATGCGCGTGTAAGAAGTCCTCAACCACCCGAAACTGTCCAGCGGTGCTCTCTTCACCATACATCGCTTGGCGAAAAGCATTAGAGTTCGGAATGCCTGTCGTGTACCAAGCGATGTGCTTACGAGCGATCCGGCAGCCAGAGTACTCTCCATAAAAATCATACAGCTCTTGCAGATGCGCCAGCACAATGTCTTTTATCTCACCCACACTAGGAGCAGCATGGCTCTCACCAGTCCGTAAGAAGTGCTCGATATCACGAAATATCCATGGCTGTCCTTGCGCCGCACGTCCAATCATCACCGCATCACATCCTGTCAACTCGTAGACGCGCTGCGCTTTTTGTGCACTATCAATGTCACCATTGGCGATCACTGGGATACTGATGCTTTCTTTGACCTCGCGTATCAACTCGTAGCGCGCCTCGCCAGTATACATATCCTCACGTGTGCGCCCATGAATGGCAATCGCAGCAATGCCTGCTTGTTCAGCGCGGCGCGCCACACGCAAAATGTTTTCTCGGCCATTCTCGAACCCCAACCGCGTCTTTAACGTCACGGGCACATCCACGGCATTGACAGCGGCATCTAGCAAGCGTGCGACCAAATCTTCATCTTGTAGTAATGCAGATCCTGCCAGCTTACGACAGACTTTTTTGGCAGGACAGCCCATATTGATATCGATAATCTGCGCGCCATTATCAATCTGATAACGGGCAGCTTCGGCCAGCTTGTCTGGCTCCGCTCCTGCGATCTGCGCAGAAATAGGCGCGATCTCATTATCAAAATTGGCACGATAGAGAGACTTTTTGCGGGCATATAGTGCCGTATCGGCAATAATCATTTCGCTGACCGCGTGGCCTGCGCCAAACGACTTACACAATCGACGAAAGGGATTGTCTGTCACACCTGCCATAGGCGCAACCATAAGACGATTTTCTATCGTCAGACCGCCGATATTTAACGGCTGCAGTAATGGATGTTCAGATACTGACAAAGAAGAAGAAGATAAGACTGAAGAATCGGTAGGCATAGAAAACGGCTTGCAGTTAATGAAAGTAAGTCAATGAAAACAAGCCGTTATTCTAAGGGTTCGTACACATATTGCAAGCTATTCGCGCGAATAACTTGCATCGACAAGCACTAATTTTTAATCATGGAATGCATCATTTATCAAACACACTACCCTGCTCCAACGTGATGTCTTCATCATGTTCTTGCATACGCCACGGTAAACTGTCAGGTGAGACGTTTAAAAAGTGTAGATATTTTTCGAACTGATCAATAATGTCATTAATGACCGACTCTGGCTGATAACCGTATAAATCATAAGTTTGTCCACCACGGCGCAGATAAACCTCTGCACGATGGTGATGCTCTTGGGGCAAATCGCTTGCCTTGTCTTCGGTATAATAGTCAGGCGCATCGTGCTCAGACAAGCGCACTTCGTACCAGAAATCCACATCATCGCCGCGTTGTAGCTCTAATATCGCACGGTTATTAAGCTCATCATAGTTCACCGAAGGCTTCCAACCAGTCTCAGCGAATTTCTCTGACACCTCTATCATTGAGGGCATGACTACCTGTTTAATATAGCTTAATACCTTGTCACGTGTAGGTTGATCGGTTATATAGTCAATCCGATCACGCCACGCTGAAGATTTGAGCAGGTGCGGCGGCAGTTTGTTGTTATTGCCCAAGCTTTGGTTGCGATGGCCTTCGATACGTAACGCACGCCACATACCAAACATCGCAATCAACATAATAATGGCAAACGGTAAAGCACTAACGATAGCCGCTGTTTGTAAGGCTTCTAAGCCACCAGCCAGCAATAACGCTGAAGCCACTGCACCTTCAGTGACCACCCAAAATGTTCGCTGCCACCAAGGCGTGTCACTACGACCACCGGCTGCTAACGCATCAATGACCAATGACCCTGAATCCGATGACGTCACAAAAAAAGTGATGATCAATAAAACCGTTAATGAAGATACGATCTGGGTAAAAGGCAAATTCTCTAGTAACTTAAACAATGCGATTGCTTGGTTGTTTTGAACTTCACCAATGAGTGAGTTATAGCCATCGACCATAATCATGTTCAGTGCAGTGTCACCAAACACCGCAAACCAAAAGAAAGTAAAGAAGGTTGGCACCAACATCACACCAAGTACAAACTCACGGATGGTACGCCCACGACTGATCTTAGCGATAAACAAACCGACAAATGGGGCCCAAGCAATGGTCCACGCAAAGATAAACAACGTCCAGTTACCAATCCAGTCATTGTGCTCATAGGCTTGTAAACTAAAGGTACGCTCAACGATATTACCTAAATAACTGCCCGTATTTTCCATAAAGGCATTGAGGATGAAGACTGTGGGGCCAACGATAAACACAAATAACATCAGTGCTGTCGCTAACACCATGTTTAAAATAGATAACCGTTTTACGCCTTTGTCCATACCCGCTAATACTGATATCAATGCTGCAGCGGTAATCACCGCAATGGCAATCACTTGAATCCCCGTACTGACTGGGATCATATCTGGCAGTAGATAGTTTAAACCTGCATTAATTTGCGATACTGAGAGACCTAGGCTGGTTGCGATACCAAACATTGTCCCTACAATGGCAAACACATCAACGGCATGACCGATAGGGCCATGGATTTTATCACCGATAAGCGGATAGAGCGTCGAGCGCATGGAGAGAGGAAGACCATGGCGAAAAGAGAAATAGGCCAACGACAACCCTACCACCGCATAAATCGCCCAAATATGAAAACCCCAATGAAAATAAGCAATTTGCATCGCCTCTTTTGCTGCCGCAATAGTCTCTGGTGCCGAGATGGGTGGACTCGCAAAATGCATGACCGGCTCTGCCACGCCAAAGAACAATAAAGCAATCCCGTAACCGGCCGAAAATAGCATGGCAAACCACTCAAGAAACTTATACTCCGCCTCAGCATGATCAGGACCCAGCTTAATTCCACCATAAGGTGAAAATGCTAATACAATAATAAACAATAAAAAGAGCGCCACTGCCAACATGTAAAACCACCCAAATGTTTCAGTGGTAAAATTGAGCACGTCGCTAAATAATGCGCCTGCAGCATCTGGATTGATGGCCGTACCAATCACCAACAGCAGCATAATAATGGCCGCTGGGACAAACACTGGCAGCAAAATAGTAGAGCGAGGTAATTTAGTCATAAAAAATGATTCCCTCAAAAAGTGATAATAAAAATAACTGTGCCTTTTTAAACAAAATTATTGTTTATTAAATTTGTTTAAAAAGGCAAAAATGTGGGCAAGTTTAGGTAAGTAGTCATAATATTTATCACAAACTTTCCCAAAACCCTAGATAAGCCTTGTATTTGTAACACTACTTTAACTAACATTACATGACTGTTACCAAAAAATAAAAAAGACAGCCCATAGGCTGCCCTTTCTCACATTAAAAATTAAGCGTTAAGAAGAAATCAAAAACGACGCCTATAGCCCCCGTTAAAGGGACTAAGCAGTAATAGCAGCAGCAAGTTGCTTTGCCATGTCTGCAAGTTTAGCGCTTTCTACTTGGGTCACCGCATGGCGACCTAGCTCATGGATACTTGAGGGTATCAGGTGCACATGATAGTGAAAAACAGTTTGCCCAGCTTGCGCGCCATTTAACTGCATTTGAATGACACCTTCACGCTCAAACACTTGACGCTGCGCCTGCATGACCTTTTTAGAAGTCATCAAAACAGCCGCTGCATAGTCAGGCTCAAGGTCTGCTAAATCAACGGCTTTTTGTTTAGGTATTACCAGCACATGACCTTCTGCTTGCGGCATGATATCCATAAAAGCAAGGGTTTTATCGTCTTCATAGACTTTATGATAAGGAATATCACCATTTAGCATTTTGGCAAAAATATTGTTGTCATCATAAGTGGTTTGTTGCTCGTTTTGGCTCATTTTTGTTCCTTTGAATGGTTATGAAATGAATAATACATGTATATTGAAACTATCCTCTATAATATACTGGACGAAATGGGGTTTAAGTACAAGCCGGGCAAGCATTGGTACGATAAATTAACAAGTCTAGGCTCACCGCTATCGCTCACTAATTTATTGGCGAGTCAGGCGCTTTAAATGTTATATTAATAGTCTATTTTAATAACGCTATGTCTATGGATTTGCCTACTTTTTCGACCCGCGCGTCAGATAACAACGACACTTACTCAACGCTTAATGATACGGCACCAACGTCAGTGTCCAATACCTCTCCGCCTAGTAATGGTATTGGCTCAGAACACCCTAACGCTACCAGCGAAGAGCATACTCAAACCATTGACCCAAACGCTATCATTTTAGCTGAAGCGTTGACAGACAAAACCATCAGTTGGCAGATACACAACTGTAAAATCATCAAAAAAACCGTAACGCAGGATTTGCCTCTACCTTTTTTATATCATTATGACAGCTTGAGTGATGCCGTGAAACAAACCCATCCGCTGACCCCTGCATTGCTGGCTTCCTTTAACACTCCCATGACACCAAACGATGCGGCACAGCTGATCGGTATTGAGGAAGGGCTGATAAGTAGCCCATGGCATGTAAAAGTGATTGGTTCGTTAGTGGTGTTTAGTGAAGCATTGCAGTTAGCGGTACGGCTACATTGGACGAACACAGGCAAAGAGACACAGCAGGTTTATGTTAAGGAGGCCGCTGATGCGATCGCCGCTGCTTTTAAAGACTGGCAGTTTTTTGGCCGTATCGATGTCCTCTATAAAAACGACAAACAAACACTAATCAGTATTGACGAACAAGATAGCAGCGCTCAAACACCATCACCTGAGTCGTTATTGACGATAGACGCTAATGGCGAGTATCAATTGCTGTTGGCCACCCATGCGTTGGCCGTCATAACAAAGCTAGAAGCGGACAAAGTCGACTTGCCATGGTTTGATAAGGCGATATTAGAGCGCCTTGATTAGCACCTTACCTACATGTCTTTTACTGTGTTAAAAGCCGTGACGATCCACCAATTATTTTTAGTTACTCATATCTAATGGTATGGTAAAGACCTAGTATTATTCACTAGTCCTCGCCCTATATAAAAAGCACACTATCAGTACCACAGCTGAGGACGAACATTTTCACCACCCTCGCCTATTTGTAAGGAATATCACATGGATTATCGCTCAAAAACCTCTACCGGCGGTCGTAATATGGCAGGTGCCCGCGCTCTATGGCGTGCAACGGGCATGACTGATGGCGACTTTGGCAAACCAATTATTGCTATTGCCAACTCATTTACCCAGTTTGTACCGGGTCACGTGCATCTCAAAGATCTTGGACAGATGGTCGCACGTGAGATTGAAAAGGTTGGCGGTGTGGCAAAAGAGTTTAATACTATCGCAGTCGATGATGGTATTGCCATGGGCCACAGCGGCATGTTGTATTCACTACCAAGCCGCGACTTAATTGCGGACTCAGTGGAGTATATGGTCAATGCTCACTGCGCCGATGCCCTAGTGTGTATCTCCAACTGTGACAAGATCACCCCCGGTATGCTAATGGCGGCAATGCGCCTAAATATTCCGGTGGTGTTTGTCTCGGGCGGTCCGATGGAAGCAGGTAAAGTGATTGCCAGTACCGTGGGCCACAGTCATAACAACGATGGCGGCAGCGACGTCCACACCACTGACAGTAAAGGCAATGCCATTCGTAAGCTTGATCTTGTGGATGCGATGATGGATGCCGCTGATGACAGCATCAGTGATGAAGATGTGTTGGCTATTGAAAGCTCAGCCTGCCCAACCTGTGGCTCATGCTCGGGTATGTTTACCGCCAACTCAATGAACTGTTTGACCGAAGCACTGGGGTTATCATTGCCAGGCAACGGCTCACTATTGGCGACTCATGCCATGCGCCGTGAGCTATTTTTAGAAGCAGGCCGCACCATCGTTTCATTGGCCAAACGTCGCTATGAACAAAATGACGACTCTGTGCTGCCACGTTCTATTGCTACCAAAGCGGCTTTTGAAAACGCCATGAGCTTAGACATCGCCATGGGGGGCTCAACCAATACTATCTTGCATTTGCTGGCGGCGGCCAATGAAGCAGAAGTTGATTTTAAAATGGCTGATATCGACCGTTTGAGTCGCGGTGTGCCTTGCTTGTCTAAAGTTGCTCCCGCCTCGCAGAAGTACCATATGGAAGATGTGCATCGTGCAGGCGGTGTGATGGCTTTACTCGCTGAGCTTGATCGGGCAGATCTACTCACTACCGACTTGCCAACCATTCATAGTGCCACGATGAAAGAAGCCATCGACAAATGGGATATCATGAATCCGGACAATACCGAAGCACGAGCGTTGTATATTGCAGCGCCTGGTGGTGTTCGTACGACTCAAGCATTCTCGCAGTCAAAAGAGTGGTCTAATCTCGATGTCAATCGTGAGTCAGGTTGTATCCGTAGTGCTAAACATGCCTATTCAGAAGATGGCGGTTTGGCAGTGCTTTACGGGAATATCGCCGAGCGCGGCTGCGTGGTCAAAACCGCAGGCGTCGATGAAAGTATCTTAACCTTCACTGGTCGTGCGCGCATCTTTGAATCACAAGATGACGCAGTCGCTGCTGTGTTAGACGACAAGATCGTGGCCGGTGATGTGGTCATCATTCGCTTTGAAGGGCCGAAAGGTGGTCCTGGCATGCAAGAGATGCTTTATCCCACGACTTACCTTAAATCAAAAGGTTTGGGGAAAGAGTGCGCCCTACTCACAGATGGGCGCTTCTCTGGCGGTACGTCAGGGTTATCCATTGGTCACGCCAGCCCTGAAGCGGCTGAAGGCGGTGCGATTGGCTTGGTTGAAGAAGGAGATACCATTCACATCGACATCCCAAATCGTACCATCAATATGCTGGTGAGCGATGCCGATCTGGCCGCTCGCCGAGAAGCAATGGACGCGCGCGGTCGTGATGCATGGAAGCCTGTCAGTCGTGAGCGTCATGTCACGCCTGCCCTACGTGCCTACGCGGCTATGACCACCAGTGCCGATACTGGCGCGGTACGTGACGTCAGTCAGGTTGAACGTTAAGCCTTAGCTTCAATCATAATTTCATAAAATACTTCTATAACATCCTATTAAGCCTGCACTATGCAGGCTTTTTTTCACCAAAAAACAACACAGCTGTCGTTTTGATAACGATTTTTTGCGGTAATAAAATTTTTCTGGCGTCATGATAGGGTTTGTTGATAGCTGCTCTTTTTATCCTTCATACAGATAGTTATTGAATCCATTCATATTCCGTCTCACAGAATAGTCTTTTACCAAAATAGCAGCGTGCATAAAAACTATGATTGAAAACTACAATTTATTCTTATTGATCTGCGGTATCGCTTTTTTGCTCGGGGCGCTATTTCCTATCCTCTTTAAGCGCACCCCTGTCTCCTTGCCCATGCTCCAAGTCACGTTGGGGGCGATAGTGGGCTACTTTTGGATAACACTCGATTTTTTAAATCCCATTGAAAACGGTGTGGTGATTGAAAAACTGACTGAAATTGTGGTGTTGGTCTCATTAGTGGGTGCAGGTATCAAGATTGATACCGAACTATCTTGGCAGTTATGGCGGCCTACCGCTCGCCTTTTGCTGATTACCATGCCGATTGGTATTTTTGCGATGGCAATATTGGGTTATTACGCGTTTGGCCTAAGTCTAGGCGCCGCCATCTTGTTAGGTGCTGTCCTAGCACCCACTGATCCCGTATTGGCATCCAGCATTCAAGTCGGGCCTCCCAATACAGGCGGCGAGGACACACCGCGCTTTATTTTAACCTCAGAAGCAGGATTGAACGATGGGTTGGCTTTTCCATTTGTTTACTTGGCGATAAAGACAGCAGAAGCCTTTAGTGAAGGCGATCACTTTACTAGCGAGTTGCTTTGGTCGTGGTTTACCCATGATGTAGTATGGAAAATTGGTGCAGGCTTACTGGTGGGGATTTTTGTCGGAAAAATCATGGCCAAGCTGGTATTTTCAAAATACAGCAAAGAGACAACCATCTCCCAAGGTTATGTAGTCATTGCCCTGACATTGGTGGCTTACGGCCTAGCGGAATTTGTCCATAGTTATGGCTTTATCGCGGTATTTGTAGCAGCGTTTGTCTTTCGCCGCTCAGAACGTCAACATTCTTACCATCAAAAACTGCATGATTTCGCTGAACAATCAGAAGGCTTATTGATGTCATTGGTTCTGGTCACGTTCGGCATGTTCCTTGGACAAGGCTTACAATCTGGGGTTGAGCTAACCTGGCGAGTCTATATCGTCAGCTTTACGTTTTTGTTATTGATACGCCCTCTTGGCGGTTTTATTGCGCTAACAGGGTTGAGACTCCCGCATACCGAAAAATATGCGATCTCAGCCCTAGGTATTCGCGGGATTGGTACCCTATACTATTTGTCTTACGCACTCAATCAAGGTTTTTTTGGTGAGGAAGACGCGCTCAAATTATGGGTGGTCTGCTCCATTGTCATTTTGGCCTCAATTTTTATTCATGGTCTTAGCGCCCCAAGGCTGCTTAAAATGACGCCAAACAAAAATGATTAACCCAATAATAGGCTTGCTGTACATTCGCTTGCTTGAATGATGTATCAAACCATTTTTTTAGCTTTTTGCCAGCGCCTCATCTACCAAATCAAGTACGGCTTCTGTTAGGGCAAACTGACGGACATCATTTAGCATGGTGGCATCAAAGTTATGGATAAAGGCAAATGACAGTTGCCGCGCAGGGTCACACCAAGCCACCGAGCCGTTATAACCCATATGTCCAAACCCTTGCTTGCGCGTATCTCCTACCTCGTTATCGGTTTTTTGACACAGACTAAATAACCGATGATAGCCCAAGCGCCACTGCATGGGGGCTGGCATGACTGCATCTAAACCTGTAACTTGCGGTGTGGATAGCTGCTCAAAAGTTGCTTTATCAATAAGCACTCGCCCCTGCCACGTACCGCCATTGGCTAACATCGCATAGATGACGGCCAACGCCTGAGCGGAAGCGACACCATTGGCCGCGGGAATAATGGCCTGCAGTGTCTCACGACTGTGATAATCAATAGGCTGTTTACCAGCAGGTATGAGCGCCGCCTTATAATTTTTTAGGTTAAGCTGACTGGTATTGAAATACAAACGATTAATACTAGCCGTGTCTAATACAGGCGGGGTATCTTGCGTATTATTAGACGGTTCTACTTTTTTAGCATCGACACTACGCTGCTGCCAACAAGCCGCATTGGGTAAATTTGCATAAGTATGTAAGGTACGTTGCGAATCGACTTTCAAGGTAGGTTTATGGCGCTTGTTACGCAGCTGCGATCCGTCCTCATCTGACACCCCAAAGTCTTTGACCAGTGTGGCTACTTGCGCCACTTTTTTATTGGGTACGCCAAAATAACAACTGTCTGCAATGCCCAAAGGCTCAGTCAGATAGTGCTTCAATGCCTCAGCTAACGACAACTCAGTGACCGCTTCTATCACGCCGCCTAACACCCAACCATAGACCAACGCACTATAAGCACTGTCATATAATGTCGCGTTGTCAGGAGCTGCTATCGGCATCGCAGCAACTTTACTGAGCATCAAACGCCAATCAAGTAACGCGTCACTGTCCACATCGATACTCTGAATTGAAAATAAATTGGCCTGATGCGACATAACGCGACGCAAGGTGACTTTCTCTTTGCCACGCGCCGCAAAGGCTGGCCAATAGCTAGCGATAGTAGCATCATAGTCGAGCATTTTCTTTGATACCAACACATGAACCAGTGTGGCTAACACGCCTTTGCCGGTGGAAAAATTAATCGCCAAGGTGTCAGGTTGCCATTCCATGTCTGGGCGCGCCATGCCCACACTCACCTGAGCAATACACTTATTTGCCTGATAGACAACCACCGCGCCACCTGCCGGCGCATCATCAAGCTGTAATTCTGTGAATAATTGCTGTAAACGGTGTTGTAAGTTGATAGTCATCTGTTTATTAGTTTCCTGATGGTTTTCTTTATTGTTATCAGTCATGGCAGGCTGCATCATTTTTATCAAACAACCCATTTATCAAATAAATAAGTGTCATACGTACCGCCCCTTAGCATTGAATGTTAAACACTTGTATGATCCATACCCATAGATTGCGTGCTCACAAAAAAGGCCACCTATTGGTCGCCTCTTTGGTACTCAGTGCTGCTTAATCACACTTTATCATATTCTTATCTTAGCGCGGCACCAACAAACGATTATGGACCTCTTGCTCAAGCTTCGTCAAACCATGACTACGCCCACGTTCCATAGCAGTATCCATCTTACGGCCACGCAGCCAACCTGCACGCAGCGCAATTGCCGCACCCACTCTATTGCCTGACCCACAATGCATGGCTATTTTTTTGCCATGATACTGGCGTAATATATTATCAAACGCCAGTATTTTAAGCTGTTTTAAGTCGGCAGCGCCATTGATCGGCAGATGCTCATAGTGCATACCTGCACGCTCAACTGCGGCTGCCTCATCAAAGCTCAATTCATCATCAGGCTGCAAGTTAATCACCAGCTCAACGCCAGCTTGCGCTAAGCTGGCCACCTTTTCATCATCAAGCGCTCCGCAGACTATGGTGTTTGCATCAGGACGAAAATAAGCGTCAAAAACAGTAGCGAGATCCACACCATTATCAGCAGAGCTATTGTCAGTAGTGGCTTCGTTGCTAGCGCTGTCGTTGGCAGCGGCTATATCAGCCACCGCGGTGCTATCAGATGGATATGTGCTGGTTACTTTTTTTTGTGAAGTCATAATGATAAGTTTGTTCGTTAAAGATGGCGGTTAAGATAAAAACTGTCGTCTGCTATTTACTATCGCTCTGTAGCGTCACAGCCCCTGCCAGATGTGGCTTGTCATTTTTTGAGCTATACAAGCCAAACACACAAGTGTCTTCTGTGTCTTCAAGCTGTGCGACCGGATCAGCGATCAGCTCGACTTCAGCGGGCAAAAAGATTGGCAGCTTAAATGAGACGTCGACTGTACACGCGTCAGGCAGCTCATCCATCATGGCAAGACACTTAGCCTTTGACCACATACCGTGAGCAATCGCCTTAGGAAAGCCAAACGCACGCGCTGATAGTGGATGTAAATGGATAAGATTAAAGTCCCCTGAAACAAACGCATAACGACGGCCAATATCTTCTGGCACCTCAAAGATACTATGCACCCCTTCCTCGTTGACCAGCGGTTTAACCGTGACGGGGCGTGGGGCACTTTTCTTGTCTTTGCTACTGCTAGGCTTTTTGCTGCGTGACAGATAAGTTGAGGTCCCCTCCCAAATCACCTCATTCTCTGATTTGACGGTAGTCACAAAGTCAAACTGTTGTCCTTGGGCATGGTCACGTAAATTATCAAAAGTGACTGACAGGGCCACCGTTTCGCGCTCACCGATAGGACGATACTGAGTGACACTATTATCAACATGCACCAAACCTAACATGGCAAACGGGAATGGCTCTTTGACCATCATGTTCATTTGCAGGGTTTGGGACAGTACCGAAAAATAGGTAATAGGCACTTTACCGTTATCCGTAAAACCGCAGATTTTACGATAATCGTTTAAATTTTCCTGATCGATGTGCAGATCATCCACATAATAAGTCGCTTGCGGCAATTGTTCTCTACTAATTTTGCCACTATTGCCGATAGGCAGTAAACTTTTTACGATATTGGCGTAGGTAGTATGCGCTTTTGGCAACGCATCATAATGTTTGTCTGACATAAATAAATCCTAAGTGGGGCTTGAGCAAATTTTCTTGAGGCACCTAAAGATGCTATGAATACGTTGATAAAAGCCTGTCATTAAATGAGTTATAAGCTTATATTCTAATAATCGCATAAAATGCTACAACGGCAAAGCGCCATTTAGCTTGTAGTCCTTGTGTTTTTATCATAAAAAAGCCACCCTTGGGCAGCTTTATTACAATTTATCAGCAATTTTTTCGTAAGCATATGTGAGGTAATTTGGAAATAATATGACATATCATACATTTACCAGATACCTAAACCCTGTCTACGCTTACTGTTCGGTGAGGGCTAGGCACCAAGCAAGCTTTGACCACAAACGCGTACTGTGTTGCCATTCAAACCGCCAGACGCAGGCGATGCCAACCATGCGATGGTCTCAGCCACATCTACTGGTAAACCACCTTGGCTCATTGAGTTCATGCGACGACCTGCTTCACGAATGGCAAAGGGAATGGCTTCGGTCATTTGGGTTTCGATGAATCCTGGGGCAACGGCATTGATCGTCATGCCTTTTGCGTTGTCTTCTAATTGTTTTGCTGTGGCATTAACCAAACCAATAACACCCGCTTTAGAAGTCGCATAATTGGTTTGACCCAAGTTACCAGCAATACCTGAGATTGATGAGACACAGACGATACGCGCGTTTTCTTTTAGGATATCGTTGTCTAACAAGTAACGGTTTAACTTAGCAATGCTGCTTAAGTTGATATCGATAACCATGTCCCATTTTTTCTCGTCCATTTTTGCCAACGTCTTATCACGAGTCACGCCAGCATTGTGAATGACTGAGTCCAAACCACCGCGCTTTTGCGCTGCGTCTGCAATTTGTGCGCCAGCGTCATCACTAGTAATATCAACGGTTAAGATAGAGCCGCTGATTTCGCTAGCAACTTTTTGCAGATCCGCTTGTTGCTGCGGTACATCAAGGCAGATAACATGAGCGCCTTCGCGTGCCAATACACGGGCGATGGCTTCACCGATACCGCGACTGGCACCAGTCACCAGCATGGTTTTGCCGCCTAGTGGTTGAGTCCAATCCACATCGACTGACTCGCCTTTGCTAATACGTACTACCTGTCCTGAGACATACGCTGAACGTGCTGACGTAAAGAAGCGCAAAGTCGAATCTAGGTTTTGCTCAGCCCCTTCTTCAACATAGATAAGCTGAGCGGTAACACCACGCTTAAACTCTTTACCCACTGATTTTACAAAACCTTCAAGCGAACGCTGCGCCAAAGCAGTATCGATATCAGTAATGTGTTCTGGCGGACGGCCAATGACGATCACGCGACCAGATTTTTCGACGCGACGAGCAACGCTGTGAAAGAACTCATATACTTCTTTGAGCTGATCGGCGTTACTAATATTACTGGCATCAAACAATAAAACTTTGAATTTATCATCGCCACCCGTGTTGGCTTTCGCTTCTACGCCTGCATCTGCAAGTGCGTCTTTGATATCATCACGACTATTCACGAAAACTTCTGCATGGACGTCTGCCAAAATACGCGCTACTGACTCGCTAACACTTTTATTCTCACCATCAGCGCGTCCAACCAACACACTCCCACGTACCAAACGCTCACCACTCTCAAAACGATCAAGAGACACAGGTAAAGGTAAGCCTAGATTCTTGGCAACCTTTTTGCCAATAGAAGACTGAACAAAATCACCATAACGGTCTGACATAATATAATCCTATAGCTAATGGTTAAATAATAATAAACAGAAAATGCAGTGCTCCTAGCAGTGCTCCTATTAGATAGGCTATATAGGCGCATCAACATCATCATCGATATTTCATAAATGGGTCTAAAACTTATCTTAACTATACACTTTCATCATAAACAAGTCCAAAAACCGCCGATGTCTACAACAATCTGTAAACAAGCTAGTATACAAGCTGGCAATCTTTTCTAGCGTCAAAAAATACCAGATTGTGCTAAAATTAGACCTATAAGTTATGGGGAATGCAATTATCGATAACAATATATTATTAAAAACACCAATATGCAATGCCAGTACTTGATACTCATTGGTCTATGTAAATGGTGTTTGTGCGCTCAAAATGGTGTTTGTGCGCTCAAAGTGGTGACTGCTCTTATAAAAGTGACACACAATTTGCCAAAGACATACATTAAGGATATAAAAAACGCTTTATCTTAAACATCTATAAGGCGGCATAAATGATAGTATTTGCTCATTGTTTGTTTTCACTGATTTAACCCATACTTTTTATTTTATTGATTTGAACGCCCATTTTTCTTCTACCCATATTTTTTTAAGGATAATACTATGAGTAATAAAAATAATCACTCTGATAGCCCTGTTGTCGAAAGCACGGTTGTAAAAGCTCATGACGAAGATACCAAAGACTCAGTGACTGATTCGGTTGCGGATTCAGCTACTACCGACGCCAATGAGCCAAATGTTTTTGACACGGTTGCAAACTCAAAAGCGGCTGACGTAAAACCTACGGATAACCAGTCAACCAGTACCAAAAAAGAAGCAAAGGATGATAAAGCTGAAAAGACAGCTAACAAAAAATCAGCGAATACGGCTAAAAAAGCCAGCAAAACCAAGCCAGCCTCAGGTCAAAACCGGGTGGCTATCTTAGGTGGTAACCGTATCCCATTTGCCCGTTCAAACGGCTCATACGCTGATGTCAGCAATACAGACATGCTGACTGCCGCTTTAGACGGTCTGATTGAACGCTACAACCTGCAAGACGAAGTATTGGGTGAAGTGGTGGCAGGTGCAGTCATGAAGCTAAGCCGTGATATCAATTTAACTCGTGAAGCCACTCTAAACACAGCACTTAATCCCCATACGCCAACTTATGACATCTCGCAAGCGTGTGGTACTGGTTTGCAAGCGACGTTTGCCTCTGCCAATAAAATTGCGTTAGGACTTATCGATTCAGCCATTACCGGCGGTGTCGATACCACCTCTGATGCGCCTATCGCAATTGGCGATGGTCTACGTAAAGTACTGATTAAATTAGGTGCCGCAAAAAACAACAAACAACGTTTAAAAGCACTGATGGGCCTCAACCCAAAAGACTTGATAGATTCGCCGCAAAACGGTGAACCACGTACTGGACTGTCGATGGGTGAACACCAAGCAATCACCACACTTGAGTGGAATATCAGCCGCGAAGCCCAAGATGAGCTTGCATTCAACAGCCATCAAAACCTTGCGCGTGCCTACGATGAAGGTTTCTTTGATGACTTAATCACCCCATACAAAGGTCTGACGCGTGACAATAACTTACGCCCAGATACTACGTTGGAAAAGTTAGGTAAGTTAAAACCTGTGTTTGGCAAAAAGAACGCCAATCCAACGATGACAGCTGCCAACTCTACCCCCCTAACCGATGGCGCTTCTTGTGTCCTATTAGGCACTGATGAGTGGGCAAAAGAACACGGTCTTAAGCCACTGGCTTATATCGTTCATCAAGAAACCGCTGCCGTTGACTTTATTGGTAAGTCTGGAACGACAGAGGGTCTACTAATGGCACCAGCCTATGCCGTACCGCGCATGCTTGAACGTGCTGGTTTGACGCTACAAGATTTTGATTTTTATGAAATCCATGAAGCCTTTGCTTCACAAGTGTTATCGACACTCGCGGCTTGGGAAGACGAGACATTCTGTGAAGAGCGTTTAGGGCTTGATGCACCGCTTGGGTCTATTGATCGCAGCAAACTCAATGTAAATGGTTCCTCATTGGCGGCAGGCCACCCATTCGCTGCGACTGGTGGTCGTATTTTAGCCACTGCTGCTAAGTTACTGGATCAAAAAGGCTCTGGCCGTGCCCTAATTTCTATCTGTGCCGCTGGTGGTCAAGGGGTGACTTGCATATTAGAGAAATAGATCTTTATTTGCTGTAGTCAACAAACAAGTAGCTTTGGTATTTTACGGCACCCTTTAATCCATAGATTAAAGGGTGTTTTTGTGTGCTCACTCCATCCCAAAAAAACAACTTAGTCAAACTCTCTTCAATAACACAATAATAAAACGTAGCCAACTCATAGCCGCACTAGGAGATATGCTAAAGTAAGGGGATAACCAATAAAAATCATAACAACACTATTAGGAGTTTTTTATGGGTAATATCCCATCGGCCATTGACCCAAAATCCCTAACGCGGCAAGAGCGTAAGGAGCTTAGCACACCTGAACAAGACAGCTTTATTGAACGTATGGACAAAGAAGTCTTTAACGACGAGCTACGTCGTAAGATGCATGAAGACCTCATTGACACTTATGATGAAGAGCTTGAAAACGAAATAGATGATTACATCCGTGATTTTCGTTTTGACGGACGCGAGATGAGCGAACAAGAAAGGTTGGATCGCCGTACGTATTTCCAAGAATTGGTGCGACTACAGCGAGAGCTTATCAAATTACAGGATTGGGTGGTTGATCGCGGCGAGCGTATCGTCGTGATATTTGAAGGTCGGGACTCTGCAGGTAAAGGTGGTGCGATCAAACGTATCACTCAGCGTTTAAACCCACGCGTTTGTAGAGTGGCCGCCCTACCTGCACCGACTGAGCGCGAGCAATCACAATGGTATTTTCAGCGTTACGTAGCACACTTGCCCGCAGCGGGAGAAATTGTTCTGTTTGATCGTAGTTGGTACAACCGTGTGGGTGTCGAGCGCGTCATGGGCTTTTGTACTGATGAGCAATATGAAGAGTTTTTTCAGTCGGTTCCTGAATTTGAACGTATGTTGGTACGTTCAGGCATCCGCTTAGTAAAGTATTGGTTTTCAATTACCGATGATGAGCAGCACTCGCGCTTTATGAGCCGTATCCATGATCCCCTTAAACAATGGAAGCTGTCAGCGATGGATTTACAATCTCGGCGACGGTGGGAGGACTACACCAAGGCAAAAGAGACCATGTTTGAGCGGACTCATATTCCTGAAGCCCCATGGTGGGTTGTCGAAGGAAATAATAAAAAACGCGCAAGGCTAAACTGTATTGCGCACCTACTAGAACAAATCCCTTACAAAGAAGTGCCTCGGGAAGAGGTGGAGTTACCTGAGCGCAAACGTGATGACGAGTACTATCGCGAACCTATACCAGACGACATGTATGTACCACCCCGTTATTAACCGTACTCATTCTATCAACGCTTATTTCGCCGACAAAAAAACCGCCTTATATGCTTATAACGCGGTTTTTTTCGATGATTTGTACAAAGCCTAGCCCTGATACAGTCGTTTTCATTGTAGATAGGTACAGATAAGACAAACCTTACATGGTATAAGTGGACTGCACACCCTCTACTTTACCCGCCAATAATCTTTCAACTTCGTTTTTAATTCTTTGACCCGCCACATCAGTCCCAATCTGCACCGCAAAACCGGCTGGACGTCCGCCTTGTGTTTTAGAGCTTATCCAAACCACCTTGCCATTCATGGGTAAACGTTCGCTAGAGTTGGGTAAAGTAACAGCGATAAACACTTCATTGCCTAATTGCTGAGCTTGGTTCGAGGGCACAAATAAGGCGCCATTGTTTACAAAGGAGAGATAGCTGGCGTATAACGTGTCGATATTTTCAATATGACAGGTTAAAATCCCGCCACGTCCTGGCATTGCCATAGTCAGCTTCCTTCATTAATTGGATATGATATGTGTTACTAATGGTATATAGACCAACACCTTTATGACGCATCAAACAAGCTATCATGAATCGCGATAGTAGTTCTTTATGTAGTTCTTTATAAGGATGCCAATTCTTGCATCAGCTTATCATAGACAAATTTTTCTTGCACATTTTGTTGCAGCGCAGTTTTGCCCTCTTGTAAGCTACTGGCAAACGCTACAAGTCCACTGTCAGCAGGTTGATAAACGTCTAAAATCGCTGTTAGATTGACATCATTTTGTAGAGCGCTCAGCCCTAGACAGACACGGCGCAAATCAAGCAGCATCATCTCAGACAGTTGGATAAATTCTTTGACATCCAGCTGATTTTGCCAATAATCACTTGCGGCCACACTACTGCGCTTACCACTACGTAATGCCTGCCACGTGGTCAGCCACAGGGCACGCTTGTCATACCATGGTGCTTGCGCCATGGCTATCGCGGCGAGCGGTGCACCATTTGCAAGTTGGATAAGCTGCTCAATTGCCGCCGTACTGACCGCTTCACGATTGATGGTATGGCCTAGCGCTTGTGTCACATAATCAACGGCTACCGTAGACTCAATTGTTTGCAATGCCAGCTGCTGGACACGACTTTTGATGGTGGGCAATAACTGGGCGGGCGCATCACTCATTAAAAACAAATGAACCTGTGCTTGTGGTTCCTCTAACGTTTTGAGTAACGCGTTGGCCGCAGCAACTGTCATTTGCTCAGCATGATCTAACACACAAATGCGCATCCCTTGCCCACCTTGATAAATAAAAGGCTGCAAGGCACGAATGTCATCCACTTTAATCTTAAGTGTGCTACTGCTAACTGCTTTGGCATTTTTTTTATCTGTTGCTTTGCTACTCAATTTTTCTGTGTTATCAGCATGGTCCACACCATTTGGCATACAAGCAATCGGTAACACTTGCAAGCTTGGATGCGTCCCTGATTTTAGCCACTGACAGCTCTCACATTCTGTACAAGCACCTGTGGGATGGCGGTCTCTCTCATGGCACAGTAACCAAGCCACGAACCGCCATACAAACGCACGTTTGCCCATCCCCTGCATACCTGCTGCGAGCAGCGCATGAGGCAAAGACTGCTGTGACGTCAGCACCCGCTGCGTCAATTGCGACCACAATTCTCGCTGCCACGGTAATAACGGCGCAAAATACATGCTGTCTGTGGTCTCTACTACGCCTTTATTTTCCATCATATCACTCATGGCTATGATTCAGCAGGGTTTTGAAAATCGGCTAAGCTCATCGCATTTAAACGATCCAAGTCTTCTTGGGTATCGACACCTGCTGGTAACTGGCAGGCAGCGGCGGCAATCGCGATATGTCCACCATTCTCTAAAACCCGTAGTTGCTCTAGGCTTTCGAGTACCTCAAGCGGTGTTTGTGGCCAATGCACAAACTGCTGCAACAGACTGACGCGATAAGCATACAACCCTAAATGACGATAAGCATTTTTTGGTGGTTGTTTGTCACGCTCATTGGCCAATACAACATCACGCTCGCAAGGAATGGGTGCTCGGCTAAAGTACAACGCACGTTGTCTGCTCTCAGAATGTTGACTGACCACTTTGACCACTGATGGACGCATAAAAGTCTCATAGTCGTCGATAGGCTCACACAAAGTGGCCATCACGCTGTCACTGTCTGCTACCAAAAGCGTCTTCACTTGCTCCAATAATAACGGCGGCACCAGTGGTTCATCACCCTGCATATTGACGATAATATCATGCTCAGCCCAACCTTTGAGAGCAGCGACTTCGGCCAAACGGTCAGTGCCTGACACGTGCTCACTACTGGTCATCACCACCTCAAACCCAGCATCCGTGCATACTTGCGCAATGCGCTCATCATCCGTGGCAATGCACATATCATCCGCGAAATGTGCTGCCTGTGCCTTTTCAGCTACCCAAAGAATCATGGGCTTGCCATGAATACTCAATAATGGCTTACCGGGTAGCCGTGTGCTTTTAAAGCGCGCAGGAATGACAATATGCGTTTTAGCGGTTGTGAGGTCGACTGGTAACATGCGTTATTCCTATGGCAATTTTTATATGGTTTACAGCATTATCCATTGTTTGCTTTGGTGTCTTTACTTTTTTTTGATTTGAATGCCTACCTGTTTTAGCTGCTGCTCCAAACGAGCATAACAGCTGTCAGAGAGCACGGCGGTGACGGGTAACACCCATAACCTACTCACCAGTTCTATATACTCATCCGTTAGCGCTTGCTCGGCGGTATATTTTAATAAAAGCGCTCTTATTTTTACCGCGTCTTTTGTGGTAACAACGACTGGATAATCGCTATACTGTAACAGCTCAGCCAAGCTAAAATCATAATGGTCAGGATAAGGATGCCCGATAACTTCAAAGCCAAGTAAGTTTAAGGTATCAAAAAAGCGCTGCGGATAGCCGATACCACTCACTGCATGTACCTTGCTACCCTTTTTAGGCGGTTTGCTACTTATGGGATTATTAAATGATGCAGATTGCCATAAAAGCTGCATATCATCTGCTTTTAGATGCATTGTCTGGTCATTAACTTGAGGCTGACGACTGTCCTTTTGACGTTTACGAGTCTGAGCTGCTACAGCCTCTAGGCTTTTATGGTAAATGACACTTGCCCCTTCTAACCGTGACATTGGTTCACGTAAAAACCCTGTGGGTAGTAGCTGTTTGTTACCAAAACCCCGTGCCGCATCTACCACAATCCATTCGATATCACGTTGCAGAGCATAGTGCTGTAAACCATCATCGGCAATAATCAATTGCAAATCAGGATAAGCCTCTAACAAGGTGGTAATCGCTTGCGCGCGATTGGGGCATACCGCCATGGCCACCCCTGTCATGTTGACAATTAAACAGGGCTCATCCCCTACCACATTGGGCAAACTGGTGTCTCTAACCAGCGTTGGCATCTGGCTGGTGTCGCCGCCATAGCCGCGGCTAATAACACCAACTTTAATGCCTTGATCTTGCAAGTAGTCTACCAAAGCAATAATCAATGGTGTCTTGCCACTACCGCCTACACTAATATTGCCAATAACCATAACAGGTACGGGCGCACGATAACTGGATAACACCCCCACCTTATAAGCATAACGACGAATCGTCGTAATGAGGCCATATAACCAGCTAATAGGTAGCAGCAGCCATAGCCAAGCGGCTTGACGTTGCCATGCACGCGTTACTGTCGTCTCAATACTCATTAGGGTTGGCCATTTATCCTACTGGTTTAACGCTGCGTAAACGTCAAAGTTGTCCTAAAATATCTACTACACTTACTCAAAATCACGTTCATACATTTGCGCATAGTGGCCTTGTTGCTGCATCAGCTCATCATGGGTGCCGAGCTCAACAATCTGCCCACCATCTAAGACAGCGATACGATCGGCTGACTCAATCGTTGTCAAACGGTGAGCAATGACCAACGTTGTACGGTCTTTCATAACATTATCAAGCGCTTGCTGAATGTAGTATTCTGATTCATTATCAAGGGCGCTGGTGGCTTCATCTAAGATCAAAATTGGCGCATCTTTTAATAAGGCACGAGCAATCGATAAGCGCTGACGCTGTCCGCCAGACAATTGTAACCCTTCTGCACCGATTTGACTTTGATAGCCGTTTGGCATCTTCATAATAAAATCATGCGCAAAGGCATCTTTTGCGGCTCTCTCAACTTCCGCTTGTGTCTTATTGGCTAAGCCACCATAAGCGATATTGTTAAATACGGTGGTATTAAACAGCACCACTTGCTGATTGACCATCGCAATCTGCGCGCGTAGAGACTCGAGAGTAATATCCTCAATCGGTATACCATCTAGCGTAATGTGACCTGACGTGGTCGATAAAGTACGTGTCAACAGATTAACCAAAGACGATTTGCCCGCGCCACTTCGCCCGACCAAAGCTACCGTCTCACCCGCTCTTACGTCTAACGTAAAGTCACGCAAGGCCACAGTAGAGTCTGGATAAACCAAGCTAACATTATCCAGTTTGATTTCACCTGTCAAAGCTGGGCTAAGCACCCCTGTATCTTGTTCTTCTGGCTCATCTAATAACGCAAATATTGATTCACCAGCGGCAAGCCCTTTTTGCAGTTTTTGGTTGACATCAGTCAGCGAACGCACCGGCTTACTGAGCAAGCCTGCAGCCGCGATATAGGAGATAAAGGCACCGGCAGAGATGTTGTCTATCACCGCTGGACGCAAGGCGAGCCATACCACAACCGACATGGCTATTGCCATTAGTAGCTGCACGGCTGGCGTATTGATGCTGTTGGTCACGACGACCTTCATACCCTGGCGCAAGTTCTTTTTTGAGGTTTTATCAAAACGCTTGGCTTCGTAGGCTTGCCCACCATAGTTTTTGACCACTTGATAGCCACCGATAACCTCATTAGTGATGTGACTGACGTCGCCCATCGTCTCTTGTATGCCTTTAGACAGTCTAAGATAGCGCTTGGAGGCCACACGGATTAACCACAATATAGGAGGGAGTACGACAAATAAAATTAAGGTCAGGCGCCAATTGCTATAAAGCAAAAAACCTATCAGTGCCACGACTGTCAAACCATCACGTAATAAGGTCTTCATTGAGTCTGTACTAGCAGCCGTTACCTGCTCAACATCAAATATCAATTTAGACGAGATGGTACCAGCTGGATTGGCCAGAAAAAATGAGCTTGGCAAGCGCAGCAGTTTATTAAAGACTTCCACACGCAGCTCATAAACCAGATTGCGTGACACCAAAGCAGAATAATAATTACCCAAAAAACTACCGACACCGCGTACAAAAAACAGTCCGATAATCATAAATGGAAACAAATTTTGCTTGCTCTGATCATTCTGATTGATAGCATCAGTAATGTACTGCAATAACTTAGCAATCCAAATTTCTGTTCCCGCATTAATAGCAAAGCCTAAAATGGTTAGCAGCAGGGCCCACCAGTACGGTTTTAGATAGCTCAATAGCCGCAATAATGTCTTATGTTTGGGTGTGCCTGATGATGCGACTGACACTTTTTTAGCAGAAGTTTTTGTAGAGTCAGGTTGATATGCTTGGCTCATAAAAGCCTCAGTTTGGGAGTTATATTATGAATAGGCTGTGCTTACCACACAGTCTTATAGGGTTTATTTGTGGCAAAAATTTGCTATATATTATTGCGGCAACGGTTGGCCAAGTGGCACGACCGTACTGATATTGAGGTTTAAAAACCCGAGTTTACCAGCGACATCCATCACCCGCACGACAGATTGGTGCGTGGCGTTGGCATCCGCGGCAATAACAAACAGCATATCACGGTTATTACCCGCTTCTTGCTGTAGCATGCTGGTTAACTCAGCTTCATTGCTGCTGGCAAGGGTGATGCCATTGACCAAATAACTGCCGTCTTCTTGTACCGCCACCTCGATGCTGTTTTTTTGCTCGGTCAGTGCGACACCTTCAGCTTCAGGGAGAATGATGTTTAAACGACTAAAGTGATTAAACGAGGTTGCCAGTAGCAAAAACACGATCAAAAACAGTAAGCAGTCAATCATCGGGGTCAAATTAATTTCAAGTGGTTCAACCGTCGGTTTTCTAAAGCGCATATCACTCTCTTTAATTTACCTAATAACCCTAGGCTCGAGGCTTACTAACATGATTGCTGTGTTAAGCATTGGCTGTGGCCACTTTGTCTAGATCTGAGGGGTTCACTGACGACCCATAGCCCACCCTCCCATCTAACGCTGTACCATGATCAGCCTGATTAAAACCAGAAAGATGCGTGCTGTCAAACAACTGATAGTCGTACAGCTCTTGAATCATAAGCCCAGCTTGGGTCTCAAATTGAGCATTAATATCGATAATGCGGCGCTGAAAGTAACGATAAGCAACAAGCGCAGGGATAGCAACAATCATCCCTGCGGCCGTAGTGATGAGCGCCTGTGACACGCCAGCTGCAAGCATTGTGGGATCTTGCATCGCCCCATCCGTAATCGCTAAGAATGAAGAGATAATACCCAATACCGTGCCCAGCAAACCTAGTAGCGGCGCAATGGCCCCGATGGTGCCTAGCATATTGATGTTTTTTTCTAATTGGTGAACTTGCACGCTCGCACGATTCTGCATATGCATCGTCATCGACTCTAATCCATACTGACGATACAGCAAACCAGTCGCTAAAATGTCACCAAGCGCCGTTTTTTCTTTCACGTTCATCAGTTGTGTGCGGCCAATATCCCCATTTTCCCGTAGGCGGGTTATCAACTGCTCGCGCAGTCTGCTCGGTACAATTTTGTTAAACTGTAAAGTATGGCTACGCTCGATAATGATAACCAACGCCAATATTGAGCACACCACAATAGGCGTCATGAGCCAACCACCCGCTTTCACCAACTCCCACATACTGACTCTCTTTTATATTTTTATAAAAACAGACATTGCCAAAACACTTGAAATTGGAACCGTCACTGCAAACGGGTTTAATGCCTCAACCCTGCGCTTCTATGTGCTTAATCAAAGCGGCCAGCTGATCTTGACTATGGAAGAATATCTCAACGCTACCCTGACCGTCTTTTTTATGCTTCAGTTTTACCTGCGCCCCTAGCACGTCTGTCAGACGTTGCGTCAACTGCTCAGCATCGCGAGATTGTACTTGTTCGGTGCGGTTGGTTTTAGGCGGTGGTTGCAAAATGGATTTAACCAGCTTTTCAGCTTCGCGCACCGTCATACCGCCATCAATGATTTTTTGGGCAATGATAGGCTGCTGGTCAGATGATAGGGCTAAAAGTGTACGCGCGTGCCCCATATCTAGAGCGCTGTTTGCCAAATGATCCTTTACCGTATCATGCAGCTGGTTCAGACGCAGTAGATTCGATACCGTCGTGCGTGCTTTACCAACTACCTCAGCGATCATAGCGTGACTCATACCAAACTCTGTATGAAAGCGCTGTAATGCGGCAGCCTGTTCGATCACTGATAGATCTTCACGCTGGATATTTTCAATCAGCGCTAGTGCAATCGCCAACTCATCGGATAAGGCGCGCTCA
Source organism: Psychrobacter namhaensis (assembly GCF_016107545.1). Lineage (GTDB taxonomy): Bacteria > Pseudomonadota > Gammaproteobacteria > Pseudomonadales > Moraxellaceae > Psychrobacter > Psychrobacter namhaensis. The sequence goes on from NZ_JABASS010000003.1 coordinate 51,206, forward strand.
ATTGCTGGAATAACGGACTTTCCTGCCATCTTTGCTGCACGCCAGCGACGTTCACCCGCAATGATTTCATGAGTCACGAATGCTTCACTTTTATCTTCATTCGCAAGCAATGGACGTATAACAATAGGCTGCATCACGCCATGTTGTTCAATAGAAGACGCCAGCTCTGCAAGCGCCGTTTCACTCATATCACGGCGCGGTTGATACTTGCCAGCTTGCAAACGCGTCACATCGATTTGCACCAAGCTGATTTGGTCTTCTACGCTCGTATCCGAGCCAATACCACGCGACTTGTTGGCAGCGGCTTTACTGGTCGTACGCGGCAAACGCGCTTTTCGATGACTGGTATCAGACGTGTCAGGAGCCGTTGGCTTGGCAATCAACGTCTCACTAGGTTTTGCACGGTCTGGATGAGCTGGCGCATGTTTAGTTGGCGTGTCAGCTGGCAAAGCATGGTCACGCGCAGCCATATCGTCTTGCAAGGCAGAGGCGGTAATTTGCTTTTCTTTTTTGATTGACCCCAACAAGGCATCCAAGCCTCGATTGGCAGCCAACCCTCTCTTCTTCGCCATGATTACCTATCCTCTAACGCTAAAATAAAAGCCAAATAATGATTAATGCGGCTTACTAAAGATACAATATTAATTGTTTTATTACCTAACTGGGTGCGTTCACTGCTGACTGGTCAGTTTCTCTTACACACCATTATATTCACTGATGCGCCCTATCATTAGCGGCTTTGTTTTATCACTTCTGCTGCTAATTTTTGATAAGCACGCGCCCCTTTGGACCATCTTTCATACGCGATCACAGGCAGGCCATGGGCAGGCGCTTCTGCCAAGCGAATATTTCTTGGAATGTGAGTTTTATACATAATATCGCCAAAGTGAGCTTCTAATTCAGCAGACACGTCACGAGCCAATGTGTTCCTCGCATCAAATAGCGTTCTTACCACACCGCGGATATACAGCTTAGGATTAAGCTCTGTCAAACGCTCAATGGTTTGCGACAAATCTGCCAATCCCTCTAGGGCGTAGTATTCACACTGCATCGGAATAATCACTCCATCAGTCGCAACCAACGCATTAATCGTCAGCAAGTTCAAGCTTGGCGCACAATCGATAATCACATAATCGTATGGCTGCTTTTGCGTCGCTACTTGGTCATTGACCAAATCAGCCATCGCTGTTTTAAACAACTCGTGACTGTCAGCCTTACCCATCAAAGTAACATCCATGCCGGCCAAATCACGATTGGCACCGATCACGTCAAACCCTGCAGGACTACTGACAATCGCATCGGACAGCGACACACCATCAAGTAGCACATCAGCGATGGTCAGTCCCAGCTCGTTTTTGTCCACACCAGTACCACTGGTCGCATTGCCCTGTGGGTCTAAGTCAATCAGCAGTACGTTCTTGTGCTTAGCAGCCAAGCTCGCGGTCAAATTTACTGCCGTCGTGGTTTTGCCTACGCCGCCTTTTTGATTCGCAATTGCTATGATTTCCATACACTCACTCAATTTAATTAGGGTCTGTTACTATTATTCTATTCTTTTTGTGTCAACTATCGTCATTCCTAGCACTGAATTGTCATCACTACCATACTGCTGTTGCATGACTGCTACCTCAACAAGGTGCTCATAGCTTAGACATTTTTAGCCGACAATTCAATTAAATGACGACTGTCATGCAGGCGTGGTATGGTCAATTTAATGGTTTTTATCAACCAATCACCCTCAAGTGCTTGTAGCTCTTCGTCGCTTGGCGCTTTACCTTTCATGGCGCATAAATAACCCTTGTCCGCCAACCGTGGCTGCGCTACTTCAACAAAGTCAATCAAGCTGGCAAACGCTCTGGACGTGACCACATCGTAGCTGGCCTCATGTGCTTCAATACGTGAGGCAATAGGCTGCATATTAGTTAAACCCAGCTCGCTACTGATTTGCTTAATAAAACGGATTTTTTTCTGATTACTATCAAGTGCCGTACACTGACGCTCAGGCTGGCAAATCGCGATAATAACCGCCGGCAAACCTGCCCCAGTACCGATATCAAGCAGTGACCCTGACGGCAAATGCGTTATAATAGCTAAACAATCAATCACATGTTTGATCAGTGCTTCTTCTGGATCGGTAATTGCGGTCAGATTATACGCTTTATTCCATAACAAAAGCTGATCTAAGTACAATAATAGCATGCGCTGCTGCGTCTCACTTAAGGGTAGACTTAGCGTGTTTATTGCTTGTGACAAGGTATTGGCGAGCGCTGGCAGTTGTGAGCCGAGCTTTACAAAGCCCGTCGGGTCAATATGGATATTGCCCATACTAGCAGACGATGAAGAGGTTTTAGTAGAAGCTGACATACAACGTATTATCCAGTTTTGACATGTGAACCGTCTATTTTATCATGCAGCCTGCCTATTGAATAGTTGCAGATTGCGTCAATGTGAGACATCTTATACTATCTGCCCTGACATGAAGCACATTAATCTTGTTTAATAGCTGCAAAACTACTGTTTATTTACCGCTATACTTGACTCATGATACTTATCTACAGCGTTATGGTAGCTTGTAAGCTATTTTTATTAACTGGCAAATGTTCCTCATAAAAACCCAGTAAACGTAGGGCGCTTTTAAAACGATCTACCAAACACTTATGACCGACAGCCACACCCTCCTATATCTCAAGTATTAAAATACACTAATCGTAAAGACACTAATAATATGGCAACACCTATTTCTACATTGAAAGACAATCAGCAAGCATCAGACACGCCGCACCCTGTTTTTACTGACGTTAAACAACGCTGCCTTATTACCGCAGAACAACTAAAGCGTTATAGTGAGCCAAGTGAGCTACCAACAGACACACGCACAGCGCCTGATTTAGACGTTGGTTTTGGGCAACAGCGTGCAATCAAAGCCTTGCAGACTGCTTTGGACATCAAAGCCAGTGGCTATCACGTGTTTGCCGCTGGTGAAAATGGCTTAGGTAAGCGTACTATTATCAGCCGCTTACTCAATCGCATTGCCGCCGACGCACCGACCCCTGATGATTGGGTCTATGTGCATAACTTCACCGATCCCCGTACGCCCTTGGCTTTGCGCTTGCCTGCTGGTCAAGCCGCACTACTGCAACAGCAAATCAACAGTTTATGGCAACAAGCAAAAAAACGCTTAAGTCAACGCTTTCGTAGTGATCAGTACCAAAGCAAAATCGAAGCCATTAAAAACAACACGCACGAGCAAGAGAGTCATGCTTATGAAGCGCTCAATGCTGAAGGCAAGCAATATGACCTAGCGTTGACGTTTCGCTCCTTTGATAATAAAGCGATGTTTGTCCATCCGAGCCAACTACCAACAGAGAACAACGATCATGATGGTCATAGCCCTAAAGCCTCTGACAGCCATATCAGTGAATCAGAAACAAGTGGCCGTAATAAGGAGGGTCGCCCTAGTACAAATGACCGTCCTACTGACTACGGTAATAGAGAATATGAAGCTGAACTGAGTAACTTTGCACAAAAAAACCACATGCAAAAACGGCTAAGTCAGCTGACCATCGCTTTAGAACAGCTAGAAGACGAAGCCAATGACGCCATAGAAGCGCTGCATCGTAGTATTGCAAGGCGTGCATTACAGCCTTTATTTGCGCCTGTTTATGAGCAGTTTTCCGCTCATCCACTTGTCATTGACTACCTCAAAGCGGTGTTTGCCGATATGGTCACTCACGTAGAGCGTATCGTCAACGGCGATGATGAAGAGTTTGTGACGGCAGTGCTCGCCACAACGCCAAGCCGCTATGCGGTCAATGTCATTGTCAGTCACCCGCCTGATAGTGGCGCCCCTGTCATCTTTGAAGACTTGCCAACACACTTAAACTTATTGGGACATGTTGAGCAAATCACGCAATTAGGCACAGTGACGACGGATGTTAGTATGATTCGAGCCGGCGCGCTACATCGTGCCAATGGTGGCTACCTATTGTTAGAGGCCAGCCACTTACTCGAGCACCCTTATGCATGGCAAGGGCTCAAGCGTGCCTTACAATCACGCAAAATTAAGCTGTCAAGCCTTGAGCAAATGCTGACCTTAACAGGCAGCTTATCGTTATCGCCTGCGCCAATCGACCTTGATATTAAGGTTATTTTGTTAGGCGAAGCGGATTTATATTATGAGCTGCTTGAGCTTGAGCCTGAGTTTGATGCCGTCTTCAAAGTTCGCGCTGACTTTCATGATGATGTGATACGTACCAGCGAGCACGAATTGGCACTGGTCGCCAAAATGGCTGACATCATAGACTATGCCAACCTTTACCCATTTGATCGTCACGCGCAAGCCACTTTGCTTGAGCATTTAAGCTTACAAGCGGAAGAACAAGACCGCTTGAGCCTACACAGCGATTTATTGATTAAACTCCTGCATGAATCCAACCGTCATGCGCGTTTAAACGATGAGAGTATTGTGACTGCTGAACACGTCACGCAAGCCATCAATGATATGGATGAGCGCTCAGGATACTTGCGTGACTTGTATTGGGATGAGCTTAAAAATGGCCAACAGCTGATCCAAACTCAAGGCCGTGCGGTCGGACAAGTGAACGCGCTCACGGTGGTCAGTTATGCTGATAGTGAGTTTGGTATGCCAGCACGTCTGACCGCTGTTATTCAACCAAATATCGGCGCCGGAGAGATACTCGATATTGAGCGCGATGTAGATTTGGGCGGCAGTTTACACGCCAAGGGCATGCTGATTATGACCAGCTATTTGCGTGCGTTATTTAGTCAACACCATGCCTTAAACTTTAGCGCCTCGCTTGCTTTTGAACAAAGCTACGCGCATATAGATGGCGATAGCGCCACTGTCAGCGAAGGCTGTGCGTTATTGTCCGCCTTAGCAAACGTACCTATTGACCAATCTTTTGCCATCACAGGCTCCATGAACCAGCTGGGTGAAGTACAAGCCGTGGGCGGTATCAATGCTAAAATTGCAGGGTTTTTTGATGCCTGCCGCGAGCAAGAACTGACGGGCCAGCAAGGGGTGGTCATACCGATGGCCAATGTCAAACAACTCATGCTGCGTGACGACATTATAGACGCCGTTAACGCTGGCAGCTTTCACATTTATGGCGTCCATACGCTAAGTGAAGCCTTATCATTGATGACCGGCCTGCCTATCGACACGATGAACAAAAAAGGTCGCTATCGCAAAGACACGTTGTTTGGCAAAGTGTTAAGCCGTTTGATGTTGTGGGATGAAAATCAGAACGGAGAAGATGATATTGACGATAAAAAGTCAAAAAACAAAGTTAAAAAGAAGCAGAAAGCCAAACGTCAAAAAAAAGAGGACAAAAGCAGAAAAGATAAACGTCAGGATGAGAAAAATAACAGCGAAGTAACCAGTAATGGGGAGCACGATGACGAACAAAACATCGATAACAATGAGGTCAAATAAATCCTTGTATGATAGTCAATCCACTATAAAATAAAAGCAGTCTATGAGGATACGTGATTACAGACGAACGTCCCTAGACGCTGCGCTGCTTTTCTGCGATGATAAACTGTGAATGGCCCACCAAAAACGGGTAAAAACTGACTGTGACTTCATAAAGGCTATCTCTTAATGACTGTACCTCTTACTGACGCCAACTCCCTGCACGTTCAGACGGACCCTAACGAGCAGGCTAATACGCCAGCTGCGACAGACAGTAGTGCCTCAGAAAGTGCCAGCGATGATCGACATGGCGCAGCAACGACGGCACGGCAATGGCAAGTGCTGTCCCAACTACAGCGTAATCGCTGGGTTGGCACGACACACGTATTTGAGCAGCTTATCATGGCAGGTTTTGACATCAGTTTACGCACAGTACAGCGTGACTTAAATGCGCTGGCCAAACGCTTCCCTATCGAAAAAAACAACGCCAATCCCCAAGGGTGGCGCTGGTGCGATGACGCGCCCTTACAAAGCTTACCGCATATGAATCTGTCGCAAGCAGTCGCTTTTAATATGGTTGAGGCCAATCTCACCCAACTTTTGCCCCCCGTTATTTTAGATGAATTGTTCCCTTGGTTTGATTTAGCACGGCGACAGCTTAAAAACAGTAAGGTGACCCATTCGTGGATAGATCGAGTGCGTATCGAACCTGCCACTCAGCCATTGATTGCGCCGCACATTGACTTAGACAGCAAAGACAATATTTACCATGCTTTATTTTATCAATTACAGATAAAGGCCTGCTACACACGCAGCAACAAATCACAGGCCAGTGAATACACCCTAAATCCCATTGCGATTATCCAGCGCGGCGTCATTATATACTTAGTGGCCACCCGTACCGACGACCCAGAAGCCATCATCCGCACCTTTGCCTTGCATCGATTTGCCAGCGTGGAGATCCTTGAGAGTGCGGCACAAACACCTGAGAACTTCCAACTCGATACGTATTTGGATGCAGGTGGGATGGGCTTTAGTCATCCACTATTTAGTAAGCTACCCAGTCATGGCAAAAACACACCTATTGAGCTACAGTTCACCAAACAAGCGGGAAAAAGCCTCACTGAAAGTAAGCTAAGTGATGACCAAACTGTCACGTTGAATGACGACGACACCCTGACAATCCAAGCAACGGTCAATTTGACCTCCCAACTGGTCTGGTGGTTACGGGGTTTTGGCAGTGGTCTGTTAAAAGCCACGCCTGAGCTGCTGTATCAAGCTGTGTTGGATAAATCTATAGATCATGAATAACCCTCATAGATAGCCATCATGAATAATAATAGCGCTTAAATTCTGCGGTCTTCAAACCCATCCGACCACTTTCAACATTAAGAATTAAAAAGGAATGTTATGTCAACTACGACCCCATCACCATTACTTTCAGACAGTTTAAAAGGACTGGGTTTAGATGCGGGAACCTTGTTTTTTGCGCTGAACTACGAATTTACTAAGATTGAGCCAAAAGGCCTGTTTAAGCGCTTTAAGAAAAACCAAGGTGCGATTGACATTGACTTAGCCTGCGTCTTGTACGATGAGCTTTGCACCATTCGTGACATCGTTTGGTTCAAGCAATTGCGAGATAAAGCTGAATCCGTAAAACATCAAGGTGACAGTCTAAATGGCAAAGATCGCGGCGAACAAGCGATGTATCTGGCACCACTTGATCAAGAGCAGATAAGGCTATTCTTGGATAAGATTCCAGCCCATATCACCCACATCGCTATGATAGCCAACTCTTATCACGATCATCCGTTTTCTCGCGTCAAAAAAGGCGAGATTCATCTGAGTGATGATGAGGGCAATCGGTGTTTTGAAGTCAATCTAAAACAGCTACCCCGTGATTGCACGACGCTTTGGGTCGCCCATTTGCGCCGGGAGGTCGATGACTGGCATTTAACGCTACATAATTTGCCACTGTCTGCTGAGGGTCTAGCAGAGGCAGCAAAAGAAGTGGCACATGAGTTGGCGCGATCTCTCCCCATTCCGCAAGGCGTGTAAGTACTACTGAGGGCGTGTCCTCATTTTAAAAACGTAGAAGGGTGCCGTGTTATCAATACACCGCACCCTTCTCTTTTTTTAAAATATCAAGTATTCACTATCAAGTTTCGTCATACAAACAGCTGACAAGACAAGACTTTATAGTGGCTCACCGCAATGGGGACAGAAGTTCTTTTGTCGTATTTCTACCTCTCTTTCGCGCCGCTCAAGCTCTTGCTCACGCAGTACTTGCAATACGATATTTTGTGCCTGCTCTTTATCCAGTCCTAGCTCTCGGCGAATTTTATCAATCATCATCTGATTTTGTACCAAATCAAAGTCACTATCAATCAGTTGCTCGCGAAAGTGTTGCTCAAGCTCCTCTCGGCGCTGCGCCAACTCATTGGCAAGACCTGTCGCCAAAATACCGGCAGGCAATGCGGCCAAGCCCACACCCAATATCGTAATGATGGCACCCAATATTTTGCCCGCATTGGTAATTGGTATAACATCACCATAACCTACTGTGGTAAGCGTCACCACCGCCCACCACATGGCTTTGGGAATTGACTCAAACTCCTCTGGCTGCGCATGGTTTTCAACCAAATAAATACCACTAGAGGCGGTCACGATCATAATAATTAAGATAAAAATGACCGCTTGAAATGAGCCTCGCTCTTTACTGATCACCACCAGCAAGATACGCAAAGAAGCAAAATAGCGTGTCAGTTTAAGAATACGGAACAAACGTAGAATACGTAAGAAGCGCAAATCGATGGAGACAAAGAAGTTTAAGAACGCAGGGGCAATAGCGATCAAATCAATCAACGCTGAGGGGCTCTTTAGCCACTCCCAACGCTGACGCCAAGTCGTGTGATCGGGCTTTGCTTCGGCAACACTCCACAAACGTAGCAAATACTCGATAGAAAATATCACAATAGAGAAGTTTTCAAACCAAGTGAAATAACTTTGATAGGGGTAATACCACTGATCAACAGATTCGGCAATGACTGCCGCCACATTGGTCATGATGAGAAATATAAGAAAATAGTCGACACAACGGCTAAATAGCGTGTCATGCTCATCATTTTGCAAGATATTGTAAACAAAAAGACGCAAGCGCCGTATAGATTGGAGTAGCATGCCGTCCCTATGCGGTGAAACACCGGTCTTATATTAATAGAATAAAGCAGCCATCACAGACTATGACCCTAACGCACGATTCTCACAACCAGCTTACCACCATAAAAAAGTACGACTAATGGCGAGATTGGCTGTTTATTATGCATTATGATAAGTGATTATACAAAATTTGAATAATAAATGTAGACAGCGATAAACAACACCAATGCCACCGCTAAGACAGCGTATCTTAAAAACTGCTCATCCGCACGTAACTGCTGGCTAACATCTTGTGCAGGTAATAAGAATAAACCGCACTCCGGACAACAAGCATCCATTCGATTCAATATCTTTGCAGAACGGGCGTTTTCACAGCGGAGTGGAGAGTTACTACAATAGCCAAGCATACTAGGTTACGCCTCCTTTATATCATAATGACTCAGTCACAATACAGGTCAAACCCGACTCCCAACGCCCATCACTTTTATAAAATCTCTGACTGCTTCATTGTGAGCCACAACAGCGCTATTTAAGAAATAAAGAAATATAAAAGCAATTAAAACCTTACAGAAAGCAGGGTTTTGTACTATAATAGAGAGACAGTGTTACAGATTACTAAAGAAACATAACATTGTGTATCGGTAACTAATGTCATCCCTCATTAGGTATTTACCAATAATCATCTATTACGTTGAGGAATCAAACGATGAAACTACAATCCCTAGTTTTAGCCGCAGCCACTGCTCTTACCATGACCACTGCCTTTGCTGTCCCTGCCGGTACTTGGTCTGTTGCTGCTGGTGCACACTATGTTGACCCTAAAAGCGATAACGGTACCGTAAATGTAGGGGGAGCTGATTACTCTGTTGACGTTGATGGCGATGTGCGCCCAACCATCAGTGGTGAGTACTTTATCGCTAACAACGTTGGTGTTGAACTACTAGCGGCCATTCCGTTTCATCACGACTTTGACCTGAAAGATCCTACTGATGATACTGTCGTTTTAACAGGTAAAACTCAGCACTTACCACCAACGTTATCTCTACAGTATCACTTCGACGGCTATAATATGCCAATGAATATCAAACCATTTGTTGGTGTGGGTGTCAACTACACAACTTTCTTTAAAGAAAGAGTGTCTAATGGTGGTGATTTAGAGCTTGACGATAGCGTTGGCGTTGCAGGCCACATCGGTGTTGACATTCCCTTCGCTGACACTGAGGCGTTTCGTATTGATGCCCGCTATATGGACATCAAAACTGACGCTAGCTTAAATGGTGATGATCTTGGCGAAATCGATATCAGCCCTTGGGTATATGGTGTGGCATTTGTAAAACAGTTCTAAGATAGCTCCTACTATCAACTGAGCACCATAAAAAAGTCAGCTTATTAGCTGGCTTTTTTGTGTCCATGCTATAGACAGCTCAAAATAAAAGAATGACGCAAAAAGCATCCTACCAAAAATCATCAAGCATAAAAAAGACCATCCGTGGACAGTCTTTTTGCAAATAAATAATTTTTCGATTAATGCCAATTCTACAGCAGAATACGACGCGGATCAGCGAGCAACGTTGCGATATAACGAGTGAACACAGCGGCGTCTGCCCCATTAATGACACGGTGATCATAAGACAATGATAGCGGTAACATGAGACGCGGCTCAAAATCTTGCTTTTTAGCATTCCAGCGGGGCTGCATACTTGCTTCAGAGACGCCTAAAATACCAACTTGTGGCCAATTTACCAGCGGCGTAAAGGCTGTACCGCCTAAATTACCTTGGCTTGATATGGTAAAACTTGCACCTTGTAAGTCTTTGGTGCTGAGTTTTTTGTCCCGAGCTTTGACGGCAAGCTCGCCAATCTCAATAGCAATTTGCTTCAGACCTTTGTCTTGCACATTTTTGATAACAGGCACGATTAAACCGTCATCCGTTGCCACAGCGATCCCCATATTGACACTTTTACGCAAGATAACTTGGGTATTGTCATCGCTCAAATGACTGTTAAAACGGGGATGCTGCGTCAAGGCGTAGGCAGTGGCTTTAACCACAAATGCCAAGATGGTAAAACCAATCCCTTCCGCTTTCATGCCACCTTTTAGCTCACCGCGTAGCTTTTCGGTCTCAGTGATATCAGACAGATCAAACTGCGTCACTTGCGGCAACAGCGTATTGTAGTTAAGCTGCGGTATGGAGACTTTTTGCAAACGACTGAGATCTTGTGCTTCTGTCTCACCCCAGACCTCTGTGTTACTCATATCAGGAAGTGTTGGTAACCCTGAGCTGACTGGACTACCGGCCGCAGGATCAGCTTTTTGAGTGCTTAGACTTTCCTTAACATGGGCAAACAAGTCTTCTTTTAGGACACGGTCATTCAGTGCCGAACCACTCACTTGAGTGATATCTACGCCCAATTGACGTGCTAGCTTACGCACGGCAGGACCAGCATACACATCGACCAGCTTTTCATTGATCTGTGCTTCTGTCAGCTTGTCTTTTTTCTGATTATTGGCGGTATTGGTCGTGGTAGATTTAGCCGCTTGCTTTGGCTCACCAGTTGTTTGCTTATCCGCGCTACTGTCTGACTTAGCTTGCGTAGAATCTTGCGCAGCGGGTGTGTCAGATTTAGACTCACTCGCATCTGCATTGCTTGCTTCATCTGAACCGCCACCCATGATGACAATAAAATCTTGACCGTTAGCGACCATATCACCCGCTTCGACCAATATTTTTTCAATCTTGCCTGCTACTGGTGCGGGTACTTCAACCGACGCTTTATCAGACTCAATCAGTAAAATTGACTGATCAGCGCTAACCGTATCGCCGACACTGACCATAATCTCAGACACTTGGGCTTCATCGACACCTAGGTCAGGCAGTGCGTAAGTGATTGCCTTTTCTGAACTATTGGCTGGCGCACTAGACTCAGTCTTATCTTTAGAGGCAGAATACGATTGCTGGTCTTCTGCTGCTGTTGTTTGACTGTCACTGTCTTGAGTATCTACGTCATTAGTATTTACATCGGTATCGGCAGCATCATTGCTATTATCTGCAGCACCATCCTCGCTCTCAATTTCAATCAGCACCATACCTTCACTGACCTGATCACCAACGGCAACGCTAATTTTGGTGACCTTACCAGCAGCAGAGCTTGGGACTTCAACCGAGGCTTTATCGGATTCTAGCAAAATGATGTTGTCATCTTTTGCGATGACGTCACCAACCTCTACCATAATTTCGCTGACTTCAGCGCTATCGACACCCAAATCGGGGGCTTTAATGTCCATGGTTTATCTCCTTGTCTTATGATTATTATTCTTTGACATCGCCATCATTGAGTAAAGTCGCATCCGCTTGATCTTCAGCACGGCCTTCGTTGCTGATCTCTTCATCTTCCTCACCGACAAACTCCGGCACAGGATTGGGATTGACATTGTCGGGTGCTGGCGCATCTGGAAAATGATCATAATGAGGCTGGATTTGCCATGCAGGTGGCTGATCCGCTTCAATACCGAAGCTTGAAATCGCATCTTTAACCAAGCGCATTTCTACCTCGCCCTCATCTGCTAAGCGTTTGAGGGTTGCGACGACAATATGAGCCGCATCGACGTGGAAGAAGCTTCGTAGTTTTTCGCGAGTGTCTGAGCGGCCATAACCATCGGTCCCAAGGGTGGTATAAGGGCGATTATCAGGCAACCATCCGCGTATCTGTTCTGAGTAGTTACGCATGTAATCAGTCGCTGCTACGACAATCCCTTCGTGCGGTGCCAATTGCTCGGTGACCCAAGGCACTTTTTCTTCTTCCATTGGGTGCAAGCGGTTGTAATCATCGCAAGCCATACCATCACGTGTCAGCTCGTTGAAGCTGGTCACGCTCCAAACGTTGGAGGTAATATTAAACTCGTCTTTTAAAATCTTCGACGCTTTTTGTACTTCACGTAAGATCACACCAGATCCTAACAGCTGTACTTGACTTGAGCCATTGTCCTCAAGCAGATACATACCGCGCTTGATACCTTCCTCACAGCCTTCTGGCATCGCAGGCTGCTCGTAGTTTTCGTTCATCAGTGTTAAGTAATAATAAACGCGCTCGCCTTCTCCGTACATACGGCGTAGGCCATCATGCATGACAACAGCCAGCTCATAACCGAAGCATGGATCATAACTGACGCAGTTGGGTACCACATTAAATAAAATCTGTGAGTGCCCATCTTGATGCTGCAAGCCTTCGCCATTTAGGGTGGTACGACCAGCCGTCGCGCCCAATAAAAAGCCCTGCGCTTGACAATCGCCCGCCGCCCACGCCAAGTCACCAACGCGCTGGAAACCAAACATAGAATAGTAGATGTATAGAGGTATCATCGGCAAAGCGTTGACTGAGTAACTGGTCGCAAGCGCAATCCACGTACTCATCGCACCCGCTTCATTGATGCCTTCTTCTAGCATATGACCATCGATGGCCTCTTTATAACCCATCAACGCTTCACTGTCCTCGGGCGTGTACTTTTGGCCTGACGCTGAATAAATACCCAACTGGCGGAACATGCCTTCTAGACCAAAGGTACGTGCTTCATCAGGAACGATAGGCACGACACGGTCTTGGATGTCTTTGTTTTTTAGCATCGCTGATAGCAGACGGACAAACATCATCGTCGTCGACTGCTCTTTGCCATTACTGCCTTTTAACACACGATCGAATATGGATAAATCAGGTATGTTTAATGGAATATGTCCACTACGACGATTTGGTAAATGCCCGCCCAACGCTTCGCGGCGACCTTTTAGATACTTCATCTCAAGCGAGTCTTCTTTAGGGCGATAAAACGGTAGTGTCTCAAGCTCTTCATCGGTAAACGGCAAATCAAAGCGATCACGGAAATACTTCAAAGAGTCATGATCTAACTTTTTAATTTGGTGCGATTTATTGACAGCCTGTGCTTGCGTAGAGAGACCATAGCCTTTGACGGTTTTGACTAAAACAACCGTTGGCTGCCCTTTAGTCTTCATGGCTTCACTAAAAGCGGCATACACCTTTTGGGGATCATGACCGCCGCGGTTTAGACGGGCAATGTCTTGATCAGATAGCGCATCAGCCATCTCTTCTAGCTCTGGGTACTTACCAAAGAACTCTTTACGAGTAAACTCAGGGGTACGAGCTTCATATAACTGGTACTCACCATCAACCACTTCTTCCATACGATGTTTAAGCACGCCTGTATGATCATTGGCAAGCAAACTGTCCCAATTACCACCCCAAACCACTTTAATCACCCGCCAGCCTGCGCCGCGGAATACTGACTCTAACTCTTGAATGATTTTGCCATTACCACGAACAGGACCGTCAAGACGCTGTAAGTTACAGTTAATCACCCAAATCAGGTTATCCAGCTTCTCACGACCGGCAAGTGATATCGCCCCTAAGCTTTCTGGCTCATCGGTCTCACCATCTCCTAAGAATGTCCAGATTTTACGATCTTCTTTTTCAAGCAAACCACGGTTTTCCATATAGCGATGTACGTGCGCATGATAGATCGACATGATGGGGCCGAGTCCCATAGAAACTGTCGGGAACTGCCAGTAATCAGGCATGAGATATGGATGGGGATAGCTTGATAAGCCTTTACCACCGACTTCACGGCGAAAGTTATCTAGCTGATCTTCACTCAAACGCCCTTCTAAATAAGAACGTGCGTAGATACCAGGGGCTGAGTGACCTTGATAATAAATCATGTCACCACCGAAATGATCACTGGCGGCTCGGAAAAAATGGTTAAAACCTGTCTCATAGAGCGTGGCACTAGAGGCAAATGTCGCTAAGTGACCCCCTAAATCATCGTCGTTTTTGTTCGCACGCATGACCATCGCCAACGCGTTGTAGCGAATCAACGCACGAATTTTGCGCTCAATCGTCAAGTCACCAGGGTACATTGGCTCGTCTTCAACTGCGATCGTATTGATATAAGCGGTATCGAGGCGATTAAATGGCAGGCCTTCTTGGACCGCCATATTGTATAAGGCTTTTAGTAGAAACTGAGCACGATCCTTATCTGCATGTTTGATAACAGACTCAAAGGCTTCCAGCCACTCTTGGGTTTCGGTGCTATCAGCATCCTTATAATAATTCATCTTCGTTGTCCTTTTTTGTCAGTCCATCCTGCCTAATACAGGATGTTATTAAATCAAATTAGTGTGTTCATAGTGTCTTACGTGAATGGTTCGCTCAATGACTTCCTTGTTAATTTTAAAAAGTGGCATTTAGTATGGTGCATTTACATGACGATGTATGACCGCCTAGTTATAGAAAGTCACGTTGCAACTTAATGTGTGGGGTTAATTATCAAATAATAATAACGCTTTATTATAGGCGTTTCTGGAGAGGTTGTTTATAGCGATAAGAAAATGACGATATGACAAGTATTTCTGAAATAAATAATGATTAGTGATTAGGTAAATATTTACAGTAGATAGGGTTAAAAATGAACGTTAATAGAAATCCTAACAAGCATATGACCTGATCCAACCTAGTTATAACATTCTACATTTTTCTGGTTTTATAAAGGCCTATCTCCTTCTGTCAACTACATTCGACATTTTCGTCATTCATACCCTCTAAACATACGTTCGTCTTATTTTTGTATATTAATCATGCTCTAAACACTACTATCATTTCAAAGCTTTATTAATATTTTGACATCTTTATCGGAGTTATCATGGATTTTTCTGTGAAATCATCAGAACTAAAACCCAAGATGGCTTATTGGATAGCCTTAGTTGTATTGTTATTTTTCCCAAGTTTTGCAGCATTTGCCGCTACTTGCCCAGCTGGTCACGTTTCTTCAACGCTTGAACCTGCAGAGTATCAATGGCCAAAAACATCGGCAGTAGGCAGCACTTCTAATTTAGATGATGTCGTCATTACAGGATCCATGAGCACAATTGGCAGCTCACAGAGTATCAGTGGTGCCGTTAACCCCAGTTCTACGATAGACGGCGCATTTTTCATTAAACAAGACATGAACAGCAAAAACGATACCAACACTGTCACATATAAGTTTGATAAACCTCTTTCTAATCTTAATATGAGTATTTATGATATTGATCGCCGGATTGGATTTTTTGTTTACGATTGGAAAGATAAAGTAGAACTTACAGCTAAAGATATGACTAGCAGTAATACCTTTCCCGTGCTCTCAAATGCTGGAGAGTTTGTTAATATTGATGGAAATACGGCGTTTGGAGACAGTATTTTTGGGACTTTTGGGACATGCAACGATAATGATTTTAGTAACCGCTGTAAAGTTACTGCCTCTTTTAAAGAACCAATCTCAGAATTAAGCATTGTATACGGGAATACGAATGGCGCCAAAGATAACCCAGAGGAGCAAAATATCGCAGTCACTTTTGACGACTTCTGCGTGCCAGTGCCAGCATACACTATTTCAAAAGATGATGGTCTAACCAGCATAGGTACTAATAACACTACTAATTATATTATTAAGATTACTAACACAGGCGGTACCTCTCTACAAGATATAATACTTAAAGATCCCGCCGTCTTAGGTCTTAGTAAGCAATCAAATATTACTTGTGATAGCGCTGATACGAACAACGTTTGTACCACCAGCTCTCTACCTACAACCGCACTGTTAGAAGGGCCGACAGGGTTTAAGATTCCATCTATACCCGTTGACAAAAGCTACAGTATCAAAGTACCAACACTAGTCACTGCCGCTTCAGGCACTACTGTGACTAATACCGCGACTATAAAAACGGCTGACTTAGCCCTAAAAAGCGCTAGTGATACTAATGAGGTGACTTCTATGTTTGGTGGTGGTTCAATAAGTTCACCTGCCAGTTGTCCAAGCAATCATCAGATGTATTATATTGGTGAAAACCCACCAGGCCATACCCCTATAAAGACGCAAAAGCTAAGCTGGTCTAGCGGATCAAATAACACTTATCATTTTAGTGGTGTAGATATTACATTGTCTTTTCCTATTATAAGAAACATAGTGGCTGGCTATCCAAAGTATGAATCTACCAATGGTACAGCCACTAAAAACTCTCTCAACATACTTCATAATAGTAAAAAAGAAGATGTCAACCATCAATTAACCGCGACGATTAACAAACCGGTATCAAAATATGGCTTCGTTGTTCAAGACGCAGACTCAAACGAAAACAGTAGGTATATTGAAAGCATAACACTGAAAACTATCGGTGGGATTTTCAGTAATTTTAAAACCTCTAATCATGAACTGACTAATAGTAGCCAAACCATATCAGGCATTCCATGGCAGAACTGTAGTACATCTAACTCGTGTAATTTTAACGTCGACTGGGGTTATAAGCCGGCATTGACCCCTTTTACAATTACTCATGGCAATACTTACAGTGGCGCCAGCACAACAACATCAGCTGGTGATCATTTGGTGGGCTACTCAGACTTCTACTTCTGTCTTGCCCCGCCAAAGTTGGTGGTTAAAAAACAGCTAAATGGTACTCGCATTCATGACACAGACGCCAAACGTGACCAGTTTGAGATAAAGGTGACCGGTGATGCTATTGTCTCCAACAGTGCTACCACTACAGGTACCGGTGCGACGGTTAGCAATGAAGGTAGCAGCGTCCTAAACTTAGCAGAAAATACAAGCTATACTATTACTGAGCGCGTCATGAACGGAACAACGCTAGGTGATATCACAGACTATAATGCCACCTACACTTGTACCAATGCCACTACTGGTAGCACCACCATCATGCCTACTGCGGCGATGACTTACAACGCTACAGCTCAAACGCGTTCATTTACGCTTAGCAATACTACTTATGGCGATGAGATTACCTGTACGATTACCAACACACCAGTCACTTACACTTTTTCAGGTATTGTCTTTAATGATAACGGCGGTATCGTAGCTGCTGAACGCACCAAACAAGATACATCTAGCACCTTTACAGGTAACAGTAGCTATTTTAACGGCATCTATGATAGTGAAAGTGAGCTAGGAATATACGATAGCAGTTTGAGCGTACGTTTGACGGATTGTAATGATAACGACATTGTGACTATTTCGCCCAATCCACAAACTGTTTCCAGCATTTTAGGTAATAAAGGCAGATACAGCTTTACAGTGGCTGCTAACATCTTAGCCGAAAAGACAAAAGTCTGTTTGATTGAAAATGAGCCAAATGCATGGGATTATACAATAGACACAACTACAAATAACCGAGAGATTGCCCTCATAGCCAACGTTTTTGATTACAGTAAGGTGGACTTTGGTGAAGTTAAGGCTAATAACGCCGCCTTAGTCCTCATAACATCGCAATACGTGCATGAGTGTAATAATAGCTTAAGTTATCAAGATATCAGCCATAACAATGATGATCCAACAGTGGGTTTCAGTGTCAAAACGCCGGATAGTGGTGTCAGTCCAAGAAAATGCATTGCCTATGTTATTCAGGCTTATAATCGGGGCCACTTAGAGCTTCAGCAAGTACAAATCACTAGTGTTACTTCAGTATTTAATCAGCCCCCTCCTCTGTTTCTACCTACCTCAGTAGGTGGTCCTATTGTCACCTATGGTAAAAATGGTGAGATTCGTTCTACTCCCTTTAACTTATCTGCTGTACCTACTGATAGCACCAAACCAAACTTAGCAAGTTTATACTTTAATACTAAGTACGGCATAACTATGAATCCTCAGTAGCTATTTTTTCTTGCACATTTAGATCATTTATGATTTAAATTTTAATAAACAAAAGCCCTATCTTATTAGATAGGGCTTTTGCCGTTTAGCCACCTCAAATTACCATTTATCGTTTTTGAGCTGAATATTTGTAATGGTTGCGTGACAATATAATCAAGTAAATATACATATTTCTATTAGTGCTACTTATGACAAATTACAGACAATAGACTGCAACTTATCAAGCTAGCACGTCATTGCCAGCTATGGTTTAAGAAGGATTTTCCATGAAACATTTCAAGCTCTTGCACAATGTCCTATTGGCTACTTTGGCTTCTACCTGTCTACTGAGTCTGAACGTAGCTTACGCTGATGATGCTTTAAAAATGGAGCTCACGGTCAATCAAGTCATCAAAAACGCAGAGGGTAAAGTCATCTACTCGCCAGTACGCACAGCACCCGCGGGTACAGTGGTTCAATACAAAGCTGCTTACACCAGCACTATCAATAAAGACATTAACGACTTGATGGTAACCCTCCCTATTCCAACAAACATGACCTTCACTGGTGAAGCACTCCCTGCAAGCGCACAAGCCAGTACCGATGGCAAAAACTATGCTGACATGCCTCTGATGCGTAAAGTGAACGACAAATTGGTGAAAATCCCCCTATCTGAGTATCGCTCGCTACGCTGGAATATCAAACTCTTGCCTGCCTATAAGTCCGCTACAGTCGCACTGAATACTACCGTCAACTGATTTATCGATTCTCGATTGTGTTTTTACTTCATCTTTAGACTCGCTTTTTATCGTTACCTTTGGAGCAATACATGAAATCAAATAATTTTAACTATAGCTTGCTTGCTGTCGGTGTCGCTGCAGTGATGGGTATCTCTACTGGCGCTAATGCTGCTGAGTCCACTGAGGTAAGTGCTGACGCTGAGCCCATTGTTAGTAAAGCAACGGCTACCTACACTGTTTCGACCAACCCTGATCAGCAACAAACAGCTGAATCGAATGAAGTGACGGTAAATGTTAGTGAAACGGCTAACTTCTCATTAGTAGCTGTTTCAGATACGGACAATAATAGTGATACGAACGCAAACCAATTGGTTATCCCAGGTGGTACCACCAAATTTGATCATATTCTTACCAATACTGGTAACGTCACCGACACCTATACAGTTACAACAACAGGTGATGACACCTCTGAGCTTACCACTGCTACTCCAGACTATGCACTGGGAACTTCAGACAGCATCGCATATACCATTGTACAGTCTAACGGTGACCCTCTAACACCCGATCAAACTAGTGCATTGAATGCTTTTAATCAGGTTTCCGAGGGTACGCTTACTAATGGCGGTACTATCCAGTTATCACCAGGTTTAAGAGCGAATCTTAGCTATGAGGCAGCGACACCTATCAATCAAATAGGTAATGATAAAGGTGTGGGTACCCTAACGGCAACGAGTGCTTTCTTTACTACTGTCAATGCTGCTAAGCCCACGCTAGTCAATGAAAACCAAACACTGGTGAAACTTCCAGTATTCAAGATTGAAAAGACAGCAGTTTGTGGTACTACTGCTCCTTGTTCTACTTTAGATTTAACCGCTGCTACTCCTACGATCGACTACAGTATCAAAGTAACTAACGTATCTACTGATTACAGCGATACAGCTACAAGCTTTATCGTGAGAGACATTTTGCCGCTAGGCATGACTCTAAATGGCACTGTTACTGCATCCGGTGCTACAGTTACCTCTAATGCTAGAACTGAAGATGGCCGGACAATTGTTGACATCACTGTACCAAGTTTGGCGGTTGGCGCAAATCAGGTTATTAGCTTCAAGGTCGACGTTGACAAAACTAAATACACTAAGGCTAATAGTTCTGCTACCAACCACGCCACGGTTTACGATAAATTCGATAGTGTTACGCCTGTACTTAGTATGACCCCGAATGATACCGAGTACGACATTGTTGATAGTACAGATGACAGCACTCCTACTCTTAATACTACCAAAATACCTACTGAGGACTCAGACACACTTGGCGCAGACACAACGCCGACTATTAGCTTTACCAGACGTGTTATCACTCTGGCAAGTTCAACTACCTTAAAAGAAATTGCACCAATTACAGTTACGGACGGCACAAGTACGGATGGTCAGGTTACGTATCAAGTCACTATCACTAATAAGGGACAAGATACCGAAGGCAACGCTGACAACCCATTAACTTTTATAGTTACTGACGGTAGTAACGAACAAGTAAATCCTGTTGGTCCGCTTACTCTT
The DNA here is from genome assembly GCF_016107545.1 of Psychrobacter namhaensis. GTDB lineage: Bacteria > Pseudomonadota > Gammaproteobacteria > Pseudomonadales > Moraxellaceae > Psychrobacter > Psychrobacter namhaensis. The sequence goes on from NZ_JABASS010000003.1 coordinate 71,785, forward strand.
GTTTACAATTCACCAGATGGTACGCCTACTGAACCAATTCAAGTTGAACCTACAGTTAACGGAAAGGCTTACACCATAGTTAGTTCATTGACCGGAGGTATCGGTATAGCTCCAGGTGGGGCAGTAACTATTAGTTATAACATGGGTTCTACTGATGCACTCGTCGGTAGCTCCGAGACTACTACCGTGAAACTGACTGCTAGCGGTAACGGTGCTCCTACTAACATAGAGCCTATTACTCATACAACGTATGTCAAAGGCCTAACGTTAGATAAGTTCCAAGCATTAGACATCAACTGTGATGGCATCATTTCAGGAGCAGGTGAAATCAACTTCACAAAAGATCCAATCGAACAAGCAGAACCTGATCAATGTGTGATTTATAGAATCGATGCTAAAAACACCTCTTCTACAGCACCATTAGGTTTTGACATTACTAATTTGCTTATTGCTGATGCGACATCTCAGTACAGCACTGCAGCTGACTACGTTGCTAATACCGCTAAAATAAAAATTGGTTCCGCTGCTGAGTCTAATGCTGTTAAAGGTACACCTCCAGCGCCAGACAGTGTTGATTCTATTTATGCCAATGTCTCTACATTAGCGCCTCAAGGTACAGCGACACTGAGTTTCCGAGTGAAGATTAAAAACAATCGTTAAACGATCACTCTGTATCGTCAACTTAATTCAAACAGATAGTTTTAAGGTCTATAAGCATCTAACGGGGCTTATAGACCTGCCTTCACCTAAAAACCATGCGGCTAAAGTACTCTAAATCAAACAGTGTGTTTTATTGGATAAGCGACATATGACAGAGCAGTCAATGACATTGTCTAAACCCACGTCATTACGCAGCGTTCAGATTTCTGCGTTGACGTTAGCCATGTTACTTATCCAATCGAACATCGCGATCGCAGCTGCTGCCTCAATTCCAGCAGCAAACCCTCAGTTGCAGATCATCAATAATATTGCCAATGCCAGCTATCACGTCAACAGCCAAAATGACACAGCGATTGCTACTGCCTCAAATCAAGTACAAATCAAAGCCTCCCATCTGCCTGAGTACGGTATTGGTTTGACTCAGCAGCCGGTACATACCGTCATGCCCAATGCCTTGGTAAACTGGGTTAATGTCCTAAGTAACACCAGTTATAGCAATCAAACTGTTAAGCTAACGTTAGATATATCTCCCACCCTTTCTAATGTAAAAGTTTATCAGGAACTAAAAGACAAAGGACGTGTAGAGCTTTTTTTCGATAAAAACTTTACCACCCAAATTAAGCTTGGACATAGCGAAAGCATCCAACTTATCGTACAAGCTTTGTCAGATCCTAATGGTAAGAGTGGCGACACTGCCAGCGTTAAGATGGGGGCAGTTGTATTAGAAGATCGATCAGTATCAGCCGCTAATGCTATAGATGAGTTACTCATCGTTGAACCTGAGATAAAATTCACAACCTCTGGGTTTGATGAAAATAAAACCACCTTACAAATCGGTGAGAATGTCTATGTCGATGCCAGCTACGCGCCATGTAACGTCCAGCTAGATCAGCCAGATCAGGTGTGGGTCACGATCACCTCGTTATTGACTGGTGACAAATACTCATTGAAAGCGCTTGAAACGGGCAACAGTACGGGTAAGTATCAGTTGTCTGCACCGACACAAAACAATGCCAATGCTGTCAATGACAAGCTCATTCAGACGTTAGCAAACGATACCTTAACTGCTAGCTTGAACGCTTGTATCGCGCCCTCTGTCGGCACGGGAGATGACCAGCTACCGAACGATGGCGACTTAACGGCACATATCGATGACTTAGATACGCAAATCAGTGTCATCGATGACAACCCAAGCCTCGTTGTGACCAAAGAAAGTGACGTGAGAAGTGCTGAGATTGGTGATTACGTCAGTTATACCATCAATGTCTCCAATAGCGGCAACTCTACGGCTTTTGATGTACAACTAAAAGATGCCTTACCACGTGGTTTTGACTATGTGGATGGTAGCGTGCGCCTCAGTCAAACTACTGATATCGACATCAATAAAGCACAAACCACTGAGTTTAAAGCTGACGGTAAATATCAGGTATTAAACTTGGGTAATATAGCAAACGGTGAAAGTAAAAAAATCACATACCGTGTACTGATCGGCGCTTCATCATTGGGCGGTGATGGGATCAATCGTGCAACTGCCATTGCTCATAATGAGCAAGGTCAACGCTTAGCATCAAGAGAAGCCCAATGGAAAATTGATGTAGAGCGTGGGGTCATGAATACCGATGGCATCATCATCGGTAAGGTCTACCACGATATCAACGGTGATGGCATTCAACAAAAAGAAGATGGCGAGCTTGGCGTTGCAGGCGTGCGCATCTACATGGAAAACGGTAATTTTGTCATTACCGATCCTCAAGGTAAGTATAACTTCTATGGTGTGAGCGCCAAGACTCACGTCCTAAAAGTTGACCGTACGACGCTTCCTCATGCCACCGACATGATCACCCAAAGTAACCGTAATACTGGGGATGTAGGTAGCCGTTTCGTGGATTTAAAGTACGGTGAATTGCATCGGGCTGACTTCGGAGTTATTGGCGATACGAGCAATAGCACTGAGCGCTTAAACATAGAGCTGATCGCTCGTAGTCAATCCGTGAGTGCTAAAAACGACACACTTGAGCAAGCAGTAAAAACCGAGCTGACTTTAGACCCTGACTACGATCGTGACAATACGGATAACGTAGATGCCAGTGGCTGTAATATCAACGCTGATCTAGATTTGGGTAATAATTGTGACTCCGCTATTATCAATGAAATGACTGATCCCACTGCCAATCGTGTGAATATGTCGACTACTACTGTTGCGCCTCCGGTAGAAAAAGAGCTAGAAGAGTACCTAAAAGAAGTGGCTAGTAATGATGTGGCTTTTATTAATCTCAGCGAAGGCCAGCAGCTAAGCACGTATAAACAACTGGTACAGGTACAAGCGCCCCTTGGCTCACTGTTCACGCTATATGCTAATGGAAAAGCAGTATCAGAGCAGCAAATCGGTAAAACTGCTGAGCAAGAAAAGCAGCGTGTTACTGCTTTTGACTACTATGCCGTTGACTTACAGCGCGGCCACAACACCTTACGCGGTGTGGCTACTGACGTAAACGGTAACGTTATCTCTGAGCAGACTATCAAAGTATTAACCCCTGAAAGTTTACAAGCGATCGATTATCGTACCCAAACGCAACTAGTCGCAGCTGATGGCATAAGCGAATACCAAGTCGTTATCAGCCTAAAAGATCGTGATGGCCGCCCTTATATCGCCTCAACACCAATCACCATTGATACCAATATTGGTCGTGTCAATCTTAATGACAGCAGTAAAGAGCAAGCGGGCACTCAAGTTATCGTCTCTGGTGGCGAGCTACTAATACCAGTGACCGCGCCAAGCGCACCAGGTAAAGGTGAATTGGTCATTGACACGGGCAGTCGCAAACAGATCATTCCGTTACAATTCACGGCCAAACTACGTCCACTCATTGCCGTTGGTATCGTTGAAGGCACTGTCTCGCTCAAAGACTTCGATGGCGATAGCATCACTGATGCTCAAGGTGCATTCGAGCAAGAACTCAATGACTTTGCAGGCGATGATAACTATACGGCTTCTGGTCGTGCGGCGATGTTTCTCAAAGGTAAGGTGCGCGGCGACTATCTTTTGACATTGGCTTACGACAGTGACAAAAAAGGCGAGCGCTTGTTCCGTGATATCGAGCCTGGCGAGTATTATCCTGTATACGGCGACTCATCAGCCAAAGGCTTCGATGCGCAGTCTACCAGCAAGCTTTATGTGCGCTTAGACAAAGGTCGTTCGTTTGCGATGTATGGTGACCTAAAAACTCAAATTGATAATGATGAAGGTATCAAGCTGGGTCAATACAACCGTACGTTGACCGGTATAAAAGCTCAGTATGAAGACAATAATACTCGCATTACTGCCTTTATGGCCGAAACCAGCACTAGCCAGCGCGTCAATGAGACTCGCGGCTTAGGCATATCCGGCCCTTATCCGTTGGGCGAAAACTTTGACGCCGTTGTAGAAAACTCAGAAACCGTTGAAGTGATCACGCGTGATGCAAACAATCCTGGATTAATCATTCAACGCACGACGCTTACTCGTTTTGCTGATTATGAGATTGATCCTATTAGTCGCAGCTTATTTCTAACAGCGCCTATTGCTAGCCAAGACATCAATGGCAACCCTATTTATCTACGTGTCACGGTAGAAGTAGATGAAGGCGGCGAAGAGTACTTGGTCGGCGGTATTGCTGCCAAGCAACAGCTGACTGATAAAATCGCTATCGGCGGTAGCTACATTCATAGTGACGACCCGCTGAATCAAGAAGAACTGGCAAGCGTCAACAGCGTCATTAAACTCAATGATACGCTAAAGCTGGTTGCCGAATATGCGATGAATAAAACTGAAAACCCAAATTTTCAGCCCAGCAATCAGGTTAATACAACAAAATTAGACGGACGTGACGCTAAGGGCGATGCGCTACGTGTCGAGCTCGATTTTGATAATAAGAAAAACACCCGTGCTAAAGCGTATTATAAAGACACTGATGAAGGTTTTGTGACTGGCGCCTCGCCACAAACGGCTGGCCGTGAAGAGTCGGGCGCTGAGGTCACTCACTTAATCAATGATAAAAATACCGCCCTAAAATTTGAAGGCGTACACACTAAAGATCACACAACCAAAGCCAGCCGCGAAGGTATTTTGGCCAGCATTGAGCAACGCTTGAGTACCAATGTCGTAGGCGAGATTGGTGTACGTTATTATAAACAAGAGGCCACTGCGGCCTCACGCAATACCCAAGCAGCTACAGACGTCGTAGATGTTACTGACGACACTGTCTTTAATGATGACATCATCAATCAATCAGCACTGAATAGTGTCAATGACGCTGAAAAAGACATCGAAGGTATCACGGCCCGAGCGCGGCTCACCGCACGTCTACCAAAGCTAAATAACTCTTTAGTATTTGCAGAGTATGAGCAAGATATTGACAACAGTGATCGTAATGCCACATCTATTGGCGGTGAGACGCCGCTAGGTGACTTGGGGCGTCTGTACGCTCGTCATGATTTAATCAACAGTCTATCTGGTAGCTATGGTTTGGATGATACGGAAGAGCGTCAGCGTACGGTGGTTGGGTTTGACGCCAACTACATGAAAGACGGCAAAGTTTATAGCGAATATCGTATGCGTGACGCCATCAGCGCCCGCGAAGCTGAAGCTGCTATTGGCCTAAAAAATAAATGGTATGTTCAGCAAGGCTTAACGATAAACACTTTGTTTGAACGGGTTGAATCCCTAGAAGGCGATACCGAAAATACCGCAACGGCAGCCGGTATCGGCGTTGAGTATCTTGCAAAAGAAGACTATAAAGCCTCTGCTCGTCTTGAAAAACGCTGGGGTGAGACCAGTGATACATTATTAGGTAGCGCTGGCATTGCTTATCGCTATACCGATGATGTCACTTTACTGGCTAAAGACATCTACTCACAAGTCACCTATGATGAGGGCGTGCGTACGATCAACCGCTTCCAACTTGGCGCCGCGTATCGTGATTATGATAGCAATCAGCTAGACATGCTGGCGAAGCTTGAGTATCGCTTAGATGATAACAGTACAGGCGACGACGCTTATCAAAAAGATGCGGTTGTTTGGTCTTTGAGTAGTAATTATCACCCAACGCAGCCACTCACCTTGTCTGGGCACTACGCAGGTAAGTACACTCAGTTTGGTGCCGATAACATCAGCAGTGACAATACAGCTCACGCGCTTTACGCTCGTGGTCTTTATGATGTTAGTAAGCGCTGGGATATCGGCTTACAAGCGGGTACTTATTGGAACAAACAAGCGGATGATGTGACTTACATGTTGGGTGCAGAAGTTGGTTATAGCCCGATGACCAATCTTTGGTTGTCATTGGGTTATAACTTTATGGGCTTTGAGGATGAAGACATCGCTTATGATGACACCACGCAACAAGGCGCCTACTTTAGACTACGCTTTAAATTTGATGAAGAGTTATTCACGCGTGATGACCCACATAAAAACAAAGTCTAACCAATACTGCTACCTTATAATTTATCCATATTGTCGTGCTATTTACTGATGACAACATGAGCGATAAAGTTTGCCGCAGGCAAAAATGAACACCTATAAATACAATCACAAAAAAGCCGACATTATATGCCGGCTCTTCTATACTCGCTACCTATAAACCATCCACATTAGCGGTTTTTACGGGGAAGTTTTTCTGGCAGATAGCAACGTAAATAAGCAATAAACGCGGTGTTTGCTTCTTGAATATAGTCATTGGTAATCGTTTGATGACGGCGATAAGACAACGTGAATATAGCGTTGACAATACTATAAGCAATTAACAAGGTGTCTTGAATATCATCAAAATTTGGCATCTCATAACGCTCTGATAAACGCTTATAAACCAAATCAACGATTTGATGATCTATATCTTCGCCAAAGCTATCACCTTCAAAGTCAGGCGTGTTGGTGTCATAAATCAGCTTGGCTTTGGTTTCATCGCTATGGAATATCATCACACACTTATCGATAAGTGCGGTGAGATACCCTTGCCATCTGTCATAATTACCAATATCGACCGTTTCTACCATCTCCAATATTTCGATAGCATTCAAAAAGCGTAGGGCTAAAAATATTGCTTCGATATTAGGAAAAAAGTGATAAGCAGAGGCTCTTGGAATACCTGCTTCTTCACATACAGCAGCTAAGGTAATATCGTTAATAGCCTGTGTTTCACTCAACTTTTTGGCCCCAGCCAAAAGTTTTTGACGGCGCGCACGGCCTTGTTGACTGGTAAATTTGAACTTGTTTGGTACCAGTTTTTTTGCCAATTCCGAGTCTACCAACACATCTTCAATTTTTTCGTCTTTGTTTTCGCTCATCATAAGTCTCTTAATGTTACACCCTATTTTATAAATATAATCTTCAGTGGATAGTATTCATCCCAAATTGAAGGATTACTTCCTATTAGCTATAGTATAGCGCTAATACTATTAAGGCTAATGGAGAGGCATCATAAACGCTTGTACACTATCAAGCAAGGGAGATAAATGGGTTAAAAATAATGTGGGGGCCAACAATTTAGTAGAGTTGACCATTCAATGTAATAAAATTAGTCGTTAAGTTTAATTTGCGCTCTTATAATACCATGATCGATGACCCTATCTGCATAATCCCACTTCAAATGGTCATTAAAATAGTCAACCCGCTCGACCCGACCCAGTGAAAACTTGCTATCAGGTAAGAACTCTTCTGAAACAAATAATTGATCGATCACCTCTGGCATACCTTGATATATATGGGTGTATGCCACATCTTTCATCCAACCATAACGCGCTTGAATACGAGCGGCATCAAACAACGCAACGTCACGCATACTTTTATCGTAGTTGACTTCACCCGTCTCGCTCATCAATTGCGTGGTCACGCTACCCGTGACATCGTTCATATCACCTAACAAAATCAATGGCTCACGAGTATGATGCAAGCGCTCAATGATCGACAGACGAATAGAGGCCGCTTCTGCGGCGCGCATGCACAAACTACGAAGCTTGGCACGGACTCGAATGTTTGGATCGTCCATGTCTTCTAGTAGCGCCCCGTTTTCATCACGCAAGAAAAAAGCGCGTTTGCTTTTTAGATGTGCGGTAATGATAGTGATTGGCTGACCATAAGCATTGACACGTAAGAGCAAGGGCGGACGATTAAACCGTTGATAAGGACCAATATCAGGAATATCAATCACCGCCTTTGGTACCACGTCTTCGAGCAAACGACTCTCTAATTGCTTAAAGCGACTGATAATACCGACAGCTGGCGTATGTTGCGCCCCTTTACCTTGCGTATATGGACTCGCACTCTCGTTGCTTGCCAATGGAATCACAACATGCTCAGGCTGAAAACCTAATGAGACAGCCAATGCTTCAAGTGCCTTACTGTCCCACACTTCTTGTACAGCAATGATATCGGCATGGGCCTTTGCTAATAAATCACTAATACCGCGCAGTTTATGTTGGTACTCTTTATCGGTATAAGCGGGCGCATTGTCATAATAGATACGATTGGGATTAGCAAGATTCAGTAAATTAGCCGTTGCTATGTAGAATTGCTTTTGTCGGCTTCCATTCGCATCATTGGTCATAAATTACCTATAATTATCGTCATTAATCCCAGTTTATTACAATTACACGCCTCTGATATTAAGATATCAAACCGTACTAATTCATAGTAAAACCCATCTCATAGTAGGATCTACCATAAAAAAGCCTCCAAAGAGACCTTTGGAGGCTTTAAAATAACATAAATTAGTTTGGTTTTCTCATCTGTAGACCAATATCTACAATCAGACTAACTTTAGTGATGAGATAGTAAGATTTTGTATTGTTGGCTTACTAAAATGAAGTCAGCTATTAGTCATACTTCATAACGTCGTACTCATTTAGCTCTATGATACGCGATTCCAAGCATCACGTGATGCTCTACGGGCATCATTCCATTCCATACGAGAGTCACCTTTGACTTCATGCCATGAACGTTCTAAATCGGCTTCATGATCTTCAAAACGGGCATCCGCAGGATAGCGTGCGCGATTGGCGTAACCAACTGCATAAGCTGGATGCATATCCCGGTCAAAGTCATACCCTTCTCTGTAGTAATCCGCCTTTGCATGTTCTGCACGCCAGTACGCTTCTTCACGTGTTGGGTCAATCGCTTCTGCTGCTGCATGGCCAGCACCGCCACCAACGATAGCGCCAATAGCACCACCAATTAGAGTTCCTAGCGGTCCTGCCATGGTACCGATCGCGGCACCTGCTGCGGCACCGCCCACTCCACCAATACCTGTACCTACTGGATGCGAACCTGGCTCGCCTGTGATCATGTCAGCGTTTAAATCTTCTTTTGTTTCGTCTGACATATGTTTTACTTCGTCACGATCGATAGCATCATGATCACCTGCAACATAGTCCCGTTCCACGCGGTCATCTACGATATTGTCGTTTTCATGTCTAACGACTCGATTACCGGTTACCGTATGATCACGCTCCGTTAATCGACGTTCATTGTCATCAATGATGCGCTCTCTATCCCCTACTTCACGGTAGTCATCATCAATTACACGATTATTAGGGTCTGTAATGCGGCCATCGTTATTCATAGTATTGTCCTTAAATTCGTTGTTATATATTAGAGTTATTAAAGGCTAATTTATTGATTAATAAGAATTAGCGGTCTTACTTAATTTGTCTAAATAAAGTATAGGAATTTATGGCCAAAGATCGATAGATGGGTTATGTAAACTCTGTCCGAGTTACGATTGTCTTGCGTTACAGCCTGTATCTTTATATCAGTTCTGTAGAACGGTAGAGCCTTTTAGGTAATTAGCCACTCAGTGGTTAGCGCGGTTTAACGACTCTGCTTAATTATTTATACGCCTTATACGACGCTCAAAGCTCTATTTATAGCCTGCTGCCATTTGTGCAGATGCGCCTCGCGGATATCAGCAGACATTTTAGGTTCAAAAACCCGATCAACTTGCCATGAGGTTTTTATAGTTGCTTCATCGTATAAACCCGCTTTTAACCCAGCAAGTAGTGCCGCTCCTTTGGCAGTGATCTCTGTATCCTTAGGACGCAGTACAGGCACATCCAATAAGTCAGCTTGAAACTGCATCAGTAAGTCATTGTTGGCCGCCCCGCCATCCACTCTTAGCTCGGTGAGAGGCTGAGGGCTGTCTTTTTGCATGGCGATCAGTACGTCATAAGACTGGTAAGCGACCGCCTCTAAAGCGGCGCGGGCAATGTGGGCTTTGGTCGTGCCGCGGCTCATACCCGTGATACTCGCGCTGATGTCCGTGCGCCAATAAGGGGCACCAAGCCCTGTGAATGCAGGTAACAATACCACGTCCCCACTATGGTCGACTTGCCGCGCTAACGCCTCGATCTCACTGCTTTGTTGAATCATACCCAAATTATCGCGCAACCATTGGACAATGGCGCCAGCCATAAACACGCTACCCTCCAACGCATAAGTCACTTCTTTTTTGGGTGGTTGTAGCATACGTCGACCGGATTGTACGATCTGATCAAACGAGAGACTCTCTGGACGAGTGGTCGCAGACTTTCGTTGCCAAGCAACGGTGGTCAATAGCTTATGCTCACTAAGCTTGGGCTCTTTGCCAATGTTCATTAGCATAAAGCACCCGGTACCATAAGTGTTTTTTGCCATACCCGCATCAAGACAACCTTGCCCAAAAAGCGCTGCCTGCTGGTCGCCCAGTACTGCATGGATGGGGATTTGTTTGGCAAACAGCCCTTTTTTGGTTTTACCAAAGTCACCATCAGAGGGTAGTACTTTGGGCAGCATCGTCATTGGTATCGCAAAACAGGCGCACAGCTCTTCTGACCACGCCATTTTATGAATATCATATAATAGGGTACGAGAAGCATTGGTCACATCAATGACATGCTCACCGCCAGTGAGCTTATATATGAGCCAACTGTCTATGGTACCAACAGCCAATTCATTTTTATTGGCGCGTGCACGCCACTTGGGATTATGCTCTAGTAACCAAGCGATTTTGCTGGCACTAAAATACGAGTCTAAGCGCAAGCCTGTGATACGTTGCACAGCACTTGCCATGTCCTCATGACTGTCACTAGCTATGCTACTCGCGCGCTCAGCAGCAAGCGTTTTACAATAGCTTGCCGTACGCCTATCTTGCCAAATAATGGCCGGTGCTAAGGGTTTGCCTGTCTGCTTATCCCAAATGACAATAGACTCACGCTGATTGGTAATCGCAATACTGGTGACATCGGTGGCAAGCAGTCCTGCCTGATTGATGACGTCATGCGCACAGCTAATCTGTGTCTGCCAGATTTGTTGCGCGTCTTGCTCGACAAACCCCACTTGCGGTGTTTTCAATATCGTTGGCTGCTGCGCCATTTTGATCGGACGCGCGTGATCATCGTACAGTATCGCTCGGCTTGATGTTGTGCCTTGATCTAACGCCAAAATATATCCTGTCATTACTCACATCCTGTCTTATTTTATACATTTTTGTCATTTGGGATTTTACAGCCGTCTCTGTTCTAATCGGCCATATTTTTTATTATCAACGCCCATCCCTCACGTCTTGCTAGTTAAGATACATAGCACATAAACGGCAGTCATTCAATGAAAAATAAGCCTATAATGAGCATTGACCCGTCACTATTGTGGCACTACAGTGTACGCTTTGTTATTGGTCACAAAACGCGCGACTGTGTTGACAGTCTACACTATCGTCCTCGCATGAATGGGAGTTAGCGACGTCAGTCGATATTTTTAACAGGTTACGTGACTCTAAAATCAAATACCTTGTACTCTAATTAATGGCTTATGTGACTTATGAAATTTGCTTTATCAACTCTGTCTACTGCGGTGTTGACGGTTACGCTCATGGGCTTAACTACCTCTGCCTTGGCAAGCGCCAACGAGAATAACACTGGGGCGCAAAATGAAGTAACGTCCGTCACTGTGACGCAAGTTGTGGACGCTGATGCTCAAGACGCGAGCACTACAAACAACATCACGCCTGCTAACACTGAGCAACAGCGTAAGCTGACACCTCTTATCGACCCTATTACCCGCAAACGTATCGATAACAGCTATCCATTAGAAGTATCTAGCCTATTAAGCCTTGAGCAAGCGCAACGTATTTTGTTGCAAGTTTCCCCAAAAATTGCTGCCAATCAAGCAGCGATTGCCGCCAGCGAGTATCAAACTGACGCGCTCAAAACCATAGATAACCCTTTGCTATTTGCCCGAGTATCAGCCAGTGCTTACAACTTAGACGCGGATGTTGACTTATCGACGCTCAAAAACAACATTGTGAATGACGTCAACACCAGTGTTGATGATGTGATCCCATCCATTCCACCACCCTTAGAACTCCCAAACTTCGGTGAGTTGGTTGGTGAACGTATTCCAGATTCATACGAATTAAAGCGCTCGAGCTCAACAGCTGGGGCAGGTCTTGGTGTGGTGTGGCCAATTTATACGGCTGGACGCACCACTGCTTTGACAGCCGCCTCCAATGCCCGCACCCAAGAAGCCGTAGCAGACAGTCTGTTGGACACCAATGAGCTTTATGACACCTTAATTGAGCGCTATTTTAAGGCACAACTGGCGATCATTGCCGCCTATTTACGTGAAGACGCTTATGATACGTTACAGCAGACCGACCATATGGCGCAGCGCCTTTTTGAAGAAGGGTTTATCTCGCGTGTGGATCGCTTAGAAGCCCAGTCCGCACTGGCTGATGCAAAGAGTGAGTCAGTCAATGCCAATAATGATGCCCGTCTGGCTATGATGGCGCTACAACGCCTACTGCGTACTGATTATCGCATCAAACCCACGACCCCTCTGTTTGTTTCCAGTCGTCCTTTACCAGACGTCACCTACTTTCAAGAGTTGGCGCTCAGTAATCACCCGGGGCTACAAAAAGTCGCTGCCAAACGAGCCCAGGCTGAGCAGTTACACGCCCTATCAGACACCGGTTATAAACCGACCGTTATGCTCTATGGCTACGGACAAATAGAAAAAGACCCCAGCTGGGTCGCCGGAATATCTGCCAGCTGGAAGCTGTGGGGTGGAATCGATAAAACAGCGTCATTGGCATCGAGTAACGCCAAAATACGTCAAGCGGACCTGTCTGAGATTGAAGTCAGTGACAACCTATTACTCTTGGTTGAGAAGAACTGGCACGATGTCAATAATGCCCAGTCACGTTATCAGGCGTTACAAAGCAATGTAGATTTGGCCGCAGAGGTACTGCGTTTGCGTCAATTGGGATTGCAAGAAGGTGTGAATACGCCAATCGATGTGGTACAAGCACAAACGCAGTCCCTCAAAGCACGTACTGAACAAGCACAAGCGGCGAATAGTTATGTACAGTCATTAGCCGCCCTTATGCAAAGCTGCGGTACACCTCTCGCCTTTAACGCTTATCTCAATGCAGCCGACATTCGGCTGCCGACCTTGTATACTGAATAACGATTTTATGTTACAAGATCATAGGGCGTGTTAATAGACGCTGATACCGATTATCACGCAACGACTCATACTATGACCAACCCTATTGTGGATGACTGTTTTATGACAAAAATAACTTCTAAATTACCAAGTGGGCTACAGCCTTTGTTAGCAACGTGGCGTATTGCGAACAACTCCAATATTTGGGCGCATTGCGCAAGCGTCGGTTTTTTTGGTTTTTTGTCCATTTTTCCAGTTATGGCCGTGTTTGTACTGCTTTATGGTCTCGCGTTTACTCCCACTGAGATACAAGCACAGATTTCACTGTTACGCGCCTTTATCCCTGATAGTGTTTATGACATTCTTAACGCACGTTTAAGCGAGTTACTCTCTAACACCACGTCCACACTCACTTTTAGCCTAATTGTATCAAGCCTACTCGCTCTCTATGCTGGCTCTAAAGGCATAAAGTCTTTGATTATTCTTATCAATCTTGCCTTTCATATCTCTCAAGAACGTAGCTTTATACAAAGCACGATTCGAGCGCTTGGTTTGACCTTGGGCGCGGTCGTGGTTTTGATCATAGCGATCTCCTCAATTGCTATTATTCCTTTAGGGGCAGCCTATTTTCCCTTCCCTCAAGTCGCTAAGACGATTGCGCTTTGGAGCAGATGGCCGATATTGGCTGGTATCATCTTCTTAAGCTTTCTAAGTCTATATCGCCTAGCCCCAAACCGTGATGCCAGAGCGCTAAAAAAACTGATGCCAGGCGCCACTCTAGCGACTGTCCTTTGGATTGTGTTGTCTGTGTTATTTTCGATTTATGTGCAAAACTTTAATAACTACAGCGCTGAGTTTGGCGCGCTTTCAGCAGCCGTGGTCATTATGCTATGGCTTTATTATTCAGCATTTATCATCGCCTTTGGGGCTATTTTTAACTCTGAAATCCTAGAAAGCGCCAAACCTTATGCGGTTCGTGTGTATTAGTAATAAACCCTTTACTCTCAACTTTATGGCTTTAGGAATCTCACTGTCATGACTGACGCTACCAACGGATCAGACAACTCACGCAAGTTAAACGACTCAGAATCACCAACCACACCAAACAGCCACGACAATGAGCAAACACCTGCCAGCCCTGACGTTGATGAAGGCAGTGCTGACCAATCGAGAGCGGCGCCCAATTATCAACGCACACCTGCAAAAACAAATAAGCCCGCCATGACAAAAAAAGGACTGCTCACTTTACTTTTTTTGATCGTAGTGGGCATCATCGCTTATGGTCTGTATAAGAGTAATCAGCACAGCGAGCCTCAAGTTGTGACGCTACAAGGTCAAATGCAAATGCAGCAAACGTCTATTGCGGCAAAAGTGCCAGGCCGGATTGCTCAAATTTTAGTAACAGAAGGTGATATGGTGACGGTTGGTCAGCAGCTGATTGAAATGGACTCGCCTGAAATTAACGCCAAGATCAATCAAGCACGAGCCGGCAAGCAAATGGCACAAAGTCAGTTAGACAAAGCAGAAAATGGTGCCCGTCCACAAGAGATCGCTCAAGCAAAAGCGGCATGGCAAGCCAATAAGGCCGCGTCTGATTTGGCAGAAAACACGTATCAGCGCGTCAACCGCCTTTATGAAGAAGGGCTAATGGCACGGCAAAAACGCGATGAGGCGTATGCACAATACCTAGCCACCCAAGATCAAACCGAAGCCGCGCGCTTGCAGTATGATTTGGCGATGGAAGGGGCGCGCAGTGAAGACAAATCAGCCGCGATGGCGCAAGTCGCCCAAGTCGACGCCCAACTAGAAGAAGCACTGGTAGCAAAAGAAGAAGCCAATTTAACAAGCCCTATCGCTGGTGTTGTTGATGATGTCATTGTTAATGCTGGTGAAGTTATCGGTCAAGGCGTGCCTATCTTGACGTTAGTCAACACCAATGATCAATGGGTGGTGCTAAACGTCACCGAGACGTATTTGAATCAGTTTGCGATTGGTCAGCAGTTTACTGGTACGATTCCTGCTCTCTCGTCAGCCAATAAACCTTATACCAAACTGTTTACCGTCTATGCCACGTCGACGCTGTCTGACTTTGCTACTTGGCGCCCGACCAACAATGATGACGGCTTCGATGTACGTACTTTTGAAGTAAAAGCACGGCCAACGACTCCTGATGCACGTATTCGCTCAGGTATGAGCGTTATTGTACGTATCAATCCCGCCCCTAATAATCAAAGCCAAGAGTAAGCCATGCGCCTGACTAAGCTAAGTGGGGCTTTTGTCCGTAGCGCGGCCTACGAGCGACGGTTTTTAGCCAAAAATCCATGGGACTTTACCATGGTAGTCTGGATACCACTCGCAACTGTGCTGCTGATTTGGTGGATATTTTCCCGCACTCAGGTAACAGATTTACCCATTGGGGTCATCGATCAAGACAGCGGCCCTATTGCCCACACTGCCGTACGTTACTTAGAAGCCAGCCCTACTCTGACGGTAAAACAGCGGTATTATTCAGAGGCTGAGGCAGAGTCAGCCATCTTGCAACGTGATATTTATGCTATCGTCGTTATTCCTCATAACTTTTCTCGCAATATTTTATCGGGCAAGCCAGCCCCACTGATTTTGCAAGTAAACGCTCAGTACGGTACGCATTCAGGTATCATTCAAACCAGTGTCCAAACCATCGCAGGTACATTATCAGCAGGCGTTGAGATACAGCGTTTAATCAAGCAAGGCATGGCGCCGTCGCAAGCAGCAATCGCTTACTCACCGATTAAAATACAACGCATCAGCCTATTTAACGCAGCAACCGACTATCAGCAGTTTTTAGCATCAACCGTTATTCCTGCGCTGCTACACATTTTGGCCATGGTTATCGGTGCGACGACCATGGGCCGTGAGCTGCGTGATAGAAAACTTGGGCACTGGTATCGTTTTATTAATACCAGCCCGCCTAACTTGACCTTATGGACGCACCGTAAAACAAAATCAATCTTAGCAACAGATCATCCAAAAAACCGTCAAGAAGGGTGCAAAAAGGATAAGATCCCTAGTAAAAGCACAGCTACCGAACAAATAGACGTTTTGGTGTTGTTGTTTGGCTTACTGGGGAAATATTTTTGGCCGATATTGGCCTATAGTGGTTGGGCGATGTTAGCGCTCTGGTTTGCCACCCCCCAAGAATCCATTGCCATCCGCTCAGTCACGGTCACCTATATCGGTCTGATACTACTGCTGACGCTGTCCTTTTGGCTCGGTGCTATTTTTACCTTAAGCTCATTCTCGTTACGGATGGGCCTGTCTTCTACGGCGTTTATGTCAGCACCTTCTTACGCCTTTGCTGGCGTCACTTTTCCTTATATGGCCATTAGTGACAGCGCCCAGCGCTGGTCCAACGCTCTACCACTGACCCATTATCTAAAGCTGCACATTGCACAATTGCAGATGCAGGCGCCTGTGGCGGTGTCGTTGCCGATTGTTTATGGGCTTACCCTTGCGACATCGATTGCGCTGTTTTTGACCGCGTTATTAACCAAACGCGCACTTTTGCATCCTGAACGTTGGGGGGCACGCTAATGTCACGGTCATCACACCATAATGTGTCTACCACAGCAGCAGACTCAAAAGCACACTCGTCCTCACAAAAATTTTTAGGCAGTTTTTTACAAACCATAACAGATATCTTTTCTGATAAAGGCGTTCTTTTACTATTAATGATTGCCCCTATCATTTATGGCTTCTTCTACCCTTGGCCGTATTCAACAGAAGTGGTCAATCATGTGCCAGTTGGTATCATTGATAACGACAATAGCAATCTATCACGAACCATCGTGCGCTATGCCAGTGCCAGCCCCCAATTGGATACAAGACACTTTCTCAATGAACAAGAAACTAAAGAAGCCATGTGGTCAGATGAAATCGCTGGATACATGATTATTCCAAGCGGACTTGAGCAGCAAGTGTTGTCTGGAAAAGCCGCTTACGTCAGCGTCCTTGGTAATGGTGGTTATTTTCTGTTAAATAAAAACGTACAGATGGGGTTCTTAAAAGCCGTTAGTACGGTATCAGCCGGTATTGAGGTTAAAAAAGAGGTAGCACAAGGCGCATATTTAGCGACGGCAGCGGCCAACACTCAAGCGGTGCCATTAGAGATTACTCCTTTATACAATCAAACAGAAGGTTACGGCGCGTACGTCGTGCCAGCGGTCTCTATTCTTATTTTGCAACAAACACTTTTAATAGCGACGGCGATGCTGATTGGCACGCTATATGAGCAACGTCGCCATACCACCAGTGTTCGTGGCTGGCTTGGGCGTATTACGGCGCTTAGTATGTTCAGCTTCATTGTTGGCTGCTTTTATTATGGTTGGGCATTTGAGCTACATCACTATCCGCGCGGGCAAAACATGCTTGGCAGCCTGCTATTTCTGCTGCTGTTTTGTCCGACCGTGGCGACGCTTGGGTGCGTACTGGGGCTTTGGTTCCGTCAGCGTGAGCGCAGTATGCAAATTTTGATTTTCAGCTCCCTACCCATGTTTTTTGTCAGTGGCTATCCATGGCCAGCCAACCAGCTGCCCGAGTTTTTACAAATAATACGTTGGTTGATACCCACCACCCCTGCTATTAACACCTCTGTCCAGCTGAACCAAATGGGCGCCAGTGTCTCACAAGTCGCTACTGGATTTTATGCGCTTGCTGCTTTATGGGTATGTTACTTTGTCCTGCTCATGTTGATCCGCTGGCACAACTCTGTAAAGCAAGATAACGCCTTGCTCTAAGGCACATTTAACAGACAACAATCAGCCAAAAAAAAGCGCCCACAACATTAGTGGGCGCTTTTTGTATTTATTTTAGACTGTCAGATCTTAAAAAACCCGATTCAAGCCGTTCAATGCAGCCACGCGGTAAGCTTCTGCCATCGTTGGATAGTTGAAAGTCGTATTGACAAAATACTCAAGCGTATTATTGCTCTTACACTTCATTACTGCTTGGCCAATATGGATAATCTCTGAAGCATGGTTACCGTAGCAATGTATGCCTAGGATTTCTAGCGTATCACGATGGAACAAAATCTTTAGTACGCCCGAACGTTCACCGATGATTTGTGCCCGTGCCAAATGTTTAAAGAACGCTTGACCCACTTCATAGGGGACTTTTTCATCCGTCAGCTCTTGCTCTGTTTTACCGATACATGAGATTTCAGGAATCGTATAAATACCCGTCGGTACACTAGATACTGGCTCAGCATCACTGTCACCCACCATAAAGGCAGCGGCACAGCGCCCTTGGTCATAAGCAGCAGACGCAAGCGATGGCCAACCAATGACATCCCCAGCCGCATAAATATTTTCGATCTCAGTACGATACGTGTCATCCACTTTTAATTGACCACGACTGTTTGCTTTGAGACCAATGGCTTCTAAGTTTAAACCTTCCGTATTACCTGAGCGACCATTTGACCAGAGAATGGCATCAGACTTGATTCTTTTGCCACTCTTGAGATGTAAGACCACATAATCATCATGAGTCTCCAGATAATCAATCTCTTCGTTACTCCGGATAAGCACACCAAACTGTCTAAAGTCATGCGCGATAGCATCACTAATTTCACTGTCTAAGTAGTTGAGTAGCTGATCTTGGTTATTGATTAAGTCAACTTTATAGCCAAGACCGGTAAAAATAGAGGCATACTCGCAACCAATGACACCGGCACCATAAATGATGATTTTTTTAACCACATAATCCATTTGCAAGATCTTGTCAGAGTCAAAAACGCGTGGATGGTTAAAATCTAGAATATCAGGACGATAAGGACGGCTACCGACGGTGATAATCGCTTTATTAAAAGTGATGGTTTCATAAACATTGTCATCCACTTCAATACGCAGCGTGTGGGCGTCGACAAAGCTCGCCCACCCTTGAATGACTTCAATACGATTGCGCTCATAGAATCGTGTATGCGTACTGACTTGACGACGGATCACTTGACGCGCCTTAGCCAACACTTCATTTAGCGGCACTTGCTTATATTCCATCGCCTTGGTAAACATAGGATCACGGCGAAAGTTAATCAAGTTAAATACGGATTGGCGTAATGCCTTACTGGGAATGGTACCGACATGAGTTGAATTACCGCCTACTTGGTCACGCGGATCGACCACGACGACTCTTTTGCCAGATTTGGTCAGCTTCATGGCCGCCGCTTCACCAGCTGGACCTGCCCCTAAAACAACGGCATCGTATTCATACTCGTGATTGTCACTTTTTAGACGGCGAGAGTCTTTAGTAAAACCGGATTTGATATCAATTCGCGTGTCA
Organism: Psychrobacter namhaensis; assembly: GCF_016107545.1. Lineage (GTDB taxonomy): Bacteria > Pseudomonadota > Gammaproteobacteria > Pseudomonadales > Moraxellaceae > Psychrobacter > Psychrobacter namhaensis. Next base: position 91,211 of record NZ_JABASS010000003.1, read on the forward strand.
TCGAGCGGATTAACAAGGTCAGGATGATGCATGACATCATCAGTGACCTGCTCGTGGGTTTGCTCTATTTTTTGCTTTTTGTTTTTACCTTCGGTATGTTCAGGGCTTGGCACGTGTCCGCTTGATTTATTTGATACTTCGGTATGAACGTCTTTACCCGTATCATTGGTCTCGTCAATTGCACTTTTACTTACCATGGTGTCCTCTTTATTTATTGGTTCTATTTAAGGTGTGTATGTAAGAGTTGATATTTTTCAAATTTAAGCTGGCTAGCAAAGGTTTGCTTACCATACATCGTGAGTGTAGGAAATTTTTACAATGTTGATGACAGCAACCACTATATATAAGACAGTATCTCATCAACCGATTCGGCGCTTAAGTCCGGTCATCTGTAGGATACGCGTGGCAATTTCTTCAACAGACATCTCAGACACATCTAAGCTTGGGATGCCATGAGTGATATAAATCCCCTGTATCGCACGCTGCTCTTGCTGACATTGCTGATAGCTAGAATATCGACTGCCCGCGCGGCGTTCCTGACGAATTTTTACCAAGCGATCTGTGTCAATTAATAGACCAAACAGCTTGTCCTTGTGCTCACGTAACGCTTTTGGTAGCTGATTGTCATACAAATCATCTTCAGTCAGAGGATAATTGGCGGCGCGAATACCAAATTGTAATGCTAAGTATAATGACGTCGGTGTTTTACCCGAACGCGATACCCCAATCAGAATAATGTCTGCTGCGTTATAATGGCGAGTCCGTGCCCCATCGTCATTGTCTAAAGCAAAATGAACCGCATCGATACGTTCTTTATATGTCTCAGAGTCAACATCATCGTGTGCATGACCTGAATGTCCATCTGGCTCCACGCCAGTCTCTTCAGCAACGCGCCCAATCAAGCCTTCATACATGTCTAAATTACAGCTTTGGGCAGAGTTGATCTTTTCACGAATCTCAGGGCTCACAATCGTATCAAACACCAAGGGCAACAAACCGTCTCGTTGATAGGCCATATTGATCTGCTCGACCGCATCTTCTGCCCGTTCCAAACTATCCACATATGGCAATACTCGGGTCTCAAAAGGGACCGAGGCAAACTGACTCAAAATAGCACGGCCAAGCGTTTCAGCGGTAATCGCTGTACCATCCGAGATAAAAAACGCCGTTCTAACAGCTTGGGAGCTGTCTAAGTTGAGCGCATGGCGGTTTTGAATAGTGGGATTCACTTGTTCCGCTGGATTGCTTGAATACATAACTGTGGCACCTCGATTAAAAACACAATAGTGACCTTCATTGCGCTTGTGTCTCTCACCTATTTTTAACTGATGTTGCGTGGTCTGACGGGACGCTTTAGATCAGCACTGATATTGACTACTTATATCAGAACCAGTCTCTACTATTTATGCCATACATTATACGCATAATAGCGGCCTAATAGAAATCAATGTTACAGGTGTACACCTAGAAATCCACATAGAAGCTCATGTAGAAACTCATATAGAAACCCAGACTGTTTTTAGTCTGCTCCTCTTAATTGATTGTACTTATCGTAACGTTTCAGGGGTCACCTTGGTTAAACTTGCCTAATGTGTGGCAAGATACACATCACAGAACATATTAAGCCCGCTTTTATGCCGTTAAATTTACTTGTTTATAAGCCCATTTCTTAAAACCGTGAAGTCGTACGGGCATATATTGACCTTGTGTAAGGCCTCTTTATTCACCTCTGAAAATTAATAATAACCGCGACTTCTATGAATGTGTGTAGCAAACTCGACAATTTGTATCTTTTTAACAAGTTTTTTGGTTCAACCCCTCGAAATTGTCCTAATATAGCGGTATAATTTACCGTTATAATCTTTACTAAATAACCTTATTTTCTGGAGTTATCATGGCAGCGCAATCTACAGCACTTGTAATCAATCTTGATCAGCTAGGAAAAGACGACATTGATATGGTCGGTGGTAAGAATGCCTCACTTGGCGAGATGATCAGTCATCTTTCTGATTTAGGCGTGAGTGTGCCAGGCGGTTTTGCCACCACTTCAAATGCATTCAACCGTTTTTTAACAGAAACCGGCTTGCTGGACAAAATCAATAGCGAGCTAAAAACGTTGGATGTGAATGATGTCAATAAGCTTGCTGCCACTGGTAAAAAAATCCGTACTTGGATTATTGAACAAGAGCTGCCTAAAGATCTTGAGCAAGAAGTGCGTCAATCATTTGAAACCATGAGTGGCGGCGAAGACATCGCGGTTGCGGTACGCTCTTCTGCCACTGCCGAAGATTTGCCAGATGCGTCATTTGCCGGTCAACAAGAGACCTTTTTAAACATTCGCGGTATTGATAACGTTCTGATTGCTATTAAAGAAGTGTTTGCATCATTATACAACGACCGTGCCATCTCTTACCGTGTCCATAAAGGTTTTGAGCACGAAGGTGTTGCGCTATCTGCAGCCGTACAGCGTATGGTACGCTCAGAGACTGGCGCTGCGGGCGTGATGTTCACGCTCGATACCGAAAGCGGCTTTGATCAAGTGGTCTTCATTACCTCAAGCTACGGTTTGGGTGAAATGGTGGTTCAGGGTGCAGTAAACCCAGATGAGTTCTATATCTCAAAACAATTACTAGCCAATGGTAAGCCTGCCGTTATTCGCCGTAACCTAGGTAGCAAGCATAAGAAAATGGTCTATGGTGACGAAGGTAGCACGGCAAAATCCGTTAAAACCGTCGATGTAGAAAAACAAGACCGTATGCAGTTCTCTTTATCTACTGAAGAGCTGACCTCTCTTGCCAAACAAGCCGTAACGATCGAAAAGCATTATGGCCAAGCGATGGACATCGAGTGGGCAAAAGATGGCGACAGCGGTGAGATCTTTATCGTGCAAGCACGTCCTGAAACCGTTAAGAGCCGTCAAGACAGCAATGTCATGGAACGTTATGTCATCGATACGACTGGCGCAAAAGTATTGTGTGAAGGTCGCTCAATCGGTCAGCGTATCGGTTCAGGTAAAGTGCGTATCGTAAGCAACCTAAACGAGATGGACAAAGTGCAAGAAGGCGACATCTTGGTATCAGACATGACTGATCCTGATTGGGAACCTGTCATGAAGCGTGCCTCTGCTATCATTACCAACCGCGGCGGCCGTACCTGTCATGCTGCCATTATCGCGCGTGAGCTAGGTGTGCCAGCCATCGTGGGTTGTGGTAACGCCACTGAGCTATTGGTTGATGGTCAAGAAGTGACCGCTTCTTGTGCCGAAGGTGATACTGGCTTTATTTACGAGAGTCTGATTGATTTTGAAGTACAGACCAACTCTGTCGAGTCTATGCCAGAGCTTGCGTTCAAAGTTATGATGAACGTTGGTAACCCAGATCGCGCATTCTCTTTCACGCAAATGCCAAACGAAGGTATTGGTCTTGCGCGTCTTGAGTTCATCATCAACCGTATGATTGGTGTGCATCCAAAAGCGTTGCTCAACATGAACAGCTTGCCACGTGAAATCTCGCAAGCCATTCAAGAGCGTATCGCAGGCTATGCCTCACCGGTTGATTTTTATGTTGATAAATTGGTCGAAGGCATCTCAACGCTAGCCGTTGCCTTTATGGATCAGCCCGTTATCGTACGTATGTCAGATTTTAAATCAAACGAATACGCTAACCTGCTTGGCGGTAAGTTGTACGAACCATCAGAAGAAAACCCAATGCTTGGTTTCCGCGGTGCTAGCCGTTATGTCTCTGATAACTTCCGTGACTGCTTTGAGCTTGAATGTAAAGCGCTGAAACGTGTACGTGATGAGATGGGCTTGACCAACGTCGAGATTATGATTCCATTCGTACGTACGGTTGGCGAAGCCGCTGAGGTCATCGAGTTACTGGCAAAGAATGGTCTAAAACGTGGTGAGAACGGTCTACGTGTCATCATGATGTGTGAACTACCGACCAACGCCCTACTAGCCGAAGAATTCCTAGAACACTTCGATGGTTTCTCAATCGGCTCTAACGACTTGACTCAGCTTACCCTTGGTCTTGATCGTGACTCAGGCATCGTCTCACATCTATTTGATGAGCGTGACCCTGCTGTTAAGAAACTGCTCACTATGGCGATCGATGCCTGCCGTAAGCAAAACAAATACGTGGGTATCTGTGGCCAAGGACCATCGGACCATCCAGATCTTGCTTTTTGGCTCATGGAGCAAGGTATCAGCTCTGTGTCATTGAACCCTGATTCAGTGTTAGACACATGGTTCTTCTTAGCTGGTGAAGAAACGAAATAAGCCATCACGTTCAGTCACAGCAGTAATTCACACAGTCATTAAAGAAACAATTATTAGGGTCTATTTGAAAAATATTAAATAGACCCTAATACTAGGTATCATATATAGTGACTTAAGATATGACTAACTATGCAGGCAATTATGCAGATTTTCCTTGCTCGAAATAACGTACAAGCTGGTCCATACGATTTGGAGCAACTTAATATCATGTTGGCGTCTGGTGAAGTATTACTAGATGATTTGATGTGGCACGAAGGCTTAGATCAATGGCAGCGCGTTGGCACCTTAACCAATAATCAAACGGTTTATAGACCGACCAATATTGGCAGTTCGGATGTTAATGACTCTATTATTAATAACGTCACGATCTTTCCTGAAGATAAAGCCAGTAGTGATCAAGATGGCAAGTCAGTATCGTTAGATAGATTGTATGGCAAGCCTGAGCGGCCAAAAGACACAAGTAAAAAAGTGAAAGCTGACATGACAAGCAACCGTCAGCAAACACCGCATAACAACGTGTCCTTAAATAAATCTAGTATCAAAAAAACCGCTACGGATAAAGACAAGGTCATTGGAAACGTCGTACTTGCGCCTATCATGTCGCGGGTGCTCGCTACTGCCATTAATGGCTTACTGTATCTATTGGCCATTTTTCCACTAGTGATGGCTTTGACCAACATGGATGTGGATTATAGTAAATTTCAAAATATCCAAGATATGGACGCCGCTTATCAGTATTCCATGACGCTGATGGAAAGCCTTCCTAGCAGCACACTGATGATGTCGCAAGTCATGGTCTTTGGTTTATTTGCGTTGCAGTTGGTCTTTATCACCATGCGTGGTCAGTCACTCGGTAAGCTGCTGACGGGTATTCGCGTCGTGGATCAAACCACGCATCGTCTGCCATCATTTACCAAACTTATCGGTGTACGAACGTTACTGCTGTTTATTATTTACAATTTATTGTTCTCTTTTACTAGCTTCTTAGGTTTTGTCATTATTGCGGTTCACTATTATATGGCCTCTAAAAGCGCCAAAAATATTGGTTGGCATGATAAATTGGCTAAAACCTTAGTGGTGAAAGCTGACAGCAGTCAATTGGTCAAAGAACCCAAGATAAAATAATCGATTTTCATCCTGATGGTTAGTTTGGTTCTTAATCACATGCCTGAGTTCTTGCATAAAAAAGCAGCGTCTCATCGTTGCTTTTTTGTTGGTAATAAACAATGGCGTGTTGGCATATTTTATTATGGGCGCCTGAGTGATTAACCTTTGTGTTAATCACTAAGTACTGTTATAATACGGCGCTTTATAAACTAAGCTTATCCTCTCCTGTATTTTTTATATTTACTGGACATTAGGTTTACCTTATAAATCTCCTTGCTATTAACATAGGGTTAATAGCTACTAATCCGTAAGGAGTCATAATGCGACATTACGAACTGGTGTTACTTGTACACCCAGACCAAAGCGACCAAGTGGTCGGCATGGTTGAGCGCTACATCAAGTTAGTTCAAGACAACAACGGTGTTATCCATCGTCTAGAAGATTGGGGCCGTCGTCAACTGGCTTACCCTATCAACAAGATTCACAAAGCTCATTACGTTCTTTTCAATATTGAAACTGACGGCGAGACTTTGGCTGAACTTGAAGAATTATTCCGTTATAACGACGCGATCATTCGTAGTCTAGTTATGCGCCGTGACGAAGCTGTCACTGAAGAGTCGCAGTTAGCCAAGAATGCCGATGAAAAACGCGCACGCAAAGCAACTACTCGTCGTCCAGACAATCGTGAAAACGATAATGACGACAACGACAACAGTGAAGACTAATTAAAGGAGAATACTCATGGCACGTTTCTATCGCCGTCGCAAATTCTGCCGTTTCACTGCTGAAGGCATCACTCACATCGATTATAAAGATGTTGAATTGCTAAAACAGTACATCAGTGATAATGGTAAAATCGTACCTAGCCGTATTACCGGTACCTCTACTAAATATCAGCGTCAACTAGCGACTGCTATCAAGCAAGCTCGTTACTTATCGCTACTTCCATACACTGATAACCATCAAGGTTAACCGCTAACTAGGAATGACTCATGCAAATTATTTTGTTACAGCGTATCGTCAACCTTGGTAAACTCGGTGAAACTGTCGATGTAAAACCAGGTTACGGACGTAACTTTCTTATCCCTCAGGGCAAAGCGCTACCTGCGACCAAAGCTAACATTGAAAAGTTCGAAGCACGTCGTGCTGAGCTTGAAGCTGAAGAAGCAAAAGAAGTAGCTGTTGCTCAAGAGCGTGCTGATGCTTTAACTGACGTTAATGTCATCATGCGTGCTAAATCAGGTGACGAAGGCAAGCTATTCGGCTCTATCGGTACTCGCGATATCGCTGAAGCATTGACTAACTCAGGTCTAGAAGTTGACCGTGCTGAAATCAAGCTTCCTGAAGGCACACTACGTCAAATTGGCGAATATAATGTTGATATTCAGCTACATCATGACGTTACTGCTAGCATCTTAGTTACTATTTTGTCTGAAGACAATAATAACGAAGATCTAGATGAAGAATCTGCTGATGAAGACTACTCTGAAGAGTAATTTTTGAAATAGTTAGATTCAGTCTGTAAAAAAGCCAACAACCTTGAGTTGTTGGCTTTTTTTTGTGTCAGTCTACTTACGGCTGTATACCAACATCATGACTTTATCTTACGCCACTATTTTGTGACTCTTGATACGTTAAACACGAATGCTTGCACCCACTTTTTATCCCTTATTTTAAAACTAGGTAGCGCGGTAACGGACGGTAATAAACAACTTAAAAGCTGTTACTAAACAACAAGATACTCCCTAAAAAATCATCTTTATTATTCTCAGTTGAATTGGTATCCTGTCTGTATCTTATTTACTAATAGAGCGCGATAATATGATCAATACCAATGATAAGTTGTTATGTATACGAGGTAATGACTTTTACTCAGAAGGCGAGGTCTATACCGTTGGTAGAATTGTAAATAACAAGTATTTTCAGCTACTTACCGGTAGTAACGATGATCACTGGTATGCCACACTCGATGAAAAAGGGATCTACGTAAGCTTTGACTCGATGTCAGCAAAAGACAATAAAGCATGGTTTGATAAGATAGCCTAGCAGTCAAAGAAGTCACCACATGCTTATACTCAAAATACGAATGGTCATGACACATGGCCATTTTTTTTGCTTAGTAGACGATTAGTAGTCTAGACGACTGCGCTCTTGATACTTTACCGAACGTGGCCACTCACTGGCTCTCGTCGGCACATTTTGCCCGTCAGCAATCATTTTAGCAGCAGTGATCCAGCCCGCATGACCGACAACTAAGGTAGGTTTGTTGTTCCTTTTGCCATTGTTTTCGATCACTCTAGCACTCATCCAGCCTTCAACACGATCAAAGAGCTGGTGTAAGCTTTCACCCTTATCACAAGCAAAGTGCGCAAAGTCATTACACCAGTCGTCAATTTCTTGCTGAGTAATCTGTTCCCACAGACAACCGTCCCATACGCCAAAATTGATCTCAGCAAGCTCAGGGGCGACTTGATATTGAAATCCACGTTGCGCCAATATCTGACCAACCTTGAGTGAGCGCTGCAAAGGACTGACCCAAATCACTCTAGGCAATTGATGCAAACGTACAAAGCGCTCGATTTTATTAGCAAGGCGTTTTAGTTTGCGTTTATCTACCGCTATGTCTGTCTGCCCAATGCACCTGCCCTGCGCGGTACGCGGTTTAGGGTGGCGCCAAATGTAGAGAACCATTAAGAGAGTGTTACCTTTTTGATGTTTAAATATTAGATAAACGGTAGCGATGCCGCCAGACCTACATAGATCGCCACTTCGCTCAGCTGCTGCGTGGCACCCAGCCCATCACCCGTATAACCATCGAGTCGCCTACGTAATAAGCGCCGCATGTAATCTGTGGCTATTAGGGCAAGTAATAGCGCCAACAGCCATTGACCCACACCAATCTGCTGTACCGTATAAGGAAAAATGAGCGTTACTAGTACGCCGGCTAACAGCAGCCAACCACTGCTTAATAGTCCTTGTAATGGCGTCAACTGCTGCGCCATGGGTTTGGCTTTGGCATGTTCGATCTCCCCGCCATAAGGCAGTAAAGCGAGCAGACTAATACATAGTAAACGTGATGCAGTGTGGCCAATGATAAGTGCGATGATAGCCACTGATGGTGGCATGGAGGCCAACAAGGTCACTTTGAGTAGCAGCGCTGACACTAGACCTAAAACACCATACGTTCCCAAGCGTGAGTCTTTCATAATCGTTAACGTACGCTCACGAGTCAAACCACCGCCCAAACCATCACAACTATCGGCCAAACCGTCTTCATGAAAAGCACCAGTAAGCCTAATACCAAACACTGTACTAATCACCGCAGCTACTAACGGCGTAAATAAAACACTGCCAAGCCAAAACACGCCAGCACAAAGTAAGCCAATCAGCAAACCGACTGCTGGAAAATGACGACTGCTCTGATGCAACCACTGCGGATCATAGCTGGAAAATGAGGGAACGGGCAGGCGCGTTAAAAACTGCATGGCAACCAGCAGCAGACGCCATTCATATTTTATGAGCTGTCCAACCGTTGGTCGCGTTGGTGCGTTCTTTGACGGTTTTGGTTGATTTAGCGACTGTGACATCAGTGGTTTTGTCCGCTAACACCAGCATCACTAAAACTTGCCATGTCATTAATAATGGCACAAGCAGACTGCAAGAGCGGATACGCTAGCGCCGCCCCGCTCCCTTCGCCTAAACGCAGGCCCACGTCCAATAATGGCTTAGCGTTTAACAACGTTAATAAGTGTGCATGCCCCGGCTCGACCGAGTGATGAGCAAACACAGCGTACTGCGCCACTCCTGGTGCTAAGCGCTCAGCGACTAACAAAGCCACACTGGCAATAAATCCATCCATTAAGAGAATACGACGCTCGCTGGCGGCTTGAATTAGCGCACCTGTCATCATAGCAACCTCAAGCCCGCCTAGTGCTGCGAGCGCCGCTAACGGTGCTGTTGCCTCACTATGACGCGCCAATACCTGCGTTAAAATATCGTGCTTGTGCTGCAACCCTGCATCATCAAGACCCGTGCCACGACCAATACAATCAGTAATAGGCACATCACCCAACCTTGCCAACAACAAACTGGCCGCTGAGGTGTTGCCAATACCCATCTCTCCAACGATCAACAAGTTACCAGGGGCCTCCTTAGCCACTTTCATACCGTTTTCTAACGCCGCCAAGCATTCACCCTCTGTCATGGCAGGCTCTGTTAGCGCATCGCGACTCCCATGACGTACTTTACAATCCAGTAGCTGCGCGTGGGGGGCAAAATCCGTATCTACGCCAGCATCGACTACTTTTAGCTCAATCTGGTGTTGGCGCGCCAATACATTGATCGCCGCCCCACCTTGCAAAAAGTTTTCAACCATTTGCGCGGTCACCGCACTCGGATACGCGGAGGTGCCATGTTTGGTTAAGCCATGATCAGCGGCAAACACCCGAATCTGTGGCTGCTCAATATGCGGCTTGGTGGTACCTTGAATCATCCCCAATTGCAATGCCAGCGCCTCTAACCGTCCAAGGGCACCAAGTGGTTTGGTTTTTAGGTCTAGAATTTGCTGGAGCTGTTGACGTCGTTCGTTATTCTCTATAGTGGCGATAGTGGGCGCAGTAAATGTGATCAAAGGGTAGCATCCTGATGTTGGTACATGTAAAACAAAACCACATACTAGCAGAGTGTGTGGTTTTTGCCATTAATAAAGTCATATCTGGGCCGAATAGGTTTCCTAGCAGCGCGTATTTACGATAGAATATGCCCCTTTAAAATTCCCTATCATTATTGATGCTAAGCTAAGTAATAATGGCATGAATAATTCACTAAGATATCAATTATATAGAGACAGTAATGATCGTATTTTGGCTTGTGCTGACCATTCTTTTTATTATTTTCGCCACAGCAAAGTTAAAGTGGCATCCTTTTTTAGTATTGATATTATCAGCCTTTTTGGTGGCCTTATTTTACCAAGTACCTCTTAACACTGTCGCTAAAACGATCTCTGATGGCTTTGGTGGTATCTTAGGTTACATTGGTTTGGTGATTGTATTTGGTACTATTATCGGTTTGATTCTTGAAAAAACAGGTGCCGCCATTGTGATGGCAGAAACGGTCATCAAAGTATTGGGACCACGCTTCCCTACTTTGACCATGTCCATTGTTGGTGCCGTGGTGTCAGTACCTGTGTTCTGTGACTCTGGTTACATCATTTTAAACTCTTTAAAGGAGTCTTTAGCCGAGCGTTTACGCGTGTCTAGTGTGGCGATGAGTATTGCCTTAGCAACGGGTTTGTATGCCACTCATACCTTTGTACCACCGACCCCAGGACCGATTGCAGCAGCAGGGAACTTGGGATTAGAGACAAATTTAGGCTTGGTCATCATGGTGGGTGTGGTGGTGACGGCTGTGGCAGTGTTGGCAGGCTGGTGGTGGTCGAACCGCTTCTTGAATGCCACTCCCGACAATATAGATGCGATGGACGCGCCAGCCGCGACACTACCTGAAAACATGAAAACCCGCGACGACTATAGCCACATGCCGTCAGCAACGATGGCGTTTTTACCCATTATCGTACCGATCGTCTTAATCTGCCTATCTTCCGTTGCTAATTTTCCAAGCACGCCATTCGGCAGCGGTATAGTGACAGACATCTTGGTGTTTATTGGCAACCCTCTCACCGCGCTGCTTATTGGTTTATTTCTGTCGTTTTTACTCATTAATACGGATCAAAAAACGCAGCAGATTAGTGACAGTATCTCACAAGGTTTGGTGGTAGCCGCTCCCATCCTATTGATTACTGGTGCTGGTGGGGCATTTGGTGCCATGCTAAAAGTCACTCCGATTGGGGATTATTTGGGCACGACTCTATCGGCATTAGGACTGGGTATTTTTATGCCGTTTATTGTCTCAGCCGCTTTAAAAACCGCGCAAGGCTCGACCACAGTCGCTTTGGTTACTACCTCGGCCATGGTTGCCCCACTATTGGATCAAATTGGTCTCGACAGTGAGCTTGGCCGCGTGTTTTGTGTCATGGCCATTGGTGCGGGCGCAATGACGATCTCTCACGCCAATGACAGCTTTTTTTGGATTGTTAGCCAGTTTAGTCGCATGAGTGTGGCACAGGCTTACAAAGCCCATTCAATGGCTACTGGTATTCAAGGCGTGACCAGTATCATGTTTATCTGGTTATTAACCTTGGTATTTATTTAACGTATTAGCGGCAATATTCAAAGAGAATTTCATGAAAATTTTAATCGCTCCCGACTCGTTTAAAGAAAGCTTAGAGGCATTAGATGTGTGCCATGCTATCCAGTCTGGATTTAGTCAGGTGTTTCCAAACGCTGACTATACGTTATTACCCATGGCGGATGGCGGCGAAGGTACTTCTGCGGTTTTGTCTTATGTGTTGGGTGGACGCTGGAAAGAAGTGAGCGTTCACGATCCCTTAATGAGACCAATTACCGCAAAATACTTGCTGTTACCTGATGCCACGGCGGTCATTGAAATCGCCCAAGCCTGCGGCTTACATCTGTTAACAGAGGCAGAGCGTAATCCTGTCGTTGCTAGCAGTTATGGTGTGGGTGAGCTTATTGCAGATGCTTTAGGTGAAGGGGTCAAACGCATCATCATCGGTCTGGGCGGTAGCGCAACCAATGATGCTGGTCTAGGCATGCTAATGGCGTTAGGTATGACGTTCCACGATGTGAATGACAGCCTACTCACCCACGGCGGCGGCGCGCTTGCCAGCTTACACCGATTAGATAGTACAAACCTTCATACAAAGGTGCGAGAGACCGTGTTTGAAGTGGCTTGTGATGTGACCAATCCACTGTGTGGCCTTCTAGGGGCGAGCGCAGTATTTGGTCCTCAAAAGGGCGCTTGTCCACAACAAGTCGCTGACTTAGACAAGGCGTTAAGCCACTTTGCCGCCACATGTGCTCAGCATGGCTATCCAGAATGTCAGGAAGTAGCGGGGGCTGGAGCAGCAGGTGGCCTTGGCTATGCCTTGATGAGCTTTTGCAATGCCCAGTTGAAATCAGGTTTTGATACGGTCGCCGAGGTTGCCAGCTTATCAGAGCATATTGCTGATGCGGACCTGGTGATCACAGGCGAAGGTAAGCTTGATGTGCAAACCGCAATGGGCAAAGTGGCGGGCGGCATCAGTCAGCTCGCCAAAGCCACTCATACGCCAGTTATTGCGATTTGCGGTAGCGTGGATGGACTAAAACCTACTCAGACCAATCAATTCGATGTCATTATGCCGAGTATCCAAAAGATCGACTCGATTGATAATGTGCTCCGCACGGCTTATCACAATATAGAGACGACTGCTGTTAACATCGCCGCAAGTATCAAACTTGGGCAAAACTTGAAATAATAGTAGTCTATCAAATGTAGAGCCATTGCATACCGTTGATAGCTCTACATTGAACCTTTACTTCAACACTGCTATAGCCATTTTTTTACTTCATCAATGACCGTGTGCATTCTGTTAGAGAGTGCATGCTGTCGTCTGACCGCAAGGTATAGCGTCTCGCTCACGGCAACTGGCAAATGATGGCTTTTGATCAGCTCAGGTTTTTGATAAGCCGCCACAGCATGTGCTGGCAAGACGGTAAAGCCTATGCCCCTACCAACTGGCTCTAAAATCAAACCAATCTGATTAGAAAAGCCTTTTTTGTCAAAGTCATTGATATGCTGAAATTCATCATAATTGGCAGTCAATAACATACCCGCATGATGGGCACCGTCTGGATGATCAATAAAACCAAGCTCTGTGAGCTTCTCCCAGCTTGGCTCTAACGTAGTGGCAGGTGTCACCAGTATCAATGCTTCTTGCGCCATAGGCTTGCAACTAACCGTCTCATCATCTGAGACATTTGTCATAAAACCAAGATCAATCTCATGATTGGCCAGCGCTCGCTCTATATCAGAATTTGGGGCAAAGCGATAATCAATCACTAGCTTTGGATGCTGCTGCTGTAACGTCAAAAGCTGCGGAAATAGCTTGAGCCCCACACTACCAGGCGACATTAAGCGCACGAGCCCTGCATAAGGGGGATCCTCGCCGATACGCTGCTGCAGATTTGATAAGCGCTGCAGTATCTCACCCCCTTCCCGATAGAGCTGCTCACCTGCGTTGGTCAATGAAAACAGCTTGCCTTGACGAATCAGTAGTTCTGTATCCAACTGCTCCTCTAGTTTACGCACGTGCTGGCTCACGCCAGACTGTGTCATGTATAGACGTCCAGCTGTACGAGTAAAGTGCCCAACGTCAACGAGCGTACAAAAAGTGCGTAACCATGTGATATTTATCATTAAAATTTATACTTATTTATATAATATTTGATAATTTTACATAATGACTGTGCGTTTGTACACTGATCTCACCTTAAATAAGCGTACAGCCAATAGGAGCACAAGCAATGAACAACGTTTATCCAAGAAGCTTTTCGCACATCGGTCTTTCAGTCCCTGACTTGGAGGCCGCCGTAAAATTTTATACTGACGTGATGGGTTGGTACACCATCATGGAGCCAACTGAGATTGTTGAAGATGACAGCCCGATTGGTGAGATGTGTACTGAAGTATTCGGTTCAGGTTGGGGCAGTTTCCGTATCGCTCACCTCTCTACTGGTGACCGTATCGGTGTGGAGATTTTTGAATTCAAAAATCAAGAAAACCCTGAGAACAACTTTGAATACTGGAAAACAGGCATCTTTCACTTCTGTGTGCAAGATCCAAATGTTGAAGCGCTCGCTGAGCGTATAGTGGCAGCAGGTGGCAAAAAACGTATGGAAAAACCACGCTACTACTATCCTGGTGAAAAACCGTATCGTATGATTTATATGGAAGACCCGTTCGGCAATATCGTTGAGATATATAGCCACAGCTACGAGCTTATCTACAGCGAAGGCGCCTACTAAGCCAAGCGTAAAAAAGGACACGATATCTTTATCATGTCCTTTTTTACTTTATACAGGCATTAAAATGGGTCTATTATTCAGCAGCGATGGCGATCATCTCAACCAATAACTCAGGACGTGCCAATGCAGACTCGCCGCACGCACGCGCTGGTGGCTGCACGCCTTCAAACCATTTATCATAGACTTCATTCATAGCCGCAAAGTCTGCCATATTTTTTATCCAAACTGTCACTGACAACAGCTTGGATTTGTCGCTACCCACTTCTTCTAGCAACGTTTGGATCTTTTCCAAACAAGTCAATGTTTGCGCTTTGATATCGTCTTCTGCATTACCTACCTGACCACATAAATAAATAGTCTGGTTGTGAATTACAGTTTTACTCATACGTTGATTGCTATGTAGCTTCTTTATCATGTCATATCCCTTTCATTTATGAATTTAAATCTATACTTAGCCAGTCAAATTGCTTTTAGTTAGAAAAACGCTGGGCGCTAAACGGGGCAAGATCGACCAATGCAGGCTTATCATGAATCATTTCTTCAACCAGACGACCTGTCATTGGCCCCAACGTAAAGCCTTGATGGCTGTGACCAAAGGCAAACCATAATTTGTCATGCTTATCAGCAGGGCCAATCACGGGTTTCATGTCCGGCATACAAGGACGCGATCCTGCCCACGCTTCACTTTCTACTGCGTCTTCTAACGGCAAGATCTTTCTCGCAAATTTTAAGACGGTTTTTAGTTGCCCGAAGTTTTTCGGTGCGTCCATCGTGGTCATTTCAGCACCCGTCGTGATACGGATGCCCTGCTGCATCGGGCCCATGACGAAGCCTTTGTCCATATCAAACATACTGTGCTTGATCGTATTTTTATCCGTCACTTTAAAGTGCTGATGATAGCCACGCATTGGGAACAGTGGCAAATTATAGCCAAGCGGTTTGATCAAATCATTGGACCACGGGCCTGCTGCGATGACCAACTTATCGCTATAATAAGTCTCGTTATCAGTGATTATTTTCCAGCCTTCGCTATCTTGGACGATTTCTTTTACATCGCTTTCTTTAATGGTGCCCTGCATGTCTTGAAAGTTCTTTGCATAGGCTTTTACAAGCGAGCTTGGGTTTGATACTTGCCATGAGTTCAACCAATGGATTGCACCAACAAAGCCCTCAAAATTGGCGCTCGGCTCCATTGCTTTTAGCGCTGCAATATTTAATACGTTATGTTCAACCCCTTGATTACGAGCATCAATGGCTGACGCTTGAGCCTCTTTAAACGTCTCTTCTGAGCGATGCAGTTGTAACCAGCCATCACGAGTAATTAGCTCATCAGCACCAGAGGCGCTAATCATGGTTTGGTGCTCACTGGTACAATGCGCGATCAGCGTCTGCCACTCAGATTCGATTTTTTTGACTGACGCGGGTGTAGAGTACTTCCAGTACTGGAGCAGCGCTTGGTGATAACGCAAAATTGCCGGTATGCGATAGCGGATATCAGTGCCTTGGTTTGGCAACACTCTGATCATTTCAGTCAGCTGACGAGGAAAAGGATGCGTATGAATGGCTTCGCGCTGAATCAATCCTGCATTGCCATATGAGGTCTCCGACCCGGGCAACTTCTTATCTAACAGTAACACTTTTGAGTGGTTTTTTTGTAGATGCCACGCAATTGAGGTGCCAACCATACCTGCACCGATAACGATAACTTCATAGCGCATAACCTGTCCTTTTCTTATGGTATTAATACAGAGTGTCAAATATGAGGGTCTAACAGATAAGGTGGTAATAGTAACGTATTGGGCTAAATATTAAACCCTTATCTAATAAATATTTTTACTATTAAAAACTTTTGGCTATGAATT
Organism: Psychrobacter namhaensis; assembly: GCF_016107545.1. GTDB lineage: Bacteria > Pseudomonadota > Gammaproteobacteria > Pseudomonadales > Moraxellaceae > Psychrobacter > Psychrobacter namhaensis. Next base: position 107,386 of record NZ_JABASS010000003.1, read on the forward strand.
TTCAAACTAGGTATTTTCAAAAGGAATAAACAGAGGGTTGAGCATTCATTTTCTAACCAATTTGATGAATTATTGAGGTTTGAGAATGAGTAACAAGAGACACTCTATCAGACAACACACGCTGATAGCAGAAGCCGTTTTGAGACCCAATAACTTTTTATGAGCATACTAAACCTCACTGCTACTGAGTATTGGAAATCCAAACTTCTAACGCAACAACCTCACCCATATTGGGTTAAATTTGCTACAATACGCCCAATTTTGATTTACTATTTGACTGCGTTTTATACTGACTAAGTGTCAGGTCTTATACTGTCTGAATACCAACTGATTTTATTAATACATTGAGAGAACACTATGGGTTTTAATTGCGGCATCGTCGGCCTACCAAACGTGGGTAAATCCACCTTGTTTAATGCTTTGACCAAAGCGGGAATTGCCGCTGAAAACTTTCCATTTTGTACCAAAGATCCCAATACGGGTATCGTACCAGTACCTGACCCACGTCTAAAGAAGTTGGCTGATATCGTCAATCCTGAGCGCGTACTTCCAACGACGATGGAATTCGTTGACATCGCAGGTTTGGTTGCAGGCGCATCAAAAGGCGAAGGTATGGGCAACCAGTTCTTGGCCAATATCCGTGAGACCGATGCGATTGCCCACGTGGTACGCTGCTTTGATGATGACAACGTGGTACACGTCGATGGCCGCGTCAGTCCTATTGATGATATCGAAACCATCAACACTGAGCTGGCACTCGCTGACTTAGAAGCCGTCGAGCGCGCTGTCTTTAACTTGACCAAAAAAGCCAAAGGCGGCGATAAAGACGCACAGGCCATGCTGGAAGTGTTCAAAAAGATCGAACCATTACTGGCTGAAGGTAAAGCTGCTCGCGCTGCTAACTTAGACGCCGATGAGAAAAAACTGATTAGAAGCTATGGTCTAATCACGCTAAAGCCAACCATGTACATTGCTAACGTCTCTGAGGACGGCTTTGAAAACAATCCATACCTCGATGCGGTCCGCGATTATGCGACTGGTGAAGACTCTATCGTCATCGCCCTATGCAACCAAATCGAGTCTGAAATCGCGCAGCTTGATGAAGATGATAAAAAAGACTTTTTGGCTGAGATGGATATGCTCGAGGCCGGTCTTGATCAAGTGATTCGCGGTGGTTATGATTTACTTGATATGCAGACTTATTTCACAGCAGGCGTGAAAGAAGTACGCGCTTGGACAGTCGCCGTTGGTGCCACAGCGCCGCAAGCAGCTGGCGTGATTCACACGGATTTTGAGCGTGGCTTCATTCGTGCTGAAGTGATTGCTTATGACGACTTTATCGAACATGGCGGTGAAAAAGGGGCGGCAGCCGCTGGTAAATCACGCCTAGAAGGCAAAACTTATATCGTACAAGACGGCGATGTGATGCACTTTAGATTTAACGTGTAATAACGCTGTATCCTGAAGTAAAAAACCAATATAGAGCCATCTATATTGGTTTTTTTTATGGCTAATATGTTATATTATAACATAACTTTTAAAATTCTTATGTTTGCCCTATTCTACGTTTGCTTTTACAAGGCCATTTTTCATGCTAGCACTTTCCCGCACTCATTCCACGACCGCTCTGCTTTGTTTGTCTTTTCTCATAGTAAGTGCAGGCTGCCAACAACAAGCTGATGAGCCAAAACCAAGTAGCGCTGCTGTAGCGCCTGACTCAATTGCTGAGGCCTCACATGATGAACACACGCACGACGCGCATGCAGACCACGATGAGCACAGTCATGAGGAACACGCACACAGTCACGGTGAACACAGTCACGGAGAACACGGTCATGAAGGCAATCATGAGGGGCACAATCATGACGCAACAGACATGACCACTTACGCGTGCCAGCCTGAACAGACAATTAAAGCGCATTATGACCCCGAAGATAATGCCCAATCTGCTACCAGCGCACACCTATTGATCGATGGTATTGAGTACGATCTGACAGCAATGACGCTACCTCAAACCGACCGTGCTGGTGCAGTGTATGAAACCGATATTGGCATCACTAATGATGCTGGGATGAGATGGCAAGTGAATGCTGACACGACTAGAGCGATATTGAGCAATAAAACACTGGACGGCAGTGTGGCTAAAGATGCTGAAACCGTACTATTCGATTGTCAAGAAACGGACAGCTAATACGGCTTAATGACTGCTTAAGCGACTCCCTCTTATCTCCAACATTTATCTCAAAAAGAGTGCCGTTGCCTAACCAAAAACAGGCGGCGGCAACAGATGAACCGACGCGACTATTTTGCTATGCTAAGAAGCAATATAACAAATACTATCGGCTCATCATTGGGATCACAATAATAATGTCTAACCACCTATCTCTCTCATCTGCCACCACACAGTGGTCGCACTTACTCAGCGCCCAACGGCTCGGCTCATCCAAAGAACCCAAAACAGGTGAAACGGCGCGTTCGCACTTTCATAAAGACTATGACAGATTGGTCTTTTCTCACTCCTTTCGCCAGCTTAATCAAAAAACGCAAGTCCATCCATTGACCAATCAGCTTGGTATTCATACTCGCTTGACCCACTCTCTTGAAGTGTCTTGTATTGGCCGCTCTTTAGGGATGATGTCAGCAGAAAAGCTCCATGACACGTTAGGTAGCGGTCTACCCAGCGGGGTCTCGCCAGCCGATGTCGGGGTGATTGTACAAGCAGCGTGCCTCGCTCATGATATTGGCAACCCACCCTTTGGCCATGCCGGAGAATACGCCATTCGCGACTGGTTTAGGCAACCTGTTCCTCAAGCTAGGTTGCAAAACCTGACCCTTAATGAACAGTTGGATCTACTGGCATACGAAGGCAATGCTCAGGGGTTTCGGCTATTAGCGCGCAATGAGCACCATCCTGATAAAGGCGGTATGCGGCTAACCTGTGCAACCTTGGGTGCCTTTATGAAATACCCGTGGCTAGCGTCTCACAGCAACGATGTCAGTAATCATAGTATCAACAGTAACGTGCAGAAATTTGGCTGTTTCGATAGTGAAGCCTCACAATTAGAAGAGTTGGCAGCGTGCCTGCACTTACCGCGCTCAGAGCAACACGATGGCTTTGCCCGTCATCCGTTGGCTTACTTGCTGGAAGCGGCAGACGATATCTGCTACGCTTTGATAGATTTAGAGGATGGCATCAATTTAAATATTTTAACCTATGAGGATGTGGCCAGTATATTTTATGAGCTGATTGGCGAGCGTCCTAGCAATATCCAGCTGCCCGCCCACATGTCCGTTAGGCAAAGTTTGGCGTCATTGCGAGCACGTGCCATGATGCGTTTGGTCAATACAGTTACTGATGCTTTCGTGGCTAATAACGATGCTATGCTCGCTGGAAAACTGAACGGTAGCTTGTTTGCCCATTGTGACACTAGCGTACAAAACGGCATTCACCAAGCCAAACAACTAGCACGTGAGCAAATATTTAACCACCCAAGCAAGGTAAGAATGGAGCTGATGGCCAATCAATGTTTGCACCGTCTGCTAGATGCCTTTATGCCACTCGCTTGGACTGGCACTCAAGCCACACTCACGTCATTACCTATGTCCTTTGAACAGCAACGCTTACTAAAGTTACTACAGCCACATTTTGACGAACATCGCCGCGAACTATCAGACAATACTTATCACAATATTTTGAATATCTTAGACTTTATTACCGGCATGAATGATCATGAGGCTTATCGGTTGGCGCAAGAGTTACAAGGTCACTGGGGCACGATGGTTTAATAAATTAACATATGTGGCGTATTTCAGTCGTATTTACGCGCTGAAATGAGTATCATAAACCCCTATCGGATAATTTTGAAATATTATGAGCAGTCGCGAACAAAAAAAACTTCAAACTCGGCACGCGTTTTTTAATGCTGTGCTGGATTTATGTATGACAGGGCAGTCTTTTAGCTCCATCAGCCTCAGACAGGTAACACGTGAGGTGGGCGTTGTGCCGACTGCGTTTTATCGGCATTTCGATGATATGGAGTCGCTTGGACGAGCCTTGGTGGTAGAAGAGCTAGGAGGCACCTTAGCCATATTAAGCGATAGCTTACAGATTGGCCGTAAACGTAGTTTTGATCGCCAAATCGCTAAGAGTATCCAACTCTTTTTGTATATGGTCAGTGATCAGCCTTACTACTGGCAGTTTTTAGTCAGTGAACGTTATGGCGGCTCAGACGCCGTGCGAAAGGCCATTAATGAGCTGGTCAAAAAGCACGCCCACAGCTTAGCGGAAGATCTCGCGCTACAGCCAGCGTTTACGCACATCAATGACTATGACCGCCGTCTGTTGGCTGAGGCTGGCGTAAATATGTTCTTTTCTTGGATCATCGATTGGTTAGAGTTGACCTATACTGAAGACCATGATGATGAAATCGATTTGAATGAGATTGAAGAGAATAAACAGACGATGCTACACAACTGTACCCGCCAAGCACAGATGCTTTTTTATGGCGCTTACAATTGGAAGTCCAGTGAGGAAACCCTTTTAAAGGATTGATCACTCGTTTTAGGAGAGTGATTAAAAACTGGGCCGAAAAGCCCATAGCCGCTGTGCCACTACGTCGATTTGCTTGGTTTTTTTGCTGTCGCCGTTATAGTTGGCACCGTTAGGGAGACTGTTAGGGATATTGTTATTGGCGTTATTGGCATTTGAGCTGTTGTTATTCGCGTTGCTACTACCTTCGGCATCATTCGCCGTTTTACTCATTAATACAGTGGCATAGCGATGTTTTGCCTGCCCGACCGTTGCATTATCAGTAACCGTAATAAGCGTCATAAAAGCCTGACTGTCAACGGCTAATAGTGGCGCTAGTGCGGCTCGTTGTTCTTCGTTTAAACCGCTCAAATTTGGCAATTGCCACACAGCATCAATAGACTCTAACGCCCGCTGCGTCCGCATGTCGACCAGTCCTTGCATCTGCTCACTATTGCCGCCGTCTACCAGTGCAGCCAATAAAACAGGACTGGCTGTATTAATATTAACCGGTACAAAGTAGGGAGCCGCCGTGATATAAGGGCGTAGTGTCGCTAGCACGTCAGTATTGACGCCTCGAACCGCTTGCAGCTGATCAACACTAACAAAGGGCTGATTTGGCAACGTATTATTGACTGTCGCACTCGATTGCTGAGAGTAGACTGTACTTTCGTTACCACCGTCTTGATACACGTCGCTGTCTGTGTCTTGATAGTCAAGTACCGCGATGGCAATGTCAGGCTCTAAGTTCAATTGTGTCAGCAGTCTTTGAAAGAGTGCTAAAGCGGCTGTATCTACCGCTCCCTTCTGATATAAGTTGTTGATATTAAACCGACTGGCTTCATCACGTAACTCGACGCTGATGCTATGCGTGCCTAAGGTATAAGGTGGAATGGGTTGTGCCCAAATATCCTGCTCGCTGTCGGTATCATTTAGCTTATCGTCAGCACGAATCACCGTGAGGGCCAATTGCTGACCTGCATGAATGTCTTGTAATAACTGGTTTTGGTCAAACAATAAGCCGCTACGCCTAATAGCAATCTTTTGGCTGGCAAGCATCGCCCCTGCGACCACCGTAATACTGACTACTAATAGCAAGATAGTGAGCAGCGCTACCCCGCGCTGAGAATGGGCTGTCATTGACATAAATTGCCTTCATTATTGAGCCAATAAACCATTTTCAATACTGCCTTTTCAATTACTGGTTTCCTCATCGCCGCTACCTGCCTCGCTACCATCATTGCCATTGTTGTTGCTGTTTTTATTAGGAACGTTTTGACGACTGCTCTGGGGTAACGACTGCGGCGCGAGCGCCCACTGCCAAGTAATTGGCATGTCTTGATAAGTAAAACTAACGGCAATACCTTTTGGCAGTAAAGCCACTTCAGGATGCATGTCTACTGTATCAGCTGGTTGTTCAGAGGTTACATTTGTACCGACACTACTGCCGTCTTCGTTGGGGAATGTGCTGCTCAGCTCTGGTAAATACGCTTGCCAACGGCCTGCGGTGACGCCTTCTAGCAACACACTGTCTAAGCTGACGCTATCACGCCCACCATCCAGGCTGGTGTATTGACGGCGTATTAAGCGCTCATCTACAAAAACGTATTCGACATGCTGCACACTAGTGCTGCTTTGATAGCGCGGATCAGGATCGGCAAAGCGTACAAAGCTGACCTGCTCGCCATCTAAGCGCATAAAAGGCTCAGGCTGGATGTTACTTGCTTGGTTACCATCATTGCTGCTGATGCTATCTTGTTGGACATTGATCGCTTGATAAGGAATGATTTGCCCCATATCTTGCTGTAGCTGTAGATAAGCGTATTGCAATACTGCCAAATTATCCGCATGGAACTGCGCCCGTTCACGAGCACGGTTGACACTGTCAAATACTTGCCAACCCGCCACCGCCAGCATCGCAAATATTGCCATGGCAACCATCAGCTCAAGTAAGGTAAAGCCGCGCTGACTCATGGCACACGACCATTTGGGTTTAAACCAGCCAAATCCAAACTGCCAACCTCTTGCTCAGCGCTGCTTAACATCACATCAATGTCTGTCACAGCACTACGCGTTTGTCCATCAATAATGGGAGCAACAGCGATATTCACTTGTTTTAAGGCAGGTGTCATGGCCTCACCCACTGTCATAACCACTTGCCAATCACGACCTTGGGCATTGACAGTCTGAGTACGACTTGCGGTCAGCCACGTCTTTTGAATACGCAAATCAGACGCCGCGTTTTGTGCGACAAAGTGCGCCAGCGTGCGGGTGCGCAATACATCGACTGAGTGCAGGTAGGCGCTACTGGCCCGACTGGCCGCCACGGCAACCACTGCCAAAATGGCCAAAGCAACCATCACCTCAATCAAGGTAAAGCCACGCTCACGCTTAAACTGAGAGTAGGTAGGCATAGTAAGCGACTTGGAAAAGATAGCCATCAACTATACCCCCTGTCCGATCATCATACTACCATCGGGCATAATCGTAATCACCTCACCCACCAAACGCGAATCATGCAGCACTTCAATGGTGACGGGAGTCGCTTGCCCAGTACCAAACCATAGGACCTGTGGTACTGCTTGGTTGGCAAACCACGGCTGTAGTGTTTGTTTTTGTCCAGAAATTGATAAGTTACCAGACTCTAAGCTTTGAATCCTTAAGCTGACCCCAGCAGGCAGTTCAGGCAAGCTGACTTCTGGTTCACTCTCCCAACTCGGGGTTGGCGGTTGGTCGCTCATAGCCCCTGACATAGCATTCAAATCGGTAGACAACTCCATGGCATTTTTGGGACGGCTGTCTACACTACTCGATGTGATGTCAGCGCTTTGATAAGCGACATAAGGATTTGATAAGGTGACAATCACAGGGTTTACCTGACCTTCTTTATCCGCTTGTAAAACTAGCCCCATGGGCTGCATACGCTCAGCTGATAACAGACGAACGTAACTTAATGAGTCGGTAAAGTGCTCATAAAAAGCACGGTTTTTGCGGGATTCACTGCTACCGACCGACAAACTCATCATGCCAGCAAATATAGATAGAATAACCACCACCACCACGATTTCAACGAGAGTAAAACCCGTTTGCGATCGACAAAGGCTTAATGGTTTAGCAGAGAAAATCTGAGAATTTTTTAACGGCGAGTAGTCACTGCGACAATGACGAGGAAGCAGACTGAACTCTGTTTTATGATAGGCAGAATGTTGCGGGTTGATGCTTAAATGGCAAGTGGCCGCTGAGCTGGACTGAGTCTTGACAGTGACCGGCATATGGCACCTATAAGCTTATCATTAGGTTATCGTGTATAAAGTGACATCACTATTTTTAAAATACTGAACAGATAGGGTTGCTCGTGCTGCACTATAGAATATTGCAACACGAAACGCTTACGGTAGTATATTGAGCTACGAAAGAGTCACAGGCAAGCTAGTAATTGGTATTGCGATGCTCTTCTGACTCGGTATCGATTTGTTCTACCAGCTCTTGCATATCTTCATCCATCACCCCATCCTCATCGGCAGGATAATGGCTGGGGAGCTCAAGCATTTGCTGGACAAACGCGTAACGCAAGGTATCACGGCGGCCCAAATAACGCTGATAAAAGCTTGAATTTAATAACCCCGCACCGCCTTGACCCATTGCCCAAATGGAAGATAAATAATCACGAGTACTTAGGTTACTATTTTCATCTTTTAAATAAGCACTGATAATATCAATCAAACGCTTCATGCGCTGGCGGCGTATATCGTAAAGCTCACCAAATAAGCGATTAAGACCCGTCACTGATGCCGCCAAACGCTCTTCGATTTGGTTAAGCAGCATGGCTTTTTGTGGGTTAAACAGCTGTTGAAAAATCATGCGGGCCACGCCTGCCGACGGGCAATCATCAATGCGATTGATCTCGAACAACTGCTCTTCATAACGAATGATAATGCGCAAATAGAGCTCATCTTTACTGGAGAAATGCTTGTACAGTGTGCCTTTAGCCAAATCAAGCTGGTCTGCCAAACTGTCTAAAGTGATATCACCATCGCCTGACTCAAGTAGCAGTTGCTCTGCCATCGCTAAGATATTTTCTTCTCGTGCCTTGAACTGATGCTGACGACTCATAATCTCTCCTAAAACCTGACAAGATTAAGCATATGACCATTGTTTACACTAGTACGTCGGCAAAAAGTATGAGGCTATACAAAGACTGCTCGAGGACGACAATGAGAATATGCTTATGTTTGCTAAATAGTCATAGATAATTATATGATTACGCTTGGTATTTAACGATATAGCGCGCAAACCATATGGTGATTTCATAAATGACTGAGTGGTCATAGCATACCCATTTTAGTGGTACTGTGCCAGTAAATTTTCAAAGTTTTTTGCAGTCAAAGCGCCTATCTCCTTGCTACTACAGCCATACATGTCTGCGAGATAAGCTGCCACGTAGGGTACGTAAGCCGGCTCATTAGGTCTACCACGTTTAGGCACAGGTGCTAAATAAGGGCTATCCGTTTCGATCAGCATTCTATCTCTGGGCATTTTTTGAGCGGCATCTTGGATCATTTGCGCACTCTTAAAGCTGACAATACCCGAGAAAGAGATATAAAACCCTAAGTCTAAGGCGCGTTTCGCTGTCTCCCAATCTTCGGTAAAGCAGTGAATAATGCCATGTTCAGCGCCCTCACTTTTTAAGATATCAATGGTGTCTTCTTTGGCATCACGCATGTGGATCACGAGTGGCTTTTTTAGACTTTGGCTCGCGTGAATATGACGGGCAAGACTGGCTTGTTGTTCTTTTTTATTCTCAGTTGACCAATAATAATCCAGACCCGTCTCCCCTATTGCCCATACATGATCAGCACTGGCCGTTTCTATCAGCCGCTCGATGGTCGCTGATTGTAAGACCTGAATATCTTCACAAGGATGGATACCCACACTCATCCCTAAATTTAGCCTCTCATCACCATAAGTGCGTACAATGTTGGCAATATCATCATACTCAGCAAAATCACACATAATCGCCATCGCACGGGTGACGTTAGCGGCTTTCATAGCGTCAATCGCGCCAGACAATTGGCCGTCATACTTCGTCAAATCTAAACGGTTCAGATGGCAATGACTATCAGTAAACATAAAAACTCTCATTAATAAAAATTATAAATAAAAAAGTTAGGTCAAAATTCAAAGTTGTATGGGTGTTTATTGCTCTAAAGACAGCAGTTTTCAAGTCAGGTAAAAGTCACTTACTTATCATACCGATTTATAAATACTTGACATCAGTGCAGCGGCACGACACGCATCACCTCTTCTATGGTCGTCAGCCCTTCACTAACACGCTTTGCACCTGATAAGCGTAATGGCTGTACCCCTTCGCGGTACGCTTGCTGCTTGAGTACGTCTAAATTTGCATCGGCGGCAACCAACTTTTTTAATTCGTTGGATAACGGCATGATTTCATATAGGCCAACACGGCCCTGATAACCGGTATGGCGACAGCGCTCACAACCTTGCGCCGTATAGATCTGTGCTGGCACTGGCGCACGCCAAGGCTGTACCAGCTCTTGCCATTGAATCGCTATCTCACTATCTCGCGTCACATCCACCGCTTGCTTACAGTGCGGACATAACGTCCGTAATAAGCGCTGTGCCATCACACCCAATATCGTCGCTGAGGTCAAAAAAGGCTGGATGCCCAAATCGTGTAGACGAGTGAGGGAGCTTGGGGCGTCATTGGTGTGCAAAGTCGAGAGCACCAAATGCCCTGTAAGGGAGGCTTGCACTGCCATGTTTGCCGTTTCGGCATCACGAATCTCACCCACCATAATGATATCCGGGTCTTGACGCATTAATGAGCGGATACCATCAGAAAAATACAAATCGACGCCTGGGTTGACCTGCATTTGATTAAACGCCGGCTCAATCATCTCAATCGGATCTTCGATCGTACAGACATTGACTTGCTCAGTGGCGAGCTGCTTGAGCGTACTATATAGGGTGGTGGTTTTACCTGAGCCAGTTGGTCCTGTGACCAAAACAATACCGTTTGGATGCGCCGTTAATTCATGCCACGTTTCCAGCTGTTTACCAGATAGGCCGAGCTGAGCAAACGAGCGCACCAGCACCTCAGGATCAAACACGCGCATGACCAACTTTTCACCGAAAGCAGTCGGCATGGTAGAGAGACGTAGCTCAGTCTCCAGCCCTTTTGGGGTACGGGTTTTTAGACGACCATCCTGCGGTTTGCGTTTTTCTGCGACATTGAGCCGCCCTAAGATTTTAATACGCGCCGTGACCGCCACGATAATCGCCAGTGGCATCTCGTAGACGGTATGGAGCACACCATCTATGCGAAAACGTACCTTGCCTGTCTCCCGCCGCGGCTCTAGATGAATGTCACTGGCACGCTGTTCAAAGGCATATTGTAGTAACCAGTCAACGACTCTGACGATATGCTGATCATTGGCATCGGGATTGGTGTTGTCACCCAGCTGCAATAGTGCCTCGACATTGGTGACATCAGCTGCCGCCCGTTTATGGACACTATTTGCCCCCGCAATCGCTTGCGTGACTTGATAGAACTCTCGGCGATAGCGATTAATCTGTTCAGGACTAAGATAGACCGTGCGATAGCTTTTAGATTTGATTAACTTGTCAATGTTTGCTTGCCAGTCCGTATAAAACGGCTGATCTGTACCGATGACCACCTCATCTAAGCTCACCTCAATCGGTAAAATATGCTGCAAGCGTGCATACTCAAAGGACATCAGCTGTGTCACGGCTGGAACATCGACTTTTAAAGGGTCAATACGAACAAGTGGCATACCCGCTTTTGCGGCCAACCATTGATTCAACCAAGCCAACGTTAATTTATTGTCAGCGCTGTTATCAGGCGCATGACCATTCGGTAAGCCAAACTCACTGATGGTCAGCAGTGGATGCTGTGCCTTATCACGGCGGCTAGTAATCACTAGATTGTAGCCACGCTGATCAATCACCTTGTCGACCAAAAGCTCATCTAGGCACCAACGCAAATCAATCACTATTGAATAGTTCTGAACAGACATATTATTCTTCTTTTATTACGGGTAAATAAGTTACTGATAGTGAGGAGTGCGGTACTAGTGACGCTCATTTGCCGCTACAAACTGACTGCTACAACAGAACTTATTTGTAACTGTCCTGACTCTAACAACTGAAAACTGACATCGACAGACTTATAGCGCATAATAAATGGCATCTTTAATTCATGACGGCGATACGCTGGACGCGGGTCTTGCGCGATGAGTGCTTTAATCGCGTCGATATCAGAGAGGCTCAATTGGTTTTGTATCTTGTATAGCAGCGCAGCGACCGTAGCAGGTTCTGTATCAGTGGGTTTATTATCACCTCTACCCGACTCTCCTGTATGAACCAACGTTATAAATTGTGCATACGCTGACTCAGTGATAGTCACCTCCGACGACACAGGGGCAATGGGTGCAAAGCCACTCTCTGCTTGGGCGATAGCGTCACTATAAGCCACATAGGGTTTGATATCGATAATAGGCGTGTCATTTATCATATCTGCACCGCTAATTATAAGCAACGCACGTCCTTGTACCACCGCCACACGCTCAAGCTTGACCACAGACAGTCCTAATGCCGAAGGCCGATACATACTTCGACTGGCGAACACGCCTATTTTTTGATTGCCACCGAGTCTTGGTGGTCGTACTTGCGGGCGAAATTCCCTGTCTGCTTTATGCAAGCCATTGCCCTTATCAAGATAGTTATGATGAAATTGCCAACTGACCCAAATATGACTAAACGCCTCCAAACCAACGAAAGCCGCTGGCGTATCATAAGGCGCTCGCATCTCAATAACACTGGTCAACGCGACCAGATTTGGCTGCCTTGGCGCACCAAACTTTTGTGATAGCGGCGCACGATGGTAGCCAATAATTGGCGCACGATGACTCTCATCTTGGGACACCTTTTCACCCCACATACACTGTCTCCCTGCGTGACAAACTGCTACTGTTAAACTGATATGCCCAATCTTACAAAATTATTCGCTAACGATATTCCATTTTATCATGCCCCATCGTCACTGCTGGACGGATTTTTATTTTAAAGTTTGTTATTATGAGCGAGCCATTCAATGACAGCCGTTTAAGCTCGTAGACTCTCGTACGTTTCTGTAGACTTTGTAGGCATCTATACGTACTCATAACATCCGACAAAATGTTAGAATAGCATTTGAAATTTTTGATTACAGACTATCTACCGTGCCCAAACTCTGGCAAAACTGATGTGTTAACAACAACTATTTAGACAACCATCAGGCTCCAGATACGGCGTTATAATTTTTATTTGTCATTGAAACTATTGATTTTACACATATTTAACTTAACGTTACAGTTAGCAACTTATTAACGAGGACTTTATGTCAAAACTTCGCACCGAAACGGTCACAGAGGTTCATCATTGGAATGACTCTCTATTTAGCATCAAAACCACTCGTGACGACGGCTTACGTTTTCGTAATGGCGAGTTTGCGATGATTGGAATCGTTGTCGATGGCAGGCCATTGTTGCGCGCTTACTCAATTGCTAGCCCTAATTACGAAGACCATTTGGAATTCTTTTCTATCAAAGTGCCAGATGGTCCACTGACGTCACGCTTGCAGCACATCAAAGTGGGCGATGAATTGTTGGTCAGTAAAAAACCAACAGGGACCCTAGTGCTAGATGACTTACTACCCGGCAAACACCTTTATATGCTCTCAACAGGCACAGGATTAGCGCCATTCTTAGCGTTGGCACGTGACCCTGAAGTCTATGAGCGCTTTGACAAAATCATTTTGGTACATGGCGTACGTCATGCAGAGGATTTGGCTTATCGTGAGATGTTCGAAAACGAGCTGCCCAATGACGAAATCTTTGGAGAATGGTACCGCGAAAAATTCATCTACTACCCGACCGTGACTCGTGAAGAATTTAAAAACCAAGGCCGTGTGACCGATTTGATGAAGTCAGGTAAACTTTTTGAAGACATTGGCTTACCCCCTATCAACAAAGACGATGATCGCGTGATGATATGCGGTAGTATGCCTTTTAATGCAGAAGTCTCAGCGATTTTAGATGATTTCGGTTTAACGGTTTCACCGCGTATGGGTGTCCAAGCGGATTATGCAGTTGAGCGCGCTTTTGTTGGATAAACTACATTTTTTGGCTTTGATTGAAAATTATAGTAAATAATTCTTGACGGTGAAAAAAAGGCTGCTATAATACGCAGCCTATACAGAGTTAACCCTGTAACCCAATTCGATAATATCTATCCAATAGACGTTATCTTCTAACATGCCAGTGTGATGGAATTGGTAGACATGACGGATTCAAAATCCGTTGCCTTTAAAAGCGTGTCGGTTCGAGTCCGACCACTGGTACCACTATACGAAACCCTTACAGTCTATGGATTGTGAGGGTTTTTTATTGCGTGAATTATTTATAAATTGGTCGAGTAATACTAGCGTCAAATAAAATTTTGATACTATCTTGATACTTTAATACATCTGTATGTTCACGTATTATAGTGCTATTAATATAATAACTGCGGCGTGACGGATGAATTATGAAAGTTAAGCTTAGTAAGAAGTTTATCGATTCAGTTGCATATGCTTCAAGTGGTACAGACATCTATATGGATGAAGTATTAACGGGTTTTGCACTTCGTGTAGGTAAGCAATCTAAGAGATACACGCTTCATAAACGCATCAATGGTAAGCTCTATCGTGACGAAGTTGAAGAAACACATCTAATCACTTTGACTGAAGCTCGTGAAAAAGCTAGCACGATGATGGTCAACATAAAAAAGGGGCTTGATGTTTACGATGGTTATCACGCTACTCCAAAGTTAAAAGACATTCAAGATTGTAATATACCAACACTCAATGAAGCATATACCTACTTTAAATCGATGAAGCCAAATCTTGCTAGCCGTACTATTGAAACTTATGATCAGCAAATACTTGGTCGACTCGATGACTGGCTTGATATATCGTTAAACGATATAACTAAAACTATGATAAGTGAAAAACATAAGGAAATCAGCAAATCTAGTCCAGCTCAAGCGAATGCCACTATGCGAGCTCTCCGCTCTATATGGAACTACTGTCAAGATAGTTTTTTAGATGACGATGAGGAGTACATAATAAAGGATCAACCCATTCGAATACTGAATGCCAAGAATGATTGGAACAAAATTAAACCTCGTACTCGTCATGTTGAAGAAGAGTATTTAGGAGTATATTTTAAAACTTTGATTGAACACCGTGACGGTAGTTCTTTCAAACAAGCATCTTATAGCAATAATGCTCGTGATCTTTTACTGCTTTTTATGTTTGCTGGAGTTCGCTTAAATGAAGCGCAGACACTAAGATGGGAAGATGTAGACCTTGACGCTGCTCGTATCGTTTTTAAAGCTACTAAAAATGGTTCTGATTACCATATGCCTACTGGAAAAATACTTCAAGCCATACTTAGTGAACGCTATAGATTGAGCAATGGAGAGCGTTGGGTATTTCCGAGTGATTTGAAAAGAAATAGCGACCACGTTAAAGATTTGAGCGGTAGTTATCATTCAATATCAGACAAAGCTGGCTTGCACATTACGCCTCACGATTTACGTCGTACATTTGGCACTGTCGCCAATAGTCTTAATGTAACCTATCCTGTACTAAAGAGACTGCTAAATCATCGTGAGGCTAAATCTAGTGATGATGTGACACTACATTACATACAGGTATCACAGCGACAATTACGTGAAGCTTTAGATGAGATTGAAGCTTTTTATTGCAAGCATATAGGAATGACTCAAGATGAGGTGATTAAGAGCCTCTTACAGACATAACTTCATATAGTTTTTTGGTGTAATGGACAAAATTCATGCTAAAAAGTAGAAGGTAGTCGCTAATGGACATAATTCATGCTATTTGAGTGACTTTGACCCTAAAAAGTCTTTAATAAACCGCAACTTACGCTGCTCACTTAGACCGTGATGACTGTGTAATTGTCGCTTTAACTCACTGAATAATCCTTCAAGAGAATTGGTGGTATTTGGTATGTCTAAGTGCTCATATTCTTGGTAAGTAAATAGCCAATCGCTATTGGTTCTGAGGCTGCGATAAGCACTTCTAAGACGTTTGTGAGTGTACCAACTTCTACCAGTATCTTCATTGGTACTACGCTCACTCAGATAGTCTTCATGGGTTAAATACCATTGATCTAAGCATTTTGTGAACGTGGCTTTATCAAGCTTAGTTAAGTCTAAAGTGAGCCGTCTAAGCTCGATACTGGCACTGTTCTTAGGTCGACGAGTGAGATAGCGAGTTATTATTTGCACTTGATGAAACTGGCACATCTGGCAAGGGGTGTGGGTGAATAGCGTACGCAGTCCTCGTCTACCATCACAGGTGATGCTTTGTATATCAACGCCTAACGATACTAGATGATCAACACCTTGCTTGTAGGCACTGTTGGTTTCATGACCCACTATCGCGTAATAAAGTACGGCTTTAGTGGTATTGTCCATAAAGACCATTAAACCAAACTTGCGACCAAAGTAAGTGGTGTCCATGATGATATTAGCAGTCTTTGGTTGCTTAATCTGATACTGGGTACTGACTTTATCTAAGCGTCTTTGAATGGTCTTGAGACTACAGTGATATTTATCAGCCAGCTGTTGGTAGGTCTGTTTTCCCTGAGTGTATTCAGTCCAAAGGGTTTGGTTATTGAGTCTTTTTCCACCTAAAAACTGCCGTCTGCAAGCGAGACATTGATACTGCTGTTTGCCAAGCTTGCGTCCATTCTTCTTGGTGTGTTTATCACGACAAAAAGGGCAGTTTTTTGATTCATGGCGTTGATTCCTTGCAAATATAGACAGTATATAGCGTTAGACCATACGCCAGCATGAAAAATGTCCATTACACCGAATATCTCACGCGCGTCTTTTGAGAATGACTGAATATAAGTGTTTAAATTATCCTTGATATCGCTTTGACCTAGCTTACTTAAATCCATAGGAGATATATTATAAAAAGCATGCTTACTGATACGGGTAAGCTGCTTTTCTATCATGTCCTCCTGCATACCTTGGTCTTTGATAGTGGCATACTTCTCGACGACCGCTTCTTTATGGTCAGCTAATACACACTCTAAGCGGCGCAGTAGCGTAAATGGCAAGATGATGCGGCCGTATTGCGATTGCTTAAAGTCACCTCGCAATAGATCAGCGACAGACCAGATGAAAGCGGCGGTTTGAGAGAAGTTTTGTGTTGTCATAGGAGGGTCTTATTATTGAATAGGGCTTACAGAATAAGTCTAAGATAAATAGAGGTTTACCAGAATTCTTGAGATTATAACGCACCCGACCCTCTATAGTAAAAATAGTTTATTAGGTGCTAACTCCTACACTAACTGGGTGCTGAGAATATTATTAAACATATCTGTATTAAACTGTGACTATATTTCATGAACAATAAAAAAGGAAGCTGACCCTATATAAAATATAGGGCTATCTTCCTTTTTCTATTTAGTATTTTACTTAGGTGACACACTAAATATCAGGGTTTATCGTCTAGCGACTGGTTCGATAAGCATGGTAAAAAAGCGGTATTTTCTGGGCGTATGGTTCCTGGTATTCGCTCACTCATCTCTGTTCCAGCTGGCATGAACAAAATGCCGATCTTCTCGTTCTTAGCATTGACTGCTCTAGGTTCTAGTGTTTGGACAACTGTACTGACGCTTGCAGGTTACCACTTTGGCAAAAACTACGAGGTTATAGAGACTACGTTAGCACCCTACTCAAAGATTTTTTTACTGCTTGCTATCGCCATGATTTTTGGTTGGATAATTAAGCGACGATTAGCTAGTAATAAAAAAGGGAATATCTCACCTTAACGTCTTCTTAACAGGCCTCTTGTTATCGTAAGGAAACAAACCCCTTACCATCCTGTTGAGAAGCCTAGTTATGTCAACCTCTCAAGCACTTAGCACTGAAATCACCAAAGCTCCTACCAAAAAAAGCTATCTAAACAGCATTTTTAATCATGAAATTAATCTTAACTATCTGATTATTATCATTGCGCTCTATTTAGTCGCTACTGCAAATTTTGGTTTTTTCGCGCAAGTGCTTAGCATTTACCCTTTTGGTAATAACGTTGGCTTCATGGTTTCTATCACAGGCTTATTGTTTGGCTTAATGTGGCTGCTTTTCCAATTATTTTGCTATCGTCCTATTGCTAAACCAGTGCTCATCGCTATGGTAATGACAGCGGCCGTATGTGGCTATTTTACTGACGCTTATGGCACTATTTTCGATACTAATATGCTGATCAATAGTATACAAACCGATCAAGGTGAAGCGATGGGGCTGATGTCGCTAAGCTTCTTTATACGAGTGTTCCTGCTAGGCGTTATACCCGCAGTTATTATTGCTAAAATCCGCATAAAAAGAGTACCTTTACGTCGAGCGCTATGGCAAAAAGCGTTAACCTTAACCTCATCTATCGCCTTAATGGCTGTCTGCCTACTGCCCTTTGGCGATCAATACGCCACCTTTTTTCGTCAGCATAAAATGGTTCGTAGTTATGCTAATCCTATTACCCCTATTTATTCAGTTATCAAATTAGGTACCGACTATATCGATGAATTGCGTCGTCCGGATACTTTGACCCTGCATGCTACAGACGCCAAACGTATAACCCCTACTGCTGGTACTAGTGCAGCAAAACCTAAACTCATGGTATTTGTCGTTGGTGAAACGGTTCGTGCCGATCATATCGCTCTTAATGGCTACAAGCGCGACACTACGCCTTTACTTGCTAGCCAGCCAAATATCTATAGCTTTAGAAATGCGACCTCTTGTGGCACGTCCACCGCTTATTCCGTACCTTGTATGTTTAGTTATGCTAATCGAGAAAATTATGATTACAATACGGCAGACTATAATGAAAATGTACTAGATACCTTGAACAAGCAAGGCGTCAAAGTTGTTTGGCGAGACAATAATTCGAGCTCTAAAGGAGTAGCTAATAGAGTAACTTTTGAGGACTTTAAGACGCCTGATGTTAATCCAAATTGTGATGAGGAGTGTCGTGATATTGGTATGCTTGACGGTTTTGATACTTTAGTTAAGTCAGATACAGGAGTAACAGCAGACGGCTCTGCTAAAGACACCCTTATTTTATTGCATCAAATGGGTAATCATGGTCCTGCTTACTACAAACGTTATCCTAAGGAGTTTGAAGAGTACAAACCAGTATGCATGACGAACGAGCTTGCTAAATGCGATGATCAATCCGTCATCAATGCTTATGACAATGCTATTCGTTATACAGATTATTTCTTAAATAACGTGATTAATACGCTCAAAAAGTATGAGCAGGACTATGATGTGGTAATGGTATATATTAGCGATCATGGCGAAAGTTTAGGCGAGAATAATATTTACTTGCATGGCATGCCCTACGCTATCGCACCTGATGCGCAAAAGCAGGTGCCTGTCATCATTTGGTCGCCTACTAGCAATAATATTGATAAAAGTAGTCTCATTAGTACGATTAATCAGCCCGTATCACATGACTTTATTACGCCAACTTTACTTAACTTTTTCGGTATTACTACCGATGAGGTAGCAGCAGCGCCAACCTTTTTTAAAACTGTCCATTAAGACCTTCAACCTAGGCGCTACTAATATTTATACAAGAGACTATTATGTACAAGATACTTATCATCGAAGACAATCCCGATATTGTCGCCAATATCTACGCTTTTTTTGAACCTAAAGGTTTTGAGTTGGACAATGCTCATAATGGCATTAGCGGCCTAACACTCGCTGCAAATAATCGCTATGACGTTATTTTATTAGATGTCATGCTGCCGGGTATAGACGGCACCAAGCTATGTAAAAAACTGAGAGATGAGCTACATAATAAAACCCCCGTATTGATGCTGACGGCTCGTGATACGATTTTGGATAAAGTCGCAGGCTTCGATAGTGGCGCTGACGATTATCTGGTCAAGCCTTTTTCACTCATTGAGTTGGAATCACGTATCAAAGCGCTTATCCGTCGAAATCAGGATGAGTATTTTGAGCACAGCTTAGCTGTCGGACCATTATCCTTAAATGCTAATGAGCACACGATTAGACGAGAAGGTAAATCACTAAAACTGACACCGACAGGGTTTAAAATTTTAGAAACATTAATGAATGCGTCGCCACGAGTCGTCAGTAAAAGTGAGCTTGAGGAAAAGGTATGGGGTGAGGATATTCCAAGTAGCGATGCGCTACGGACTCATATGCATAGTGTACGCGTACAAGTCGACAAGCCATTTGCCAGACCTATGATAATGACGATGCCTGGAGTGGGTTATCAGATAATTAATCCGGATAAAGTATAAAATATTCTTGTACGATTTAGCGACTCAGCCTGATTGAGAGTCGTGTTAGTGATATCTACTATTCCCTTCTTACCGCCTTCTACTAGAAGTAAATACCATGTTCAGCATCGACTCCATCGCCAATAAATTTCGACTGTCATATTTTCTATTTGCCATACTACTGTGTGCGACATTCGTCAGCATTTTTGTGTACGCTGAGACAAGGATGGAGCAAGAGTTGGTCAAAGCTCGTTTGCTACAACAGCTAGAGCTTAGTCAAGAAAAGGACGGCGATCAGCCTATTTATACGGCAAAACCTGGCATCACTATTTATCGTTATAATCATGCACCTGATAATTTAAAAGCTTTGGCAACCGAGACAGTGCAAGAGATGCCCGTAACCGTGCCCACCAAAGGTGGCGATGTTAGAACGGAACTGCATTTTTTTCACTATCAAAAAAATAAGCAAAACTATATTTTGAGCTATTTAGAAGACACTGAGATGGTAATGGGGAACTACCCTGTCCTTGCCATCTTTGAGCACCTAGAAGATATCTTTGCTAATGCCTTGAGAGTTGCCGTTATTTTAAGCTTACTAATTGCCGCAATATTTTCTCAGCTATCCTCTAGGCAAATTACTAAACCTTTATTAGACTTAAAAAAAGCAGTAGAGACCGATCATCAAAATTTAACCGAATTGACCCATTTGCCCTCCGAGGTTGGCGTATTAGCACGCGCTATTGATGAGAAGAATCATAAGCTTGAGCAGTATCTCAAACGTGAGCAGCTATTTACTGGAGATGTTAGCCACGAGTTGCGCACGCCTTTGACGATTATCATGGGTGCATCAGAAGTACTGGCTTCCCAGTTAGAAGGCGATAGCCGTTTGAGCGAGTTTACTAACCGTATTAGCAATACGGCCAAAGAAACCTCTGAGATTATCAGCGCATTATTACTACTCTCGCGTGCTCCTGAAAAACTGGACGCTCCGCAAACCTCTATCAATAACATTGCTAACAATGAGGTGGAGCGCTTGAAATACTTGCTGCGTTATAAAACGGTGAGTTATACCTTAGTGGCTAAACAAGAGTATTTCGCCTATGTGCGGCCTGAACTGCTAAAAATGGCACTAGGAAACTTGATAAAGAATGCCTTTCAATACACGGATGAGGGTGAGGTAAGAGTCACTATTGATCATGAAAAAATCACCGTTACCGATACTGGCTTAGGTATTCCTGAAGCGATGATGCCTCTACTCTATGAGAGGTTCGAGCGCCTGCAACAGCAGAATAATGATACACCCTTAGCAAATGATTCTTTGTCAGAATACTTTACAAGCACTAAGGTTGAAGGCACGGGCTTGGGTCTTAGCATCGTGCAACGCATCATGACCCATATGGGCTGGCAACTTACCCATCAAGCCAATGCTGCTGGCGGTAGCACCTTCAGTATTTATTATAAATAAATTCTACTAATAAACAATCTTTAAAAGCCTAAGACACTACAAGTTAGCAGTACAGTTTAAAACCATTTCTTACTTTTAAAATACACAACGATGGCCACAGTCAATGTTACCATCACACCCCACAAGGCAAAGTAACCCTCCTTCCATTTTAACTCAGGCATATAGTCAAAATTCATGCCGTAAACGCCTACCAAAAATGTTAATGGTATAAATACGACTGACACCAAAGTCAAGGTACGCATGATTTCATTCAAACGATGTCCCTGAATTGAGAATATCAGATTGGTTTTACTATCAAGCTCAAACAACTCAAAATCAATTTCGTCAATCAAGTTGTTGGCTTGTTCTTTAAGTTCGGTGAAATACTTACTATCCATAGGAAAGATATTAATCGTTTCAAGCTTTACAATGGTATTGCGTAAGCTTAGCGTCGCTTTCTTAAAGTTCAACATGCGACGTTTTTGCTCCTCAACCTTTTTAGTAAAATAAGGCGTTGGTTTAATATTGGTCACTTTTATCGAGTCACCGTCAGCATTCAATAAGCTCTCAAACGTCTCTTCATAGTTTGCTATCAATGATTCAATCAACAGAAAAAGCAAATAATCTACTTTTTTGCTTCGAACTTGTCCTTTGCCTTCGCCTAAGCGATCACGAATCCACTGAAAATGATTGTTATTGTTCTCTTGCAAACTCCATAACATATTTGACGATACAACGAAAATCAGTTGTTCATTATCTAGATTTTTGTCATCAGTTTTTAATACCTTTAGAGCGATAAACAGGACATTATCGAGTTCGATAACCTTATTGGCATGCTCATCATCTTGCAGTAATTTAATTAAGAAGTCATCAAATTGATTTTGGATGACAACTTGTTTCATCTCATCTAATTCATTCAGACCATAGGTATTGAGCCAAAAAACTTCGTCGCCGTGAGGCTCAAAGTTCAAAATTAAGATATCTTCGCAAGGTACTTTTAATACTGTTGAAGATGAATAAGCGATAAGTGTCGTATTTCGTAAGAATTCGTCTGACATCCTTCTTCCTCCTATAGATACACCTTTAGTCAAAACTTAGCAAGGTTGCTATTCAAGCCAAAAATAAGAGTGGTTAAATATTTGATATTTGATGACTTCTTTATTCCAAAATACGCTACAACAATGATTAAGTTAACAGATAGATGTCCTTTAGAGTGTAGCTAATACTATTTAGATAGTGATTTAACTCAGAAAATTAAGCAATATTTATTATATCTACTCGCTAATCAAACTCTTAATTTCCGCTAAGTTTCTCCTATGTCGTTTCTCGTATTATAGATTCATACCCACAAGGTAGCTGGCAAAACCACTAATGGTGTGTCAGAAATTGATTAATACAAAGGATGACTCTTATGAAAAACTTATCAACGCTAACCAAATCAGCACTCATCGCCCTTACTATTGCAGGCGTAGGTGCAACCGCTATCGCCGCACCTGCTGCCAATACCAAAGCCGTAACTGGATCAAGTGAAGCTGTCAGCGCTATGCAAAGTAAGATCAGCTTAACGCAAGCAATCGATATAGCTAAACAGAATGCTAAAGGTGATCTGGTCAGCGCAGAATTCGATTATGACGACGATGATGATAATGGCAAGGGTGCTGTAACGGGCGAGTATGAAGTTGAGTTTGTATTAAACGGTACGGCTTACGAGGTCAAGATTGACGCCAATACTGGCAAAGTTATTGAGACTGAGCAAGAAAAACTAGATAAAGAAGACATGGCTGAATATAGCGCTATGAAGCAAGCCAAAGTTACGCTAACTAGTGCTATGCAAAAAGCCACTCAAAGCGTAAATGGTAAAGTCATCGGTGTTGAGTTCGAGCTTGAAAAAGGTCAAGCTTTGTACGATATCGAAGTTGTCAAAGACAATCAGATATATGACGTGAGTATAGACGCCAATACTGGCAAAGTTCTAAGCAGCCAAGTTGACATGGAGGATGATGGTTAAAAAGTAAGCAAAGCTAAATACTAACTCTTCATTAATGGGATGCAGTAGCCAATACCTTGATAAACAAGGTGTCAGCTATTGCTTTTTTGTATATATTGAATTTTGATATTAATATTGCCCTTTTCAAATAATTTTATAAATATTTTTTATCTTAACGCTTTCTTAACAGCTCCAAGCACATACTGATACCCAAGTGCTAACCAGTGCCCTCCTACACTGGGATCATTACAACAATAAATATATCGGTGATTGCACTTTTTCTTATTTTCACTGTAACTTTAATAATCAGCAGTAGCCAATACCTTAATCAAACTCGGTATTCGCTACTGCTTTTTATTATATGAAATTCACCTTAACGCGATCTTAACATGCACTGTAATATCATTAAGACCTGCCAGCTATTCTAATCTTAATAAATACTAAGCTATCGATATGAATAATTCCAAGACTACTGCTCCAAGCCACGAACATACAAATCTTGATTACAAAAATCAACCTGTATCTGATGATACTTTTGTAGCGGATAGTTTTGCAAATGAGGTTAAAGGTAAAAAAGGGTTAGCCCGTATTGTAAAAGCTACGGGGTATTCTATAGATGGTTTTAAAGCGGCTTATAAATTTGAAGCAGCCTTTAGACAAGTTATCTGGCTCAATCTCTTATTGTTCATGGTCATTATATTTATGCCTTTTAACGTCACTGTCAAAATGGTGCTTGTGATTGCTTCGTTCTTATCCATCATTGTGGAGCTTATTAATACGGGTATTGAAGCGAGCGTCGATCATACTTCAACGGATCATCATCCCTTCGCTAAAATAGCAAAAGATGTCGGCTCTGCTGCGCAGTTTTTAGCATTATTACTGTTGTTCGTTTTGTGGTGCATGGCGTTATCAAATCTTTTATTTTAAAAGTGCTTAGATTTTTCTCAATTTAATACATTAAGTAAGGCAAGCTCATGATTTTAGAAGATTACTCATCTAACTGGATATGGCTTAAGCTTTTTTGCTTAACGATTATTGCCACTCTAACCTTTGAGCATAGCCAATTTGATATTCGTATTAGTGAGTTTTTCTATAATAATAGTCAGTGGCTTATACAAAAAGGCGCTCAGCCTTACGCTTTTATTTTTTATGATGGTCCTAAAGCATTATTAATCTTATCGGCGATCTATTTATTAGCCGTATTAATTGTCAAATATAGACGTCCTGCAAATAAACCCTTTATCGTCAATAATAGTAAGTTCAATAAATTTATTGTGACCTTATCCGTTCGTGAGATAAGTTACTTACTTATTGTTCTTACTGTAGTGCCTTCTACTATCGCGCTATTAAAAAGCGTTACTCATGTGAGCTGTCCTAATCATCTAACGTTTTTTGGCGGGGATCTACCTTATCTTAATCTATGGCAAAGCATGCTTACTAAAACCGATGCAAAATGTTTTCCAGCAGCTCATGCCAGCGCAGGATTTTCTTTGTATGGCTTAGCATTTTTACCTACTCTTTATAAGTATCGCTATCGAATATTTGAATTGGTGACTACCTTAGGCTGGACAATGGGCCTATATAAAATGATGTTTGGTGATCATTTTTTTAGTCATACCTTAGTATCGATGTTGGTGTCTTTGACTGTAGCTTGTGCGCTGGCCAGCGTGTTTTTTAAGAGAACAGAGCATAATCATGCTTCAAATAACCATCTTCACACCAATCGCTATCAGCACTAAACCGCCCAGAGCTTCTGCCCAACTGCCGAGCCATGTTCCTGACTGGCGTCCTATATAAGCCCCTAAAACACTTAAAATAGCGGTCGTCAATGCGATGATTAAACAGGCAGCATAAGCATTAACTACCAACAGGTTTAACGTAAAGCCTGCTGCCATCGCATCGAGACTAGTCGCTATAGCCAATGACAGCAAGGTTTTATGACTTATATTGATCCGAGTATCGTCATTAACCGAACACGACTCATAAAGCATCTTAATCCCAAGAGCCACTAGTATGATAAAAGCGATCCAAGCAGCCCATTCCGCAAACCAACCGAGCATAGTAGAGCCAAGCGCATAACCAATTAGCGGCATCACCCCCTGAGCAACACCGAAGTATAATCCAATGAGTAACGCCATCTTTATAAACTGCGACTTACCATCGCTTCTATGTGTCGAGCCAAGACCGATTGCAGCCGCAAACGCATCCGCAGCGAGTGCTAACGCCAATAATAGTATCTCAAACATAATAAAACATTACTCTTTATAAGGGTTATCGAATGAGCAACAGCATTATAGCTCAAAAATATGAGTAGCTAACTGAACGCTTATTCTACGCTAAGCTTCTCCTATGTCTTATTTTGTATGATGGACTCATATCGACACCTCTGACATTTTCATTAACAAATCGTCAGTCATGAATTTCACGTACGGAGTAAATACGATGAAAAAACTATCAACCTTAACCAAATCCCTGCTTATTGCCGCGACCGTTCTAGGTATTGGTACGCTCGCTGTTGCCTCAGGCCAAATACCTGCTATTTCAGGCGCAAAGACGAGTGATGCAGTCGCAATAGCGAAGAGTAAAATCAGTCTAGAGCAAGCCGTCGCTATTGCACAAAAAAATATAACAGGTGATCTAGTAAGCGCTGAATTTGACCAAAATGATTATATGGCAGGTGGCGAGTATGAAATCGAGCTTATCAATAATGGAGTGGAGCATGAAGTAAAAGTTGATGCCAGTAGCGGTAAAGTTCTAAAATCTAAGCAGGAAAAAATGGATCAAGATGACTTAGCAGAATATAACGCTATGAGGCAAGCACAGATAACCCTAACCCAAGCCATGCAAAAAGCAACGCAAAGTGTTGGTGGCAAAATTACTGAAGCAGAGTTTGATTTTGATAACGGTATACCCGCTTACGAGATTGAAATAGCTAATGGGATGGACATACACAAACTGGTAATCGATGGCATGAATGGGCAGGTTATCAGCAGTCAGTTAGACGATGATAATTAATATTTTAAAACTTGGTTGAATATAGCTTAACAACGGCTCTACTCTGTACACTAGTATCGATTAGAGCTTTTTAGTTTAAAGACACTATAAAAGTGTCACTATAGATAAATATTTTTTAATCCTAATAGCCACACAATAAGGATATCTTATGCGAGTATTGGTAGTCGAAGATGACTTGATGATTGGCGAGAGTCTGAGTGAGGCTTTGCAAGATGAAGCTTATACGGTTGATTGGGTTAAAGACGGTCGTCAAGCCATACTGACATTAAGGGTGCAACCTTACGACATCATCTTATTAGACTTAGGTCTACCAGAGGTTGATGGTATGGGCGTGTTGACCGCTATTCGCGACGCCAAGATTGAAACACCGGTGTTGATACTCACCGCGCGTGATCAATTAAAAGACAGAATCGCAGGATTAGACTCAGGGGCTGATGATTATGTCGTCAAGCCTTTCGAGTTAGCAGAGGTTTTTGCACGCATGAGAGTGCTTATTCGCCGTGCACAAGGCAAGGCTGACAATCAAGTGACGGTTGGTAATCTCAGTCTAGATACCGCGCACAAACGGGTCATGATGGATGGTAGCCCTATCGATTTAACCGCAAAGGAGTACATGCTCATCACTACCTTTATGTTGTCACCTGAAAAAGTCATGTCCAAAAATGAGCTTGAGGATTCGTTATATGGCTGGGGCGGCGAAGTTGAAAGTAACGCCATTGAGTTTTTGATTCATAGTTTACGCAAAAAGGTCGGACAAGATAGAATCAAGAATGTCCGTGGCCTTGGATGGTATATCAGCAATGCTTAAATTCCGTAACCTCTTTAACTCATTACAGTTCCAACTTATATTTTGGTCTGTTGTGTCATTATTGCTACTAGCAATAGTGGCGGGTGGTTATGGATTTTGGTACAGCTATAACGAGATAAACGACTTTCAAGATGACAATTTAAAAAATACTGCCGCACTATTAGAGCAGTCGCTCAATATTAGCGGTTTAAATAGTAATACAGCTCATTTAGACAATGAAGAACATGCCAGCAGCAACATTCACTTTGATACCGATGATGATGATGGTGCTATCACCGTTGATATCGTCATACTTTCCAACTCACTTAATAGCAGGGTACAAGATTATCAGAACGATCCAAGCGATGACGAACATGATTACTCAGCGCCTATACCGATAGCTTTAGTAAATAGCATTCCACAAGGAATAAGCGATCAAAACATTGACGGTCATTCTTGGCGAACCTATAGAAATGATGTCAAGATTGAGTCTTTAGATACTGATGAAGAAGTGGCTCTAATTTTGCGCCAACAGACAGATTTACAGGATGATTTAGCCAAAGCTAGTGCCTTACAGTCTTTTTTACCCCTTATTATCGGTATAGCATTATTACTGCTTTTACTGCCTTTTATCATGTGGCGCATGATGAAACCTGTGCGTCAATTGCATTATGAGATAAGCGCACGTAATGAGAATGACCTAAGTCCTTTATCGATTGGTAAACTGCCCTCTGAATTGCTGCCACTAGCCGAATCGTTAAATAGATTATTGGCTATAGTCAAAATCAGTATTGAACGTCAGCAACGCTTTATCGCTGATGCTGCCCATGAACTGCGCTCGCCGCTGACTGCCATCTCACTACAATTACAACGATTACAGCGTATTAGTAATGATAACGTTATGTCGGAAGGCCTCGATAAACTGGCTATTCGCTTGAGGCGTAATCAAAGTTTGGTTGAGCAATTATTAACGCTCGCTCGTGCTGGTAATATCAATACCGAGGTTGGTACCGAGACAACAGCAGCCAATGTTAAATCTATTATCGAACAAGTCATAGGGTTACTCATTCCTATTGCTGATAATAAGAACATCGAACTAACGGTTGATATACAGTCTAATAGTAAAGTAAATATGGATGAGACATCGTTGTTGTTGCTCATCAAAAATCTGATTCAAAATGCCATTATTTACACGCCAGCTGGTGGTCAAGTCATGGTTAAACTCTATCAACTTGAGCAAAACTCAGGCAGTTTGGATAAATCGGCTTTAAATGCTCAATATAATTTTGGCTCACATGTGATTCAATCTGGAAAATTAAGTAATCTATCCAAGACACTAGATAACAAATTAGTATTACAGATCATAGATTCAGGCGCAGGCATTGACCCTAGTGATTATAAGAAAGCTTTTGAACCCTTTATACGGCTTAATCAAGTGATTAGTGCAGCTGATCAATTTAGCGACAGTAAACTTAACAATAGTATAAGCGCTTCAAGATCAGATAGCGCAAGTAAGCAATCACAGGAAATAGAAGGTACAGGACTTGGGCTCTCTATTGTTAAATCAATCTGTGAGCAGGCAGGTATCGATGTCTTTATGAAGGACTCTAATTCTGAGATTTTAAACTTACATGATAATCGAGGACTTTGTATAACTTTGATCTTTTAAACTCATACATAGAAATTTTAATAGATCTAAATAGTTGCATCTTCACACTTTCTTAACATCTCTATTGATAATTTAGTGACATCTACAACGTAACATTAAATTTGTTTACTAATAGAGTGAATCTAACCATGAATACAACCTTAAACAATCAATACTCACCCACTGCTTCTAGTAACGATCCAGTGCTAAACGCTTTGTCCAAAGTTCCGGAAGTTACCCTTCCTTTTGGATAATTAAAATCGCAGCTACTACGCTTGGTGAGACTGCGGGTGATGCTTTAACAATGTCATTAAATCTAGGATACATTGTCAGTACTGGCATTTTCGCTATTATATTTGCTATAGCAGTCGCTACCCAGATTAAAGCCAACTCATTTAATAAATGGTTGTATTGGGGCACGATTATAGCAACAACGACTTTAGGTACAACAATAGCAGACTATGTGACAAGATCACTAGGAATTGGCTATGCTGGCGGCTCAGCGCTTCTAGTAGCTTTACTTGGAATATGTCTAATGACATGGCAGAAGACGATGGGTAGTATCGCCGTCGACAGTATCAGCAAACCCAAAGCGGAAGTATTTTATTGGACGACAATTATGTTTTCGCAAACCTTAGGTACCGCACTTGGTGACTGGGTAGCAGATACAAAAGGTATGGGCTATACAACGAGTGCCATCATCTTTGGATTTTTATTAGTACTTATTGCGCTAGCTCATTTTTATACTAAGATATCTAAAACACTATTATTTTGGAGCGCTTTTGTTTTAACTCGGCCTTTAGCAGCGGTGTTAGGCGACTTTTTAGATAAGCCTATTGATCATGGCGGTCTCGCGCTAAGTCGCTTTGGAGCATCAGCAGCCTTGTTAGTGTTTATCATTGTCTGCTTATTAGTCTTCAAACAGCGGGCTAGTGCTAGAGCGCATTGATGATAATGCATCTAGTAAAGTTTACTTTATGGATTAAATGATAATTTCTTAGATGCTCATAGCTTTGTTAACGAGGGGCTGCGATTATTAGTGTGATGAATATATATGGATAATGATTAGATATAGGTAGTAGTGAAAAAGGTTGCTCACGTATTATAAAATATAGCGTTAGCGCCCTTTTTCTATTTAGCATTTTACTTAGGTGATTTGCTTAATATTGGGGTTTGAACTATTTTTTCTGTGTCAGAATAATATCGGTGTCCTGACGTGAGTTATGGATCTCAGCGCGACCTATAGTTGAGAGAGCTTGTAGCTAACTTGAGAGGGGTTTTTTACCACTCATGACCTGAAGAACAAAGCTTCCAGAGGCTGTGATCAGTAGGAAACCGTGAAAGGCTTCCATCGCGGCCATAAATCGTAGATGTCCAGTAGGCATGAGATCGCCTCGCCCAAGCGTTGTGAAGTTAACTAGCGAGAAGTAAAAGTAGTCCATAAAATTAAGGGAGCTACTATCGCTAGATGAGGACGATACGAGGTTACCGATTTCAAAGCCGTAAACAGCAATCCAAAAGCCAGCAGCGTAAAGCAAGGCCTCGAACGTGTGAGCAATTACAATTGAGCCGACTGCGACTCCAAGGCAATGTCCTATATGGCGAGACGGCGTCACAAACTGTGACGAGAGTTTTAATGCGCCGTAATGTATTGCTGTGCAGACAGCGATCAGAATTGCTGCCATTATAATTGCCAGAATCACTTTTTATCCTTTTTGAGGAAGGAACGACATTAAAGGAAGATTACCCTATTTATTTTAACTAATCCTGTATAATTTTTTCACTATAGCTAACGACTACGCATAAGCACTAGAGTCTATTCAGATAGGTCATTACGCAGTCATTTGAATCAGTCAGCATATGTAGTAACAATCCTAGACCAATTATTCTATAGGGCTTTGGTAGAAATAGCATAGCCGCATAAACTGCCACTGCATAGTAAGTATGTAATGGATGAAAATTAATACTACAGCGATCAGGTAAGAAAACAGGTGTTGCTAGCAAGTGATCTAAATCTACCAGCATGGTTGCTAAAAGAATCAAATATACTCGTTTGTAATCATCACGAAAAAAAGTATAGGCAATAATCAACGGCATGCCAAAATGCAGGAAGTAGTGGATAACGGTTTGGATCATCATCTTTCCAATTCAGCATGATGTTTTATTGATAAGTTGGTATGCAGAATAATTAAACTAGTAAACGTTACTTAAGAAGCCAAAGCTACATGTTCATGCTATGTTCAGACTTGAAAAACAGGCGCAAAGCCACCCCCTGGTGTGCGAAAGTTAGTCGCTTGGCCTTGATAGATACGCCCAGCAGTTAGTAGCAGCTGTCCTGCATAGGTATAAAGACGTATATCTACCTTTCTAGTCGTCACCACATCATCAATCTTTATTGATCGCTCTGTAGCAGGGATAAAGGTCTGCGCAATATAGCTTTCATCTAAAATAGTCTCGAATACGCGGCGGGTAATCTTGCTGCCACGGTAAACGCCCTTACTACCATAACCAGCTACTGGCTTAAAAAACAATTGTCTCCGAGTACGCCATAATTCTGCTGCATCCTCTTTTGTAACCATTCTGGTAGTTGGTACTGACTTTTTTAGATATTCTGCATCATCATCACCTAATCCCCACGACTGCAAAGTTTGCGTATCGGATAGTAAAGTCAGGTTGCGCTTATTAGCGAATATAGCATGGGCATGCGGATTGGGGGTTACTACTACCGCACCCTCTAAATAGGCACTTTTAAGCACGGCGTGGTTGGGGTTTTCAAAGGCGAAATCGACTAACCGATTATAGATCATATCAATGGGCTTGCTATGAGCTGTCAGTACACCATCAGCATAGTTAAGCTCAGACGGATCGAGTATAACGGTATCAATGCCTTTAGCTTGAAGTAGTTGGCAGGCCAGCTGAAACTCCAAATACATGAACTGGCTTTTGGGCTCATTATCCACAATAGCAATGCGATTGGGCATGCTAGTTGCCGATTGTCGCTGCCATTCTTGTATGAACATATTAGCGACCGCTTCTTCAAACCCATCAAGCATTTTAGTAGTAGCAACACTTTGCTCTGAGGGGCGACAGCAGTGTTTTTGTGCGCGGGCAAGTGCTACGTTTAAAAATGCGCCTCCAGCATTGGTATTGATCTCAATAAGCTTGGGGTCATCGCTCCCTAAGTGAAAGTCATAACCCATAAAGGCCCCTATTGGCCCCGGATCGAAAGCCGCGATATTGGGTGCCCACGACAGTACTTGCTGTTGATATGACGGTAGTCTAGCAGTCGACTCAATAGCTGCGATGATTCGCACCATTGCTTCTATCTCTGTCTTAGGGACAAACACCGGTGTCGCTGAAAACAGCTTATTAAGCTCATTGGCTCCTAGTGGATTATCTCTTGTGTTTACTAATTGATCTTGCAGGCTGTTATTAAGCGCTTTACGATCTAAAGTACGGCAATAGCACTCTTGATTAAGCTGATTTGCCAGATTATCATTCGTTTTGTTTTTATTATTAATTAGGGATTCCATTTAAATCTCATTACTAAGTTGAATGTACTGATAGGGTTTAGGGGACAGCCAAAATAAAAAAAGTGTCTTAAATGTTTAAGATAAGGTTATTTTTATAGTTACTTTACGAAATAGTCATTTTGCAAGATACTTAATTTGCAATATATCTAGTTTATAAATTAGCTACTTTGCAAGGTTATACGGTTTTACGCTCTTCTTTAATGAGTACTTTCGCTAAAAACAAACCTAACTCGAACAGTAGCCACATTGGAATCGCGAGCAATAGCATTGACACCCCATCGGGCGGTGTGACTATCGCTGACACAGCAAAACAACCGACGATGATATATCGGCGCTTACTCTCTAGACTCTGAGTGGATATTATACCGACCATTATCAATAATAAAGTAACCACTGGAATCTCAAAAGTGAGTCCAAATACCATAAATAACTTTAGCGCAAAGCTTAAATAACTGTCGATATCGGTCATAGGTATAACGTTTTGCGGAGCGAATAAAATAAAGAACTTCAATACGCCTTTGAGTACCACAAAGTAGGCAAAAGCGACACCAGAATAAAATAGGAATATCGAAGATATCAGCACTGGAATAGTGATTTTTTTCTCTTTTTTATATAATCCAGGCGCTATAAATGACCAAATTTGATACAGAATATACGGCATCACTACAAAGGCAGCAACGAAAATCGTCAAGCGAATAGGTGCCATAAAGTTCGAGGTAATATCAGTAGCAATCATAGTCGAATTCGCAGGCAGCTGCGCAACCAGAGGGTCTGATAAAAGATTGTAGAGCTCACGCGAAAACCCTACCAATGCTAAGAAGACGATCAAAACGGCTACGCATATTTTGATGAGATGCTTGCGTAATTCAATCAAATGCTCAGTAATAGGCATGTCGCTAAGCGCATTCAGCACATTATCAGTCTCAACATTATGGGTAGCATCTGACGCCTTAGCATCTGTATTTGCTAACTTTCTTTGGCGACTTTTTTGGCGCTTAAATAAGCTCATTTATCCCCCTTCTCTATAGCTGAAGAAGAGGAAGTATCTGGCTGATGATTTTGCTGCTGAGGAGTGTTTGACTGATAGGAAGTATCTAAGCTTTGGTTTTGCGAGTTTTCAAACTTATCCATACTACCGCGCATCTCGGCTAACTCACGCCGCATGTCTGTCTCAGTCTGACGAATCTTTGCCAGCTCATCTTGCATCTGTTTTCGTGTCTCAGCCAAATCAAGCTCAGACTCTATATCAGACTGTAAGGTTGAAATCGTGCGACGCAATTTGGCATACCATTGCCCAGCGGTACGTGCAGCTTGTGGTAGTTTTTCTGGGCCCAAGACAATTAAAGCGATGACTCCAAATAACAGTAATTCGGAAAATCCAATATCAAACATAATGGGCAAATATATTAGTTAGTAGATTATTAAATACGGTTAGCGAAATACCTCAAGCTCTACACTTTGTTGTTATCATCAGCGATAACAGGCCTAACTTCTAAATCATCAGCCTGAGTGCTGCCCCTAGTATTTAGGCTATTAGTATCTAGGTTATTAGTACTTAAGCTGTTAGTATTTAAATCATTATTTACAGTTGAAGTAGTGGCTTCATGGCTAAGTGCTCGATTCTTGCAGGCATGTTCAGTTTCTTCATCTTTGACCGCTTCTTTAAAGCCCTTTACCGCACCGCCTAAATCTTTACCCGCATTTTTAAGCTTGGCAGTACCAAACACCACTACTACGACTACTAATAAAATCAGCCAATGCGTAATAGAAAAGCTACCCATAATATTATCCTTATTCCTAGTTTTTAAAATGCTCTATACTCGTCGTTGTGCTTTAGCTTTAGTGGTCAATTTATAACATTTACATTACAAATCTAGCCGACGTAATCTAAGCGCATTACCAATCACCGATACTGACGATAAGCTCATCGCCGCTGCTGCTATCATCGGGCTTAGTAGTAAACCAAAGGCAGGATAAAGCACACCTGCAGCTATCGGTACGCCAATAGCGTTATAGATAAAGGCAAAGAACAAATTCTGTCTAATATTACGCATGGTTGAATGGCTGAGCTTATAGGCTTTGGCAATGCCCATCAGATCGCCTTTAACCAAAGTAATGCTGGCGCTTTCCATCGCCACATCGGTCCCAGTACCCATAGCGATACCGACATTAGCCTGTGCTAGCGCTGGTGCGTCATTGATGCCATCGCCTGCCATAGCGACCAATTTACCGCTATCTTGCATCTCTTTGACAATACGGTTTTTATCTTCTGGTGACACATCGGCATGGACTTCATCAATGCCTAATTTATTAGCGACTGCTTGTGCAGTTTTTTCATTATCACCCGTTAGCATGACAACTTTTAGACCCGCGTCATGTAGCAGTTTTATGGCATCGGCAGTGCTGGGTTTGATGGGATCAGCAACTGATATTATCCCAGCAGCCCTACCGTCTATAGCGACAAACATCACCGTTTCGCCATCTTTTCGACGAATATCAGCTTTGCTTAATAATTCACTATCGAAACTGTTTAAGCTTTGCATTAGTTTTGAGTTACCAATAGCGACTTGTTTGCCATTAACTGTAGCTTGTACGCCTTCACCCGTTGTTGAATTAAAGTCAGTAGCTTTGGGAATAATAAGTGCTTTGTCCTCAGCCGCTCTAACGATAGCTTCTGCTAAAGGGTGTTCGCTAGCAGTCTCTACTGCGGCTACTAAGGCCAAAAACTCATCTTTATCCTGCCCTGCCAGCGCGTCGATCGCGGTCAGCTCAGGCTTACCAGCCGTCAGCGTTCCTGTTTTATCAACGACGATAGTATCGACTTTTTCCATACTCTCAAGCGCTTCAGCATTTTTGATAAGGACGCCATTTTGCGCGCCTTTGCCAGTGCCAACCATAATGGACATGGGCGTCGCCAATCCAAGCGCACAAGGGCAAGCTATAATGAGTACCGCGATAGCGTTAACTA
This sequence comes from Psychrobacter namhaensis, assembly GCF_016107545.1. Classification (GTDB taxonomy): domain Bacteria; phylum Pseudomonadota; class Gammaproteobacteria; order Pseudomonadales; family Moraxellaceae; genus Psychrobacter; species Psychrobacter namhaensis. Next base: position 142,712 of record NZ_JABASS010000003.1, read on the forward strand.
TCGCGAACGCCATCGCGGGAGTGGGTCCAAAAATTGCCCAAACGATAAAGGTTATAACTGAACAGATAAGTACAATCGGCACAAACCAACCCGCTACTTGGTCGACTATTTTTTGTATTGGCGCACGGCTACGCTGAGCTTCAGCGACCATTTGTACGATTTTGGATAATACGGTATCGTCGCCGACATTGACCGCTTCGATTAATAAAGTGCCCGTACCATTAACAGTACCACCAGTAACCGGATCGCCAGTCACTTTAGCAACAGCAAGCGGCTCACCCGTGACCATCGACTCATCAACATTACTACTACCCTCGATGACGGTGCCATCTACGGGTAATTTTTCGCCGGGTTTGACGCGCAGTTTATCGCCACTGACCACTTCTTCTAAAGGAACTTCTACCTCAGCGCCGTTTTTATCCACTCGCCTCGCGGTTGGCGGAGCCAGCTCAAGTAACGCTCGAATCGCGCCTGAAGTTTGACTTCTGGCTTTTAACTCCAACACTTGGCCTAACAGCACTAAAGTAGTGATAACTGCGGCAGCTTCATAATAAACCCCAACTTGACCCGCCGAGTCTCTAAAGCTATTGGGGAAAATATCAGGAAAGAAAGTTGCCACAATACTAAATCCATAAGCGGCGCCAACACCTATGGCAATTAAAGTGAACATATTAAGGTTGCGGCTTTTTATCGACTGCCAACCGCGCACGAAGAATGGCGCTGCGCCCCAAACGACAACAGGAGTTGCGAGCGCCAGTTGTATCCACTGCGCTACTTGTGATGAGATATCATACTCACCGATAGTGTGCAGATTAATCCCAACCATATCGCTCATGGCATACAAGAATAGTGGGATAGTCAAAACCGTACAGATCCAGAACCGACGTATCATATCATCGAGCTCTGAGGTATCCTCTTCACCGACAGTAATCGTTTCGGGCTCTAACCCCATACCGCAAATCGGACAGCCACTATTCTCAACGTCTCTGACTTCAGGATGCATAGGACAGGTATAGACCGTACCATCATAATTAGCGGGTACTTTATCGTATTTGCCGCCTTTGACTGATTTTACTTCGCCGCTTTTAGTATGATTTCCATGACAATGCGCATGAATGTCTTCATTGTTGCTTGCTTGATCATCTCTTAAACCAGCGACCTCATTTTCAGGTTTAAGAAACATACCGCATATTGGACAGTCGCTTTTTTCAGTATCTCTAACCTCGGAGTGCATAGGACAAATGTAAATCGTACCATCATAATCTGCTGGCACTTTATTGTAATTGCTGCCCTCGATGACTTTTGCTTCGGCGTTGCTGTTATTAGTTGAATTGGCGCTGTGACCCTGTGTATGGTTGTCTTTATCATCGCTTGAGTTAGCTACTTCGTCTTCATGTTTAAGAAACATGCCGCATATCGGACAATCACTAGCTTCAACATCACGAACCTCAGGATGCATGGGGCAGATATAGACTGTACCTTGATAATTTTTGGGTACTTTGTCGTACTGACCATCTTTTACAGATTTTGACATCGTCTATTACTCCCTTACTTTTAACTTCTAACTTTAATATTTAATGATTATTATTATGTTAGTGTTAACAGATTAATTATTGACAACTAAGTATAGGATTTAAGCAACTATCAAAACTTAATTTGGTTTACGCAAATACTTAAAAAGAGCCATAACAGCTAATACTAATAGAGCGAGAAACAATAGCGCGATGACGACGCAGATAATCATCATGCCCTAACCCATACCCTGCATCATTGATCCATTCATCATGCCATGCATCACAAGAATTACTCCTTACTTTTTAGTACTTACTCCAAGTCATCAATCAGCTGCTGCATTTCACCGATTTCACGTCTTTGGGCTTCGATAATTTCATCAGCCAATTGACGTACACGTGGGTCTTCAATATCAGCACGCTCACTAGTTAAGATAGCAATAGAGTGATGCGGAATCATCGCTTGCATCCAGTCAACTTGGTCGACCGTTTGTTGCGAGCGTACACCCCAAAGACCAAAGGCAAATAAAACTACGCTAACCCCATAAACCATCAAGTTTATTTTGGTCTTTTTATACATATTAGTCATAAAGGCGAGCATAATTATGGCCATTACAGCACCCATGTATAGAGCCATATAGGCGCGGGTTTCACTAAAGTAGATGTGATCCCACTGATACGTATTGAAATACATCATGATAAACATCACCACTGTGGATGTTAAAATCATTAGGGTAAATTTCACATATGGATTCATCTGATTTTTGTTGTTATTCATATTATCCCCCTATAAAAATATGTTATTAATTCCTTTATCAATTCACAATGTACAATCTTAGAACCAAAACATCACACCAGCAGTCAGACTATTAGAATCAACGTCTTCGTCCTCTTGACGACGTAAGTCTCGCGCATCACCCAAGGCGCTCTCGTAGCTGAAACCAACATAAGGCGCTAGCTGACGACTGAATGTCTCATAAGCCAGCCTAACTTCAGCTTCAAACTCATTAAATCCTTTAGTAATACCGTTATCGGTATCATCTTTACTAAAGGCAGTCAGCTCCAGCTCTGGTCTGACCACCCAACGCTGATCTAAGCGCCACTCGTACGCTGCCCCAAGATCAAGCTGGACTTGACCATCAGTATATAGATAAGCTCTTGCGTCAGTCTCAACGAAGTACGGCGCCGTACCAGCAATGCCTGCCATGATTGCGGACTTATCGTTTTCAGTATTATAAGCAATACCCGCTTCTCCATTCCAGAAGATACCGAGCGGCTTCCAATAAGCGAGTGAGCTTAGACTATCGATCTCTTTATCATCGTTAGTTTGAGCACTACCTTCACTGCGTAGAGTGACACGATTACTATCAGTACCGTACCAGCCTTCAGCTTCAAAATCGATTTGGTCATTCTCAAACTGATAGCCCAAAGTTTCTACTGACACACCCCATAACGGTAAGCTACCCATCATTACCGGTTTACCATACTGTCCATAGTCAACACCATTTGAGTAGTCGGGACTACGAGCATTAGGAGGTGCTTCGCCGCCTTGCATTCCAGACATATCCATATTCATACTGCTATGATCCATACCTGACATGTCCATGCCACTATGATCCATACTCGACATATCCATATCTGACATATCCATGCCACTGTGATCCATGTTCGACATGTCCATATTCGACATATCCATGCCACTATGATCCATATTCGACATGTCCATATCTGACATATCCATGCCACTGTGATCCATGTTCGACATGTCCATATTCGACATATCCATGCCACTATGATCCATACTCGACATATCCATATCTGACATATCCATGCCACTGTGATCCATGTTCGACATGTCCATATTCGACATATCCATGCCACTATGATCCATATTCGACATGTCCATATCTGACATATCCATGCCACTGTGATCCATGTTCGACATGTCCATATTCGACATATCCATGTTGCCGTGATCCATATTCGACATCTCAGCAGCGTTTGCTACAGGTGACAGTAATAACAGCAAAGATGATATGCCAATAAACGGTAGACCTACTTTATACATTTTCATAATAAGGCTCATATTTAAAGGGTTAAATGACGGCAACTTCTCGAAACATGCCCGCTTCCATGTGATACAGCAGATGGCAATGCCAAGCCCAGCGCCCCGCCTCACCTGTGACATCGAAACTAATCTTTTGCGCTGGCTGCACCATTATCGTATGTTTGCGAACTTGAAAATCGCCATCAGGCGCGCGCAAATCGCTCCACATACCATGCAGATGCATAGGGTGGTTCATCATAGTGTCATTGACTAAGGTAATACGCACACGCTCGCCCGGTTTGATATTAACAGGCGGTGCGTCCTTAAACATAATACCGTCTAACGCCCAGATATAGCGCTCCATATTACCTGTCAGATGTATTTCAATCTCTCTGGTAGGTTTGCGCTGCTCGGCCATTATTTCATTGCCAACAGAATGCAGTTGGTTATAAGTTAAAACCTTACGATTAATATCACGCAAATTAATACCCGGATCATCGAGATTCATCCGTGGACTATCGACGCGCATATCTGTCTTAAAGTCATATTCGGTCTTAGCATGACGGGAATCATAGCCATTAGCACCCATAGCCCCCATCATATCGGACATAGTTAGCCACTCAACATCATCCATAGCAGGTATGGCAGCGCGAGCGCCTCTTTTAGTGGCAAGCGTGGTTGCGACAAAGCCGGTGCGATCGATGTTTTGGGCAAATATGGTATGCGCGTCACGGGTTGGGGTGACGATGACGTCATAAGTCTCAGCCACACCGATGCGAAAATCATCGACATCAACGGGCGCGACATCATTACCATCGGTGCCGACCACTTTTATTTTGAGCCCTGGAATGCGCACATCAAATATGGTCTGCGCGGAGCCATTGATAAAGCGTAGTTTGACCGGCTGACCGGCTTTGACCAATTGCGACCAGTTAGCCGCTGTCGTTTTACCATTCATAAGATAAGTAAACGTGGTCTCACCAGATAAATCAGTAAAATCAGTCGGCATCATGCGCATCTGGTTCCACATTTTACGCTTATCATAAGCGGCTTCTAAATCCGTTGCTGCAATATCAGATAACAGTTTTTTAAAATCTGGCAAATGGTAATTATCAAAGTCAGCACGCTGCTTAAGCAGTTTTAGCAGATTATGCGGATCGCGATGCGTCCAATCACTAAGCAGGATAACGTGATCTTCCTCGATAGGGTAGCGTTCGCGCCCTTTAGGTTCAATCACAATAGCCCCCCGCATACCGGTCTGCTCTTGGAAGCCAGTATGCGAGTGATACCAATAAGTGCCTGACTGTGTCAGTTTAAATTTGTACGTGAAGGTGCTACCCGCAGGAATACCATCAAAGCTGATACCCGGTACGCCATCCATCTCAAACGGCACTAAGAGGCCATGCCAGTGAATAGAGGTCGACTCATTCAGCTGATTATGGACTCGAATGGTGACCGTATCGCCTTCTTGCATCTTAAGCGTTGGTGCAGGCAGTGAGTCATTTATCAGCGTTGCCATGCTTGACTTGCCGTTGACCGTTATCATCTTCTCACTGACATAAAGATCAAATTCATTACCCGTTAGTATAGGTACAATGTGATCGGCTCTATCACTATTGACTACAACATTTTGGCTTTTAGTTAAAGCACTATTAGCCATCGTCGGTAGTGTGGATAGCATCGACGCGCCTAGCAAGGTGGATGACCCTGTCAAAAAACGCCTGCGGTTAAATCTGTTTTTATTCATAATATTGACCTAAGTTAATCCATGAAATGAGAGTTGAACTTATATATCTGATAACTTATTAATAGAACTACATCTGCTGCGCTGGCGACTCAATAGCCGCATACACTTGAGTGCTGCCATCCTTGTTCAATTGCATGACTTTATAGGGCATAAATTTATCTTGATATTCCATGCCCGGACTACCAACTGGCATACTCGGTACCGCAAGACCGATGGAATCAGTTGGCGGATTCGCTAGAAACTGTGCCATGTATTTGGCAGGAACGTGACCTTCAAAAACATAACCATTAGTAGTGACGGTGGTATGACAAGAGCGCATTTGCTGCGGGACACCGTAACGCTCTTTAAATAAAGATAAATCTGTAACGTCTTGCGCAGTTGCGCTTAGACCATGACCTTCGGCATAGCCTACCCATTCTTTGCAGCAGCCACAATTAGCATCTTTGTAAACTGTAGCCGAGACGTTTTGTAGAATTGTCGACCCAGTACCTGAATTAGCACTGACAGACATCATTTGCGGTTGTGGTTGCTCTATTTGAGCACTTTTGGTGGCAAACGCTGGCTCAGTTTGAGTAGAATTTGAAACACTAGTATCGGGCTGACTACAAGCCATTACTGTTGACGTTGCTACTAGTAAAAGAGCAGAAGCTGATACCTTTTTATGTCCATTGCCCATTATATTTATATAGCGTCTCATAACTTACTCCTAAGCGTCTGCTTATCTGTTGAACCTTCTAAAGATTTATACTCTATAACTAAGTGTAGTATAGGCAAAGTTTAAATCCCAAAAGGCAGCACTATTTAGCACTGCGCTTTTATAAAGGAATATGGAAGAATTAATGCTGCATTCCAGCTCCACCTTCTGACATATCCATCATGTCGCTATTCAGTGACATATCCATCATGTCATCATCCAGTCTAGTGGTTAGCATGGTATACTGATTCTCATTTAACTCAGGTAGTGATCTAATAAAAGCGACCATTGCCCACATTCTATCGTCGTCATGAGAAGCACCCCATGCTGGCATGCCTGATGCCATAATACCGTGCTTAATCGCCCAAAAACTTTGCTGAGCTCCTGCATCCGTTTTATAACGATCAACTACTTGCGCATTAGTGAAATTAGGTGGCTTAGGGTATAGGCTCTCACTAAAATCAGTGCTCTCTACCCCAGGAGACAAATGGCAGCCTGCGCACATATCTTTGTAATCGGCACCGCCTGAGCTAATCATCTCTACTTTTTCTAAATCTGGAACAATAATGTCCTTGCTAGCGTAGGCTATTGAACGGGTGCGAGCCGTCTCCAAGAAATTATAAACCAATGGACTATGTCCTTGATCAGCGCCAATATTAATGACACCACTCATAACCACAGTAAAGACACCAACAATAGCGACCACGACAGTGAAAAGTACTCCTAGTAAAAACTTCATGGGTTTATCCTAAAATCCATTTTCTTTAATACCCTACTCTTAGCGTCTACAAATATTTCCTACAAACCCTTATTACTGATTGATGAAACTATCTAGCAGTAATAAAGGATTTATAAAATCAATGTTTAAGAGTCACTTTTATCTGTTACGCAGTGCTTTTGATACATTTGTTTCATTTTACCCATGTTAGCCATCATTGATTTCATAGCGGGATCGTTCATATCCATTTTGCTATGATCCATTTTTTGCATCATTTGCATATGCTTTTGCATTTTTTCACAGTTCATCTGATCTTTTTCAGCGTGCATTTTAGGATCATGTGCTAGAGCTGAGGTTGAAACGACTAGAGCGACGGCAGTGGCTACGATTGCTTTAGGTAAAGACTTTGATTTAAAGAGTGACATGGTTAATCCTTAATTGATTTAGTTGAGGGTACATAAAGCTTTAGGATATTAATTCAGTCTAAAGCATAACTTATTGATTCTGACAGAGAGATGACAGCAAGATGACAATATTGTCATCTTGCTACTTTTATATTTTAATGCTGCACGTATTCATTTAGTATGGCATCAGCATTTCTATCACGATCGCTACCATATTTTTTTATAAAATACTTTTCAGACTGCAGATGTTGATCTTGATGCTGAACTTGGCAAGCGACTCGTGCATCAACATAGCTTTTCATTTGAGCATCAGACATCTGCGCGTTATTGTGATCTAGATTTCTGGCAAACGTAGTTAAGTTATCGCAATTATCGATAATTGAAGTGCTTAGATTGGTAGTATGCGCATTAGCTGCTGATATACCGATAAGCATCGAAGCGGATAGCAGCACCACTTTTTTGAATGAACGATAGCTTTTCATATAACATCCTTAATAAATTATTAAATATTGAAACTAATTACCTGTAGTAATAATTCATAGTAGCTACTCGTATCAAGAATGAGCCGCTATGTACTATAGGTATAGATTAACAAACGAAGACTGACCATTTGATGACGAGCGCATGACATCTTTGTCAGATACCAGTCCGTTTTGTCATTTATATTGATTTGGGTATTATAAAATCATAATTATATTGAAGGATTACTATGAAAGTACTACTAGTAGAAGATGAATTAAAACTCGGCGAATATGTAAAAAAAGGCTTAAGTGAAGCAGGCTTCATTGTTGATCATCAGCTGACAGGTTTAGATGGCTACCATGCTATGATGACTGAAGAGTTTAGCGTGATACTCATGGATGTTATGCTGCCTGATGTTAGCGGTTTTGAGCTAGTACGTAATTACCGAGCGGCTGGCAAGCATACGCCAGTGTTATTTCTAACCGCAAAAGATGATTTAGATGACAAAATCAAGGGGATTGAGATTGGCGGTGATGATTATCTGACCAAACCTTTTGCCTTTGCAGAGTTAATAGTCAGGATAAAAAGCTTATTACGACGCGCCAATCAAGCCGACTATAAAAGTACGCTCATGCAAATAGCGGATCTCAAAATGGACATTGCCAAGCGCACTGTACATAGAGGAGACACGCCCATTAAACTAACCGCAAAAGAGTTCTCCCTATTACAGTTTCTATTAGAGCGCCGCGGTGAAGTATTACCACGCTCAATCATTGCTTCACAAGTATGGGATATGAACTTTGATAACGATACTAATGTGATTGATGTGGCAATAAGACGTCTGCGTATAAAAATAGACGATGAGTTTGATACCAAGCTAATTCATACTGTGCGTGCCATGGGCTACCGATTAGATGCTGTCGACGTTTCAGCTAGTAATAAAGCTGCCAGCGAAACGGAAGATAGCCAATATGATAAATAGATTGGACAATCGACGCTTACCCTTACTATGGCGAACTGTGTTTTTATTGACGATATTTGTCGTTTTATCGCAGTTGATAATCTATATCTGGGTACAGCACTCTGTTAAAGGCCATTTTGAGCAAATGGATGCTGAAATCATTACCCACGCAGCCTTTAATCTACGTAAGCGCGTAACAGAGGCGGATAACCAAATAGCCTCTCAGACACTACCTAAGCCTCAAAGTCCATCAAACACTCAACAACCGCTAAGCTCGAAAGCTTCTTCAAATCTACTTCCTACAATAGCCACAGAAAATGATGATCACCTGCATTCATCAGCGCTAGATTACGATCTAAAAACTATCATTGCTGATAAAGAGGGGCGATTGCTATCTAGTACTCCCAAAAACTTTGCTAATGAATTAAGTGCCGACTTTAACCTATTATCATTACAGCAAAATCATGATGACAGACAGTTTGTAATAAATATTAAAGACAGACGTTATCGAGCTATGGTTATTGGAGACGATGACATGCTTGCCCTTATCGCCTTACCCATTGACGTGCATCATCAGTATTTATTACAGTTTAACCGTCAACTTAGTCTGATCCTATTTGCCATCACACTACTGTTGGTTTCAATAGCAGCCTTAAGCGTGTATTGGGGTTTTGCTCCTTTATCCACTATCGTGCAAAGGATGAAAGGTATTCATCCTGAAAGATTGAGCGAAAGAGTAATAGTTAGTGATATGCCATTAGAGCTAAGACCTTTAGCAGAATCCTATAACTCGATGATGGCTAAGCTTGAAAGCAATTTTGAGTCGTTGTCGCGATTTTCAGACAATATCGCGCATGAGCTACGCACGCCAATAGCAACGCTGATTACGCAAACGCAAGTCATGTTAAATAAGCCTAGAGAGGAAGAGGAATATGTCGAACAATTACATCAGCAACATGACACCTTAGAGCAATTATCGGCGATGATTAACAACATGCTACTGCTAGCAAAAACCCAAAAAGGACTGAGTGATTCGCAAGTGACTACTGTAGATACTGAGGTCCTAATCAATAAGCTGTTAGATTACTTTGAAATGATTGCCGAGGATCGTAAAATAACTTTTGTAAAATTAGGAGATTTTAAGGCAGTATTAGGCGATGAAGGTTTATTACAAAGGCTATTTGCTAATCTGCTATCAAACGCGATCTACTACGCCGCTAGTAATAGCGTCGTCACAATATCAGCCACTGTCAACACTCCAAATACTTCCGTTAATAATTATAAGATGCTTGAAGACGATCAAAGTAACACTCAAACCGCGAAGCAATCTTGGCTAGAGATAACTTTTACTAACCTTCTAGAAAAACCTCTAAACCAAAGCGAAGCAGATCGATTGTTTGAGCGCTTTTATCGTCATGATAAAACTAGCCAGCACCATTCAGGATCAGGTTTGGGTTTATCTATCGTTCAGGCTATTGCTAATGCTCATAAAGGGACGGTCAATATCACTAGCAAAGATGAGTATTGTTTTGAAGTTACTGTAGGATTATTGATTGCTAAGTAGCATACACCTCAATATCCTAGTGTTCAAAATATTAATAATATGTAGACCTACTATAGGTCTATTTTATTTTGATAAGTCGAAAGGCTCTGAATGCTATTATTCATATAGTGTATAAGGCTAGATTATGAAGTCTAATTTTCTTAGGTGATGTTGTTGATATGGGGGTTTGATGCAGGCCGTATTGTATTTAAGGCCACAAAAAATGGTTCTGACTATTATATGCCTACAGGTGATATCCTACAGGCCATTTTAAAAGAGCGTAAAAGGCTTAGTAGTGGTGAAGAATGGGTGTTCCCAAGTGACTTGAAAAGAAGTAATAATCATGTCAAAAACTTAAGCGGTAGTTACAAGGCTATTTCTAAAAAGGCTGGCTTGTATATTACACCGCATGATTTGCGCCGTACATTTGGCACAGTGGCTAATAGTTTAAACGTGAACTACCCTGTATTAAAAAGATTACTAAACCATCGTGAGGCGAAGTCTAGCGATGATGTGACATTACAATACATTCAAGTATCGCAGCGCCAACTGCGAGATGCTTTAAATGAAATTGAAAATTTATACTGTAAACGTATCAATCTGAGCCAAGATGAAGTTATAGATAAGATATGGAACTTTCCTAAATAATTTTACTCATCTAGGGCAGCTCCATAACTTATTAGGTGGCACACACCCCAATACTATTGTATAAAAAATATTAATAACATCTCTATATGTCGTAGATTTATTTTACTCCGATGAGTCGAAAATCCCCTAGGTGCTCTTATTTGTAAAGCATAGAGGTCCGAGGTATAAAATTCACTTTTATCAGGTGATGTTATACATATTGGGGGTTGCACGTTAGTATGAGTGTATCGATTTTATTTCGAACTAACTATAGTACCAGTAGTTTTGTCAGCATACTTCCACCGATTGTGATTATTTTATTGCACACCCAATGCCTTATAAACCGCATCGACAGGATCAGCATAAAAGCTAATTTGAAACTTTGAGAATAGCTCTGCAGGTACTGTAGGTATATCAGAAGCAGATGCCATTGGAATAATCACTCTTTTAGCGCCACTATCCATAGCCAACTGCAAACTTTCTGCTAAGTTTTGAACGGGGTTTATGACTCCGCCCAATGTCATATCACCTAAAACCACCATTTGTTCTTGGGTTGATCGCCCCATCAATATAGAACAGAACGCTATTAAGGCCGCCAAGGAGGTGTTCGTACTAGGCCCCGTATTATGCAACTCCACTACATGTAAGCTAAACTCATGATCAGAGAACTTAGAGGAAGCGCTAATACGTTTTAAATTACCTTTGAAGTAATCAAAACCAATCCGAATAGCTTCTTTGGCAGCACTGTTGGACCCTAACCCTGAAACTGTATATTTACCAGAACCTGGCATCATTTGAGTCTCATAACGATAAAGTCCTAACTGGCCACTACTTCCTTGCGTAACTAGATGTACAACGCCCGGTCTCGGTACACCTTCAGACATTAAAGAGCTACCGCCTTGCTCTGGCACACTCACAAAAAGCTCTTCAAGCGTTTCATTATCAATATAGCTGAAGTGAACATCGTAAAACTCCATGCCACCAAGCTTTTTAAGCTGCTCTTTGATACGGCGTCTGGCAATCAATGCATATATCAAACAATTACGGACGTTTTCTTTATCGTAATTGCTGTCAAGATGAAGCAGTTTTAGCAGCCCCGATACAGTGCGTTTAACGGCAATAACGTCACGTTGATTTAAGTTATTACCCAGCTTAAAGTACTTATCAATTGCATCCGAAAATCCATACTTACGCATTTCTCGCATGTATTCAGACAAATAGTCAGTTATCAGACCATAGCTATTGGTAAAAAACTCAGGACGCATTTTTGGAATTTCCCACCCAGGTATATAGCAGTGGAATCGATCAAAAAATGCAGTGTCAATCATTGCATCAGGGAAAGGGGCTAGAAGATGGCTTGTCTTAACCAGTGTTTCTACACTCTGGTTAATATTGCCAACAAATACCATTGAAGCTTTGGCTTCAATAGAGTCACGGCCTCTAGCAAATGAGCCGGAAGCCATATAGTCCTTCATAATTTGGACACCGTCTTTATCTTTGAATCTTATACCAGCGACTTCATCAAAGGCGACAACATCCCACATGCCCACAAGCCCCACCTGTCTTGAACTCATGTTATAAAATAAATTAGCGACTGTCGTCTGACCGCCTGACACCAATAATGAGTTAGGTGAGCACTCTTTATATACATGACTTTTACCCGTACCCCGAGGGCCAAGCTCACAGACATTATAGTTATTCTCTACAAAGGGAATCATTCGAGCTATGAGGTGCCATTTAACTGAATCCTCTAGATTCGTTGGCTCCATACCTACTGATCTTAGAATCACATCTATCCATTGCTCAGTGGTAAAATATTGTCTTGCTGCGAATACCTCCTCCATATTCATCGAAGGCATTTGAATGGGCTTGAGATTCATAATAGAGAAAGGAGAGGTTTTCTGGCCCTCCTCAAAAAAATACTGCACAGTAATGATGCACCAAATTCCTCCCGTTAAGAGCTTCTCATTTTCTTTGACGATTTTAGAAGGCACTAAAGCATCACTGACGCCTAAGTTGGAAAGAACTGCTTCATAAATATCTTTACGCTGATTTAACTTTACACTGACTTTGTCGATAATCTTAAAAGTACCACGTTCTCGGATTAGCGATTTAACCTTCTCGGCTTCATCCGGTCTGACATAGTTTTCAGCAAGTATTTTCTTGACGTTATCAAGACCTCTCATCACTATGTCGTCATCATCAGATGCACAGTACATACCTAGCAAGTACTCTAATACATAAACAGGTACGTTAGCGCCTTCCTTTAACTTTTTGGTTAAATCCTTTCGAACTACCCTGCCTGTAAAGTGCTGGTTCAATAAGCTATCTAGATCAGCGTTGTCGGTCTCTTTACCGGCCAGTGAGTCATACCCTTCCGTCATATGTATATCCAAATAGTTTTAGAAAAATTCATCTTGAATAGCAAGGTCAATGGTCACATCATAGCGTGCATACTCTGTATTAGTATCTACGTCTAACAATACTAATGTATATTTATCATTACGATTAAAATTCGATCCGATCAGGCTCAAAGTCGCTTCCTGCCTACGCTCATCCATATTACCGCTCGAGCTGCTAAAGACCAACGTCTCTTTACTGGACACCTCTACGCCTTGGGCGTCAACAATATAGATATGCAGTTTTCTTGGGTTGCGCTCTGAGCCGACTGCATCTGTCTGAATAAATGCAACTTTATCAATATTATTCACAAACTTGATAGACTGCTTAGCAGAAATAACCCCTACTGGTGTTTTTTCATATTTTGCAACCTGCTCTTTAGGTAGCTCACGCACCGTAATGACGGGCACGCATATCTCTTGTAGCATCGCCCCGCCATGCACAAACTGCGCACCACCCGAGAAGTGAAATCTCTGAGATGATTTAGGTATGATAAATTCAACTTCTTTATCTTCCCCTATAGCACCATTTGCAGTGTTAGAGATTTTTCCTTTCCAATGTGGCTCATCTGATCTTAGTTCTCTTCCAACGATATAGCGCTTTTTATTCTCGTTGGTCATGAAACTCTGAACATCAATGCCTGTCTTATCCGTAGTCGTTAGCTTCTTATTTTGGAATAAAAACCCATGATCTGCGGTGATAATGACTCTACTGCCATTGAGCCTATTAATAACTCGCCCCACCATGCTCTTAAGCTCGTTAATCGCATCACGACAAGCTTCGAACGTTTTATGTTCAGAGCCCTGCTTGTCTCCTATAGCATCAATGGTGTCATGATAAATGTAGACTACACTGGCATTACGTACTTTTTCTCGCCCTTCTTCATTATTCCAATTCATTAGATCTTTGGAGCTCACGGCTACCCCGCCTACACTCTGCAATATTTTATTGCGCTGAATTAAGCCTTGGGAGGATACCTCATCTACGAATACCGTTGAGTTACCCTTGTTATCGTAGTATAAGCTCTTATGTGGTAGCAGTGATGCCATACCAAGTTGCGTGTAGCTTGGTAGGACACCCAGCTGTGTTGATAGATCTGATTTAAAGCGTTTTTCATTATTGATGATTGAGTCAAGCTCATGTGCTATCTCATATCTAAAGGCATCGGAGATAATAACGAAAACTCGCTTGATCTGTGTGCCAGTCAATATCGTCTGAACCTGTTGATTATAAAAATCATATTGGTTTGGAATATCTTTAAGCTTCCAGCTTTCTAAAAGATTTTCTTCCTCTAGATGCTGATCCCAAGCCAAGCCAAGCTCATGCAGGTACCAGTTGATGTATAGGTTCTCAACCTCCTCTTTTAAGCCTCGTAGGATCTCCCAGCCTTTACTCAACGTAAAGTTGACCTTTTCACTAAATAAGCGATAAGCTTGATCAAACTTATATAAACGATCTACATAGGCGCTATACATCTCTTTGGCGCTATCAAAATTAAAGCCGCCTGCATACTCACTGCGTATCTGCATTAACTCTTTAGCACTGCTGAGTGCGCTATAAATAGATTCGTAGTCTGTCTTCAGTTTGGCCCAATATCCAAACGAGCGCCGTGACACGATCGCATCAAATTGCGCAGGCTCAATATCACCGCCTTTGTCAATCAGACTATCCACCAAACCAATGATGATATTTTGTTCTATCTCTTCAAATGTCTGACAGTCCACCATTTGTGCGGGTCTATAGTTCGCACTCTTTGCTTTTATCTCGAGCTTATAGGCCAATAGACCAGCTATTTGTGCATAGCTGTCTGCGTAGGTTCTACTGTCCCGCCAGCTGCTCATAAAAGCCATAGCATTGGCTTGCCCTGCGCCAGTTTGCAGTAGGTTATTACTCAACCAAGCTTTATCATCGGCGCTTATCTGACGTGAGTAATCCGTACAAAATAGCTTAAAGACAAAATCCTCTAAAGATGGCTCAGGCGTATGGTAGCCATAAGCGCTTTCTAACAGTGCCCATAGTGAATCGCTAAGCTCGTATTTGTTTAGTGCTTTCCATAAAGAAGACTCATCGATATTGGCTTCGATATTTTTGGCATATTCATTTAAAAGCGTTAGTAGAATACTATCAAGCTCAGCTGAATCAGAGCTTACGGTTACAGCAATCATTTTGCGATCTAGACTTAACTCATCCTCATTTTCGGTCACCCACTTTTTCAGACCCGCTATACGCTTTTTACTGCCAAAAAAGGCATTGCGATTTTTGATATGCTCTTTGAGTGATATCTTAGGAATACCCAGCTCGTTGAGGAGCATAGAGCTTCTATCAGCAAAAAACGTTTCGCTGTATAGTCTTATGTCTAACAGCCAATCGTGTTCAGGCGTCGGCTCGTTTTCAGAAAAGTACAATAAAAACTTCTGATCAGGCTCATCAAACTCTATTTTCTTTTTGGTCTCCAATATGGACTCATCAGCCATTTTCAGAATGGTCAGATTATCAGGTAATAGCTCTATATCTTTTAGCTTATGCTCTTTATTCTCATCGGTTAACGAGCTGATGATGCTATCAATATCTTCTAAAAAGCCATGTTCAGCATCATGCCAGAATACAATTCTACTTTGTTCCAGCTTTGCACTAAGCCCCTGAATCAGCTCATTAATTTGCATCAATCATCTCCGGATTTTTACCCGTAATTTTTTTCACATCAGAGAGCAAGTCACCAAACTTGCCATAGTTCTCTTTGACACCATCGTCTAGGTCTATCGATATTCGCATATCGGCATAGTGCTTGAGCTTGTCATCAAACTCACGTAGCTCACTGTGCTTCTTATTAATAGATTTAAGCTCTTTCTCAAAGCGCTTTTTATCTTGGGTAGTTTCAGCCATATCTAGCTGCTTTTCTAACTGCTGAGCATAGGCTTCATATTTACCCAATAGCGGCGTGACATATTCGGTGCGCATGCGTGATAAGGTGCCTTCATTGTAGCGATGTAAGTACACCAGACATTCAAAGGCTTTTTCTTTGCCTGAGCTAAATAGCCAGTAAATCGGTCTGTTCTTATAAGTCTGCATGTGGTCTTTGTAGAACTTAGTCGATAGATAACGACGTATGGTTTCTACAGAGGTTTCTGACTTTCTGGCTGTAATTGCATCTAGACTTAATGATTCAGCAATGAACTGTAGGTTCTCGGTTAGGTTATCTTCACCCCAAACCGTTTTGACAAACTCAACGACTCGGTTACAGGCATCATCTTTGAACCACTCATTATCCATTATGGGGACAATACCATCGCCGTCTGCTGGAAAGGTTTTGTATAGACTGGCATCAAAGCCTTCATTGCCTGCATGGGCATATACTAGACCTTCTTGGTCTAGTGAGTAGCGTCCCATTATGCAGCCGATTGTGTATGAAACTAACTCCGCCATAGTATCTGATTGAAATCTAATATTCGCCTCTTCTACTTCCAACCCATTATACCGATATATTGGATTTGCTCTTAAGGTAACCTGTTCTTCTAAAACTTCGATATTGACATCTTTATGTAATTCGAATTTAGAAACCACATAGCTGTTAATCTGTTCCTCAATATCTTTTAATTTCGCAGTAGAGCTTTTTGAAACTGAAAGGTATCTATTATAGGATTCTGAAATTTTCAAATCACCTAACACTAAAGGCGATTTATTAAATCTATTCGAAGTTTCAAAGGCATCCCAATCTTTTTGACATATCTCTATCGCAGCTTCTCCTAATGGAACTATCTCTTTTTTTAATGTTGGGAAAGGTAGGTTTTTATAATCACCAGATTGAAAATGCAGCGAGGGATTCTGAATTTTTGTCAGTTTTTCAACTACATTCGAATTCAACCAACATAGCGCTGAAACCAGCTCCTCCTCTGAATCAAAATAAGCTGATTGACCTGTAACGTCTGATATTGAACCAAGTTCATTATATCTAAAAGATTTCCAGGAAGAGGTTATTTCCGACCAAGTAATACCTTTTTTGAAATAAAATTGGGCATTTTGTGGGCGTGATCTAAGCTTTCCATTACTATCTTTAAAATTCCTAATTTCTTTACCATCATTTTCCCAATTTACAACATACTCACGATTCCCGTACCATTTCCTATAAGAGCCACCTTTATTGTATGGGACCCATTTTATATTATTAGTTAAAGTATCCTCTGTACGTTTAATATTGTCAGAAAATTTCAAGTAGCTTACTTCATGCCATAAACGGATAAATTTATCATTACTTCCTGTTTGTAAACCAACGGCTGCTTTTGAAACCTCTCCTGCTTTAGGGTTATTTTCATAAATATTAAAAATCTCTTTACTCACCCAAAAAGCTATTGGAGTTGTTGGTATTTTTTTTAAATCATCAAGTTTCGTTTCGTAAAACCAATCACAGCTTTTATCTTTAATAGCTTCCAGTGTTTTAATAGGTTGATTTGAGGCCCCTCGGAAGTCTGAAAGCTTAATAAATGAACCAACATAGTCGACTATATGACCCTTATGTAAAGTAAAAGTACAAATCGGTACCGTAGCACCTTCAAAGCCTGAATACTCTAATTGTATTAAAGATGCAATCGTTTCTTCATCAATCAACTTATTGCGTAACTGCTCATAGCTTGATAAAAACATCCATACAAATGGAGTCATAAAACCTAATAGCGCATGCTCTTTAGCCAGTTTTAAATTATTTATTATAAATACCGAGAATAAATCTTTATCGTAACCTGAAAAATTACTTTTAAGATATTTTTTAACTTTAGATGTTTGATACTTGCTACTCATATAAGGAGGATTAGCCACAACCGCGTCATATCGGATAGACAAGATTAGCGCCTGATGCACCACATCAATAATCTGACTGACCGCAGCGCGCTGGATTGGATCGCCCTGTTCTGCTAGCTCACGCAGACTCTCATACAGCTCTTGTAGCGCATCATGCTCTGTTGCTGGCACCTCAATTAATGAACCAAATGTCTTGGCTTGTTCAAAGCGCTCAATATTACGTTGTAGCAGCTGATAACGATTGTCCGCCTCAAATGAGCTTAGGTCTAAGTCACTACCAAACATGTCTTGCATTTGGCCACTAGCAAACTCACCCGATAGGTTTAAGTCTTGCCATAGCTTTGGCAGGTCTAAATGGCCGGTCTCTTGTAAGGACAGTACGTTTAATTGAACATCTCGACTAAAGATACGCCTGTCATCTTGACGTGCCATCATCATCAGTGAGAAGCCTGATAGCTGAGCTGCCCTATCATCAATGTCTAAGCCATATAGGTTGTTCTCTAAAATAAGCTTGGGGATGTCTCTTGAGCGATAGCCACGCTCTTCATAGATCGCTTTCAGAACGTTATAAGCTTCAATGAGGATATGCCCTGACCCACTTGCTGGATCAAGTACTTTGATACTCTCTGGGTCTATGGACTCTGGGGTGATTGCTTTTAGTTGTTCATTGACCTCGTCTGTCTGCTCGGCAGGTTCAATGTAGTATTCCATCTCCTCTTTAATAGTTGAGTCAGGATAGGTCTGTAGCCAGTGACGGCCGACTGAGTTTTGTACGAGGTATTTAACAATCCAGTTAGGGGTAAATAGCTGAGTCGCCGCTGGAATGTCCTCGCTTTTAACGACCTTACCGATAACTTCGTCTTTTTTATCGGATATGTAGAACTGGTATAGCCAACCAATAACTTCTACCTGCTGCCAGTCTTCTTCTGGAATACTATCCACTAAACCACGAAGTATAGAGTCCGTACGGGTTAGGTTGTCTGGCAATAGCAGCTCGGTTTCATCATTTAATGATTCGAATAAAAACGGCATGGCTTCATGCAGCTTGTGACATTGACCCAGTAGCAGCTCACGGTACAGCTCTTCGTTTTTATCACCGGCAAGCATTAAATCGATGATGTGATCTCGATCTAGCCCAAGCTCTTCTGCAGCGTCTTGAGCGTGATCTAGGATTTCAAATCGCTTGTCGCCGTTTGGGTGAGAAAGCACTCGAAAACCATGACCTAGGTAGTCGTGAATCTCCATGTAACGAATAGCACATAGACGGTTAAACCAAGTGTAGGCCACTTGCTCAACCAGCTGTGCATAGCCTAGTTGTTCACTCTTCTCGACCAGACGCTGTCTAGCTGACGCAAGCTTGCTATCAAAGTTGTTATCACCAATCTGTAATACCGAACCTTGAACCAACGCATCAACAACTTGCAGCTCACCTTGCTTATTTGCGCTGATACCAAAGGTGTTCAATCGTTTGGCAACGGCATCCATAAATGCCACACGGGCTCTAGGGGCATAGTTCTTGATGTTACTGGTTTCCATGAGTCTCTTCTTTAATATAGTTGTGGTCGGGTGATGTGATATAGAGGGCGTGTGGTTATAGAACTTACTTAGAACTCAATGCCATTCTTATACGCGCTAATAAGGTTTCATGTCTTTGATCATAAAAGCTCATGAAGTCCTGTATATCTTCTGGAAGACTGGATATCGCTTGTGACTGTAAGTGTGATTGTCTGGCTTCGGAATTTGGCCACTGCTGCAAATACCAGTCATGTGGCATCTTTTGTCTTTTTTGGTTATTCACTGATCCCTCAAGTAGTTGTAGATTCGGCAATTTATTAGACGCCTCAATCATTTGATCCTGCAACTCTTCAGGTAGTCCTGCTTTCGTAAGTTTGCTCTTAGTAAACAGTCCTTTGGGATAAATGTGATCAACATGGAAATGATGTGAGAAGTCAAACCCTGGAAAGATCAATGTTAGCAGAGCAAATGTTCTAGGGTTTTTATAACTAAGCTCAGCCAGCTCATCTATCTCTTCATCATCGAAACGTAATGATTTACCTCTTTGCTGCATAGTAGATTCAATTTTATCAACTGGAAAGCTATCACCTCCAAATTGCTGGATATCTGCACGAAGCAAGGTTAGAAGCGTATCTAACCCACTTCCCCAAATTCCTGAGGCTTTAAGCATAGAACGTACTAACCAGTGACGGATACGCTCTCTATCTTCAGCATGCTCTACACGGGACAAATAAGACAAGTCTAATTTACGATGGTATAAATAATAGGCTAAAGGTAGTACTGCACTATTGGCTCTTAAATTTTGCGCATTAAACCCATAACTTGCCAGTAGCTGCATTGACAATATCAGTGCTTCTTTTATTGAGTGCCAGTTCGCTTCTAAGATAGCCATGTTCTCTTTATTGAAAAAATTCTCTACCTTAAAGCCAACACTACCAATATCAGAAAGCATAAGGCCTGCTTTCAATACCAAGTCTTTAGAGATATTAAAGCCATCCCCTACTCTATTCATCTCATCAACTAAATTATGAATCTCTTCTCGAGCTTCTAAATCGTCCCACTGAGCTACAGCAATTGATAATAAAAGGTCTGAATAAGAAAGCGTGGTGCCACCGCTATTCATTCTAATGAAAATATTAAGTACTTTCTCTAAGCTCTGGTCACTCTCTTCATAGTAAGCAATCTTATCTTTGAAATGAATAGTGCGATAAAGCTCACGCAAAGCCTTTCTGGCCTCTTTCTTCTGATCAGTAGTTAATACATCACTGTCTTGCACCTCATCTACAAGTTCATCTTCGTCCTCATTCATGATCCTTGCAACTTTGAACCAGTACTCAGAATCTGAGATGATACTGCCTCTCTCTTCAGTAAGAAACTCAAACTGATATTTAGATCCTGTTTCCAAATCAGGCTCACCTAATAAGTTCAAATATAGGTACCGGACTGGAAAGGCATCATCATTGCTCCACCATTTACCATTTAGCTTCCAGGCAAATGAGCCTCGCAAACCTATATTTAGCGCAGTAATCCTTTGTTGACCATCTAATACCGCTGTAAACTCTCTATCAGGTAGTTTAGATACATTTTCACAGTGATAATTATCACGCTCATGATAGTGCTGCATAAACTGATAAAATTGATATTTTTCACGATTTTCAGGCTTTATTTTCCAAAACAGAAAAGTACCAAAGGGATAATCTTGTAATAGACTATCGAAAAGCCTGCATATTTGCTCTGGCTTCCACACAAACTCGCGTTGTATAGCAGGTAGCAGATACTCCTGTTCTGCTACCTTGTCTAATAAGCCTTTAATTGTTCCGCCTGCTTGATACATGCCATAACCCTTCGTAAGTTCAGATTAGATAAAGTTACCTACTATTTAATAATAACTCTGTCGCCGTTCGCCACAGACTTCATTAGTCTGTCTCGTAGCACAGCTAAGTAACCCTCTACATCCTCTTCTTTTTCAATAACACCACTGGGCACGGCAGATTTGATTAGATGACTTGGGCTAATAGTTACTGTTTTTCTTAAAGGTGCTGTATTGGATGTATTTGCACTGTTATCAATATTTATATTCGCAGAGTCAGCATGGCTGGTAGCAGAATCAGCTTGGCTATTCTGTTCTTCGATATAGTCATTAATAAGATCATAAGCCTGAGACTCTAGATCAATAGAGTCGGCTTCTTCACTCTTAATTTGATGAACATACTCAGTCTGCTTGATTCTCTCGATACACTGTCTTATTGGATATAGCGCTTTGTTTTTAATGTCAGAAGGCGCTGAAGCCTCCTCAAGTGCCACCTGAATGTTATCGACTTTCGAGTCAAGATTACTAAGCGCTTGCTCTTTTCTTTGCTCAACCAGTTGAGTATTAATCTCTTCAACTTTGTCAATTAACGGCTTGATACGACGAACCTTGTCATAAGGTTCTGCCATAGTATAGATATTATCCAGCTCATCGATGGCTTTTTTTGCTTCAGGATTCCCTACCAGCACAGATCTATTGGCCTTAAAACGTTGGTTCAATGCGACATCTAACTGACGCCATGTATCAACTTGACCCTCATAAAAGTCCTCAAGGTCTTCAAAAATCTCAGCAAAGTCCATTAAGGGATCTTTGTCTTCAATGAAGCGGCTGATCAATGAGTAACTATTACCTTGTTCTAACACGCCCGAAATTAAGACAATGCCTGTTTCTATATCTTTCTTACCTGGGAATTGTCCTGATTGAGCCATACCCTGATACTTTTTAAGCTTCTCACACCAAGCATTTAGCTCAGAGGTTATCAAAGAGTAGAGTTCTTTTTCTTCTGACCCTGTAAAAGTCTTACCAAATAAGTCTCTAACTAAGGTCGCTGCTTTTCTTAGTTGGTGCTCGCCATGACTTCTTACTTTATTAACCCTTACATCAGCTCGTTTTCTCACACTGCTAAAAGCATCATAAGATTTTTTAAGTGGCAAGTTCGCACCATTAGAAGTCAGGGATATTTTGCCCGCCAGCCCTAACCTTGCTACTAGAAGTAAAATATCATTGTCTGGCCAGCCATAAGGGCGCTTACTAAAATGAGTGACGATATCACGTAAAGTGACAGGAATATTACGCTCGAAGTTTAGCGATATGTACTGTTCAACCTCTAGTAAAGCTGAAGGGTTATTCTCTTCTGTTTGAAGATCCAGACCAATCTGAGCCAAATCATCTGCTGTCAGAACTGCTTTAACCTCTCTTAATACGTCACCGTCTGACGCTTTTAGCATATTCAGCTTTCCGAAGGTGTTCTCAATAACGTACTTATAAGCCTCATCTAAAATAGCGGCTGGAGCAGACGACTTCTTAGATATTTTAGTGTTGATAGCATAGACGTCCGCTTCAGAAAGCAAAGACTCAAACTCAGTTAAAAGGCGTTTTTCTCGCTCAATATTTTCCAGTTGCTTTTCTTTAAGTAAATGCTCTTGCTCACGTCTTTGGCCTGAGTTCTGTTTTAAGAATCTGTCAGTCTTGACATAAGTCGTTAAGTCGTCCCATAGCCGTTTATCCTCTCCTAACCTGACTAGCACATTACCATTGTCTTTAAGACTATATTCTTTACAGTAATGATCGGTTGAGAAGTTATTGTAGTCAGTATCTAAAGGAGATATCACTTTTAAAACTAAGTCTTCAAGCTGAGTTCCGTCTTTAGGATGCCCATTACAAAAGCGACTAATAGCAAAATCCTGCTTATTTACTGGATAACGATAGTCTTTCTTTCCTTTGAGAATACTGTCGAAGATAATAGAAGATAATTTATTTGACACTTCAGAAATCTCATAGTCAGTATGACGAATCTCATTTTCAATTTCTTTTTCTTCATTCGTCAAGAATATAAACTCATCACCATTTCTAGCAATCAAAAGCTGTCTTTCAAGACGGCCAAGGCTTTCCTCAATACTTTTACGTAATACAATTCTATCTTCATCTATCGTGCTAATAGACAGCGTCACTAAGTTATCTAAAGTACTTTTTACAATATCTACATAGCGTATTAAGAACAATGTTTTTAAAATCTTACCATCGAAATCTGACAGCGAGTCTAGCTCTAAAGCCTGATCAATTGTTCTTTTGACCGCTGGTTCTAAAAAGCTTTCAATCGCTGCATAGAAACTATAAAAAGGCACCAGCACATTGAGCTCTTTGTCTTTAATTTGCTTAGCTGCATTTTGAAAGGCATCCAATAGTGATCGCTCACCCATAGCAAGGTGTTTACCCGTAGCGCCTTTGGTTCTAATAGATTCAAAAACCTTCTGTACAAGTATGTAGTGATAGGGAATAAATGGATAGTTATCGACAAAGCTACCACTATCGGTATAACTTTTTAATTCGGCTGTTGTGGTTTTATCAAATGATAATTGGTTTCTAAGTATGTCACCTTTTTCAGCAAAAATATCAGTCAGTTTATTCTTGGCGCTATCAGTTTTAGAAAGCAATCTTTTTTGAATGACCTCAGAGGTATTACTACTAGACAATGCTAAACGAGTCTTGAATCGGCCTTGAATTTTTGAGAAGTCCTGGCTCTCACCTTTATTCATACTTCCGATAGCCGCATCGATATCCGCTTGAGAGGTAACAACTACCCATGCTCTTCCATTACAGTAAGTACCTAGGTTTTCTGTAATGGTCTGCAGCTTAAGCATCATTTGAGTATTTCGGCCAATGAACTGTCCCACTTCATCGACCAAGAAAAGAATGTTTTTATCTTCTTCAGAGTCTAGGTAGTCTTTTACCCACTTACAAAAGTTTTGAATATCTAAAGGAAAGTTTTCCTCTACATTTTCAATCATTTGCGTAGCAGAGCTTAAGGACTGCTTAGTAGCATAGCTAAGCGCTTCAGCTATTTCATCTCGATAAAAGTCATAGGCATCACGCTCATCTTCCCACGTAGAGTCTGATAGCTCGGCAAACTTGTCTTTAAATTCTTCATACTCATCACGTTCGTCTAGTTGTCTTTCTAAATGCGCAATATGAGGAAAATCAGCACAATAGCCCAAGCGCTCATTAAACACCTTCAAAAAAACTTTTAAGATTGCATTCTCGCGATCTTCTGTGTTCGCTCTTGAATCAATATTAAATAAAATGACGTCAGTGTTTTTTGTGCCGGCACTTTGAATATTTGCCCACAGCATGTTGTCGCTAACTTTACTTTCAAAAAAGTCAACCGCTCTTCTATGCTTACCATCTTTTTCGACAATATTGTTTTCTAACAAATATGAGAGGATTTTTAGAAAGTGAGACTTACCCGAACCAAAGAAACCCGAAATCCATACCCCATTATCTCCAGAGCTAGCAACACCTTGATAAGTACCTGATGGAGAGTAAACATCAAAAAAGTCATTAAAGTGTTTGTGTAGCTCGCGTGTGATTACATACTCATCTAGCTCAACAAATATCTGTTCACTATCTCTTTCTTCTGCCTTAACAACACCATTGATATTTCGCGTTAATTGCTTAGAAAAAATACTTTCAATGTTCATCTTTCTCTCTCAAATTTTTGATTTATTATTAATATTTACTTTCATTTCCAGACTCAGGCACTAACTTAAAAGCTCTATAATAGTTTTGCGAATTGATCATCCCGAAAGGATGTAAGTCTGTACCACTATATTCCCCAGGATAAAACAATATCATCGGCGTGCTTCCCATGACGTCCTGTAATGCACTCAATAACTCATGACCTCTAACTAATGGCCAAGCACTTCCTAACCCACATAGAATCAGAAAGTCCATTTGCTCAATGTCGTAGTTACTCGCAATGAACTTAGCCACTTTTTCTTGGCTTAAAGGACCTGACAGAGTCTTCTTGATTGCTTCAATGCCTACTTTTTTTTCACGCTGGCATGCTCTGTCAAATATTCCTCTCTCCTCTAACATAGTCACAAGAATTTGAAATATATTCAGATTTTCAAACTTATATCCTCTACCATGCAACCTATTAGTCATTAACTCTAAATGCTCACGAACTAACAACTCGTGCTTAGCAGGATAATCAAAAACCCAAAAACCAATTTCATTCCCTAACCCATCATTCTTTAAGAATTTTGGGCTTTCAACTCTATCAATGATTAAGTCTAAGCGATGTTGTAGAGCCTTCATATCGTGCACTCCATAACTTCAACTAGGTCCGGTCTATTTAAGCGTAATAACCACTCTCTGACTTCTGGCATAAGATATACTGGATAAATCTCTCTTTTTTTAGCATCACTTAGATAGCCACTGAGCACTAGCATTTTAATAACATTGGTCCCTAGCTTTTTAATCGTTGATTCAGAGTAATTATTCAGATCTGGATACTTTAAAGACTGCGTCTCATAGAAATCCTGCCAGGCAGTACTTGGTAAATTAGGCTTGTAGGTTCTTTTGGCCTCTGACAAGCTTAGCCTCATAAAATCTTCTACTATCGGTGAGTTAATCATCACTGCTACTAATAAAAGCTGTATATAGGCTCGATCTGTAGAGTTAACCAGCGCACTTATAAAATCCTGACCTAGCCCTTCGATACGCGTTCTTATTACACGTACATAGCGACTGGATGTTTTTACGGATCTTTTCTGTAAAATATTTTGATCTTTAACTAACGCACGCCACTCATCCTCAGGAAGCTGCTGTAACAAAGACTCTGCAATAATACGAGTTTCTGCTATTAGCAGGCTACCTCCGATCAGGTCGCCTAGATAGGCTTTTATATTTACTGCACGCCTAGCATTATCAGTCATTCTATTAACCGCCTCCAATGGGATGAGTAAATTTTGTAATCATATCAAAATAAGACACTACTCTGTCATATGTTTTAAATAACAAATAAGCATTCAATAGTAAATATTAGGAAAAACCATAGTTATGGTTGACGTGTCTCACTTTTTTAACTTTGGAAGTCGCTATTGGGAGGGTCTTTAACCATAATTTTGTCAGTCTAATTCACGTAAGTTTTTTATGCATTTATACATGGTTGTGATAAATCCACATTGGCTTTCAACAAGTGATTAGTTATAAGTTTGATACACCTAAAGCACTACCCTCTCAATCTGGGCAATAGCTCGGGTTTGATAGTACGTAGCCTCATAGCTGAGTCTGGTAACCAGACTAAGTCTTCATGCTCTACAGCTACTTGGTAAGCCCATTGGCTAATAGTTTCTGAACGCTCCTGATTGCTGATAAAGCCCATACCGTATGTTTCTTGTTCAATAACATGTCCATATTGTTGGTTACGCCTCAACCACTTCTCATAAAACTTCTCTTCGGCAAGATAGTCACGTTTACTGTTATTACATTTATGATCAGTCAGTACAAAATTATGAGTCGTATCATTAGGGTACTTTGACCAAGGCACAAAGTGATCAATTTCGACGGCTTTTTTTAATGGTCTTTGACAGTAGAAACACTGACCCTGCTGAGTTTCATTTAGTATAGGTACTAACAAGCTTAAATCTTGACGTGATTGGTTAAACAAAAAATCTTGTAAATCAATTTCATCACTAAAATATAATTGGTTGTGACGATTGTTACGTACAAACTCTGTCCAGTATTGTTGGCAAAGCTTATGTATTATCTGACTAAAACGCGCAAAGCAGTAAGCGATCCCAGACTTTAGTAGGATTACTTTTTCTCTTGAGTTATAGATATAGAAGAATTCACGGCTAACTTTATCTTCTGCACTTTGTAAATACTTGGCAGGGTTGTTTTTAATCGTTCGGGCTATTTCTTTAATGGTCGATTGCCACTTTTTGATATTACGTGTCCGAGCTATATTTAAATTGGTAGTCTTAGTTTCTTCTTGCAGGGTTAAGACACTAGTGATGACCTTAGCTTGGCCTGTTGTACTGCTTTGCCTCAGTATAGATTCACTATACTGATCTGAAAATGGTAATGCTTGTGTCCAATAAAGCTGAATAAACTGCTCTGCTAACTGCTCATAAGAAATAACGCATTCGGTATTATCACTAGCCCCAGATTCTATAGAAAGGTTGGTTACTGCGATTAATAATGCAAATTTATAGGTCGAGGTATAAGAGCTAGACTCAAGTAACCATTGGATACGTCTTAGAAAGTTAAGCTGAAATTCTGCTGTTGGCACTATAAAATCCTTAGAGGCACAATTAATTAACTCACTGTAACTCAGACTTATAACACTAAACCTTTCATTATGTAATGCTTGGTCTATAGACGAATCTATCTTATTTTATCCAGCTAATAATCAAGGCCATGATAGCACTGATGTGGATAGCTTATATAAATTTAGCCAAATGGCACGTGTACTCATACACTTAATTTTTGGTCACTTGACGCCGATGGTTCTGGCTATCTTAAATGGCTGCTTAAGCAGGACAGTGTTGACCTTTATTCATCTTAAGCGTGCCAGCAAGTGTTAGAGTCGGTATAAGTACACTAATGTAGTCGGCTTTATAGTCAAGCTATGCTGAAAATTGAGATCGATACTAGAAGTGATTAACGCTAAAGTAAATTAAGTTCTTATTAAAACTATAACTTATTAGGTGATAAACCCCTCAATATTATGGTATTTAAAATATCATCAATATCTGCATATGCCATTGAACAATCTTACTCTGACGAGTCGAAAAAGCTCTATATGCTGTTAGTTATATAGTGTATAGACTTAAGATATAAATTCTACTTTTCTCAGGTGGGGTTGTTAATATCGGGGTTTGATGTCATCAAAGCTGTTCATGCTACCAGCCATTTGCTCGGCCAGTTTCTTGATGTCAGTTTGGTTAGTCATTGCTTATTCTCCTGTTAGTGGATTATAAGCAGTTACACAGAGTTTGGGAAACTCTCTAAACAGGGTTTGAACTAGTTATCTAGGACAGCCCCAAATACTTTAATCACATTATACAATAGCTTATGCAGTCCGAACCATGACCCCTGCCGTCAAATCCGTATACATAAACTTGGGAGATTTTAATTACGCAGCCTGACGATAATAATCAAACCACACCTGTCTTGGTGATTTATAGCCCAAACCCTTTTGAATTCTAGTCTGATTGTAGTACAGCTCGATGTATCTAATAATATCGTTGATCGCTGTGAACCTTGTTTTATAGTCTTGATGATATACCAGCTCATTCTTTAATGTGCCCCAGAAGCTTTCTATTGGAGCATTGTCGAAGCAATTACCTTTAGCGCTCATTGAACCTGTAAACTGATGCTGCTTAACGATCTTGTGGTAGGCATGGCTGCAATACTGGCTGCCTCTGTCAGAGTGAACGATTAGCCCTTTGTTTGGACGTTTATTCTTGATGGCCATATTTAGTGCTTTGCAAACTAAATCTGCGGTCATACGCTTGTTAATAGCGTAACCGACAAGCTCTTTGGTATATAAGTCTTTGACTCCCGCTAAATACAACCAGCCCTCATGTGTCCAGATATAGGTGATGTCGCTGACCCACGACTCGTTAGGGCGCTTAGCATCAAACTTCTGATCCAGTACGTTTGGATAGACCAGCTTGTTGTGATTGGAGTCGGTGGTGACTTTAAAGCGCTTATGACTACGACATTTAATGCCGTGTTGCTCTTTGATGCTTCTTACCATATATAGGCTAATGTCATGCCCTTGCTCGCTTAGATGAGCATGCAGTCGATCTACGCCATAACGTTCTTTCGTTTCATTGTGAGCGGCTTTAACCAGTAATTCAGATTGGTTGCGATGTATCTGTTGGTCGCTGAGATCACGACTTAGCCAGTCGTAATAGCTTGATGGCTTAACCCTTAACACACGGCACATAGTGATGATGCGAAAGAGGAACTGGTTGTCTTTGATAAAGGCGTACCTGACTAACTGTTTCCCGCGAAGTACGCCGTCGCCAACTCGAGCATAGCTCTCCCCTTGCGTCGGGGCGAAGCAGTGCTTCGCTTTATCCCTCCTCATTTAGTATTTCGCGTTCCTCTTCAGCCACTTTGAGCTGCCGCTTGAGCTGCTTTATTTCTTGAAGAGCACTCATAAGATCAGGATCGTATTGCTCTGTGCCGACAAGCTTGCCTTGATTGGCTTTGTTATGCCAATTTGATAGCGTTTGCATGGCAATGCCAAGCTGCTTTGCAGTGGCTGAGATATTGCCATTATTGTCTGATATCTTCTTGACGGCCTCGGCTTTAAATTCGTCACTGTAGGTTCTTACTTTCTTGGTCATGATAAACTCCGATTAATACGCTTAGTTTACCAAGTTTATCTCTACGGTTTCTTCAGCATAGCTCAATGTGCTTAATATCAGGGTTTTGGTTTGTCAAATGAAGCCATTTCATCACCTAGTTATTATCATTAGTAAATACCCTAAATACTTTAGAATACCTGATGAGGCGTAATATATCTCTTTAGTAGCTAGGTTCTTATCAGATCGCTTAGTTTTCTTCTGTATTACTCTAATTTCATAACCATGGAAATTCAGACGACTCCCTGTTCTTATCTGATTATCCAAACTTAAACTATGTTTTAAATCAGTGACTGCTTTCTCACTTGAAGCTCTAATCTGCCAATGTGATGCATTAATAAGTTGACAACCCACAGCAACAAACTGCTGTAAAATCTTCTTCTGGTGTTGTTTAATCCCAAAATGAAGTGATGAGGAATTAAGATTTTGTTTATTTGAAAATATTTCTACGAACTTTATAAGAGCCTCAGGATTTTGAATAGATAGCTGATAAGCTCTTTCTAATGCTTTGATCAGTAATTCCTGATTCTTACCACCCTTAGGTGTGCCTAACAGTAATTTATCACAATTGGTAAAAATACGACTAGCCTTACTGAAAACCTCTTTAGCTTCATTTAGCCCAATCCCGTGCCTTATCGCTACTTCGGGGAGTGCTTTAATCCGTTTATCTAAACTGGTTTTTTCTAATTCTTCTAAAAATCCGATCACATCAAAATATTTAGAGTGAATAAAAATAGAATCTTTTTCTGCGTTAGCGCTAGTTTGATCTTCACTAATCACTGCTGGCAAGTGTATATTTTTTATATCATCAGACTCAAATAAAGACTGTTTATTAAAGCTCACTTTCCCAACTAAGTACGACCTTAGTTTCCATAACTGCACTTGCTTAGTCGCTGGCTCGTAAGCTGAGGTGTTTTTTCTATACACTGAATTATAGTTAAGACCCGTTACCGCCTGCAAGACTATAAGTGGCAGTCTTAATTTTGACTCACTGAGTTGAACACCTGCCAGCAGATAGGCAGTATGAATATAATGCTCAAATGTGGTGTCACATGTTAAGTGCCCTGCAAAGCCTGCCAGTCCAAACCAAGCACCTTGCTCTTGATGGTAGCCAACAATACTCTTACTAATCGCATTACACTCACCTAACTCATAATCAGTCATTACAGCTACTAGCGGAGACTTGCGTAATACCAAAGCTAAATGGCTTATTGCTGTATGCCTAAAGCTATGAAAAGTAAAATCATGCTCCCCAAGTAATCTATCCCAGATTACTTTTATCATATTACTAAAAAACGTGCTTGGCAGTGGCTGCTTACCTGAGCCTTGTGAAAATAAATACGTTCTTTTTAAACGTTTCTGGTAATGATAATGTTCAATAAACAACTTTTTTTCATCTTGTTTTAATAGACATCCTAGTGGTATAACACGACTAGCACTACTGCTCTTTAACCGTCGATAACGGTTAGGTCTTAGCCATATTTTAGGATCTTCTACTCTTAAATCATCATTGCTAACACATATATCAGCGATATCAGACACCTTGATGCCAATGAGCTCATTTATACGCAGTCCTGACCGGTAAGCTAAGCTCAAAACAACCAAGCACAGTCTTTTTTGTTCATCCTCTAGCGTGGAGCTATTAATGTGCGCTTTCATCGCACGATAAATTCGAGGAGATATGATGTTCGCTTTTACGACCTGACGGTTACTACCCCAAGGAAAATAAACGTAAGGTGCGTCGTAATAGTCACGCTGATAATCATGGAAAGTACGCAAACGGCCATAGGTAAACTTCTGAGTATCTTTTAGCTTATTCAAATATGAAAATTTATTCTGACCTACCAGCTCACCGATGAGATCAGAATCTTTTTTTATAACAGAATTTGTCCGGCCATCCTTAACTTTGCTTTGAATGATTTGCTCGTAGATAGTCTCATACTCTTCACTACCCCACTCTTCTATATCCTCATCCATTGTTAGCATCAGCCAATCACGTCCTATACAGCCTACGTACTTAGCTATGCTCTCTTGGTTTATGCTTTTATCATTTAATAAATGACGCACCCATCCTAATATACGCTGTGCATTTGGTTGAGGAAATTCATTTTGCAGCTGCTCGATATATCTAATGGATCCTGCTCTAGTATCTTTAAGTGCTTCCTGAATTTCTCTAATCAAATTTTTACTAAATGCAGGGTAGCTACTCCTCTTGTTGCTATCAGTAGAGCCTTGGGCAGTGACTACCTCAAACAACTCATGCCACTGTAATGGCTTAGGACTCTTATTAATTGACTCTCGATTGTAGTTACTCAGTTTGTCTTTATGCAGACCTATTGTTTTAACCTTGCCTTGCTTAATAGTAGATAAAGTATTATCAAGATTAGATCCTTCTAACTGCCTCCAGTGGTAGTTTGCATATTTAATTAGCTTCGAATACTCTGGCTTTGTCCTGTCTTTATTCTTGAGCTTCAGTTTCTTGCTAATGTCATTAATCAAGGTATCAAAAGCCTTAATACTCTCACGCTTAACATTCTTATTTTTTAGCGCGTATAAGAAGCACAATGTCATATCGTCAGGGATATATTCAATGTATCTATTTAACTTACTATCAGCAGTGTCAATTAACCCATCGCTACCTGTTTTATAACAGCCATAACTATCATCTTTAACAGTCAACAAAATTACCGCTAAGCTTTGAATGGCCTCTGCGCTTTCATTTTTTGGAAAATCTAATCTATAGACATCTCGACTGCCTAGCATCCAGTGGTATAAAGACTTTAATACCGCTATATCATTAATACCGCCATAGACGATACTACAAAATATCGCTGATTCAATTAAGTCACTGTTACTAAACCTCCTCTTCCTTTGCCATATCTCAATCATATCTTGAACAGCTAGGCTCACTTGAGAACCCTGTACAAACCACTCATATCCAATGTTTAACGTATCACGCTCTGCTAAAATAGGAACTACTGGCTCATCTAAATAAGTATTATGCTTTCGGTTGTATGTGCGGATAGCTTCTAAAAAGCCCTGACGTGCCAGCTGAAAACTAAGCGGTGTATCAAAAGCATTCTCCAAAATAGTGTTTATATCCTGATAATAATCAGATAGCTCTATCGTTTGCTTGAGTGGATTAACGCTCATATAAGACTCAACAAGGCTCTTTGCTTCATCTTTAATATCTTGATGAGAGCTATTACGATTTTGTGCCCTTAATTTATGCGCAACTAAATTAGCCATGTATTCTTACCTCAACCTGTTTTAAATTAAGCTCACATGCAACCTCATCAAGGTAGTTATGTAAGCTCTTAATTTTGTTAATCGACAGTGATGACATTGGATGCATCGCCTCCTGGTCAGGCTGTTCATGACCATATAAGGCGCGTATTAAGTGCTCAGGTGCTCTATTAGTCAGCAAAGTACGCAGTTGATGTCGAAGCCAGTTATCTTGATGACTAAAAAAACTCTTTAACTGATAACGTACTTTACTGGGTGCAATACTGGAAAAGCCTCTGGGATTCTTACTAAAAAGCTGAATTAAAGGCTGGCGAGAGTTTAGAATATCGTCTATTGGAAATTGCACAGAGGGGTAAATAACGTTGTGTAGTGCTGCAAACTGCTTTATATACTTTATATAATTTTGAATGGCTATTATTAAGAACTGACTTAGTGGAATAAGCCTACCTTGGCTCTGTCCTTGACGCTCTTCTTTGTCTGAGACCCAAAATAGTCTAGCTCGAAAATCAAATTGGTTTAATAAACCTGGGGCATGTACGACAGGCCTAATGCCCGTCTGGATCATAATGATATGCCACAGCCAAATACTATAAGTATTAAATTGTTCAATATAACGATCTTGTTTAATACTTAGGTCCCTAATAAGTCGCTCATTGAAGCTTTCAACGGCATCTGCTAACTGTTCAAAAAACTTTTGGCAAACACCCCTATTTAAAGCCATATCACTACCGATATGGGGCTTATTAGTTATGGGTAAATTTTTAGAAAATAGTTGCTTTTGAACATCCGTACCACACATCTTTGACATTAAAGATATGGCTCGAAAATAGGTATCATTTAAGCTTTCTGTGCTAATGCTTGTATAGTAAAGAGACGAGCTATGTTTAACATCAACTGCTGTTATTAAATCAGCATGTAATGGCTCGTTTAATTCATTTTGTATGATGCTATATAGTGCCGACTCAATATGCTGATAGCTTAAAGCTGGCAGGTCGAGCTGATATTGTAGGTCTTTTAAACTCTCTCTTACCTGAGTCTGTTCGATGGGAGTTGAGTTTTCTATGATAGTTTGGAGTTCATAAGGAAGTGGCAAACTAAACTCATTATCATAGCTTTGCCGATGTTGTAGTAAATGGCTTCTGCGGTTTGTAGTGACATTTACTATAATACTCAAAGCATGATAGCCTCCATTAGCTCCATTCTTATAACTTAACCAAGAGCGTTGACCCTTATCTAGGCCTAGCTCATCAATAATCTCTTGAACCCTACGACCACTAATAAGTGAAATCAAAACAATAGTATAACTAGAACGACTGTTACCACCTGAGACCATCAAAAGCTGCCAGAGCCTATCAAATAGCATTTGAATACTGACTAAACTTAACTGACGTAAGCGGGTCGGAAAACCAAACCCATTACGCCTTGCATGACGGTAGTTATTTCTAAGCTTCCATTGCTGAAGCTCTGAAGACTTGGCTGTATTTTTAGAGGGCTTGAAGTCATTATCTAAAAGCTTTTCTGGATCATCATCTGCAAGGTTTTCATCGTACGATACATTATCATTCTGGTGATCGATACCGAATGCTGTAGCTCTAAGTGGCTCATTGTCACTTTCAAAGTAAATTTTATCTAAGCCTGGATTAACGACATCTATACTATTCGTTTTTGAGTAGGCTCTACCTATAAAAGCTTTATCTTCTGCTACGACCTCGTAAGCTAGTCGGATACGACCAATTTTTCCTGCCAGCTTTTTATTAATGACTTTCCCTGAAGCCTCAGACTGCTTTGTTATAGCTTCATATACACGAATACCACCAAGTACGCTAGCCAATGTATCTTGCTGAGCATGTATATGAATGAGCTCATTAAGGATCTCAGACTGAGGGTTATGTGCTTTCAACCCCATCCTAACGCGTACACCCAGCTGATTCACTTTATCAAAGTGCTTATCCTCTCGCAGTGTGAGCCTTAAAATAATCTGCAGATAAACACTCATAAACTGCCAAGCATTGCTTCTACTATCTACTGCTCCATATCTTTTATAAAACAGTACAAGCATATATGAGACAGCCCATTCTTCTATCTTTTTAGCTTTGACAATTTTATCTGCTATACCATCGCATTCATTGACCGTAAAAACCACCTCTAATGATTCAGGAATAAAGTCAATGTTTAGAGCAAGGTTTGGCTTTAATCTCACAATACAAATAACAAGGCTCTGTATCTTTAGATTGGCTGGAGAGGTAGCAGGCACTAGCTTACCTAGTACCTCTTCTAACTTATCCTTGTTAATATTTATCATAGTTAGTTCCCCAACCAGTTCATACTCAGTGGTAGACCTACCAAGCCATCTTCAATTGATATCTTAGTCTGTTGGTACTCAAAATTTGTTTTAGCTATACCAGCGAAAAAGCAATAATTATCGATTGTTAGACTATCAATGCCCATCAATTTACATATAATAGATTTTGGAGCCTTCTGCTTGAGTGCTTTAAACAACTGCGGATGATGGATATCTTTTGTAAATACTAACTTTACAACTTCAGCCCATGCCAACATCTGAATATCGTTAATACTTTCTGGTGTGATGAGACATAGATAACTGTCCGTACTTTGCAGTCTTAATATCTCATCAATTCTCTTAAAATCGTTGATAAAAAATAATGTATTACAGCTATTTTTAGTCAATCTAATAGGCGGGCAGTAAAAACTATCTAAATATTCAATATTTATAGAAGATGTAATAAATCTGAGTCTTTGCCAAATAGACAAAGCAGATTCAGCTTGAGGATGAATAAGCAGTTTAGTTTTATTAAAATTTACTAGCTTCTGAGTTGGTTTTAAGCTTGTAGTTCCCATTGTTGACTTCATTCCATAATTTTGATTTATTATTCCTGTCTCTTCAGCCATAAATTTGAGTGCTTGTTGATAAAGTAATATATCCCTCATCATTTTCAGAACTAATCACAAACAGGTTAAAACGAATTTTCATAGCACTAGCTTGAAGCGAAATCAGCGAAACGACTGTATTCTCCCTTGAACTTAACTTTAACAGTACCAATCGAGCCGTTACGCTGTTTGCCAATAATCAAATCAGCAATGCCTTTTTGAACTGACTTTTCGTTATAAACCTCTTCACGATAAATAAAGATGATATGATCAGCATCTTGCTCAATAGAGCCTGAATCTCGTAAATCGCTCATAATCGGACGTTTGTTATCGCGATTTTCTAAACTACGATTAAGCTGCGATAGCGCAAGCATTGGACAATCAAATTCTTTAGCGAATCCTTTTAAAGCTGACGATATGTCTCTAATCTGCCCTTCTCGATTGTCTTTTAGATTAGTAGCCCGAATCAACTGAATGTAATCTACTATGATTGCCGATATTCTGCCGTGTTTTTGGCGTATGCGGTTTAATGTGGCTCGCATCTGTCCTGTAGTGATGCCACTACGGTCATCGATAATCATCGGTAACGCCTCGATGCGCTTTTTGTTACTCATGATACCTTCCCAATCCTGTGTATCTAGATTTTGTCCGCTAAACACTTTGCTCATATGTATGTTAGCCATACTGCTTACTAAACGCTTAACAATGCTAGCTTTTGGCATCTCAAGGCTAAAGAAAACAACAACACCGTCTTCATTTTGAGAAATGTTTATAGCGATGGTCTGTCCTAAAGTGGTTTTACCCATTGAGGGACGAGCTGCAATAACAACCATCTCGCCATTCATAATCATTGTTTTATTATCGAGCTCTACTAACCCTGTTTTAATGTTTGGTGCAACGCCTACAGTGGCATTGTGTTTTAGATCCTCTACAAAGTTTTCTATAAGTTGGTCAATGCTTGAGTAACCCTCACTGACTGTTCCCTGCATTACTGCATTAACATCTTCAGCCGTTAAGCTCCAAGAATCGATAGGCGCTAAATCAAAGTTAGCAATTTTAAGTTTTGCTCTCTCATAACATTCACTGATTTTTCTACGTTGCGATAAATCAATTAAGCGCTCTATGTAGCTTTCAAGATTAAAAATTGATGATGCAGCTATTAGCAGTTCATTCGATATATATTCGATGACAGATTTGTTTCTCTTATTAGCTAATAACTTATCGATAATCATTACTGTGTCGTATGGCTTTCCAGATGCAACCAATGACTCGACAGACTCAAATATTAGTTGATGCGCTTCTGAATAAAAGTCGTTTGCTTTTATTTTTCCCGCAACTTTCTGATATGAATTATCAGTTGAGATAAGCGTAGAGATTATAGATTGCTCGAGACTATGGTTGTATAAATTACTCATTATTTCCTCTCAGTTTTCGCTTCAGCGGCAGTAATCATGGCGGCTATTCTTTCAGGATCATGCTGTTTTTTGGCTGTTGAGATTGTTTCAACAGGTATATGACTAGGGTGTAATGGAGTATGCTCATCAAGGTTGGTTTTAAATTTGTTGATTCGCTTTTTATCCATTTTCTGAAATAGGTTGACTAGCTTAGCAATGCGTACCGACTCACTAAGATTTTTTTCAAACCAGTATGAATGAAAACCATAAAGTTCTAATCTTAATTCTTGCTCATTGATGAATCCAGATAGGGGTAATACACCTGCCGCCTGTAAATGTGCTTTGTATATTTCGTATTGACTATCAAAATCATAAAAAGAAGCGACAACGCTTTCTTCTGTATTTTCTTTAATAGTCTCTTCTTTATTCTCTTTAACATCACGACAATCTGTCGTCATGATAGATGATGCCAAGTTGCCGTTATCAGGATCGTTAATCTGTCGTAATCCATCACGACAATCTGTCGTATTGGATTTAGACAATTTGTCGTTATGTTTATTTTCAGTAATTTCAAGCGGTTTGTTACCTAAGTCTGCGCTAACCCTATTTAATTCTTCATAATTAATCGTATAAAAATTAACTCGGTTTTGTTTGTTGTCCGCTAGTTTTTCTACTAATAGTAAACCCATGTCAGTTAAATTTTTAAATATACGCTCAATTGTTCTTTTACTCCAAAACTTAAAATCTTGCTCACGCCATCGTTCAAACGTTTTGTAAATCCACATTTTCCCATCATATTTTGTCTTAGCGTGAGCAAGCCAGTAATGTACTTGTTGCAAAACAATCGCTTCATTAAGCCCTATCTTATTGGCAAGTGAGGGCAATACTTGTAATGGCGGTTCGTTTATCAGTAGATTACTCATATTTCCACCTAGCCTGATCTAATGATTTTAACTATAAGCTATTGAAAGTTATCGGATATTTTCTAAAAAACTCCATTTTCAACCTCTTAAACTTATATTTTTATAAATCGATTGCATATCTAATAACTGCTTGTAGATGATTGTTCACAGTTATCAAGATACTCATCTAGATGTCTTTTACGATATAGAACATGTCTGCCCGCTTTACTATATGTAATAGCTTGGGATTGGTGACAGCGCATATGCTGCAATGTGTGCAATGATTTGCCGATGTAAGCGGCGGCGAATTCAGGTGGAAAAGGAGTTTCTGGAGCAGCTTCGATAACTTTTTGTCTTAACACCTCTTTTTCATCATCTGTATATTCTGACCAAGTTTTTTTGCGATACATAATTTCTTTCCTTGTCAATATAGATTAATAGATTATTACTTCTAAATATTAGTAATTATAGTTTACCCTCGAAACTTAAAAAATCAATCGAAACTAAATTTATTATTGTTAAGTAATGTAACATCTATGATTATCAGAGCATAAGGATTTACAACCTAAGAAATAACTATTTTATGCTGTTTCTTTTGAAAGTTTCTCGTGATAAAATAAACACAAGAAACTTTTTATGAATAAGGGGAAATTTGTGAGTGAAGATCTAAAACAGATGGCTAATAGAATTAAAAAGTGCATGGAGGAGAAAGGACTTAAACAAGTAGATATTGTTAAAACTACGGGGGTTTCTAAAGGAAGCATATCAAAATGGTTAGCTGGTAAAGCCAAACCCAGCGGCGAATACCTACTCAGACTTTCTCAAGTTTTAGGTGAATCAGAGTATTGGTTATTAAATGGTGAATACCCTTATAGTTCATACGCAGATATTGACGACGCTATGGACTATATGAACGCTTACGAAGAAAGTAGGAGGGATCATTACATTACAGAGCTCGGTTTAGATCCTAGCCTTCCGTATAGTATTAGGTTTCTAAAAGAAGAGTTTGAGAATAAGGTTTTTAGTGAGCATGAAGAATTTGAAAAACGATATGAGCTTTCTGCTGAACAAGAGCGTGAAATAGAAGAGTATGAAGAGCGGCTAGAATGGGAGGAAAGAGCGGATGATTTTATTGAAAATAAGTTAATTTTAAAACAGATAGAGACATATCCTACTTTAATTAAATTTATAGAAAACTTTAAACATGTAGAACAATCGTTAAGGTCACAGTCTGAAATTGCTGAACGGACGAACAGTAACTTAAGTAAGACTCTATTCTATAATCAAGAAGACCATAGTATGCATCCGATAATCACTATTGGTGCACAGTGCTCAGTAGATTTAACTAAACGCACTATAAAAAATGGCAAATTTTACTTAATAAGAAGTAATAGTTTTTACGGGGTAAGAGCACTATTTAGTCAGTCTGATGGTGGTCTGCTACTACAATGTAAGAACAAGGAATATCCAGATGAGAAAATTTCTAAATCCAAAACAGATAGCTTAGAGGTTCTCGGTTACGTGTATGCTTGGACTAATATGGATCCTTGGTAAAGAAATGTCTTAACACGATCTCAAAGCTACTTGTGAAGAGTGCTAAATATTAGAAAAAGGTCATCTGCGCCTTTAGGAAGCATAAGCAAATAATAACCTCGACTATCTAAACGCGCTAAATTATTAGTTTAATGACAATCGCTCGAATAAGGAATAGGTCAGTGACATTAAATGTATCTGGACTACTAACGACTGTTTGTATCTAACATAGAATAAATAATTATGTGCTAGAGAGCTTATCGGCTAAGCCGCAAATAAATGTATGGCAACTGATTCGATATGCTGAGCATTCAATGTAATAATTAAGGATAGATAGTTGAGTCAAAGTTTGATTGTTACAATCTATATAATTTAATATTTGGGAGTTTCCTAAAAACTGTGTAACTGCTTATAATCCATTAACCGGAGAATAAGCAATGACCAAGCAAACTGACATCAAGAAACTGGCCGAGCAGATGGCTAGTAGTATGAACAGCTTCGATGACATCAAAGACTTCCAAAAG
Source organism: Psychrobacter namhaensis (assembly GCF_016107545.1). Taxonomy (GTDB): domain Bacteria; phylum Pseudomonadota; class Gammaproteobacteria; order Pseudomonadales; family Moraxellaceae; genus Psychrobacter; species Psychrobacter namhaensis. The sequence goes on from NZ_JABASS010000003.1 coordinate 182,814, forward strand.
CAGCTCATGCAATCGTTTATTGATACCGCCCTAGAAGCTGAGATGGAAGACCATCTCGGCTACCCTAAGCATGAGAAGGCGGATAAGCCCAATAAGCGCAACGGCCACACTAAAAAGACCGTCCGCAGTGACACAGGCGATCTTGAGATATCCACCCCAAGAGACCGTGATGGCGACTTTGAACCTGCTTTAGTACGTAAGCATCAAACCCGTATTAGCGGCCTTGATGACAAGATCATATTTCACTACAGGCATAGCCTTCCGTCTTGCGCTTCGGGCAAGTGTGCCCCACACACTTGCTTATCCTCGCTCATACGCCAAGGGTCAAACCACCACTGAGATTGTAGAGAGTATCAAAGAGCTCTACGATGTCGACATCTCAAGCACCCTGGTTTCAAGAGTCACTGACAACATCTTAGAGGACATCACCGCTTGGCAGAACCGGCCGTTAAGCAGTGTCTATCCTATCGTCTATCTAGACTGTATTGTCGTGAAGATACGTCAAGACAAGCAGATCATCAACAAGGCTATCTATCTAGCCCTAGGCGTTGCTCTTAACGGTAAGAAAGAGCTGCTTGGTATGTGGTTATCAGAGAATGAAGGCGCTAAGTTCTGGCTTGGTGTTCTCACTGAATTGCAAAACCGCGGGGTACAAGACATCCTCATTGCCTGTGTTGATGGCTTAAAGGGCTTTCCTGATGCCATCAATACGGTTTATCCCAATGCTCAGGTTCAGCTGTGTATCGTACACATGGTGCGCTACTCGATGAAATTTGTACCCTGGACGGATAAAAAAGCAGTAGCCGCCGATTTAAAGGCCATCTACGGCGCTGATACGCTTGAGATAGCAGAGGCTAACCTTGAGCACTTTGATGAAGTATGGGACAAAGAGTACCCACATGTGGTCAAGTCTTGGCGTAATAACTGGGAGGGCTTAACGGTATTCTTCGAGTACCCTAAAGACATCAGAAAAGTCATATATACCACCAATGCTATTGAGTCGCTAAACAGTGTGATTCGGACAGCGGTGAATAAGCGTAAGGTGTTCCCGTCTGATCAGGCTGCATTTAAAGTGGTGTACTTAGCCACCCAGCAGGCATCCAAAAAATGGTCGATGCCAATCCGTAACTGGACGTCTGCTTTGAATCGCTTTATGATTATGTTTGATGATCGTATCAGTAAGCATTTAATCTAAATGGCAGTTACACAGAATCTGGGATGGTCTCAAATATTTTGCATAATCTGCTGATAACTTTTTTGGTACTCTTAACTGAATCGCAGTCCGTTACATAAATGCGCTTCATCATATTGAAATTAACGACTAGATCTAAAACCAGTTAAACAAACCAATTTTTAAAAGTAATTTTGATACTTATTTGATACTTGAAAAATATTGTTACATCTTTTTAGTTATAGCTAAATATAGTCAATTTAACCCTAAGTCATTGTTTATAATTATATTTTATTTCTACTCATTGCTTATTATCGTTAAGTATATCTAGTTATTTGAGATAGCCAAAGGATTCAAAATCCGTTGCCTTTAAAAGCGTGTCGGTTCGAGTCCGACCACTGGTACCAATACTAAAACAATCTAGCCTCCTCTTTTGGAGGTTTTTTTGTGTCAGTCGTATTTGTCGTGGTGCTTACATCTCTATTTCGTGTTGCGTGACAGCACTAATTTTTATGGGGACGGCAAAGCTCCATGGTGTACCAGCACGGCAGTGAAAGTATCCGTCATGAAATGACACGATATAAGCAGTAAAATCATTATCATAGTGATCCATCATGGCTTGCTCATCACTTTCATCACAGACCGCACACCATATTTGTTTATGTCCGCCTGCTAGCATCGCTCGCGTTAAATCGCTCCCTTTTAGTTCATTATTCATCTTTAGCTCCTTAATTCTTTTAAACACCTTGAAAACTATGCAGTTTTAAAGCGTTAATATTACCAAACACCTTTTTCATGTTTGGTACGAGCCATAAGCAGTGTCTTTTTTTATTTATAAAGAGGCAAAGAAGACACTGTTTATCGTTCCCCCGTGATTGATTACGTTGGAGATTCTAGTGTAGAACACCAGCGTCAAAACTGTAACATTTACCTAAAATATTCATGACAGACGGTTAAATTGTCGTGATAAAAGGTAGCGAAGAAAAACCAAATTTAATAAATGTAGTATTCTGCATAAATGGCATTTTTATTCCACTAACGATTGATACTGACGTCAAGCGGTGAAGTCAGATAAGATAACAGTTATGACAGCTTCTACAAATCCGAGCCTTCGTAAGATTATTCATATCGATATGGATGCTTTTTACGCCAGTGTTGAACAGCGTGACTTTCCTGAGTTGCGTGGTAAGCCATTGGTTGTTGGGGGCGATCCGAATGGTCGCGGTGTGGTCGCAGCGGCCAGTTATGAGGTACGGCAATTTGGTGTCCGTTCCGCTATGTCCTGTTATGAGGCACGCAAACGTTGTCCAGCGGTCATCTTTGTACGTCCGCGTTTTGAAGTTTATCGAGCCGTCAGCAGCAAAATTCGTGAGATCATGTACGACTTAACGCCTCTTGTGGAACCCTTGTCATTAGATGAGGCTTACTTGGATGTCACTGGCTTGCAAGTTCATCAAGGTTCAGCGACGTTAATGGCCAATTGGCTAAGGGCGCAAATCCTAGCGCACACAGGTTTAACGGCTTCGGCTGGGGTATCATTTAACAAGATGTTGGCCAAAATCGCCTCGGATATCAATAAACCCAATGGCATAGCCGTGATCACGCCAACAGATGCTGACGCCTTTATCAGTACGCTACCTATCGAGCGCTTTCACGGTATTGGCAAGGCCACTGCCAAGCGTTTACACGCGATGGGCGTGAAGAGTGGCGCTGATCTTAAGCACACGCCAGCTGCGGTATTGGTGCAGGAGTTTGGCAAGCGCGGACAGTTCTATCATGATATTGCTCATGGCCGTGATGAGCGTGCGGTAAAACCTGAACGTACGTATAAGTCTGTTGGTTCGGAGACCACATTCAAAGACAATTTACACAATGATGATGAACTGCGAGTCCAGATTTATGAACAAAACAAAGATGCGTTTCATCAGATGCAAAAAAAACAGCTCATTGCCTACACCATTACGTTAAAAGTCAAATATGCAGACTTTACTCAAATTACGCGCTCACACACCCTATCGACTGCTTTTGACAGTGCTGAATCCGCACATTATTGGTTAGATAAGCTGTTTTTAGACATTCCACGCGAGCTGCCTATTCGCCTCGTCGGCGTTACCTTCTCATCATTAGCACCAGCTGCCCAGTTACGGCCGCAGTTAAATTTATTTGAGTAATGTAGTCCATAATTTTTTTATAGAACTTTGCTGATTATTATTGAAGTTTACTTAGGCTATTTAAAAAATACAGAGCGTTTTTATGCGTCTGCGTTTCTATTAAACTGTCCTTTCATAGCCTCATTTCTGCTACAATTACGCCAAAATTTACATTCATTTAAAGACTGATTATGACCAACTCTCACTCTGTAGATACTGATACTAGCGCAATGATTGATTCCGATAAAAATAATGACACTTTGAGTTATCTGAGCGTCGATGACTACGATTATGAGCTACCAGATAGCTTGATTGCTCGCTATCCGCTGTCACAGCGTTCTGCTTCAAAACTTCTGTATTTGCCCTCCAGTGCACAAAAAAACCCTACCCAAGTCGAAGATCGCTTGTTTGCTGAGTTGCCGGACTTATTAAATGAGGGTGACTTAATCGTATTTAATGATACCAAGGTAATGAAAGCGCGTTTGTTTGGCCAAAAAGACACTGGCGGTAAGGTTGAAATACTGATTGAGCGTTTGGTTGATATGTCAGACTTGGATACAGCGACGCTGCACCTAGAAACAACAAACGAGACACCCGTCAATCGAGAGCACTTTGCCCTTTGTCATGTCAAAGCCAGTAAAGCACCCAAGCTTGGCCAACGCCTGCACCTTGCCGATGGTCATATGAATGCGGTGATGGTTGGCCGTCAAGATAACTTATTTATCCTAGCGTTTGAGGCACCTATTTTACCGCATTTAGAGCTCTATGGTGAGTTGCCTATTCCGCCTTATTTTGAGCGCCACGCTGATGAGACAGACAATACCCGCTACCAAACGGTCTTTCACGATCCAACCAAGCTTGCGAGTGTGGCGGCCCCTACCGCAAGCTTACACTTTGATGAATCCGTACTCAGTAAGCTTACGGCAAAAGGTGTGAATACGGCTTTTGTGACGCTACACGTTGGCGCTGGTACGTTTGCTCCTGTGAAAACAGACAACCTACTCAATCACACCATGCATAGCGAATATGCCCATCTGCCGCAAGCCACTGCCGAGCTTATTAATCAAACGCATGCAAATGGCAAAAAAGTCATTGCTGTTGGCACGACCGTCACGCGCGTTCTCGAAACGGCGTATCAAAAAACCGCCAGTGATGGACAAGCCCTTTCTAGCTGGTCAGGGGATACGGATATATTTATTTATCCAGGGTTTAAGTTTGGGGTCATAGATCGCTTGTTGACCAATTTTCACTTACCCAAATCAACTCTGTTAATGCTGGTGTCGGCGTTTTCGGGTAAAGCGGCTATTGAACAGGCTTATCAGCATGCCATCAAAAACCAGTATCGATTCTTTAGCTACGGTGATGCGATGCTGCTTGATAAAAAATCTGACTGAACACGATAAAGACATTTTTTATGGTGTGCCCAACAGTTATGAAATAAACTGGTAAACTAAACACTATTTTGTTATAACAGCAAAGATAACTTATCTTCATCTCCTAAAGGGCGGCTCATGTCTTGTCATTTATCTCATCGCTTGACTCCTGTATATCGCGCGATATCAATGACACTTCTCTGTTCGGTGGGCTACGTCGCTCTCATGTCGAGCACACAAGCTGCTACGATTGGCAAGACGGTTGTGACCTCTGCTCAACATGAGCCCCTCACTGCGAGTATTATGGTCACTGGCATACAAGCAGCAGACTTTTCCGCCAGTTTGGCAAGCCCAGTCATTTATCAGCAAATGGGACTTACCCCAACGGACTCCATGACGATACGCTTTACGCCTACCTCGGCGACCAGTGGTCAAGTATTTATTAGTACCTCAAAGCCTGTGTCTAAACCTTTTGCTGATGTGGTGTTGGCCATAAACGATAATGGTCAGCGCAATGTCGTCCCTAAGACTTTACTGATGCCACTTAGTGATAGCCTACCGATTGACACGACAAAACATATTGTGACAGGCGCCAAAAAACCCAACTTGCCAAGCGTTTCTGCCAGTGTGGCTAAACCCTTGACCGTTCGAGAAGGGGCACCGCCGCCACTCATATCAGCGCCTAGTAGACAAGCCTCTAGCATTCAAACCCCTACTGTGACCGCTACCCCACAAAGCAACCACCTGGCTTACGCCCCTAGTCGTTTAGATAGCGGCCGCTTAGCTGATGCCCGCTTAAACTCAGACAACAGTGCTGTGACCATTCGTACTAATAATGGTACTAATAATACCGACAGCAACTCTGTTCAGCGTGCAGCTCATAATCAGACGGGTAACAAAACCGATGTAAATGACGCGGCCACAATCCGTGGTGAAGCGTTAGTGAAGGACAGTAATACGCCTACTACAGTCACTACTAACAAACCCTTGGACGTGTTAAATATACAAGTCACGCGTCAAATACAGCCCAGTGGTCAATCAGAGAAGGGCATGGTCACTACTACGCCTACTCTTTCAGCCCCAGAACACAGCGAAGCAAATACTCTAAAGACCGTTTCAGCCAGTAATGTACCTGCCAGTACCGTTGAAGCGGCAACGCCTAACGTAGTCCATAGCAGTAGTAGTACTAACACCGTCGCAGCTAATAGCACTACCGCCCAGTATCAGGTGCAACGCAACGATAGTCTATGGGTTATAGCACAGAAAATCGCGCAAGAAAACAATCTAGATATCCAAACAGTGATGAAACAGATTCAATCACAAAATCCGGACGCTTTTATCAATAAAGATGCGGATCAATTAAAAGCAGATGCCAAACTACACTTACCTAGTTACGACGTCATACCCTCACAAAAAGACCTAGAAGCTGCTATCAGTGCGCAACGACTGTATAGTCGCAGAACGAATCCACTTGTGCCAAAAAAATCCGCCAAGTCACCCTCCAACATATCGTCTGAGACGACAAAAGCGGCCAAACGTTCTGATAAACCAACGACCACTAAAACACAAACATTACCAAAAGCACAGTTTTCAGTGCTAGCGCCTGGTAGTGATGGCCGTGCAGATGGAACACAAGAAAAATCAGCAGCGACAACAGGCAACGGTGTCAGCACAGATATATTGGCCACGCTTAAAGCCTCAAGACAAACTGCCGCGTCACAAGCTCAGCGCTTGTCAAAAACCAGTAGTGCACTGGATAGCTACACTAAAAAGATTCAACTACAAAACCAAAAACTGGCTGAGCTACAAGCTCGTCTTAAAAAACTACGCAATCAATAATTGCCTGACTGATCAACACAGTGTGCCATGATCATAGGCGTGGGAGTAACTATGGACAATATGCTATATATCATCGCCGGATTGGTGCTTATCTTATTAGTCGCGGGTTTGGTACTGCGCAAACAAAAAGCGCAGAAACCTTCAGTACCACCGTCAGGCAGGAAAGTAGCTACGCCAACTGCAACGGCTAAAACGGATCATAATACTCCTGCCCAAAGCAGTAAAGGTGATGACAAAAAATTCGACCATATTACCATTGCCCAACGCTTTATAGATCAACAGCGCTATGACAAAGCGATAGAAACGCTCAATCGTGGCCTTAACGAAAAGCCGCATGACAGCCAGTTGTCGCTGAAGCTACTTAGTGTATACGCTACTACCAATGAGCCAGAAAACTTTCAACACGTGTATGACGCTATCAAAACTCAGAACGATGCAACCAGCATCGCACGAGCCGATGAGCTAAAGGCCCTATTTTTTGAAGAGCAGCATCAAGCAGTGACACAAGAGGTGCCAATAGAAGATAACCCCAACTTTGAAAGTATTGAGTTTGATTTAGCGAGCAGTCCAGTCGCTGACGAAAATAGTGGTACTTTGATAGACGCGCCTAGCGCCACCCCCACACTTTCAAATGATTTGCATGAGGATAACGCTGCCAGTGAAAATGAAGCAGACGACTTTGACCTTAGTCTGAGCGATTTTGAAAATGACTTCGATGAACCCAACACTACTAGCGTCTCTCCTGTCACATCGTTAGATAGTACAGACTTAGATAGTACAGACCTAGATAACACAAACGATGCTAGCCGTGATGTCTCCACCACGGATGACGCTATCACCAGCGAAGACACTGACATTAGTGACTTTGATTTTAGTTTTGACGCATCTGAAGAAAGCACGACACTGACAGAGTCCCCTGTCCATCCAAATAGCCCTGATAGTGCGGCTGAAGAGTTGTCGCTAGATAATGAAGAATTTATTTTAGACTTTGACGATTTAGCGAGCGATGTCGATAAAGAAACGGAACAACCTGCCGCTGAAGCATTGGCGCTTGATACCACTCAAGCAGATGACAATGACTTTACTTTATCTTTAGACAGTTTAGACGAAACAAATAGCCCAGAGACAGTATTAGAAAACGAAAATCCTGTGTTTGCAGATGACAGTAGCGATAGTGATGGTTTTATTCTTGAAGACGCTGATGTTGAAGAGAGTAAACTTGAAGACAACGATATTGAGAATGGTAAACTTGCAGAACTGTCCCTCGATGATGACTTACAACTCGATGATGACCTAGAAATTGCGCTTGATGAAGAGTCTAGTACCACACCAACTGCTCCGTTGTTATTTGATGATCACATTTTAATAGACGATGACTTCGATCTTGACTCTCTGTCTGACTCACCAACAGCAGCCACCCCAGATGCTCCGGTTGAAATCAACACTGACATTACTACTGAAGCAGAGGCGGAAACAGCAGAAGACTTCTCATCACGTTTTTCAGCAGACTTTGACTTTGTGAAATCGTTAGACAGTCATCAAGTGACGCTAGACTTGGCGGCTCAGTATCTACAATTAGGCGAATATGACAGTGCCAAGCGTTTGCTGAATGAAGTGATGGTTCAGGGTAATAGTGAACAGCAAAATCAAGCCAAAGCATTACTTGAGCGTACAGCGTAGTAAATCGCCCGCTCGCGCAACAGCAGGTATTCTATCATTGTGGGATACTTGCTGATTTTTTTGCGTTCAACCGTTATATTATGACTAGCCTCTTTTTTCTCTCACACTTTTTTATTGCACCAAGACTATACTATGCCCTCTTCTGCTATGACAAAGACCCTCTCTGATCCCATTCAACTGATTTATGCTGGTGGCACCTTTGGTAGCTATGGGCGACCCTTAGCGCCATTATCAGCAGAAGTGTTTTTACCCACGTTACAAAAACTCTTGGCTGATCAAGATAATGCTATCAATTTGCCGAAAATTTCATGGTTAGATAACCCACTGATTAAAGACAGTAGTCAACTGACGCCTAGCGATTTTACGCACTTCTATCAGCTGCTGCTAACAGCATATGCGCAAGGTGACAAGCGCTTTGTGGTCATCACTGGTACTGATACCTTAAGTTATTTGGGTGCATTTTTAGCAGAAGCCTTCGCAGGTAGCGATATTTGTGTCGTTGTCACCGGAAGTATGCGCCCATTATTGGACAGCGAGAACCTACATGCTTATAGTATCGATGCCCATAGCGATGCTTGGGACAACCTTAACGAGGCGCTAAAACTAGCAGCGGCTGGTGAGGCAGGTGTCAAGATAAGTTTTGGCGGTGAAGCTTGGCCTGCGCAGACAGTACAAAAGATTCACAGTCATGATTTGATGGCATTTACCGGTCATGCTCGGGCAGCATATCCAGCCAATAGTTATATAAAAAACCTCTCAGATATCCGCCGGCAGCATTGGCTTGATGATCGGCAAGAAATATTAAGTAGCATTCAAAGCCGCGCTCACTATGCCCGCGTTCATGCTTTATACTGTTTGCCGAATGACGTTGAGGTCATCACTCAACAACTCCAAGCCCTATTATCACAGCAACCCTGTGGCATTATTCTATTAGGCTTTGGCGCTGGTAACATTCCTTATTCAAAAGCCTTGGCAGATACGCTAGAGCTGGCTCATGAAAAAGGACACATGGTGATATGTGCCAGCCAATGCCCGTTTGGGGGTGTTAGCGATAACTATGCCGCTGGCAGTTGGCAATATGACCATCATGTCATTGCTGGTGGTCGTTTAACCATTCCTGCTATTTATGCACGGTTACTGTGGTTACTACTACGTTATGACACCCCAGCAAGGCGCAGACAGCGCTGGTTGAACAGTATCAATCAAACTGGCACGACCATCAAAAAACGGTAAACCACCATTCATTATTCTCACTTTATAAGCGCCGAAACGCCAATGTCCCAGACTAAAATCAGTAAACCTGAACGTTCGCCAACTTACACGTTAGCGATTGCGATTGAATTTTTAGGCACACATTACCACGGCTGGCAGCGGCAACGAGAGGTGCTGGGTGTGCAAGAGGCACTAGAGACGGCTATTGGTAAAGTCGCCAACGAGCCAGTAGAGGTCATCGCCGCTGGGCGTACCGATGCCAGCGTGCATGCCAGCAATATGATTGCCCATTTCACCACTCACGCGTATCGTCCCACTCACAACTGGTTGCGCGGCGTCAACAGCTTACTACCTGACGATATCGCGCTACGCTGGGTACAACCGATGCCAGCTGACTTTCATGCGCGCTTTGGTGCTATTGCCCGTCGTTATCGCTATATTACGCTCAATCAAACGCAACGTCCGGCGATACTCAATCATCAAGTGACGCACATCTATGAACCTCTCGACTTAGCAGCAATGCAACGGGCAGCGGCTGATATCGTTGGTACTCACGATTTTAGTAGTTACCGGGCGGCGGCTTGCCAATCCAATCAGCCAGTGCGTAACGTCAGCCACGCAAGGCTTTTTGCGCATGGTCAGTTTATCGTTTTTGACATTCAAGCAGATGGGTTCTTACACCATATGGTGCGCAACTTAATGGGCACCTTACATGCCATTGGCAAGCATGAGTTAGCACCAGACGATTTTTTGAATATTTTGAATAAAAAAGACCGTACCATTGCACCGCCTACCGCTTCTGGTGACGGCTTATACTTTATTAATGCTTACTATCCTGAGCGCTTCCAACAACTGTTGCCAGACGCGCCTTTAACCCCTGTTTGGCTCAATTTACCTGATTGATATACATATCACTTACAGGCTGTCAAGTCAAAACCAGGTTTCGTATTGCTTTAATCCGCTAACTTACGTATAATATGGGCTTATTTTTAAATGATTGATACAAATTATGGCAAAAGACGATATTATTGAATTTGAAGGCGAAGTCATCGACACCCTTCCTAATACTTTATTTAAAGTTCGTTTAGAAAACGGACACGAAATCATTGCGCACATCTCTGGTAAAATGCGTAAGCATTATATCCGCATCTTGACTGGTGATAAGGTTAAGGTTGAAATGACGCCTTATGACCTGTCTAAAGGTCGTATTACTTACCGTGGTAAAAACTAAATTTTGCTTAACTAAAATGGTTATAAAAGCATTTTTGTAAATACAGCCAGCTACTAACTATTAAATAGCTTCTTTATTACTGATATGAATGCTTGAGTGGTTTAACTGATAATAATAATGAAAATGCTAATCTGCTCATTATTGCCTATCAATGTTTTAGTGTTCAATAAAATTCCTTTTTTACCATAAAAAATACCGCTCATTTCAGCGGTATTTTTTTGTCTGGTTGCTACGGTTTATTGGAATAAAAACGTCACCTCAAGATCAAGGATTTATTTAAATTCAACCGTCGCATCATCCTTAATCACGCCCAAAAGCGCTAATGCATCCCAATTGGTCAACCGTACGCAACCCGCTGAGGCCTGACGGCTAATGCGAGCGGGATCTGGTGAACCATGAATACCATAGGAAGGCTTGCTAAGACCAATCCAAACCAATCCGACTGGGTTGTTAGGACCAGGAGGTATGATAGATTTTTCTCCATCATCGGCTGTGTACGTATAGTTAGGCTCATGAATTTTCACTTCTACGGTGTGGGTTCCTGTTGGCGACGGGGTTGCTGTACTACCCACTGTCGTCGGATAGCTGGCAACTAATTTGCCATTTTCACCGTAGGCATATAATGTTTGGGTCGCCTTGTCCGCAACGATGCGGCTAACAAGCTTAGTATTAGGATTACCGGGATTATAGACAGTGATCGTCTCACCCGCAGTAAAACTGGCGTTAGGGTTCAGGGCTTTTAAATACTTCTCGCTGAGATGAAATTTTTCTGCTAATGCTTCTGGGATACTTTCATAGTACATGCCATCAAGTTTGGCTTTGGCTTCAGCACTAGCAGGAATAGTGGTCGTCGTGACATTCACGTCAGCATCAGTCAGCTGATAATTTACCAACACTGGCTGCCCCGCGAGTTTTTCGTTGTTGGTCAGTGCTTGCCATGTCTCATTGTTTAGAGTGTCAGTAACAGTTAGACCATTTGCCTTTTGGAACGCTTGCATTGCTTTACGAGTATTTTTGCCCCAATAGCCGTCCACAGGTCCAGCACCATTATGATGCCAATTCAACAACGCCTGCAATTTCGTACCAACATTACGGTCTACATCTGACCCTGCGGTCCAAGTGGCGTCATTTACTTTTTTGGCCACGGTTGATAAGTTATCTGTCGTATACTTGATAGTAGGAAGTAACTCGTTTAGCGATGTTACCGCCTTGCTATCTCCTTTGAGCTTTTGACTGACGCCATTGGTCACGGGGCTGATATCTTGAGTAGTATCTGTTGCATTACCGACACTCGCGCTATCCGTCGTTGCGGCAACGCTCTGCCCCATAAACATAGCCGTAGAGACGCCAATCATAGCTAGCGCCGTGCTCATTTTTTTTAATTGATACATATCACACTCCTAATTTTTTATAAAAATCGTTATTTTTTTTGTTAAGGTTATCAAGGTTTGTTATTTTGAATTTTTGACCCTTTCATGATGAAGTTTATTGAAAGCCGACGTTTCATCCCTGATACCTTCTAAGGCAGCCATCAATTTTTGTTCCTTTACAAGTATACTTATGGTGCCATAACCCTGTGTGAGCATATAACAGCTTTGTGTTAAAAAGACCTGCCTTGTACAGTGTCTCTGTTAATGATGGCTCATCATTTACGCTGCATTGTTAGAATCGAGATTCTATTAGCCATTTTTCTCTTCATTGAGATCAGTGTCCTAACACCAATAATAGCGCCATAAAAAACCCATAAATTGCTTAGCAACTTATGGGCGGAACAATCACAAAATGAGAATGGCAAAAATTCTATAAAAAATACGGCTGTACGAGAAGTGGTTTGTTTATAGCAGCTTGGCCAACACGGCTTGACCCATTTCTTGACAGCCTACCTGCTTCAATCCAGCTTCACTGCTATCTAAGATATCAACAGTACGAAGTCCATCATCTAAAACATCACTTACCGCTTGCTCGATCACTTGGGCGGCCGCTTCTTGCTTAAACGTATAACGCAGCATCATGGCGACAGACAAAATAGTGGCCAGTGGATTGGCTTTATCTTGTCCAGCAATATCAGGCGCCGAACCATGGCATGGCTCATACATGCCTTTACCTGCTTCATCAAGGCTGGCTGACGGTAGCATACCAATAGAGCCTGTTAGCATCGCAGCTTCATCAGATAAGATGTCACCAAACATATTGCCCGTCACCATAACATCGAACTGTTTAGGGTCTTTAATCAATTGCATACAAGCGTTATCCGCGTACATATGCGACAGCGCTACATCGCTATAGTCCGCTTGCTGCATTTGGGTCATCGTCTGCTTCCACAGCTCGGTGACCTCTAAGACGTTTGCTTTATCTACTGAGCAAACTTTTGCGGCCGTACCCGCGGCTTCGGCACGCGTTTTTGCCAGCTCAAATGCAACCTTACCGATACGTTTGATCTCGCTTGTACTATACACCATGGTGTTATAGCCTTGCTGCTCGCCATTTTCTAACGTGCGAATACCACGTGGCTCACCAAAATAAATACCACCTGTCAGCTCACGTACGATCAGCAAATCTAAGCCTTCAATGATCTCAGGTTTGATACTTGAGGCATTGGCAAGCTGCGGATACAGCTTTGCCACGCGTAGGTTGGCAAATAACCCAAGCTCCCCACGAATTTTCAAAAGGCCACGCTCAGGACGTTTGCTACGTTCAATACCATCCCACTTAGGCCCACCAACGGCCCCCAGTAACACCGCATCTGCTGCACGTGCGCGCGCCAACGTCTCATCAGGCAAAGGCTCACCAGTCGCATCAATGGCCACACCACCAATCAAACCCGATTCTAGGGTCAAACCTAAAGCAAATTTTTTGTTGACAGCTTCGAGCACATCAATGGCTTGAGTCATGATTTCAGGGCCGATACCATCGCCTGCTAATGTTAAAATCGTTGCCATACTGGTCCTTTTGAATAGGTGGTTTATATTGATTAGAGACTTTATTAATTAGAGACACTGTAACTTAGAGGGTACGAATAAGTTTGAAACTCTAATGCGCTAGTTATTTTGTTTTGGCTTTTTTACATAAGACACGACTGGCACTGCCTAAATCATGCTGGTTTCCACAAACTCACCTTGATGCTCAGTATCCAATTGCTTACAGAAGCGGCGCTGTACTTTACTACCTTGCAGCAGCTCAATACAGAGAGGCTCAGGTGAAGCGGTTTCTAGCAAACTCCCAGAACGCTCGCTAGATTTTTTTTGATAAGCACGCAGCTGATAGGTGCCCGCCTCAACAAAGTCATGAATCATCGCAAAACGCTCAACATAACCGATGTTGTTTTCTGGATAGAAATTAACGTGGACTTCGCGCTTTGCCGGCATGACCCGCGCGTAGTAGTTGGTCAGACCTGGCATCCCAGACGCGGCTAATGGAACTATTTTGATGGCACTTTTATTGGCGAGTGGAGCCACTTTCATATTCGCTGGTACTTTTACCGTATTTTTGGCCGCATAGACACTTGGTACATTGACCAGCATCCTCGAATTGACGGGTTCATGAGTGTCTGGGGCAATAACAAGCGTTTTATCTATCTGTACAATTTCGCAGTGATAAGTACCCACACAGGCAATATTCACTTCACCAGCAATAGGATGGATTTTACCTGCCCACTTCTTAGCACTTTCTGCCTCATCTATTTTCTGATAGCCAGTTAATAGCTGACAGCCTGACAATAACAAGCTCGTAGCAAAAATTGTACCTGTCCATAGAGCATAACGTTTTTTATTCATAGTGGTGGCTACTCTTCATAAGAGAAATGATAAAATATTGTAGAAAACTATCCTTCATTTTAGCCAGTTCACCCTCATAACTCAACGCTGCATTGCCGCTGTTCAGCAGTTTTCTGAGTAATAGCTTATCGATTCACTACTTATGCGCGTACTTCGTTAAATATCCACGGGGTTTTTTGCATCATCTTATGCTCATAGTTTTTAATAGCGTCGCTTTGCTGCAAGGTTAAGCCAATATCATCCAGTCCATTTAATAGGCAATGTTTGCGAAAAGCATCCACTTCAAACGCGTACTCTTCACCCGTTGGGGTAATAACCACTTGACGCTCAAGATCTGCGGTAAGCTCATAGCCTTCATTGGCAACCGTGGCTTTCATTAAGATATCGACAGTGGCCTCATCCAATACAATTGGGAGCATACCGTTTTTGAAGCAATTGTTATAAAAAATATCAGCAAAGCTTGGCGCAATGACCGTACGAAAGCCATACTCTGAGAGGGCCCAAGGGGCATGTTCACGACTAGAGCCACAGCCAAAGTTTCGGCGCGCCAGTAAGATACTCGCCCCTTGGTAACGCGGCTGGTTTAAGACAAAGTCTGGATTGATAATGCGTGTGCTATTGTCTTGACCTGGATACCCTTCATCGAGATAACGCCAGTCATCAAACAGATTTACGCCAAAGCCTGTACGTTTAATAGATTTCAAAAACTGTTTTGCAATAATTTGATCGGTATCGACGTTTGCGCGATCAAGTGGGCAAACGATCCCGGTTTGAGTGTTATAAGCTTGCATAAAATGTCCTGTCCATTATTTTTTATTGATGAGAGGTGGTCACTAGTCATTACTAGCGACCAAGCCCCAGTCTTAAAATGTTCTTACATCAACAAAGTGACCAGCCAACGCGGCGGCGGCGGCCATCGCGGGACTCACTAAATGTGTACGTCCGCCATTGCCTTGACGACCTTCAAAATTACGGTTAGAAGTGGAGGCACAGTGCTCTTGTGGCTCAAGCTTATCAGCATTCATTGCCAGACACATCGAGCAACCAGGCTCACGCCACTCAAACCCTGCCTCCGTAAATAAAGTGTCTAAGCCTTCAGCTTCGGCTTGTAGCTTTACCTGTCCAGACCCAGCAACGACGATCGCTTCTTTGACATTATCAGCAACTTTACGGCCTTTGATCACGGCTGCCGCATCACGCAAATCCTCAATACGAGAGTTGGTGCACGACCCAATAAATATACGATCAAGCTGAATATCAGTAATTTTCTGACCGGCTTCTAAACCCATATATGTATAAGCACGCAACCAGCCCTCTTCTTGCGCTTCATCAGCTGCTTGGTCAGGTGTGGGAACCGACTGCGTGACATCCACGACCATTTCAGGCGATGTACCCCAAGAGACTTGCGGCGCTATCTCACTACCATCAATCTCGACCACCGTATCAAACACCGCATCATCATCTGAATAGAGGGTGCGCCAGTAAGCTTCCGCTTGCTGCCACTGTGATTCGTTTGGTGCATAAGGACGACCTTTGACATAATCAATGGTGGTGTCATCGACGGCCACCATACCCACGCGAGCACCCGCTTCGATCGCCATGTTACAGACGGTCATGCGACCCTCCATACTCATGTCTTCAAACACTTGTCCTGCAAACTCAATAGCATGCCCTGTCCCGCCAGCCGTGCCAATTTTTGCAATGATAGCGAGCACCACATCTTTTGGTGTCACGCCAGCGCCAAGCTTACCAGTGACACGGATTTGCATGTTTTTCGATTTTTTTTGAATCAAGCACTGCGTTGCCAAAACGTGCTCAACCTCTGATGTGCCAATACCATGTGCCAAACAACCAAGTGCGCCGTGGGTCGCCGTGTGCGAATCCCCACAAACGACCGTCATGCCGGGTAACACTAAGCCTTGCTCAGGACCAACAACGTGCAAGATACCTTGACGCGCATCGTTGATGGTAAATTCTGCAATATCAAACTTGGTACAGTTATCATCGAGTGTGACCACTTGCAAGCGTGACACTTTATCTTTAATACCAGGTACGCCTTCTAGACGCTCTTTGGTCACCGTTGGCACGTTATGATCGGGACTTGCGATATTGGCAGACAAACGCCATGGCGCCCTATTAGCCAGCTCTAAGCCTTCAAACGCTTGCGGACTCGTCACTTCGTGCAACAGATGGCGATCAATATAAATCAGGCTCGAACCATCATCACGTTTGGTGACTTCGTGAGCGTTCCAAAGTTTGTCATATAACGTTTGACCGGCCATGTTGCTATCCTTTATGAGTTGCTGACGACTGAATTTTTCGTTTGCTGACTAGTAAACGAGCGTCTTATTTAAATGTATGTCTATTTAGCACCGCTTTTAGAGCCACTTTATGTAAACTGCTGTTTGAGAGTAGCTGCTTTTTTAGCGTAACAGTCATTTTAAAACAGACACATCGCTTACCTGTCATTTTACCTTTATTACTACATTGGGCTATCAGAACGCGCTTTATACGGCAAATTATCAAGATAATAGAATAAATATGTCACAATACGCCCTGATGTCTTGTGATTATAGCAGGCTAATCCTATAATAATAATTGATGATTTTTAACCAGATACAAACTTTTATTTCTAATACATTGTGATTAGGTTAGCCAACTTTTATTTATAGCTCGCTAAGTAGCTAAGGACATCCGTTTGAACACCACAAACTTAACGACATTCGTTACTGTCATGCACACAGGCAGTATTTCAGGCGCTGCAGAAAAGCTGTTTATCACACAGCCTGCGGTCAGTAAGCGCATCAAAAACCTAGAAGATGAGTTTAACATTACTTTGTTTGACACGGTAGGTCGCGGGATTGTGCCCACCCAAGCTGCCAGTGAAATGCTTCCGCATGCCAAGCGCTGGTTAGAAGATTATGAGAATTTCAAAATCAACCTACAACACTCTCAACATATTGTCTCTGGTAAATTAGTCATCGGCACCAGTCACCACATTGGTTTGCACCATTTAGCGCCTGTGCTTAAGCATTTTATTCAAACTTATCCTGCCGTGCAGTTAGAAGTGCACTTTGTCGATTCAGAAAAGGCACACAAAGCGGTATTGGACGGGGATTTATCATTGGCTTTTGTTACCCTGCCCCCTGTTTATGATAAGCGTTTGACCTATCATACGCTATGGTCAGATCCGCTCTACTTTATGACGGGCACGCTCTCACCATTGGCGACCAAGTCCAATGTGACCTTAGAACAATTGGCACGTTACCCTGCTATTTTGCCATCTGCCAATACCTTTACCAGTCAGATTACGTTGGCCGAATTCGCTAAGCATAATCTCAAGCCTTATGCCACCATGAGCACCAATCCACTTGAGTCGATTCGCATGTTGGTGTCTGTCGGGCTTGGTTGGTCGGTGTTGCCCCAGACAATGATCAGTCAGGATTTAGAACGTATTGACATGGCGGATAACATTGAGTTGCAGCGCTATCTAGGCGTGGTCATCAATCCAAAGCTGACTCAATCTAGCAGTGTGACCGCGTTACTAGATTTACTCGCCCCCATTGAATAGGAACTAATGCGACGTTTGGCGTGCGGGCCTGCTACTCAAACAGAAAAGTACGCCATTCGCATTTGTGACAGTCATACGTTATAATACGGCTGACGTTGTTTTTATAACAAATTTTTACCATAAGAGTACTGATAGTCATATATTGAACACTTCGAGTAAGATATGATGGTTGACAGTAGGTTTAATGGTTTTAAATGATTGGTTATATAGGCGGCTTATATTGAGATATCACTAGCAGATGCGAGCAATAAAAATGCACAGACGGAATGCGAGATTCCGGTTGCTTCTCACCCCTGCTTATTCATATTAGCCCTAGAACAGCATCAATCATATAAAACTAACAGCAAATACTGAAACAAGCCATTATGTCCTACTTAATGGCTTTTTTCGTCTTTAGATATTGTTTGGGACATCGTCTGATAAAACTTAATCTTTATAGTTAAAAATAATTACAGCCAACGATGTTGGTTAAGGACAATTATATGAACGGAGTTTCTAGTGGCGTGCTGATATCACTTGGCGCCTATTTTTTAGTGATGATTGGGATTGGCATTTACGCGTATTTTAAGCAAGCCAATGATACTGAAGGCTATATGTTAGGAGGGCGTAATTTAGGCCCAGCTGTCACTGCCCTTTCGGCTGGTGCATCAGATATGTCAGGTTGGTTACTGCTTGGCCTACCGGGTTACATGTATGCTGACGGTGTGGTTAGTGTCTGGATCGCGCTTGGTTTGACACTTGGTGCGTTTTTAAACTATATCATCGTGGCACCTCGTCTTCGCGTTTATACCGAAGTCGCTGACAACGCCATCACTTTACCTGATTACTTCGCCAACCGCTTCGAAGATAAATCGCACATGCTGCGCGTTATCTCTGCTGTGGTTATCATTCTATTCTTTACCGTCTACACGGCAGCAAGCTTAGTAGGTGGTGGTAAACTCTTTGAAAGCTCGCTCAACCTATCTTATAGTACCGGCCTTTGGGTTACTGCTGGTGTGGTCGTTGCTTATACGCTCTTCGGTGGTTTCTTAGCCGTATCAATGACTGACTTTGTACAGGGTATTATCATGCTGTTTGCCATGGTAATCGTACCTGTGGTCGCCTTTACGGATCTTGGCGGGGTTTCAGCCACTTCGGAAGCTGTTAGAAACATTGATCCAAGCTTGCTCAATATCACTAGTGGTATGAGTATTCTTGGTATTGTCTCATTAATGGCATGGGGTCTAGGGTACTTTGGTCAGCCGCATATTATCGTACGCTTTATGGCGATTCGCTCAGTAAGAGACGTTCCTACTGCACGTAACATTGGTATGAGCTGGATGATCGTGAGTCTGATTGGTGCACTGATGACTGGTTTTGCTGGTCGCGCCTACGTACAAAAAACCGCCATGACGCTAGATGATCCTGAGACCATCTTTTTAGTCTTTACTCAATTCTTATTCCATCCATTGGTTTCAGGTTTCTTATTAGCGGCAATTTTGGCAGCCATTATGAGTACCATCTCATCGCAGCTGTTGGTGGTATCAAGCTCTCTAACCAAAGATGTTTATAAGTTATTCTTTGATAAAGACGCACCAGAAGCTCGTCAAGTACTGGTCGGTCGTATATCCGTTATCATCGTTGCACTCGTTGCTATTTTATTGGCTTCTAATCCAGACAGCTCAGTACTGAACTTGGTGTCTAACGCTTGGGCAGGATTTGGTGCAGCTTTCGGACCGTTGGTGATTTTCAGTCTCACATGGCGCCGTATGAACCGTAATGGCGCAGTTGCCGGTATGGTCGTTGGTGCATTGACTGTTATCCTATGGATCTATGGTCCTTTCGAGATGAATGGTATGGCACTTAATAGCTGGTTATACGCTATCGTTCCAGGCTTTATCTTAAGTACCATTGCTATCTTTGCAGTTAGTATCATGACTGGCGGTCCAAAACCTTCAGTATCTGCTAAGTACAAAGAGATGGAGCTAAACCTAAACAAGTAAGTTGATACCCTATCTTATCGCTATAAAAAAACCTCGTCATTGTTGGCGAGGTTTTTTATGGAAGGTGACTTACTATCTCTATGCAGACTTGATAAGTTATAAGCTTAAACGACTCTTACTCCGTACCTTAACATTCATTAATAACCTCCATGTATCTGTAGAACTAGATACGACTCCTTACTTAATACTTAACTGCGGCTCTATTACTTCCTTATTTTACCAACACCTACCTACCTCGCACTTTACACCAAACGAATGGTCTACCTACCTCTCAAGGAACTGAGAGACAGATGGAGCCTGTGAACTTTAAAGTGACAAAATCTAGCGGTTCCATGTAAAAGCACACGCTATAAAGGTGTTGAATTACTGTCTTTTATATACAGCGTTTTATCGTAACTACGGCACTAGAACCCCATTAAAAAAGCGACCTGCTATAGGTCGCTTTTTTATTATCTAACAGTTATATAAGGAGATTATTTCGCTTGATAAGACAGCTTCAAACCAGCAACATAGCCATCATTGTCTTCGAAATTAGAGACAATTGTACCATCTGGCAATGATCCTTCAGCATCACCGAACCACAAGTACTTACCACCAGCTGATACTGCCCAGTTTTCAGTAACGTTATATTTGGCACCAAGGCCGACACTGTAGTACCCTTCGATCGGACCGAGTGATGTGGTTGGATTACCAGCGCCACTATCCCAACCAACAGAACCTGAAACTGCTAACTTTGGAGCAAGCCGTTTACCTAATCCAAGCTCTACCTGCCATTGATCATCACTATAATCCACTAGAGGTAAGTTTGAAACTTCACTATATTTAGTTGGTCTAATTGAGAAGTCACCCCATGGTACATAGCGTACTTTTGCCGTTGCTAATGTGGTTGGATTGATACCTGTTTGAAAATCAAAGTTAAATGATTCAGGGGTAGTTACATCAAAATTACTGACGCTAATAGGGTTTGCGCCTTGAATAGCCAGTGCTGGAAAGTTTTCATACAACTCTAAAGAGTGATCAATCTCAGAACGGTATGTCAAAGCAGCTTTTAACGCAATTTCTGGCTTGCTATATGATAGACCTGCTAACCAACCATAGTCTTGATCTGGTCCGCTATGTGAAGTGTATCCAGCCGCACCTTTATAGGCATTACCTCTTAATCTAACATCCGCTTCTAAGCGCTGAGCAACTGGCCCACCATAAACTTGAAACTGATTTTCAGCACCAAACTTCATGCCACCAATCAGTGTAAGAGTATTAGAGCGCACTTCTACATTAGTTGCTTCATCAATACTCAATAAATTCTGCACTGCATCACGGGCTGCTTCAGCAGCCTGAGCATCTCCTTGATTAGCAGCTAAAAGGTCTCGTGCATTTTGAAGAGCTTCCTCACTCAAAAACGAACCTATCGCATCAAGAGTCGCTTCCGTGCTAGCCAGAGTCTCGTTAGTACTATTTATAATATTATTGTACTCATCCAAAGATGGTTGTTGAGCTAAATTTTGATATCTTTCTAAAGTACTATTTAAGCCTTGTAACGCTGTCTGATAAACAAGACTATCGATAGCGCCTGCATTCGGATTATCTGCAGCTTGTAGTGCTTCAACTTGAGCAATTTTTTCCTGTGTATTCTCAATGGCTCGGTTAGCCACTTGTTGAATAGCTCCTGCTCCTGTTATATCAGCAACGCCTGTAAAGTTATTGTCACCACTGTACTTAGCCGCTGCCCCAAAAGGCTCATCATATAGAACGCCCACACTAAATTTGTCATTTAGATCTGTTTTAACACCATAGCGGAAGAAGTCATAAGACTCTGCGATATCA
The DNA here is from genome assembly GCF_016107545.1 of Psychrobacter namhaensis. Lineage (GTDB taxonomy): Bacteria > Pseudomonadota > Gammaproteobacteria > Pseudomonadales > Moraxellaceae > Psychrobacter > Psychrobacter namhaensis. The sequence continues at coordinate 204,620 of NZ_JABASS010000003.1, forward strand.
CCACTCTTATTGCCATCATTATCTACACCCGTTACGTCAGCATCGATATAGGTATAGACAGCTTCGGCATAGGTGCCATCTTGTAAGAATGCGGTGATATCTTGACCAGAACGATCAAGACCAGCAGCGTTGGTGACGCTAGCGACAGAAAGAGCGGCAATTGCCACTGCAAGGGTTTTTAAGTGAAAGGTAGTGCGCATTGTGTATCTCCAACGGTCCTTGTTGTATTACCACTCTAATAATCAACACGTAGCATTGCTATGCTCAGCATTGAGACTATCAAAGTCGTTCCCTAAGTTGAATACTAATGCCTTTTTGACACTAAAACAACAATTAAAGCACTTTATTTCCCAAATATGACTGAACAGTACACATAATATGTAAACAAGATACTGGTCTTTTCTTTTATAACTTGACGGATCTATCTCGCTATACCTAATACAAAAGCCAAATAACACACTATATTTTAGTATTTAAACGTTTTGTATAATTTAAGCAATAAAAAAGCGACCCATTAAGGATCGCTTCTCAACGCTGCTAAGCTATAAGCTATAAGCTATAAGCTCAACAGCATAGCTGGTTTACCTATTACTGCGCTTGATAAGAAAGCTTCATACCCAGTACGAAACCATCATTGTCTTCAAAGTTGCTGACTACGTTTTTGGTTGGGATTTGGCCTTTAGCATCACCGAACCATAGGTATTTACCGCCCGCAGATACTGCCCAATTTTCAGTCACATTGTATTTTGCACCAAGGCCAGCACTGTAATAACCTTCGATAGGACCTAATGAAGTCACTGGATTGCCCGCACCACTGTCCCAACCGACGTTACCTGTTACTGCTAGTGCAGGCGTTAAACGCTTGGCCAACCCTAGCTCAACTTGCCACTGGTCTTTATCATAGCTTACTAGTGACAAGCCTTCGTCATCTTCTGTCGACAACTTACTAACATCATTGTACAGTGATGGTACGATCGCAAAGTCGCTCCATGGTACCCAGCGTACTTTTGCCGTTGCTAATGTCGTGGGATTAATGCCAGTCTGGAAATCAAAGTTTACTGACTCAGGGGTAGTGATTTCAATAGTACTACTTCTATCTACTGAAAGCCCTAAAGCAGGCGGTAGGTTACCGACAAAAGGATATACTTCAGCTGCTGGGGCATTGTGCTCAATCTCAGAACGATACGTCAACGCAGCTTTTAATGCAATTTCAGGTTTGCTGTAAGCAACACCTGCTAACCAACCGTAATCTTGATCCGCACTGATGTGGGTAGTGTAACCATTAGCAGCTTCATAAGCAGTACCACGTAGCTTTACATCAGCTTTTACACGTTGAGCAACTGGACCGCCGTATACTTGGAAGCTCTTATTTTCACCAAGTTTGGCACCGAGGATGCCGGTAATGCTCTCAGTACGTACTTCTACGTTAGTACCTTCACCATTTGCATCTATAAAATTATTGTCGCCAATGTCGCCAGTATAGTCAGCCGCTGCACCAAAAGGCTCATCATATAAGACACCAACGCTAAAAGTTTCGTTGATATCTGCTTTTACGCCATAACGGAAAAAATCATATGACTCGGCGATATCATCAATTTTATTGTCTGACGAGTCTTTACCACTTACATCGGCATCGATATAAGTATAGACAGCTTCGGCATAGGTGCCATCTTGTAAGAATGCGGTGATATCTTGACCAGAACGATCTAGACCAGCAGCACTAGCAACGCTAGCAACAGAAAGAGCAGCAACAGCTACTGTGAGAGTTTTTAAATGAAAAGTGGCGCGCATTATATATCTCCAAACATCCGCATTGTTTTACTGTTTACCCAATTTTTATGGGTAAGCAGTATCCGAGGTGGAGGATATTAAAGATTTTCGAACGGTAAAACAACTGCAAAAATACATTATTTCCTTATTATGACCAAACAGTCACCAGACAGTACATTCATTTAACAATAAAAATATGATTTTTTTACCTAGAACTTAGGCTGATGGCGTTTTTAGTCATTAGTAGTGAGGGGGTCTATCGGCCATGACATCAAATGGAGCAATCCCCCCTTCGGTGTCTTGGCTTTCAACTTGCTTATAAATAAGCTGCAACTGTCGTTGTAGCGTCTGAATGTCTTTGTCTTGTCGCGCAATCACCTCATCGAGTCGCTCTACTGTCAGCTCAAGGTGTGCCATGCTCATTTGTAGATCAATAACGTGTTGTGTCTGTAAGTCATGTTGTCCGGTCGAAGCGTCGTTTTGAGCGTTAGATTGATTCATATTCTTCTCTACATTTAGTAAATACAGGGCTAGCAAGGTTTGTTTATGATATAGATGGGTAACCCCTAAACAGTAGTAATACATCTACGATGATAGCCCTAAAGCAGCGGCTAACAATAGAAGCGATAAATAGTGCTTATAAAACCATTTACGTTCACTACTGTTGCGTGGTGGCATGTTATACTGCTGGCAATTTTGCAACAACCCTTATCTCTCTATTATATAAGCTTAAGATACTCTATGGCACTGATACATTTAAAAGATATTCACTTAGCCTTTGGCGTCGCACCTGTTCTTGATGGTATTGATTTTGCTATCAATGCAGGTGAGCGTGTGTGCTTAATCGGCCGCAACGGCGAAGGCAAATCCACCTTATTTAAACTGATTAATGGCTCATTGCAACCTGACAGTGGCGAGATCATTACCAACAGCAGCATGCGTGTCGCGATGTTAGAACAAGATGTTCCTGAAACCAGCGGACGCATCTTGGACATCGTTATGGGCGGCAGTCGCCGGACGGCTGACTTGCTGATCAACTATAATAAACAAGTTGATCTTTGTGCCAATGGCGACATGGATGCCTGTGAGCACATGGCAACGCTACAGCATGATATTGATGCGGTGCATGGCTGGGATCTAGAGCGTGACGCTAGGCGCCTGATTACGACCATGGGACTTGACCCAGAAGACGACCTGTCCTCTTTATCGGGTGGTCGTAAGCGCCGTGTCCTACTCGCCAGATCCTTGGTTACTAAACCTGATGTCCTACTGTTAGATGAGCCAACCAACCATTTGGACGTCGAGAGTATCGAGTGGCTAGAGCGCTTCTTACTTGACTGGCAAGGATTGACTCTGTTGTTTGTGACCCATGATAGAGCGTTTGTGAACAAATTGGCCACCCGTATCGTTGAGCTCGACCGTGGTCAATTGACCAGTTACGACGTCACTCAAGGCGCCAAAGGGTACGCGCGCTATCAAGAGCTAAAAGAGCAGCAACTACTGGCGGAAGAAAAAAACAACGCCAACTTCGATAAAAAGCTGGCGCAAGAAGAAGTATGGATTCGCCAAGGTATCAAAGCACGCCGCACCCGTAACGAAGGCCGCGTACGTGAACTAAAAGCCTTGCGCGAAGAGCGTAGTGGTCGCCGTGAGCAAGTGGGTAATGTCAATATCACCATGGGTGAAGGCGAAAAAAGCGGTAAGCTGGTCTGTAAAGTTAAAAACCTGCATCTTGAATACGATGGCAATGTCTTGGTTGATAATTTTAGCACCACGATTATGCGTGGGGATAAGATTGGTATTGTGGGGCCAAACGGTGCTGGTAAAACCACATTGATCAAAGCCCTACTCGATATGTCTGATGCTGAAGTGACCAAAACTGGTCATGTTGAGCTCGGTACCAATTTGCAAATTGCATTCTTTGATCAGCTACGTGACCAGTTAGATCTTGAAGCCAGTGTGGCTCAAAACGTTTCAGAAGGCTCAGACTTTGTCGAAGTCGGTGGCCGCAAGACCCACATCATGAGTTATTTGCAAGACTTTCTGTTTGCGCCAGAGCGGGCACGCACACCGGTCAAGGCTTTATCAGGTGGTGAGCGTAACCGCGTACTGCTTGCCAAGCAATTACTAAAACCTGCCAACATTTTGGTACTAGATGAGCCGACCAACGATTTGGATATGGCCACCCTTGAGTTATTAGAAGAATCTGTCAGCAGCTTTAACGGCACGATATTGCTCATCAGTCATGACCGCTCCTTTATGGACAACGTGGTCACCTCTACTTGGGTGTTTGACCAAGATGACGACGGCAAAGGTATTGTGAAAGAGTATGTCGGCGGCTACCAAGAATATTTGGTGCAAAAAAACCGTGAAGAGGCCGCCCGCGCTGCCAAAGCGCCTGCTAACAATGCCACAAGTAACAAGACGGCTCATAAAACAACAGCAGCTAAACCTACAAAAGCAGCCAAAAAACTCAATTATAATGAGCAACGTGAACTCGATAACTTACCCAAAGAGATTGCAGCGCTTGAAGCCGAGCAAAAGCAGCTAGAAGAGAAGCTGGCCGATGGCTCATGGTTCAACAAAGACGTTGATGCCGCCACTGCCGCTAGCGCGCGATTACTGGCTATTGAAGAAGAGATGATGAGTAAACTTGAGCGTTGGAGTACGCTTGAGGGTTAGTAGCCACAACTAAACTATTGTCTTTATATCAGTATTCAATGCTCGTTTCTCATTTTTTTAAGTAAGCCGTGAAAGACAGCCAATAATCACCACTCTATCGTATAGAGGGGTGATTATTGGTTTATAGCGGATTACAAAGTAGTTAGGTACTGAAAGTTAGTGAACATTGCCTTAATTTCAAGTATCATTCGCTATTGCTAAATATCCTTATTAATTATAAGGTCATCGCGTTTACAATCCTCAACAAAAAAAACGGATGTTAGACATTGATAATCCAGCTGTTTTGCTGTGGTTACCGTGTTCAACCTTATAATATGGCCTATAAAGGTTGCTTTATTTTTAACGCAATAATTTATTTTATCACCGAAATAGCTTAGAATAGCAACAATTAGCAAAATTAGGCACAGCCAAAGTGGCTTGATATTGTATATTTTCTAAGCCACAAACCCAGTGTGGGATAATCCCATTTCATTCACCTGGAGGAAGTATTAATGAGCCAAGCCGAAGGCGTTAATGTACAACGCCGTAGAGTTCTTATTGCCTCAACTGCCGCGATTGGTGCAGCTGGGGTAGCTGCTGTGGCAACCCCTTTTGTCCGTTCTTGGTACCCAAGCGCTAAAGCTGAGGCTGCAGGGGCTGCAGTAACCCAAGATATTGGTGCTATCGAAGCCGGACAGATGATTGTTGTCAAATACCGCGGTAAACCCATTTATGTGGTTAAACGTACCGATGATATGCTGGACACTCTTGATGCAGTTAGGCCGCTACTGTCTGATCCTGATTCTAGTGCCTCAGTGCAACCTGAATACTGTACCAATCCTACGCGCTCTTTAGAACCAACCGTGTTGGTGGTCGAAGGCGTGTGTACACATTTGGGCTGCGCACCAAACTACCGTCCTGATGTTGGCGCAGCTGATCTAGGTGGTAATGACTGGTATGGCGGATTTTTCTGCCCATGTCACGGTTCTAAGTATGACTTAGCAGGTCGTGTTTATAGTGGCGTTCCTGCACCGCTTAACTTACCTATTCCACAATATAGCATGGATGGTACCATCTTAACGGTTGGGGAGGCTTAATATGAGTATGGGTAAAAAGTTAATGCATTGGGTGGACGCACGTTTCCCAGCGACCGAAACCTATGAATACCACATGTCAAAGTACTATGCACCAAAGAACTTTAACTTTTGGTACTTCTTTGGCGTATTGTCAATGATTGTATTGGTCAACCAGTTGGTGACCGGTATATGGCTGACGATGATGTATAACCCAAGTGCCGAAGGGGCGTTTGCGTCTGTTGAATATATCATGCGTGACGTAAAAGGTGGCTGGCTCATCCGTTATATGCACTCGACTGGCGCATCTGCGTTCTTCGTCGTGGTGTATCTACACATGTTTAGAGCACTGCTGTACGGTTCATACCAAAAACCTCGTGAGCTAATTTGGCTCATCGGTATGGGTATCTACCTAGCGCTTATGGCTGAAGGTTTCTTTGGTTATCTGCTTCCTTGGGGCAACATGTCATTTTGGGGTGCACAGGTTATTCTTAACCTTCCTGCTGCTCTACCTGTAATCGGTGATGGCCTTGCTGAGTGGGTACGTGGTGACTATATCATCTCAGGTATTACCCTAAACCGCTTCTTTGCGCTGCACGTCGTTGCGATTCCATTAGTCCTTGTGGGCTTGGTATTTATGCACATTGTGGCGTTGCATCATGTGGGTTCAAACAACCCAGATGGTATCGACATCAAGAAGCTAAAAGACAAAAATGGTGTGCCATTAGATGGTATCGAATTCCATCCGTACTATACTGTGCATGACATGGTGGGTATCGTCGTATTCTTTATCTGCTTCTTTGCAGTGGTGTTCTTCTTCCCCGAAGGCGGCGGCTTCTTCCTTGAGCCACCAAACTTTGAGACAGCGAACTCACTAAAAACACCAGAGCATATTGCCCCAGTATGGTACTACACGCCATTCTATGCCATCTTACGTGCGGTTCCTGATAAGCTTGGTGGTGTTATCGCGATGGGTGCAGCTATTGCCGTATTGTTCTTGATTCCATGGCTTGATAGATCGCCTGTACGCTCTATTCGCTACAAAGGCATCTTGTCTAAGATCGCGCTGACTGTCTTTGCTATTAGCTTTGTTGTGTTGGGATACTTGGGTGCAACACCTGCAACACCAACCGCCACTATCATGGCACGTGTGTTTACCATTCTATATTTCTTGTTCTTCTTACTGATGCCGTTCTACACTGCCATCGAGAAGTGTAAACAGCCACCAGAACGCGTTACCGGAGGTCACTAATGAACACGCTAATTAAATCCCTAGCTGGTCTAGGCTTAGGCGCGGCATTAACGTTGACTGCTGGGACTGCACTGGCAGCTGGCGGTGGCGGATGTGGTACGTTCACTAATGCTGAGGGCGTAGAAGAACATTTGGCTTGTAGTACTGCTCCTATTGATTTTACCAATAAGGGCTCACTACAAAACGGCGCAAAAATCTTTATGAACTACTGTGCGGGTTGTCACTCAGCACAGTACGTTCGTCATTCGCGCATTGCCAAAGATTTGGACATACCGCCTGAATTGGTTGAAAAGTATCTGATGGTCACTACCGATCAAATCGGTGACCATATCACAGCTGAGATTGATCCTGATGTCCAAGCCGCTTGGTTTGGCGCGGCACCGCCAGATTTGTCACTTGAGACAAGACTACGCGGTGATGACTGGGTATACACCTACCTACTGTCGTTTTATGAAGACCCAAGCCGTCCTTGGGGCTCTAACAACTTGGTGCTAGCAAATGCTGCTATGCCTCATGTCTTGCATAATATGCAAGAAGAATTGAGTGCAGAAGAGTTTGAGTCTGAAGTGGGTGACTTGGTCAACTTTATGGCATGGATGGCAGAGCCTGCACGTCATGACCGTCAAGTAATCGGTTTCTTTGTGATCTTATTCTTATTAGTACTGCTGATTCCAGTGTACTTATTGAACAAAGAATTCTGGAAAGATGTCAAATAACGTCGTGTTTAGAACGTAAAATAACCATACAATATTAAGCACTACTTCGGTAGTGCTTTTTTTGTGCTTTGATATCAAAGCAAGTGCTAAAAACCAGACAAATAAGGTCCTCACAAGCAATGTTTACGTACGTTACCTTGATAAACAAGGCGACTTTGTTTACGATGACAGTCTTCACTATTACCATTAGGCTTTCATGATTGATGCGAATGACATTCCAAGTAGTCAGCTAATTTTATACGCTGATGACGGCTACGACAGTCATGTGGTACGCCTGTTACTTGAAGAAAAAAAGCTCGCTTACTATTTGTCACGCTTGCACTCTGAGCGTCCTGAAGATTTGACTGAGCTAAACCCTTATCACACGCTACCTGTGTTACAGCAGCGTGAAATTGCGCTCTATGAAATCAACGTGATTTTTGAGTATCTTGAGGAGCGCTACCACACAAATAAGTTACTGCCCGATACCCCGCAAGAGCGGGCACAGTTTCGACAGTTGGCTTGGCGCATTCAGCACGATTGGCTAGCCCTTGGTAAGCGTCTACTCATGCATCCAGACAGCTTTAATAAAAGCCAAGCAGCAGTCGCTAAAAAGCAGCTGAGCGACTCTTTGATTACCTTATCGCCCCTATTTGCTCACAAGCCTTACTTTATGGCTGACGAATTTGGCTGGTGTGACGTGCTATTAGCGCCCCTCTTATGGCGGTTAGAAGAAATGGGCATCGAATTACCGCGCGCGATTAGTCGCCCACTGTTTGACTATCAAACACGTGTCTTTGAGCGTGCAAGCTTCCAAAAAAGCGTGCGTTAATTAGACAAGTATGACTCGCTGCCTTAAAATAGATACAAATAAATAGAGGGCAAATGTCACCCTTTTACCCAGAACGTTCGGTAGACTGCTGAACAAATATCTTTTAATCATTAAAAACCATTCGTATAGGAAATCATCAGATGAGCGAAACCACGTCTATTACCCCAACCCGCCCTTATATGGTACGCGCGTTATATCAATGGATAGAAGACAATGCGCTCACGCCATATCTGATGGTTGATGCCACTGCTGAGAATGTACAAATTCCAACGGAACACGTCCAAGATGGACGCATCGTTCTCAATATTGCCAGTCGGGCAACGGGCAACATGAGTATGGAAAACGACTATATACATTTTAGTGCCCGCTTTGGTGGGGTCTCACAAGAGATTTGGGTACCACTCACTGCGGTGATGGGTATCTACGCCAAAGAAAACTCACAAGGGATGTTCTTTGATCCAAAAGAGTATGATCACTATCAGCCTGAAGACGATTCGATCACGGCTCCTAAGAAAACCAATACGACGTCTAAACCTAAGCGCGATAATAAAGCGGGCTTAAAAGTGTTAAAATAAAAAATTGAGTCGTAAAAAAAGCCAGTCATATCACATGTATGACTGGCTTTTTTACTGGTGTTTGAGCTGAACTGGACTGTTAAAACTGTTACTAAGTTCTAGGTAGTGTCACGCCGCGTTGACCTTGGTATTTACCACCGCGATCTTTATAGCTGGTTTCACACACATCGTCCGCATCACTTTGGAAAAACAGCATCTGTGCAACCCCTTCACCAGCATAAATACGCGCTGGCAGATTGGTGGTATTACTAAACTCTAAAGTGACGTGCCCTTCCCATTCAGGCTCAAGCGGTGTGACGTTGACAATGATACCGCAGCGCGCATAAGTGGACTTACCAAGGCAGATGGTCAATACATCACGTGGAATACGGAAATACTCCATCGTACGTGCTAATGCAAATGAGTTTGGTGGAATAATGCACTCGTCACCGACGATATCGATAAAACTTTTTTCATCGAAGTTTTTAGGATCAACGACGACTGAATGCACATTGGTAAAGACTTTAAATTCAGGTGCGCAGCGTACGTCATAACCATAGCTTGAGGTACCGTAGCTCACCAAACGCTCGCCTGCATCATTAAAGCGTACTTGACCCGGCTCGTATGGCTCAATCATGCCGTGCTCTTCAGCCATTTTACGAATCCAGCGGTCAGATTTGATAGACATTTTTGTTCCTTAGCAAATATTGAATAGCGATGATTTTTTGATAGCGACGATTATACGGAATTGATGGCTTAATTTATAGTGGAGCGCCCACTTTAAATCAAAGCGACTATTTAAGTGCTTACTACTGTGAGTAAGCCATCCTTGATGAGTCACCATTTGGCAAAATGGTCTTCCGCCAGCCCAAGCACTTTATCAAGCGAAATCACTTTTTCTCCTAGATGTATCTCACCACTATAAAACCCAATCCACTGCTCAAAAATACTGGCAAACACGCCGAAGTTATCGGTCTTTTTATAGGCTCTGATGGGCGTAAAGGTTAGGTTAATATGTACCGTGCTCCAACCCAAGTTTTGATGATATATCCGCCAAGGTTTTGGGACATTAGTCTCTGTCGTTTGGGCAGACGCAGCTTGCTGGCCTACTGATGGTTCACACTCGTCACGAACAAACATAACAGGCGGTAAGTAGGATATCTGCCCATCAAGCCAACAGGCATTTTCACTTGCGCCCGTCTCATTTACCCCCATCGCTAGGTTCAGCACAAAATGTCGACCATCAGCCAAATAATGATTGATACATGCCCAAAACCAATTGGTCTCGTGGCGCATATAACCAAGCGTCCAATCTAGGTTGGCGACACTACTAGCCGTAAAATCTATATGCTGGGCTTGCGCCTCAACAGCAAATTTTGAATGCGCTTTAATGAATAAGTGGCCAGATAGCGCTGTCAGTGGCTCCTTTTGCGTGAAAGTCCAGCCGCGCCTGCCAGTTGGTGTACATACGACTAAAGGCTGCGCTTGTCGCACAAGCGTGGCCTTTACGCCAATACAGTGACTGTCTAATAAAACGCTGACTTGCGACGGCGTAAAACTCAACGTCATCGACAGTTTGGCATGAGTAAATGCCATACGCCCTTGATAACAATCCCCTTCTAGCTGTGTCTGGAGAGTCAACGGCTGTAGCGCTTCACATATCTCTAGTTGCTCAGTATCCTCGTTATAAATATAGACAAAAGCACTGGTCGCAAGCTTAATAGTCGCAAGCGCTAAGCAGATTCGATAAGGGGGTTCGATGATCTGGATAAAACAAAATTGATTGGCCTTTAACGCTTTACGCCAAGTGGGTAGTGGCTTTTGTGAGATAAGATGGCTGTGATAATCGAGATAATTGATGTTTTTAACGTGGGAGAAAACGCCAAAAACCGGTTGGCCGTTTTGGATAAGTTGCTCGAGCACAGCGGATTTACTGTCTTTCGCGGTTTGCTCACTATAGTGTTGGTTCATCATTGCGGCATCCTAGCCAAATTTTCCTAAACGCACTATCTGTCCTTGACAGTACACGGTGGTAAGTACTACTTTTCTTCTCGTCTGTGTAAAACCCTCAAAAGTGCGGCAGTGATAACCCTAAATTCCAAATTGGTTAATCCCTCTCCACACGCTTGTGTCACATTTGCACTTTCTAAAGCTGATTGCTATGACCATCTTTATCATAGCAATCAACAGTTAACGGTTTTTTGATAGTTCAATCACTTATCTGGCTATTTGAGAAACTCGATAATAGCGGATATATGTCTATGGGGAGGCTTTTCAAACACTATCTTTCATAACCAGATAAAGTCATAGCACTCTTTTTAGGTAAGCATCTCAGTATAAAAGCATTCCCCATAAACAGTTTTCTCAACTATCAAAAAATACGTTTATCATCGACAGGCTTAGCGAACTTATCAATGTTGGTTTCGATATTTTTAGCAATGTCCAAATAATAAGTGGCAAACTCATCATCAGCCAATACACTTGGCTCCCCTTTATCTACTTGCGCACGTATACCACTTGCTAACGGCAATTGCCCTAATAACGGCACGTGATATTGCTCAGCGATGCGCTCACCGCCGCCCGTACCAAAAATCGCTTCGGTATGATTACAGTTGCTACAAGTATGCAGCGCCATATTTTCAACCACCCCAAGTACAGGAATATTGGTTTTATTAAACATCTCGATACCTTTTTGCGCATCGAGTAACGCCACATGCTGCGGTGTTGTGACAATAACGGCTCCAGTGACGGGAATTCGCTGTGCTAATGTCAGTTGAATATCACCTGTCCCTGGTGGCATATCAATCACCAAATAGTCTAGCTGCGGCCAGTTGGTTTGATTATATAGCTGCATCAAAGCGCCTGTCGCTTTAGGACCGCGCCATGCAACCGGCGTGTTATCGCCATCGAGCAGGCTACCAATCGACAACATCGCCATGCCATGGGCATTCACAGGAACAAACTGCTCATTTTCCAGCTCAGGCTTGACGTTGTCTACGCCTAGCATGGTTGGCATACTCGGACCATAAATGTCGGCATCCAATACACCAACACGGTTGCCAAGCTTTTGTAACGCCAACGCAATATTGACTGTCGTGGTTGACTTACCAACGCCGCCTTTGCCGGACGCCACCACGATGATATGACGAATACGGGGATGCGCTGCTAATGATGCTTGTGTCGGTGCGGCTTTGGTGATTGGCGGCTCGGCATTGTTACCATTAGAATGATTATCAGCGCTTGATGATGATTTAGGCTGAGCTTCCATGGCATTAGTCGTTTCGGGCATTGGCTTTGGTAAGGTTGAGCCAGCGCCTTTCTCTGGGGCAGGTAAACGCACATTCATATGGATGGTTTTGATACCGTGCGGATGCAGAAGCTGACCAAGCTCTTGTTGAATGGTTTCAGGATTGCTACCTTGTGGCAAGCGCAAATCTAGAGTGAGCTGGTCTCCATCCCGCTCTAAACCTGTGACCATGGTTGCGATACTGAGGGTGCCGACTTCATAGCCAAGCAGCACCTTATCGACCGCACTATCACGTTCAGCCCGCTGTTGCGGCGTTTCAGATGCTGTATTGGATTTTTTCTTCATAAAGTTAAACATAGCTACCGTTACTACCTATATAAGTGGATTGGTATGGTAAGGCGAATCGATCAATACCGTAGCAGATAAGCCTTTTGTCCAAACCTTTTATCGTGACAGTGTAGCTCAATTACAGGCATAAAAAAACCACAACGCCAGTAGGATTGAGCGTGTGGTTTTGTACCCCTCATAGCCGCTTAGTGATCACGTTTTAATTCATAAACCAACCATGACTGGCGACGATAGACTGGCCAGTAAAGACATTACTTGGAAACGCTGCTAAAAATAAGGCCACTCTTTCTGACAAATCCTGTTGTAATTGGGTCGCCATGTACGTTCCTTAACAGTGATCTAAAGTGAGGGTTTAATCATTTAAAAAATGGTGAAGCCAGTCGATAAATAAGCCGCTAAAATAGTGCGGCTACTGTATAAAATGATTAAGATTATGGGCGTGTAAAAATTAGCGAGCAATGCTGACTGGTGTTTTATCTTGCAGCTCATCAAAACTAACGCCATCCGCCAGCTCAACCAACGTCAACCCATTATCCGTCACATCTAATACCGCAAGCTCAGTGATAATACGATCGACCACCCCTTTACCGGTCAATGGTAGCTCACAATTGGCAAGGATTTTTGGATCGCCATGTTTATTGACTTGCTCCATCAGTACAATGACGCGCTGTACGCCAGCGACCAAATCCATGGCACCGCCCATGCCTTTGACCATTTTTTTCGGAATCATCCAATTGGCAAGATCACCGTTTTCTGAGACTTCCATTGCGCCTAGTATCGCAAGGTTGACATGTCCACCGCGAATCATCGCAAACGATTCTGAGCTACTAAAATAACTGGCACCCGCCTCTGCTGTTACGGTTTGTTTACCTGCATTAATCAAGTCAGCATCGACGTTTTCTGCGGTTGGAAACTCGCCAATACCTAGCAAGCCATTTTCTGATTGTAGCCAGACATCCACGCCTTCAGGAATATAATTGGCCACAAGCGTTGGTAGACCAATCCCTAAATTGACATAATAGCCGTCTTGTAGCTCTTTTGCGGCACGCTGTGCCATTTGTTCTCTTGTCCATGCCATGTTGATTTCCTTATTTTTTACGATATTCTATTTTTATTCACTTACATAGTCAGTTATGTAAACAATTAGCTATCTAAATTATCATCCATCCAAAAACTGACCATTACTTTTAAATACACTTAAGCGTCTACAACGCTCTGATTTAAGCACCTTCTACCGTTTTAGTGGTGGTTTTTTCGATGCGTTTTTCAGGGTTGCTGTTTAACACAATACGTTGTACAAAAATACCGGGCAGATGCACCTCATCGGGATCAAGGGTGCCCGTCTCTACGATTTCCTCTACTTCAACGATGGTGATTTTGCCAGACATCGCGCAGTCTGGATTGAAGTTACGCGCGGTTTTATTGAACATCAAATTACCGGCTTTATCGGCCTTTTGCGCTTTAATAAGTGCCACATCCGCACGCAATGAACGCTCAAGCACATAAGTGCGACCATCAAAATCACGTGTCTCTTTGCCTTCAGCGACGAGGGTGCCCACGCCAGTTGCGGTATAAAACGCTGGAATACCAGCACCGCCTGAACGAAGTTTTTCGGCCAAGGTGCCTTGCGGTGTCAGCTCAACGTCTAGCTCGCCTGCCAAGTATTGGCGCTCAAACTCCTTGTTCTCACCTACATAAGAGGAGATCATTTTTTTGATTTGGCGCGTTTGTAGTAATAATCCTAAACCGAACCCATCGACACCCGCGTTGTTACTGATACAGGTCAAGCCCTTAACCCCACTATCACGCAGCGCTTCGATCAGTGCTTCTGGAATACCGCACAGACCAAAACCGCCAATAGCGAGCGTTTGGCCATCACTAACGACATCTTTTAACGCCGCTTCCGCGCTGTTGTATACTTTTGAGCGACTCATGCTTATCTCCTTGCAAGTCTATTTTTTGTTATCCAGGTTTATTAATCATCATTGATCTTTGCTTTTTTAAGACGCTGATACTAGCTATCTAAGTTATTGCTGACTGATACATTACTAACATATGGTTTTTAGACATTATACCAATACACTCCCTATCGATATATCATATATTAGATACTTATGCTAACTTAGCATATTATTCTAGCAGCGACTAGAGAATAACATTAAGAACGCACGAGCCAGCGCAGTAATACAGCATATGTGAAGTCAGTATCCCCATCAGTTTATACTTAACAGAACACATTCAACCGTTCTGCTGCATTGACGTATGGCTATCTGCGGCTTAACACATAAGCAGTCGTACTTAAACTTAGCAATGGTCACGATGGTGATTCCCCTCATCGCTGTGGTCGCCGTTATTACCTTAGGGACGATGTTTGGTTCATTCTTAGGGACGATGTTTGGTTCATTCTAAGGCCTATTGAGACTTTCGTTTTTCATTATCGAAGCGTCCTGAGCAACTAAAAGTCCCACTGAGCGAGTAGCTTGGTGGGTTTTTTATGTCTGACCTATCACCATCAAATGGGGTGCAGGCCTACTGTTTATGGTGAAAAGACGCCTGACAAACGAGAAGTAATTACTAAGGAATATCACAAATTTAGTCGAATTACGGTATCATAGGCACACTTTTTAAATTTTTATTATTTTTAGAAGTTTTTAATATTGATAATATCGCGTCTGTTGACTATAAGTCGCTTGAGACGTTAGATAACCAACCCGTTTATATAAAAATATAGGTGATAAAAGTGCGTGAGATTCTAGTAACCAGTGCGCTGCCCTACGCCAATGGCTATATCCATTTGGGGCATCTTGTAGAGTATATTCAGACAGACATTTGGGTACGCGCGATGAAAGCGCAAGGTCATCAGGTCACTTATGTCTGCGCGGATGATGCACACGGTACGGCAATCATGCTCAAAGCAGAAGCCAATGGCGTAACGCCAGAGGCGCAAATTGCCTCAGTGAAAGCCTCTCACGAAGCAGATTTTTCGAAGTTTTTGATTAACTTTGATAACTATCACACCACTCACTCAGAGGAAAACAAACAATTCTCTGAGATGATTTATCGTCGTCTAAATAATGCAGGGCACATTAGTACAAAAGACGTCGAGCAGCTTTTTGACCCTGAAAAGCAGTTGTTTTTGGCCGACCGTTTTGTCAAAGGCACTTGCCCTGAATGTGACTCGCCAGACCAGTACGGTGATAATTGCGAAGTTTGCGGTACCACTTATGATGCAACAGATCTAAAAGACCCACATTCAACGTTATCTGATGCCACACCTGTCCTCAAAACCTCTAAGCATTATTTCTTTGACTTGCCTGAATTTGAGCAATTCTTAAAAGATTGGACGCGCAGTGACAATCGCTTGCAAGTGTCGGTCGCCAACAAACTACAAGAGTGGTTTGATGCTGGACTTGCCAGCTGGGATATCTCACGCGATGCGCCCTACTTTGGCTTCCAGATTCCAGACACCCCAAGCGATGAGCCAGATAAATACTTTTACGTGTGGCTTGATGCCCCAGTTGGCTACATGGCAAGCTTTAAAAACCTGTGCGATAAGCGCGAAGGGACAGAGCAAGCGCTCGATTTCGACCGTTATTGGATGCAAGAAAACGAGCACAAAACCGAGGTTTATCACTTCATTGGTAAAGATATCGTTTATTTCCACGCTTTATTTTGGCCAGCCATGCTTGCGGGTAGTGAATTCCGCACGCCAACGGGTGTCTTTGCCCACGGCTTCTTGATGGTCAACGGCGAAAAAATGAGTAAATCACGCGGCACTTTTATCAAGGCTGAAACTTACGCTGAGCATTTGCATCCTGAATATTTGCGTTATTACTTTGCCAGCAAGTTGTCTGACAAAGTTGAAGACATCAACCTTGATTTAGAAGACTTCATGCAAAAGGTTAACTCTGATTTGGTCGGTAAAGTGGTCAATATCGCCAGTCGCAGTGCTGGTTTCTTGGTGAAAAAATATGACGGTATACTCTCGGATGTTTGCGTAGAGTCTGAGCTGTTAGAAGATATTACCAAAACGGGCGATGAGATTGCTGCCGCTTATGAAAACCGTGAATTCTCACGTGCCATGCGCTTAATCATGCAGTGCGCGGACAAAGCCAACGAATATATCGACGCTAAAAAACCGTGGTCATTGGCTAAACAGGAAGGCACTGAGCAAGAAGTCCAAGACGTCTGCTCGGTGGCGATTAATATATTCCGTCAGTTGATGGTCTATCTTGCGCCTGTACTGCCTGAACTGACGGCCAATGCCAAAGCATTCTTAAACATTGATGACTTAAGCTTTGCCAGCCGTAATGAGTGGCTGCTTGGACATAAAATCAATAAGTTCAAGCCACTGATGCAGCGTATCGAAGAAAAAGATGTCACGGCCATGGTTGAAGACTCAAAAGCCTCGTTAACGCAAACAGAGACGCCCGTACCTAGCGAAGGCCACAAACCAGATGCAAAAAATCAAACGTCTTCAACAGCAGAGGCTAATACAGGTGCCGAGCAAACAGACTATATTGGTATCGAAGATTTTGCCAAAGTTGAGATGAAAGTGGCACACGTTTTAGCATGCAATCATGTCGAAGGCGCTGATAAGCTATTACAATTTACCCTAGATGTCGGCGAAGACCAACCACGTAATGTATTTAGCGGTATCCGTAAGTTTTATGAGCCTGAGCAACTGCAAGGCAAAAAGGTGATTTGTGTCACCAATCTTGCCCCACGTAAGATGAAGTTTGGTGTTTCAGAAGGAATGGTATTGTCAACTGGCGAGCCAAAGACTGGCTTAACAGTCGTTACCTTACCGGATGCTTGCGTAGTTGGTGATACGTTGGCCTAACCCTATGAGGTTGGGGTCAATACTGTCATGATAGGATGATTATTCAGTAGACTCTAGACACGAATAAAACTATCGCCATAAAAAAACGGTCTAAACAGACCGTTTTTTTTGTGCCTGATTTATAAAATGAATAAAAATAAAGCCTTACCCTTATCTACTCAAGATATCAATGATCTGCAACGTGTCATTAATCACCGTCACAATGTTATTTTCTGGCGTACGAATACGAACATAGCGGTCGTCATAACGATCTAAAATGACTGACCGATCATAGATATCTCTATCGAGATTGCCGACTACTCTATAGCCGTATTTATCAAGATCACGCTTAAATGAAGCATTAGGGCTAGCATTGCGATAAGCATTGATACTCGGATAGGCATTGCCCCTATGGTTATTACCGACATAAACGGATTTGTTTTTGGCATTTCCATGACCATTGCCATTGTGCCCATGATGGTCTTTTGCCATAGCAGGCAAACAAGTCAACGAGGCGGCCGTAATACCAGCAATGGTTAATAACTTAAAATTAGCAGTGTTCATGGTGTTATCCTTAGGATATTCGGTTATGAAAGATTAGCTAAATACCAGAGTCTATCGAACATTCATTAAATCGATATCCTATGAATTTTAGACTCTCTTTAACGTTACTTTTTAATGAAAATTAGCTTATGTTAATTATAAAGTGGCTACGTAATGAATGCGTTGCTGGCTTGTATGCTTTTGAACGACGGTTTTATTAGATAAAAACACGCCTTAAGCGGCATTTTTTGTGATCAAAACCCGTGAAACCTTCTCTGATAAAACCCTCAGCACATGCCTTAATGCACCCTATGACGAATACGCTTTAATTTTTTATTGCGATAAGTTACATTACTGTCATAATATGACCATAATGATCGATGGAACGATTACTTTATTGTTAGCCTGCTATCTTGGCATCAACATAGCATTGACTCGGCTAATCTGCACTTTCCAATATCATTCTTAAGAACCAACGTTAACGAAAACGAGCGTAAGCCTTACAACAATTAGGCTGAGTAAGTAATAACGTGCGCTTGGTTTTGAGACGGATATAACCTATGAGTTAACCTGATAATGACTATTGCTTCTACCTTACGCTTGAGCCTATACGGTGCTGCTATCAGCGCCACCCTTGGATTAATTGGCTGTTCAAATACCACAGACACCGCTGCCACGACTGATGAAAATACAGCTGCCGATACTGACAAGCCTGCCAAAACATTGGCCATCACGCAAATCGTCGAACATCCTTCATTAGATGAGATGCGTCGCGGCATTATTGATGAGCTGGCTGATAAAGGCTATGTTGAAGGTCAAAACCTCACCGTCAATTTCCAAAGCGCCCAAGGCAACACAGCGACAGCGGGTCAGATTGCAAAACAGTTTGCCGGTGACAACCCAGATGCTATCGTCGCAATCTCGACGCCATCTGCGCAGTCTGTTGTCGCATCAACTAAGATGGTTCCTGTTATTTATACCGCCATCTCAGACCCGGTAGCAGCAAAGCTTATCGATGAAAATGACGTGCCTATCCAGTCCAATGTGACAGGTTTGTCTAGCGAGTTACCGATCGAGCCACAGTTAGACAATATTCAAAAAATTGTGCCCAATGCCAAGACGATTGGTTACGTCTATAGCCCAGGTGAGGTCAACTCGGTTGTGGTGCTCAATCAACTTAAGAAAGCCGCACCCGCACGTGGCCTAAAAATACTAGACGTCACCGCCAATCGCCCCACTGACGTTGCCATGGCGACTCGTAGCCTTGCAGGACGCGCCGATGTTATTTATACCTCGTTAGACAATAACGTGGTATCAGCATTTGAAGCGATGGCTGGTGCCGCAAACGAGCTTGATATTCCAATCATCGCCTCAGATGAGTTTAGTGTCAGACGCGGTGCCACTGCTGCACTTGGTGTCAACGATTATGACTTTGGTCGTACCACAGGCAAAATGGTTTATCGGGTGTTAAGTGGCGAGGCGGTAAACACGATTAAGCCTGAAGTGATGAATACCCTCACCTTATACGCAAGCCCAAAACACGCGGCTGAACAAGGGGTGAGCTTGTCAGATGACCTGTTAAAAAATGCCATCAATGTCGACAAACAAGCACAGAGTGCGGATAAATAGCTCTAACAAGTAGTACTGACAAACAGTACTAACACAAAATATTTGGCCATCTATATGGCGCGCTTTACCTTTTATCCATCTATTAAATAATGTACGGACACATTATTGTTTTCAGGAGTGAGACCCATGTTGTATCAAAATCTTTTTGGTCGTTTCAATTTTAGTAAGGCGCTATTGTTAGGCGGCGTTTGTACCGCCCTCTTGACAGGTTGTAACCAGTCAGCACAAGATGCGAGTACCACGGACAGTGCAACTGGCGATGCCGCAACTGATATGAAGACCGTTGCCATCACCGCTATCGTTGAACATCCAGCGCTTGATGATGTACGCAAAGGTGTCATCGATGAGTTAAATGAGGCCGGCTTTAAAGATGGTGAAAACTTAACGGTTAACTTCCAAAGTGCACAGGGTAACACGGCCACTGCTGGCCAGATTGCCAAACAATTCGTTGCCGATGCACCCGATGTTATCGTCGCTATTGCAACCCCATCGGCCCAGTCTGTCGCCGCTTCTACTAGCAGTATTCCGTTGGTATTCTCAGCCGTCACTGATCCAGTCGCAGCCAAGCTAGTACCTAAACTAGATGGTTCTGGTACCAATGTGACGGGGGCATCAGACGCACTACCCTATGAGCCACAAATCGAATTGATGCGTCAAATCATTCCAGATTTAAAGAACGTCGGTTATGTCTATAGTCCAGGTGAAGTAAACTCAACCATCACTTTACAAAACCTCAAAGAGAAACTGACGCCACTAGGTATCAATGTGCATGAGGCACCTGCGCAGCGTAGTAATGATATCGCGATGGCAGCACGTAGCCTTGAAGGTAAAGTCGATATGATCTACACCTCGACCGATAACAACGTGGTTTCCGCTTATGAGTCGCTATATCAAATTGCTAAAGAAAGTAAGATTCCACTCATTGCCTCAGATACCAGCTCAGTTGAGCGTGGTGCAATTGCGGCATTGGGGGTAAACTACTACGATCTTGGCCGCGAAACTGGCAAAATCGTTGTGCGTATCTTAAACGGTGAAAAAGCAGGCGCTATCCCTGTCTATACCCCACAAAACCTCGATCTATATGTCAGCCCAACACACGCCAAAGAACAAGGCATTACTTTGTCACAAGCGGTTATCGATAAAGCAAAAGAAGTGGTAGAATAACGCACTTTTATAGTTGTCTTATCATAGCAGTCACCCGATAAACGACTGTTTTGACCAATTTATCATTATGCGTCATTTAGCTTTTCGCTATGAGCCCAAGTGTTTAACCTAAGAAACCCAGCTATGAATCAGTAGGCTGGGCTTCTTATTTAAGCGAGAGTTATTTACTACTTTACGGTGGCTCATTGCTGATAAGACACTGGTTAAGTATAAAGTATTGACGTATTTTAGATTGATAAATTTTTGAATCGAAGCTTTGAACCAAGGTGGCTTATGATCGTTGTTCATCGTGACATGTTTTGGTTTACCCTAACCGCAGATTGCTTAATCTGTTAAATTCACCGCTTAGCCGTTTAGCTAACATTGACTGACAAACCATAGGTAAAATAACGGAGGTATGTACCGCTCACTTACACTATGGATAGACAGTTATTTACTAAACGCTTGGTTATGACTTACTGATCTCTTATGTCCTTAATTGCTTTTTTTGGTGCGCTTGAAAGTGGTCTGATTTATGGCCTAGTCGCACTTGGTGTGCTGATCTCATTTCGCACGCTCGACTTTCCCGACTTAACCGCTGATGGTAGTTTCCCATTAGGCGGCGCAGTCGCTGGTATTTCTATCATTGCTGGTATCAACCCATGGTTGGCATGTGCCTTTGGTATGCTAGCAGGGGCAGTCGCCGGTATCGTTACTGCATGGCTACACGTCAAACTTGGTATTTTGCAACTCCTTGCCAGTATTTTGGTGATGGTAGCATTGTATTCTGTCAACTTACGCATCATGGGTGCGCCAAACTTGCCATTGCTGGGTGAAACAACGGTCTTTAGTACCTTGGTAACCGATGGCAACGGCTATTGGATGCGCTGTCTTATCATTGGTACGGTCGTGCTACTTGCCATGTTGTTTTTAGACTGGTTTTATAGTACCGAAACGGGCTTATCCATGCGTGCTACCGGCTCAAACTTAAGAATGGCACAGGCACAAGGTATCCATACCTCATGGATGACCATCGTCGGTATGGCTGTTTCGAACGGTTTGATTGCGCTAGCGGGTGCGCTGTTTGTCCAGACTCAAGGCGGCGCCGATATTTCAATCGGTATCGGTACGATTGTCATTGGTCTGGCAGCCGTCATCATCGGTGAGACCATCATTCCTGCCAAGCGAATTTGGCTGATTACCTTTGCCGTGGTCGTGGGTGCCGTGTTATACAAGCTATTCATTCAGGTGGCTCTGTCAAGCGATACGCTACGCAGTATTGGCTTTGGCCCGCAAGATTTGAACTTGATTACCGCCTTGCTAGTGGTATTAGCGTTGGTGTTACCCAAAGCCAAAAACGAGATTTTGAGCCGCAAATTACGATCTCAACGTTAACGAACAACAACGTCGTAAACAGCGACTGTGCTCACCAAGCTTGAGGCAAACATAAGGAATAGTTATTATGATGCAAGCCACAGATTTACGGTTGACCTTTAATCCTGGCACACCCATTGAAAACCCTGCCCTACGCGGTATCGATCTGAACATTGCGGATGGTGAGTTTGTGACTGTAATCGGTACCAATGGTGCTGGTAAGTCGACTTTTTTAAATGCGGTCAGTGGTACCACGCGTGTCGACAGTGGCTCAATCTTGTTAAATGGTATTGATGTCACCAAAAAAAGTGCCCATCAGCGTGCTCATTGGGTGGCGCGTGTGTTCCAAGATCCAATGGCTGGCACGTGTGAGGCGCTCACTATCGAAGAAAACATGGCTCTGGCCTATAAACGCGGCAGCAAGCGTGGTTTAAGCTTTGCCCTAAACCAGAGTAACCGTGACTTATTTCGAGAAAAGTTGTCCGTCCTAAAGTTAGGACTAGAAAATCGTCTGACTGACCGTATGGGGTTATTATCCGGTGGACAGCGTCAAGCGGTTAGTTTGCTGATGGCATCATTGCAACCCTCCAAGATTTTATTGCTTGATGAACACACTGCGGCACTTGACCCTAAAACAGCCGCTTTTGTTTTAGAGTTAACCGATAAGATTGTCACGGACAATGGGCTTACCACCATGATGGTCACACACTCGATGCAGCAGGCTTTGGCACATGGCACGCGTACCGTTATGCTACATCAAGGCCAAGTCGTACTAGACGTGGCTGGTGAAGCTCGTCGCGGCATGACCGTGCATGATTTGCTCGACATGTTTGAACAAACTCGCGGTGAAAAAGTTGAAGATGACAGCTTGATTTTGAGCTAGCTCATATAAACTCACTGCCTTAAAATGAAAACAGAGAGTGCAAAACGCCTGTCTAATAACAGGCGTTTTTTATTGTCAGGCAAAATGGTTAAGCATCAATTTTTTACTAACTGTTAAGACTCAAGCATAACTAATTTTTGAATCAACTCACTGACATGCTGTGATTGCATTTTTTTCATGACTTGTGAGCGATGCACTTCTACCGTGCGAACTGATATATCTAAATGATCAGCTATATTCTTATTCAGATTACCCCCTAACAATTCATTGGCTACCAGCTTTTCTTTATCAGTCAGCTGCATGTATAGATGGCGAATCTCGTAACGCTTAGCACGTTTAATAGTTAGCTGTTGAGCATATGCTATGGCCTCTTGTAAGCGGCTGCTCTTGATAGGCTTCTCTAGATAATCGGCTGCCCCTTGTTTAAGCATATTGACTGCATCAGCAATCTCGCCATTACCGGTTAACGCAATGAGCGCCATAGGGCTACCGCACTTGTCAAGATTTGCTTGTAAGGATTGACCACTCATCTCAGGCATCATCAAGTCACTGACAATCACTGCGGGTCTATGAATATCTACTTGCTGCAAGAACACCGTGGCACTCGACCATACTCGAGTCGGCATTCCCAAACTACTAATTAGAAAGTCACACGAGGTACGAACGCTTTCTTCATCATCGATGATATGAATTATTAACTGCTCAGGGAGTATTTCCGGTACTTTATTAGATACGTTGTCAGAATGTGTGCTTGCTACTTGATCAGAGGTCATACACTACCTTATTGGCTATATCAGTTGGATCTCAAAAAGCAAGGTGCCTCATTTCAGATACTTGTGACTCATGCCACTATCAGCATCTCTATCCGTTACAGGTAAAGGCAAATAAAAAGATACTTGTGCACCTATGAAGTTTAAAGGCTGGTGGGCAGTACTGGTCTGCGTCAGTTGGATTTTACCATTTAGGATACGTTTGAAACGCTGCAGATGTTTGCCATCTATCGCATGAATTTTATCAAGTTCATCACCTACGTTCACATTATTCAGCTGCATCACACCGCCAAGCGACTTGCATAATCGCTGACATATCATTAGTCCCAACCCTAGTCCATCTGCTTTCGTTGATTGGGTAGCGTACTGACTGGGCAGGATTTCTGGTAGGTGCCGCGCCTTAAGCTGGGCTTGGTCAAAGCCGCCAGCATCATCGCTTAGATGCAATACCAACCATTGCTTATCATTATACTCCTCTGCCTGACAGCGTAGCAGGACATTGGTCGCCCCTTGCTGCGCGGCATTAGTTACGCTATTTATCAGTAACTGATCTAGCAATAAATTTGGCAAAGTTAAGTGCTGATAATCACTTGCTAGCCAAAAGTGAATACCTACTGCTTGCTCACCCAATAGCAAGATACATTGTTGGTACGTTGCTGCGATATCGACTTTGACTTCATTGGCTTGCGACTGGCCCGCCCAGCTTCGGATATTAGCTACTACAGCGGCGACTCGCTCGGTCTCATTAACGATTTGCTGCAATGCATTGTCTGTCAGTGCATTATCATTTGGCACTATATCATCAGCCTTTTTAGGCGAGTTTGCTTGCTGACTACGTATCAACAGCCCTTGCGCATAATTCTGTATAGTCGCTAGTGGCTGATTAATCTCATGGGCGATTGAGCCACTCATTTCGCCGATGACAGCAAAGCGCTCTGTTTGACGCAACTGCTGTTCATAACCTCGGATCAGACTATTTTGTTTCAGTATCTTTTGACGCTGCCGCCATGCCAGCCAGCTCATCCAGCCATAATTAATCGCCGATATCACGATAATAAAAATGATCATACCCATCCACAATCGATGCGACTTTATCCAATCTACGATGTGTGCTCCAAGCGGCTTTTGCGCTGGATGCTGATTCATCTCATATAGTATGCGTTCAGCATCAGTACTAGACTCTGGTGGTAGCCAGCGTTGCCTTAAACTGTTTTTATCATTGACTGGTCGTACTACACCAGAAATACTCTGATTGATTTGCCGTATTAAATTGGCAGGTGCTTGCTCTGTCGCTGCTAACGTCCAATTTGGATATATTCCCGTTGAAGACTGACAACTTGATACTGTCGCGACTGGATGAATCAACCGGTACTGCCTTTCATTAATTTTACCCTGCCGCGCCATCTCTTCCATTAAACAAAGCGGCGCGATTGCAGCGTCTACTTTTCCGCTAGCCAAGGTATGCAAAGTATTCTCAATCGGATAACCGACAAACTGTACTCGATAACGATTGGGTGCTAGGCCGTTTTTCTGTAATAAATGCGCTCCTAATAAATAACCACCAAATGCATCGGCATCAACCGCAGCAACACTACGTTGCTGTAAATCTTGCAGCCGATAAATATCGCTGTCAGCGGCAACCCATAGTGCACTAGCGACTTCTTCCATCGCACTAGGCTGTTTTAGTGATACACGCTCATTTAATTTATTAAATTCATTGGCGAGAATGACAGTGGTAGAAAGCTGATTCTCATATTTGCGCGCATCAAAACTTTGAGCATTGTCATTCGCGGGAGCAATTAAGTCCGATTGGGCAGTATCTGCTTGGAGGGTAGCCAACCAGCGCCATCTCGTGGTATTCATTTTTATAAACTGTACTTGAGGACCAAGCACCAAAGCAAACTGTTGGGCACCAATTTGCTGTTGCCAATTTTCCAGCGCTAAGGGTACCAATATCACGGTGTCATCTGACAACTGATTATTGAGCTCATCGAGCCATGGCTGCCAGCGATTTTGCGCGGCAGTCTCACCTTGAGGTGCCAACACACCTAAATAGTAAGTTTGTGCGTTTGCCTTGGACAAGATTGACCAAGCAAGAAGCGCTGCAAAAATAACGCGAAAAGCGTTTAAGGTCACCAAGCTTTTAAGCCTTCTATGCATAAATTTCGCTTTCCGTTTGTCCGCCCAAACTTGCATTATAAATGAAAACCTTATTTATAATGTGGTTTTCCACAATATCACAATGTTACCCGCTACCCTATACTAGATGACAGTCGTGTAACTTTTAATTCGCGAAGCTTAAATCACAAATATTTGTTTTTCATCTGGATGACTAACACTCCTCATGAAATATGGGTGATGGATTATAAGCTTGGTAAAAATATCTTATGGAGGGCGGGCTTATGAAAAAATGGCCACTGATTATAATAGTAACAGCCATTATCGGGCTGGCCGTTGCCTTTATTATTGGGCAATTACTGCCAAATATACGTACTAGCAGTAGCGATATCGAGGTCAATATCACTGATCCTGCTCTCATCAAACAGGGTGAATATATCGCACGCACCGCTGATTGTGTCGCTTGTCATACCACGCTCAATGGCGAGACTTATGCAGGCGGCCTGCCTATGCTAACGCCGCTTGGGGCAATTTATTCAACCAATATCACGCCAGACAAAGAAACCGGCATCGGCAACTATAGTTTCGACGACTTTAAAAACGCCGTTAAACATGGGGTACGCCGTGATAATAAAACCTTGTACCCTGCTATGCCGTACCCATCTTACCAGCTCATGCCAGACGAAGACTTAGCCGCTATGTACGCCTTCTTTATGTCCGATGTCAAAGCCGTCAAGCAAACCAATCTAAAAAGTGAGCTACCTCCCATAGCAAACTGGCGCTGGCCCTTGGCATACTGGCAGGTCTTATTTGATCGCAAGCGTGACTTTGTTCCTGAGACAGACGACGCCCTATTGACTCGTGGTCAATACTTAATCGAAGGTCCCGGGCACTGCGGCTCTTGTCACACTGGGCGCGGTATCGGTTTCCAAGAAACGGCTCTAAGTAATGCAGATTCTAACAAATATTTGAGCGGTGCCATCATCGATGGCTGGCGTGCCAAAAGCATACGCGGTGAGCATCGCGGACTTGGTACTTGGACAGTTGCAGAACTAAATGATTTCTTTAAGACCGGACGTACTGATACCACTGCTGCTTTTGGCGCCATGGCTGAAGTAGTTGAGCATAGCACCCAATATATGACGGACTACGATATCAACGCCATGTCATCCTATCTAAAAACGTTAACACCAGCGCCAAACAAGGAAGCCACACTGCCTACGAAAAAAGACATCACCACGCAAAAACTACTAGATGGCGACTATGATTCGCGCGGTTCAATTTTGTACGCCGAATATTGCCAAGTTTGTCACCGTGTCGATGGTAAAGGGGTCGCGCGTATTTTCCCAGCGCTTGATGGTAATAGTGCAGTCTATTCTAAAAACGCTGATTCGGTACTACAGATTACCTTGAGCGGAGGTCGTATGCCTGAAACCCCACATGACCGTATGGCATTTACTATGCCTGAATTCAGCAATCTTAGCGATGCAGATGTGGCAGAAGTGGTAAATTACGTCCGTAATAGCTGGACCAACCAAGCGCCCAAAATCGATGTCAATGACGTGGTAAAAATGCGGGCTTTCCTCGCTAAAAAACCAAAAACCAGTACGGATATCGCCCCAGACTTAAGTATTGATGCGCAAACAAAAGGAGCAAAATAATGAAAAAACCTCCACTCAACTTGCATACTATTGCCAGCGTTATCTCTCAAAAAATCAAGATGAGCAACCTAACCACCGCTATCCTTACTGCTTCAGCGGTTAGTGTCGCTGCTATCAGTAGTGGTTGCTCACAGCCCGAGCCTGTCGAGCAAAATACACCTGAGTACGGATTAGTCACCGCAGATGATGCCAACGAAGATATCGGCACTTATGTGCTGCCGCAAGACACGGCTATCTTGGATGAGCCAAACGCTGATGAGATATTTTATGGTAAACGCTTATTAAATGAAACCAAGCGCCTATTACCAGAGCACGTGGGCGCGCAAATGAATTGCAACAGCTGTCACATCTCGCAAGGTAAAGTTCCGCTTGGCGATCCATATATCAATAGCTATAACACCTATCCTCGTATCATGCCACGCTCTGGAAAAGAAGTCGATTTAGAAGCACGGATCAATGGTTGCTTTCAACGCTCAATGAATGGCAAGCCCTTAGATCGCCAGTCCCCTGAAATGCTGGCGATGATGGCCTATATGAAATGGTTGTCGCAAAACACGCCTAAGGAACAAAAGGTCGATATTCGTAACGCTGGCAAAGTTGATGACTCATTAATACCAGACCCTATGCGCGGTGAACAAATTTATAAGGTTCAATGCGCGACTTGCCATGGCGATAATGGCGAAGGCCTCAAAGACAGTCGCGGCGATATCGTCTTCCCGCCACTATGGGGCGATGAATCCTTTAATATCGGTGCGGGTATGGCACGTACTTATAAAGCGGCGGCTTTTGTAAAATACAATATGCCGATGGGTATCCAGACCAAAGGGTTGTGGGGTCACGGCAATGTACTGAGCGATCAAGATGCCGTCGATGTGGCGCATTTTTTTACTCACCAGCCGCGACCTGACTTTGCTGGTAAGGTCAATGACTGGCCAAATGGTAAAAAACCTAAAGACGCACGTTACTGATATATTAAAAAGATGATATTTATGAAAACCTCACTTAAGAAGACGTCATTCTACGCTCTCTTGTGAGTGAGTATTTACATGATAAACCTTCAAGAAAGCATGGCTTCTTGAAGGTTTTTTGTTATCTATAGTTAATGGTCGTATGAAGTTTTCACTGTCCATTATATAGTTATTGTCTACCAAAGCCTCGCTATCGTCACTTATCTACGAGATCTGTCATGCGCAAAATTCCTATTTATACCTACCCTGCCGCTGGTTGGCCTGCGCTGATCTCCTCCACGCGTAAGCTGATGGATTATCAAACCTTTTTACGAGGGGGTCTGAGTGTATTCAAAAGCAATCAGCCTCAGGGTGGATTTGACTGCCCAGGCTGCGCTTGGCCTGATCATAAATCACATAAAGCCATTGATGTCTGTGAAAACGGCATCAAGGTTATTGCCAGTGAGACCATGACCCGTAAAGCGGATGCCAAATTTTTTGCAAGACATAGCGTCACCGAGCTACAAGGCTGGTCAGGTTATGAGCTTGAGCACATTGGCCGCTTGTCAGAGCCACTATATTATGATGCCACGCAAGACCGCTATGTTCCCATCCCTTGGGTCAGCGCTTATCGTCTGATTGCTGAACAGTTAGGACAGCTTGACTCCCCAGATGAGGCGCTGTTTTATACCTCAGGACGTGTCACTAATGAGCCTGCCTTTATGTATCAGTTGTTTGTCCGCTACTTTGGTACCAACAATTTACCCGATTGCTCGAACATGTGTCACGAGCCAACCTCAGTAATGCTGGGTAGACAATTGGGTGTTGGTAAAGCGACGGTAACCTTAGAGGATTTTGGACAGGCCAAGCTCATATTGATGTTTGGACAAAATCCAGCCACCAATCATCCGCGTATGCTGGAAATGCTCGCCCATGCTCACAAGCAAGGATGTCGCATCCTCTCGATCAACCCAATGCGCGAACAAGGCCTCAGTAAATTTAGAAATCCACAAAAGCCCACGCACATGGCGGCAGGACAAAGCGCGGATGTGGTTGACGAGGTTATTCAAGTTCAAATCGGCGGCGATGCGGCACTATTGACGGGTATTGCCAAATGGTTGGTTGAAAATCATAAAATCAATACGAATTTTATTACGACGCACACCTCAGGTTTTGAGCCATTAAAACAGTGGCTAACCGAGCAATCATGGTCAGACATTGAGCTGGGTAGCGGCATTTCTCAAGCAGAAATCATAAGCCTTGCTAAGCTGGTTGCCGATAGCTCAGCAACGATTTGCACATGGGGCATGGGTATCACCCAGCACGTGCAAGGTGACGACAATGTGGGTATGATTGCCAACTTGTTACTACTGATGGGTATGATTGGGATTGATGGCGCAGGCGCATCTCCCGTTCGTGGACACTCTAATGTACAAGGCGATCGCACCATGGGTATCCATGAGCGCCCTGCGCAAAAACTGCTGGATAGCCTTGAACGTGTTTTTGAGCATCCTATGCCGCAAGTACACGGTTATGATGTGGTGACAGGAGCAAAAGCACTAATCACGGGCAAGCTAAAAGTCTTTATGGGTATGGGTGGTAATTATGCTGTGGCCGCGCCCGATACCAGCGCGATTCAACAAGCGTTAACCACGACTCAGCTTAATATTTTTGTGGGCACCAAGCTCAACGAGACGATGCTATACCCCGGTGCAAACAATCTTATCTTACCTTGCTTGGGTCGTACAGAGCGCATCATTACCGCTAAAGGCGAGCAGTTTGCGACCATCGAAGACTCTATGTGTCAGGTGGTACCCACTCAAGGCAACCTTAAGCCCGTTAGTGAGCATTTAAAATCTGAAGCGCAAATTGTGGCAGACATCGCAACCCATGTGTGTGGCTCTGACTCGTCCATCCCTTGGCAAAGGATGAGTGAGGATTTCGATGTCATTCGTGATTATATTGCTCAAGCGATTGACGGTTTTGAAGATTTCAACCAACGTATTCGTGCATCTGAACGCGGTTTTCATTTGTATCACCCTGCTCGCCATCGCGTATGGAATACCAGCAGTGGTAAAGCACAGTTCGCAGTACCCCAATATCCGATTACCTATGTCGCAGCACAAATGGCAGAGGCGACCTCCTCGTTTAGAACGGTGACAGATACTACGATCCCTATGAATAGCGCTCAAGACAATGAACAAAAGATTTGGCAGTTGACCAGCGTGCGTAGCCATGATCAATTTAATACCATGATCTTTGGGTTCAAAGATCGCTATCGCCATACCAATCGCCGTGACGTCTTGTTTATGCATCCTGATGAGATCAGCCGCCTAGGCTGGCAGACAGGTGATAGTGTGATGGTAACCCGACAACCTAATAAAAACAGTACGGATCAACCACGTGTCTTAGGGCCATTAGTATTGACTGAGATGGATATTGCGTCAAACGCCGTGGCCGCTTATTATCCTGAGTGTAATGATTTATTTAATTTAGACACCCATGCACCAGATTCGCACATACCAGCGTACAAATCAACGACAGTGGTTTTGCAACGGATGAGTGCAGAGGGAGGCACAACTGATCCTACCTAGTAAATGATAGACAATTGATTAAGTAATGCTCGTGTTGACAAGGAAAAAACCCAACCATATGACACACCATGATAATAGCGAAAGCCGATGTGAAAGAAGGTAAACAAGCGAGTGAGGAGCTCTTAGCACACAAGATATCGAATGCTACAGATAAATTTACGACGCCGCTTGTGCGCGCGCATTCATCGCAAAAACACTGTTATCCATCAGATAGATCTGATCACAGCGGTGCTGCTCAGGTTTGTGTTAATAACCAGCCAGCGAGTTTGGCGGTGGAAGCCGCTGTCGCCCTCGTAATCAACGGCATACACTATGCCGTATTGATGGCAAGTCCTAGCCAGCTTGAATACCTAGCGGTAGGGTTTTTGTTTAGTGAAGGCTTGATTCAGCATAGCCATGAGCTACTAGATTGGGAGGTTACTTCGCTGACTGACCCCTCAAGTTACCAACAGTTTACTCAAGGTTCAGATAATAAAGATGGGGGCGCGACCGAATTTGAGAAAATCGCGCAGCAGTTACAAGACTATGACGTTTATGTGGTGGAGCTGGTGCTAAACCAGCGCTGTCACCAACGTATTCAAGCACAGAAACGTCAGCTGGCAGGACGTACAGGTTGCGGTATGTGCGGTATCACGGGATTGACCCAAGCTCTACCCGACTTGAGTTGCTACTCACAAGGCAGCTTGCAAGACTGTCAAAATTCCACAACTGCCCTCCCCAAAAAGATCGTACCAAGCCTTGACTGTCTGTTAGATCTGCGACAACAAGTGGAAGCCGCCCAGCGTACCCACCAACTAACAGGCGCGTTGCATGCCGCTGCGACCATTGACAATCAGCGCTTACACCTATTTGAGGACGTAGGGCGTCATAACGCCTTAGATAAACTGATCGGCTGGCGACTGCGACACAAGACAGACGTGGACTGCGTCCTCATGACCTCACGCTTATCGATTGAACTGGTACAAAAATCTATTCGCGGTCGCATACCTTGGTTAATTGGTATGTCTGCACCCACCAGTACGGCAATACGTGTCGCTGAGCGCTATGGATTGGGCGTGGCTGGTTTCTTACGCAATGACAGAGTAACTTATTATTCAGGCTACTTAGATTTTTAAGGCGCAGCGCTAATTTTTATTCATACTCTCCCTCCTATGAGTTAAAACTTATCAATCAACTACCTCTGTCCAGAACTTATAATAGTTAAAGTCAGGAAAAATTTGAGGTTAAAGACATAATAGGTTACTCTTACCGCACGAAAATGTTACATACACTTAACAGATATGTAGTTTTATTTAGTAATACAGCATTCATGGCACTGATTACTCAGACTAGATTGCATTCGCTCTTAAAACTGCAGATTGTATATCAACTAAGAAAATAGAGTGAAAATCTCTCTCATGGTTTCTTGCACCGTTGATCATTCTGTCTAAATCTAGCTCAGGCCATGCAGTGTGGCTTGACGCTTTCCGTAATATGGCTATGGACGCTCATCTAACGAGCCTCTTATGACATTCAGCGACCCTTGAGCGTATGTCTCTAATAGCATTAGGGTACATTCATCAGTTAACGACCACTGAAATGTGCCCCTCTCATTTGTTGATATATTTTTTAGTAAATATCCCAAGTGACGACGTCACGACACTCAAATTCAATGCTTACTTGTCGTAACAGTTAAGTAATGTTGCTAGCTGTGCTTGTTATTTCTACTAGCAGCTCATTAGCTTGTCTCCATAAGCGGTATTACCTATCTAAACTTTTGGGATCCATTCAATCCCATTAATTTTAATTCATCAAAAACAATTGCGAGGTATGAATTTGAAAACTGAGTCATTGTTCCAATTTTCATCGTTGACCATTATTTTATTATTGTTGGCGTTTTATGGTGGTACTTATTTACTTTCTTTATTAATTAAAAAAGACAAAGAAACGACTTCTGGCTTTATGGTCGCAGGTCACGGTGTTGGCTTTGGTATGGGTGCCGCCAGCATGACCGCCACTTGGATTTGGGCAGCATCGTTTTATGCAGCAGCTACATCCGGCTACAAATACGGGGTGTCAGGTCCAATACATTACGGCTTTTGGGGGGCATTGATGATTTTGTTCATTTACCCTTTTGGCATGCGCTTTCGTGAATTGGCACCAGATGGCCACACTTTAGGTGAGCTCATCCACGCCCGACATGGTTCATCAAGCCAATTAATTTTAGCCATATCTAATATTATGGGCAGCTTAATTAGCTTGATGGTCAACTTCACCGCTGCTGGCGCACTGGTGTCTGTTTTATCACCATTATCGTTCCAAACAGGGGTGATGATCGCGGGTATTGGTGTGTTGAGCTACACGTTAACCTCAGGGTTTCGAGCCTCCGTCTTTACCGATTTTGCCCAGCTGGTCGCATTAATGGCAATTGGGATCATCATTATTCCAGCGGTACTGTTTGCTATGGGTGGTCCTGAAGTCATGGTCAGTGGACTGTCAAACCTGACTTTAGAACAGCAAAACTTCTTTTCTTCTGAAGCCTTTTTTCAGCAGGGAGCGCCCTACTTTGTCGCTGTATTGGCTTACGCAATCGGCAATCAAACCATTACCCAGCGCTTATTTGCCATTGATAAAACCAAGATTAAAGCCACGTTTGTCACCGCTACCGTTGGTTACGCAGGCATTGTTATTGGTCTTGGCATGATTGGACTAATGGCCTTGACCATTGGGATTGAACCACTCGATGGCAACATGAATAATTTGATTCCACAAATGGTTAGCACTTATCTACATCCTGTGTTTATCGCTCTGTTTTTTATTTTAGTGATTGGTTCGTTATCATCGACCGCTGACTCCGATTTATCAGCGCTATCGACAATTATGATGGCGGACGTGTACGGTAAGAATATCGCTAAAGGTCGCGTTAAACCAAAAACCATGATGCTAATCGGTCGTGGTACGATGATTATCGCCACTGCTGCTGGCCTGATTTTTGCCAGCTTTAAGCTTGATATCCTCGTCATGCTGGTTTTCGTTGGGGCATTATGGGGCGCCATTGTCTTTCCTGTCATTGCCAGTGTGTTTTGGAATCGTGTGACCAATACGGCCTTTACCTCAGCCGTAATCATTGGCCTACTCCTATTTTGTGTTGCCCGCTTTGAGTTGCTGCCGATTACTGGCTTCACTGCTCTGTTCTTTGAGATCTTGGCCAGTGTTGGGGCGGCGGTCGTTATTGGTTTGATGGTCTTTGGCTTCTTAGGTCGAAAGATTGGTATGATCGCAGCTGCTATTACACTGGTGCTGATGCTAGTCTTTGCCACTGGCTTCCTACGCCAATATATGGTCTTACTCGCCTCATTGACGGCTTACGGTGCCAGCACTATCGTCTGTGTGATTGTCAGCCTCATGGGTGATGAGCACTTCGACTTTGGCCTCATCAAACAGCGGGTGGGTAATTATGATAAAAAGACTAACGTAGCACCAACATCAGAAACTTAAATCAGGTCATCTCATGCAGAGAACGATTGAGCAATGCGAAATAACTAACGTTGGCTGCTAAGAGAGACTATAAGGAGAGATCATGGACAACGTTTTTATCTATGGCTTATATGTTTTAATTTGGCCAGCCATTACCCTTGGGGTACTGGTATTGATTTGCACCGCGACTTATCGCGACGTCAAAAAAGCCAAACGTAACAACAAAGACATCCTTTAAAATACTATTTTTTAGAATTATTTTTAGCTCCTTATCACTAGGCAACTGCTTAGTGATAAGGCCATAACGACTTTTAATCGCTTAAATCCCTACAAAGAACAGTTAAATGTAGTTAAGTAAGCAAATAACCTGTTTTTAGTTAAAAAATGACTTGTAATTTAATATATTTTTGCTAATATAGTCCACCTTGATTGGCTGGATGGCAGAGTGGTCATGCAGCGGACTGCAACTCCGTTAACGCCGGTTCGATTCCGACTCCAGCCTCCAATTATTTATTAACTTTACGTTAATTTTAGCTTGCATTATTAGTATAACCGCTTATAATAGCCAGCACTTATCTAGCAAGTAACATGTTTACTATATAGATAATACAAGTTTTGCCCGGGTGGTGAAATTGGTAGACACAAGGGATTTAAAATCCCTCGCTAGCAATAGCGTGCCGGTTCAAGTCCGGCTCCGGGTACCATTACATAGTCCTATACTATCTTATAGAACAGCTAAAGCCCCTGATATCAGGGGCTTTGTTGTATCTGGCGTTCTATACTGTCCTGCTCTATCTATCCCAATCCATGCATCTGATGTACACTACTATGTACACTGGTTTTTAAATGTACATTGGGGTATAAGTTATGGAGGCACGGGCAGAACGCAAACCTATCAGCTCCGACCGCAGCATCAGCAGTCATAAAGAAGATGATAAAGAATATCTGGTCTCTGTCAAAAACCATCCTATGCTTTATCTCATGGTCAGACCTAATGGCACTAAGTCTTGGGTTTATCGTTATCTGTCTCCTACTCATTCAAAAAACAAACGTATATCGCTTGGTGTGTATCCAAACGTATCGTTTTCACGTGCTTGTGAAATTTGGCGTGAATATGAAGAGTTGTTAAGCCGTAATATTGATCCCAAAGCACATCGTGAAGAATTAAAGAATAGTATTATTAGTAAAACTAAAAACTCTTTTAATCATTTTGCTTGGGAGTATTTTGAAGGACTGGAGC
The DNA here is from genome assembly GCF_016107545.1 of Psychrobacter namhaensis. Lineage (GTDB taxonomy): Bacteria > Pseudomonadota > Gammaproteobacteria > Pseudomonadales > Moraxellaceae > Psychrobacter > Psychrobacter namhaensis. The sequence continues at coordinate 240,232 of NZ_JABASS010000003.1, forward strand.
AGACTCAAAAAGGTAATACGTTGATTCGTAAGAAAGGCCGTTTAGAGCTTATATGCTCTTATATTGGTAATGAGCCTATTAGTGAGATTGGCTCACCTAGAATGCTCGAAGTGTTATTAGACATCCAAGCTAACTCCTTAAATAAAGCTGGCAAGCCCACAGATAAGGCTGAACGCTGTGCAGGTATCGCTAGTGACGTATTTGTCTATGCTGGAGCTCGTGGGTTCTGTAGCAGCAATCCTGCGGCGCTTATTAAGAGTCAATTAGCTAAGTCTAGTTATGGTCATCGTCCTGCCATCACTAAGCCTAAAGATTTGGCTCAGCTACTGCGAGCTATTGAAACCTTAGAATGTGATTTGAATACCATAAACTCCCTTAGGCTATTAGCAATGCTTTTCGTGCGTAATGGTGACTTGCGACGTATGAGATGGGACGAGCTTAACCTAGAGACTGGCAGATGGCAGCTGAAGCCTCTAAAAGGCCAAGGTAAGGTAAACATGGTCAAGGATATGGTTGTTCCCCTACCTCATCAAGCCGTGGCTATATTACGTGAACAGCAAAAGATTAATGGACATACCGAATATGTCTTTTTTAGCGAAACAGCAAAAAAATATCATATCATTTCAGACGCTACTGCTAATAATCAACTACACAATTTGGGCTATCAAAACATACATTGTGCCCATGGCTTTAGAGCGACAGCTAAGACACTCTTACAAGAGCAGTTAAAGTATCCGCTTGTGCTTGTAGAGATGGCATTGGGTCATACCACTAAAGATCCTAACGGCTCAGCTTACGGTCGATTTGAGTACATTGATGATCGTGCGGAAATGATGCAGAAATGGGCAAACTACTTAGATGCGCTCAGGGAAGGTCATGACACAGCTGAATTTAGAGCGAATGCTCAGTCACAAGCTGACTCTACTGCTCAGCTACAAGCATTGATTGCTGAGCTAGGAGAGGATAAAGTGCTTAAGATGCTTAAACGGTAAGGGCGAAGCTTGCCTAAAGTTTGAATACTAATAAACATTGAAAGCTATATTATTAACTAAAAAGCCTTTTTCTCTTTAAAATAAATAGTCGTACGAATTTAAGCGAGAACAGCAATTAATATTACATTGATAATGTAATATTAATTGCTGTTCTCGCTTGTATGCTCTGTACATTGGTATATTTTTTAACTTATAAAAATTATTGAATAATGTTTGTACTATCTCAAGTACCAATAAGGCAGGCTTTTGGGGTCTCTACCATATTTATTAGCACCGTCAGTTCCAGGAAACAGGAGCATAAACATTAATATAATAAGGAATGGAGGGAAAACCATACCCGCTATCAAAAGCCATCCTGGCTTATTTATATCATGTAATCGTCTAACCAAAATACTAAAACTTGATACTATACATAAGCAAAATATAACTAGCTTAATTAGTGTAATAGGCGAGGTATCAGACTCGAGTGCAAACTCAAGCGCACCTTCACCAGTCTTAAGTATTATAAAAATATTTATAACACTAAATATGTACAACCATGCATTAGTTGTTCTTGTTCTAAAATCGATAACTTGGGTGAATAGCGTTCTAAGATAAGATTGTACAATCTTAATAGCAATATCCTTTTTTCCTAGTAAAATTAGGATAATGAATGTCCCTATGAGGAGAATATTAATCATATACTTATCTTTACCTTGTAAGAAATAACTTGTTATTGACGATTTAGATATTAAAAAAACAGACAGCTTAATGAGCTTATCAAGTGAACTATCGATACTGCTAATTTTTTGAATACATTAACAATGTAGTAATATTAATTAACAGTTTTATAATAAGCAACATTAATTTTGAAAAAATTTAACTAATGTTTATTTTCATACAATGCAATAGAGAAAGGTGTTTTTGACAAAACCTTGGAGCCTTTCCCAAACTTTGTGTAACTGCTTATAATCCACTAACTGGAGAATAAGC
>NZ_JABASS010000040.1 GCF_016107545.1 Psychrobacter namhaensis
CCACATTCGCCAAGCTCAAGTGGGGGATTCTAAAAGCATAAGCTCTTAGGCGACTTTCTCACGAATGTCACTTGTTTTCTGTTTCATCGGGCGACCTTTATTGCATCCTCCCTCCGCAGACAAAACGGCATGTCCTGCCGATAAAATATTTTTAGCTGCATTAATATCAGCGTTGGCTTTATGACCACATTTGACGCACTCAAACTTTGCCTGAGTTTGTCTATTTTCCTTGGCGATATGCTGACAGTTAGAACAGGTTTGACTGGTGTAGCGTGGGTTTACTTTGATAAGTAAGCCGCCTTGCCACTGCTGCTTGTACTCAAGCATATTGACCATCATACCCCAGCCTTGATCTAAGATAGCTCTGTTTAATCCTGACTTGGCTTTGACCTGACGGCCTTTGTTCTCCATCGACCCACTTGCAGATCTCGACATATTGGCGACTTTTAAATCCTCACAAGCAATCATGGCGTGGTTTTTGCTGATGCTGGTGGTGATTTTATGCAAGTAGTCATGGCGAATATTGGCGATATGATGGTGGAGCTTTTGTATCTTGCGGTTTTGCTTTTTCCAGTTTTCACTGAATGTTACTTTCTTACTCAATTGACGCTGTAATTTGGCCAGTTTAACCTGATTGGCTTTAAAGCTGTTCTTGGGCTTGAGGGTTTCACCGTTTGAGGTGGTGAGTAGTTTTGTGATGCCTAAATCTAAGCCAATGGCGGTTTTCGAGGGGTGAACCGGCTTTTCGGCCAGTTCGCGCTCAGTGCCAAACGATACGTACCAGTGACCTGACTTCTTGCTAATGGTGACATTCTTGATGACACCGATGATGTCTTGAGACTTTCTAAATTTCACTAGACCAATGCCATTCGGGAGTTTGATGCGATTGCCCTCAACACGGCAGTATTTATCAAACTGAACCAAGCGAATGGAGTCA
>NZ_JABASS010000041.1 GCF_016107545.1 Psychrobacter namhaensis
TAAATGGTCGTTTTATCGATTCAACACATGATGAATATCAAGCTGACCAGCTTGTAAGAAGGAAAGGTTTATGAGTACCAGCGCTGTCGACACAAACACCGAAGCCGCGATGCACATTAATGTTTTATATTTCGCCAGCCTCGCTGATGAAGCCAATTGTCAACAAGAGCGCATCACCGTACCACCGTCAACCTCCTTGACTGAACTGTATGAACAGCTTTGCCAAAAGCACCGTTTTAGCCGTTCGCAGTCAGAGCTCCGGGTGGCGGTGAATGACTACTTCGCTAAGTGGACAGATCCTATGTCTGATGGCGATAGTGTGGTATTTATCACCCCAGTTGCGGGTGGTTAGTGTTTAATACAATTAGTACCAGTATAAGCAATAAATAGATAGTTTTATGCGACTGGGATAAATTTTTCTCGCTTGCTGTGCCGTTGCAGACAGAGGCTACGAAAAATTCATCCCAGTACTACTGGTATTTTTAAAGTGAATCAACGATAAAAAGCTTCATGTTAAAAAACGACAAATAGAGAGAGAAAATGACAGACAACGTCCATAGCCATGCCATGACCATCAAACGTAGCGTTGATGAAGCATATGCAGTTGCGGAACGGGATGGTTTTGCCCTATTAGACATCGCCATTGATGAGAAGCGTCTAAAAGACACTCTCGATGATGACAGCTGCGGGGCGTTCGTGTGCTTTGAGGGACGCGTCCGCAATCATAACAATGCCACCAGCGTTGAGC
>NZ_JABASS010000042.1 GCF_016107545.1 Psychrobacter namhaensis
CGTAGCGCCAATGGTAGTGTGGTTCGCCCATGTGAGAGTAGGTCATCGTCAGCTCTCTATTCCTGATTTGCCCCTTGATACTAACGTATCAAGGGGCTTTTCTTTGTGTGTTATTTGGGTTTGTTCGGAACTGTTTATCTTATTTGTCGTATAAAATGTAATATTCTCCTCTGAGAATTAACTAAATATTTATGTTAGCAGCTTTTACCTTCTTTAAAACACCTCTCTAAACCTGTTGTGAGCATCATTTTCATTATCCAATGAGAAATAAAAATGTAAGCTTCTACTCTCCATCTTTAAGTTTTGTTTGGACGAGTGAAAAATCTCCCCTATAAGTTCCTTCTTAATCTAAGACCTTCAGAACAAATACCTCTTAACGGAAAATTGCTGATTAACCTTTTAGCTTTGTACCTCTCAACTGCAAAATTTGTTATTAGCTAAACGTATAATGCCACAATTACTCAATTTGTCTAATTCAATGGGCTCCCGGTAAGTGAAAAAAATTCTAAATAGACTTTTTATAACCCTATGAAAACCCTAGTGTTATTTACTCTCTGTTTTGAGTTATCGAATTAACTTTAAAAAACTGTAAACGAGTGCTTGACCCCCAACTAAAAGCGCGTATAATGCCACCCAGTCGGAAGGGAGCTGCATTAAGAAACATAGATCACATTT
>NZ_JABASS010000043.1 GCF_016107545.1 Psychrobacter namhaensis
GACGTCAGAAAAATGGCCGGCCGCAAAGACTTTCAAAGAGGGGTTTTGTCACAAAGCAAGGCTGGTAGCCTACAAGTTGAAAGCTTTGCAAAGCAACAATCGCATCGAATCAAACAGCTTAGCCACGCCAATTGTTTTATCGTACTGGCTCAAGATATGGGCAATCTACCAGCGGGAGAAAAAGTTCTGGTTCAGCCCTTCCCTTGGTTTTTTAATTAGCCATCTTTTCAACCTCATTAACCTTAAGACAGCTCACAAATACTACTTTGGTAGTAGATTAAAGCTGCCTTAAGGTTAATGGTTATTTGCTTATATCTTGTCATAATAAGACGTAAATACAACGCCCCCACTCACAACTTGAGGCAACGCCTAAAAGCACACCATATACTTAATATTAATGGTAATCATCTATGAACCATCTTGCTCCCATCGTAGACAACGCCCAATGGTACTCGCCTACCTCCGCGTCCCCTATCATCGATGGGTA
>NZ_JABASS010000044.1 GCF_016107545.1 Psychrobacter namhaensis
GACGTCAGAAAAATGGCCGGCCGCAAAGACTTTCAAAGAGGGGTTTTGTCACAAAATGCAGCAGGCAGTTACCAAGTTGAGTGTTTTTCAAGCCAACAATCGCATAGAATCAAACAACTGAGCCGTGCGAACTGCTTTGTTGTTTTGGATAAAGACAGTGGTAATGTGTCAGCAAACACGATGGTCACGGTACAACCTTTTCCTTGGCTATACGCTTAATTTATCATTTGCTGATGGCTCTAAAGAAGAATAAAAAAGCTAAAGGAAAATGGCAAAACAATCTGACAAATTTATGCTAAATGCGAATAATAAAGTAATGCTGATGATAAGCAATACTGGTGGCAATAAAATATGAGTGATACTAACTTTGAAATAGACAACGCCCAATGGTACTCGCCTACCTCCGCGTCCCCTATCATCGATGGGTA
>NZ_JABASS010000045.1 GCF_016107545.1 Psychrobacter namhaensis
CGATGTGTGCGGTTTGAGTGATGCTGCCTTTTTTGGTCATGCCGTCAGCGGCTTTGATTTGCTGATATATCTCACTAGGAAAGCGAACGTGCCCGATAGCAGTCGCCTCGCGCGTGGTGGCACGCTTGCCACTGACGTCGACCATGCTGATGTCGCCTGTACTGTCTAGGTGCGATAGGGTTGGTTGATCCAGTGTTGACTTATTTAATGTCGTTAGATTATTTCTTTGAGTTTTACTGCTCATAGGTAAAGCCTTTTTTCAAACCGTTTTTTTATCTATCAATTAAAGGCGTGGCCACTGTTTATTATCAAAACAATGGATACCAAGATTTTTCATCGCTTCAGTCATGACTTGGATTGGTACGCAAAAAATGCGGTACAAAGTTACAAGGACGCGTACGGCTATCAAACT
>NZ_JABASS010000004.1 GCF_016107545.1 Psychrobacter namhaensis
GTGGCTTGTTGCGTTCAAACTTGGCCTTTGCCATGGGTATTTCCTCTTTTTTTGGTGAATCTTTATCAATCAAAGATCGGTGAATAGCTGTTTGACGGTCTATGATATATATAAAACCATCAAACCGTTGACGCTATGGTTTATCTATCTAAACTATTTTGCAAAACTGTTTTTTGCTCTGTTACTGTCTACGTTTTGATCCAGTATCTGTGTGACCACTGAATACGTAGATATAGACATTATACGTGCTTTTTAATCTATTGAACAACGTAAGGCATTATACGCTACAGCAATGGTTATATTTTATCTTACTAGCAGTTATTAATGAAGCTGTCTTACAAATAGGGATATTATTTATTAATAAACTGACAGCACTAAAAGGCAACACCTCAGTGTCACCTTCAAATCATTACCTGCCACACTGTATTTATAATTTTCAATATCTTATGAATTCAATAACAACGCAAAGCTATATAAATAGCAAAACAAGCAAGTAGGGTTTCACTAATAAATGGAGCTCATATCGAGAATTGAACTCGAGACCTCTCCCTTACCAAGGGAGTGCTCTACCGCTGAGCTATATGAGCGTATATCAAACCTTTAAGCTGCACTAAAAAAAATATCACGATACAGCAAAATAACTGTGGTCGTGATGAATAATTAATAGGCTTTGCGACGGTGTATATATGGAGCGGGTGGCGGGAATCGAACCCGCGTCATTAGCTTGGAAGGCTAAGGTGTTACCATTATACCACACCCGCATTGACTCTCATTCAGATCAACTCTAATCGAGAGTTGTTAACTACAAAGAGTGTGCTTGGCGCTATGACAAACTTTAAAAAATATGGTGGTGGGGGAAGGATTCGAACCTTCGAAGCTTTCGCGACAGATTTACAGTCTGTTGGGTTTGACCGCTCCCCAACCCCACCTTAGGTTGCTTTGAACAAAAATGACTTTCATTTAAGACAAATTCATAAAAAGCTACTTTGAGAGAGATGGTGCCGACTGCCGGGATCGAACTGGCGACCTACTGATTACAAGTCAGTTGCTCTACCAACTGAGCTAAGTCGGCTTGTTCTCTCAAAGTGGAGGCTATTCTATCAAATATTTTGAGATGCGCAAGCCCTTTTTTATCTTTTTTATGATTATTTTAATAATAATTTTCAAGTAATTGATTATGCTGATATTTTTTATAATTAAAAAGATCGTTATTTGGCGCGTTTGTGACCTGCCCTATATTTCTCGGTTAAACGGCTAGCGAATGCGCAAACCATTACATGCCATTTTTACCGCTTTAACCAATGCCAACGCTTTTTTATTGGTCTCATCCCACTCCGCTTCTGGCACAGAATCAGCGACGACGCCAGCACCTGCTTGAATGTGGATCTCACCGCGGCGCATCACAGCGGTACGAATAGCAATCGCTGTGTCCATGTTGCCATGCCAGCCCAGATACCCCACTGAGCCGCCAAACACGGTGCGACGCACAGGCTCTATCTCATCAATGATCTGCATGGCACGGATTTTGGGAGCACCTGTCAGCGTACCTGCTGGGAAGGTGGCACAAAAAACGTCCAATGCGTCTTTATCCGGTGATATGGTGCCCTCCACATTGGACGCGATGTGCATCACTTGTGAGTAGCGCTCCACAAACATCTTTTCGGTGACCTTGACACTGCCATACTCACAAACACGGCCAATATCATTACGACCCAAATCAATGAGCATCAGGTGCTCGGCTATCTCTTTTTCATCATTTAGCAGCTCTTGCTCAAGCGCCAGATCTTCTGCTTCATCTTGACCACGTTTGCGGGTACCAGCGAGCGGTCTCACAGTCACTTTACCGTTTTCAATACGCGATAGTATCTCAGGCGAAGCCCCAATAATGTCAAAGCGCTTATGATCATCAAGCGTATAGCCATGCACCAAAAACAGATAAGGCGATGGATTTAAAAACCGTAGAGCGCGATAGACGGCCAGTGAGTCACCTGTATAGTCGGCTGTCAAACGCTGCGCTGGAACCACCTGCATGACATCGCCTGCTAAGATGTATTCTTTTATCTTATTGACGTCACTACAGTATTTATCTGCGCCGGTTTTTGACGTGAACTTTGGTGTGGGCATCACAGGGGCGCTCAGATTTGGCGTTTCTGCCAGCTTGTCTTCTATTTTTTCTAGATCACGAATGGCTTTACTGTGCCCATCCTCATCATTGCAAACGGCATAAACAATAATAGACAAGGTGTTTTCTAAACTATCGAAAACAATCACGCTCATGGAAAGCATGAGCCACATGTCTGGCATCGACATTGGATTGGGTGCATCAGACAGACCCACCGTTGGCTCTATGACACGTATCATGTCATAGCCAAAGTAGCCGACCAACCCCCCACTAAAGCTCGGTAACGCAGCAATATCGGCTGTCGTTGGCATCTTATACTGCGCCATCAATGTGCGAATAAAGTCAAAAGGGTCATCCACCGCATCGACATCGATATGATCATTTTTTTTGACCGTCATATGGCCGTCTGTATACTGCAAAATCAGCTCGCTACCCAGACCAATCATCGAGTATCGCGCCCAACGCTCCCCGCCGACGACAGACTCAAATAAATACGCAGAACCGTTTAAATCACGCACTTTAGAAAAAACAGATACGGGAGTTTGTGCATCCATTAAACGTTTTTTCACCAGTGGTGCGTGACTAAAGCCACGGTCTTTAAACGCTTGATACTCTTTAAAGGTCATCATAGTAACGCTCTCTTAGCAAAATATTGGCAAAAGATATAAACAGTAGAAACAATAATAAAAATACAAATGAAATATAGCGTCAACACTCTACTGAATGCTGACGCTATAAAAAAAGGCGGGTGATAAACAATGGTTAGAGTGACTGATAATCGATATACGAGTACACCAAAGCTCGCTGACGATCACGCTATCCATAAGGACTGGCCAGTTAGCCAAGCCCCTAACATTTACCCGTACTCACAGCTTGGCGCCTACGTAAAAACCAATTACGCACCGCCCATATTAAATAACCACAGCGCCAGTCCGATCACAAGAATGGCAAGAAATACCCAGATAAACCAACTGCCGCTCGGTTTTTTCTCTACCTGCCCTGCATTGGCTGGGTTACTAACGGCCTGATCCATCGCGTTATTCCCTTCGGTACCGAGATCACGAGACTGGCCTAGATTAGCCGTACCCGAAAACTGAGCGGTGGCCGCCTGCTTAGCACGCAGTACCTCAGGATCAGCTTCTTCTTGTAGTTCAGTTTTGGTCGTCTTATCGTGCTCTGGTTGGACTGCTGGCTCTTCATGTACAACTGGCTCTTCATGTACAACTGGCTCTTCATGTACAACTGGCTCTTCATGTACAACTGGCTCTTCATGTACAACTGGCTGCTCTACTAATGAATCGTTATCGACAGAGACTGTCGGTGTGCTTTGTTTGGTTGTCACAGCTTCCTCCTTGATACCAGTCGCTGGCGATTCTGACACGGTGGCAGCTTCGCTCGATGCTGACTCTACATTATCTGTCGTCGGTAAAAACTCTTCGATACCTGTTTTTTGTACCACAGGCTCTTTAACGGTTGGCTCTTCGTTCATGTGTGCTTCTTTTACAGTCTCAGCAGCTTCTGTTTCAGCCGTATTCGTACTAGCCGCTGTACTCTCTGCCGTCACTGGCGCCAACCCTTCAATATCTTCTGCCTCGTCAACAGGCGCATTCACCTGAAAGCGAAAGCTTGCAAAACCAATCGTATCGCTCACTTGTAAAAGGTGCGATTTATTACCCTCGATACGTTCGTCATTAATAAACGTACCGTTTGATGAGTCCAAATCTTTCACATACAGTTGACCCTCTAATACGCTTAGCACGGCATGGTTACGCGATACTTGCTTGCTGCCGAGCACCACATCATTATCACTGCCACGACCAACAGACAAGCTTTCACTGACCGTTAATGTCAACTCGCCAAGCGCCTCTGTTAGCGCATTAAGCTGCCAAGTGTCTGCGTCTACCGTCGTTTTCACGCTATCTGTATTATTCATTATGCTGTCACTCCTTATTTTCTATTAAAGTTCAAATGGTTCTAAAACAGTATGGCCAGTTTTCTCAAGATTTTTTAAGTATGTTGATGTGAGCTGTAATGCATTATGTAATGACTATTTACGTTATTTATTAAGTTATTTAGGCAAAAAGCGAGGCTTTATCACACCATCAAGCTTACTATACGGGATACTGAGCACGGGCATGCCGTAAGCATAGGGACCGATAGAATAATGCTGATAACGAATATTGATGCCTTTATCCGTCAGTGTCACATTGTCACTTAAGGTAAACGGCCAATTTTTCTCATAGCTGCTGATGTCATCGTCCACCGTTTTCACCCACGTTTTATAAGCATCATAAGCGAGCGCCTTAAAACGTGCCTTCTGACCTGATTGCAGCATGTCATTCAGCTGAATGTGTTTTTTGCTGCTGAGATCAAACATCAAGTACTCACTATAAGGCATACCGTGAGCGCCACCAGTGAAGACATACGTGTTAATTTCAAACAACTCAACGTCATTGATGTGACCTAAGTAGTCCGGCGTTACCGTCAGACTGTAAGCCCATGAACGACCCTCAGGCATGTCTCTCAACTGCGATTTAGCAAAATCATCGATAGCTGCTGTCACCTCTGCCTGACTGCTTATCGTCTTAATAGGCGCTGACTCAGTCGGTTTGCTGTTTACGACTAAGTGATTAATACGGGCGTTGGTAATATCATTTATCCAATCATGATTGGTCTGAAGATATTTAACCTCAATCTCTGGGCAGTTGTCTTTCTCAACACACTGCTCTTGCAGATTTTTAGGCAAAGTATAGTTCAGATAGTCAGTGCTACTAATCAGGCTGCCAGCGTTTGCGGACATAGCCATTGTCCCTAGTAGCACCCCACTCACTAGTAGACCTAACAGACGTGTAGGACTGGCGTTTATCGCTAAGCGCCCCGCCGTTTCTGGGGTTTTGATATCGAAGTGATTCGCAGCGTTCATATATCCTCTTTTATCCACATAAGACGTTACTGAATATTCTACCGTAACCATGGCAACGTATTGTAGGAACACTGTTTGTGTTTTTGAGGTGCTATTCCTACTGAGCACACCCCTAGCCTCATTCAATAGATAAATAATAGTTAATAAAAAAGACACGGCTGGCGTGTCTTAAGAGATGGCTATACCTTATATTTACGGATATTAGTGCTCACGCGTACTACTAAAGGTTACTTCTGGATAACGATCTTGCATCAGCTGCAAATTAACCCGCGATGGCGCAAGATAGGTTAAATAACCACCACCATCTAGCGACAGCTGGTCGTGGGCTTTTTTCTTAAACTTAGCCAGTGCCACTTCATCATCACAGTGAATCCAGCGTACCGTGGCAATCGAGACCGGCTCAAAGATACATTGTACCTTGTACTCTTCTTTGAGACGATGCGCGACCACCTCAAACTGTAGTACACCCACCGCACCCAAGATTAAATCGTTGTTAATCTGCGGCATAAACACCTGTGTTGCACCCTCTTCACTTAACTGCTGTAGACCTTTTTGCAGCGCTTTTGATTTCAGCGGATCTTTTAGCACCACACGGCGGAACAATTCTGGGGCAAAGTGCGGAATACCGGTAAAGTTCAACTCCTCGCCTTCGGTGAAACTGTCACCGATAGAAATCGTCCCATGGTTATGAAGCCCAATAATGTCACCCGGATACGCCTCTTCTAACGCTTCACGGTCACCAGCGAGGAAGGTCAATGCATCGGCAATACGCACGTCTTTACCCAAACGCACATGCTTCATTTTCATGCCTTTCTCGTACTTACCTGAGCAGACGCGTAAAAAAGCAATGCGGTCACGGTGACGCGGATCCATATTTGCCTGAATCTTAAAGACAAACCCACTAAAATCTGTCTCCGTTGCTGCCACTTCACGCTCTTGCGTGGGATGGGATTTTGGCGGCGGCGCATACTTCACTAACGTATCGAGTACCATATTGACACCGAAATTGCCGAGTGCCGTGCCAAACAACACAGGCGTCATCTCACCCGCTAAAAACGCCTCAACACTGAACTCTTCTAACGCCATTTGTACCAGCTCAAGTGATTCTTCAAAGGCATCAAACATCAATGTCCCTAGACGCTCACGTATATCCGGATAATCATAGCCTTCACGGGTCTCAGCCACCGTCATCTTACCGCCATGACCTTTTTGATAAAAGTAAGTCTTATTTTCGGTCAAATGGTACACGCCGATAAAATCTTGTCCCATGCCAATAGGCCAAGTCACAGGAATACATTTAATTTTTAGCACCGCTTCGATTTCACTAAGTAGCTCTAGCGGCTCACGAATCTGACGATCGAGCTTATTGACGAATGAGATAATCGGCGTATCACGCATCCGGCAAACTTCCATCAATTTGATGGTACGTTCTTCGACACCCTTGGCACCGTCCACCATCATCAGCGCGCTATCCACAGCGGTCAAGGTACGATAGGTATCTTCACTAAAGTCGGCGTGACCGGGTGTGTCTAGTAAGTTGACGATGTGGTCTTGATAAGGAAACTGCATGACAGAGGTAGTAATCGAGATACCACGCTCTTGTTCCATACTCATCCAATCTGAGGTGGCATGACGATCTGTTTTGCGGCCTTTGACTTCACCAACCACCTGAATCGCCTGCCCCCACAACAGTAACTTTTCAGTCATGGTAGTCTTACCTGCATCGGGATGCGAGATGATGGCAAAGGTACGGCGTTTGGCAACTTCTTTGGCTAATTTTTTTGGATCTACGCTCATAGTTTTCGGCTTCAACGGTTGTGTCATTTAGAAATCAATCTAAATAAATAGAATAAATAATGAGCGTATTGTAGCGGATTTAGCAGAATGGTGCAGAATAAGCGTATAAAAAAACCCGCTCTAATCGTCAAACACAGAGTGTCAGTCGCCTTTTTGGTGGCAATTTATGACAGGGTGTTTGGCCTCGTACTTACAAATACACAGTATATGTTTACGACTGACCTATATAGGAACTTCACTAGTTTGTTATGCTAAATCCCATATTAAAATTTACCGCTTAAATATAAAAATTCAAAATATTAAAATAAAGGATGTGTTATGAAAACATTATATTCTACTAAAGCTACGGTTACTGGCGGTCGCATGGGTACAGCAACGCTAAGCGATAGTGATCTTGAAATAAACATGGCACCGCCAGGCGGCAACCAGAAGGGCAATAATCCTGAGCAGTTACTTGCTATGGGTTACGGGGCTTGTTTTGATAGCGCCTTGGGTGTGGTCAAAAAAATGGAAAGCGCAAGCTTCGGTTCAACGACTGAAACTTCTGTTGATTTGTTACAAGGTGACAATCATGAGTACAAACTTTCCGTAAAAATTCACGTCATTGCTGATAGCACTGATCTATCAGCGGACGACATTCAAAAACTGGTCGAAAAAGCCCACCAAGTTTGTCCCTATTCAAAAGCGACCCGTGGCAATATCGATGTAGAAGTCACCTCAGAAGTAAAATAAGCAGTTAGGGCTTATCTTTACAGAAAAGGTTTCGTATAAAAGAATCCAGTCAGCGCTGGATTCTTTTTTATTTTAGATTTTGGAAAACCCTAGAATATCTCGTAACGGTTAAGCAGTTCGGCACGCGCTGATTTTAGCGTTATAATAAGCACATATTTTATCTAACAGATACTAAGTGACTTTTATGAGCGATAATATGAGCGACAGTAATCACAACTCCCACCAGGCACTCGACCCCAAAGCCCTACCAAACTTTGACACCATGCCCAATGTCGCGACCATGGACACCAGTCACGTCGACAAAGACCAACCGCCTTTTATTTTGGTTGATGGCTCTTATTATCTATTTCGTACTTATCACGCTTTACCAAAAACCATGCAAAACTCGCAAGGGCTGGTAACCAATGCCATTCGTGGCACGCTCAATGCGCTGCTAAAACTGATGCGTCGTTATCATCCAACCCATATGGCCGTGTGTTTTGATACCAAGTCGCCGACTTTTCGCCATCATATGTCTGCTGATTACAAGGCGGCTCGTCCACCCATCGATGTAGAGTTGGTAGAACAGATTCCTTACATTCATCGTTTAGTGATCGCGTTAGGCATTCCGCTGTTACGCATCGAAGGCGCAGAAGCCGATGACATTATCGGCACACTGGCCCACCGTGCGGTTGAACAAGGTCATCATGTGGTCATCTCCACGGGCGATAAAGACATGATGCAGCTGGTCAATGACTGCGTGATACTAGAAGACAGCTTTACTGGTAAAGTGACGGACACCCAAGCGGTCATTGATAAATTCGGTATCAACCCAAATCAAATGATTGATTTTTTAACTTTAATGGGTGACGCCTCTGACGGTATCAAAGGCGTGCCTGGTATCGGTAAAAAAACCGCGAAAGACCTGCTTATTGAGTATGGCACCATTGACAATATGTTAAAGCACATTGGCTTTATTAAAGGCCGCGGAGCCAAAGGTCTGATTGAGCACGCAGACGATATTCCGTTCAATGCAAAGCTGGCCACTATCGTCACAGATTTGGAGATCGGTCAAGACTGGAATGACTTAAAAATCAATACAGACCCTTGTGCCCACATAAATGAGTTGCGCGAGCTGTATGGTGAGCTTGAGTTTAGAAATGAGCTGGCATCGCTTGATCATCCCAACCATCCCGCCAATGCTAATGGGAACGGCTCGCAAAGTGTCGCTGATAGCCAAGCGGATGCCAAATCCCAAGCGCAAATCGCCAAATCGCTACAATCAACCAAGATCGACAATATCAAAGACAGTAAACATCATGACAAAGCATGGCACACTGTTTTAGATGAGCCGGCATTTGATAATTTGGTCAAATTATTAGAATCTGCGCCGCACTTCGTCATTGATACCGAGACGACCAGCGTTCACTGGCGCGAGGCACAAATCGTCGGTCTATCTTTTGCCGTACAAGCCCATGAAGCTTATTATATACCGCTAACGCACAGCTTAGAGGGCGATGAGCTGACAGCCAAGCAACTTGACCGCGACATGGTATTGGCACGCTTAAAGCCTATTTTAGAAAACCCAAGCATTGGTAAAATCGGTCAACATTTAAAATACGACGCTCATATCCTCGCCCACTCCGGTATTGACCTCATCGGTGCCATCCATGAGCAGCCAAATAACTGGGCAATGGATACCATGCTCGCCAGCTATGTGATTAATGCGGCTGTCACTCGTCATGGTATGGACGATCTGGCACGGCACTATCTGCAAACGCAAACCATCAGCTATGAAGATGTCGCTGGCAAAGGGGCGAAACAAGTCACCTTTGATCAAGTCGCCATTGATATCGCCAGTGACTACGCGTGTGAAGATGCCGATATCACTTATCAGCTGTTTGACGTGTTTAGCGTCGAGCTTGCTAATGACGCCAATAATGCCAAATTACTCCATGAGCTAGAGATTCCAACGGCCCAAATACTTTGTCAAATGGAAGCGCACGGTATCCTAATCAAACGCTCATTTTTGAACGAGCTGTCCAAACGCTTTGATGAAGAAATCATTGCCTTAGAAAAACGCGCGTATGAAGTCGCTGGCGAAGCATTTAACTTAGGCTCACCGAAACAGCTTGGTGAGATGCTGTTTGACAAACTGGGCGTCCCTGGTGGTAAAAAAACCAAGTCTGGTCAATACTCAACAGGTGAGGCGGTCTTGTCAAAGATTGACCATCCATTGGTTGAAATCGTCCTTGAATATCGCGGTCTTTCTAAGCTAAAAAGTACTTATACCGATGCGCTTGATAATGTGGCAGATGCTAAGACTGATCGCGTCCATACCAGCTACCATCAAGCATTAACCAGTACGGGCAGGCTGTCCTCAACCGATCCTAACTTGCAAAACATTCCGATCCGTACGGCCACAGGTCGCCTGATTCGCCAAGCCTTTATCGCACCAGAAGGTCGCGTGATCTTGGCCGCGGATTACTCACAAATTGAACTGCGTTTGATGGCGCATTTTTCAGGCGATAGCAACCTGACTCGTGCCTTTAACGAAGGGCTGGATATTCACGCGGCCACCGCGGCCGAAGTGCTTGGAAAGGATGTCTCAGACGTGACACCAACCGAGCGCCGTAATGCCAAAGCCATTAACTTTGGACTGCTCTATGGTATGAGCGCCTTTGGCCTTGCCAAGCAGATACAAATGAGTCGCGGCGAAGCGCAAGATTATATCGATATGTACTTTGAGCGTTATCCAGGCGTCAAGAACTATATGATCAACACGCGTACCAGCGCTTATGAGCAAGGCTATGTCGAGACGATACTGGGTCGCAAACTCTACACGCCCGATATCACTCACAGCAATCGTATGGTCAAACAGGGCGCTGAGCGTGCGGCGATCAATGCACCGCTACAAGGCTCTGCCGCTGATTTGATTAAACTTGCCATGATTGCCGTTGATAAAGTATTACCAAAAGATCAGGCCAAAATGCTGCTACAAGTGCATGATGAATTGGTATTTGAAGTTGATACGGATAAAGTGGATGAGATTAGCCAGTTGATTACCGATGCGATGCAAGATGTCTTGACCACGACAGCGGTAGATAAAGGTTGGAGTGTAGACTTTGCCGTGCCGTTACTCGTTGAGACTGATAGTGGGCAAAACTGGGATGAGGCGCATTAATCGCTGATTTCAGTTGGCTAAGATATAAAATGAGTTGGTTTTTTAAGCGCTCAAAAAAAAGCGCAAAGAAAGCCAACTCACCAGTGCTAATGCGCACTAACATAACAGTTTGGAGAGTACAGTCGATTCACTTTAAGAACGATATAAGGCGACTGGAATGAATTTTTCGCAGCCTCTGTATTAGCAGCAAGCAAGGAAAATTGATACCAGTCGCATGTCGCTATTAACGTATCAATTTTATTTTGTACTGCCTATAGTTAATCATCATACTTATGGTTAAACACGTTGTGCTGTCCAGCTTAACCTTTCCTTATGACCAGTTGGTTAATATAACTAACTGACCACAACAAATTTGGCGTTATAATAGCCGTCTATTAAATAGTATGTCATTGGATAATTTTCGATCTACGGTGAGCCTTTGCGCTCACTTTTTTATTTTTCAAAAACTAGGAGTTTCCTACTTTGGCTTCAGATGGCATCATTGAAATCCCTGGCAACTTGCTCTTGTTCGCCTGTTTGCTACGTTGCGCGCAATATCTTTGGCAGAGCCATCTTAAACAAACACGGGCTTTTTGGTTGGCTGCGGCACTGATATTTTTTACTGTGATACGCCGCGAATTGAACTACCTACCAGATTTATTTGTACCCAGTGACTTCTCATTTCTCAGCCAATCTTATGACTGGTGGGAAGATAGCATTTTGACCGTTATTTACCTCGTTGCGCTTGGCTTGCTGGCTTACTCAAGGCATTATCTTTATGCGGTATTGAAGCGCGTTCCTGTTTCTCTTTATCTCAGTGTCACGGCATTGGCGGTAATACAATATATGGGAGAAAATGCGATTATGTTCCCTCACACTATTGGCGGTATCGTCGAAGAGTTGACTGAAACGGTGATCTACACTATCGCTTTGGTTTATTTATGGCGATTGCACTTGAGCGATTATAGTGGTCAACCATAGAGCGTAAGCAAGCCATAACGTCCTCCGACATCACGAACAATGCCGCGACCCTCTTACAGACACTGGCCAAAACTGTGCCCAGCTCCTCGATGCATTTGGTCAATACCAGATTGGTGCCAACTAAGTCTTTAACATGATGTCATTACACCCCTCAAAAACTCATTATCATCTTATAAATTTCCATGACAGCTACTCAATATGAGTGGCCGTTGTTACTTGTCCTCACACGCTCATCGCTTGCGCTGCCGCTCTATTGATAAAATTACTGTCTCTCCTCTCTATACTCTAGCGGGTCTTCTTGAGTTATTGTTCGGGCTGTCTTACATTTTTTGAACATGCTGTGACAGCATACTACTATGAGTGGTCAATATAACGCGTCACACTATTCTTGATAAACAAAACCAATAATAACCATCGATAGTAAGGAACCCATTATGGACAACTCAAAAACCCCACTACCAAAAGAGATGGATCAAATTGATGGCAATGCCCGTCGCAACAATGACAATAACGATGTCACTCTAGATAACCAAGACAACCAGTTAGTCGATTTAGACAACCCTATGCTACATACAACTGATGATGACGACGTGATTGATAACAGGGCAGGTTTTGATAATTCAGAAGTCGGCACGGATGCAACTCAAGGTTTGACGCCCATACATCGTCAGAATATCGATGAAGCACGTGTTGATGAGGTGTTGGTTCAAGACAACCTTGATGACAGTGACTATCCAGATGTGGTAGACATCGCGGATAAAGAAGCGGCAGAACGTAGTAATGATGATGATTTTTAATAAAGCCACTTAAACCATTTTTTGGGTTTAGGCGTGTGTGCCTTATTTGCAACATAAAAGCCCCTTTATTGCTATTATTTTACTGTTATTAAAGGGGCTTTTGATACGAAAACAAACGTAACTATTTACGCCCAACCTTCTAACGTTCCCGCCCAGCCTTGTACTAAGGGCACACTTAGGGCTTCGAGCAAATCAATGTGAGCCTCATCAAGGTTTAGTGCTGGAATATAATGATACTCTTGCCCGCCAGCATTCAAAAAGTTATCACGGTTTTCAATCGCCAGCTCCTCTAACGTCTCGAGGCAATCCGCTGAGAAGGCAGGGCTGATGACTTGTACCGAACGTACCCCTGACTTGCCCCAATCCTCCAGCACCACATCGGTATAGGGCTTGACCCACTCTTGTTTGCCAAAGCGTGATTGAAAGCTGATAATCCATTCATCGGCTTGCAAACCAAGCGCGTGCGCCACTTGCGCCGCCGTACACTTACAACGCTTAGGATATGGATCACCTTTGTCCGCATAAGGTTGCGGGATACCATGAAAGCTAAACATGAGCTTATCAGGCTTGCCATGCTCTGCTTGAAAACGACGTACCGAATCGGCCAGTGCTTGAATGTACAGTGGGTGGGCAAAGTAATCTTTAACAATCGTATAGTTTGGCAAGTTGCGTTGCTTGAGCGTCCACTTAGTGAGCGCATCATACACCGCCCCACCTGAAGAAGCCGAATACTGAGGGAACAAAGGCAAGATGACGAAATGGTCAACCCCTTCACCGCGCAACGTATCCATCACCTCAGGCAATCCAGGATTACCATAACTCATCGCTGGATGTACAGAGACACGAAAGGGGCCCGCACTATCCCCCAAACGCGGCTCTAACAACTCAACTTGGCGCTTTAGTATCTTACGAATCGGCGAGTCCCCTTCCCAAATGCTGGCATAAGCCTTTGCCACGCGTTTAGGGCGACTGGGCAAAACAAACAGGTTTAGAATAATCGCCCACAAGAATTTTGGGATTTCAATCACCCGTGGGTCTGACAAAAACTGTTTTAGGTAACGACGCACCGCAGGCGCGGTCGGCTCATCAGGTGTACCAAGGTTAACTAATAGGACGGCGATACGGGGTGGCAGTTCAGGTTTCATAGCAGCACTGTTTTAGGAGTAGGTTAATTAGAGAAAAACATGGGATCATGTCAAAGATTAGCAGATAAAAGAGTGTTAAGTCATTATTGAATGAACGCCCGATTAGTGTAGCATTTTATCCCTTAACAACGCATGAGAAAAGATCACTTATATCGTATGATACTCGATCACTATTCTTTATCACCCACCATTATCTATCTATTATACCGTCACGATAAAAACTCGGCTCAAAAGATGTCCCTCGAAGGTTGTACTCATATGCGCATCACCATACAATAGGCAAGCGCGTTGTAGTAAACAAAGTGTAGGTAAAAAAACGTAGGTAAAAACAATGTCGGCAACACAGCCTATCGACATATTGCCATTTTATTTTATTGATGATTGTTGTCTTGCGAGGTAGCTTTGAACGCACGCCCTGATAATACCAGTGACCAGCTCCCAAAAGATGAAGCTGATTTGACTAGCCAAGTGGACACTGTTGGCTCAGTTGGGCTTGTCACGCCCGAGATTTTTCACTTCCCTGAGCCATTAACCTTAGAGTGCAATCGTACCCTGCCCTCGTTTGACTTGATCGTCGAAACTTATGGCACGCTCAACCGCGATAAGTCGAATGCCATACTTATTTGTCATGCGCTGTCAGGCAGCCATCATGCGGCAGGTTTTCATAGTGCCGATGACAAAAAGGCTGGCTGGTGGGACAACATGATTGGCCCGAATAAAGCCATCGACACCAATCAATTCTATGTGGTGTGTGTCAACAATATCGGTAGCTGCTTTGGCTCCACAGGCCCCACAACGATCAATCCAGACCGCGTCAGCTCAGACGAGCATCATTTAGACAAACCACATACAAGTGATCATAACGAAGCTCAAGTTTATGGGCCTGATTTCCCTTTGGTCACCATTAAAGACTGGGTAAAAACCCAAGCCATGCTGTCAGACCGCCTAGGCATTGACGTTTGGCACGCCATCGTCGGTGGCTCAATGGGCGGGATGCAGGCGCTACAATGGTCGGTTGATTACCCAGATAGGCTTAAGCGCTGTGTGGTGATTGCCAGTACCCCCAAGCTGTCCGCACAAAATATCGCCTTCAATGAAGTCGCGCGTCAGTCCATTCTCTCTGATCCTGACTTCAAAGACGGGCGCTACTTACAAGCAGGCACTTATCCTCGTCGTGGCCTGATCCTAGCGCGCATGGTCGGACATATCACCTATTTGACCGATGACGCCATGAAAGCCAAATTCGGCCGTGATTTAAAATCCGGCAAGTTTATGTATGGCTACGATGTCGAGTTCCAAGTCGAAAGCTATCTACGCTATCAGGGCGAACGCTTTAGCGAAAACTTCGATGCCAATACATATTTGCTAATGACCAAGGCGCTAGATTACTTTGATCCGACGCGTGATTATCCAGCAGCACTGGCAACAGAATCGACAGAACCATTAGTCCCACTTGAGGACTCAATTGGCGCATCAGTCGAAGCCACCAAGAAAGCCACTCAAAATGCACTAGAAGAGACGGTAACCTCGATAGATGAGGGCGAGAATAACCGTCAGCAAGAGCTTAACGCACTTAAAGCCGCCTTTGCTCACACCCAGTGCCAATATTTGGTCGTGTCATTCACCACTGACTGGCGCTTTGCCCCAGAGCGCTCACAAGAGATTGTCGATGCGCTGATGGCCACGGGTAAGCCGGTCAACTACATTAATGTCGATGCACCGCACGGTCATGACTCATTCTTATTTGATATTCCGCGTTATATGGGCGCCGTCAAAGGGTTTTTAACCGCGCCATTTATAACAGGTAGCCTGCCGAAAAACAGCCGCGGTAACAGTCATCAAAAAACAGGAGCGCGCTCATGAGAATGGACCATCAGTTGGCTGAGCGCTGGATTGCCCCGCACTCACACGTGCTCGACTTGGGCTGCGGTAATGGCGAGCTGCTCGCGCACTTGCAACAAAACCGCGGTGTGTCGGGATATGGGCTGGAGATTGATGAAGAAAAAATCAATGACGGCATTGCCAAAGGTCTATCTATTATTGAGCAAGATCTCAATGATGGTTTAGCACGTTTCGCTGATAACAGCTTTGACACTGTCGTTATGGCGCGGGCCCTACAAGCGGTAAAATCACCAGATGTATTATTGCTTGATATGCTGCGGGTGGCTCGCGAGGCCGTCATTACCTTTCCTAACTTTGCTCACTGGCAAAACCGCCTACACTTGGGACTAAAAGGCCTCATGCCCGTCTCAGAAGCTCTGCCTTATGAATGGTATAACACCCCAAATATTCATCTGTGTACCTTTAAAGACTTTGAGCAGCTGTGCGCCAAGCACGATATTCATATCATCAACCGCTTTGCGGTCAGTGACTCTGAGAAAGGTCACACGACTCTAATGAAGTCGTTGATACGACAAGCTCCCAATCTGTTGGCCGATGTGGCTATTTACCGTGTCACCAAACAACAGCCAAAATAATCCAAAGGTTTATTAATGAGCGTGCAGCGGTTCCATAAGGACAGTTTTTAACCTTAACACGGTATTAATCCTTTATTGCGCTTAAGTAACTCTATGATTTTATTGAAGACAATGAAGTACAAATAGGAATTAAATCGTGTAATTAGTATTTGAGTTTCGTAAGTTTGGGTGTTAAGCTAGCAAAATAGTGTCAATCGCACCATGTTTTTCACCGTTTATCGGTTGAATTCAGGCCATCTGCCATGACTTTATGCGTTGTCACACTACAATGATGAATGATATTGCTAATAATTAGGTAAGTTGCTAAAGCAAGATTTCACCTAATTGTTATCACCGTCTAAACGGATTTGACGGTACAACTTTTTCTTTTGCTTATTAACTGCCTAATTTTGGAGCTGCTATGAAATTATTAAAAGCTGCGTTGTTTACTGCCTTATTTTCTTGTGCCGGTATTGCCAACGCTGAGTTAATATCAAACGTACCACTGGACACGTCACGCTTTGAGCTGATGCCTATCAGTGAGCTATCCAATCGTGCGGCTCAAGGTAATGACCATGCTCAGTTTTACCTAGCCAAGCGTTTGCAAAAAGGTGAAGGGGTTGCCCAAAACACGCAACAAGCGATTCAGTGGTACACCAAAGCAGCAAACCAAGGCGTCGCTCCTGCTCAATTGAACCTTGCCATCATGTACTTACGCGGTGAAGGTGTCCAACCAAACTTGCAACAAGCCCGTGTTTGGTTAGAGAAAGCCGCCATGCGTGGCGATAACCGTGCTAGCTATACGCTTGCGTTGTTAGACGAAAAGCAAAAAAATCTTGTCGATGCGTATAAATGGTACGACTTGGCTGCCCGTGATGGTATGCTCGATGAAAAAGTCCGTAACAAAGCCCGCGGCAAAATCGGTCAGTTGGCATTGAACTTATCAAGTGCAGATATCGCGAGCGCCCGCAACCAAGCGGATACTTGGTTCCAGAGTAAGTAAGTTTAACAAAATACAATTTTAGTTTAAAAATAAAAATCCAGCCTTTGAGCTGGATTTTTTATTATTGGCTTCTTATTATTCATCATCATAAATTTGCTGTATCGTTTTACCACCTTTAAACTTAATAACTCTTTTAGTTATTTTTCGACCCTCACCACTTGCTCCTAAACTTAATCCTTCATTACTACCTCTAGCTCCAACGTGACCTTCGCCTGAAATATCATAATATTCTTCTATTTCTACTTCTTCAGCGTTTTCTATTCTTCTAGCAATAGCCATTTCTTGAGCAGCTTTAGCCTGATTCTGTAAAACACGTGCTCTAATATCCTCTTTGATAGATTCTTCTTCTAACACTTTCAAGTTAGATTGGTCGGTGTCATCGCTAAAATCTTGGATACGACTATTGAGAACTTCATAAAGCACCTGAGATGGAAACATTGCTGCTCTTAATATATTTAATGGATCTACCATAATAATTCCTAAAATTTAATCATAAGTAGATTGAATAATAGCATTAGTATTACTTTGGCATTTGAAAATTTTTTTCATCCAAAAGGCTTATATTTCTAGTTGCTAAACACCTTTAAAATATCATTCTGACTATGATATTTTAAAGGTGCTACTACAATGCTACATTCAATTAGAACATTAATATTTTTAAGTTTCAAAACCCACCCAAAATTTGCTACACTACGCGCGCATTGGCCAATTCCACAATTGCACCAATGTTTTATCACTTCAAAAAACTTAACGTATTGCACTAGGTTTGCGACCTAGCCAGCAGGAGAAAGACATGAGTACGACCCAAGATAGTAATATCCAAGATACCACTGTAATTGATGATAAGTCCGCCCCCGCCTACGATAGCGTCACTAATAATATCGTTGTGGCCGCTCTTTATAAATTCACGCGCTTTGCTGATTTTGAGCAATACCGTGAGCCAATTTTAAACACTATGCTCGATAATGACGTCAAAGGTACCTTGTTAATCGCAAGCGAGGGCATTAACGGTACGATTTCTGGCACGCGCCAAGGTATTGATACTGTCCTTGAGTATCTACGTAGTATCGAAGCGATTGGCAGCTTTACCTTTAAAGAGTCTTATACCGACGCCCAGCCTTTTTATCGCACCAAAGTAAAGCTCAAAAAAGAAATCGTGACTATGGGCGTAGAAAACATCGACCCACTACAGTCAGTCGGTCGTTATGTGAAGCCTAGTGAGTGGAATGCGCTAATCTCAGATCCAGACGTTATTCTCATTGATACGCGAAACGACTATGAGGTAAAAATCGGTACGTTCCAAAATGCCGTCAACCCCAACACGGAAACTTTCCGCGAGTTTCCAGAATATGTGGCAAAAGAGCTGGATCCCGCGAAGCATAAAAAAGTTGCGATGTTTTGTACGGGCGGTATCCGCTGTGAAAAGTCCACCGCTTATATGCGTGAGCAAGGGTTTGAAGAGGTCTATCATTTAGAAGGTGGTATCTTAAAGTATCTGGAAGAAGTCCCGGCCAGTGACTCTATGTGGCAAGGCGACTGCTTTGTCTTTGACAATCGCGTTTCGGTCAATCACAACTTAGAAAAAGGCAACTATGAGCAGTGTTTTGCCTGCCGTATGCCCATCACTGCTGAGGACATGCAGAGCCTTGCCTATGTTAAAGGCGAGTCATGCCCGCATTGTATTGACAAAGCCACCGATGAGCAAAAAGCCCGTTTCCGTGAGCGTGAGCATCAAATGCAGTTAGCCAAAAAACGTGGCGAAGCCCACATTGGTAGCGACGTCATCGATGTAATAGAAAAACGCAAAGCCGCTAAAATTGAAGCGCGCCTGCAAGCAGAAGCGGCTAATCATATCAAAGCTGACTAGGCTGTCGCCTGATGCCATAAAAAAAGAGATGACCTATTTACTAGGGCATCTCTTTTTTAACACAGTTTTTTATGGGGAGTTGTAGATTCAGGCAATCAACGCTGTTATTAGAACAAAATACGCACGCGGATGGTTTCTTCGACGTCTTTGAGCTGGTCTAGCGCGGCATCTGAATCGTTATAGTCAACATCCATCACCAGATAACCGACATCGCCTTCTGTCATTAGGCTCTGTGCGAGGATGTTAATCCCTGCTTCAGCGAACAGACGGTTGATCTGTGACAATACGCCCGGTACGTTTTTATGTATATGGAGCAGACGATGCGAGTTTTCTTTAAACGGTACAGAAACTTCTGGGAAGTTGACAGCGGTCGCGGTATCGCCTTGATCGGAATATCTGACGAACTTATCTGCGACTTCAAGGCCGATATTGGCCTGTGCTTCTTGCGTTGAGCCACCGATATGCGGTGTCAAGATGACATTGTCAAACTTACGCAGTGGTGATTCAAACTCTTCATCCGCAGATTTTGGCTCTTTTGGGAACACGTCAATGGCCGCGCCCAATATCTTTCCAGACTCAAGCGCAGCAGCCAGATCATCAATCTCGACACAAGTACCGCGAGCGGCGTTGATAAAGTAGCTGCCCTCTTTCATTTGCGCGAACTGCTCCGCTTTCATCATGTAACGCGTGCTTGGCACATCAGGGACGTGCAACGTCACGATATCAGCCGTTGATAGCAGCTCCTCTAAGCTTCCTACTTGTACGGCATTGCCTAGTGGCAGTTTGGTCACGGCGTCATGATAGATGACTTTCATACCGAAGCTTTCTGCCAACACAGACAACTGCGAGCCAATAGAGCCATAACCGACGATACCGATGGTTTTACCACGCACTTCATGTGAGTTGGTTGCAGACTTGCCCCAACCGCCGCGATGCACGGTTGCATTTTTTTCGGGGATACCGCGGTACAGCATGATGGCTTCAGCCAATACCAGCTCAGCCACTGAACGGGTGTTAGAAAATGGCGCATTAAAAACGGGAATGCCAAGATCACGAGCCGCTTCCAGATCTACTTGATTGGTACCAATACAAAAGCAGCCAATACCGATAAGCTTATGTGCGTGCTCAAGGACGTCGCGTGTCAACTGAGTACGCGAACGAATACCAATAAAATGGGCATCCTTGATTTTTTCGATCAGCTCATCTTGATCTAGGGCGTGACTGATATTCTCGATGTTGTGATAGCCCGCTCCTTCT
The DNA here is from genome assembly GCF_016107545.1 of Psychrobacter namhaensis. Taxonomy (GTDB): domain Bacteria; phylum Pseudomonadota; class Gammaproteobacteria; order Pseudomonadales; family Moraxellaceae; genus Psychrobacter; species Psychrobacter namhaensis. Next base: position 20,223 of record NZ_JABASS010000004.1, read on the forward strand.
AGTACTTTTAACGCATTGTCATGCAGGCCTTCGAGCAATAAAAACCGGATTTTGTCTTTTTGTAGTGATAACGCCATATGAGAACTGTCCTATAATTGCTTATAAAATTATCTAAGGGATAATCTATGATGGATGAAACGAAAACAGTCTAGATATCTTACACAAAATCCGACGTCGATGTTAGCAGATTAGATGAATTATTGATTATCAAGCCTGAAAACTTTTTATGCTATAGTGAATTATTCTGTTCAACATTGACTAAATTGCTTTTTTCTACTGACGCTCAACTATAGTTAACACACTTTAAAATAGGCGCAGGGCTACTGGTATTGATTTCGCGCAGCATCGAGCGGCGTAGGCACAGCACGCAAGGGAAATTAATACCCAGTAGCACTTGGCATAGTGTGTGCCAGTTTTATTCAGGATTGACTACATGTACACTAAATCGACCACTCTATAGTTACTCACGAACGAACATTTAGTTATACCCACACAATTATATAAACATAGTTATAGGCGTTTCGTTACAGCAATTTAGCGATATAATACTCCCCTCTATGCATCGCGCTTCCGTTAATACTGAGATTTGACCATGACTTCTTTATCTAGCCAAAGCACATTTGAAACCAACACAGCCGCTGTCCAAACTATTTTAAGCACACTGCTTGATGCTCATCAGTTTGACCCAAGCCAAATCAAAACTGACCTTGAGAGCTTAGAGCACTGGGGCAAAGACTGGACCAAACACTTTGCGCCAGCCGCCGCCGCCATCGTCTTTCCAAAGACCACCGAGCAAGTTCAAGCCATCGTGTTGCTCGCTAATCAGCATAATGTCGTTCTAACCCCAAGCGGCGGTCGTACGGGACTCTCTGCTGGTGCAGTAGCATCCAATGGCGAGATTGTCGTCAGCATGGATAAAATGAACCGGATCGGTCAGTTTTATCCTGCCGATCGCATGGTTGAGATTGAAGCAGGCGTGGTCACCGAACAGTTACAACAATTCGCCGAATCAAAAGATCTGTACTACCCCGTTGACTTTGCCTCAGCGGGCTCAAGCCAAATGGGTGGCAATATCGGCACCAATGCGGGCGGCATCAAGGTCATTCGCTACGGCATGACCCGTCAATGGATCATGGGACTCACCGTTGTCACCGGTAAAGGCGATATCTTGCAACTTAACCGCGGCATGGTCAAAAACGCCACCGGTTATGACTTGCGTCAACTCTTTATCGGTAGCGAAGGCACGCTAGGGCTAGTCACCCATGCCCAAATCAAGCTGGAACGTCAGCCGCAAGACTTAAACGTCATGGTACTTGGCATGGACAGCTTTAATGATGTCATGAATGTCCTATCTGCATTTCAAGCGCAGATTGATTTGACCGCGTTTGAGTTCTTTGATGATGTCGCCATTGATAAACTCATGGCCCATGGTCAAGTCCAAGAGCCGTTTGAATCACGTACCAAGTTTTATACTTTGCTAGAGTTTGAAGCACCATACGAGCCAATCATGGATAAAGCCATGGCCATATTTGAGCACTGCATGGAGCAAGGCTGGGTCGTCGATGGGGTCATGAGCCAAAGCCTCGCACAAGCGACAGAGCTATGGAAACTGCGCGAATACATCTCTGAGACCATCTCAGTATTCACCCCTTACAAAAACGATGTATCTGTACTCATCAGCTATGTGCCTGAATTTATCACTGAGATTGATCATATCGTCAGCAGCAACTATCCTGACTTTGAAGTCTGCTGGTTTGGCCATATCGGTGATGGTAACTTGCACTTAAACATCTTAAAGCCTGAAAATATGAGTAAAGACGACTTCTTTAGCGAATGTCAGATCGTCAATAAGTATGTGTTTGAGACAGTACAAAAATATGGCGGCTCGGTGTCTGCTGAGCACGGGGTTGGTATGACCAAAAAGCCTTATCTACACTATAGCCGCAGCGAGACCGAAATAAACTATTTGCGTGACATTAAAAAAGTCTTTGACCCAAACAACATTATGAATCGGGGTAAGATTTTTGATATTTAACTGACTGTCTTATCATCAGCCTGACATAAAAAAGACGCTAAACTGCAAAAGTTAGCGTCTTTTTTTACACGTTTGAGTTTATAAATACAGCAGTACCAAAGCCGCAATAAGTAACGTACTTAAAAAGCTTTGGACGATTAAACGGGCTTGACGCGGTGCCGCAATATGAAGACACAGGTTGCCCAGTGCACTTTTAGTAATGCCAATACGTGCGCTTTCTCACCTCCGATACATTGCAAAAAAGGACCACTGCCATAATATAAGACACCTGTAATGCTTGAATAAACAAAAGGTATTGACTCACAAAAACGTAGCAAATAGTTACCACGTTAGACTGTCATTGATAAGGCAGCTTGTTATGATAGCGAACAAAATAAAGGGTGCTAAAGACAAAGCCTTGCCAACTTGAGTACCGCCCCACACATATATTTGATACCACCAAAACCAGTAGAGTCCCACAACAGGAAAATTATGAGTAAAATAGAAAAATTAGATGATTTTCATCTTACAATCGCTGAAATCAAGAAAAAAGACTATCCGCAATTAAAAGCACTGATGGACCGTGTCTATGTAAACTTAGGCGGTGCTTGGTCAAAAAACACCATTCATGCCTTAATTGATGCTTTCCCTGAAGGCCAGATTGCATTATTTGACCACGATCAGCTGATTGGTATCGTCCTATCCATGCGTGTGGATTATGCCAAGTTTTCAAACCCGCATACCTACGATGATCTGATTGGACAAAAGGAAATTATCAGAGACAATCCAGAGGGTGATGCTATCTATGGGTTGGACGCCTTGATTGACCCTGAATATCGCGGTTATCGCCTAGGTCGTAGGCTTTATGATGCCCGTAAAGAGCTTTGTCGCCAGCTAAACTTCCGCGCTATTTTGGCAGGTGGCCGCATTCCTAATTACCATAACCACCAAGACCTCACCCCTGGCGAATATATTGACGCCGTGGCAGCTCGGGAAATACATGATCCTGCGCTATCATTTCAATTATCGAACGGCTTTATCGTCAAGCGTATCTTGACCGCTTATTTGCCCGATGACAAACAATCCAAAGGATTTGCGACTTTGCTTGAATGGGCAAATATTTATTATGAGCCACAAGATTACAAGCCTAGTACGCGTAAGTCTGAAGTGCGTATTGGTGGTATTCAATGGCAAATGCGTGAGGTCGAATCACCTGAGGAGTTGTTACAACAAGTTGAATTCTTTGTCGATGTGATGGCAGACTACAACTCAGATTTTGCTTGCTTACCAGAATTCTTTAACGCGCCATTAATGGGTTTGTGTGAATCGACGGATCAAAACATCGCTATTCGATTTTTGGCAGGTTATACCGAATGGTTCAAAAATGAGATTTCGCATTTAGCGGTCAGCTATAACGTCAACGTGATCACTGGTTCCATGCCATTACTCGATGAAGACGATACTTTGTACAATGTCAGCTACTTGTGTCGCCGCGATGGTACGGTTGAAGAGCAACGCAAAATTCATATCACGCCGCACGAGCGTAGCGCTTGGGTCATCGAAGGCGGTGATGAGGTTAAAGTATTCGATACGGATGCCGGTCGTATTGGTATCTTGGTCTGCTATGATGTTGAATTCCCAGAGCTTGCCCGCCTACTCGCGCTTGATGACATGGATATTTTGTTCGTCCCTTTTTGGACAGATACCAAAAACGGTTATCTGCGGGTGCGCCACTGTGCACAAGCACGGGCGATTGAAAACGAATGCTATGTCATGATTTGCGGCTCAGTGGGCAACTTACCGCAAGTTGAGAGCTTGGACATTCAGTACGCACAGTCGTCTGTTTTCTCACCATCAGACTTTGCCTTCCCCCATGATGCGATTATGGCAGAAACGACCCCCAATACTGAAATGATCTTCTTCTCAGACGTGAATTTAGATAAGCTCACCCACGTCCGTAACGAAGGCTCGGTACATAATTTGCTTGATCGCCGTGATGATTTGTTTAGCTTAAAATGGAAGCGAAAAGCCAAAATTCCAGCGAGCAAATTAACTGATGAAGAGCGCCGTGAAAACTCAGGCAGCGTACTGACCGGTGATCCGTTACAAAACCGCGCCAAAAAGCCTTAATCGATTAAGATAAGACATCTATCATAAATCGTTTGATAATACGGCTGACCACTCAGCCGTTTATTTTTATCTATAGTCAACTCGACATAAAAAAGCAGCCATGATGACGACTGATACCAAAAAGAAAAAAGACAAACCTAAAAAAACACCAACACAAAAGGCGTGGTCTGTCTTTAGAACCATACTATTATACGGTCTGGTATTCGCGGTGATTTATACAGCGTTTAACTGGTGGCGCCAACCGGTCATGCCAGCCAACCCGCAGCTACAGTTAACAGACTATCAAGGACAACCGGTTGATTTAGCAGCGCTGAGTCGTGAGCAACCAACGCTGGTGTATTTTTGGGGGACGTGGTGCCCCATTTGTCGTGTTACCTCTCCCACGATAGACAAACTTGCGGCACAAAACCATTATCCCATCGTCACTATTGCGATCAAATCAGGTTCTGACCAAGAACTCCATCGCTACCTCACTGAAAACAACTATCGTTTTACCACAGTAAACGACCAAGAGGGCCGTGTCTTTGCCGACTGGCAAGGGCAAGTGACGCCGTCCTACGTCATTTTAAAAGAGGATGAGATGGCACAAGGTCTGACAGGGATTCAGCCCCTGTGGTCATTGAAGTTACGATTGTGGTTGTCGTCCGTTTTTTAACGTTTAGCCAATTTTTTGGCGGTTATAAATAAACCCTCAACAGGGTCACACGTATGACGTGATAGGTGACATATCCCTGAGATAAACAGTTGATTTTGGGCAAAATACGCGCGACACTGGTCAGCTCTTTTTACCCTACCCTTTTTGTCATATAATAGCTGCCGTTATCATTGCACCTATTTAATGTATTCTTATCACGGTGTTTTGTGGCTGATAAACGTATTTTATGTTGCATTCGTCTCGTGAGCATTTATTATTGACGTAACGGGGCTTATAAATAGCATATCGCAGCCTAACCTTACAGTCACAGCACCACTAAATAAAGACGCTAACAGTCTGTGCTACTGGTAAAATCTTTTAGCGTGCGGTTCGCAAACATGACAGAGGTGGCAAAATTTTCATCGCATACACACCATAGCACCTTTAAAGCGTTTTAACCCTATTAGCAAAAAAACGCCTAGGCACGTTGAAACGATCAGCTAAGCGTTGCCTTAAATTTTACATCCGATTGTACACTGACCTTTTAATCCAATCCTAACCTACCTTTTAAAAAGACACCTTTATGACTGATAAAAGTACTGATACACCAAGCCACGATTATAAAGACACCCTAAACCTTGCCGACACGCCATTTGCGATGCGTGCAAATCTTGCTAAGCGCGAGCCTGATTGGCTGGCGGCGTGGGAAGCGGATGACGTGTATGGCAAAATTCGTCAGGCACGAGCGGGTGCGCCCAAGTACATTTTGCACGATGGCCCTCCATACGCCAACGGTCAGATTCACTTAGGTCACGCGGTCAATAAAGTACTCAAAGACATTATCGTCAAGTCCAAAACACTATCAGGTTTTGATGCGCCATACGTGCCTGGCTGGGACTGTCATGGTCTGCCAATCGAGCAAAAAGTCGAAGCCAAGGTCGGAAAAGTTGGCCAAAAAGTCTCGGCCACTGAGTTTCGTGGTCTTTGCCGTGAGTACGCCAGCACACAGATTGAATTGCAAAAAGCGGATTTTAAGCGCCTAGGCGTGTTTGGTGATTGGGACAATCCTTATCTAACGATGAACTTCCATCAAGAAGCCAACATCGTACGCGCACTTGCCAAAATTCATGAAAACGGTCATGTGACTCGTGGCATGAAGCCCGTCAACTGGTGCTTGGACTGTAGCTCTGCCTTGGCAGAAGCTGAGGTCGAATACCAAGATAAAGTCTCAGATGCCATCTATGTCAGCTTTGATGTGCTTGGCACTGATAAGGTTGCGGCGCTGGCTAATGTTGAAAGCCGTATTGCCGCTGTTATCTGGACGACGACGCCATGGACATTGCCTGCCAACCAAGCCATCTCGGTACATCCTGAGCATGACTATAGCGTGGTTGCCACTTCAAGGGGCAATTTGCTGTTGGCGGCTGATTTGGTTGAAACCGCATTGACTGAGCTTAAATTGGATAACAAAGGTATCCTTGCGACTGTAGCCGGACGCGAGCTTGAAGGGCTGCGCGCCCAGCACCCACTGATTGCAGAGCGTCAAGTACCACTTATCTTAGGCGATCACGTGACCACTGACAGTGGTACAGGTCTCGTGCATACCGCGCCGGGTCATGGTCTCGACGATTATATTGTGGGTCTAAAATATAACTTACCAGTGGAAAACCCAGTGAGCGGTACAGGCGTTTATTTAGACAGCGCAGCGGTATTTGCTGGTGAGCATATTTATAAAGCCAATCCAAAAATCATCGCAGCCTTACATGACAACGGTCACTTAATTAGCCACACCAAGATTGAACACAGCTATCCACACTGCTGGCGTCACAAGTCGCCGATTATTTTCCGCGCCACGCCGCAGTGGTTTATCAACATGGAAACCAAAGGGTTACGTGAGTGCGCGCTTGCTGATATCCCATCCGTCAATTGGACGCCAGCATGGGGCCAAAACCGTATTGAAGCGATGATGACAGGTCGCCCTGACTGGTGTATCTCCCGCCAGCGCACTTGGGGCGTGCCGATTACCTTCTTTACCCATAAAGAAACGGGTGAGCTACATCCAAACACGCTTGAGCTGATGGAGACGGCCGCGCAAAAAATCAATGAAGGCGGCGTGGAAGCGTGGTTTGATGCCAGCTGTGAAGATTTCTTAGGTAGCGAAGCCGCTGATTATGACAAAGCGACGGATACGCTAGACGTGTGGTTCGACTCTGGTACGACGCACTTTGCGGTACTTGAACAGCGTGATGAGCTGACCAACCCTGCCGATATGTACTTAGAAGGCTCTGATCAACACCGTGGCTGGTTCCAAACGTCACTACTAACGTCTGAAGCCATGTACGAGCGTCCGCCTTTTAAACAAGTACTGACGCATGGTTTTGTCGTCGATGAAAACGGCCGCAAGATGAGTAAGTCACTCGGCAATATCATCACGCCGCAAGAAGAGATCAACAAAACGGGCGCAGATATGCTGCGTTTATGGATTGCTTCAAGCGACTATCGCTATGAGATGAGCGCTGGTAAAACAGTGTTTAAAGGGGCAATCGATATGTATCGCCGCATTCGTAATACGCTCCGTTTCTTACTTGCCAACACCGATGATTTTGATCCGGCAACCAACAGCATTGATATCAATGAATTGGTGAGCCTTGATAAGTTCATCCTTGAGCGCGCGCAAACGGTACAAGCGCAAATCATTAGTGCATATGATGCGATGGACTTTCACCAAGTCACTCAACATGTGACGGCATTTTGTTCGCAAGATTTGGGCAGTTTCTATTTAGATATTATCAAAGACCGTCAATACACCACCCAGACTGATGGGCAGCCACGTCGCTCTGCGCAAACGGCTATTTATCATATCGCTCATGCCTTGATTCGCTGGATCACACCGATTTTGTCATTTACGGCGCAAGAGGCTTGGGAAGTATTGAATCAACGTGATACGGCTAAAGGTGGCTACGTCTTCACTCAAGAATGGTATGAGTTCCCAGAGTTTGAGCTCAGTGCCATCAGCAACGATGACTGGCAACGTATTATGCTGGCCAAGGACATGGTAAATAAACATATCGAAACCGCACGTGGCGAAAAAATCATCAATGCCAACTTATCTGCCGATGTGAGCCTATATGCGGACGGCGCGATGTTTGAGAGTTTGGCCAAGCTGGGAGAAGAGCTGCGTTTCGTCCTGATTACCAGTAGTGCCACATTACAGCCCATGAACGCGGCACCTGTTGACAACGTTGCCCTAGATGAGCAAGCTGACAGTGATACAGAAGCATCTGTAGAGTTAGTGGTGGATGTTAGTGCCGCCACGGGTACCAAATGCGTGCGCTGTTGGCACATCCGTGATGACATTGGCACAGATAGCGCCCACCCTGAAATCTGCGCTCGCTGTGTGACCAATGTCAGCGGTGATGGCGAGGTGCGTCACTATGCCTAACTCAACGGGTCCGTCAGAAAATAACCAGCCACGTGTAGAAGTCGATCATTCGCCCAAGCCTGCGCATGCAACGACGGGCAGCTCGACAACACCCAGAAGTCGCTTAACTAAGACGCCAAAGGTCATCGCTAATGGTCGACGCGCGTTTATGTGGTATTTGTTGGCATTGGTGGTGGTGGTCATCGATCAATGGACGAAGTGGTTGGCGGAAACCAAACTGACCTTTCATGTGCCAGTGCCTGTCATCGAGCCGTTTCTTAACTGGACACTCGCCTACAACTATGGCGCGGCCTTTAGCTTTTTGGCAGATGCAGGTGGTTGGCAAAAATGGTTTTTTTCAGGCTTGGCGCTGGTCATGTCGCTGTTTTTGATCATTTATCTGATTAAAGCACCGCGTAAAGCCACACTGCTATCGTTCGGTTTAGCTTTGGTGCTTGGCGGTGCAGTGGGTAATTTAATTGACCGCTTGCTACATGGTCATGTGATTGATTTTATCCATGTGCACAATGCCGACGTTTGGCATTATCCAATCTTTAACATTGCTGATATGGGTATTAGTATCGGTGTGGCACTGATTGTCATTGACATGCTGTTTTTGGAAAAGAAGCGCGGTACTTAACGCTTATTGCTCTAGATAATGCTATTAATAAAGGCGGGTGACGTGTACGTGACCCGCCTTTTTGCCATCTATCTTTTTAACTTTATAGTCTAAACTACGATCTTGTGACGCCCAAACACCAGTCTCTGCACGAATTGAGTGGGTATACTTGTATAAAGTAATCACTGAGATTCGCCTTTTGTGAACGCAACCGTTTTTAAAAAGTACAACTTATTATACTCATACCATTACAAGCAAACGCTAGAAAATCATTTAGAATATATGAGAAAAGGCGAAGACAAAATAAGTAAAAGGATATTCTCTATGTTACCTGCTCACCCAAACTCTGTTTTTCAAAAACGAATTACCATTTCCGATGCAGCGAATAACGAGCACACAATCACTAGAAAGTCAGTCACTTTATCCGTGTTACAAGCAGATATCACCACGCTAAACGTTGATGCCATTGTCAATGCTGCCAATTCAAGCTTATTAGGCGGTGGCGGTGTGGACGGTGCGATTCATCGCGCCGCAGGTCCTGAGCTGCTTAAATACTGCCGCACGTTAAATGGCTGCCCGACAGGCGATGCTAAAATAAGCCCAGCGTTTAATTTGCCTTGCCAGTACGTGATTCATACTGTCGGCCCTGTTTGGCATGGTGGCAATCGAGATGAAGAGGCGCTGCTTGCCAGTTGTTATCAAAAATCTCTCGCAATAGCGACTGAGCACAATCTGACGAGTATCGCCTTTCCCTCTATCAGTACTGGCGTCTATGGTTATCCTTTAGACCAAGCGGCTGAAGTAGCAATTGACGCCGTACAGGCCTATATAAAAGGCTATGAATCAGACGATAAACAAGCATCCAATCTCCCAATTCGTGAGGTGATTTTTTGCTGTTTCTCTGATAAAGCGGCAACCATTTATAAGCAATTATTAGAGAAGGAAGAATAAGTAAACTTGCATAATCGAGCCGCTATCAAATAAATATAGTGCTACTGAGATAAATTTTACGCAGCCTCTGTCTGCGCAGGCACAGCAAGCAAGGAAAATTTATACCAGTCGCACGTCGCCTTCAATGTAACGATTTCATATCGAACTGATTATGTCATCGATAATGTCTACAAGATTCCGTCTAAAAACGCCAAGCCGTCACCCGCTAAGATAAACAACAACCCTGCCATATTAATGACGACGGTCAAGTAATAGGTGAGGCGAAACTCCGGCTTTTGTGACTTATGACGCAAATAAGTCTGCGCGACCATTGCCCCGACCCAGCCGCCAAGGGCACTTAGCAAATGCAGCGTTGATTCAGGCGTTCGCCAATCGCCGCTTTGAGCCGCTGCCTTGTCTTTGGCGTACATCGCATAGGTTATGACTCCCAATGCCGCGTACCAAGCAATGATCAGCCAACTCAACTTATCTGTCGCGGCCAATAAAATTAACACACCATAAAACCCAATGCCTAAGAACAAGCGTTTCTTTTGTCCTGCTTCAAAGTCCGCTTGGGCACTACGCTTTGTATTACGCTGACGGATTTGCTGGTTTTTTTGGGCCATCTTTTGTTGTACAAAGCTCAGCTCTTGTACTTCTTTTGCTTGTATCCGTCCTTGATGGTCTCGCCCAAGCGTAAAGACGACTTGCTCACCGACCTCAGGCCGACGGCGTGCTTTAAATTCATTGATATGAAAAAAAACGGACTCACCATTCTGCGTTTCGATAAAGCCAAAGCCTTTGTCATCTTGCCACTTTTTGATGAGGCCTTGTTGCTTATTTGCCATGGATACTCCTACCCTCTTTTAGACTCGCCAAATATAGTACACTATTTGCGTTACACTATTTACGCTTACAACCTTTTCTAGATGGATTATCATTTCCGACATCTTGATGACCCTCACTTTCTATTCCAGCAACAGGTGGCTTTTACTATGACCGAATCACAGTTTATTAACCCCAATGAAGACACACGTATTACTTACGGCAGCCTTGTGAAGCTGCACTTTGAAGTATCCTTAGAAAACGGTACGGTGATTGATTCGACCTTTAACCGCGACGCGCCAGTGACCTTGACGATTGGTGATGAGAGCCTATTACCAGGCTTTGAGCAAGTGCTCATGAATCTACGCGCAGGTGACACCCGTACTGCCCATCTTGAGCCAGAGCAAGCGTTTGGCGACTGGAACCCTGACAATATCCAACATTTTAGCCGTACCCAGTTTGCGCTCGTGGCTGAAAACCCTGAAATAGGTATGATGGTGGAATTTGAGGACAAAGGTAAAAACACGCTGCCCGGTACCATCAGCGCGATCGATGATGACGAAATCGAAGTGGATTTTAATCACCCGCTTGCGGGGCAATCCGTCCTATTTAAAGTAAAAGTATTCAAAGTCACCCCGCCTGGCGTTACGGGTATAAAGTTAATGTAATAGTTTAATATAGTTATTTCACTATCGTTTATAAGCTATACAAGAGACACAGTGCTACTGAAATAAATTTTATGCAGCCTCTGTCTGCGTAGGCACAGCAAGCAAAAAAAATTTGTTTCAGTAGCGCATTATAGTGTACGTTTTTACTGATAACGGATTGTATAGTCGCTCAAATATCCTATCAACGACCACCAAACAAAAAACAAAAACGAATTTAAAAAGGACACTTACATGCAATATGAAACGCTGCCACAGCTGGATGAAAAGGTTTCTAAAATTTGCCTAGGTACCATGACATGGGGACAGCAAAACACCGAATCTGATGCGCATACACAGATGGATTTGGCACTCTCTGAGGGCGTGAACTTTTGGGACACGGCTGAGATGTATCCTTCACCACCAGATAAAGACAAGCAAGGTGATACTGAGCGCTTCATGGGCACGTGGTTTCATAAAACCAAGCAGCGTGACAAAGTGATCCTTGCCAGCAAAATATCTCCGATGGATTTTTTACGGGATGGTCAGACACGTTATACGGCCGAACACATTAGTCGTGCTATCGATGACAATTTAGAGCGTTTACAAACTGATTATATTGATATTTATCAGCTACACTGGCCTGAGCGTCAAGCGAATTTTTTTAGTCAGCGCGGTTACACAGAAGAGATGGCAGCGCAGCCGCTAGATGATTTAACGCCCTTTTTAGAAACCATCCAAGCGTTAAATGATGAGATTAAAAAAGGCCGTATTCGCGCTTATGGGCTGTCAAATGACACCGCTTGGGGTCTGATGCGTTACCTTTGGGAGGCGGATAAAAACGGCCTGATTGCGCCCATCACCGTGCAAAACCCTTATAGTTTACTCAATCGCTTATATGAAGTTGGTATGGCCGAAATCGCGCATCGTGAAAACGTTGGCCTGCTCGCTTACTCGCCGCTTGGCTTTGGCGTACTGTCTGGTAAATACCTCGACGGCAAACGCCCTGCTGGTGCGCGTCTGACGATGTATGATCGCTTTGCCCGTTATACCAATGAGCAAGCCAAGGCAGCCACCGCTCAATATGCCAAAATCGCGGCTGATGCGGGGCTAGATATGGCCCAGATGGCACTGGCTTTTGTCAACACGCGTTCGTTTGTCACCAGTAACATCATTGGCGCAACCACGACCGAGCAGCTTCAGTCCAACATCGACAGTATTCACGTTAATCTGACGACAGACGTATTAGAGGCAATTGAAGCGGTACATACACAGCATCCCAATCCGTCTCCTTAGAACGTTGCAATTAACTTAATTACCATTAAGCTTTGATGATTTACTTTAATTACTGGGATGAATTTTTTGAAGCCTCTGTCTGGCATAGCGCACAGCAAGCGAGAAAATTTCATCCCAGTAAGTCATTTTTATCAGTAGAGCATTCTTTGTTTTAAACTGACTAAATAAAAAAAAGGCGCCAATCGCGAGTATTATCACTGCGATTGGCGCCTTTTTCTTTGCGTCTGCTTTCTCACTTAAACGCAAGAAGTTACGCGTTAGGGGCTTTCGTCAATACCCGAGAATGCAGCTCAGCCAGACCTTCTTGCATCCGTGCTTGCAATAAATTGGTCAGCTCACTTTTATTCAGCCCTTTAGGATCTATCGGCTCAAGTGGTAAGACATAGGCTGTGACATCCTTGCTATCGAGCACCTTTTTTATGCTGTCTTTCATCGTCAGCTTACCGTAATAGGGTAACGCTTCGCTTAGAGTCCCATCTTTATTGACATAAGAGATAATGAGCGGACGAACAGGAACATCGGCATCTATTGCCGCTTGTAGCAATGTGCCATGTATGCGCTTGATTTTTTTACCATCCGTCGTGGTTGCCTCTGGAAAAAAGATCACCGAGAACCCTTCGGTCAAAAAACTGGCTATTTGCGCTGCGACCGAACCTGCATCCCCAGAGCCACGCTCAATAAATACCGTACCTGCCGCATGGGCCAGCTTACCAAAGATAGGCCAGTCCCCAATTTCAGCTTTAGATAAGAAGAAAGCAGGGCTTAGCGTGCCTACCACAGGAATATCCATCCATGACACATGATTAGATACCCATAAACCATGATGCTGCTCTACTGGCTCAACGGCGACGACCTTTACGCCAAAAGAGCCGGCCATTTTGCGACAAAACGTCTGGATATAGCGTGGCAGCGTTTCGCGTGGTGGCTGTTTAAACGCCCCGATACGTTGAGCGGCGCGCATGCCCCCAGCGATTGTCGTGGTCATGCCAGCAATTTGTCTGCCGCGGCCCAATTGTCGTTTGAGTGAAAAGCCTGACTTAGATTGGCTCATCTGTGTCCCTCGTGGTTAAAAAACTTATGATTATATATCTTAAACAAGCGCCATGAGTATAACAAAATTCAGTCAGTCAGTGACGATTTGTGCACTGAATTATAAATGGCTTTTGTTAGTATGTTGACCCTCGCCACAATAAGAGTGTGTGCTGGTTACAGCGATCCATTTGAGAATAAGACCTCCAATCATTGCCGTTGTAACATAAAACCATCGCTAATTATGATAATACGCTTTAATATCAAGTGATAAGGCCCTATATAGGAGATCATATGAACGTTATGTCAAAGCGTACTGAGGCTTACTGAGCTGGCTTACTGAATTGATAATAACGATATATTTATTTTATTGAATAGGTGATACTCTTTGGATTATTTTGAAAGACATGAAGGTGGCGAACGCGCCATTATCGTACATTTAGACATCCGCCAAATTCAAGATCCTGATGATCTTAGTGAGTTTGAACTGTTGGCAGATTCAGCAGGCGCAGATCGTTTGGCGCTGGTGACAGGCTCACGCTCACGCCCTGATGCCAAATATTTCGTGGGCAGCGGTAAAGCAGAAGAAATCGCAGAATTGGTGCGCGAACACGATGCGGATATCGTCCTTTTTAACCATAGCTTATCGCCCTCACAAGAGCGTAATATTGAAGCCCTGGTAAAATGCCGCGTCCTTGATCGCACCGGCTTGATTTTAGACATTTTTGCTCAGCGTGCCCGTACCTACGAAGGTAAGCTGCAAGTTGAGCTGGCGCAGCTGAACCATCTCTCGACACGTCTGGTACGTGGTTGGACGCATTTGGAGCGTCAAAAAGGCGGTATCGGCTTACGTGGACCTGGTGAAACCCAGCTGGAGACGGATCGTCGCTTGCTACAAACTCGCGTCAATCAGCTCAAAAGTAAGCTAGAAAAAGTCCGTCAAACCCGCGCCCAAGGCCGTGCTCGTCGCCAAAAATCTGACGTGCCAACCATCTCACTCGTCGGTTATACCAACGCCGGTAAGTCTACACTGTTTAATCGTTTGGTCGATGAAAACATCTATGCTGCCGATAAACTGTTTGCAACGCTAGATCCTACATTGCGCCGCTTAGACTGGCAAGGCGTGGGCCGAGTGGTGCTGGTCGATACCGTGGGTTTTGTCCGTCATCTACCGCATGAGCTGGTCGAATCTTTTCATGCGACATTAGAGGAGACACTAGAAGCCGATTTGCTGCTGCACGTCATCGACTCCTCAAGTGAAGATATGCATGAGCAAATCCAAGCGGTGAAAGCCGTACTGGCTGAAATCGACAATGATGTGCCAGTGCTCAATGTCTATAATAAGATTGATTTGACCGATGAGCCTGCACATATCGGTTATGCTAGCGAAGGTCAACCGAATCGCGTTTATGTGTCTTCTAGAGAAAATCTGGGCATGGAAGCACTGTCACTCGCTGTCCAGCAGTTGCTGACAGGTAATTTAACGACCTTTGATCTGACCTTGCCTTATAATGCGGGACAACTTAAAAACACCTTGTATGAGCTGGGCGTCATCTTAGAAGAAAGTTACAATGATAATGGTCATGAGTGCTTGACCATCCGTTTGCCAAGCGAGCGGCTAAGACAACTGCTGGGTCAAGCTGACTTAGATCCCATAGACGTACTACCGTTAGCACAGGCAACCCTACTGATGCCAGTACTTGAAGCGTTCGAAAAACCGGATGACAGTGAAGCGCCCACCATGACTGAAGCGCATGAGAAGGCTTTTGACGAGTTCGATGCGCTAAACTCTGTAGACGAAAACGTAGAGATGTCAGCAGCGAAAGAAACACCAACGCCTGACTCCCAGAGTTGATTCAGTGGCCAGCTTTTTAAAACTGCTCGTGTCTCAAAGTCACGTTATCAGCTAGTGGTAGATAATAAAAGGATGATATCAGTCGATATCATCCTTTTTTATGGCATGTGTTTGATTTTTAGTTTTTAGATTTTTCAGCTTCTAGATTTTTACAGTCTTCGCAAAGTAAAAAAGCCCTATTCCCTATAAACTTTATAATTTTGCCTACTCTCTATATAATCGCTTGTTACGTATTCAACAAATATTGATGTATAAGCCATCCTTATTAGGGCACTATTACCCATACTGCATCTTGTTGCTACTCTACTTATCCCTGACTTGGCCAGAATTTCTTATGAAATCTACTCCCTCCTCCCCTTTGCCGCTGTGGCTAGCAGTCATTTTGACCTTAGCGATGGTCATCTTTGTCCGTGAGTCTGCCGTTATTATTTGTCAGTGGGCTGGCATAGAAAAAGCGGCCAACATCGTCGGGCTGGTCGCGATGTTCTTTATTTTGATGACGTGGCGACTGCTCAAAGGATTACCGAGCTGGCTGACCCAAGCCAGTAATACCTTATTGGTCGATAGCGGCTTTGCCTTCTTGCCCGTCTCCGCTGGCGCAGGCTTATTGCTATTTGCTTTAGGTGATGAGCTATGGGGCGTGATGCTAACGATGATCATTAGTACACTCATACCACTTTGGGGGCTGGCCATACTTGCCAATCGCTGGCTAAATCACGATACGAGTAACGATCACACCACCGTGAACGAGCACAAGGGACAGCTGTGAGCTGTGTGAATAAGGAAATCTTATGAGTTTTGATAGTGTGTTTACAGCAACCCTTGCGGCGATATTGTTAACCTTAGCAGCCCATGTGATAGCCCGTGTCTTGGCACGTAAGCTTTCATGGTTGCCGATGGTCATTACGGCGCTTGTATTGGTCCTCGTGTTTTTATTCATTCTGCAATGGGATTACAATCACTATTACGGTGTGGCCAAGCCTGTATTTGATCATCTATTAGGATACGTCACTGTACTACTAGCAGTACCGCTGGCCGCGATGAATTTTAAAGGGCTACCCATCAAAAAACTCACGTTAATCGTCGCGCTTGCCAGTGTCGTCGGCGCGTTATTGCCGATGTCATTGGCTTATCTGTTTTCGTTAAGTCATGACACGATCCTAGCCTTTGCTACCCGTTCAGTGACGACACCCATTGGCCTGAGTGTGGCAGATTTGATTAAGGCCCCACTAGCAATGGCAAACTTAATTATTATTGTCTCAGGACTACTGGGAGGAAGTTTGGCGCGCTTCTTATTTCGCGGTATCGATGATGATCGCGCTAAGGGCCTCGCCCTTGGCTTGGCCGCTCACGCTTTTGGCACCGTAGAAGCATGGCAGATTAGTCACACTGCTGGGCGTTATGCGGCGTTTGGACTGGCAGTCAATGGACTAGTCACCGCTGTCTGGGTACCGATTTTTATCAGTGTGCTTAGTCATTAAGCACGCTATATCATTAGACTAACGTGGCGTCTTGGCCTTTGAGACGCCCCATTTGCTCTGTTTTTTGTACTACCACTGTTTAAATGTGCACAAGGTTTTATTGTGTTATAAAGGTCGAGTGAGTGACTCACACAATGGAAGGGAACGCCATAGCGTATTGATTTATCTAACGTTATTTTGGCATTTGTCTGCGTCAAAAAATTATTATATGTTATAGTAAATAACTATTATTTTTTGTATCTATTGCAAGTGGTTTTAGTTAGCCGTGGTTTTTGCGAGATCATCATAGCTGTTATGGCTATAAAGTCCTGCGAACCCGATAACCGCTTAAACGCGCAAAACGACGCGCTTATAGGCAAAGCAATTTGCTATTACTCGATAAAAAGTGATAACCCTATGATGAACGTTGCAACTTTAGTTACTCGCTGCATGTCTCCTATTTTACTAACCGCCGTTGCCCTATCTAGCTTACCCATTGCCGCTCAAGCGGGAAATATGTACATCTATAAAGATAAAGGCGGACAAGTCCTACTAACTAATGTCAATCCAAGTGGCAACTTTGATAAATTTACCAAAAAAGTAAAAGTGACTTACTACAAAGACTCTAAGATGTATGACGGCAGTAGTAGCAGTAATAACTACGGTAGCAGCTCTGCTAGCAGCAGTGGTAGTCGTAACGCTTATGACAACTATATTCGCGCCTCTGCCAACCGCCATGGCGTCGACCCTGCCCTTATGAAGGCAATGATGCATACTGAGTCAGCATTTAATCCAAATGCACGCTCGCCCGTCGGAGCGCAAGGTCTGATGCAGCTGATGCCAGCTACGGCTCGCCGCTTTAATGTAAGCAACCCGTGGAACCCTGCTGACAATATTGAAGGCTCAGCCAAATACATCGCTTGGCTCATGCGCCGTTTCAACAACAATATCGAACATGCAGTCGCCGGTTATAACGCTGGCGAAGGCAATGTCGATAAGTACGGTGGCATTCCCCCTTTTAAAGAAACGCGTAACTACGTCCAAAGAGTCATGAGCCGCTACCATAGCTTATATAAGAATGATGCAGGGCTTGCTGGTGCTAGTATGAGTGCTAGCAATCAAATGACTAATGCGAATACCACAAGCGGTGGGCTGCAAAATGTCAGCTACGGCACCAGCAGTAACAATAACGCCAGTTATAGCAATTCAGCCTACGCCGCATTACGCTAATATAAAGACAAAAAGATCAACTAAAAGACCAGACATCAAAAAGCCCGTTAATACCTTAACGGGCTTTTTGATACTTAAACACCAAACGCTACGTGTTAGATAAAAACTTATTTAACACTCACAGTATGGTCTACCGCTTACTTGTTAGCGGCTTGAGTGGCAGCAACTTCAGCAGCGAAATCTTCTTGTTTCTTCTCGATGCCTTCACCAACTTCTAGACGTTTGAAACCAAGTACTTTTACGCCTTCAGATTTTAGTACGTCACCAACTTTTTTCTCGTTGTCCATGACATACGGTTGACGTAGTAAAGTTACTTCGTCTAGGTACTTACGCAGACCACCTTCGATCATTTTTTCAACGATGTTGTCAGGCTTACCAGACTCTTTCGCTTTGGCTTCGATGATGTCTTTTTCGCGTGCTAGTACGTCAGCTGCCACGTCTTCGTCATCAACAGCAACAGGGTTGAATGCAGCAATGTGCATGGCAAGGTTTTTACCAGTCTCAGCGTCGCCACCTTCATAAGAAACCACAACACCAATACGTAGGCCATGACGGTACGATGCGATGTTAGCGCCTTCTAGCGTTTCAACACGGCGGATTTGGATGTTTTCACCGATTTTTTGTACGAGTGACACACGGGCTTCTTCAACAGTTTGGCCATCGCCATAAGGCAATGCAGAGATGGCAGCAACGTCAGTTACGTTGTTTTCTAGCGCAAGGTTAGCCACTTTTTCTGCAAAGGCAGTGAAGCTGTCATCTTTTGCTACAAAGTCAGTCTGGCAGTTAACTTCTAACAAGAATGCTTTGTTGTCGCCTTGAGCAATGATGATAGCGCCGTCAGCTGCGATGTTACCTGCTTTTTTGGCCGCTTTTGCTTGACCAGACTTACGCAAGTTATCGATGGCAACTTCAACATCACCATTTGATTCTTCTAACGCTTTTTTACATTCCATCATGCCAAGACCAGTACGGTCACGCAATTCTTTTACCATTTTGGCAGATACTTTTACTTCTGACATAAGAGTTACCTTAGTATAGTTATGTATGGGAGAGCTTAATTTTTACTTGATGTCTTTTTACTGCTCGTTTGCATAGTGTCGCCTGTTGTAGTCATGAAAACACTTTTGGTGCTTGTTTAATAGACATTGCGTCTAACAGGCGCCAACATAAGCGACAATACTCGCCTATGAACGAGTCGTCCATTAACAACAAGGCATGACGAGTAAAACTACATCATGCCTATTATAAGCTTATACGCTGTTAACGGCACTGTGGGGATGCCTGATAGCGACACTACCAAGGCAACCTGTCCATTATAGCGCTATTTACTGAGTCTTATAGATCAGCTTGTGCTTCTGCTGGGTTTTTTACAGCAGGGGCTTCTTCTGGCTGTTCAATAGCAGCTGGTGCTTCGTCAGTAGCAGCAGGCGCTTGCTCAGCTTTACCGCCAGCTTGAGTCTGTGCGTATTCTTTACCAGCGATGATCGCATCAGCCATAGAAGTCACATATAAAGTCACAGCACGGATCGCATCATCGTTCGCTGGGATGATGTAATCAACGTTGTCTGGGCTAGAGTTTGTATCAACGATACCGATCACTGGGATACCCAAGTTTTTGGCTTCTTTGATAGCGATCGCTTCGTGATCTACGTCTACAACGAAGATTGCGTCAGGTAGGCCGCCCATGTCTTTGATACCGCCTAGTGAACGCTCAAGTTTTTCCATATCACGAGTACGCTCTAACGCTTCACGCTTGGTTAGCTTCGCGAAAGTACCATCTTCTGCTTGCTTCTCAAGCTCTTTTAGACGGTTGATTGACTGACGTAGTGTCTTCCAGTTAGTCAACATACCACCTAACCAGCGATGATCAACGTATGGCATGCCAGCGCGAGCTGCTTGCTCACGAACGATGCCGCTTGCAGCGCGTTTAGTACCAACAAATAATACTTTGTTTTTCTTAGCAGCTAAGCCGTTTACGTAAGTCAATGCTTCGTTAAACGCTTTTACTGTGTGCTCTAAGTTGATGATGTGAATCTTGTTACGGGCACCGAAGATATATGGACCCATTTTTGGGTTCCAAAAACGTGTTTGGTGACCAAAGTGAGCGCCGGCTTGTAGTAAGTCGCGCATTTCGATTTTGGTTGGATTCTTTGTAGCCATGTGAATATATCCTATTGGTTGGGTTATGCCTCCACATCACAAAAACTGCCTATCTAGCGACACGCATCTGCTACCGGTTCGTTTTTATCAGTAAAGCACTAACGGTTCACAAATTAATCAAGTCGCCAAACACCCAGCAATTTTTTGCCATGATGTGTGTGTCATTGGTTGGTTTAAAAAAGAAGCTATCGTCAGAGGTCAGCAACATACTCACACCTGAACTATAAAGCGAATTATAAAAATAGCTGCGCTGTATTTTATCACATTATCGATTAAAACCTCCAGCAGTTTATTAGGCGCGTGACAATGCGATAAAAACAAAAGTACAGCCGTATCAAAAGACAAAAAAAGCGACACCGCAGCATCGCTTTTAATGGTTAGCTTGTTTTTAGACCACTTAACGCTCAACCCTCTCGCTTTGGTTGGCTCAGCGTACATCAGGTTATGTGATACAAATACCAATGACCGCTTTATAGCCACGCCACGTAAATGGGGTGACATAACTTTGGCGATCTTTTGACAAGTAAGACACACTTGGTGCCCCCTCAACGATATGAGGCGGCGAGATAATAAACTCTGACCCAAATTCAGTACGAGCATTACCAGAGATGGTATTGGCCATTTCCCCCAACAAATCTTTCATCATGGTAATGGAGGAATCAGGCTCGCCCATCACTTTGATGACCTCTCGCAACATCACACTCGGCGCACTCACATACACACAGCCTGCAAGCGGCCCTGATATCTGGATGATGCCGCTATAGTCATAACCAACTGCACTTTTATTGTTGTTCAAATAAGGGGTGTCAATCGCCACTTCTGAGCCATCAATCTGGGCAAAAAATGCGTTAATTGAACTGAGGAACACACCCAATTTTTCTACTTTAACCATAATATATTAGTATCCATCTGTATTACGTGGTGGCAGCATCATTAATCCTGCAAACAAACCACAATCTCGCCAACTTGCGAGCGCCAAGTGATGGGGATGATAAAAGAACGCTCGTCGTTCGGCAATACAATGCTTTGCGGAGAGCCTTTAAACACAAATGGCACAGAGATATGAAACTCTGAACCAAACTCTTTGCGCGCATTACCCGCGATGGTATTGGCCACCTCGCCTGCCAAATCTATGTAATTGGCCTCACTTTTATCAGTCTCACCCATGCTGTCCAATATAGAAGACAGCAATTGATGGGTTGCCGAAAAATACACCACGCCTTTTTGTCCACCTGAGATACCGATCACACCCGTATAGTCATGAACTTTTGGCTGGTTGTTCTCTAACAAGTAAGGGGTATCAGCGACGAGCTCTTCTCCACCGAACTGATCAAAATAATGACTGATAATACTTAAAAAAATCTGTAGCTTTTGTTCTTTCATAGTGACATCTGCTTTAGTCGATGAATGGTGTTAGTCTTGCATCAGCTCATACAAAGACTCTACAAGCTCTTCTTCTGAAAAAGGCTTGCATAAAAAGCCGCTGGCACCCAACGACAATGCCTCAATGCCAGTGGCTTTGTCAGACAAGGCTGACACCACTAAGATACGGACTTCAGGATCAATCGCAATGATTTTTTCAATACATTCAAGTCCATCCATTTGCGGCATGGTCAAGTCCATGGTGATCACATCAGGACGATGGATGTTAAACTTTTCGATGGCCTGAACCCCACTGGTGGCCGTGGCCACCAACATAAACTGGCCTGAATCATACGCGCGCTGAATACGGTTTCTAATAATATTTGAATCATCAACAATCATTAACTTATGCATAACTTATCTATTACCTTGAATGAAGGGCTTGTCGTCCTTGACAATGTACCTGCGGTTTTTAATTTTAATTAAGCTTTCGGTAACGTAATAACAAACCGTGTCATCTGACCCAGCTCGCTATTCACATTCAGCTTGCCATCATAATCTTTTACTTGCGCTTTAATGATGTCAAGCCCAACACCGCGGCCGCCATCTTCATCTGCGTGTTCTTTGGTAGAGAAACCAGAGGAAAACAGTTGCTTAAGTAAATCACCCTGACTGAGCTGATTTGCCTCTTCGGCACTAAAACGGCCTTCTTTGCTTAATTTGGTACGGATGCCATCGTAGTTGATACCTTGACCGTCATCTTGCACCATCAGCGTAAAATCTGACCCGTTGTCTTTTACTTCCAAATCAATCGTCCCGACCGCGGCCTTCCCAGCAGAGTGACGAGTACTTGGTGTTTCGATACCATGCACCACCGCATTACGTAGTAGTTGAATACTAATCTCTTTGATCGGCTTGGCAAGATGCGCTGGGATGTCCGCTTGTGTCAGTGTATTACTCTTGAGCTGTACTTGCTTACCTTGCCTTGTGGCAATGTCTTTAGCAAAGTCTTTGTAAAAAGACAGCCGATCATCTTCTGCGTCACCGTCCAGATCGATGTCCTGACCACCATACGTATCTATACTACCGATTGAGTGGTTTGCTGCCTGACTTTCAGTAACGACCGTTTTTGAGACGCTGTTTTTTACGATGTCGTTATCTGCGGCAAGCGGTGTTGGTACGTTGGTCGCTTGCGTAGCCGCTGGGGCTGGGGCTGGGGCTGGGGCTGAACGATTGATGCGTTCACCCAAGGTGGCAATGGTATTTGATAGACTTAACAAGTCATCTAAATGTACGGCCAATGGCAAGAAATCATTACCCGATAGCTGACCTTGATTTTGCAATGCATGTAGTTTGTCTTCTGCATCTGAGGCAATCTTGGTAAAGCTGTGCAGTTTTAACGCAGACGCCTCCCCTTTTAGGCTATGCATTTCGCGATAGATGGCTTTTAGCTTACCTTCTAGCTCGTATTGTGAACTACCCGGATTTTTTAAGATGTTGTTCATCTTTTCGATGTGCATCTGAGTGTTGGTAATAAACTCGTTGATGATCTTTGGATTCACATTCAAGATGGTGGTGAGCATCTCAATCTGCATATCGTTTTGCGACCGCTCTTTTTCTAGGCGCTGCTCTAGATAAACGGCGTCTGACACGTCGTTGACGTTGACCAAAATACGGGCAATGTCTTTGTTGTCATAAACACGCGAAAACTTAAAATCTAAGAAGCGATTGTTCAGCGCTTTACTGCCAGCGGTGTTGTGGAGCATCACTTTATGCAACGGGTTGAGCGAATCCACCAATTTTTCTTTGACTCGGGGGTTATAAAGCTGTTCAATAAACTGCTGTGTGGTTTTTAGGTCTTTATCAGAAATACGCCCACGCAAGACATTGGTAAAGTTCTCGCCTGCCAAACGATCAGCACCGATAATGTCGTTGAGTGCGCGAGAATGCTGCTGACCAATATTGAGGTCTTTATCAAGCAAGAATAGTCCCGTATTGACCGTTTGCATAATCTCTTGCGTTTCGCGACGAGCAGCAAATGCTTCGGCATCCGTCTCCCGTAAGCGGCGCACAAAGAAGAAAACAAAGATTAAGAAGTACGTAAAGATAGCGGCAACACCCAGCACCTGAATAAGACGAATGGTCGTCGCCTGACGCTCTGCACTATTGAAGACGTCTTTCGTCAGATTGTCTAACGAATCGTTGATAAACAAACTGGATGTCTTTGCCTGCTCAACCGCTTGCGTCAACGCATCGGCAGAGGGCACCATGACGTTGTCAGCATCTTTAAGATACGTTTGAATTTTAGGTTCTAGCGCTTGCCACTGCTCATTGGCGGCAGCAACGTTGGCTTGCGCCTTGCTATCAATGTTTGGCAGATCATAAGTATTGCCTTCAGCATCAGTGATCGTGCCACCTTGCTCAATAGCAGTCATAGAGCTGGTAATCAGCGCCGTGTTTTGCTCCAAGCGGCTCAGCACTCGTTGTATGTGTGGGGATTTGGTATCCTCACCATAACTACTGTCTAAGTCAAAGAGATCCTTGATTACCGCTTGCGCGCTATTAGCGACTTGGTTGGTTTGATCAATCAGCGCCGTGTTTCTTTCTAATAAATTTGAGGTATAAAACGTAAACGCTAGCAAAGCACCAATCAGCGATAAAAATAGGGCAATTGAAACAATTAGACCTTGATAGCGCTTATTGTCAACATGAGGTGTGGTTGCCATCTTTAGAACTCCTTAGTTCACTTGCTTAGTATTGGTGGCAGAAGTGCTCTTGTCAGCAGAGGTATCTACACCCAACCAGCGCTCTTCAATCTCTTTAAACGTCCCTTTTGCTTTAAGCTTCACAATACCCTCGTCCACTTTATTAATGAGCTCGTTATTGCCCTTGGCCATCAAGATCACTTGCTGCGCTGATGGGTTATCCTCTCCCTCATAAGGCACGATGGTGACATCATATTCTGGATGGTTTTTTGCGGTGAACTGTAAGATCGGTAAGTCGTGCAAAATGACATCGACTTTGCCTTGCATCAAATCTTCATACAACAAAAAAGCCGTGCTACGAGTCGTCATTTGGCTATATTTGCCCATGGCATTGAGCTGATCTTCTTGTTTTGAGCCTTCCATAGCAGCGACGTGCATACCTTGCAAATCTTCTATGCCATTGATGGTCACATCACTTTTTGCGTACATGATAGAGGATGGATTAAAAAAGTAAGGCGCGGATAATCCGTATTTTTCGGCGCGGTCATCTTTATAAGAAATACCTGAGATTGCTAAATCGCGACCTCCTGATGCCACACTATCAAACATGTTTTGCCACGTTTCTTTGTAAAACTCGACTTTGAACCCTTGTTCTTCACCAATCGCACGAATTGAATCGATATCAATGCCTTGCATATTGCCGTAGTCATCTTGGAACGAAAACGGAGGCATCGTGCCTGTGGTCGCCACTTTTACAGTGGGCGCGGTATCAGGCAACTGACTAACAAAACTGTCTTTTTTTTCTGTGACTGGGGTTCCAGTCGCACTGGCATTTTCTTGGGTGGCAGAGTTACCACAGCCAAATAAGCCCACACTCAACACCATTGGTAACACGCGATATAACTGCACCATAATCTACCCTTTAAACTTAACGTTGTTGTACATATTAAGGAATGACAATCTAGCAAGGTTAGGTAATATTTCTACAATATTTTCTTACAGAAAGTTACGTTCGATCATACTTGGGTAAATTTGCGATTGCAATAATTATGTTTAGTTATTACATACAATTTATTATAGGTAGGCCAGACTGCGATAACGCTTCATATCTATAGGTAGCTGTTTATAAAGGAGACTTGGCTATTAGGGAGCGCTGCTAGCGTTTTTAAAAGAAACCGACGGTAGTTTGGGCTAATAAAGTAGTCCATATATTTTTAGGAGGGCGTTGGTACCCAGTCAAAAGAATGAAAGGACCATAAAAAAGTACTTATACATAGGACGTATAAGTACTTTTTAGAATGTGGTGTAAGAAGCGTAATACTTAGCGCTTACTCAGCATCATCAAGATTTAAATTACGGTCTATTTGCCAGATTAAAAAGGAACCAAGGCTCATGAGAGCAAACATAGCTATACCTATCTTCAGTACGGGGTTGACCGGAAATAGATTTAGTAATAAACCACCAAAAATACCAACTGAAAACATAAGCGAGCCTTGTAGCGCACTTGCCATACCAGCACGGCGTTTTTGGAAGGCTAACGCAATGGCAGAGGCGTTCGGCTGTGTCAAACCCAAACCTGCGATACAAAAGAAAATACAGGCAAGTACCAAGGGCAGCCAGGCATCCGTACCCAAAAAGAGGCCGACCATAAACAACACACCCGCAGAAATAACCTGCATCATGGCACCAAAGCGTAAAATACTTAAAATACGAAAGCGGTTGGTCAGCCATTGGTTCATCTGTGTCAGACCCACAAAGCCTGCAGCATTCATCCCAAACAGCCAACCAAAGTGTGTCGCTGAGACGCCATAGGTATCCATAATCAGCTCAGAGGCCGAGCTGATGTAGACAAACATGGCCCCCATCAACAGGCCACCGCCAATCGCCGGATAATTAAAAGTGGGGTCTTTTAATAAGTCCCAATACTGACTGAGCACTTCTTTGGCAGGGCGCACATTACGGTTCTCTTCAGTCAATGTCTCAAAAAAGAAAAATTTAGTGAGTAATAGGTTGAGCGTACCAAAGGCTGCCAAGAACCAGAAAATAGAGTGCCAACTAAAAAACTGTAAAAATAGAGCACCAAGCGATGGGGCTAATATGGGGGCTAAGCCCATCACCAAAATCATAATAGAAAATGCTTTGGCGGTTTGTTTGGCTGTCAGGCGATCACGAATGGCGGCACGTGTAACCACTGCGCCCACACAAGCGCCAAGTGCTTGCATGGTTCGTCCAAAAAACAACACATATTCATTATTAGTGGTCGCACAAATAACGGAAGCGATGACATACAGTGTCATACCAATATATAAGGGCTTAACGCGGCCAACACGGTCACTAAAGGGGCCGTAAAACAGCTGACCAAACACCAATCCCAAAAAATACGCTGGTACAGAGTTGGCCATAAAGGCCGTGGAGACGCCAAAGTCATCGGCCATTGATGGTAGTGCTGGCAGATACATATCGATAGATAATGGTCCTACCGCTACGATAAGCCCAAGCATCATAATCCATGCGACAGGCAAATCAGCAGAACGCACACGCTCAGAGGCGACGGGTTTATTGGGGAGGGTAGATTTTGGAGCAGACATATTTAGACCGTTTTATATAGTGGTTATTATTTTATTATTCATGTTGTCTTTTTCGTTAGCGGTTATTAGGGCGTGTCCTCATATTAAAAATGGTGATAAAAATGAGATAAATTGCTGGCAAACAAGGAAAAGAGCGCAGATAATATCGAGATATTAACCAGCTATTTGACGCTGTTTGACAAAATTTAGCCATTTTTAGTCCATTTAGATGACTATCGATTGAACTGAGGACATGCCCTAGTACAGAAATCAACGGCTATTCACAACAGCCGTGCACCCCTGTATGCATCTGTGCAAACGGACAATGTTATGACAGGGTTATATTGTACTAGCGTCGCTTATACTTCAATAGTGGCATGACGTTAATAAAACAAATCTCAACCACTAAACACCATCAGAAAAATGCCTCAAAATAGGGCCAAGCGTTTAATGCCACTCTTGTTAGGATCGATTAACGGAACTGACGTTTGCCAAATACCGTACTGGCTTGCTTGGCTTTTCTGAGCGCCAGCTTACGGTTGCGACCGAGCATCATTTTTAGCTGCCATACTTTCTCTTTATATAAAGTAGCCTTAGGCTGCTGATGCATGGCATTGATGATGCGCTTACTCGCCAGCACAGCATCCGGAGAACGCTCTGCAAATTCAGCAGCGAGCTTTTGCGCCTGCTCAAGCGGCGTCTCACTACAATGACTGATAAGACCCAGCTCGCAGCCTTTACTCGCATCAATGATACGTGCACTCATGGCCAGCTCTTTTAAGGTGTCTTCTCGCACCACCCCAAACGCAGATTGGGTCAGCCCCATATCCGGTACTAAGCCCCACTTGGCTTCCATGATAGACAGTTTACAATCAGGATGACTGACTCGTACATCACACGCTAATGCCAGCTGTAGGCCTGCACCAATACAGTAACCTTCTAGTACCGCAATGACGGGCACAGGCACATCGCGCCAAACGAGACAGACTCGTTGAAATGAGCTCTGCCATGGTTTTATAAGCTCCCACACGGCAAATGCTTGGTTTTTTGGATGGTTTAAATCACCCAAGTCAATGCCCGCACAAAAGGTCGCTTCCGCCCCATTTAAAATGACCGCTCGTATTGTTTTGTCTTTGCTAATACGACCTGCCACTGCAATCAGCTCATTTACTACTTGAAAGCTCATGGCGTTTTTTTTGTGCGGACGATTTAGGGTAACCGTTAATATGTTATCAGTGATACTAACTTGTAATGTCTCATACTGGTAAGTGGCAATCGCGTTCATAACAATCCTTATTAAAAATAAACATAGTGTTGATAGCAGCAATATTAGCAGGCTTACCCCTATTCTACCGTAGCAATAACTGACTGCCACGGTACGCCCGACAAGACCGCTCTAAAATATCTATAAGATTCTGTCCACCATTTATCCGCAAATCGATTAAGAGCCCTTAACTTTTGAGCCACTGTCTTACCTACTATCTCGTTTATATCATCTTCCACGTCATATCGTTTTCACTTAAACGGTGATAATTCAGCTGAGGATAGGCGGACAGATCTAGCGCTTGTAAGTTGTTTAATGCGGTTAGCAGTGCCTCATAGTAAGGCTCGAGCATAGCAAACTGTGCGGGGGTGGTATGCTGGATATTTAACAAACACTTGTCTTCTAAGTCTTGACTGGCCTGACGTAACTGCGGTACCCCAGTATAACGACTACCGCCCAATATACGATGGGCAATTTGCGCCAGTGTATTACGATCACGCGCGATCCACGCTTGGGTTAGGGCTTGCTTCTCATCGTTGATCGTATCAAGCATCATAATGATAAGCTTGGCTGCTAGGTCAGGTTTGTTCGCCGACCGCGTAAGCGCATCTTGCCAGTCTAAAATGGCTAAAGTATCGTTAGCAGATCCCCCTACATTACCGCTGCTTGCATAACGATGGCTGCCTAAATCCTTTCTTTCTTGCTCAGATGCTTGTGAGTCCGTATGGGCTGTCATCGTATTATAAGCACTGGCTGCAGGGTTTTTCGGTGGGTTTAAGAGTGAGATGGTTCCCTGATTTTGCAAACGTAAACTCTCATAGCGCGGCTGAGTGTCACGCGGGGTTTCTCGTCTGTAGTCCTCACGAGGCTGACTATCACGCAAATAGTCATCCCGAATTTTTTTCAATGATAAAGGCCGCGTAATTTTTTGCTGACTTACCCTATCAGAGGCACTACTGCGATTGCTCTCCTCCCCTTTCACCAGTGGATAAGCCATCATGGTAGAGTCTGCAGGCCAACTTGAATACTTTTCAGCCTCTGCATTTTGCAAGTCCATAGTGTGCAAATCATTCTCTGGTGCGTCATTAGCTTGTAAGTCAACGCTATGTAGACTGGAATCAGGCAACACCGTTAGTTGAGGGGTGGTCGTTGTGCGTCCCAGCCATTTTTGCAGCACTTGCAGTAACTGAGGCTGGCTAATCGGCTTACCCACATAATCATTGATGCCGCTTGCGATCAGCTTGTCACGCTCATCGGCCAAGCCATGAGCGGTCAAGGCAATGATGGGGATTCGGCCATCATCGTGCTCAATATTGCGAATTTGTCTTGCGGCTTCATGGCCTGACATGCGCGGCATTTGAATGTCCATAAAGATTAAGTCAATATTGTTTTTATCCGGACTAGGGCCTTTATCGTCAAAACCTGCCTCTTCATAAAGTGCGCTGTTTGATTTCTTGTTTATTTCATCGCGCGTTTCAGCTTTAGAGATTTGGGTTTTATTCGATAGACTCTGCTTGTCATTTTTCGTGGTTTTGAAGTTTTTGGTTTGTTGTTTACTGATGATCTCGATGGCATCAAACCCACTACTCGCCGTAATCACCTGAATGCCAAGCTCGCTGAGCAAAGCATCGAGCACCAGTAAGTTGGGTAAATGGTCATCGACTGCCAGCACAGTCACGCCTGTCCAACGTGGTTCTTGCAGATTTTTTGGCACGCTGCGGTTTTGTGTATCGAGCATGGCGTAGAGTTGTCTTTTATCTAGTGGCTCATACAGTACATTGGCATGATAACGATTTAGTAGCGCTTGATCGGCGGCCACTTGATAACCAAATACCGCAAGCTTGCCTTGATAATGGAGACGAATCTGTTTGAGTAGCGCCATCATATCGTCTTGAGTATCATCATCAACGATGACCCAATCCCAATAGTTGCCACGCTCCTTTAATGACTCAAGCACCCCTGGCAGTGAGTTGGCTTGCGTCAATTTAATCGGTAAGTACTGCAAGCTGGCTTTGAGCACTTGGATGGACGCGGTATGATTGATCCAAACCAACACGTTGAACTCGTCGGTCTCACTTGCCAGTGGTGCCAAGACTGGCAGCTCAATCGTCTGACCAGTGGCGGCTTCTAACACATCGACATGTGCTGGCATGCGAAACCAAAAAGTGGCGCCTTGATTGGCAATATTTTCTTGGGCATTGTCATGAAACCCAATATCACCGCCCATTAGCCGGGTTAATTGCTTAGAGATGACCAGACCCAGCCCTGTGCCACCATATTGGCGAGTGATGGATGGATCACCTTGGCTAAAGCTTTGAAACAGCATTTTTTGATCGGCCAGAGAAATCCCTTTACCGCTGTCTTGCACACTGATCATCAAGTAATTGTCTCGGTGATCGTCTAAGCTGACGCGCACCACCACATCGCCGCTGTCGGTAAACTTAATGGCATTGCCGACGATGTTGGTCAGTACTTGTTTGAGGCGCAAGGCATCACCGTTGATGCGCATCGGTACGTCGTTATAAAACAGCACCGCCATACGTAGACCTTTTTCTGCAGCCACTGGGGACAGCATATCGACTACATCGTAAATGGTGTCATAGAGATCAAACTCATGGCGATCGAGTACCAATTTGCCGGCTTCTATTTTAGAGAAATCCAAAACATCATTCACGAGTGCGAGTAAGTGAGCTGAGGATTTGCGGATGGTCTGCACATATAAGTCTTGTTCAGGGTTTAATTCACCATGACGGGCCAGCAAATTAATAAAGCCATCAATACTGTTTAGCGGCGTGCGCAGCTCATGGCTAATATTGGCCAAAAACGCAGACTTGGCTTGGCTGGTCGAGATTGCCGCATCACGCGCATTACGGATAGAGATGTTCTGCATCTCCATCTCATCAAAAGCCAGGCGCAAATCATCTTCGGTTTGCTCAGCATGATCCTTGAGATCCTGAAAACTTCTGTGCAAGCGGCGCAACGTTTTGACCAAATCTTGCTGTAATAAGTTAAGCTCACCATCGGACTCAACCGGAATCGGCTGATACAGATTATCGACATGGGTGCGTTGCAGCTGTAAGCGTAGCTCATAGATTGGAGCGATCCAGCGTTTTGAATAGATGTTTAAACTTAGCAATAAAATTAAAATAGTGAATAAACCCGTAATCACCAGCGCCATGGCAATACGATACCGAGCAATATAGAGTGGCTCATTGTCCATATCGACGAGCAGCCATAGCCTCTGCCCTTCAAACTCTCCTAGCACACTGCCATAAGCCGTCCCAATAGGCGTTGGTCTTTGCGATAAGAAGTTCTCTGTTACATCTATCGAAGGCCACGCTTCATTTAATCCATAGCCTACTGCCGCGAGTACTTGATTATTCTCGTTAATAATAGCAATGCGCTGTACGTGCTGCTCGGATTGCATGCGTCCTAATTTATCTTGCACACCCTCAAGTTTAGTGAGCACGGTATTATCCGCATTGTCATCACGGCTTGCTTGCGAACGCTCCTGCTCTAATAATTCAGGAATCAGCTCAGCAATCGCTGGGGTGTAGCGAATCAGCACCGCTTCGGCCAACACTTCTTGCTCTGAGTTGCTGGCACGCATGGTTTCATAAAAGACCAAAATACCACCGACAGCCGCTAACACACAAATGGGCAAAAACACCAAGATGATGAGCTGACCATACGCACTACTGGTATCAAAACGTTTTTTGTATGCCATGCTAGCTTTACTCTCTACTGGGGTTTGCACTGTGTATAAATGACAGTGGTCAGTTGTGGTTGCCACTCATTAAATCTTAACGGCTGTAGGTATTTTAACAGTATTTATAAAGGTAGATACTGTCATCGCAAATGAGTGAATGGGCTGCCGCTATAGATTGTATGATTTTAACTGTCCAGCCGATATTAGACACGCCTCATTTACCAAAATCTCTTGATGCTCTCAGCGTAGCCAAAAACAAAATGATATAATGACGCAACTTCTTATTTTTTACCATTTTCTTGTGACTACAATAATATAATTGGCCACTAAATCACAGGCTTACACCGGTAGTCACGAGGTTAAGGCTTTTATTCAAAAACCAACATTAAATTTAAAAAATAAACCTCTGTTTAAAAATCAATTTTGAACCTAATAAGGATACCTTATGTCCGATACGGCCATGTCAAACGCTAACTTTATTACTCAGGTCACTGTCCTTGCCGATTGCGTCGGTCAGACACCATTGGTCAAATTGCAACGCTTACCTGAGCAAGCGCAAATGACCAACGGTGCAACATTACTGGCCAAGCTTGAAGGTAATAATCCAGCTGGCTCTGTAAAAGACCGTCCTGCTTTCAATATGATTTATCAAGCAGAACAGCGCGGTGACATCAAGCCTGGCGACACCCTGATTGAAGCCACCAGCGGCAATACTGGCATTGCCTTAGCCATGGTCGCTGCGATGCGTGGCTATCCGATGACATTACTGATGCCAACCAATTCAACTCAAGAGCGCAAAGACGCCATGATTGCTTATGGTGCAACCTTAATCGAGGTGGATGAGGGCATGGAAGCAGCACGCGATCTGGCATTGCAAATGCAAGCAGACGGTAAAGGTGTCGTGTTAGATCAATTTAACAACCCTGATAACAGCCAAGCCCATTACCTAACCACAGGGCCTGAATTATGGGCACAAACGGACGGTAAAATTACTCACTTCATCAGCTCAATGGGCACGACCGGTACGATTACGGGTGTCTCGCGTTATCTGAAAGAAAAAAACCCAGACATTAAAATTATCGGCCTTCAGCCTGATGAAGAAGCCTCGATCGCTGGTATCCGCCGCTGGCCTGCCGCTTATATGCCGGGGATTTTTGACGCCGATCTGGTCGATGAGGTTATGGATGTCGATCAGAGTGTTGCGGAAGTTTACATGCGCAAACTGGCTAAGACCGAAGGTATCTTCGCTGGAGTGTCTTCCGGGGCAGCCGCATGGGCCGCGATGGAAGTTGCTAAAGAAAACCCGAATGCCGTCATCGCTTTTATTGTTTGCGATCGCGGTGATCGTTACTTGTCGACGGGTTTGTACAATGTTGATGATAGCAATGTCGATAATAGTGCAAACGTTAACTAACGCCAGACAACACCGCCCAATATTGTTGAATCCACTTAAAAAACGTACAAAGCAACCGAGTGCAGACATACATGTCATACTCCAAGCGCAGTTAGCATCGTCACTCTTTATAGTGGATTCATTGTAAGCTTATAAATAGTCAGGACCACCTATGCCACAAGCCCTACCATCCGACCCTATCTTAGTCTTTGATATTGAGACTGTCGCTGATGTTGATGCAGCTCGCCGTATCTATCCCCAGTTGGCAGCGCTCAATGATGCAGATGCGCTAAGTGCATTGACTGCGATACGTACGCAAGAGGCTGGCCATGATTTTATGCGCTTACCATTGCAGCGCATCGTTTGTATTTCTGCGCTTTATATCAAAGAGGGTAAGTTATCGTTATTTTCGTTGACCGCAGATAAGTTTAACGAAAAAGACATTCTAGCCAAATTTTTTCGGGCGTTTAGTGACATTGAAACACTGCCTCAGCTCATCAGCTGGAATGGCTCGGGTTTTGATATTCCGGTGCTGATATATCGCGCCATGCAGTATGACTTGTCAGCCCCTTGGTTGTTTGAAGAAGGCGAACGTATCAAAAACATGCGATTTGATAATTACGTCAATCGTTTCCACACTCGCCATCTTGATTTGATGGACAGGTTTAGTCAGTACGGTGCCAGTCGCCGAGAAGCGATGGATGTGGTGGCCAGTTTGTATGGGCTCCCCGGTAAGACAGATGTCGATGGCAGTATGGTTGGCGATCTCGTCAGCAAGGGTGATTGGCAGACGCTATCAATATATTGTGAGTCTGATGTCATGAATACTTGGCTGATCTATCTGCGCTGGTTGCGTTTAACCGGTCAGTTGTCCTCAGCAGATTTTACTGCTTGGCAGCAGCAAAGCCATGATTATTTGGTCAACTATACCCAAGCAGATGGCAGTGCTCGCCATCAAGACTTCATTGCTGATTGGTCAACTGCGCCCAACACATAAAAAACCGCGTGACACATAGCGGCTTTTAGTGGCTTTCATCTTCATTTTTTAGTTATTTATCATTTATCATTAAGGCATGTTTATGCAACCCACCGATTCAAAAACATCTACAACGCTTGATGCGACGCAAAAAGCCAGCGATACCCAAACGATTGCCATTCCTCCTAATAAGAAAAAGTCTAAACCCTCATCAAAAACGCGTCGTCGTCTAAAAGACGCTGAGCCATTACCTTTTACAGTAGATGGCTTATCGCATGATGGTCGCGGCGTTGCCGTATATGGTAACGGCTTTGGGACAACGGACGGTCATATCGAGGACAAGCATGGCAAAAAAGTCTTTGTGAGCTTTGCACTACCCGGTGAAAGTGCGATGGTTAGACTGACCAACGTGCGCAACAGCTTTGAAGAAGGTGACGCTATTAGCATCACTGCAAACCCAAACCCTGAACGCGCCGTACCGCCCTGCCCGCACTTCGGGGTCTGTGGTGGTTGTAATTTGCAGCATTGGGAGCCTACAGGACAGATCAATTTTAAACAGTCCGTCTTGGCTGAAATGCTCCTACATCAAGCCAATATAGCGCCTGACCATTGGCTTGAGCCAGTCGTTGGCGATCGCCTGGGTTATCGCACCAAAGCTCGTCTTGGCGTACGTTATGTCGTCAAAAAAGAGACGGCTCTAGTCGGCTTCCGCGAGCGCTCAAGTAACTTCTTAGCAGAGTTAAATGAGTGTCATATCTTAGATCCCCGTATTGGTTTTGAGATTGAAAATCTAAAATCGCTGATTAGCACCTTAGAGAGCCGTGACAAAATTGCTCAGCTTGAATTGGCAATGGGTGAGCAAATACCGGAGCTACCCGATGGCGATCAACCTGTTGCCCTGATTGTGCGAAACTTGGCGCCGTTATCAGATGCTGACATTGATAAGTTAAAGACATTTTTTGCAGCGCGTCACTGGCAGCTGTATTTACAGTCCAAAGGCGTCGACAGTATTGAGCGCATCGCCTTGACGGACGCTGACGATATGAGCCAGCAGTTTGGACGCTTGTATTATCAACTGCCAGAGTACGATCTGACATTTGAATTTATTCCGACTGACTTTACCCAAGTCAACTTATCTGTCAACCGTCAAATGACCAAGCTTGCTTGTGACTTGTTGGATTTAAAAGCAGGTGAGCGCGTACTGGATCTGTTTAGTGGACTGGGCAATTTTAGCTTGCCACTAGCGCGCCTCGTTGGGGAAACCGGCTCGGTGGTCGGGGTCGAAGGTAGCGAAGCGATGACGGCACGCGCCGCTGATAACGCACGTCGCAACGGCATCAATAATACTGAGTTTTATAGCCAAGACTTGACACAAGACTGTACGGACAAACCTTGGGCCAACCAAGGCTTTGATGCGCTACTGATTGACCCACCGCGCTCTGGTGCTTGGGAGATTATGCAGTATTTGCCAAAATTTAATGCTGAACGCATCGTTTATGTGTCTTGCAACCCAGCAACGCTCGCCCGCGATACCAAAGCACTGTTAGAGCAAGGCTATCGTTTGACTCACGCTGGCGTGATGGATATGTTTTGCCACACAGGGCATGTTGAGTCCATTGCTCGCTTTGAAAAAATAGCAGTTTAATGCTTTTCTGCTTTACCTAAGCTGGCCAAAACGATAAATAGCCGTGTTTATAGTCACTAATGCTTGACCAAAATTGGGTTAAGCTAGGCTAATAAATGACGGCTCTTTATCCTGATTCACAACAGACATTACATAGCCTCGCTTGATTTGTCCCCTTAAAATGAGATAATAGCAAACAATCTTCCTATGTTTGTTGAATGAAAACTTAGTGAACGTTTGCACTCATAACTTTATATATTTTTCGCGTATTCTATAGCTGCTAAGAATCACAATTTTTAGCAGTTGTAGTGGTTTGTAGCTGACACTTTATGAGTGTCACTTCGAGGTTTTTGCGTAGTAAATGAGGTTATAATTAACTCAATATAGCTAAGAGGAGTCGGCTATGGTAAAGATTCGTGAAGGATTACCACTAGTGGATGGACAGACCACGCAAGCCGATAGCGCAGCACTAGCGGCACAACTGGTGGCGAGCCAACGCTCTCATCAGTCTGCCAATAGCTATGCCCAAATCCCCCTCGATATCAAATACCAGCTATCCACTCACAAGCTACACACCACTTTTGATCGCTCAGCATTACATGCTTTTCATAGTCATGACCCAAAACTTGAGAACGAGTATTCTGACAACCCGCTTCTAGATGAGAATAATACACTCTCAAAACAAGAGCTGGAGGCGGTTGATTTAGATCAGGTCAATATTGACATTCCGACTTGGTTAGACAATGTCGCCAAGCGTATCGGCCAAGAGTCCGTTCCTAACCTAAGCGCTGCTTGTGAGTTTATTCGCAGTCATATGAATACCAGTGAATCTGAGCGCTCAGGTGCTTATGTGACGGGTATTGGTATGACGGACATACTGACCTATCTTTATCAAGATGAAGATGCTCTTGTCGCGGCTATGCTATACCGCAGCGCGCGTAAGTCCATTATTAGCCTCGCTGATATCGAAAAAAACTTCGGTGCGGATATATCGACTTTGGTCAAAGACACCTTAGCCATGGGTAAGCTGTCTGAGATTATTGAAAGTAACAAACGCTTAGAAGACCACTTTGTAAACAATCAACGAGATCAGCTATCCAATATCTATAGCATGCTGATTTCTGTTACCAATGACGTGCGCGTCGTACTGATCAAGCTGGCTGAACGTACCTTTGCCATGCGCGAGTTGACCTTCTCTAATGAAGAACGGCAAAGCCGCGTCGCACGCGAAGTCATGACTATTTATGCCCCGTTAGCGCATCGACTGGGCATCGCCCAGCTCAAATGGGAGCTTGAAGACTTAGCTTTTCGTTATCTGGCCCCCCAGCGCTATAAAGAAATTGCCAAACTACTGTCTGAAAAACGTAGCGAACGTGAGTCCTATATTCAACGCGTGCAAGACAAGTTGAATGAAGCATTGCTGGACGCCAATATCGAAGGTGAAGTTTCTGGACGCGTGAAGCACATCTATTCTATCTACCGAAAAATGAAGCTCAAAGGCTTATCGTTTGATCAGCTTTATGACATTCGTGCGCTGCGGGTCTTGGTCAATAACCCCTCAGATTGTTATCACGTGCTCGGCTTGGTCCATGGTTTATGGCGTTATATCCCCGAGCAGTTTGATGACTACATCACTAACCCCAAATCTAATGGTTATCGCTCACTACATACAGCGGTTATTGCTGAGAATAAGTCACTTGAAGTACAGATTCGCACTCATGAAATGCACTTTGAGGCCGAGCTTGGCATGTGTGCGCATGTCAATTATAAAGAAGGCCTGAAGAAGAAACAGGACAACTATCTTAATCAAAGAATCAGCTCCTTGCGTCAGCTCCTATCTATCAATAATGAAACGCGCAATCAACCGCGCTCGTCGTTACTAACAGGCGAAGAAATAGATGACATGGGGTTTGATGAAGAAGAGCAAGTCGTTGATTTTGATGAGCTCGAACGCATTTATATCTTCAGTCGTGATGGCGATATTACCGAATTGCCAAAAGGCGCAACCGTCCTTGATTTTGCCTATTACGTACATACGCAAGTTGGTAATCGTGCGCAAGCGGCTCGAGTCAATCAGCGCTATGTGCCCCTGACCTACCAGCTCAAAACTGGCGAACAAGTTGAAATTATTACCAAGGCGTCACGCGAGCCCAATCGCGACTGGCTGGTTGCGTCACTCGGTTACATCCATACCAACCGCGCGCGCTCGAAACTGCGTCAATGGTTTAACAAGCAAGATCGCGATAAAAATATCGAGATTGGCCGTCAAATGCTCAGCAAAGAGCTCGAGCGATTGTCAGTGCATCCAAACAGCATTGATTTAAACGATTACACTCAGCATTTTCATGTCAATAATACCGATGATATTATCGTTGGACTGGTCACGGGTGACATTGGTCTCAACCAGCTCACCAGCCATATTTCTCGGCAACTACATCTAGAGCCTGAGATTCCGCCAGAAAGTTTTGTGCCAAATACGGATACCAGAGACGCAGGTAAACTTGATGCGTATAAAATTCGTATCGATGGTCTGGATAATATTGAAATCAACTTAGCAGGCTGCTGCCATCCTGTGCACGGTGAGCCGATTGCTGGCTATATCACCTTGTCACGGGGTGTCAGTGTCCATAACCGCGGTTGCCCTGAGTACTTACGCCTTATAGAGCGTGACCCTGAGCGCGAAATAGAGGCGGCTTGGCGGGTTCAATCTGGCCGCTATCAACCGGTTGATATTCACGTAGAAGCCTATGATAGACGAGGATTATTGCGTGATTTGACACAGATTATTGACAAAGAAAACGTGAATATTCGTCAAGTTGAGACACTGAGCAATGATGATAATATCGCCTTTTTAAAATTTCATATCGAAGTTTCAGGATTGGCACATTTATCTAAACTCCTCGCCAAATTGGAGCAACAGCACGGTATCTTACATGCACGGCGTGCTGTCGCCTAAGTAGCCCTGCTTTACCCTACATTTATTTAAAATAGAGTTCTTATAAAAACACCATGCCTGAATTGCCAGAAGTAGAAACCACTAAGACAAGCCTTGCACCATTGTTAGGGCAACGCGTCATCGATGTAAAAGTATTTCAACCAAAGCTACGCTGGTCTATGCCCGATGACTTGGATAGCTTGGTTCATTACACATTAGACAGTGTCGAGCGTCGAGCGAAGTATTTAATACTGAACTTTCTGCCATTAGCACCTAAGGATGACAGCACTGCTGCGCAAGCAGGAACATTATTACCGCGTCAGCTCTTAGTGCATTTAGGAATGTCAGGTAGCTTACAGCAGCACAGTGACGGTACTGATACACGTAAACACGACCATTTGGTGATAGTGTTTAGTGACGTGGACAACACAAAGTCGCAGCTACACTATTATGACCCCAGACGTTTTGGCTCAGTTTTATGGTATAAGGATTATGGGACGAAGCTGTTAGATCATCTAGGCCCCGAACCATTGGCGGATGAGTTTACTGCAGACTATTTATATCAGTTCATCCAACGCACAAATACAGCTGATATAGATGACACTGATAAAATAGGCCGTAAAACCAAATTAAAGAAACCACAGCCCATTACCCGCCCCATTAAATCTGTCATTATGGAACAACAAATTGTGGTTGGGGTTGGGAATATTTATGCGACCGAAAGTTTGTATCTGTCAGGGATCCATCCTGCTACCCCTGCCCATCACCTGTCTTACGATCAGCTCACTGTGTTGGTTGCCCATATTAAGGCAATCTTACAAAAAGCCATAGAGCTTGGAGGGTCAACCCTACGAGACTTCACGGTAGCAAGTGGCCAAACAGGTTATTTCCAACAGACATTAAACGTTTACGGCAAGCAAGGTGAGACTTGTCCGCATTGTAGTACAGTACTTGAGAACATCAAGCTAAATGGCCGCGCTAGTGTTTACTGTGCCAACTGTCAACCACTCATCTAAAGGCTGTTTTAGCAATGTATGTCTATGGCACCCTAAACATGGGTAGCCTGTTATATAGTCAGATTAATATAAAAGAGATACACGGGGCTGGGATAAATTTTTTGTGGCCTCTGTCGGCGTAGGCACAGCAAGCCAGAAAAAGTTGAACCAGTCGCGCAGCATAGTATCGTGTATCCATTTTATTCAGTATTGACCATAACAACTAAATACTTCCGTTTAAACGTTCTGCCTTTTTTATTACGCTCGCTACATAGTACGCATTTTTGTTGCTTATTCACGTACATCTTGCTTTAATAGTGCTAACAGCTACATAAGTCGTGCAGCTTTTTTGGTTGCCTGTAATATCAGTCTACCTATTATTTTATACTGTTTGTGCATAGCAACGGCAGCAGTCAGTAATCATACCCCTTATGAATTTTAGGACATCGTTATGACGGTTAAAGCCAAGAACCAACGCTCAGTTAAACAGAAAGTTTTTACTGTAGCTGCAAGTTTAAGTTTATTGGC
Organism: Psychrobacter namhaensis; assembly: GCF_016107545.1. GTDB lineage: Bacteria > Pseudomonadota > Gammaproteobacteria > Pseudomonadales > Moraxellaceae > Psychrobacter > Psychrobacter namhaensis. The sequence continues at coordinate 60,528 of NZ_JABASS010000004.1, forward strand.
CGCTAGTACGCAGCCTGCCTTGGCAGCCATAGAAATTGATGAAACAGACTTTGGTCCTTCGTATGAGACTATGGTGGTGGATACGGTTGTAGGTAAGCCGCTACAACTTGTCAATGCCGTTGCTGGTACTGCCGCCTATCTTGTCAGTCTACCCTTCTCGCTTATCGGGGGTAATGCCGATCAGGCGCAGCAGAAATTATTTGTAGAGCCTTGGGATGCGATGGGCCGTTGTCTAGGTTGTACTGTTGCCGAAGACAATTATTATAAATCACAAGCCACTAATGATAATGTGGTACGTATCGTTGTTGACCAACCATCAGAGATTTTGATTAACACTAATGATTATGTGATAGTCACTCCATAAGCGATTTGCTCTTTTAGAAGTTTTTAAACGGTACGTATGATTTAAAAGCTGCAACTTTATCAATCGACAATAAAAAAAGGCTAACATCGCGTTAGCCTTTTTTTGTTGCTTGACTCTTATTAAGCCAAACTATTAAGCACCTTTTTTACTACGACCATGACGCTTACGCTCACTTTCGGTCAAATAGCGTTTGCGGATACGTATGGCTTTTGGCGTTACTTCCACGAGCTCATCGTCTTGAATGAATTCAAGCGCCTGCTCAAGAGTGAACTTGACAGCTGGCGTCAACGTCAACGCTTCATCAGTACCACTAGCACGTACGTTGGTCAACTGTTTAGCAGTCGTTGGGTTGACCGTCATATCATCGTTACGCGAGTTCAGGCCAACAATCATACCTTCGTAAACTTCAAGCTGTGGCTCAGCGAATAATTTACCGCGTTTTTGTAGGTTAAACAGGGCAAAGCCTAGGCAAGTACCATTGGCCATAGAAACCAATACACCGTTAGAGCGACCACCCACATCACCGATCTTTTGCGGACCGTAATGTGAGAAGCTTGACGTCATGATGCCACTACCTGAAGTCAGCGTCAAAAACTCTGAGCGGAAACCAATCAGACCGCGTGCTGGCATCGTAGCTTCAATACGCATACGACCTTTGCCATCCAGCTCCATGTTAGTCATCTCGCCTTTGCGTAGACCAACCTGCTCCATGATAGAACCTTGATGCTCTTCTTCGATATCAAAGACAACATTTTCATATGGTTCTTGCAGCTTACCATCAACTTCTTTGACAATAACTTCTGGACCTGAAACACCCAGCTCAAAACCTTCACGGCGCATGTTTTCAATAAGTACAGACAAATGAAGCTCACCGCGACCTGATACTTTAAATTTATCAGGAGATTCTGTGTCTTCTACACGCAGCGCCACGTTATGAATCAACTCACGCTCAAGACGCTCACGAATATTACGTGAAGTCACAAACTTACCATCACGACCAGCAAAAGGTGAGTTATTAACTTGGAAGTTCATAGAGACAGTTGGCTCATCGACCGTTAGCGCTGGTAATGCTTCAACGTGATTAGGATCACAGATAGTATCTGAGATATTAAGAGCATCAATACCTGTGATACAAACGATGTCGCCCGCTTGTGCATCTTCTACTTCGATACGATCCAGACCATGATAGCCCATGATTTTTAGGATACGACCATTACGCGTTTTGCCATGCTTATCAATGACAGTAACTTGTGTATTGGTTTTAACCTTACCGCGCTGAATACGACCAATACCAATAACGCCGACGAAGCTATTGTAGTCGAGGCTTGAGATTTGCATACGGAACGGTGCATCTGCATCAACCTGTGGAGGCTGTACAACATCGACAATAGTTTTGAAAAGTGGTGTCATGTCATCAGCTAAATCATCGGCTTCTAGACCTGCAATACCATTCAACGCTGAGGCATAAACAACTGGGAAATCCAACTGCTCATCTGTGGCCCCTAGGTTGTCAAACAAATCAAAAATTTGATCCATGACCCAATCAGGACGTGAGCCCGGACGGTCAATTTTATTGATAACCACAATCGGCTTTAGGCCTTGCTCGAATGCTTTTTGCGTGACAAAACGAGTTTGAGGCATTGGACCATCAACCGCATCAACCACTAGAAGTACGCAGTCAACCATCGACATGACACGCTCAACTTCACCACCGAAATCGGCGTGACCTGGGGTATCGACGATATTGATACGGTATTCAGTTTCTGAAGTTTGATCTGTCCAGCGGATGGCTGTGTTTTTAGCCAAAATAGTAATACCACGTTCTTGCTCAATATCGCCTGAATCCATTGCACGTTCAGCAATGTTTGCACGGTCGCCAAAAGTACCAGACTGATGTAATAACTTATCAACCAAAGTTGTTTTACCGTGGTCAACGTGGGCAATAATTGCAATGTTACGCAGGTGTTTGATATCGTTCGCCATATAAAATGCTCGTTTCGTCTTAAAAAAATGCAGTAGCAGTAAGCGCCGCTGGATAAACTTTTATCATAAATCAGTTAGACATTGAATACCTAAATTTGACAACGGCACAATAGGGCAGTTAATCAAACAACTTCAATACAATCAAGTATCTACACTGATTAATTCATCATACAGATAGCTATGCTAAAGTACATTCTGTCAATTTACAGAATGTTTGGGCAGCTAGTATAACATTATTGCTTCATAAATTTATGTAATAACTTGCTTATATCAATACATAAATAAAAAAAGCCACCCAATGGGCAGCTTTTTTTGTAACTTCATGTTTGACTACATAACCAATTGGTTATTACTTACTGAACAACCATGTCTTTAGTTTGTTCAACAGTCATTGTTTTGTCACCAGTGATGATGGCATAAACACGACGGTTCATAGCACGGCCTTCTTCAGTGTCGTTTGGCGCGATTGGGTTGTCATAACCATAACCAACGGTTGATAGACGGTTTGGAGCAATACCGAATTCGTTAGTTAGCATAGATTTAACGGCAACGGCACGAGCTTCAGACAGACGTTGGTTGTAACGTGCTGAAGGACCAGTTTTAGAAGCATGACCTTCGATACGTGCGGTAGAGTTAGGATACTCGCGCATCTTCTCTGCTACTTTAGCGATTTCAGGCTTGTACTGGTTTTTGATAGCTGATTTGTCGTTATCAAAGAACACACGTAGTTCCATTTTCAGCTCATCAGTAATATCTACTGGTACTGGGCAACCGCGCTCATCAACAACCACATTCATTGGAGTGCCTGGGCATGCATCGATGCTATCAGGTACGCCATCACCGTCAGAATCAAGATCAGACTCAACAACTACTACTGGCGTAGTGTCAACTACTGGCTCTTGCATTGGTGGTACTGCTACCGTAGGCGCTAAATGGCCACCCAATACAACTTCTAGACCGGCCAAAGCCATGCCTTCCCACCAGTTGTTATCAAAGTTATGGATCGCACGAGCTTCACCACGTAGGCTTAGCGCGTCGTTAATGCGATACATAGCACCTAGACCTAGGTTACCGATAGTATCTTTAGTGCCACTAACTTTATCACCAGCCGCATCTTCGATTTCAATTTTAGACTGACCAGCACCAACCAATACATATGGCTTAAGCGCGTTGTCAGTATAACCAGTAAACTCTTCAGTACCGATTAAGAAGTTACCCGAAATCATTTCTTGTTCAGCGTCGTAAGAACCAGAAGCATTGCCAGGAGTAACATCATTGCTAGCAATAGCATCAGTGTTTGACACACCATATTCTACTTGAAACTGAGTAGAAGGCGTTAGCTCGATACCTAGTGCAGCACCTGTGTATAAACCGTCTTCTTTATAGTAGCTATTACCGTTACCGCTATAGTCTCCTAATAGTTCAGCTTGATCATCATCAGCTGCTTCGCTGTAGTGATAACCTAACAATAGTGGGCTAATAGTAACGCCAGCATTCGCTGCTAAAGGAGCAGCCGTTACGGCAACCAAAGCTAGAGCAATTTTATTCAATTTCATGGACTTCCTCCAAAGGATAATTTTAGTGATGCGTGAAGCAAAACCGATTTTCAAGACATTCTAAAGTAGACATCTTTTACGCATTTTAAGTTACAAAGCAAAACCAATTAAGAAGTAGCTTAGCGATTATCAATTCAGTTTACAACTTTTTTCGTTAACGAGCTACACATTATTACACGATAATGTTGTAACTAAAACACAATAACCTGCTGAAGTTACCTAGAACTAACACACCTTACGCTTTTTATCTTTTGTATGTCAGTTCACAAGAGATAGCAGTCTTAAAACTATCTATTGTCTGCGCTTATTTTAATATAGTTAGTAATTTTTCTCTATTACTAAAACCTTTCCTTCACTAATTGAAACATTTTTTGACAGTAGACATATATTCTGTTTATATTATATAAGTCAACATTATTTCACCCTATAGCCTAGTTGTTTTTTGCTTTAGATCTACACATTGCTATGTCCTTACAAGTCTATTTCAAAATGTTTAGATGAAAAGATAACTAGAGAGACAACGCTAAAAAATGAGCTTGCTCTATTGTATGGCACCAAACTCCTTCTCATAGGTAATAAAACCTTATGACCCCGCTTGATAAGACATCGTTAAGTGATAGAAAACTCTCTACCTCTATCTTACTCATATTACCTTTAGGTAAGAGTGGTTTGGTTCGTCACAGACTTTGGCAATATGGAACTCAGATCTATACGGCCTTTCGCTATCATTTTACAGTGAGCCAAATTCTCTCAGTAGACATGAGCGCTTATAGGTATAAAGGAAGGCAAGGTTTTACCTTGGTTGAGCTGATTGTCACCATAGCGGTATTGGCGATTATAATGACGATTGCAGCTCCCGCTATTCGTACACAGTTAGCGCGTATGGAAGCCAAACGTATTAAAAATCAGGTAGAAAACTCACTTACCTTGGCAAAAACGGAGAGTTATATCAGAAGACAGAATATCATTGTTTGTCTGTCTAACGCAGGCGGGCGCTGCCACAGAGACAGCGATAAGACACTTTTATTGTTTATAGACAAAAACGACAATAAAAATTTTGATGCTCAAACAGATCTTTTAATAAGGCAACGCGCTTTGAATCCTAAATACGCGAAGCTGAGTTTGCGCGTAGGAGGCAGGCGTCACTACATCAAATTTTGGGGTGATAGTGGAAAACCGCGAGGGCACTTCGGTCATATCAAATACTGTCCAACCGTGGCTTATAATAACGCAATGTATTTAATATCTTTTAGTCAATCGGGCAGGATTAGACAAAAACTTAACGAAAATCATCCCACGAAATGTGATCAATAGTAAGAATAGCAAGATTGGCACGTATTATGTTTTAGTTGACTTTGTACATCGCACTTTTCATCATAATGACCGCTTGCTCGATCCCCACGAATATAGCATCTGCAATGAGCGCATGACCGATGTTTAACTCATAAATGCCTTCAATTTGCGCAATAGCCCTGACATTATCACGTGTCAGACCATGACCGGCGTTAATTAAAAGTTTGTTATTTATACGTTGGGCACTGACGACTGCTTGTTTGATTCGTTTTAGCTCAGCATTTTGCACGTCTATGTTGCCTGCCAAGCCCGCCTCTGCATAAGCACCTGTGTGCAACTCAATAGCATCTGCGCCGCAATCTACGGCGGCAGCAATTTGTGTTTCTTCAGGATCAATAAACAAAGACACTTTACTGCCTGCAGCTTGTAACTGGCTAATATATTCTGTTAACCAAGTTACCTGCCCTGCCACATCAAGCCCGCCTTCTGTCGTCAGCTCTGCACGCTTTTCCGGTACTAAGCACACCCAAAATGGTTTTACTTTATTAGCAATTGCCAGCATCTCATTGGTTGCCGCCATCTCTAGATTCATTCTGGTGGTCAACTGCGCCGCTATCTCATACACATCTGAATCTTGAATATGACGGCGATCTTCGCGCAAGTGTATGGTGATGCCATCTGCACCTGCCTGCTCACAGAGTAAAGCAGCATCCAAAGGACTGGGATAGTTGACCCCGCGTGCTTGACGCAAAGTGGCTACATGGTCAATGTTCACCCCTAATAAAGGTTTTCGTGAGGTCTTTTCCGATAGAGGTAACGCAGAGGGGGGCATAAGAAATCCTTTTGATAACGATACTCAGTTGACTTATATGTAATGATAAAAAGGTACTATTTCACATGACTTCACATGACCTTAATTTAACAGCGGTGCTACTCAGCAAATATTCTCTTTACTGTTGGTAACGCTGCTGCTGTTGCCATAGCAAACGACTTTGTAGTGGTTGATACTCAAGCAAATGATCAATCAGCTGTCGATGTAGTTTTGACCAGTGATTTAGCGTGGCTTCAGTAATGCCCAATTTTGCCATCTGGATAATGTCAGTACCCATCAGAACCGTTTGTCCAGTAGCACTCTCTAAATGCTCAGACTGTCTATTATTCTGAAAGACAGGTACTAAGCCAACATCAGGCAAAAAACGATAACAGCAATCGGAAGCAATAACATCCTCGACACTGTCGTGCGTGAGCGTGAGCGTAAAACCCAGCTCGTTAAATAAATGATGCTCAAACTGCCGTAAACACAACCGTAACTCATTGGCGCTTAAAGGCTGCCTAAGTTGCCGTAAACTGTTCTCATAATGCTGCCACAATACTGGCATTGGGTCTTCAGTGGGTAGCAAGCGCCATAATATTTCATTCAAATACAACGCTGAGTACTGCTGCTGACCGGTAATATTTTCATAAGGCCTAGCGCTTAATACCGCCCCGAACGTGTTGGGCACACTGTCTTTTTGCGTCTCATCTGTCTGGGTAGTCGTTTGCGATGCGACACCAATTTGGCTGAATGTCTTTAAATCACGTTGACCTGTGGCAAAGAGCTGTAAAGGCATAAACAGTGGTGCGCCCTTTTTCCCCACGCCATGTATCACACCATGCTGCTGAGAAAAAAGATAATACAAGGCACGCTTTTCTTGGTAGGGGCGCTGATGTAATAAATAACCGATTAACGCTTCATTACGCATTTTTTATTACCTCAGCATCAAGCCTTTATACGATCGTAAAAAGGCGGTTATTCAATCACTATCAGTATCCCAGACTGGTCAACGCACGTTCGTCATCAGACCAGCCGCGTTTCACCTTCACCCACAGTGTCAGCATGATTTTTTTATCAAAAAGTTGTTCCATGTCTTTACGAGCGTCCATCCCGACTTGTTTAATACGCTGGCCTTTATCACCAATGACGATGGCTTTTTGACCACTGCGTTCGACATAAATAGTCGCGTCAATAAACGTACAAGCCTTACGTGGACGACCTGTTTTTGGATCAGTATGGGCAGGCTCATCCTTGAACGCATCAATCTGTACCGTTAAATCATAGGGCACTTCATCACCCGCACTACGCATGATTTTTTCGCGGATGATCTCACTGGCCAAGAAACGCTCTGAGCGATCAGTGATCTGTTCGGTATCATAGATAGGTGCCGCAACTGGTAGATGAGACGCAATCACTTCTTGCAGGCGATCGAGGTTTTGGTTTTTTAACGCAGATACTGGCACGATATCGGCAAAGTCAAAACTGTCGTTAAAGGTCTCAATCAGCGGCAACACGCTGCCTTTATCTTTTAAGGTGTCCGATTTATTAATCACCAGCACCACGGTTAAGTCCGTATCGCCAAGCTTTTGTAACGTTAGTAAATCATCATCACGCCACTGGTCTGAGTCGACAACGAACAACACCAAATCCACGTCTACTAGGGCCGATACGGCGGCTTTATTCATGCGCTCATTAATAGCTCGCACTTCATTACGGTGGATACCAGGCGTATCAACAAACACAGCCTGCATCTCATGGTTTGACAAAATACCATGGATACGGTGACGAGTCGTTTGCGGTTTACGTGAAGTGATAGATAGCTTTTGACCCAGTAAGTGATTCATCAAGGTCGACTTGCCAACGTTTGGTCGCCCAACGATGGCAACATAGCCAGACTTAAAATCATCAGCCATACGCGTATGACCGCTTGGGGCAAAGAACTCTTCAATTGCCATGTCATTTTCTAGCGATATATCTTCTGACTGATCGATACTCTTATTCGTTAGAGCAGCATTCGTTAGAGTGTCATTCGTTAGAGCATCATCTTGGCTTGGATGCGTCTCTGTTTTTTTGATCATATCGTTGGTACTGTCTTCATTATTTGATGGCACATCAGTACGATTGCTCATAGGTTAATCCTGTAGAGTTTATAACCAGCCAAACGGCATTTCATAGTGGATTGGGTATATCCGCACTAAAAAAATGACACCGTTATCGGCTGGGAAATATTTGAGGTTTTAAAATAAGTAACATTTAATATAAATAGAATAAGTGCTTACTAAAGTAAGAACCACTTAGAAAGATATCGTAAATGTAAAGTGAGGTTTGCCGCGAAATTTATACCCATTAAGAGCGCTTTTTGGCTGAACCTGGCAGTTTGTGTAATTGATTGATCATAAGCTCTGCCGCTTTTTGTTCGGCGATGCGGCGGCTCTCACCAGATTCAGTAATGTCAGGACAGTTATTGATATTAACATGGCAACGTACGACAAAAATTTGATGCGGCGCGTTACCACGCGTTTCCATCAGCTCGTAATGGGGCAAATCAAACTGCTTAGATTGTAGCCATTCTTGCAGTCGGCTCTTGGCATCTTTTAATGCTTTTTGATCATTCACGCTATCAATTAAATCCCCGTACCACGAGAGCACACAGTGACGCGTAATCTCCATATCTTGGCTGTCTAAGTAGATCGCTCCGATTAACGACTCCACAGCGTCCGCCAATATAGAGGCACGATTGCGACCACCGCCCTTGCGCTCCCCTATCCCCAATATGAGGTGATTAGAAAGCTCGAGATTTTGGGCAATAATAACCAATGACTCCTGACGCACCAAAGTCGCGCGCATGCGAGTAAGCCGCCCTTCATTTTGGCTAGGATAACGATGGTATAAAGCTTCACCCACAATCATCCCTAAAAGCGCATCTCCCAAAAACTCTAAGCGCTCATAGTTTTTTTTGCTATCAAATGAGCGGTGTGTCAATGCAAGTTTTGGGAGACTCACATCATTAAACACATAGCCTAATTTGCGTGTTAATACCGTTAAACGCTGAATAAATTCTGCGCTAACAAGCGTATCAACAGACGTGCTATTTTTTTGGGAAGTAGGAACCGCTTGGGAGTGCTGCGAAGTTGGTTTCATGCGAGGCTTATGGTTATCCCTTCTGTTTTACTGGTTTAATAAGTAATCGTAGTTAGTGGTTGGTTACGAAAAAAATGAACGCTCTCTTTCGTTATTCTGCTGTTGCCATCTCGATGTCACCTTCAAAACGATTGACGATATCAACATTGCCAAAAAAGGTATTGGTGACGGCGTACTGTTTATGAATCGCCAATTGTCCCGTTTTTTTATCAGTAAAAGTAAAGACGTCTTCTGCCTTGGTGTCATAGTCACCATTGATAGATAACTGTTTATTGACCCGTTCAACGAACTGCTTGGCCGTCTCATTGTTTTTATTTGACTCTTTAAGCTGAGCGCTTAAGGTCTTGCTCAATTGATAATCGCCAATCTGAGCCGGTACGATAGCAATGATTAATTTGGCAGCAATACCCAAAACGATAATGATTAAAACGATGCTCGTCACACTAGCACCACGCTGCGTGGACAAACCAGATAATTGCTGCATTATAGTCTCTCTCTACTGGTAAATGACTGTTTTTGGATACCTAGGTGCTAGGTAATCGCTGATTAAACAGCAACAATATTAGCACAAAATTATTATCGTTAACTCAACCAATAGAGCTTCTTATACACTTAATCAATCGTACCATTACGGGTAAAGGTTGGTAAATTTAGCCCAGGTGGTTTATGCATCCAAATATATACCGCCTTACCAGCTAAATTCTCATCAGGCACAAAGCCCCAGAAACGACCATCAGCACTGCGATCACGGTTGTCACCCATGACAAAATACTGGCCTTCTGGCACACGAATGCGCCAACTCGTCCCTTCTGAACTCACCACCTCTGGCGATTGCTGTTGTAAAAACGGCGCGTACTGCGAGCTATTCATACCATCTAAGTAGCGCACCAGATGCTTGTTGTCACCTTGCGTCTCTTCAAAGTACCTCGCTTCTTTCTCTTCTTGCTGCCCCAGCGCGGCAGCGCTTTCTTCTGTAAGCACTTGTCCTGGACCAATTTGACCTGGTAAATAAAGCTGTGAGGTCAATTCAGTATTTGCCGCAAAAGTTACCGGTTTAGTCTCAACTGGCACATCATTGATCGCCAGTGTGCCTTGATCATAGCTGACAGTATCGCCAGGCAAGCCAATCACACGCTTGATATAATAAATACTCGGATTTTCAGGATAACGGAATACGGCTACATCACCATGTTCAGGTTCGCCCGTATCCAAAACCTTATTATACGTCAGCGGTAGTCGCACGCCATAGGCGTACTTATTAACCGCAATAAAGTCGCCAGTATATAAAGTCGGTACCATAGAAGATGAAGGAATATTAAAAGGCTCAATCAAAAACGAGCGCACTATTAATACGACGGCCAGTACGGGGAAAAAGTCATAAGCCCAGCGTACTAGCAAACTTTCATGACCACGGCCACGAGTTTTACGCTGTTTGAGCGCCAACTTATCTAATAGCCAAACAATCCCTAAGCCTATAGTCAACGGCACTAAAATTAAATTAAAATCAAAATCCATACCAAATTGCCTATTAAAGAGCGGCTTATCTCACAGCTTTGACGATAAGACCAACCACACTTGACGTATTATGTGCAAAAATCAAATAAGATAGAGACAAGTATTAACTATCCACTTGTAATACCGCTAAGAAGGCTTCTTGCGGGATTTCTACGTTCCCCACTTGCTTCATACGTTTCTTGCCCGCTTTTTGCTTAGACAATAGCTTTTTCTTACGTGAGACATCGCCACCATAACACTTGGCTAAAACATCTTTGCGCATGGCTTTGACCGTACTACGACCAATAATTTGGCTACCAATCGCTGCTTGAATGGCGACATCGAACATCTGACGCGGAATCAACTCTTTCATCTTGGTCACTAGCTGATTGCCACGGAAACGCGCTTGATCTTGGTGCACAATCATCGCTAGCGCATCCACTTTATCGCCATTAATCAAGACATCTACCTTGACCAGCTTATCAACTTGATAACGCTCAAAGTTATAATCTAGTGAGGCAAACCCACGAGAGACCGACTTTAGACGGTCAAAGAAGTCCATGACCACTTCACCCATCGGAACATCAAAGATCACTTGGACTTGCTTGCCCATAAAGCGCATGTCTACTTGTACACCGCGACGCTCGATACACAAGGTCATGACATTGCCCAAGTAGTCTTGCGGCACCAAAATCTGACAACGGGCAATCGGCTCGCGGAACTCTTCGATATTATTAGGCTCAGGCAATCTCGATGGATTATCCACATAAATCACTTCGCCGTCTTTCTTTTCAATCTCATAGATCACTGAGGGTGCGGTGGTGATTAAATCCAAGTCATATTCACGCTCTAAGCGCTCTTGGATAATCTCCATATGCAGCATACCTAAGAAGCCACAACGAAAGCCAAAGCCCAACGCATCAGAGGTATCCGGTTCAAAAAATAACGAAGCATCGTTAATCTGTAATTTCTGTAGTGCTTCACGGAATTTTTCGAAGTCATTGGCATCTACTGGGAACATACCTGCATAGACTTGCGGGGTAATCTGTTTAAAACCAGGAATACGCTCGACATCAGGCGTTTTGGAATGAGTAATGGTATCACCAACTGGTGCGCCAGCAATATCTTTGATACCAGCGATAACAAAACCTACTTCACCTGCTTCTAAAATACCCGTGTCTAAGGGCTTTGGGGTAAACACACCGATAGAGCTGACTGGATGGGCATCGCCGGTCGATTTGATATAAATCTTATCGCCTTTTTTTACCGTTCCTTGGCGCACGCGTACTAAAGAGACCACGCCTAGATAACTATCAAACCATGAATCAATAATTAGCGCTTGCAGGGGCGCGTCACGGTCGCCCGTTGGGGCTGGAATAAATTCGACCAGCGCTTCTAACAGCTTATCAACGCCCAAACCCGACTTGGCAGAGACTCGCGGCGCATCAACCGCGTCAATACCAATGATGTCTTCAATTTCTTGAATAACACGCTCAGGCTCGACTTGTGGCAAATCGATCTTATTTAAGACCGCCATGACCTCTAGACCCTGATCAACAGCCGTATAGCAGTTGGCCACCGACTGCGCTTCTACGCCTTGCGCGGCATCAACGACCAAAAGTGCGCCTTCACAAGCGGCTAATGAGCGCGACACTTCATAAGAGAAATCGACGTGTCCTGGGGTATCGATAAAGTTCAGCTGATAACGCTCACCATTAGGATGGTCATAAAATAAAGTGACCGACTGCGCTTTGATAGTGATACCGCGCTCACGCTCAATATCCATGGAGTCAAGTACTTGCGCCTGCATCTCACGATCTTGCAAGGCACCGCACATTTGAATAAAACGATCAGCAAGCGTCGACTTGCCATGATCAATGTGGGCAATGATTGAAAAGTTACGAATATTGGCTAATGCAGTCACAAAGCGCCTACTAAATTAAGGGTGATAGAATAATAAAACTAAAGGCTATTCTAGCAGTTTTCCACTATAAAGTAAGGCGATTTTATTAGCAGTGAGGGGATTTACCAATGAAGTAACCAAGGCTTGACTGTGGGCAGAGAGTATTTAACACATTAGTAACGCATAGCAACCATTGCGACACTCATTTATTTTAGGCAAAAAAAAACCAATCACAAAGGATTGGCTTTTTAAATACTGCAGTCTTACTATAAATGGTGGCGATGAAGAGACTTGAACTCTTGACCTCACGATTATGAGTCATGCGCTCTAACCAGCTGAGCTACATCGCCATTTAAGGATCGGTATTATGCCGATACAGGTGACAGTCGTCAACCCCTAGTTAGCATTTTTTGCAAAAAATATGAATTTTATTCAAATTAAGCGCAAATATTCATATCACAAACAATAAAAAGGTTTGGTAAACCGATAAGCCGGGTTCTGTCGTGGACAATCATTCCTCTAGGCGTATCATCACTGATACGCTCAAGCAACCTACCCGCATCGAACGCGGGCCGCGCCATGCCGATGCCTATTTGGTCTTGCTACGCGTGGAGTTTACCATGCCGTGAGATGTTGCCATTCACGCGGTGCGCTCTTACCGCACCCTTTCACCCTTACCGATGACATTGACGTCTTGCGACAATCAAATAAGCCAAAGGCGGTCTCCTCTCTGCTGCACTGGTCGTCAGGTTACCCTGCCCAGCCGTTAGCTGGCACGCTGCCCTATGTAGCCCGGACTTTCCTCCCCTGCTCGTCTGTTGCCAGTGTGCAGCGGCGATTGCCTAGTCTACCAAGCGCGCTAGTATAGCAAACCTCACGCTTTGCTGGGAATCTCTTTTTGGTTTATTTTTAGTATACGTACGAATGTATTAGAAAACGTATTAGAAACGCGTTAGAAAAATTTAAATAAAATCTTTTGGCAAAGATAAGTCCATATCGTTCGAAGCATCATTCATCTGCTTAGCCAATGTCAACCACTGCGTCTTTGGATAATTCTGGTCTAAATAATTTTGTAAAAACTTCATGGTACTGGTGGCAATTTCAATGTCTGTATTAACATTAAAGTCGACATCATGAATATGGTTGTAGATGACGCTATGCACAGTGAGGCCGCGCGATTTTATGGCTTCCAAACTGAGTAACGTATGATTGATGCTGCCCAAACGCCCTGAGGTGACCAAGATTACAGGATATCCTTGAGTCGCAATATAATCTAACGTTAATAAATCTTTGGTTATCGGTACCAGCAGCCCGCCTGCCCCTTCTAGCAGCACCATGTCATAATCCACTTGTAAGGCTTTGGTAGCGTGGGTAATCACCTCAGGGTGGACAACGTCGTTAGCAAGGACGGCAGATAAATGCGGTGAGGCGGGTTTCTCATAGCGATAAGGACAAGTGGTAAAATTCAGATCACACGGCTGTAGCTCAACCCCCATCAGTTCGCGATGGGTCACAATATCATCAGCAATGTTCATTGTGCCGTTATCTGGATTTATTGAAACGCCTGTTTGCACCAGCTTTTGCGTGATGACGTTCACGCCTTGCTGAGTGAGGGCTTTGGCAAGCATGCCTGTCGCATAGGTTTTGCCAATCTCGGTATCGATACCTGAAACAAATAAAACGCTCATCATTGACCTTGCTTTGTTAAATATACGCGTATCACTTTTAGCAGGGCTTGGCATAAAGTCATCAGTTCATCATCAGTGATGACATACGGCGGCATAATATACACCAGTTTACCAAATGGTCTGACCCAAATACCGTGCTCAATCAATAAAGACTGAAACACGGGCATATCAACATCGGCTTCTAACTCGATAACGGCGACCGCACCAAGACAACGTACCTCAAAGACGCCCTCTAAAGTTGCAGCGACGCCAAGTTGTTGCTCCATAATGCGTTGCATATCGGCAGTACGTGCTTCGATGTCATAAGACGTAATCAAGTCAATCGACGCACAGGCGACTGCACAGGCCAGTGGGTTGCCCATAAAAGTAGGGCCATGCATCAGCGCTGGATAGTCACTATTATGAATGGTATCGGCGATTTTTCGGGTACATAACGTGGCTGCAAAGGTCATGTAGCCGCCCGTCAGCGCTTTGCCAATGCTCATAATATCAGGACTGATACCAGCATGCTCACAGGCAAATAGTTTGCCACTACGGCCAAAGCCAGTGGCGATTTCGTCCGCAATTAACAGTACATCATGCTCATCGCACAGTTGACGCAGTAATTGCAAATACTCAGGGCTATAAAAACGCATGCCGCCTGCGCCTTGAATGATTGGCTCAATAATAAAACCCGCCAGCTGCGCGCCATACTCTACAAAGAACTGAGACAGTGCAGTGCGGTCCTCTACTGTCAACGCGCGCTCAAACCCAAGTGGCGGCGCAGGGACAAAGTGTTGCATCGGCAACTGCTTACCATACAAGCTATGCATACCATTAATAGGATCGCAGATACTCATCGCGTGCCATGTATCACCATAATAGCCTGAACGCGTCGAGGCAAACTGCTGCTTATTGGGACGATTGCCGGCTATTTGATATTGCAGCGCCATCTTTAGGGCAACTTCTACGGCGATGCTGCCACTATCGGCATAAAATATGGCGTCAAGTCCGGCAGGTACGATTGAGAGCAGTTTTTTACCCAAGTCTATAGCGGGCTGATGGGTCAAGCCACCAAACATCACATGCGCCATTTTGTCCAATTGCTCCGTAATGGCGGCATTCAGTTTTGGGTGGTTATAGCCATGCACGCTCGCCCACCATGATGACATCCCATCAATAAGGCGGGTGCCACCTTGGGTGACAATATGGATCCCATCGGCATGATCAATCACGATATTGGAATAGGTCGGTGGCAGGCTGGCGTATGGGTGCCAGAGATGCTGCTGGTCAAAGTCGCTCATTGACTGAAGTGTGTCTGTCGTCATCGTTTTGTCCCTAAAACACTTTTACATCAACTTTTATATGTAGTCAGTTCTAAATCAAACCGATACGCTAATACCGCTGTGCTACTGGTGCAAATTTTTCTTATGGGCTGTTCGCAAGCGTGACAGATACTGCGTCAAATTTATCCCAGCAGCCCTGTATCGTTTTCATAGTGAGTCAACTACCTGTTTCTTTAGTAACTTATTGACCCGTAATGCGCTTGTATTTGGCAAGCAAATCACTCTCGGTTTCGACATGGTTTGGGTCATGAGGAATACAATCAACAGGACAAATCACCACACATTGCGGTTCATCAAAATGACCCACACATTCGGTACACAGATTAGGGTCAATGACATAAATATCATCCCCTTCTGAGATCGCCTCATTGGGACAGGCAGGCTCGCAGACATCGCAGTTGATACATTCATCAGTGATTAGTAGCGCCATAACTGGCTCCTTTTGTGTGTTACTCGTATCAGTCGCAACGGACAATTTTTAACGGTGGTCGTCAGTATAATCAGCACATAAATCTACTTCAGATTCAACTTTTCTACAAAGGCTTGCGAGACACAGGGAGGGACAAATTTATTGACATCACCCCCCAGTTTGGCAATTTCTCGAATCATGGTCGATGAGATAAATGAATAGTTCTGAGATGGCGTTAAAAAAACGGCTTCAAAGTTTTCATCAAGCTCACGATTCATATTGGCCAGCTGAAACTCATACTCAAAATCGGACATGGCGCGCAGACCACGCAACACTGCCGTGGCCCCTTGCACACGCATAAAATCGACCAGCAACCCTTCAAAACCCACGACCGATACTTGCGGCAAATCAGCAAATACTGTCTCGACTAAGCCGACGCGCTCCTCGAAACTAAACAAAGGCTTTTTGTGATGCCCTGAGGCCACTGCGATCACGACCTCGTCGAATAGCTTAGTGGCGCGTGTGACCAAGTCCACATGACCATTGGTAATGGGGTCAAAAGTACCAGGGTATAAAATTTTGGTGTGCAATTTTGAAGAAGTAGGAAGGCTCATAGCTTGGCTAATATGTTCGGTAATATTAGGCCATATGCTAGCAAATTTTGCTCAAACTTAATACTTATCTGCTACATTTGTCCTAACAGCTGAGTTACATTTTTGCCAGAGGCTTTGCTACAATAGTGGGTTCGACTCATCCGTCTTATCATCCCTTTATACGGCAATGCTATTTATGGGGTTAGGGTGAGGAATCAGTAGGACTAGTCAGATAAGGTGCCTGTATTTTTTGGGCCGTCCTTATGGAGAAATTATGTCAAAAAAATCAAAAAAGCCTGACAACCAAATTTGCGCCAACAAAAAAGCGCGTCATGAGTACTTCATTGAAGAAACGTTTGAGGCAGGGTTAGCATTACAAGGCTGGGAAGTCAAAGCCATTCGCGCAGGTAAGATGACGATTACCGAAGCGTATGTCATCTTTCGTAATAATGAAGCTTTCTTATTTGGCGCGCATATCCAGCCGCTGCTATCTAGCTCAACGCATGTAAGCCCAGACAGCATTCGGACGCGTAAGCTACTGCTTAATCGCCGCGAAATTGAAAAGCTCTTCGGTGCCGTCAATCAAAAAGGCTATGCTTGCGTGCCCTTATCTTGCTATTGGAAAAACTCACTCGTGAAATGCCAAATTGGCTTGGCACTGGGTAAGAAACAGCACGACAAACGTAAAACGCTCAAAGACCGTGACTGGGAACGTGATAAGCAGCGCGGCTTTAAACAGCATTTAGGTTAAATGATGGGTTAAAAAACCTTTAAATGTGCCATGAAAAAAGGACGATTCACTATTCATTTGAATCGTCCTTTTTTATTGCCAAATCGGTGCTATTCAAGGCTTTACACCGTTTTAACCATTTTTCTCATGTGCATTCCTTTATGAACACCGCGCAATTGACGCACACCGTGAGCAATCAAACAGGCAATGCCCAGCCAGATCAACCCGTAACTATAAACCATCGCTGATTCAAACGGGTTGCCCAATACGGTTATTGCCAAAATAAATAACAGCGCTGGCTCTAAATAACTCATCATACCGTAAACGTTCACTGGCAGCATCTGGCTGGCATCCACGTTGGTTTTCATGGCTAAGACACTGAGCACGCCCAATCCCATGAGCATCACAATAAAAAATCCCGACCCCGTCACGACCATCACACTGCTGGGTGCAAAAAGGAATAAATAAGCCACGGCAAATGGCGCAAAAACCGTCAAATCAACCAGCAATCCAGTCACGGCACCGATACCTTGTAGCCTACGAAGAATATAATAAATAGGATAGGTGCCACATACCCACAGTGTGGCCCAAGAGACGCTTTGCGTGCGTACAATCTCACTACCCACTCCTAACGCTGCAAATGCAACGGCAAGCCACTGTAAACGGCTCAATTTTTCACCAAAAAAAACACAACCAAACACCACCATCATCAGGGGGAATAGAAAATAACCCATCGCCGTTTGCACGCCTTGACCATTGACGGGCGCCCACATAAACAACCAAAATTGGCTCAAGAATATCGGCGTTGGCAAAAGCAGCCATGCCCCCTGCTTTACCGTGCGCAAGGCTTTTAACTTATCAACGTGTTGACCCAAGCCACCATTAATAAGCAAATAGCCCATGAGTACCGCCCACATCGCCAGCATACGCCAGATAAATACTTGCGTGCCTGACAAGGGCGCTAAAAAACTGCTATACGCGTAAAGCACGCCAAACAATACGTTTGACAATACCGCTAGGCCCACACCCAACATCAATGTGCGTTGCTGCGCGCTCCCCGTTGTCCAAATCGCTGGCAAAGGCAAGCGTGACATCGTGGTGGCATTAAATACATTAGCTAGTGTTGAATTGGACATATAAGCACCATAGTGTTGAGTAACGGTTAAAAATCAGCGGTTATTTTTTATAGCGATGCGTTGTTTGTTATGGTCTATTCTACTGAAGCGCTAAGATATAATTTCTCTATATATCATTAATATTGGTTAAAATTATTAATTTATCTTCTATAACTGAATTATTTATCATTTTTTAATTTATAATGATAATTACTATCAACATATCTAACCAGCACGTTTCTTTGAGGGAAACCTATGAGCCAACATCTAGATGACATCGACAAAGCCATTTTAAACTTGCTACAGGATGACGCGACACTACCGCTAAAAGCCGTGGCAGAACGGGTTCACATCTCTATCGCAACGGCTCAGCGCCGTATTCAGGCCCTGTTAAATAATGGGGTCATTACCAAGCAAGTCGCGATCGTCGATCCCAATAAGGTCGGTTACGGACTGACGGCAGTGGTCATGATCGAGATGGAGCGCTCCAATACGTCGATGCAACATCGGTTTGAGCGCTTGATGGATGCCCAATCGCAAGTGATGAGCTGTTATGAAGTATCGGGCGATTTTGATTTTATGTTGATGGTCAACGCCAAAAACATGAGCGACTATCATCAGTTCACCCGCAGCTTGTTAACGTATGAAAACAACGTCCGCAATTTTAAAAGTCAGTTTGTGATGAACTTTACCAAGAGTGGCACAAAGATTGTGTTGGATTAGACGATGCCGTTGGATTAAACCTATCTACCAGTTTTACTGTCACCGTCTTAGCACTCAAAAACCATAACCGTACTCTTGTAGATTATCTTACGCTATCAATAACTTATCCCTGCCTGAGTCGAATTCATGTTAAAATGAGCGCTTTTAAATTAGCCATTAATCCCAGCATTAACCCAATCGTTAATGTCGGCTATATTTTTAGTACATTTTTTCTAATCAACAGGTCCGCCCATGTCTGCCGATACCATTGCCCGCACCGCCTTTAAACAAGGCACCAAACCTCTTTATGACTACGACAAACATTGGGCGAGCTGCTACGAGCCTGCGCCTTATCTGCCCATGAGCCGCAAAGAGATGGACGATTTGGGCTGGGACGCCTGCGATGTCATCATCATCTCAGGCGATGCTTATGTCGATCACCCAAGCTTTGGCATGGCCATCATTGGTCGCCTACTAGAGTCGCAAGGCTTCCGCGTGGGTATCATTGCCCAGCCCGACTGGAAGAGCAAAGACGCTTTTATGGAACTTGGCAAACCTGTCTATGCTTATGGCGTGACCGCAGGCAACATGGACAGTATGATCAACCGCTATACCGCTGATCGCAAGATTCGTAGCGATGATGCCTACTCTCCTGGCAACGTGGCCAATAAACGTCCTGACCGTGCGGCTATCGTCTACAGCCAGCGCTGCCGTGAAGCCTACCCTGATGTGCCCATTATCTTGGGCGGTATCGAGGGTAGCTTACGCCGTATTGCGCATTATGATTACTGGTCGGACAAAGTCCGTCGTAGTATCTTGATGGACGCCCGTGCTGATGTTTTGTTATATGGTAACGCTGAACGTGCCATCGTCGATGTGGTACATGGCCTATCAAAAGGCTATACCTTTGAACAAATGAGCAAACTGCGCGGTACTGCGTATCTGTTGACCCCGACACGCCGCCATTGGCAAGAAGATATGACCGAAGTCGCGAGCAATGATGTCGATACCGTTGGCCGCGTTGACCCAATTATCAATCCCTATGTGATGACAGAAGACGTCGATCAATGCTCCATTGAACAAGACAAGACAAGCGACTCACCGGTTGGGCAGTCGATGTCTGCGCAGTATCAGGGCTTTGTCGCAGAGCCTGTGACCAATAAAGTCATCAACGCTCATCAAGTGGACGAAGAGACGCAGGTGGTACAAATGCGCGGCTTTAATAAGCCGATGACGGCGCGTAAGCACAAACTTAAGATGCCACCACGTGAGCAAACGGTGATTCGTCTACCTGACTACGAGCACGTCAAATCTGACCCCGTACTGTATGCGCATGCTAGCCGTATCTTGCATCTTGAGACCAATCCGGGTAACGCTCGTGCGCTCGTGCAACGTCACAGCAGCGGTGCTGGTAACTCACATACCTCCATCGATGTTTGGCTAAATCCACCACCGATTCCACTCTCGACAGAAGAGATGGATTATGTGTTTGACTTGCCTTATGCCCGCTTGCCGCATCCAAGTTATGGCGATGCGCGCATCCCTGCTTATGACATGATTAAATTTTCGGTCAATATCATGCGCGGCTGTTTTGGCGGTTGTACCTTCTGCTCGATCACTGAGCACGAAGGACGCATTATCCAAAACCGCTCAGAAGACTCAATCTTGCGTGAAGTGGAAGCCATTCGCGATACCGCGCCAAACTTCACTGGCGTGATCTCTGATCTTGGTGGCCCCACGGCCAATATGTACCGTCTAAACTGTAAAGACGAGACCATTGAAAAGAACTGCCGTAAGCCCTCTTGTGTCTACCCTGACGTCTGCGAAAACCTGATTACCGACCACAGCAATTTGACCAAGCTGTATCGCAAAGCGCGTGACATTAAGGGCGTGAAAAAGATCCTGATTGCCTCAGGTTTACGTTATGATTTGGCGGTCAAAGATCCTGAATACGTGAAAGAATTGGTCAGCCATCACGTTGGCGGTTATCTAAAAATTGCGCCTGAACATTCAGAAGAAAACGTCTTATCAAAAATGATGAAACCTGGCATGGGCAGTTATGATAAATTCAAAGCCATGTTTGAGCAGTACAGCCAAGAGGCAGGTAAAGAGCAATATCTGATTCCTTACTTTATCGCCGCCCATCCGGGTACCAAAGATGAAGACATGATGAATCTCGCCCTTTGGCTCAAAAGCCACGGCTACCGCGCCGACCAAGTGCAGGCCTTCTATCCTAGCCCGATGGCGACGGCGACCACCATGTATCACACCCATAAAGACCCCCTACATAAAATCAGCCGTAGTGAAGGTGATATGGACATCGTCAAGTCTGGTAAACAGCGTAAACTGCACAAAGCGTTCTTGCGCTATCATGATCCAAAAAACTGGGTCATGCTGCGTAAAGCACTACAAGACATGGGACGCAGTGATTTGATTGGCAAAAACCGTGGCTGCTTGATTCCACCATTTAACGCCAGTTTGGAAGGCCGCGATGCCGCGCAAGACAGCTATCAATCAGCGCGCAAAAAGAACAGCCGTCTCGGCAATGACTCGGTCAAACGTAGTAATAACTCAGCTACCAATAATGCGTCGAACAACACGGGCAAAAATACTGCTAGTAAAAATACCAAAAAGCGCGTGAGTAAAGGTAACTTCCAGACTCAGCACACAGGTCTACCACCGCGTAAAACCAAGTAGTAATAACGTCTGAATCTCGCTCCATAAAAAGCGCCTATCGGCTAACAACCGATAGGCGCTTTTTATTTGCATGGGTTTATTTGCCCACTTTATTATTCAAATTTGGCTGTCTCCTATAATACCTTAAATATAACGTTACATTACTCAGAGGTTAAATAACCCCGCGAACACGTAACAAACAATTTCTAACATTCTCCAACAATCGTATTCGTTACTATATGCGCTATATGCTTAACGCATTGTTAAAAACAAATACACTATAGTTTTGCTATCTTTGGAGAAAGCCATGAAGACGTTAACGAAAATTGCGACCGCCTTACCTGCCCTTGCCCTACTAAGCGCTTGCGCAACTACCGCCCCTACGGCACCAAACGGATCAGACACGCCTGCCTCAGAAAGCGTCACTGATGCCGCGTATGATCGTATGGCACCTGCCCCTTATACTTGTACTGACGACAGCAAAATCATGGCAAAACAATCCATCAATAAAAAACAAGTCATGCTAAACGCAACCTTACCTAAAGTGAAATGGACAGAGCAGCCCATTATTTTAAACGGGGAAGTACAAGGTGATGTAGCAAGCTATGTCAACGACTCAAACCCAGAGGCGGTCTACGCATGGCACATGAAAGGTGACAAAGGCATCTTTGCCATCAAATGGGCAAATGGTAAAGAGTACCAAGTAAACTGCCAAATTTAGTAAACCAATCATCAGTAAACTAATAATTGGTAAAGAAGCACCATCAATATAAAGCAGCCATCATAGAATGGCTGTTTTTTTATGCGTGTTCATTAACAACGTAGATAAGGAAAAGCTGTGACAGGAAAGTACGTTTTTGCTAGGGCGTATTCTCATTTTAAAAATAGTGCAGATAATATCGAAATATTAATCAACTATTTGCCGCTGTTTGGCAAAATTTAGCTATTTTTAGTCCATTTAGAGGACTATCGATTGAATTGAGGACACGCCCTAGACGGCTTAACGCTTTTGCCTAGAGAAGTATAAAGAAACCTGTCAAAATAGAGCATATATGACACAGTTCACGCCTGATAATACAGAGGATATATCGATGACTAAGCGCCTAATAACTATGATGATCATCACGACTGCCAGTGTGTGGGCGCTGACTGGTTGCGACAACAGTGCTGAGACTAATACTCAAACGCCTGAGATTGCCAATCAAGCTGCTGAACCAGCCGTAACAACAGCAGAGCCTTCAACATCAACCTCAGCGCCACAGACGGTGGACTGGTCGCTAGTCGCCAGTGGTGAAAAGCCTGCTGACCTTGCTAATTATCAGTATCCATTCGCACTCGACAGCCAAAACGTCCGTGATTATGCAGAGTATTTCGATGTGAGTAACGCCACCGCGCAGCACAATCTAACAGTGAGCATGGCAAGTAATGAAGCACTGTCTAAAGCCTTGGACCAACTCAGTGACACCTACGTCTCACATGAGATAACCGATGGTGATGATATGAAGCTTATCATTCATACCACGCCTGATGTCGCTGCCAGTAGCTACGATTATGTGCTGTCCGATGACTTTGCGAAAGGATTGGTGCTACCGATTGAGATTAAACCTGATGGTAAAAAAAGCGAGGCGAAAGCGCATAGTGAAATGCAGGAGTAGCGAGTCTACCGATATGCAGTGATGCGTAGGCATATTAAGATAGGCATGATCATGTTACTTGGGGGCTGTATCCTACGCGAGCGATCACGCCCATTTATTATAGTAAAGCACGCACGAGCATGTAGCCGCCCATCCCAAACATCGTGACATTTTCCGTTAAGGAGATAGCGCCTAACGGCACATTGCTATCGCCGCCGACGCACGCACATTTTAGCTCACGCTTATCGATATACACGGCTTTGATGACGGATACGCCACCGATTAAGCCGATGGTAAACGCGACTAGACCCGCAATAGGATTGAGCCAAGGTTGATCGGCAAGCATAGCAATCCCTGCAAACGCTTCTAAAAACGGATAGACATAGGCGTAACGTACCATGCGGCGCGCCAGCAAATCATAACCCAAAAACCCCGTCGTAAACCCTTCCAAATCCTCAAGCTTTTTAATCGCTAATACACACATAGATAGCGCGACAAACCACATGAGCGCTTGTATGGATAATACGCTGATTGAGAATGCCCAGCATAATGCCAAGGTCATGAGGGCAGTAACAGAAAATATGGCAATGATAGGCGCGTAGGTTTTATCATCCTCTTTTTTAGGCTCACTATTGCCTAAAAACACCTGCAAATCATCATTTCCGCCAATGCGCTGGCCATCAATAAAGGTCTGTGGCGTGGTCTTGACCCCAAGCGTTTCTTTAACCAATGTATTCTCATCTTGGGTGGTAATATGACGATCGATAATGTCATAGCCTGCATGCTTGAGCGCGTCTAATGACTTGAGGCCAAACGGGCATAAATGATCGGCCATCACCATACGAAAAATGATGGCGCGTTTGCCATCCCCACCGATAGGCTCGCCTTGTAGGGTATCGATGAGATGCTGTACTTTTTGGTTGTGGCTGGTGTCGGAATCAGACTGATGATTGGTATGGTCTGCCATAACGCGCTCCTTACGTTAATCTTATTCGCTTTTTGCTAGTCATCTTGCTGATAACTTTAACTATTATCTTATAAGCATCGGTAAGGGTTATCTGAATCAGTCTTGTTAACTTTGTTAGGTTTAATGATAAGTAGTCGGTTTTGTTAGAGTGCGTTTGTGCTAGTAAATAATGAAAAAGACAAGATTGAGGTCAGGCATCTGGGGTGCGGGTGGCGCACGCTTTTTTATAATAACTGGTGGGTAAGCGGAAAGAATTGTCTGGAGCCATTGAGCTAGGGCGTGTCATCAATTAAGCCAAACAGCATAAGAAATCAGATGAATTGCACTCAAGAAATGACAGGCTAACTTATCGTAGCGAGTAGCAATCGCACGGCACTGCTTAATCTTGGCGAAGAAGTTCTCGATCAGATGGCGTGCTTTATAAATTTCTTCAAAGTCTCCTAGCTGAAGTCGATGACGCTTAGGTGGTATAACCGCATTACGGTATACTGATTTAATTGGCTCAATGACGCGGACATCAGCATCATAAGCTTTATCGGCAAGCCAAGTTTATACTAACATTGAGCAATTTATCCGAGCTAAAAAGGTCATGAACTGCACCATTTGTTAGATGAGAACCAGTAGAATTTTCTAGCGGTTTTAAAAATGAATCACTCCAAGTTCATTAAAAAAGAGTGAGTTCTCTTTTAGTGGGTTCTAAGCATGATTTTTCGATTTTATGGTTAATGTTCCATTTAGGGGGAAAGAAGAGCTCTAATGGCATAGGTGTCTCTTTATATTGTTGTTTGATACGCTTATTTTGTACCTGCAACTCAGGCATTTTTACTCTCAAAAGCTTGTCAGTTTCACAAAAGCAGTTCTGCAAGTCTATTAAACTCGGTTCTCTACCAAAAAGAGGCTTAAAATCATCAAACCCAAAAATTGATTGATATTTTTCAAAATTATCTTGAGTGAACTTAATAATATCCTCATTACTGTATTTCTTAGAAGATTCATTTGTGAAGCACTTTTTGACCCCTCTTATGGCTCCAATTCCTGCCTTAACAAATGAATCTTCACAAAAATCAATGACGTTGGAGTAATTCATATCAATAGCATACTGATATGCTAAAAAGTCTCCAATGAAAGAGCACTCCCTTAGTAAGTCAAAAACTTCTGAAAGAGAATTTGAATCAATTATCTTATCTAATACAGACTGATCAATTAATTCTTCTTTTACCATCTGAAGCCACTTTTCGTGCTTGAAATCGAGATGGTTATACAGAGTATGAGTTCCAGTCATCATATATGCATTATTAAAGATAGGACCATGCTCTTTACGTAATAATAAAGCATTATTAATACGTCTTAAATCAAAGTTTTCTATAGAAATTCTCCCAACTTCTTTTTCTAGATACTCCCAAGTTTCAGGTTTGTTAAATATTTTGAATACAATGATACGAAGTAGAATATCTTTATCTGAGAAGTTATCATCAGTGTAAATTACATTTTTAATTAAATACTGACTTACCCTATCCATAGCTCTATAGACATTAGTAAATTTGTACATATGTAGAGTTGAATCTTGTGTCAGAGGGTAGTTTTCTGTGTACTTATTCCAAAAGATGTTCATTCTTTCTTGAATGAAGTAGAAGTAGTATTTGAAAATATCTTCGTTCGGTTTTATCATTTTTTCTACCGTTCATGATAAGAATATTTGTTAAGTGTAAGCAATATAGACTATAAAGTATGTAAATACTTAAGGTTCACTTCTTTCAAACTTCTTATATTCAAGTGTCCTTTTTTTACGATTACCTATGATAATTCCACCTTCATTCTCAACAACTTGATTGAACACTGAGTATCCCAATGTAATTGCTTTGACCCATAGCTGCAAAGGACATTTCTCAACTTCATACCCTTTAACAAAAATTCTTATTGTTTTCAATAGATCATATGAGATGTTATCTTTGTCGGTAAAGTCAATATTATTTTCTTTTGACATTGAGAATAACCAAGCGCTCAAGCCTTCTTCAATTACTATCGGTCTACCACTATCTTGATTCTCATCAATGGAAGGTTCGCTTTTCCTTTTGTGCTTAATCAAAGCTCTAAAAGTAGGTGACCAGTGTAACACTGCAGCAAATGCGAGGTGAAACACATCGTGATACTTATAATTATCACTGTCTTGATGATTATCATTTAAAGCACTACCAATGAATACACCATTCCATTTAAGGTAAGACTTACCGTTCGATTTTTTAATTATATGTACTTCAAAATTGATTGGTAGTTGTTCATCTGAATCGAAACCATCATCAAAACATAATTCAGGTAATTTAAGTTGATCAATTTCTATAAACCTATCCCTTATCTTAAACGTGTTTCTCTCAACTATTGCCAGTAAACTAAGCTCAAGAAAACTCATAAATTGTAAATAGACGTCTAAAAAATTCCTTAAAGCATTAAGATTAGGTTCTTGATTTAAGCAAACCAATTGACTCATAAGTTTAACAAATAACTCTTCTTCATCAATACCAGCTTTTTCCTTACTATTAACTTGAATGATTGGCCGATCTATTATATCTGTAATAAGTAAATCGTTCCCTACTGTAGTAAAAGATTCAGTGCTTTCAAACAGCTCATTAAAATCAATATTTTTAACTATAGTAATTAGAGTAAAGTACCAAAAAATATCACCCATTTCTTCAATAATTTGATTGTTGGACTCATTACTTAATGAACTATTTAACAATTTCTTTTTTAAAAGCGAAATCAGACTACCTACTTCACTAAATAAACCCATTTGAGCTCCGAAAAGAGCTTTATTGGGTTCAAATTTGTTAGTCTCCTTTACAAGATCAACATAACTACTTAAGTAAACTCTATCATTCTTATTCATATCATTTTCCAATCAGATGGCCTACCCATTACCATAGTCTCAATGGGTTCTCGATCATAAGCCCATTTAATAAATTCAGCTAATTTAGGATAGTTATTATCATCAAAGGTTTTATGATTTGAGTTCTTGATGCAAATATCCTGACCATTACAGTTTCTAAACTCACCAGGTATCAATTTAGAGTTATTTCCGTAATAAACAAAATTATTAGAAATAAGTACTTTGATACCACTCAAGTCAGTTTCTTTATGGCCTTCTACAGTATTACCATCTTTATCAGAATGTACTGAGTTTAGCTGAATAAAATGTCCATTTTCATAGTGATAAATGTTATCCCCTACCTGTTGAACTTTGTTCTTAGATAAAACTGGTATCTTTGCTTGGAACCTATCATCAGTTGAATACTCTTGGAATGTCAAAGTTTCGGTTACTTCCATAATATAAATAAGCTTACCGACATCGCCTCTAGGTTCTGAACCAGTACCTATTATAAAGTCTCCATCATTTGCAACTTTTCTTATAACTTGTTTGCAGGTAGCTAATGTCAGGTACCCATGGTATGGATTAGGGGCAAAACCTTCATCATATTTCATTACATAAGAATATAATTTCATGATTATCTACACTTATGTCTAGTAGGAGTAGGTGGGTTTAAAGAAATACCCTGTTTATCTTGATAAACATCATCTTCCAGATTATCTAAACTTTCAAGTGTAGTAGAAGGTAGTATAGAGCTATTAGATTGTGAAGCTATAGCAAGAGGTGTCGTAGATGAAAAATATTCTGCATATATAAATATTACTTTAATAGCATATTGCGTAGCTAAATTGAGAATTATAGATTCTAAGTACTTACAATCATTAAGTTCTTCAGTCATATAAATGAAAATAATATCTAATTCTTTAAATTCGAACGGTAGATCGAGTAAGCTCGATTTGAGCTCCCAATCGCAATTGATTCGCTTATCATAAAATTCAGGTACATACTTTTTATTTAATATGACCTTGACAGAGTTTAGATGATCAATGCTAGATTCAGCTTGGCTAGTGTGTACGAATAGAGCCTTCATATCCTTCCTTAGATTGAATAATAAATATATGAGTCTACTCTACAAAAATCAATTAATCTAGCAGTTTGAAGAGATGCAGATAATGGTTTTGGGGGAAAGTTATTATGTATTTATAATCTAATGTTGGACAAAATTCACTATTAATTCAAAATCTAGCTGTACCATCACCATCACCTACTCCCCAACCATCACCAAAAATTCATCCTCACCCACCACTTTGACACCCAGTTTTTCCGCTTTGGTTAGCTTAGAGCCAGCTTTATCCCCTGCCAGTAGCGCAGTCGTTTTGGCGGAGATGCTACCTGAGACTTTTGCGCCTAGCGCTTGTAGTTTGGCTTTGGCTTCATCACGCGCCATGCTATCGAGCGCACCCGTGATGACCCACGTTTGCCCATCGAGTGGCAGACCTTCTGAGGCGACCTGCTCAACCTTGTCCCAATGCACACCCGCCTCGCGTAATGCGTTGATGACCTCAATATTGTGCGGCGCGCGGAAGAACTTATAGGTCAGCTCGGCAGTGATTTCTCCGACATCGGGCGTTTTTATCAAGGTCTCAATACTAGCTGCCATGAGGCTATCTAAGTCGCCAAACTGCTGAGCAAAATTCTGTGCTGTGCCCTCACCAACACCGCGAATACCAAGCGCATAGATAAAGCGAGCCAGTGTCGTCTGCTTACTGGCTTCGATAGCATCGATGATGTTTTGAACCGATTTTTCACCCAATTTTTCAAAGTTAATCAGCTCGTCCTGATGATTGTGCAGCTGGTAAATATCTGCGACCGTTTTGACCAAACCATGCTCAAAAAAGCTAATCAGCCAGCTTGCGCCGAGCCCGTCGATATCCATGGCACGGCGTGAGACAAAATGAATGAGCGCCTCGGTCTGCTGGGCTGGGCAAAACAGACCGCCACTGCAGCGCGCCAGCGCTTCGTCTTCTGGCAGGACCACAGGCGAGTCGCAGACAGGGCAGGTCGATGGCAGTGTCACTGGCTCAGAATCCTCTGGACGCTGATCG
The DNA here is from genome assembly GCF_016107545.1 of Psychrobacter namhaensis. Classification (GTDB taxonomy): domain Bacteria; phylum Pseudomonadota; class Gammaproteobacteria; order Pseudomonadales; family Moraxellaceae; genus Psychrobacter; species Psychrobacter namhaensis. Next base: position 89,880 of record NZ_JABASS010000004.1, read on the forward strand.
TGCCAGACGCGCGTGACTTTGGGAATGACGTCTCCTGCCCGATGAACGCTGACCATATCGCCTGCACGCACGTCTAAACGCTGAATCTCACCAAAGTTATGCAAGGTGACATTGCTGACGGTGACGCCGCCCACTTTTACTGGCTCAAGCTTACCGACGGGTGTGATTTGTCCCGTTCGCCCCACTTGCCACTCGATATCGTTTAGACGCGTCATGACCGTTTCGGCAGGGAATTTATACGCAGTTGCCCAGCGTGGCTCCCGAGATAAAAAACCCAGCTGCTGCTGCAGTGCCAAATTATTGACCTTAATCACCATCCCATCGATTTCAAACGGCAGATCGCTACGCGCCTCAATCACAGACTCATAATAGGCTTGTGCCGCGCGTGGATTTTGTACCACTTCTACCGCGCTGACCGTAAAGCCAATGTCTGTTAACCATGCGAGCGCTGCTGATTGAGTATCGATACTCTCAGGTAGACCTTGATTGACCGAATAGCCATAAAATGCGAGTGGACGACTGGCAGCCACGCTTGGGTCTAGCTGACGTAGGCTCCCAGCGGCGGCATTGCGTGGATTGGCAAAGGTTTTACCCTCGCTCTCTTCGGCTAGTCGATTGAGACGATCAAAGCCTGCCTTTGGCATGAGCACTTCACCGCGCACTTCTAGCAGCTCGATATCAGCAGCAGCGGCTAACCATAAGGGCAGATTGCGAATGGTCTTGGCGTTTTGGGTGATGTCCTCCCCCGTTTGCCCATCACCGCGCGTGACCGCTTGCACCAACTCGCCATATTCGTATTTTAACGAGACCGCCAGACCGTCCAGCTTTAGCTCCATCTCATATTCAGGATTCTGTTGCGAGACGCTAAGACGGTCATTGACGCGGCGCATAAAATCACGCAGATCATCGTATTCAAAGACATTGCCTAGAGATAGCATCGGGATGTCATGGGTGACTTGGGTAAAAGCAGACAGTGGCATATCGCCGACTTGATTGATCGGGCTATCAGGCTGCACCAAATCTGGATAGGCTTCTTCTAGCTCAAGTAAAGAGCAGCGCAATTGATCGTATTCGCTGTCTTCTAAGGTAGGATTGTCGAGCACATAATACGCATAATTATGCGTTTTAATCGCATCGATAAGTGCGCGCATTTGGATAACGATATCGTCGTGTGTGTCAGTGACATTAGAGGATTGCGCAGGTGTTTTTTGAGGGGTTTTACTTTGCGCAGCAGTCGGTAAGATAGGATCAGTCATAGTCGGCGTCTTTACGGTTCAAGATACCGATATGATAACAAGTTTGACAAATACTCGGATGAAATTTTATCAAAAACTACCGCTAATCCTAAATAAAATAAGGACACGCATTATCATGCGCTACTGGGATAAGTTTTTTTTGCTTACTGTGCCTTCGCCGGCAGAGGCTGCGCAAAACCTGTCCCAGTAGCCCTCTAATTATTTTATAGTGGATAAAGTGTCGTGTTATAAAATATATAAACCATAAAAAAGGCAAATAACGTCAATCGCTATTTGCCTTTGAGATATTTGAGATAACGGATAAGCACTTTTAAATGCTGGTTTGCTTGGCCTTTAAGCGCTTAGCCTTCAAGCGCTTAGCCTTCATAGTCGCGGACTTGGTTACGCAGCTGCTGCTTGTATTCAGGGGTGATTGGCTCGTTCTCTTCATCCAGCATAATGGCGTCCAAATCGCTTGCCATCATATAAGCAATGCTCATCATACTATCGAAACTGCGGACGGCTTGTGGATGCGGTAAGGATAAAAACACCACCACGCCATTATAAGTATTGGTCGCGACACTATGCGGATCAAAGGGCGCAATACCGCTGTCGGTGATGCCCATCATGCTAAACCATAGCATGCCTGTGCCGTCTTTTTGCTCATAGCGATGGAACATATTCATCGCCCCATAGCGCAGACCGTATTTATCAATCAATGCCAACAAATCACGGCCACGGATGACTGCTGCTGGGCGGTCACGATACTGGTGCGGCAAGATGGTGATATTGATGTTGTCTTTGGCATGGATCAATGGGCCGTTTTGCGCGTCATCAACAGGCGCTGACAGATGCTGATCGAGTATCGGACTGTTATTATCAAAGCTTGGCTCTTCTGCGGTATCAATCGATGGCATCAGACTGTCTGTCGCCGACACCAAGCTTGAAAACGCGTCAGGCTCTTGCTCGATATGCATCTGCTCAGCGGCTTCTACAAACTCAGCATTGTCGGTACGCTGCTGCTCATCTTGCCAGCGAGCATAGTCGGCATTTTCGTTGGTGTGGCTATCCTCGCTCCCATCACCGCGTCCAGCCGTCAACTGCGCATCGACATTGGTGTGCGCTTGGGTCAAGGGTTCTTCTTCAACGACCGCATTCAAATAACTACGATCAGGGCCGATACTCGTCTCGCCGGCGACCGTATCATCCAAGTCTGGCTGATCGACGATATTGCGCTCATGACGCGGTATGATGGGGATACCGTTTTTATCATAATTAACCGCTACCGCCTCAGCATCTTTACGGCGCTTAAAGCTACGAATGACCATAAACAGCCCTGCAAGCACGATAAATGCGGCAATGGCGATCAATATAAACTGAATAGCGGTCATGAGAAACACATCCTAATATATGACAAAAGGGAATACACAAGAGGGGATAAATGGCAATAGTCTAGCATGGCTAATTCATATCGTCACCATATAGTCATCGTTTATCGTCAGCCCGACACACTTGCGTGATATGACAACCTCAGTCCTAACTATACCATTAGCACGGGCTGTCAGTTATCAATTATTTGTGCGATTCAGCCACGTCCTTAATCAGCAAGGTAACGCGCCGCCTCATCGAGTGACACACTGACCAAAGTCGACACACCGGCGCTTGGCATGGTGATGCCTTTTAGCTCATCAGCAATTTGCATCGTCAGCTTATTGTGACTGATAAAGATAAACTGCAAATCATCTGCTAACTCGTGAATTAAGCTGGTAAAGCGGGCAACGTTGGCGTCATCAAGTGGGGCATCGACTTCATCAAGCACACAAAATGGGGCAGGATGCTGCTTAAATATCGCAAAGATCAGGCTCAGTGCCGTCAGCGTTTTTTCACCGCCCGATAGCACAGCAAGGCGACTGTTACGTTTGCCCTTTGGCTGTGCCATCAAGGTAAGGCCTGCCCGCCACTGCTCAGATTTATGTTGATCAGCGGGTATGTGAGCTGGCATATCCTCCGTGTTTAAGGTCAAACTTGCTTGCCCGCCACCAAAAACTTTGGCAAATAAACTGGCAAGCTCATTATTGACGGCAGCGAGCGTCTGCATAAACAATGTCTTAGTGGTTTCATCAATCGACGCAATCGCCTGCGTCAAGGTGCCTATACTCGCCGCAATGTCTGCTGTCTGCTGCGCCAATGGCTCTAAGCGCTCATTGACTTCCGCCAGTTCTGCCACTGCCGCCAGATTGACCGCGCCAATTTTGCCCAATTGCTGCTCAAGCTTTTTGTGTTCCCTCTCAAGCTCAGCGATTTTATCTGGGCGTACGCGGCGATCATGCGCGATAAAATCCGCCAGTAGATTTGAGACACTGGTTTGTTGCTGCGGCGGCTGTCGTAAGTTTGACGGCGCTTTATACTTGTCACTTGCACGATAGTAAGCAGCTAAGGCATCATGCGTCTGGCTGCTGGCGTCATCCAAACGTGCCGCGCTTAGTGCCAGCTCAGTGGCATGATGGGCGAGCTCACTTTGCTGATCTTGTAGCGTCTGTTGTAGCGTATCTAGCGCGGTCTGCTGCTGAGTATAGTTTTGCTTAAGTACCGTTAGCGCGGTCTCACGCTCTGTTAGTAGGGCTTGCTGCGCATCGCGTGCTGTCTGTGCATCTTGCAATGCCGCTTGCAGTGCTGGCAGTTTATTTTGCTGCTGCTCATAGCTTGCCTTTAGCCGCTGCTCGCTTTGTAGTGACTTATCCTGCTGCTGAGTGGCCCGCTCAAGGCTGCTCATGATATGTTCTAGACGCATCTCGCTTTGTTGAACACGAAGCTGCAAGGCTTGCCAAGCGTCGTCATCTGCTTGACGGGTGCGGGTAAGCTCACTGCGCTCGGCTTGCAACTGCTGGCTTCTCGCCCGTGCATCCGCTATTTTTGGCGTCAGCGCTGCTGTCTCATTGTGAATGTGCTGCTGCTCATGATGAAGCGTTTGCTGCTCTTGCGCCAGTTCTTGTTGCTCTTGTTCAAGTGCGGCTTTATCAGTATTTAGACGGTGGCTATCGGCTTGCAAGCGCTCAGCATTGGCACGCTGCGTGGTAAGTTGCTGCTGGTATTGATGCTTGTCACGGATGAGTTGCTCAGATTGCGCGCGCGTTTCCTCGACATTGATCATCAAGGCATCGTAGTTACGCTGGTTGTTAGCGATGGCTTTTTTCTGATCTTGTATGGTCGTTTCAATCTCATCCAGCATTTCTTTTAGCGCTTGCAAACGGGTGCGCTGCTGCAAGCGCTGCGTGAGGAACTGATTACCGCTGTCATTTTGACCATCTTGCGCACCAGCAAACTTACTGAGGTTCAGCGTACCCTGACGACTCAGCAGCCAACCATCAGTGCTTAGCAAAATGGCTGACGCTGGTAAGAATTTTAAGACTTCCACAAGCGCGTCTAGATTGTGTTCGTCATTTATATCAGCCGATGCCACATACAAATAACACTGCTGCCAAAGTGCCAATGAGGGCTGCGAAATCAGCTCGGATAAAGGCCATACCTTATCAACCACCGTATCGGGCAAAGGCTGGATAAATGGGTCTACGCTACCCTCACTTTGCTCAACAGATAACCATAAACTATGCCCTGTCTCTATGGCCGATGTATCTTGTTTATTGGTACTATGATTTTGCCCAGTTTGATACGTCAATACCTCTGTGACATGGGGCGCAAGCGCTTGCCATAAGCTAGATACTTTTTGCGACTCTTCATTACTATTATCCGCGATTGCTGGAGGGTTTTGATTGCCGGCCAGCACGTGACTGTCTAACCACAGCGCCAATACGCTATCGAGTAGCGGTGCGTACTCTCGCCCTTTTGCGCTTAACTCAATTTGCTCACGCAATGTGGTCACGGCTAACTTATTATAGTCGCTGACCGCATTATTTTTTGAATCAGTCGTTAAAGCAGCGGTTTTTTGCTGAGCGTGTGCGGTTGGTTTGGGATGCAGTATCCGATGCAGGGTATCGTATTCACCTGCCAATAACGCATGACGTTTTTCATGCTCACCCAACTCGCGCTGCTGCATTATTAGGCTTTGCTGCAGATGCTGCGCTTGCGGCTGTAATTCCGACAACCGCTCATCGACGCTGTCTTGCTGCCGTTCAATCTGCTGTAGTTGTGTATTTAGCGCCTCAACTTGCGTCTTTAGTGCCTGAGACAAAGTCTGCGTATCTGTATTTTCTGGTACACCGCTATTATCAGAGGGTGATAGTGACTGTTGTAATTGCTGCCACAGATGTTGCCAGTTTTGCTGGCGGCGCTGCCATTTATCATAACTTTGCTGATAGCGCTTTTGCGATTGGGCATTAATCGCTTGCTGCTGATCAAGCGTACGAGCGTTATCCTGCAAACGCGATAGCTGGTTTTGTGCTTCATGCCACGCACGTTGCAACGGTTGCTCATTGCGTTTATGCGACTCACGTTTGCGGGTTAACTCAGTCAGCTGCGGACGCAATTCATTTAGTATATTCTGCTGCTTGGATTGCTGCGCCTTTAACTGATTCATGTCAGTGACTGCTTGCTCACGCTGCTCATCTAGGCTGGCTAATTGCTGCTCAATGGCGGTCAGCTGTGAGGTTGCATCGCTCAGCTTGTGCTCAGCTTGTTGATGGCTTAGCTGCTGCTGATAATGCGCACTTTGCGCCTCGTCTTTTAGCCATTGCTCTTGGTTAATATGAGTAGCAAGCTTATCTTGCTTGGCTTTTAAACTCTCATAGCTGGCTTGCAAGGTGGCGACCTCGGCCGCGCTACGCTCGTGGGCTGCTTTTTGCTGCTGCTGAGTGTGTTTGGCTTGATACAACTGTTGAATGGCGAGCTGCTGCTGAATATCAGCAAGCGTTAAGGCAAGCTCTTCATAGCGCTGCGCACTGGCGGCTTGCTTAGACAGTGTCTTTTGTTGGCGTACCAACTCGCTTTGCATGTCGTGCAGACGGGCCAGGTTTTCTTGGGTTTTCTCGAGCTTTTTTTGGGTTTCTTCACGGCGTGCTTGATAGCGCGAGACGCCTGCTGCCTCCTCGATAAACTCACGCAGCTGCATGGGGCTGGACTCGACGATACGCCCAATCATACCTTGCTCAATGACGGCATAACTACGCGCGCCAAGTCCCGTACCCAAAAACACATCGACGACATCACGGCGGCGACATCGCGTGCCATTGATAAAGTAATCTGAGCGACCCTCTAGATTTACCTGACGGCGGACGGACAGCTCTTGATAGAGATTAAACTCATGGCGAATGCCCGTTTGCTCATCTTGGGTATGCTCAAAAGTCAGCTCGACACTGGCGACACTTTTGGCAGCCTTGTCCTGCGTCCCAGCAAAGATCACATCACTCATCGCGCCACCACGTAGCTGCTTGGCAGAGGTCTCGCCCAGCACCCAGCGGATGGCGTCAATGACGTTGGATTTACCGCAGCCGTTTGGCCCGACAATGGCGGTAATACCATGACGAAAGGTAAAAGTCGTTGGATTGGCAAAGGATTTAAAGCCTGCCAGCTTTAGAGATTTTAGGCGCATGAAGGATCAGTAAACTTAGCAAAAACAGGCGGCTATTCTACCTGAAATGAGGATGGGTTTTTAGGGTTTGTCTGAGTCAATTAAATCAATCCAATCGCGCTTAATAACAACTGTCCCCCTGCAAATAATAACAGCACCCCAAATGCACGCTTAAGCATAAGGGCCGGCAGTACATGGGCGAGCTTGGCACCGATTTTTGCCATCGCAAAGCTAGCCACTGAAATGCACAAAAATCCCGTGATATGTACAAATCCTATCGTACCCTCAGGCAGATTGACCACGTCTTGGCCAAACCATGCAAACCCTGTTGCGCCCGCCAGCGCAATCGGTAGACCGCACGCCGCAGACGTACCAACCGACTGTTTCATCGGTAGTCCTGCCCAGTTCAAAAACGGTACGGTCAAACTACCACCGCCAATCCCAAAGATAGACGATGCCATGCCAATGCCCGTACCCGCACCAAACTGCACGCCAGTAGAAGGTAAGGGTTTACCCAACTGCTCTTTGTTAGAAAAAAACAGCATCTTTAAAGCGACCAGTAGCGCGCCAACACCAATGATGGCCTGCAACGCCTTGCCATCAATCATATCCGCGATACCAGCGCCGACCAGACTACCAATGATTAAGCCCAGCGCCATTTTTCGCCATACTTCCCAGCGCACACCGCCGCGCTTATTATGAGCAGTGAGTGAGCTGATCGAGGTCACAACGATGGTCGCAAGGGAGGTGCCAATGGCCAAATGCGTCACTACTTCTGGCGAAAGATCATAAGCAGTAAAAATCCAGACCAATGCTGGGACGATAATCATACCGCCGCCCACGCCAAATAAGCCTGCGCTGACACCCGCAAATGCCCCTGCAATTACAAACCACACATATAACATCATTGAATCAGCCTTTTATCACGCTTGTTTTTTTATGACACTGGTATTTTAGAAACCACTTACCTACAGTCGATTGACCTTAAAAGGATACAGCACTACTGTCAGCGCTATAGTAGAAATCTTTTGCATCATTGAACCACGCTTGCGAACGGCAAGCCATAAAATCATATCAGTAGTACATGACTATGCACGACTTTTTTATTTTGAGCTAAAAGACCTCTTGCAAAAGTAGCAAAGGGAATTAAAATAAGAAGACACTCATAACTTTTTAGGAGCCATGCCAAACATAGATAAGCTACTCAAACAAAGTGACGCTGGTTTTAAACGCTATACTGGCATTCATAAAGCCACCTTTTATGACATGCTTGATGCCATGCAAGAGCATGAAGCATCTAAGACCAAATCAGGCAGACCAAGTGTGCTCAGTCTTAAGGAGCAGATACTACTAGCTCTGACTTATTGGCGTGAATACCGCACGCTTTATCATATCAGTATGGACTTTGGTATTCATGAGTCTTCTGCTAGCCGTATCATTCGTAAAGTAGAAGACACACTGATTGACTCTGGCAAGTTTGAATTGCCTAAAAAACTACCTAGTCGTGTCGATGAGGACATCAATTGGTCAGTCGTCATCGTCGATGCCACCGAAACCCCAATTGAGCGTCCAAAAAAAACCAAAGAGACTACTACAGCGGTAAGAAAAAACAACACACCTTAAAAGCGCAGGTTATCGTTCATTGGCAAACCGGCTTGATACTTGATGTGCAAACCTGTAAAGGGTCAATCCACGATTTTAAGCTGTATAAAGATACTTGTCCTGATTGGTTACCTGAGAATACTAACTATCTAGCAGACAGTGGTTATCAAGGGTTAGCAAAGCTACATAACCAAACTTTCACACCATTTAAGAAACCTCGTGGTGGTCAGTTATTGGAGATATGCAAACAGGCCAATCACTATCTGGCAAAGTTCCGTATTGTGGTTGAGCACAAAATAGGCTTAATCAAGTTGTTCAAAATCGTGGCTCATAAATATCGTAACCGTCGTCAGCGCTATGATCTTAGAATGAAGCTGTTTGCTGGTATCATTAATTTCGAGCTAAACCTATGACTTTTGCAAGAGGTCTAAAGATCTTGTGGCGCTCGATTGAATTTGCCAAAACATAATCTGACCTTTATGCTGTCTGTTTTATACTGTTTACTAGTGATCATTTTTTAGTAATGATCTTTTTAGTGATGATCTTTTTAGTGATGATCTTTTTAGTGACGATCTTTTTAGTGATGACCGCCTATCACATAGTGACGGTTTATTATGATAGCTACTCAGTATATCAAAGATTCCCCATGCGACATTAACCACATCGACGAAACTTATGCTGCCACCTGACCATTTATCTGACTATACATCCGATTCCATATCCGATTTTGAGGTATCTGACTCTGGATCATTCACGCTGGACCACTTACCTGAGCTCAACCACCGCCATCTTGTCAGTAGTAGCTCAACCAATAGCGAGCTGATAGCAGACGTGCAAGATGGCACGCTAAATCCTGCCAAGATGCATCTATTGACCGCAGAAACCCAAAGCTCAGGTCGTGGACAACACGGACGCTCATGGCAGTCACCGCGCGGCAATGTCTATCTATCGTTATATCATCCGGTGCACATGCCAGTGAGTGGTTTATTGTCCTTAATCATTGGGGTTGAGCTGGCCAAAATGCCCGTTCTCCAGACCTTAAATGAGCAATTGCACGCACAAGGTCTGACGCCAATTGGGGTGAAATGGGCAAATGATTTGGGGTTTTACCAGCCGCAAAATCAGACCAAAAACCCAGAACAAACTGAGCTGGATAGCTCAGTAGTGAATAGTGCTGCCTTAAGTCAGCAAACGTTGCCCTTTCATAAACTGGCTGGCATTTTGATAGAGCCAGTGACACAAGCGGGTAAATTGGTGGGCGTCGTGATGGGCATTGGCTTAAACGTACAGACCGCCCCCAAGCTAACAGCACAAACTGCTGAAGGCATGAGTTATCAAGCGATTAGTATACAAGATGTTTATGAGACGCTAAAACTCGAGGCCCATACTGTGAGACTACCAAGTCTAAAAACGCTGTACCAACAAATGAGCAAAGCATTGATGGTAGCGATGACACGCTTTGAGCATCTAGGGCTGGAGAGGCCAACCGGTCATACCTATTATTTGGACAGCTTTTTAAAGCAGTTTGCCACGATGGATGCGTTGGCAGATCTACGCTTACGCGTCACCCAAGATTACAACAATCAAGAACAAATCGTGATGGGCGATGCTTGCGGTGTCGATACAAACGGATGTTTGCAATTACGCCAAGATAACGGTAAGATTTCTGCGCTTTTTACCGGACGCATCGACGTTATTCATCAGGTTTAAACCGCTTATTTAACGAGCAACCACCGTGAGGCAAGTGTCAGCTTAGTGTGTTGATCACAGGCTTACTGGATATAAAGGGAATTTTATGCTCTGGCTTGATCTTGGAAATACCCGCCTTAAATACTGGCTTACCGATGATATCGGGCAGATAGTCGCGCATGATGCCAAGCAACATCTGCAAGCACCTGCCGAATTATTGATGGGTCTGACCGACCGCTTTGAGCGTTATGCACCCGACTTTATTGGGATTTCATCCGTCCTAGGTGACGATCTCAATGTTAAGGTCTCAGACACCTTAAGCCGTCTAAATATCCCGTTTGATTTTGTGCATGTCAATGCAGCGCACCCGCTTATGAATAGCGCCTACAATGACCAGCAGCTCGGCTGTGATCGCTGGCTACAAATGCTAGGGGCGGTCGATAAGAAAAAACGTCAATGTGTGATTGGCTGCGGTACAGCCGTAACGATTGATTTGATCGATCATGCCGAGCATTTGGGCGGTTATATTTTCCCCAGTATTTATCTGCAACGTGAGTCCCTGTTCTCTGGCACCAAGCAAATCACCATCTCTAACGGGTCTTTTGATAGCGTCGGTCAAGGAGTGACCACCCAAGATGCGGTACATCGCGGGATATTATTGTCGATTGTTGGCGCGATCAATGAGATTAGTCATCGACACCCTAACTTTGAAATGATTATGACGGGCGGCGATGCGGCCATTATTGCCCAACACGTCAACCGCCCTGTGCACCTGCGTGATGACTTATTATTAAACGGCTTGGCGCGTTATTTCGACCACAGCAAACAGCCGTAACTTTTTATGAACCTTGTGAAATCAGCATAAAAAAGCAGTACATCTTAGGTGTACTGCTTTTTTGGTTATCACGATAGTCCATTCTATTTAAAACCGATACAGAGTGAATGGGATGAATTGCCTATGCAAGCACTACATCAAGTAGGCTTAGCAAGTTTCACAAAGGTAGTCGGCCTTTTTGAGTTTGGTATTACTTCGTTTCTACTTAGTTTCGTTAAACAGCTCACGACCGACCAACATACGACGAATCTCGCTGGTCCCTGCGCCAATCTCATACAGCTTGGCATCGCGCCAATAGCGACCGAGTGGATACTCGTTGGTATAACCATTACCGCCAAATATTTGAATGCCCTCGCCCGCCATCCAAGTCGCTTTTTCTGCGCACCATAGAATGACACTGGCACAGTCTTTACGTACCTCTCGACTGTGACCGGCTCCGCGTTGGTCTAGCATGTCGAGGTTCTTACCGACGGTGTATAGAAAGCTACGTCCTGCTTGCAGTACCGTATACATATCGGCAACTTTGCCTTGTATCAACTGGAACTCACCAATGGCTTGACCAAACTGCTTACGATCATGGATATAAGGCACGACATTGTCCATCACCGCTTGCATGATGCCGATAGGACCTGCGGCCAGTACGGCACGCTCATAATCTAGGCCACTCATCAGCACCTTAACGCCTTCATTGAGACCGCCCAAGATATTTTCGCTTGGTACTTCGACATTGTTAAACGTCATCTCACCCGTATGGCTACCGCGCATGCCAAGCTTATCTAGCTTTTGCGCGGTACCAAAGCCTTCCATGCCTTTTTCGATAATGAAAGCCGTCATGCCTTTAGCGCCCATCTCAGGATTGGTCTTGGCATACACCACCATCACATCAGCATCAGGTCCATTGGTGATCCACATTTTGCTGCCGTTTAGCACATAATGACCATTTTTTTCTTCTGCTTTTAGCTTCATACTGACGACATCTGAGCCAGCACCCGTCTCACTCATCGCAAGCGCACCGATGAATTCACCGCTGATGAGCTTTGGCAGATACTTTTGCTTTTGGGCCTCAGAGCCGTTACGTTTGATTTGATTGATACACAGATTGGAATGCGCCCCATAGCTCAGCGCCACCGAGGCTGACGCGCGGCTGATTTCTTCCATGGCGACCATGTGTGCAACGTAGCCCATGTTAGAGCCACCGTACTCTTCAGGAACGGTAATGCCATGCAGGCCGATGTCACCCATCTTTTGCCATAAATCCATGGGGAATTCATCACTGCTGTCGATTTCGCTTGCGCGTGGGGCGATTTCTTTTGCCGCAAACTGCTGCACCACATCACGTAGCGCATCGATATCTTCGCCGAGCTGAAAGCTCAAACCAGGTAAACTCATAACCATTCCTTGTATTTTAATATTTAGTTTTTACAATCGTTTTTTAAGACTGACGTTTATTAATTAGAGCACGGGCCACGTTTGAGCCGTTAGCACGCCCTAAAAATTTACTGATACGCTCGCCTGCCACGACCAATTTATCCAAATCTATTCCCGTGCTGATACCCATGCCGTGTAGCATATAAACCACGTCTTCGGTTGCGACATTGCCCGTGGCCCCTTTGGCATACGGACAACCGCCAAGCCCGGCGACTGAGGTATCAAATTCACTGACGCCCATTTGTAGGGCAGCCAAGGTATTGCTTAATGCCTGACCATAAGTGTCATGAAAGTGCCCCGACAGCATCGCGATGTCAGCATGTTCAAGTGCAGCTTGCAGGGCGCGCTGTACCTTGAGCGGTGTCCCAACACCAATGGTATCAGCAATACCGATTTGTTCTGAGCCAATCTCTATTAGTCGTTTGGTCACATAAGCTACCTGACTGGGGTCAATCTCGCCTTCATAGGGGCAACCGACTGTACAAGAAATAACGCCGCGTACTTTGATGCCGTGCGCTTTTGCAGCAGCAGCAACGGGCGCAAAACGCTCGATACTCTCATCAATACTGCAATTGATGTTCTTTTGGCTAAAGGTTTCACTGGCTGAGCCAAAAATGACGATTTCATTTGGACGATGCACAACAGCATTTTCAAAGCCGCGCATGTTGGGCACCAGTACTGAGTAGCAAACGTCCGGCTGCCGCGTAGGCGCTAGCGCGTCAAGTAACGCGCTGTTATCGCCCATTTGTGGCACCCATTTTGGCGAAACAAAGCTAGTAACCTCTAATTTTTTGATACCTGCTGCGACCAAATCATTAATGAGCGCTTGCTTGACAGCCGTCGGCACCGTCATCGATTCGTTTTGTAGTCCATCACGCGGGCTGACATCAACGATGGTGACGTGGTCTGGATATGAGTGGCTCATGCTTGTCATCCTTTTAGTTATTCGCCTTTTTATAAAGGTCTGTCAGCTACTAGCCTTCACTTAGCCTTCACTATCTATGCGCAATAGCTCATCACCATCAGCAACCAAGTCACCTGGGGCAAATAATAGCTCTGCCACCACACCATCAGTCGGCGCGGTAATGGTGTGCTCAATCTTCATGGCTTCGATGACAGCAAGAGGCTCACCTTTTTTGACAGTGTCGCCTATCGCTACTTTAAAGGCAACCACTTGCCCTGGCATCGGTGACTTTAAGCTGCCAACCGCTGCTGTGTCTTCGCCCACATGTGCCATGATATCAATCAGTGTAATCTCATCGCGTCCACCATCCGTGAACACATAAACCGTCTCATGATGCACCCAGCTTTGGGCACTGATACGTGCTCCCTCTAACCACAAGGTATGATTATGCGCATCACGGCTGGCATAGCTGACTTGCCCTTCATAAGCCATTTCGGTTTGGGCTGCCACATTACTATTGTTATTGTCCTGCTTATTCGCGATTTCTTTTTCAATGACAAGCGTAAAGCTACTGAGATTTTCGCTCCCTTTTTTACTGTCAGCACAATCTGCGTTGTGCCAATTGCTGATGCGCGCGCGGTAGGACTGCTCATCATAAACCAAGCTAAATGATCGAGTATAATCATTATAAGCACGAAAACCGGTAGGCTTACTAAACGGGTCTGTACTAGAGCGTTGCGCGGTGGCTTCAGTGGCAAGCTGCTGCGTAATAGCCGTCACCACAAGCATCGATAGGTTAAGTGGATGCTGATCAAACAATTTGTCTTGCTCGCGTTCAATCAACGCGGTATCCAGATTGGCCCCACTAAACGAATCGGTATTTAAAATATGACGCAAAAATGCCACGTTGTTTGGCAAACCCACAATACGCGTCTGCGCCAAGGCGCGATCAAGTCTCGCGAGCGCTTGCTCGCGCGTGGGAGCGTGCACGATAAGCTTGGCAATCATAGAATCATAAAAAGGGCTGATGACATCGCCCTCTCGTACGCCATCGTCGATACGCACATCACTAATATTAAAGGTGCTGTGCTCAGGCTTTTGATAAGTGAATAACGTCCCTGTCGCTGGCAAGAAGTTATTGTCAGGATTTTCGGCACAGATGCGCGCCTCAATGGCATGACCGTTGATAGCCAGATCGTCTTGCGTTTTTGGTAATGGCTGACCTGCGGCGACCAAAAGCTGCCACTCGACCAAATCGACGCCAGTGATGGCTTCGCTGACCGGATGTTCAACTTGCAAGCGCGTGTTCATCTCCATAAAATAAAAATTCATCGAGTCTTCGCGCTGCTCAACAATAAATTCAACCGTGCCTGCGCCAACATAATCAACGGCACGCGCAGCTTCGATCGCTGCGGTCCCCATCGCTTCGCGCATGGCAGCATCGACACCAGGGGCTGGCGCTTCTTCTAATACTTTTTGATGGCGGCGCTGCACGGAGCAATCACGCTCAAACAGATGCACATAATTGCCTTGCGTATCACCAAATACTTGGATTTCAATATGGCGCGGTTTTAGCGCGTATTTTTCGATCAATACTTGATCATTGCCAAAACTGGTGATCGCTTCACGGCGGCACGAGTCGAGCAGGTCAATAAAATCGCTACTTTGCTCAACGATACGCATACCTTTACCGCCGCCGCCCGCACTCGCTTTTATCAAGACAGGATAGCCAATATTATCTGCCTGCTGCTGCAGAAACTGGGCATCTTGGTTATCACCGTGATAGCCGGGTATCAGTGGCACGCCAGCGGCCTCCATCAAGCGCTTAGACTCAGACTTGCCACCCATAGCACGGATAGCATCAGCCGATGGACCGATAAATACCAAGCCAGCCTCTTGGCAAGCTTGGGCAAAATCTGCGTTCTCACTTAAAAACCCGTAGCCTGGATGGATGGCCTGTGCGCCCGTCTGCTTAGCAATAGCAATGATGGCATCGCCTTTTAGGTAGCTGTCTTTTGGGGCCGAGCCGCCCAGATAGATCGCCTCATCACAGACAGCCACATGCTTAGCACTGCGGTCTGCATCAGAATAAACAGCGACGGTGCTGACACCTAGCCGCTTGGCAGTCGCGGCCACTCGGCAAGCAATTTCGCCACGGTTGGCGATTAGAATTTTAGAAAACATAACTATCCCTGTGTCTTATCGTTTTTATTTGACGGCTTGTCTATTTTTTATTGCTGGTCTGCTGTCAGTTAATCTACTGTCAGCCAATCAGGCTTGCGCTTTTGCAAAAAGGCTTGCACGCCTTCCTTACCTTGCTGTGACGAGCGGATATCAGCGATCCCTTTTACTGTATCGGCAATCAACTCATCGGTGATCGGTGCACCAGCGATTTCGTGTAATAGCTGCTTGCAGGTCTTGACCGCATCAGGGCTGTTTTTGACGACTTTGGCACAGAATGCAGCCACCTCGTCCTCTAGCCCCTCTTCGCTAACCCGCTCATGGATAAAGCCCAGCTGACGCGCTTTTTTGGCATCAAAAACCTCAGCACTTAAAAAATAACGCTGCGATGCTCGTGCGCCCAGCGCTCGGATAACATAAGGACTGATGGTCGCAGGTGCTAGTCCCAAGCGCACTTCACTCAGACAAAAATTAGCTATCTTAACAGCGATGGCCACATCGCAGACAGCGACTAGTCCCATACCGCCTGCATAGACGTCGCCTTGGATTGCCGCAACCGTTGGCTTGGGACACTCATAAATGGTCTTGAGCATTTGCGCCAATTTATCCGCGTCCGCTAGGTTTTCCTCATAGCTGAAATCTGCCATGGCACGCATCCAGTTCAGATCAGCGCCAGCACAAAACGCCTTGCCAGCAGCCGCTAAAACGATCACTCGCACGTTATCATCAGCGCCAAGCGTGATAAAAACGTCTGTCAGCTCGGCAATCATCTCATCATTAAAAGCATTGCGTATCTCAGGGCGATTCAATGTCACCGTCGCGACATGCTGCTTGATATCTACCAGCAAGCTTTTATAATTGTTTGTCTCTTTTTGCATTGTCTTCTCTTTTTTTAGTCCCTATCCGCTATCTTTACTCACGAATATATTTGTTAAGCGTCGTTGAATATTAAAACTAGTGACTAAGCGTTCACTACATTCTAAAAACACCATAAGTCGTCTCTTCAATTGGTGCGTTGTAAGCTGCGCTCAGTCCTAAGGCTAGTACCTGACGCGTATCAGCAGGATCAATCACACCGTCATCCCATAGACGCGCCGTGGCATAATACGGATGACCTTGCTCTTCGTACATCTCACGAATCGGCGCTTTAAAGGCCGCTTCATCTTCATCACTCCACGCCTCACCTTTGCGGTCAAAGTTATCACGCTTGACGGTTGCCAAGACCGATGCCGCTTGCTCACCGCCCATCACGGAGATACGGGCGTTTGGCCACATCCATAAAAAACGCGGGCTATACGCGCGGCCGCACATACCGTAGTTGCCAGCGCCAAATGAGCCGCCGACGATGACCGTGAATTTTGGTACTTTTGCATTGGCCACCGCCATGACCATCTTGGCACCGTGACGGGCAATGCCTTCGTTTTCGTATTTACGACCAACCATAAAGCCCGTGATATTTTGCAAAAACACCAATGGGATTTTACGCTTACAGCACAGCTCAATAAAATGGGTGCCTTTTTGTGCTGACTCGCTAAACAAGATACCGTTATTGGCGATGATACCGACGGGCATACCCTCGATATGAGCGAAGCCACAAACCAGTGTCGTACCAAAACGCGCTTTGAACTCATCAAACGCACTGTCATCAACGATACGGGCAATAATTTCTTTGATATCAAACGGCTTGCGTTTGTCCGTTGGAATGACACCGTATAGCTCTTTGGCATCATAACGTGGCGGCTTGGGTGCAATTTGATTGGGAATATTTTTGGCAGGACGATTTAGATGGCTGACGATATTACGGGCAATCGATAACGCATGGGTATCGTTTTGCGCTAGATGATCGACCACGCCTGATAGCCGCGTATGCACGTCACCGCCGCCCAAGTCTTCTGCCGTCACCTCTTCCCCAGTCGCTGCTTTAACAAGTGGCGGACCACCCAAAAAGATGGTGCCTTGATCTTTAACAATGATAGATTCATCGCTCATCGCTGGCACATACGCGCCGCCAGCCGTACAGCTGCCCATGACTACGGCAATTTGCGGAATACCTGCGGCACTGAGGTTGGCTTGATTAAAAAAGATACGACCAAAATGCTCTTTATCAGGGAACACGTCATCTTGATTTGGTAAGTTGGCACCACCTGAGTCGACCAAATACACACATGGCAAATGATTTTCTTGCGCGATTTCTTGCGCGCGTAGATGTTTTTTGACCGTCATTGGATAATATGTGCCGCCCTTTACCGTGGCATCATTACAGACAATCATACACTCCGTGCCATTGATACGGCCGATACCTGCTATCACGCCCGCCGCCGGAATCTCTTCGCCATACATATCGTGCGCCGCCATCGGGGCCACTTCTAAAAATGGTGTGCCGACATCCAGCAAACGCTCGACACGCTCACGTGGCAGCAACTTACCGCGCGCCAGATGCTTGGCTCGGGCGCGCTCTGAGCCGCCTTGGGCAACTTTACGCAGATGCACATACAGATCATCGACGATCTCTTGCATGGCGGCACTGTTTTGCTGAAAATCGCTTGAGTTCGGACTCAGTTTACTGGTTATGATAGCGCTCATGATATCCCTTTTCTT
Source organism: Psychrobacter namhaensis (assembly GCF_016107545.1). Taxonomy (GTDB): domain Bacteria; phylum Pseudomonadota; class Gammaproteobacteria; order Pseudomonadales; family Moraxellaceae; genus Psychrobacter; species Psychrobacter namhaensis. Next base: position 107,876 of record NZ_JABASS010000004.1, read on the forward strand.
TGTTGCATAAATGCGAGTCACTTTTTTCTTTTCGTCTCGACTCATCATAATGATTGTCAATAGTACAGATGCTAAATGGTCTTTAGCACTATAAGCTAACTAGGCAATTTACTCTAAGCCCAACTCTTCTGTCATTTGCTCGATGATTTTATATTTTTGAATCTTGCCAGTGATGGTCATTGGGTATTCCGTCACGAAGCGATAGTAGGTCGGCACTTTATAATGAGCGATATGCTCACTACAAAACTCACGTACTTCCTCTTCAGTCAGGCAGCCAGGCTCTTTTGGAATGATCCAAGCGGCCAGTACTTCGCCATAACGCGCATCTGGTATACCAACGATTTGTACGTCACGAATTTTTGGATGACGATATAGATAGTTTTCGATTTCTACCGGATAGATGTTTTCGCCGCCGCGGATGACCATGTCTTTACTACGACCAACGATTTTGACATAGCCATCTTCATCCATCGTGGCCAGATCACCTGTATGCATCCAGCCATCTTGGATGGACGCGCGTGTTTTAAAGCGGCTGCCCCAATAGCCTTTCATCACCGAATAGCCACGTGTGAGCAACTCACCAGTCTCGCCGATCGGGACGATATCGCCCGTTTCTGTATTGATAACCTTAACCTCAAGCGCAGGTTGTACCAGTCCTACGGTCGATACTTGCTTTTCAAGTGGTGTGTGTTCGTTGGTTTGACAAGACACCGGACTGGTCTCCGTCATCCCATAAGCAATGGTGACCTCGCTCATGTGCATCTTATCAATGACGCGGCGCATGACTTCTATCGGGCAGCTGGAGCCTGCCATAATCCCTGTGCGCAAGGTTGATAAATCAAAATTCTCAAATTCAGGATGGTCGAGTTCGGCGATAAACATCGTTGGCACACCATGTAAACCGGTACACTTTTCTTCTTCGACCGCCTGTAAGACGGACAGTGGCTCAAAGCCATCATTAGGATAAACGATACAACCGCCATGCGTGAGAATCGCTAAATTGCCAAGAACCATACCAAAACAATGATAGAGCGGTACAGGAATGCACAGTCTGTCTTTTTCAGTGAGGTTCATGGCCTCACCGATAAAGTAGCCGTTATTTAAGATATTGCGATGGCTGAGCGTGGCCCCTTTTGGCGTGCCCGTTGTACCACTGGTGAACTGCACATTAATGGCATCGGTGTTTTTCAGCTGGGCCTGACGCTCAGCGACGCGCGGATCATTGGCATCACCCTCAGCCATCCATGCAGAGAACTTCTGCATAAAACCAAACTCTTCATCACTGCTTGGCTCATCGATCCAAATGATGCGCTCAATCGTCGGAATCTCAATCAAGTCAAGCTGGGTATAGTCTTTATGATAAATCTCAGGGCATAGCTCACGAATCAAACTGGCGTAATCACTGCTTTTAAAGTGACGCATCAGCACCAGTGCGGAGCAGCCCAATTTGTTGAGCGCGTACTGTAGCTCAAAGGTACGATAGGCAGGGTTGATATTGACGAGGATGACACCGGCCTTTGCGGTCGCTAATTGCATCAATAGCCATTCAGCATTGTTGTGTGACCAAATGCCGATGCGATCGCCAATCTCAAGTCCCATCTCAATCATGGCACTTGCCAACTGATTGACCTGTTGTTGTAGCTGTTGATAATTCCAGCGGATGTTTTGATGGCGAGAAACCAGTGCGTCGCGCTCAGGATATTTGGAGACAATAGCATCAAAAAAATCCCCAATGGTCGCTTCAATCAGCGGTACATCAGGGCCTTTATCATAGCTTTGGGTCAGTGGGGCATTTGCTGAGCGTACGCCCATATTGACTTTGGGAATACTATTTAAAATAGCGTCGAAATCAGGAGTTTGCGTCATAACGAGTCCTTTCGTTTTACTTTTTATGTTGCTGATTGGTCGCCTGTGGTCACACCCTCTTCCTTGAACAGGTCTTACCTAGCGTTAGCTACTATACCGTCATAAATGAAACGCTGTCAATAATATCAATACAATATGTATCATTTAATAAGGTAGCACCGATACTGGTATTGATTTAAGACAAGCGAATCCCTCATTTATATGGGATGGAATCTTCATATGGGATAGAATCTCTCACGCCAGATCACTCTAACGCCAATTCCTTGATCATGTGCTCGGCGATTTTATATTTCTGAATCTTGCCAGTGACGGTCATGGGATACTCATCAACAAAGCGAAAGTGGGTCGGTACTTTATAATGAGCGATGTGCTCACAACAAAACTGCCTTACTTCCTCTTCGCTTAAACTATTAGGCTCTTTTGCAATAATCCACGCGACCAATACTTCGCCATAGTGCTGATCTGGTATGCCCACAATTTGTACATCCCGAATCTTGGGATGACGATACAGATAGTTTTCGACTTCTACTGGATAGATGTTTTCGCCGCCACGAATGACCATGTCTTTACTACGTCCAACCACAGTAATATAGCCATCTTCATCCATCGTGGCCAGGTCTCCCGTATGCATCCAACCATCCTGAATGGACGCGCGCGTTTTAAAACGACTGCCCCAATAGCCTTTCATGACTGCGTAGCCGCGCGTGAGTAGCTCACCCGTCTCACCAATCGGGACGATATCACCCGTTTCAGTATCGACAATTTTAACCTCAAGTGCTGGCAGCACCATTCCCACTGTAGACACTCTTTTTTCCAGAGGTGTTTGCGTGCTGGTCTGACAGGAAGCGGGACTGGTCTCCGTCATCCCATAAGCAATAGTCACCCCGCTCATGTGCATCTTATCGATGACACGGCGCATGACTTCAATAGGACACGTCGTGCCGCCCATGACGCCAGTTCGTAAACTGGATAAATCAAAATTGTCAAACTCAGGATGATCGAGCTCCGCAATAAACATTGTTGGTACGCCAAGTAAAGCGGTGCACCTCTCTGCTTCTACCGTTTGCAGCACTTTCAGCGGATCGAAACCATCATTAGGATAAACCGCGCAACCACCGTGGGTTAAAATGGCTAGGTTACCTCCCACCATGCCAAAACAGTGATAGAGCGGTAAGGGAATACACAATCTATCCTCCTCTGTCAGGCGCATTCCTTCGCCTATAAAATACCCATTGTTTAAGATATTGCGATGGCTGAGCGTTGCACCCTTTGGGGCGCCTGTCGTACCACTGGTAAACTGCACACTAATAGCATCGGTATTTTTTAGCTGGGCCTGACGCTCAGCGACGCGCGGATCATTGGCATCACCCTCAGCCATCCACGTAGAGAACTTCTGCATAAAACCAAACTCTTCATCACTGCTTGGCTCATCGATCCAAATGATGCGCTCAATCGTCGGAATCTCAATCAAGTCAAGCTGGGTATAGTCTTTATGATAAATCTCAGGACACAGCTCACGAATCAAACTGGCGTAATCACTGCTTTTAAAGTGACGCATCAGCACCAGTGCGGAGCAGCCCAATTTGTTGAGCGCGTACTGTAGCTCAAAGGTACGATAGGCAGGGTTGATATTGACGAGGATGACACCGGCCTTTGCGGTCGCTAATTGCATCAATAGCCATTCAGCATTGTTGTGTGACCAAATGCCGATGCGATCGCCAATCTCAAGTCCCATCTCAATCATGGCACTTGCCAACTGATTGACCTGTTGTTGTAGCTGTTGATAATTCCAGCGGATGTTTTGATGGCGAGAAACCAGTGCGTCGCGCTCAGGATATTTGGAGACAATAGCATCAAAAAAATCCCCAATGGTCGCTTCAATCAGCGGTACATCAGGACCTTTATCGTAGCTTTGGGTCAGTGGCGCGTTTTCCGAGCGTGCACCTACATTGATAGTGGGAGTATTACTTAGAATAGCGTTGAAATCAGGAGTTTGCGTCATAACGAGTCCTTTCGTTTTGCTTGTAGAGGTGCTATTGATACTGGTCAGTAGACCGTTCTTCCTTGAACAGAACTTACACAGCGTTAGCTACTATACCGCCATAAATGAAAATCTGTCAATAATATCAATACAATGTGTATCACTTAATGAGTCATTTAAAATCCTAGCTTAGCAGCAGATAGCACAAAGGCTTGACCGTCATTTGCCATAAAAAAACCAGTCACACCATTTTGGGTATGACTGGTTTAGACGTGAAAAGCGACTATTAATCATTTTACTACAGATTTATCTGATAAGACTGCCAGCTTTAAGCCGCTTTCTATGCTTTAGGTGTTGGTGGCGCTTTGATGGTCACTGTGGCGCTAACTTTATGGTTATCGTCGAGCAACTCCATCATCAGCTCATCGGCACTTTCGCTCGTCACTTGCCAGTTACCCTCAGAACGCGGTACGCCCGTTGCCATCACAGAGATGGCTTTGTTTTTTAGGCGAATCATCGGCGGTTTGTGGTCATAACCGCCATGCTCATGCCCTAAGATATCATCAGCGATGGTCGCAGCCTGTGCGCGTAACGGCGCAACATAGCGACAGGCGACCCCATTGATCGACATACAGTCGCCAATGGCATAAATATTGTCAGTATTGGTACGCAATGTGGGCGCGTCAACCACAATCCCAGTGCGGCGATCAAACTCAACACCAGCGGCAGTCGGCAACTTATCATCAACGGTCAGACCCGTACTGGCAATGACATGATCAACGAGCAAGGTTCCAGATTGCAAATCGGTGCGACTGTCAGTTGACCCTATTGGCTCATAGCTGACTTGCAACTTGCCCTCATGTCCGCTGTCACTGCTACGCGTGACCTCAGACACCTGATAACCACCCAAAAACTGAATGCCTTGTGACTTCACGGCTTGGGCGATACGAGCGGTCGCTTTTGCGGGTAGCATTTGCGATAGTGGTGCGTCATTTAAATCAATCAACGTCACTTGATGCCCTGCTTTTAGCAAGTCCTCTGCAATCTCAGTCCCAACCATGCCAGCACCGACAATAGCAACTTGCTGACTGCCTGTCGCTAGCTTTTCTTGGAGCTGGCCAAAGCGTTCGATATGGTTGACGTGCCAGACCAGATCCTCCGGTAGGCTTTTTGGAAAGATAGGATGTGCGCCCATCGCCAGCACCATTTTTTCATAGCTCACCACAGCAGGGGTTTCTGCTTGTTCAGTAGCCGCGCATTGTACGGTTTGACTCACAGGATCAATATCAAGTACGTGGGTATTGGCAAGTAACGTCACTTGGGCAGTCTTTGCCGCATCACTTCCTGTCGCTCGCACCAAATCTGACGCACGTTTGTTTTGGCTAATCGCCATCGTCAGCATTGGCTTGTGATAACGATCACCACTATCCGCTGTGATCAAGGTGATCGGAATGTCTGCGTCTTTCGCACGGATGGCATCGATGACATGCCAACCTGCCAAGCCTGCACCAATAATGACGACACCGTTTTCTGATGATGTGGCCGATGTTGCCGATAGGTTTTCTGCGCTCATATTAGCTCCAATATAGCTGAGGAATTATTTTAATTATCAAAATATTGACCGCTATTGTATCAGTAAACAGATAGTCACTCACCTACGCATTCAGGCGTACTGACTATATATAAACGTATTCGCAAAAAAAGCGCCTAATGCTAGACGCTACTTTTCAAATAAAAAAACCGTTCAATTTACACGCTAATGATTCAAAATCTTAGACAAAAACAGTTGTGCGCGCTCACTTTTTGCTCCCTCAAAAAACTCCTCCTTACTACAGTTTTCTACGATATGCCCTTCATCCATAAAGATGATACGATTGGCCACCTGACTGGCAAAACCCATTTCGTGCGTCACACACATCATGGTCATACCATCACGTGTCAGCTCGACCATGACATCGAGCACTTCTTGAATCATCTCAGGATCAAGCGCCGAGGTTGGCTCATCAAACAGCATCGCCACAGGATCCATCGCAAGCGCCCGCGCAATCGCTACCCGCTGCTGTTGACCACCAGACAACTCCGCTGGATATTTCGCTGCTTGTACCGTCAGACCGACGCGGTCTAGATACGCCATGGCTTTTTGCTTGGCCTCACTCTCTTTGCGTCCCAGCACTTTGATCTGCGCAACCGTGAGGTTGTCAATGATGGTCAAATGCGGAAACAACTCAAAATGCTGAAACACCATACCCACGCGGCTGCGCAATTTAGGTAAATTGGTCTTCGGTGCCCCAACTGAGATACCATTGACCATGATCTCACCTTTTTGAAAAGGTTCCAGCCCATTTACCGTCTTAATCAAAGTAGACTTGCCACTACCCGATGGCCCACAAACGACGACCACATCGCCTTTATGTACATGGGCGGTACAGTCAGTGAGCACTTGAAAGTCGCCATACCATTTGCTGACACTGTCCATCTCAATGACCATCTCATCACTAGCATGCCCACTGTTGGTGACCAGTCCACCAAAAGCATTCATATACGTATCAGCTTCGCTCATCACTGGCTCCTAACCACATTATTTTTGATAGTCGTCATTAATAATCGTCATTAATAACCGTTGTTCAATAAAAGTTTTAAAATTAAAGTACGGACTAAGTTAATCTTAAAACCTTAAACGCTTTTGTAGCTGTTGCACGCCAATGGAGGCGCTCAAACTGATGACAAAATAAACGGCACCCGCCCCTAAAATATAAGGCGTCAGTAAGCCCATTAGCTCGCCGCGGACATAGGCGGCGCGAAAAAAATCCGTCAGACCAATGGCAAACACCAGTGTCGTATCTTGGAATAAAATAATACACTGCTGCAAAATCAGTGGCAGCATCTTGCGAAAGGCTTGCGGCAAAATAACCAAGCGCATAGTCTGCCCATAAGTCATACCTAAGGCTTTAGCGGCATTAACCTGCCCACTACCAATCGATTGAATACCGGCACGGACCACCTCTGAGAAGTAAGCGGCCTCAAACATCATAAAGGCCACCACACACGAGGCAAAAGCCGCGTCAAGTTGTAGATACTTATCTGCTATCCAAAAATAAATCATCGGTACGGCAAAATAAAACCACAGTAGTACCAATAGTAGCGGTACAGAACGGAAATAATTGACGTATAGCTTCGCTGGAACTTCAAGCGCTTTGATACCAGACAAGCGCATCAATGCCAATACCGTCCCTAAGCTGATACCACCAAGAATCGCTAAAAACAATACTTTTAAAGTGGTGAGCATGCCGCCCATCAAACCCGGATAGGCCGTTGCCAACTCGGTCATCATATTCATTTCTGACCTCCTGCAATCAGTCCAGGCACACGCAATTTACGCTCAATCAAACCCATAATAGCGATCAAGGATAGATTAAAAACCAAATAGATAATGGTCGCATAGGTATAAATTTCGATGCTGTTTTGGGTATATTCACTGATGGTTTTGGTTTGGCTAATCAGCTCCATCACCCCCACTAAAGAGGCCACAGACGCGTTTTTAAAACAGTTGGTCAGCTCAGAGCTGAGTGGGGGCAAAATGATACGAAACGCCTGCGGTAACAGCACTTCTTTATACACCTGCGGAATACTAAAGCCCAGCGCATAAGCGGCATTAACCTGCCCCTCAGGCAACGACTCAATACCGGTACGTACCTGTTCGACGATACGCGCGGCGGTAAATAGACCCAGACCAATACTCGCTGATAGCATGGCGGAGGTATTTGGCGATAAATCCTTATACCACCACTCTTGAATCGTGGGCGTAAGCCACCCAGGGGCAATATAAAACCAAAAAAACAGCTGAACAAGCAGTGGAATATTGCGAAAAAATGTCACATAAGCCGTACCAATTGTACGAGCGGTCTGATTGGGCAAGGTGCGCATGATACCAAAAACAGTACCCACCACCATGGCGATAACCCAGGCAATACTGCCAATCAGTAACAGCCAGCCAAGCCCCGTAATCATCCAATGGATATAAAGCTCGTTACCGATACCCGTATGCTCAAAGAGCACACCCCAGTTCCAGCTATAATTCATGCTTGTCTCTCCGAGCAGCGACCAAAAAGCCAACGCGCCAGATTAACTGTGTGTGTCAATCCGAGCGCGCAAGCAAGCTATGTTGAAGGACAGTAATTACTGTGCAGGCGCCGCTTTTGGCTGCGCGCTATCATGGGGATTGGCAATCAAGGTTTTTAAGTTGTCGGACATCTCAAAGTTTAGATTGACGTTTTTCGGCGGGATCGGGTTCAAGAACCACTTGTCATAAATGCTATTGATCTCGCCTGAACTAAAGACATCGGTCAGTGCTTCATCGACCACCGCTTTGAACTCTGGGTCATCTTTACGCATCATACAACCATAAATCTCAAACGACTGCGGCTCACCCACAATCACCCACTCATCAGGATTTTTTGCTTTGGCTTTTTCGCCAGCCAGCAAGACATCATCCATCATAAAGGCATCGGCGCGGCCATTTTCTAGCATAAGAAAGCTTTCGCCATGGTCTTTTGCTGAGATAATATTGATGTCCATGTTGTTTTCGTCATTGTATTGACGAATGTAACGTTCTGAGGTCGTTCCCGCTGTCGTCACCAAGGTTTTGCCTTTTAGATCAGCAAAGTCTTGAATACCAGAGTCTTTTTTGGTCAACAAACGTGTCCCAATTTCAAAGAAACCGTTAGAGAACGCCACTTGCTTTTGTCGCTCTTCGTTGTTGGTGGTTGAGCCACATTCAAAATCTACTGTGCCGTTTTGTACCAGTGGGATGCGAGTTTGTGAGGTAATCAAGTTATAACGAACATTGAGATCTGGCATGTTTAGCTTTTGCTTTACAGCCTCGACCACTTTCATTTCTAGATCATGCGCATAGCCAATAGGCTGATTGGGGTCATCAGCGATATAAGAAAATGGAATAGAGGAGTCACGGTGACCGACCACGATGGTGCCAGAGTCTTTGATTTTTTGTAGGGTGCCGTTGGTGTCTGCGGCGGCTTCTGTCGTTGTTGCATCGTCTGTTGACGCCGCATCAGTCGAAGTCTGATTGCTGTTATTACAGCCTACTAGGCCTAGCGCCATAAAGGCGGCCAGCGTCAACGGCTTGGAGAGTAAATAGCTCATGAAATACATCCTTTTATCACAATATTGAACGAGTGTTTTGACACACAGGCCTGACTATTCGACCTTATTGCCACGCATCCGTGTGGTTGTTGCTGTTGTTTATCACAATGCAACTTAATGTTACTGTACAACAAATTAAGGGGTGTAGGTAAACTTTTTTTAAGGAGACTGACATTTAAAAATTATTAGTCATTTGCGTTAATGACAGCGTAATAAGAAGACAGCATTTATGGACGACCCTTACCTCTATTTATCCCATACATTCTGTCAAAGAGGGACCATACCTCTCGGAAAACTGCTATAGGCAATTGATAAATCACAAGGAATCCCCATAAAGCTAACAACTTCTTAATACTACAAATGACCTATGACACAAGATACTCAAGCCCCAAATACAGAACGCCAAACCGCTGGCAACCATAGCGACAACGACGTACGCCAACGCTTCTTTATTGAAGATTCACCCGTGCGCGGTGACGTGGTGCGCCTATCACGCAGTTATGCAAGTACCATTGCCCAAAAGCCCTATCCTGAAGCCATCAAACGCCTGTTGGGTGAAATGCTAACAGCCGCAAGTTTGCTTATCAGTACCGTGAAAATTAATGGTCACCTGTCCATTCAACTACAGTCATCAGACAGCGACAGTTTGCTCAATTGGGCGATGGCTGAGTGCGATCAAGACGGCATCATTCGTGCCCTTGCCAGCTGGAAAGGCGAGACTGATGAGCAAGTGCAAGCTTGGGAAAACATGACGCATGCCAAAGAAGCATTTGCTGAACTGGGCGCAATGGGCCAAGGTGTGTTGTTTATCAATATTCAGCCGGAAGGTGGCGAACCGTATCAAGGTATCGTTGAGCGTAGCCATGATAATTTGGCTGACTGCTTAGCACATTATCAAAAACAATCGGCGCAGATTCCAACGCTCATTAGCTTAGCATCTGACGGCTTACAAGCAGGTGGCATGTTGGTACAAATGCTGCCTCGTACCGCTGAAGAAAACTATGAAGTTGAGCAAAACCAAGATGCGGGTATCGATGATGATTTGTGGACACGCTTGTCTGTATTGACACGCACCCTCAAGTCAGAAGAGCTGACCACACTGGATGCTAATGAAATTCTGTATCGCTTGTACCATGAAGAAAACGTGGTGGCACCCGAGCCGGTTGAGCTATCGTTTGGCTGCACCTGCTCACGCGAAAAATGTGAGATGGCAATCGAGCAAATTGGCGAGGCGGAAGCTTTGGATATCGTCGAAGAGCAAGGCGGCACGTTTGAGATGGATTGCGGTTTTTGCGGTGAAATGTATAAATTTGATAAAGATGATGTGGCAGCGATATTCGCCGACTAGTTTTTCTGAACAATCTAGGTTTAATCGTAAATTTAAAAACCCCTAAGCGTGATGCTTGGGGTTTTTTGTTTTTAGAAGTTTTAAAGGTTGTCTCACTACTCTATTTGAACCATTTTTATTTTTTTACTATTTTCTATATAGTTAAAAAAAATATCTATAGCGATAACGCCAAACTTTTAGGGTAAGAGTATATCCGAGGTTTGTCCACGTAGTCGCTGCGGCCATTGTCTAGTAACCATGCAACCACTTGCTCACGAACCCTTCTACTATGGATTAAGTTCACATGACTCACGCCATAAAACACCGCTTTATGCCCCTCTGGCACAAATAACGCGTGCTCAGCATCGTCCTCGCCCAGCGCAGATGCGACCGACACCAGACCATCACCCAAGAGACTGGTCATTTTAGAGTCATAATGCGTCTCGACCAAAGCGCTAGCGACAAAATAGGTTTTGATACCACTTGGCAAACGTGCAGGATGGCGAAAGTCTTGTGGCAGTACGCTGCGTCCCTCTAGCGCCTTCCAATCAGCATCACGGGTACTGCCATGCCGCAGATCAATAATACCCGCACTACGCATGTCACCAAGCTTGGCAAGTGAGCCTGCAAACGGCAGCTTGGCGATTATATCCTGTACATGATTGCCAATACGCTCTAGCATCGCACCATGATGCGGCGAGCCGAGCGTGATGAGATTGCCCACTCGTTTTACCCAGTCCAAGTGATCTTGCTCCCCGTAAAACAGCGCACTACGCGCGACCAAGCCGCCCATACTATGGCCGACCAAATCTATCTGACTGATATTGGGGCTATTATCGACCAATTCTTGCAGCACTTGCGAGAGCTTACGACCACTACGTGAGATACGTCGTCCCGTATTATAATCAAGATATAAAACTGTCGCCGCAGGCTGGCTGCGATCGATGGCATCGCCTAGTCCATGACCGTCTGTTGATTGCCAGCTCAAATGACTCATACACAGACCATGACATAAAATGATGACGCGCCCTGATAGAGCCTCGCATTGCGGATTGCCGTCTTTGTCATATAGCACCATCGGAATCGCAAGGGCGTTTTTATGATTCACCAGATGGTCGCCCATGACGCCATTGATCACATTGACCAGTTTTTTTAATGAGTCCGGCAATGGCTGAGCGTTTTTTTGGCTCATGACGGTTTTATACAGTCGCAGCACTGCTGCTAGATTGTTACCTACCTTCAGCATAATGTGGCGTATCGTGCCATAGATACGCCCAGTGATACCGCGCTGCCAATTATTCAGATGCCTGTCGTTAAATCGTCCTAAAGGACGCAATATCACTTCTCGGTGGATGGCCTCCACAATATCAGTCACCTCAACCACACCCATGGTCGCAAGCTGCGCCAATCCTTCAAAGAAGTCAGCCAATGTGACAGGCTTCGTTGTTGTCTCATTGCCATCATCCGCCAGCAGTTTGCCCAACTCTTCCACATCGATTGCTTCGAGTTGGTCGATCTGCTCATACACATCACTGTGTGATGGGACACTGCTGTCTGAGGAAAAATGCGCCTCAAGCTCATGCCGCGTCCGAGCACCGCTATTGGTGCTGCCACAGCGAATACTGTCGTTGTAAAACAAGTTGGGACTACTCATAGCGTTCATGACATTGGCACATTTAGCGAAAAAGGATAGCTTTCTATACTAGCTCTTAAACCTGATAAATAGAAGAGAGTGATTTGTATATAAGTTTGTTCGCAGAAAAACAAAAACCCCAAGCCATCACTTGAGGTTCTTACTGTCTAACCGTTCAATGCCTTTTAGATACCGATAAGCTTTTTATGTCGCACTATCTGTTGCATTAAATGACTCTGCCAGTATGACATCGCCATCTTCCTTAGTAATCATCACCGTTGCTGAGCGCGGCGTACTACCGCCTGCGACCGCTCCCCATGTATTACCGGGATGTTGGATATTAATAAAGAGTGTTTTGAAGTCTGGGGTCATGGTAATCCCAGTCACCTCGCAGCCTTCAGGGCCGACAAAAAACCGTTTGATATTATCATTACTGGCCGGCATCCCAACTCGCGTTTGCTGTCCTGCTGACGTGGTTATGGTAGTGCCATCGCTGACGTTACCAGGCAGCGCTGCCAGTAACATACAGCTGCTGGTATCGGTATAAGCCCCATCATCCGTCTGAATCCACAACACCCCGCGTGGATCAAAGTACAGACCATCAGGAGACGATAAGTCATTACTGGCATTTAATTGCGACAAGTTTTCTGCGGCCAGATCATAAGGCGTGGCAAACAGATAAATATCCCACTCAAAACTCAGCGCCGTATGATCGCCGCCCGCTTCTGCCCAGCGGATAATATGACCATTATCATTGCCACGCTCTTTGCCACCCACTTGATAGCTGCGCGGATTGGCTGCGGAAAGCGGTTGGTCGTCATCGACGCCGCGATTTTTATTGTTGGTCAAGGTCACATACACCTCGCCTGTCATCGGACTGACGGATACCCATTCGGGTCGATCCATTTTGGTGGCACCAACCACATCCGCTGCGGCACGAGCAAAGACCAGCACCTCATCTTGTCCATTAAAAGGCAACGCGCTGTTAGACGTATCCAAGCCATTTTGACCATGGATCAAGGCCTTCCATGCACCACTGCCATCTTCATTAAAAATAGCAACATATAGTGTGCCGTCATTTAGATATTTGTCGCCTGCTTTTAGGCCGCCGCCGATATCCGCATTTGACCACATGGCTTTGGAGACAAACTTATAGATATACTCGCCTCGCGCATCATCACCCATATAAAAGACCACGGGTTTGCCTTGTTCAACTGGCGCATACGCACAGTTCTCATGCGCGAAACGTCCCATTGCGGTACGCTTTTGTGGCACAGAGTTTTGATCAAAAGGGTCAATTTCTGTGATAAACCCAAAGGTGTTAAAGCCATTCCGATAATCTTCAGTAGCGTTTACACCAACCGCTGTCATATCCCAGCGTGAAAACTCATCTGTTAGGGTGGCATCTTTAGCATTAGGCGTGTGCCATAGATATTTTGAGCCGGGAGAATTTTCTGGTGCGCCGTAACGCTCGCGACCATAGTTATGCCCAGCACTTAGTTGACTGGCATCTTGCCCACGCGCAAACACGCCTAAAAAGTTTTCTTCTGTGGTCAGGTACGTGCCCCAAGGCGACAATCCTGCACCGCAGTTATTATTAATGCCGCGAGTCTGAAAACCCGTTGGGTCAAACTTAGTCTTCACCAAATCAGAGCCAGCGACAGGGCCGGCTAGTTGCGCTGTCGTACTGCTGGTGATACGCCGATTGTATTTTGAATTTGCTACCATCTCATAGCCCATGCCATCCGCTCGGCGGGTCATCTCCACCACTGCCACTCCATGACAGTTGACTTCACGGCGCACATCACTGGCAAGACGACGATTTTGAAACAAAGGCGCGGCATCATTGTCTCGAATGACATAGTAACCAAACGGACTTAAATCGCTACTGTTCACGTATTCATGATTCATCACCAGCAGACCATTTTCTGCCGCTTTGGCATCATAGGCATTGCCCTCTTTGCCAAAAAACCACATACCATCATGGTTGTCGCCCATGCGCCATTCAAAGGACTCAGCCGACTGCTCACGATTGTCTTTCCAATCTTCAATCCCAGACATCAGCGGTGTGCCAAGGGGCAATATCATTTCCGCTTTATAACCTTCTGCTACCGTCATGGTTTCGGCCGTTGAGTGCGCCACGGCTGTAAACTTCAAGGTTTCAGGGCGTTTTAAATCACCTTGGGCAGGAATAGCCGCATCATTGCCGTTTTCTATGATAGGCCTGCTACCGTTGTCATCATCGTCACTACAACCAACCAAAGGTAGCGCCCCAAAAAACGCCGCAGCCGTCAATCCTGTGCCGCCTTTTAGAATGCTACGACGGTTTAGACGACGATTGATAACGGTCTGAAAATCAGTGTTATTGGTCGGGTTTGAGTCTTCAACGATTTCGTGCGCGAGTTCTGGTTCTTTATTTAACTCTTTTCCTTTATTTAACAGTGTCATTATCAATCACCTTGCAGTTGGCTGGATTGGCGTAAAACGATGAGCGCGACTTAACGTTCCGTCCGCCAAAGTAAGAATTACGCCTAAGTCTACTGATGGTTTATGACAGTATGTTGAAAACTCGATGACAATCTAATGACAAGATTTGATGAGGGTGATAGCCATTAAGATACCCCTAAAAGCAACAACCCCCAAGCAATCACTTGAGGGTTGTTGAGAATGCACACTGAGTCGAAAAAATATACTATTGCTGCTATAAAAGACTTAGCGAACTTTTACCTGCCACTCATGGGCACCAAGTGTTAGTTTTAACTGGTCATTTTCTTGCAAGACACCCACGCCACTTGGCGTACCCGTCATGATTACATCACCTGCTTGCAAGCTAAAAGCGTGGCTAATCTCTGCGAGTAACTCATAAACCGAAAACAACATGAAGGCGCTATCGCCATCCTGTCGTAGCTCATCATTGATGGTGAGCTGATAATTTACCTGACTAAAATCAGCAAACGCTTGTGGTTCAAGCCAATCAGCCAGTACACACGCGCCATCAAAGCACTTAGCACGCTCCCATGGATGGCCTTTTTCTTTTAGCTTACTTTGAAGGTCTCGTAGGGTTAAATCCAGTCCTAATGTCACAGCGCCAATCGCTTGCTGCGCTTGTTCAACAGTTGCCGCTGACAGGTCCGCTGACAGCTGAATACACAGTTCCGCTTCGTAGTGAGTGTCGCCATATTTCGCGGGGTCAGGACGGACAATATCATTGCGCACACTGACCACGGACGATGCTGGTTTCATAAACAAGATAGGCGATTTTGGGATTTCATTGCCAAGCTCGCGAGCGTGTTCAGCATAGTTGCGACCGACGCAGACCACCTTACCGATGGGGGCTCGCATGCTATCATTAAAATTGGTGACGCTCGTATCCTCATTGACACTGGCAGCAATCGCATTGGCTAAAGACATGTGTGGTGATTGGCTCATACTAGGCGCTCACAGCAAATTATGGATATTTTGATAAGGCAGACGTGTCGCACTATCTACCCTTATTTTCTCACGCTATTTTCGTCACAAACACTCAGGGAACGGTGTTGGTCATCACATCTGGCGGCACATAGCTTGCATGGCGATTCATTCTTTTTTCAAACAATCTAAAGCTAAATAAAATCACCCATGACAATAACAGATAAATAATACCTGCCGCGAAGAACAGCTCCATTAAGGTATAAGTGCGCGCACTAATCGTACGAGCGACACCCGTGATATCCATCAATGCGATGGTTGACGCCAGCGCACTGCCTTTTAGCATAAAGATCACTTCGTTACTATACGCTGGAATCACAATACCAAAGGCGCGCGGTAAGGTAACACGTGTGAGCTTCTGCCACTTTGACATACCAATGGCGTCAGCCGCTTCCAGCTCCCCAACGGGAATCGTTTGGATAGCGCCACGAATGATTTCTGCCAAATAAGCACTGGTATTCATCGTAAAGGCAATAATGGCACACCAGTACGCTTGGCTTAGTACGGGCTCCCATAAGAAGGAATTACGTATGGCTTCAAACTGCCCCAGACCATAATAAATCAAAAATATCTGTACCAGTAGCGGCGTGCCACGAAAAAAGAAGATATAAGAAAACGGTAACACCTGTACCAGCCAGTTCTTTGACAAGCGCAACTGCGCTAAAATCAAACCAAAAAACAGCCCGATGATACCTGAGACAACGACCAGCTGTACGGTCAAAACAGCGCCGTTTAGTAACTCAGGAAGACTATCAAAAATAACCTGCCAATTCCAATCCATAGTATCTCTCCTCTATCCTATGGTCGATTGACGATGGGTTGACTGACGGCTCAGCTTTTTAGCATAGCGCGCCGCTGGATTGGCACGCCACTCAAGCCACATCATAAAACCGGTAATCAGCATGGTCAAACCCAAATAAATAATTGCCGCTGCCATATAAAAAGTAAACGGCTGCTGCGTTGATTGGGCCGCCCGCGACGACTGATACATGATGTCTTTTAGGCCCACCACTGATACCAGTGCCGTATCTTTTAGCAACACCAAAAACAAATTGCCCAAGCCTGGCAACGCAATCTGCCAAACTTGCGGCAAGGTGATGCGATAAAACGTCTGCAAAGGACGCATGCCAATTGCTTGTGCCGCCTCATGCTGCCCTATTGGAATCTCTTGGATCGACATGCGAAAAATTTCAGTCGCATAAGCGCCAAACGCAATAGACAGCGCCATCACGCCGCCCCAAAAGGCACTAATCTCTACATATTCGTTATAGCCGAATTTTTTGAGAATCGTCATGAGCAGTATAGAGCCGCCATAATAGATAAACAGCACCAATAACAGCTCTGGAATACCGCGCATGGTCGCCGTATACACAGTCGCAATCTTACGCAGCAGCCAAATATTAGACAGCTTTGCTGTGGCACCGAGTAGCCCCAACGCCATGCCGATGACTAAGCTGGTCAACGCAAGCTTGATGGTGACGGTAGCGCCGCTCAGTAGGAGCGCGCCAAATCCTTGTAAATCAAACACAATTATCCACTCAGTCTCTTTATATTAGCAATTTGCAAAATATGAGTTAAAAGAATCAGCATCAATCGCTGAGCGCTGCTGACAATCGCATTTTATACCAAATATATATTGGTGCTTTGCGTCATAGAGTGACGTCAAATCAACACGATTGTTGCGGCGGAAATTGACACAGTAGAAATGAGCGCTGATTTTATCATAATCGCTCGCCGCTATGTTAATACTCACACGTAAAAGCAGTGCTTAAATCAACCGTAATTCTCTTAAAAGCCTAGTAAATCAGTCAGATTGACGAAAACGGAGCAGTCAATAGCGATAAATCCTACTGTTTTTTATCAAAAACAAAAAAGGACACCACCATTAAGGCAGTATCCTTTTCATTAAAACCACGCAAGTCCAATCGCTCTAATAGCGACTATTTGAGATGTATCCCACCTACTCCGCCGTTCCTTCTGTCGTTTGCGTGTTTACTGTTGCATCGAGCTTTGGAACCGCAAAATACTTTTGATGGATTTCATCATAAGTGCCATCCGCTTTTATATTGGCCAATGATTGATTAATCTTCTCTTGTAGTGCATCGCCTGGACGTACGGCAATGGCAAAGTTGTCATTGATATCAATCTCTTCACCTTTCAGCGCATAGTCACTACCTGCGCTGGTGCCAAGCCATTCCAAAGCTGGCAGTTTGTCAGATACCATGGCATCAACGCGATTCGAACCCAAGTCCAAAAACGCGTTACTCAGCGTGTCATAAAGCTTCATGTTGGCTTGTGGATAGGTGTTCTCTAACCACTGTGAAGAGATGGTCGAGCGCTGGGCCGCAATAGAGTGTGCATTAATATCGCTGCTATCACTCGGATCAAAGGGGCTGTCTTTTTTGGCTAAAAACACCAAAGTGTTGCTAAAGTAAGGCTCTGTAAAGCTGACTTGTTGCTCGCGCTCAGGGGTCACTGACATGGCAGCCACGATGGCATCGTATTTACCAGCTTTTAGACCCGGAATAATACCGTCCCAATCCTGCGCGGTAATGTCACAAGTCACCTCCATGTCGGCACAAATGGCGTTGGCAATCTCCACATCGAAACCGCCAAGGGTGCCATCAGCATTGGTATAGTTAAAAGGCGCATACGCCCCTTCAGTACCAATACGCAGCACATCACCCGTCGTCGCTTCTTGGCTGACAGTATCATTGGCTTCGTTCTGACCATTACTACAACCTGCCAAAGTCAAAAGCGCAGCCATCGCAATCAAGGGTACTGAAAAGCGTCGCGCCTTTGCGCCATGGCTAACGGGTGTGTACGCGATTGCTTTGTATTGGTCAGAATAATAGTTCATGATCTTCCTTGATGTTTCTTGTGAAAATAACACTCATCGCTATTGCTCAACTTGTTGAAACCCCTCTTAGTGAATCATAGCGATGAGCAACGATATTAGTTAGTGGCCGCTTCTGTTTGTTCTTCGTTCGCGTTGACCGCATCGGCATCAACATTAACGTCAGCATCTTCAACCACCAATACTTCTTTTAAATCTGTGGTTGCCACGGCTTTTTGAGCAGCAGCCGTTGAGCTGGTGCCAAAATAGCTGCCCGTGATTTGATCATAAGTACCGTTTTCTTTGAGCTCAGCCAAGGCTTTATTGAACTTGGCGACCAGAGGATCCCCTTTACGAAACGCAATACCCATCGCATCTTCATCAGTACTGATTTCTTGACCTTTTACTTCATAGTCTTGACCAGCCTCGGTTTTTAGCCAGTCGATACCAGTCACTTTATCGGACATCATCGCCCGCACACGGCCTGAAGTCAGATCCAAATACGCGTTATCTTGGGTGTCATAAAGCTTGATATCAGCGTTTGCATGTTCATCTTGCAAGTACTGTGCGGCGACCGTTGAGCGCTGTGACGCTACAGGCTGCCCTGCCAAATCGGCAACACTAATATCATCGCCTTTTTTACCGATTAGAACGATACCGCTATGAAAGTACGGGTCGGTAAACTCAACCACTTCTTTACGTTCAGGTGTGATCGACATACCAGCAATAATCGCATCGAATTTTTGTGCGTTTAGTCCTGGAATCAGCCCATCCCAATCTTGGGAGATGACTTCACATTCTGCCTGCATTTGCTCACATAGCGCGTCGACCAGCTCAATTTCATAACCGATTAACTTACCATCAGCATCTGTATAGCTAAACGGCTTGTAGCTTGACTCGGTGGCAATTTTTATGTTCATTGGAGTATCGGTTGCAGTATCAGTGGCCGCCCCTTCTTCTGGCGTTGCGCTATTATTACAACCAGCCAACATAAGCATGGCCGCACTTAATGGCGCAAGCCAAAGTGCCTTATTTTTCAGCGCTTTGTTGTTTAGAGGTTGATTGTTTAGAGCTTTGTTTCTTAATGCCTTACTTTTTAGTGACGATGTCATGGATATTGTCATGTCTGCTATTCCTTCATTTTTCAATCAGAAGATTATTGACCAAAGTTCGCTTGCTCAAGACGTGCCAGCTCACCATTACTACGGATTTCGCTAAGTGCCTTATTAAAGTCGTCTCTGAGTGCGTCACCTTTACGAACAGCAATGGCAATATTATCGTTGTTATCGATTTCATCACCGACGATACCAAAGCCTTCAGGGTTGTCTACCAACCATGATTTGGCAGAGACTTTTTCTGCCAGTACCGCATCGCTACGACCAGATTTTAGATCTAGATAAGCGTTGTCATAGTTGTCATACAACTGCACGGTGTTACCGTTTTTGCCTTCATAATTGTCTTGAAGATAAGCGCCAGGAGTGGTTGAACGTTGACCACCCAGTGTGGCGTTTTCAATCGCCATAGGATCAAAATCACCATTGGTGTCGGTCAGCCACACCATGGTGTTGGCAAAGTAAGGTTCGGTAAAATCGACCTTTTCTTGACGTTCAGGCGTAATCGACATGCCCGCTACCACTGCATCATACTTTTGTGCCAACAGGCCTGGAATAATGCCGTCCCAGTCTTGCGCCACAATTTCACATTTGGCCTGCATCTGATCACATAGGGCATTGGCAACATCAATATCGTAACCTGCCAAGCTACCATCAGCATTGGTGTAGTTAAAAGGAGGATAAGCGCCCTCCGTCGCAATACGAATGGTCTGGCCAGACGTATCTGCTGCAGAAGCATCAGCATTGGTATCGGTGGTTTCATTAGCAGGTTGACTACAAGCACTCAGCATCAACGCTGCGGTAACGGTCATCGATGACCACAATAGGCGAGAATTCGACATCATACGTTCCTTAAATTCTGATGGGGTTTGATATAGGGTTCTGATATTTAGTTCTCTGACGTCCCTGCCAGATAAGCAATATAGTTAGTAAGAGATACCAGCAGCCGCCATGATGGGCTGCCTATAAACCTTTTGATAATACCTGAGTAAAATATCAAAAACAAACATTTTGCATACCAACTGTCATTAAACCGTAAGAAACAGTTAACACTAAGGAATGAACCGTCATTTTTATATTCTAGATACCGTGAGAGCGGCGATTTTAGGGTGGTAAGAGAGGCTCCACCCTAGATTTTTATCCAAAGGACTGGTGTTAACGGTGCGACGCCATAAAATCTTTCACACGCTCAGAAGTAGGGTTGTCAAAGACCTGCTCGGGGGTGCCAATCTCTTCAATCACACCTTGATGTAAGAACACCACTTTACTTGATACCTCACGGGCAAAGCGCATCTCATGAGTGACGATCAGCATGGTACGCCCCTCTTCTGCCAGCTCACGCATGACGGCAAGCACTTCATTCACCAGTTCAGGATCTAGGGCGGACGTTGGCTCATCAAACAACAATACCTGCGGCTGCATAGCAAGCGCACGCGCGATGGCCACGCGCTGACGCTGACCGCCTGACAAATTCGCTGGATACGCATCTTTTTTATCGAGTAGACCCACTTTATCAAGCAGCTTTTCAGCATCACTAATGGCTTGGGCTTTTTTGATTTTTAGAACTTGCGTTGGCCCTTCTATGATGTTTTGCAAAATCGTTTTATGCGGCCACAAGTTAAAGTTTTGAAAAACAAAACCCACGCGCGCGCGCAAACTTTCTAATTGCTTGACATCCGCCGCTTGCAGTTCGCCTGACTTGGCAGGCTTTAGGATAAGCTCATCATCACCAATAATGATACGACCTTGGTTTGGCTTTTCGAGCAAATTAATACAACGTAATAAAGTCGATTTACCAGAGCCAGAGGAGCCCAAGATAGAGATCACATCACCATCATATGCGGTGAGTGACACCCCCTTGAGCACGGCCAATGAGCCGTAGCTTTTATGGATGTCTTGTAAATCTAAGGCGATAGGCCGAGTCGGATTTTTTTCAGTATCAAGCATGGTTTAGCAGACTTCCAATAAATATGAGTGAAAACGTAAGTAAAAACAGCCCTAGTATAATATAGGCATTAATCATAGCGTGGCGGTAAGTCCGCTATGTTTGATAAGACAAAGAGAAAAATGTCACATTGTCTCTTATTCAGCGGTAAAAAGGCAAATCTGTTGTGCGCTAGTGAGGGATCACTGAATAATCATCGGTGTAGTAACTGACATAAAGTAATAACTGACACAAAAAAGCCCAGACTGTGGCAACAGCGCTGAGCTATATTTTATCACTTAAAAGTCTTAGGCGTGGTTTTATCTACACGCGGTTTTCTCTGCGCATAATTTTCTCTGAGAGGAGTAACGCTTAGCTAGTCACTTATTTAACCACCCCAGTAAAAACAATTAAAAATAATTTAGTAGGTTGAGATATGTTCTGAGTCCTCGGTACCATCTAACACATCTTCATCATTGGCGGTCACCGCTGCGGCGTCGCCATTATCCTCCACTGCTATGCCGTCATTGGTGCTGCCTATGCCCACATCGACATCGTCGGTGCCGCTTGCAATAGCAGTATTAGTGGCCTCTCCCTCTACTGGCGTTTGGGCATCAACGGTAGGTTCCGTTTCCATTGGGACGTCATCATTTGTATCGCAAGCACTTAGCGTTAATGCCGCTGCCACCAATCCAGCCGTCAGCCATTTTTTTTGTGTATTGTTTCTCGTAGCCATGTTAACTCTCCATTACCAGTCGTATGATCATTGATAGCCATCTAGTGTTGGCTTTGTCATACTGTTATCGTATTAGTGCTTACTATACTGACGATCAGTGATGGCTACCTTAGTATTTACAACACAGTTCTGTTAAAGGTACGTAACGATAAAGTGCTGTGTTAAGCACACTTAACTCGTAAAGGAGGTGAGGTAAGAGTCGTAAAATAGGCCTTCATAAATACTCATAAACGCCTTGTAAAGCGGGTTCTGTTCACAAAATCGTCTTTACTATCGCCTCAATCTCCTCTATGTTAAATAGCATAATGCCATATTGGGCATTCAAACTGCCTTTTTTGCTAAATTTTCGCCTTTTTGGGCACTTTTTTCTGTTTAAAACACTTATTAACATAAGGAAAACGATTTATGAGTCAAACGAACACTACAGACGTTATCACATATATGCAATCTGTCGGCAAGCAAGCCCGAGCAGCTTCACGAGCACTGGCTGCGGCAAATACTGGCGATAAAAACTCAGCGTTGATGGCGATTCATGATGTGTTAAAAGGTGCCAAGCAAGATATTTTAGCCGCCAACAAGATCGATATGGATAATGGACAGAGCAACGATTTAGACGCAGCCTTACTTGACCGTCTTGAATTAAACGACGCGCGCTTTGATGGTATGCTACAAGGTCTAAAAGACGTCGCCGCCCTACCCGATCCTATCGGTGAAGTCACTGATATGACTTTTCAGCCTTCAGGGATTCATTTGGGCAAAATGCGGGTGCCGCTCGGTGTGGTCGGCATGATTTATGAGTCGCGCCCTAACGTGACACTAGAAGCCGCTTCTCTTGCGCTAAAGTCAGGCAACGCCATTATCCTACGCGGTGGCTCTGAGGCGTTTGAATCTAACCAAGCGATTGCCAAGTGTATCTTAGAAGGACTACAAAAAGTCGGTCTGTCTGAGCACAGTGTACAAGTACTCCAAACGACTGATCGTGCCGCTGTCGGTGAGCTCATCACCATGACTGACTATGTCGATGTTATCGTGCCACGTGGTGGTAAAGGTCTCATTGAGCGTATCAGCCGTGATGCCCGTGTGCCCGTGATCAAGCATTTAGATGGCAACTGCCATACCTTTATTGATAGTGATGCGGATGCTGACATCGCCATCAAAGTCAGCGTCAATGCCAAAACTCATCGTTACGGTACTTGTAATACCATGGAGACGTTATTGGTCGATCAATCAGTGGCCAATGAGCTATTACCGAAAATTGCTGAAGCGATCGTAGCCGCTGATGATGCGATGCAACTGCGCCTTGATGAGCAGTCACAAGCCATCTTAAACGACAATGCGGCCCTAAAAGGTCATCTCTCTGCCGCCACTGCTGAGGACTGGGACACAGAATATTTAGCGCCTATCTTAGCGGTAAAAGTAGTGGCAGGCATTGACGAGGCGATTGAACACATCAATACCCACGGCAGTCATCATACTGATGTCATCATTACTGATAACTATACCAAGTCACAGCGCTTCATTCGCGAAGTAGATTCAGCAAGCGTCATGATTAACGCCTCTAGCCGCTTTGCCGATGGTTTTGAATATGGACTTGGTGCTGAGATTGGTATTTCAACTGACAAAATCCATGCCCGTGGCCCAGTTGGTCTCGAAGGTCTTACGTCACAAAAATGGATCGTTTATGGTCATGGTGAGACACGCGCCTAACTTATTAGCGCGCCCCCTGTCATCTACCGTCCCACTTACAGTATAATCCCCCAAAAAAAACGCCAGCTCAATTGCTGGCGTTTTTTTATTATTAACAAATACGCGGCGTAAACATTTTTTGCCTCACAACAACATTCTATAGGAAAATGAGCTCATGCAGAGTGGTGTCATTAAACACTGGTATCAAAACAAAGGTTACGGCTTTATCGAGGTGGACAGTCAGAGTGAAGACGTGTTTTTTCACGTTAGTAAAGTGCGACTGTCACAGCCTATCACTGTTGGCCAAAGTGTCTACTTCACGAGTGAACGTAACGCTAAAAACCAATTGCGAGCTACCAAAGTGACGTCCTCTCCACTGAGTATTCATAACAACATTGAGTCAGGTGTATCCCCGCAAACGCCCAAAAACGCCAGTCGCGGCAATGGCAATCATCATAAAAATCATCGCGGCAGTGATAATGTAAATCACAGTAGCACTAATAAGAGAAGCTTAGGCTCTACCCTGTTTAGTTTCATCGCCATTATCGCCGTCGCTGTATATTTCTTGGGAGATTTTAACTCAACGTTGTTTGTGGATAGGGTTGAGTCGACGACCTTGTCACAAAACGCTGCTAATAATACAAGCCAATCCGTAACTACTGGCATAACCGGTGATGCCCAGATAGACAATACCATCACCCTGATACAGCAAGGTGGGCCGTTTCCTTACCCTCATAAAGATGGCACGACGTTTTATAATCGCGAAGGCAGGCTGCCAGTCCAGTCGCAAGGCTACTACCGAGAATACACCGTTCCCACACCTGAACTGTCGCATCGCGGGCCGCGACGTATCGTCACAGGTGGCCATCCACCCACTGTCTATTACCTGACTGTTGATCACTACGATAGCTTTCGCCGACTCGAGGTCAAATAATATGAGCCACGCCATCCACTACATTAACCAAAACGGTACAGCACAAGATGCGGGCATTCCGGCACAGGCTGTTAACATACCCGTGGGCGAGACACTGACTAAAAATACACTCTTAACGACCTTAGCTGACGCCTGTGATTTTCCCAATTATTTCTCACCTAACTGGGATGGCGCATGGGACTGCTTAACGGACAGCGCAGTGACGCACCTAACGCTCAACTTATCGACGGTGAAAAATATCAATCACGAAGACTTTAAGGTCTTTGTAAGCCTTATTGAAGATGCTTACAGAGATTTTGGTAAGCCGCAGCTGTGGGTTATTATGCCGCCTGCGATCAATGGTTAACCCTACAGATAGCGGTTAAATAGGTGAGGCTTAATCGCTAGTCATGACACCAACCTGAATTCGAGATAAAACCATATTTATCCCGAATTTGGGTTCATTTATTTGTATAGAAAGGATTAATATATGGAAATTACCTTAAACGGCTATTACACGCTGATACTGGCCACTTTAGTGCTGCTGCTTGGGCGCGTTTTGGTAAAAAGAATTAAGTTCTTAGAAGACTTTAATATCCCAGAGCCTGTGGCCGGCGGCTTGGTTGCCGCGATTGTAGTTTATATTCTCAATATCGTTTGGGGATATAGCTTTAACTTTCACCAAGGATTGCAGACAGCCACCATGCTGATGTTCTTTGCCTCTATTGGTTTAAGCGCTGATTTTAGTCGATTAAAAGCGGGTGGAACGCCGTTATTGATTTTTACCATCGTCGTATCCGTGTTTATTATTTTGCAAGACATCGTTGGTGTGGCGATGGCGAGCGCATTGGGACTTGATCCCCTACTTGGTCTTGTGACAGGCTCTATCGCTCTGACCGGTGGTCACGGTACGGCTGGTGCATGGGGCATCACCCTAGAACAAGAATATGGGGTGGTCGGTGCAACGACGCTTGGTATCGCAGTGGCCACTTATGGTTTGGTCGCTGGCGGTATCGTGGGCGGTCCTGTGGCACGTCGCTTGATTCAAAGACTGGGGCTAAAACCTACCCTTGCCAACCCCAATCCCAGTGACATCGAAAAAGTGGCGGGCGCACAATCACTTTATAGCACCAAGCATGACGAAGACTCAGCGCACAGCAATAAAGAAATTTTTGAAAGACCGGATAGTATGCGCTTTATCACCGCCTCCTCTACCATTGAGACGTTGGCCCTGTTTGCAGCCGCACTGGCTTTTGCCGATGTGATGACAATTGTCGCCCAAGACACATGGTTTGAGCTGCCTACTTTCGTTTGGGCACTGGCAGGTGGCGTCATTATTCGTAACGTCTTAACCATTGTGTTCAATTTTGATATGTTTGATCGCTCGATTGATGTGTTTGGCAACGCCTCTTTGAGTCTGTTTTTAGCAATGGCACTACTGTCCTTAAAGCTATGGCAGCTGACTGATTTGGCAGGTCCTGTACTCGTTATCTTATTGGTACAGACCGTCATTATGATCATTTACGTCTACTTTATCACCTTTAAAGTCATGGGCAAAGACTATGATGCAGCTGTGTTATCAGGAGGCCATTGCGGTTTTGGGATGGGCGCCACGCCAACGGCGATTGCCAATATGCAGGCAGTCACAGATCGCTATCTGCCCTCGCCTAAGGCGTTTTTAATTGTGCCCATGGTTGGTGCCTTCTTCGTTGATATCGTCAACGCCACGGTATTGCAGATATTTACCAAGCTGCCCTTTATGTAAGAATAATCAACCTTATCTCAGCTCAGTTAAATAACATAAGCCCCAATTATATTATAAATAATTGGGGTTTTTATTTGGCGCGGCTTCTTAGTTAAAAATTTGGGTACAAACCGCTGCGTCCTAGTTACGCAATTGATAATGACATAAAAGCCGGTAAGCGTTATCAATATTGTAGTCAAAGATATTGGGACGTACTATGTTAATTTTCGCAGTTATTATCGTGGTCTCAGGCGCACTTGTCATAGGCGCGCTTTGGGGACTATATGGCCGTTTACCTAGCTGGTTAGAGGGTAATTTACTGGCTATCGCGGGTGGCGCGCTGATGATATCAGTGGTGATTGAGTTGGTACAACCAGCCTTGAGTGGCAGTGGGATTTGGATAACAGCGGCATTCACTTTACTGGGCGCTTTGGTGTTTGCTGGGATTGATTATCTGATCGATGAAAAACTCAATTCGGATAGTGGCGCCGGGTTGTTGGCGGCCATTACTCTTGATGGTGTGCCTGAAAACCTAGCACTAGGCGTGTCCTTACTAAGCGGAAATGTGATGCAAGTGGCAGCTTTAGCTGGCTCTATTTTGTTATCCAACCTGCCAGAGGCGGCAGGCGGTGCCAAAGAAATGCGCAAAAACGGTAACAGCAATAAAAAAGTGCTCATGCTTTGGATCGGTGCGGCTGTTTTATTATCGCTGGCCGCCATCTTAGGTAAAATGCTGCTCAAGGGTGTGAGTGAGTCCGTTATTAGCGCTATCGATTGCTTCGCCGCTGGTGCTGTCATTGCTTCGCTTGCGACTGAAGTGTTTCCTACTGCTTTTAAACGTGGCAACCATTGGGCGGGTATCAGTGCTACCATTGGTCTGATCTTAGCGTTGGGCTTAAGCCAGCTTGGAGGCTAGGGTTTTAAAAGTATGGATAAAAAAACCGCCTAGCCATTGAGCTAAGCGGTTTTTTTAATGCTAAATCAGTACAGATTTAAGATTACTGATTTTTTTCGTAAACGGGCAGCTCTTTACAAATCGCTTCTACTTTACTGCGTACTTCGTCAGCCACTTTTTCATCGCCACGGCTGTCTAGCACGTCACAGATCCAACCTGCCAAATCACCTGCTTGCGCTTCATTGAAGCCGCGTGTGGTGATCGCTGGCGTACCAATACGAATACCAGAGGTCACAAATGGAGATTTTGGATCATTTGGTACCGCGTTTTTGTTGACCGTGATGTGGGCATCACCAAGCCATTTGTCGGCTTCTTTACCGGTCATTTCTTGCTTCACTAAACTGATCAGCATGAGATGGTTTTCAGTGCCACCAGAGATGATTTCATAACCGCGATCTTGGATGACTTTTGCCATGGCTTGCGCGTTTTTCACCACTTGCTGCTGGTACGTTTTGAAGTTGTCTTCTAGCGCTTCTTTGAAGCAAACCGCTTTTGCCGCGATGACATGCATGAGCGGGCCACCTTGATTGCCTGGGAATACGGCAGAATTGAGCTTTTTGGCCAGCTTTTCATCACGCGATAAGATCATACCTGAGCGTGGTCCACGTAGGGTTTTGTGCGTCGTCGTGGTCACAACATCAGCGAACGGTACGGGGCTTGGGTAAACGCCGCCAGCGATAAGACCCGCCACATGCGCCATGTCGACCAGCAAGTATGCACCCACGTCGTCAGCGATCTCACGGAAACGCTGCCAATCCACCACTTGTGAATACGCTGAGAAACCCGCAATAATCATTTTAGGCTTGTGCTCTTTTGCCAAACGCTCAACTTCATCATAGTCAATAAGACCAGTGCCCTCTACCAAGCCGTACTGTACGGCATTGTAGTTCAGGCCTGAGAAATTAATATGCGCACCATGGGTCAAGTGACCACCAGCATCTAGGCTCATGCCAAGTACCGTGTCGTTTGCTTCTAGTAATGCTAAAAATACCGCAGAGTTTGCTTGGCTACCTGAATGCGGCTGAACGTTAACGTACTCCGCACCAAACAATTCTTTTGCACGGTCAATGGCCAACTGCTCAACGACATCAACATGCTCACAACCACCATAATAACGCTTACCAGGATAGCCTTCTGCATATTTGTTGGTCAGGTCAGTGCCTTGCGCTTCCATTACCGCTTGTGAGCAGTAGTTTTCTGATGCAATCAGTTCAATATGGTTTTCTTGACGAACGCTTTCAGCAGCCATCGCTTCAGCAAGTACAGGATCAAAATCTTTGATAGAAATATCTTTAAACATAGTAATATCCTAGGTAGTGATTGTTATAAAAAACTGTCATTGAAAAAGTGTCATTGAAAAGAAGCTGATAGCCTGTCCACAATAAAACGAATACAGTGCAATGTCGCTTAAAGTACGGTTGGCACTTTTATACTCGGTCTTATGGTGATTAAATTATTGTGAATGGTGTCTATTAGCAAAAATAAGTAGCAGTAGGCCTGAGCAATTAGCCTGTCAGTAACTTGTCCCTTTCGGCAATAAAGACGACACGCGCTTGCATCGAAATCATCGCTAAAGATTAAGTGTAACATGAAAATTTGTGGAGCGAGCGCAAAAAAACCTCACCCTAAGCTGAGTAGATTAAATGGCCGTATCACACAGATAAATAGCCAATAAAATAAGTGATTTACCCATTTTTACTGAGCAACTTTATCTGCTTTATAACCACGGTTTCACCATAATTTTTTGTCAAACATACATTGATCAAGCACGCTCAGACAGAAATGCCGGTAAAAACACTTCACTAATCAGCAGCTTGCGGCCGTACCAGTCATAACGCGTTTGCCGTTGCCAGCCATCAGCAGTGAGCTGAATAAAACGTTGATTGGGCAGCGTACGACTGCGCTTAAACAACACATAGCCGATGGGCACGCCCTTGAGCTGCTGCAGTCGACGCGCGCGTCCTGTCAGACTCGGTAGCGGAAAGATACTCTGCGCCTGCACCCACGGCCGCTCATCATTGCCATACAGTTGTACCTCACGCACCCAAGCCAACATAGGACGATTCAGCATGGTGCCTTGTACCCCCAGTTGCTTTTTTTGCGTTACCGACAAGGGTCGATACCCTTCAAAGCTGCGTTTTACGCGCAGCGGCTGCCCTGCTTTAACCTCTAGCATGGCAGTCAGCGAGCCTTTAGCATTGAGCCATGATACTAACTCGTTGGGAGGTGACAGATGGGTAGAACAAGAAAAATGATGGTGGGTCATAGTGTATGGCTAGAAGGCAGTTATTGAGAACAAATAGGATTAATAGTTGTGATTAAAATCTGGCATATTGTCCGCATTAAACGGCAAAGCCGCAAACGCTTGCTGACGATATTGCGCCATATACAACCGATCTTTGGTACAAAAGTCACGAATCGCTGGTACAAAACGCGGATCATAAATACGGTGGATAGAGTGGGTGGTGGTGGGAATAAAACCGCGAACCAGCTTATGCTCCCCTTGTGTCCCCGGATCAAAAGACGTCAAGCCTTGCTCGATGGCAAACTCAAGCCCTTGATAATAGCACAGCTCAAAGTGCAAACTGTCGTACTCACCAAGCGCACCCCAGTAGCGACCGTATAAAGTGGCCGTATCACTACCACTGTCGCTATTAGGGTTATCATACAAGAACAAACTACTGGCAATAATTTCACCACTCGCATCGAGCGCTTGTGCCAACATAAGGTACGTAGGCAGTGTCGCTGCCAAGGCCTTAAAAAACTCTATTGTTAGATAAGGCTGCTGCCCACGCACGGCATACGTCATCACATAACAGTGATAAAAAGCGTTCCAGTCCTCATCGGTGATGGCATCACCGCATTTGCGCTGGCAGGTGATACCTTGCTCAGCGACCTTGCGACGCTCAGCACGAATGGTTTTGCGCTTTTTGGCTTTTAGCGTCAGCAAAAACGCCTCGAAGTCTGCAAAAGGCTGACTGTCATTGAGTAGATCTTTATTCTGCCATAAAAACTGACAGCCCTGCCGCTCAAGTATCGGCATATCGATAGGTGCTGACTCTAGCTCGTTATCTTGGGCGGCTATCACCTGCTCTATGTCAATATCAGTTGGCATGGAGGTGGTCGCAATAGCAGCCAGCTCAGGCGTGACAAACAGCCCATGCCAGCTCGACGCCCCCACTTGCTGGGCAACATCATCGATACCCGCGATGGCTGTTTTTACAATATTCTCAGTTAAGGTCTCGCCTTTTGCCAACCAAAAACGCTGACCAGTAATGGGTGTGTAAGGCACGCTCGTAACCAGCCGAGGATAATAGTCGACACCATATCGCGCATAGGCTTCTGC
Source organism: Psychrobacter namhaensis (assembly GCF_016107545.1). GTDB lineage: Bacteria > Pseudomonadota > Gammaproteobacteria > Pseudomonadales > Moraxellaceae > Psychrobacter > Psychrobacter namhaensis. Next base: position 138,563 of record NZ_JABASS010000004.1, read on the forward strand.
CCACGCATGGTCAAACACAAACTCACCGCGATGGTGACCTTTGATAAACACAGGCAGCACCGCAATAGGATGCGTTATGGTTGGCGCAGCTTGACTTGCCGCCGTATTTTTTTCACTGTTTTCACCGTGATCTATCGAGCCATCTTTGGCACGGTATACCAAAATAAATATCGGTAACCAGCCTGCCTGCTCGCCAATTGCGCCCGTGTCAATCAATGCTTGCCAAAATGCAAACGACATAAACGGCGTGTCTGGTGTTTGCCAGTCTGTTTGTCCCTGCCAACTGGTGTCATTCATCAGCGCGTACTTTAAATTCATACTCATCGTCACTATAACCGCTGTATATTTATCGTTAATCTGTCTACTAGTGACTTAGCCTAGCAAATTTTTGCTAACTTGCTGTCACAATTTGCAAAAATTTTCTATCTCCCACAAAAAACCACCTACAGTAATATAGGTGGCTATTTTTTATAATAGTGCGACTGTCCTACTGTTTTTCTCAATGTAAATGCCAAGGAAAAGGCAGTAGTTGTGTGGAAAAGATGATATCGAAGCGGATGACTGGTAGAATAAGGTTGTTATTAGCTTAATATAATTCAGATACATAGGATATGAGCGAAAACAGTATACTTAGTTCATGATACAAGATTGACATCGTAGCGGAATTATAGTGGATTGACTATAATATACCGTCAGCACCTTACTTTCAGGCAGTTTTACGCAGACAGTCAAAGTGCCGTCTTGAAGTGCCATTTTAATAACTGTTAACCCACGTTAGCAAAAGAAAGACTTTTAGTAGCCTCAAACGTTTAAGAGACTACATGTGATGAACTTGATCTAACCATATAGTTCGCTATAGCACAGTATGATCTAACGATACTTAGCATTATATTTGAGCTTTATTATTCACCACAGCCTATAGGAATACCCTACTAACATGTCAAAAATTATTTATACAAAAACTGACGAAGCCCCAGCGCTAGCGACGCTATCCTTTTTACCTATTGTTAAAGCGTTTACACAAACAGCAGGCGTCTCTGTGGAGACCAGTGATATCTCTGTCGCCGCGCGCGTGTTGGCCGAATTCCCTGAGTACTTAACGGAAGAGCAGCGTGTACCTGACAACTTAGCTGAGCTAGGTCGTCTAACGCAAGATCCAAACACCAATATCATTAAACTGCCTAATATCAGTGCCTCAGTACAGCAGTTGAAAGCGGCCATTAAAGAGTTACAAAGCAAAGGCTACGCCATCCCTAACTTTCCAGAAGATCCAAAAACTGATGAAGAAAAAGCCATTCGTCAGCGTTATGGTAAGAGTTTAGGCAGTTCGGTTAACCCTGTTTTGCGCGAAGGTAACTCAGACCGCCGTGCACCAAAGGCGGTTAAGAACTTTGCACGCAAACACCCGCACTCTATGGGCGAGTGGAAGCAGTGGTCAAGCACCCACGTATCGCACATGCACAGTGGCGATTTTTACGATGGCGAGCAGTCGATCACTTTAGACAAAGCTCGTACCGTACGTATGGAGCTGTTAACTGATGATGGGGCTACCAAAGTCTTAAAGCCAGAGATCGCTTTGTTAGACAAAGAAGTCATCGATCTTATGTTCATGAGCAAAAAATCGCTGCTTGAATTTTATGAGCAAGAAATGGAAGACTGCCGCGAAGCCGGTATCTTGTTTTCACTACACGTAAAAGCCACCATGATGAAGGTGTCACACCCTATCGTATTTGGCCACGCCGTCAGAATCTACTACAAAGATGCGTTTGAAAAACACGGCGCTTTCTTTGATGAACTAGGCATCAACGTCAACAACGGCATGGCGGATCTGTACGACAAAATCTCTACCCTTCCAGCATCAAAGCGTGAAGAGATTGAACAAGATTTGCATGCTTGCCAAGAGCATCGTCCACGTCTTGCGATGGTTGACTCTTCAAAAGGTATCACCAACTTCCATTCACCAAGTGACGTGATCGTCGATGCCTCTATGCCAGCCATGATCCGTTCAGGCGGTAAAATGTGGGGCGCGGATGGCAAAATGTATGACTGTAAAGCGGTCATGCCAGAGTCTACCTTTGCCCGTATCTATCAAGAAATGATTAACTTCTGCAAATGGCATGGCAACTTTGATCCAACCACCATGGGCACCGTGCCTAACGTGGGCTTAATGGCACAAAAAGCAGAAGAGTATGGCTCGCACGATAAAACCTTTGAATCTAGCGATGCAGGTATCGCTCGTATTGTCGACGTTGAGACGGGCGAAGTATTGCTTGAGCAGCGTGTTGAAGAGGGTGACATCTGGCGCATGTGTCAGACCAAAGACTTGCCGATCCAAGATTGGGTAAAACTGGCCGTTAGCCGCGCTCGCGAATCAGATACGCCGGTCATCTTTTGGTTAGATCCGTACCGTCCACATGAGAATGAGTTGATCAAAAAAGTTAAAACTTACTTAAAAGATCACGACACAACTGGCCTACACATTGAAATCATGTCTCAGGTGCGCGCCATGCGTTATACGTTGGAGCGTGTCGCTCGTGGCCTAGATACCATCTCTGCAACGGGTAACATCTTACGCGACTACCTAACTGACTTGTTCCCAATTCTAGAGTTAGGCACCAGCGCTAAAATGCTATCAGTGGTCCCTCTAATGAAAGGCGGCGGTTTGTTTGAGACAGGCGCTGGTGGTTCTGCACCAAAGCATGTGGAGCAGCTGGTAGAAGAAAACCACTTACGTTGGGATTCATTGGGTGAGTTTTTAGCCTTGACCGTGTCTTTGGAGCATTTGGCCAAGAACGACAACAATGCTAAAGCTAAAGTACTGGCTGATACCCTTGATAAGGCGACAGAAAAACTGTTGCTGAATGACAAATCGCCCTCACGCAAAACTGGTGAGTTAGATAACCGTGGCAGTCATTTCTATCTGTCTATGTACTGGGCAAAAGAGCTGGCGGCGCAAGATCAAGACGCTGATCTAAAAGCAAAATTCACACCGCTTGCGCAAACGCTTGAAGACAATGAAGCGGCAATCGTCAAAGAGTTGAATGAGGCTCAAGGCAAATCGGTAGATATCAAAGGCTACTACTACGCTGATGAAAAGTTGGCTGAGCAAGTCATGCGTCCAAGCACCTTATTCAATGAAGCATTAGCCTCGTTGTAATGAGCTTAGGAGCTGGGCTTAAGACGCTATTTACCAAAGGCTTTTGAGTCCGCTTAATAAAGCATAGAAAACGCCCCTTAGATCTAAGATCTTTGGGGTGTTTTTTTGCATCTCAAAAAATAAACAACACCCTAAATCATGATAAAACACCCATAAAAAAACCGTCTACTTTATGGCAGACGGCTCCTTTTCAACTGACTTTACAGTCTCATCATTAGAACTAGGCTACATAAGTACTCAGCTATTTAGGCATTCATGTGCTTGACGATCGCTTTACCAAATTCAGAGGTACTAAGCAAGATCGCATCTGGCATGAGACGCTCAAAATCGTAAGTGACTGTCTTATTAGCGATGGCGCCTTGGATACCGCTAATAATGAGATCAGCAGCTTCCGTCCAACCCATATCACGTAACATCATCTCAGCAGACAAAATTAACGAGCCTGGATTTACTTTATTCTGACCTGCGTACTTAGGGGCAGTACCGTGTGTCGCTTCATAGACTGCGATGGCACCCCCTTTGTTAGCGCCTGGTGCGATACCAATACCGCCCACTTCAGCCGCTAGCGCATCAGAGATATAATCACCGTTTAGGTTTAAGGTTGCTACTACTGAGTAATCCGCAGGACGCATCAAAATTTGCTGTAAGAAGGCATCAGCGATCACATCTTTGATGATAATGTCATTACCTGTTTTTGGATTTTTCATCGTCATCCAAGGGCCGCCATCTAACAGCTCCGCTCCGAAACGCTCAGCGGCTATCTCATAGCCCCACTCCTTAAACGCGCCTTCGGTAAACTTCATGATATTGCCCTTATGCACTAAAGTCACACTTGGCAAATCATTATCGATAGCGTGCTGGATGGCTTTGCGTACTAGGCGCTGTGAGCCTTCTTTTGATACTGGCTTGATGCCGATACCGCAGTCATCATCGAAGCGGATTTTGGTCACACCCATCTCATCTTTTAAGAAGTTAATGACTTTTTTGGCCTCTTCACTGCCCGCTTGCCACTCAATACCAGCGTAGATGTCTTCTGAGTTTTCGCGGAAAATTACCATATCTGTCAGCTCAGGATGCTGAACGGGGCTTGGCACGCCTTCAAACCAGCGTACGGGACGCTGGCACACATATAAGTCCAGCTCTTGACGTACCGCAACGTTTAATGAACGAAAACCACCGCCGACTGGCGTGGTTAGCGGCCCTTTGATACTGATCACGTAGTCTTTTAAAATCTCTAGCGTCTCGCTGGGTAGGTAGTCACCCTCATAAATTTTAGCCGCTTTTTCACCTAGGTATGCTTCCATCCAAACGATTGACTTTTTACCGTGATAGGCTTTATCCACCGCCGCATCGACTACCTTTATCATGACAGGCGTAATATCTACACCGATACCATCCCCTTCCACAAATGGGATGATGGGATGATTGGGCACATTTAACGATAAATCAGCGTTTACGGTAACTTTTTCGCCATCTCTTGGTACGATAACCTTATCATAGGACATGGATAACACTCCTTGGTTGTATGTTAGGTATCACAAGCGCACTTAGTACTCTTTTATGCTAGAGATTCTTTTATGCTAAAGATTCTCTTATGATTATATGGCTCTAGTTGCTTGTTAACTGAGCACAGTTTTGATGAGCAAAGCACTTGCGGTATAGTATTGATTTGTCTTAAAAAGTAGCTTCATTTGAGAAGCGGTAAAATCAAAACAATATTGCCAACTGATATGAGTCTAGGCAAACATGAACGATCTTAAAGATGCTAAGCATGAAATATTGTAATAAATAAAGGTCTGTTCGACAGTTTCCTTTATATATAGCACGTGTATAGAGCATGTTTTTGACTAGCAATCACCATAAAACCACTATTACAGCATGGATTTAATAAGCTAAAGAATCCTACTCATGATGCCCCATTTATACGGGCACATGTGTAAAATATAGTAATTCAAACGTCTCATCTTCAAGCCTATTTTTAGCAAAAAATTTGTGTCAATCAAATAAAAACGCCCCTAATTCATCCATGATTTATATGTAGGAACCACCATTTTATGTCGACCTCTAGCCTTATTTTATTTAACAAGCCGTATGGGGTGCAAAGTCAGTTTCGCGATGACAGCAATAATGACCACACCACCCTCTCTCAGTATTTTACGGACAAGTCGTTGCGAGTGGCTGGTAGGCTCGATGCCACATCCGAAGGGTTACTGATTTTGACAAGCGATGGACGGGTAAATAAAGCCATTACCCAGCCGCCCACTGCTGCCAACTTTACAAAGAACAAGCATAAACAAGGTAAAACTTACTTGGTACAAGTCGAAGGCGTGGCAACGACAGCACAGCTTAATGAGCTGGCCTCTGGCGTCACCTTAAAAGACGGCAAGACGCTACCTGCGACTGCTACCGTAGTAGAAGAGGCAGACTTACCCATTGACTTATGGCAACGCGAGCCGCCTATTCGTGAGCGTAAAAACGTACCCACATCATGGCTCATGCTCACGATTTATGAAGGTAAGAACCGTCAAGTCAGACGCATGACAGCTCATGTGGGATTGCCTTGTCTGCGTCTAATACGCTGGTCGGTGGCAGGTTTTGAGCTCGGTGATTTAGCAGTTGGTGAGTTTGTGCGTCTTCATTTAAACCATGAGCGCTGTCGGCAATTAGGCATTCTTGATTAACGCTATCTTACCTAGCTGCCCACTTTAGCGATGGATAGAGTGTTTTTAACATAATATAAATATATTACGACCTGTTAAACATAGCGTCTCGAATGGGTAAGGTTTATCTGTTAACATTCAGCACTTAATTGGTTATGTATAATAAGCCTCACTCACTTAACATTTGGTCTTTTTATAATAGGGATATGTCATGATTGCTTCTCACCGTTTTGCTTTGTTGGCCACCAGTATTTCTACGGCGCTACTATTGAGTGCCTGTCAGCCAGCAACAGAGGACAATCAGCCTACTCCGATAGAGGAAGTAACGCCGCCAGTGACTGACACCTCCCATGCTCACCACGAAAACATGGCTGATGGGGGAGTGACAGAAAACGGCAGTGGCGCAGACGATACTCATATGACCGACATGCTGAGAGACTATACAAGGTCGATGACCAGAATGCATGAGGAGATGATGATCGGTATGGGTTATAACGACCCTGACACCGCTTTTGCAAAAGGCATGCTCGGACACCATCGCGGTGCGGTAGATATGGCAGAAATTCAGCTGAAATACGGTACGGATGCAGCCATGCTAAAGCTTGCTCAGGATATTGTTGATGCACAGCAAGTTGAAATCGATACTTTAAATAAATGGCTCGCAAGCCACCCTGATGCTGTCAAACCTAAGCCCAATACTGAAGCGATGCAGCAAGCTTATGCGCAAAGCATGGAGACGTTACATGGTGATATGGTCTTGGGGGTCGCTGATCCTGTACCCGACATGGCGTTTGCGCGCGGTATGCTACCCCATCATATTGGCGCCGTAGAAATGGCGAAAATACAGCTCAAATATGGGACTGATGAGGAGATGCGTCAATTGGCACAAAATATCATCGATACGCAGCAGGCTGAGATTGAGTTGATGCAGCATTGGATTGCAGCGCTTGAGACGGATAAAGATACAGCAGCTGCCAAAGTCAAAAGCGAAGAGGACAATCAGCAGCCTGTTTCTTAGACGCTATAATGCCATTTAGACAATACGAAACGTCTAAAAAGTCTCAGTCTTGTTCACTCACTCCCCTACTAAATACAGTCTTTAGTAGGGGTTTTTGTTTTTACGGGTTGTTATAAACGGTGGCTGAAACCACTACGTCTACATTCATGTATTTAAACCTGATAACGCTCTATAGCATTCAGCCAAGACTGCCAGCTTGCTTGTACTTGGTCGGCATCGCCTTCTGAGCTTGCCACACTTTTTGATAAATGCAGACTTACTTTATGAGGAAATACTGTCTCAGTATTAGCGTCACTACCGGCAACATTGTGGTCTTGGGCGTCAATAGCAACTTTCGGCCGCACACTGACACACATCAATTCGTCACGGCGGAAGAAATAACAGTCAACGTCGCGCTCTGCGTTACTAAGTGATGCCAGTTGCTTATTGTCCGCTTTGATACCGTCAATGGCAATAATGACATCATGCGCTGAAAGTCCAGCTTTGGCAGCCACGCTATCACGTTGCACGCGATTGATCTTAAGTCCAGCAGGTGTTTCGGTACAGCGTAACCCCCAAGGCACATGCTTATCAGCCGTCTCTTTGGTATTGGTCCGCATTTTAACACCGTTTGCTGCAAGCAATGCTTCAATAGGTAGCTCTTCGACGCCATTGACGTAACGACTCTCAAAGTCCTCCCAATCCGCTAACGGCATAAACTGCCCAATCACCACCCCCATATCTGCACTACTGATCCCGATGCGCTTATTGTCATTTTGTTTGGCTTGAGCATAAAAAGCTTTGACCACATCAAACAGACGATAGCGACCAGCGCTCTTTTGTAGCAGTGTCAAATCCAAACATAACGCGACCAGCGCCCCTTTATTATAATAGCTGATCCCCGCATTGCCTGTATTTTCATCATTGCGATACAGCTTGATCCACGCATCAAAGCTCGACTCGGCGACACTTTGGTGCATGCGGCCTGAGGTTTGATAGTAGCGATTGATTTGTTCAGCGAGTAGCTTGAGATAACTTGCCTCATCAATCACGCCGGACGCTTGCAACATAAAGTCATCGATATAAGAGGTAAAACCTTCAAACACCCATAATAGTGGCGTAAAAGCCTCGCGTCGCAAATCAACCGTCAGCATGACATCAGGACGGACGGTTTTGACCCACCATGAATGAAAGTACTCATGGCTACATAAGCCCAAAAATCGCTGATAATCGGCGCTTGGTACTTGTGGCTCCTCATGGGTTGGTAAGTCGCGGCGCGGCGTAATCAGACTGGTCGAATTGATGTGTTCCAGACCGCCATAGTCCTGACCACTGGCAAACGTCATAAACGTATAATCAGCAAATGGCGCATCGCCCAACCAGTCTATATAAGTTTGGCAAATCTGAGTCACATCTTGCTGCAACCTACCCATATTGGCATTATGCTTACCTGAGAGGTAAAAGCTATGGGGTAGCGTCTGATGCTTATCATCATGAACGATAAAATCAAACCTGTCTTGTTCGGCAATCTCAAACGGATAATCAATCAGCTCGTGATAACTGTCTGCCTCTAGCCCGTAACTGGTTTGAGTATCATCGGGTAGAAGATCTTTGTGTTGAACATCACAAAGTGGCCCACCTGGAGGTAGCTGGGTAGCGTTTAGACCACATGCCAATAGCACCCGATGCTCATCTTTGTCTGCCAAAAATGCATCTGGAACGATTAAGCTTACCTTTATCGGCGAGCGCTCTTGATCGTTCACTGCCAACGCCAAGGAGGTAAAGTTACCGTAGAGGCGCTGCTGATCGATATAAGCGGTACGCACGGATAAATCATAGCAGTAGACTTCATACGTCACCGTTACCGTCTGCCCTGCCTGAGCTTGTGATAGCTGCCATGTGTTTTTATCTGTTTTCTGCGCGCGATAAGTCTCAGGCTGTTTATCATCATTTGTTATCTGGTAATGCACAGCCGTAATGTTTCTCGCGAACTCACGCATCAAATAACTGCCCGGTATCCACGCTGGCAACCACAGCTGAGGAGCATCCGTTGTAGCCGTAAAGGTGAGCGTTACATCAACCAAGTGCTCAAAAAACCGCTCGAAATCGAATCGATAATGGATATCAGCCCTTATACTGGCACTTTTATTGATATCACTGGTATTGATGTCACTGGTATTGATGTCACTGGTGCTTATTGGCTGCTTATTTGACGTATTGGCAAGTGAAGTCATTGTATGGTTCATCCTTATTTTTATCATTATGGTAGAAGTCCTAGCCCCAAAACGCAACTGGCAAACCACAAACACGCATGAAGCCGCTATAAACCACTACCAAATCAACAAAAACAGCGTTTATTTTTATAAAAATACTATTTATTAAGATTAAATGGCATTTTTTATGGTTTTTACCTTGAAACTTATATGGGCCATCTCAATTAAAGATGCTAACTGCTAAAGTTACTTTAATAAACTGATGATAATTGACTAATGACGTGGCTATTTGGCTTGCCGATTGGATTTTTTAGGTTTATTGCAACCGTATTTAATTTTTTACACAGATATATTTAGGATAACTTATGACTACTATCGCAAAAGACACCGCCGTCAAATTCAATTACACTCTAAAAGACGACGAAGGCAACATCCTTGACCAATCTCCAGAAGGTCAACCACTGGCTTACTTGCATGGCCATAGCAACATCATTCCTGGTCTTGAGCAACAACTAGAAGGTAAATCTGCTGGCGAAAAAGTAAATGCCGTTGTTGAGCCTGCTGATGGCTACGGCGAGTATCAAGAGCAAGCGGTACAGCATGTACCACGCGAAAACTTCCAAGGCGTTGATGATATCCAGCCTGGCATGCAGTTTCAATCAGAAGCCGGTGGCCAAGTCATGCTTGTTACCGTAACTGATGTAAATGACAAAGAAGTTACTGTTGATGCCAACCATCCATTGGCTGGTAAGCGTTTAACGTTCGATGTTGAAATCCAAGAAGTACGTGCGGCAACTGAAGACGAACTAAACCACGGCCATGTACATGGCGCTGGTGGCGTTGAGCACTAATCTCTTCTAGAGAGAGTGAAAAAGCGTTAGGCTATAAGCGGTTATTGAGCTTATAGCCTACTCTAAAAGGTCAGCGGCTGTGCCTGCTGACCTTTTTTTTGGGCTGGTGATTTATCGCTTTAATGCCAGTTAACGGAGCGTGTCATAAGTAACGCCTCTTTATGAACCACCCTGCCGCGATAAATGACTATTCTACAGACATAACAAAGCCGTATAACGACAAGCGTTATACGGCTTTTATTACTAACCATCCATGTTAATGTTACGTGATACCTAATCCCGGGGTATCTCATAACTGACAGGCTTCCAGCCTTATCATCCCTAATCAGCAAACCACCTATCCCAGATGCGACCTTTAAGATACCAATCCCTAGTATCAATGAACCGTTTCGTTCAATCGTGCCGTACAGTTATAATCGCAGATTGACCTAGGGTTAGTAAGAGGTCTAAACGTCAATCCATGTAAGCATATGCTTACATGGACCTTAAATACAGATTCTAGGACATATAGCATTCATTTTTCTATAGCTTTTCTTCAGGACTAAGCAGCGCTTTGGGTTCAGCGCTAAGCATGAGATAAGCCGCTTCATTGATGAAGACTTCGTCCTCCGGCAACTCTGGGCGCTCAGCGGCTTTCATACGACTGCGCTCTTCAAATTTTGCATCCATCGCTGCTTGATAAACATTCCAATTCGAATACGGGCGTTCACCAGTAGCGATCAGACGCTTGTTTTCAGCTTCCAACGAACGCTTTTCAATCAGCTGCATCTTGGCTCGGCGGCTATTGATATCGAGTTTGATAGGCTTTTTCTCATCTTCCATATCGCGGATATCATTTAGCGTCGACAAATAAACAAACTGGGGATTTTGCTCTTGGCGAATTTTAGACTGTTGATTGAGCGTTGCTAGCGTATCAGCCGTGAACTTGCCTTCAGGCTTATAAGGTGCGGTTTTAATAGTATCCCAAGGCAGCGCTTTTTTCTGCGCCCGCTCCCCAAAGGTTGCGTCATCATAGATATTGACCAATTCAATATCTGGCACCACGCCCTTATTCTGCGTACTACCACCCGTGACACGGTAGAATTTACGTTGCGTCAACGTAGCAGAACCAAGCGCCAAATTATCCAGCTGGATTTGGGCGGAGCCTTTACCAGTGGTGGTACTCCCAACCACCAATCCACGACCATAGTCTTGAATAGCGGCGGCAAATATCTCACTAGCTGAGGCTGAGGCTAAGTTAGTGATGACGACCATCTTGCCATCATAAAGTTGCTCGCCGCCGTCATTGTCACGGTAGACTTGGACATTACCGCGATTGTCACGAATCTGCACCATCGGTCCACTCTTAATAAAGAAGCCCAGCATTTTGGCAACCTCATCTAGCGAGCCACCTGGATTATTACGTAGATCGACCACCAAGCCATCGATATTTTCCTTATTCAACTCCTTCAACGCGTTTTCGGTATCGATACTGACGCTACGATACTCTTCGCCATTTCGGCGGGCGCGATAGTTCAAATAAAAACTTGGTATCTCAAGAACACCAATGCGTTTTGGTGTTTTATCAATGTTAGGACGCTGTACCTCTATGACGCGCTGAGAAACCCCAGATTCCTCTTGTTCAATAATATCACGAACCACCGTCACGTTACGGGCACTGGCGTCTGGTGTATTGGGCTGACGCACTTTGATGGTCACAGATGTCCCGCGTTTACCGCGAATCATACTGACGATCTCACGCGTTGACCAACCCACTACATCAGTCATGGTCTCGCCGTCTTTTGCGATACCGATAATCAAATCATTGGGCTTAATCTGACCAGATTTAGCAGCTGGTCCACCATCTACTAGCGTGACGATACGAGTGTAATCTGGGTTTTTACGGTCAGGACGAATAGAAACCCCAATCCCTTCTAACTGTAGACTAGATTGGATCTGCAATTCATTTGCCTGAATCGGCGCATAATAATTACTGTGTGGATCGTACGTTAGCATCGCGGTATTTAAGATAGTCTCCATGATTTCATCATCTTTGAGACGTTCGAACTGCGCTTGCTGCCGCGATAGACGGTTTTGTAAAATCTCACTTGGCGTACGTTGATCGTTGCGTACCAAATCCTGCCCACGCGTGATATCTGGATTGCTTAAAAACACTTTTTCTTTGGCTTTTTCGTCTTCTTGACCCAGCGTAATACTCATCAATTGAAATTTTAACTGACGTGTCCAATAGTCACGCTGCTCTTTTTTGGTCTTAAAATGATTAAGTTTTTCACGGTCGAGTATGATTGTCTCGTTGCCAGTCAAATCAAGATCTGTTTTTAGCATCTTGCTTGCCATTGTAAAATACTCATTTGAGCGTTTACGGTAGCGCTCATAGACTTCTACGCCTGCAGATAAATCGCCACGTTTGAGCCGAGCGCCAAAATCATCGGCATATTTTTTCTTAAACTCATCGACATCTGACTGCAAAAACAAGGTATGGTTTGGATCAAGACTATCAATATACATAGACAAGATCTCACTACCAGTTTTGCTGTCTAACGGCTGATTGAGGTAATGACTGCGATCTAATAAGGCAGCTACTTGACGGGTGGTGACTTTTTGTTCGGGTGTCTGTACGAACCCTTCCGTATTGGTTTCTGCTACGGCGGTGCCATAGCTTTGGGTAAGAATAATACCGGCGATGCCCACTGACGCTGCACTGAGTAACCACTGGGCTGGTTGTTTTTTCATCATATGTACCTAGTTATTTGAAGTTAATAATATTATGTGTTTTTGCTAAATGCTAAATGACCGAATCTATGGCGACTTATTAACACTATTTTTTATATACTTTGAGTGTTTTCTTATTTGCCATTATCTATCAAACATTTATTCAATTGTATTCTTTAAATTTTAGTCATAAGTGGCAATATTTTGTTAAAAATCAGTCAATAATATCATGGGTATAAACACTGAACTGTCTCAAACTGTATAAGCAATATTACACGCTACGCTGGCACATACCAAACATTCTGTCATATTTATTATGTCTACCTAGGTCGCTATCTTACTCACAGTAACAGTCATATTTTAGCCCACGACGTCGTCAGATTATGCGCCATTCATAATAGCTGTCATAATAAGGCACTCTTGATATGAGGCTAGAGAGATATCCTGCCGGCACTCTTATCAAGCAAACCTAACTTATAACACAATACAGCCAATACGTGAGGAGTACGCTATGTATGGCGTCTTAATGATAGATATCGATAGCACCGCCTTAACGCCTGAAGATGTGAGCTTGATCAAACAAGCCCAAGTCGGCGGTGTCATACTGTTTGCGCGTAACGTCACCAATGCCGCGCAAGTACGAACGCTGTGCGATGATATACGCTATCACAATCCTGATATATTAATTGGAGTCGACCAAGAAGGCGGCCGCGTCGCTCGGCTACGTGAGGGCTTTACGCCCTTACCCGCTATGGGCAGGCTTGGTGATCTATTTAATCAAGACCCAAACCGGGCACTTAGCTGTGCTTATGACTGTGGCTATCTGATGGCGGCAGAGGTATTGGCTGTGGGCATTGATCTAAGCTTTGCACCTGTACTCGATAGAGGCGGCATTAGCCAAGTCATCGGCGATCGCAGCTTTCATCATGAGCCGCAGGCCATTACTGCTTTGGCAACCCAGTTTATGCGCGGTATGAAGGCTGCAGGCATGGCAACCACCGGTAAGCACTTCCCCGGTCATGGGGCGATTGCGCCTGATTCCCATGTGTCAGAAGCCATTGATACACGCAGCTTAGATGAAATTATCAATACTGATATGCAACCTTTTGCCCAGACGCTGCCATGGCTAGATGCACTCATGCCAGCGCACGTGATATTTTCGCAAGTAGATAATAAGCCTGCAGGGTTTTCTAAAATTTGGCTAAAAGACATCATTCGTGACAAGATTGAGTTTGATGGCGTACTCTTTTCTGATGACTTATCGATGGCAGGAGCCAAAGCGGCAGGCAATGTCAGCGCCCGCGTAAAAGCCGCTATTGGGGCCGGTTGTGATATTGCACTGGTCTGTAATGATCGCGTCGCAGCCCATGAAGCAGCAGAAGCAGCACAAGAGTTGCCTTACCCTAATCAAGATCGGATTAAAACGATGTGCGGTAACATTCCCACATGGCAGGGCGATCTTGAGTCTACTTGTCAGCAGTTTGCTTATTGGCAACAGGCCAAAGACAACATCACGCAGACTTTCTTTGAGACGCAGTCTTCAGCTGATACCAGTACTGCCCCCGATCAATCGTCAGACCCTACCCACTATAAGTAGCCATAGTAATATTTAAGTCATGTTCAATTTTTATCAATCCCAGCGCATGATGTTTTATGTTGCCAAAATAAAAACCGCCTCTTTATCAGAAGCGGTTTTTTAACATTAGATATTCGTTCGTTATTTTATACAAATAATCGACTATTAGTTGGTAGGATCTAACTCAGTACCTTGAGTCGCGTCATCACCATCTGGTAATAGATCATCATTGTTACCATCAGTTGGATTTAAATCTGGATCTAATTCATCATCAGTCATGGTTATATCACCACTATCACCTGCAGTCACAGAGATACCTTCGTTACCCGTTACGGTAGAGTCATCATAAACGGTGAACTCAATGCGGCGGTTACGGAAACGACCTTGTGGAGTAGAGTTATCGGCAATTGGATCTGTCTCACCCAGACCTTTTGTGCTCAGTTTGCTAGGATCAGCACCTTGTGACACCATATACTCTTTTACCGATTCGGCACGTTCACGTGATAGCTCCATGTTATAAGAGTCAGAAGCCAGTTTATCAGTATGGCCAATAATCATCAGCTCCATATCTGGTACTTGTTCCATAATTTGAACCGCACGGTCTAACAACGGCTTATTGACCTCAGGAATAAAGGCTTTATCTAGCTCAAAGTTGATAACCTGTAGACTTAAGGCGCGGGCAACATCACGTGGATCTGGATTTTCCCCAAGGTTGTTAAGCGCAAGCTCGGCTGCAGTCATGCTACTTTCAATCTCGTTGCGCAAGTCTAATGGGCCTTCTGCCATAACAGTCATAGACGGTACTGCTGCTCGCAAGTCATTAACCAGTTGATCTAAAATATCGGCATCAGGTGAGTTAACAACAATTTCTTCACCTTTAATGATCATACTGGCATTTGGTACGCTTCTGATGAGTTGTAGAATCTCAGGCAATTGTGCGGCAGCTGGCATATCAGCGGCAAAGCTATCATCCACGTCAGCACGGCACTTGTCAGTTTCACCCGCGGCAAACGTGCTGGTTAATGCATCTATCACGGTGGTTTGCAGCGCAGCATCACCTACATTCATACGGCAAGCGTATAAAGTATTATCTGCACCAGTGGCAATACGCAACGAAGCAGGTACAACATCCGCTGCCACCGCTACTTGCTCATCACCTACATTTTCTTGCTCCTCAACTACAACTGGCGTCGCTACAGGCTCAGGGTCTTCTTGGCAACCACGCAGTAGGGCCCATGCAAGCGCACCTAAGATAATCAAACCAATAATAGGCAGTAGCGCTTTCATAAAGCTGCCCTGTTTTTCTTCTTCACGTACGAGTGGGGCCGTACTAACGGTATCAGAGATACGCTCACCAGCAGGGGCAGCCGCGACCATACCGGCGGGTAAGACAGTACCTGCCCACGCTGGAATGTGATGCTGATAACTAGAGAGATTGTCATTTAAGAACTGTGGTACTGGGGTATTACCTGCCAAGCTTTTGATTTCGTGAAAAGCAAGGGGTGCGGCCATCGCGATCAAACCACGAGCTTCTGTCGTATCAACGTTATGCTTGCTGGCTAACTCACGCGAAATCTGATCGCGGTGTGAACCCTCTGTCCACACTCGATCATAGAAACCTTGGTCATCACGAGCGATATTTTCGTTGGCGAAGCGACCATAAGTGTCTTTGTCAGCAAGACGGGCGGCAAAAATAGCGTAAAACTGCTCAAGCAAATTTTGCTTAGCGGGATTACGATCATCGCCTAAGACGGCTGGCGTGACTGTCCGCGTTAAATGATTAATAATATCCATAATATAATTCCTCCATTAATACTTATTGGTATAATTTGATTAGTGAAAAATAAAAAAACAACGTAAAATTTTAATATCAAATTTTTTGATATACGATAAAACCATCACAGTTAACGCTGGCGATGGCTATATTCAACCATTGTTATTATAAAAGTCTTAAGCCCGAGTTCACAATCAACACGTTGTTGTACAAATGATACGTTAGGTAATGTTTCAGTTATGGCACGTAACCAAAAAAGCGTTCAGGTACAAGTCACTAACATATTAGCCATAGGTAGCGACAGAATAAGCGACAAATTATGGAAGCGTTGAAGTAGGTGATGGCTAACAATTTATAAGCTAAAACAAGCGGGCTATCCTATACCTGAGGACAGCCACTTATAACACTTAATTATTACCTCACTTGTGCAGGCTCAGCGACGATGATGGTGCTCGCCATGTCCTCTACTTCTGACTGCGAGATAGGGCCTGATGGTCTATTATTCGTTGGTACATTGTTAGGGGTATTGCTCAGACCATTATTGTTACTATTAAAACCACTGTTGCTGGGTGCCGGCGTAGGCCTCACACGATCGCCAGTATCGTCATCTGGTGCCTGATATTCTCCAGATTCGCCGCCGTTATAGTCATTACCATACTGAAGATTTGAAGTTGTCCGCTCATTTCCAAATTGATTGTTTTCACCATTCATGTCTGCGGTGTTGTTCATCGTCTCACCCTGATTGTTATCAGGCAATGGTAGAGGCGCTGCGCTATCTACGGTCAGTGCTGGTGCTAAAGTCCGTACATCTGTGGCCAATCGCTGCAGCAACAGGCTATCTGGTGCTTCTAACATGAGACGGTCATTTTGCAAATGCAGACGCGCAAATGGAGTGGCTCTCAGCAGGGTCAACACATTGGGCAACACCTCCACTGGTAAATTGGCCAGACTATTTGCGACACCTTTTTGCACAGTCAGCTCACAAATACTCGCCTGCTCGCCAAAACTTGTGCTTAGCGCCTGTTGTAATGTACTTTGTAGCGAGTCATCACCAACTATAGCGCTACAGGTATACAAACTGCCACTGTCGTCTACCCCAACGATTAACTCAACTGGCGTTACTACCTGTGCTACTGGCGCAGGTGCCACAACCACAGGCGCTGGCTCAACAGGCTCTACTGGTGGTGGACTGTTAGGGCGGAAGTACAGCGCCCAAGCAGCCAGCCCAGTGGCCACAACGGCTACTGATAATAAAAATATTCGTACCAGTAAATCGTTGCGTTGATTACGGGTGCGTACTTTTTCGTGCTTCATGCTGCTGTTTTCTGCCTGATGATGAGTTGATGGATTGGCATGAAAGGCATCATTATTTGCTCCAAAGTGGGTCTCGGTGCTCTCTATACTAGCGCTTTTAGTATCAGCATTTGCCAGATAAGCCACTGTGGCGCTTTTGTTTGTCTCAGACTCATGAAGCTCATTTAAAGAAGGGTCACGCACTGGTACGGTATTAGCGTCGCCTGTAATTTCTGAGTTTATGTCTGAAGCATAACTAACGCTGTGAGCAGCGGTAATAATAGGTGCCGACCATATCGGTAAATAAGGACGCAACCTAGCCTGCTCTCCTTGTAAGAACGCGGGTAAAAACTGACCGTTGGCCAATATTGTGAGCTCTCGATAAGCCAGTGGCGCGGCATTGAAGAGCAACTGTGCGGTAGTCTGTTCATCAATATGAAAACTGGCTGCCAATTCTTGGATAAAAACCTGCTGCAACCTTTGATCTGGCCACAACTGTTCCAATAGAGGGACATCTGTAGCAGTGGCAATGCTAGTCACTTGGTTGGCACGCAGCAGCTGTGAGTAAACCTGTGGCAGTGCCAAACGCGCCGCTAAAATGGCGTAGAATTGCTCCAGTAAACTGACATAAGCCACATTATCTTGGCGATCACCCTCACCTAGCACGGCTGGAGTGACACTTTTTTCTAGTTGATCGATAATACTCATCGTTGCCTGCCTTTTTCGTCCTTCACCATCCGCCTACGAAATTATGAAGGGCTCATTTTATTTGTTTTATTGCGCTTCCATGCTCTCGAGCATTGCCCGCATTCATAACAACACTACCGTCAAGATACGAAGCATTACTCAACTGCTCTCATACCCTGCTATATTATTCACTGTAAAAGCATAAAAAAGCATCGTTTTGTCACATAATAAGTTTTTGCATTATGATAACTACTGTTAGTATGACTTTATTATTAACCGCTACCCCTTAATAATAAAGTCATTGGTCATATTCAGTTTTCACTCAGCCGTAACGCTTAGGCGTTGAATATAGTCAGTTATAGCCATTTGTAACATATCAGGCACGGCCTAAGGATTTCCCTTTGTTAAACCATACGACCCTTATCATTATTATCACGGTTATTGTCAGCTTAGTGGCTTGGCAAAACAAGGCATTGTTTAATCGACTTATTTTTTATCCACCTGCCGTCAACAATGGCCAGTGGGATCGTTTTGTGACGCATGGCTTTATCCATGCCGATAGTATGCACCTGCTTTTTAACATGTTTACCTTGTACTTTTTTGGTCGTGCTATTGAGGGCCTGTATAAACCTTTTTTATTCGGTTATGGTTTTGTGGTTTTTTATGTGCTGGCGATTATCATCGCGATGATTCCAAGCTATATTAAGCATAAAAATACGGCCAGCTATTTAAGCCTTGGAGCCTCAGGCGGTGTCTCAGCCGTATTGTTTGCGTTTATTTTGCTGGCTCCGTGGGAAAAAATCTACCTATTTGCAATTATTCCTATCCCAGCGATATTATTTGCGATCGCTTATGTCGCTTATAGTATCTACGCTGATAAACGTGGCGGCTCAAACATCAATCACATGGCACACATGTGGGGCGGCGCGTTTGGCGTTATAGCCACGATTATTTTAGAGCCACAAGTACTGCCACACTTTATCAATGCGCTACTGTCGCCTGGTTTTTAGATGTAGATAAAGGATTTTGCTCAAACAGTAGCAACAGCAAATCAAAGCAGTAATAATGGCAATAGCAATAGTTTTAACAACAACTTCTTCAGTCCCTGCGAATATGTGAGTTCAGTATAAAAGCGATACCGTGGGACTGGATGAATTTTTTGCAGCCTCTGTCTGCGTAGGCACAGCACGCCAGAAAAACTGATACCAGTTCCACATCAGAATATGATGTCTCTGTTTTATTTAGAATTGACTATAGCGATCGATGTGGTGGCATCACTTTACAGGTTGCGGACCTTTATACATTAAGATTTGATAAATAATTATGATTATAGATATTATCGGTGACATTCACGGTTATGCAGACAAGCTGGTAGGTCTACTACAGCAGTTGGGCTATCGTCATAACGGCCGTTACTTTGTGCCGCCCGTCGGTCATCGTGCGCTGTTTATTGGTGATTTAATCGACCGTGGGCCTCAGCAGCTAGCCACCTTGGAGATTGTTTTTGCCATGTTGGATGCCGACGTGGCTGATGCGGTGATGGGCAATCATGAATATAACGCATTGGCCTTTGCCACGCTTGACCCTCACGATCCTAGCCAGTATTTGCGCTCGCACAGTGAGGTGCATGTGCGCCAACATGAAGCGTTTTTAGCCGAAATCCCTTTTGGTTCAGACAGCCATAAATATTGGCTACAGCGCTTTTACGAGATTCCCTTATGGATTGAGACTGACTATGCCTGCTTTGTGCATGCCTGCTGGGATATCGATAGCATGGCGGTACTAAAACCATTGCTGACTGACGATAACTGTCTCACATCGCACGGACTGACAGTCACGGCAAAAGAGCACACCGTCCCGTTTGATGCGCTAGAGCGGGTCCTAAAAGGTGTCGAGACGCCACTACCGAACGGTCTGGTGATGGTCGATAAAGAAGGCACGAAGCGCACCCGCGTCAGGGTCCGCTGGTGGCTAGATGAGCTAAATACGCGCACACTTTACGAGGTGGCACGTGCGCCTATGTCCGCGTTGGCCCAAATTCCAAGTGATGCACTGGCAGAAAACATTGATTTTGCGCTAAAAACGCATAAGCCGGTGTTTGTCGGTCACTATTGGCTGACCGGCACGCCTGAGCCCCTTAGCCCGCAAGTCGCCTGTACCGATTATTCAGCAGCGGTAGACAGCGGTTACTTGACTTGTTATCAGCTTGATACTGAGCGTCCACTGCCCCTAAAAGCCAGTAACTTTATCCAATACAACCATGATGAAGACGCAGGTACAACACAATAAAAACAGCGCCATTCATAAAGCCTTGACATTAAACCGCAAACTTGGCTTTACGAGGACCGCAAAACTTTTGTATGATGGGCTTTTTGAGGATATCAAAGCATGAGTACAACATCGGCTACCATGTCAGCGACCGTCAATTCTGTTGAGCAAAACGGACCTATCACCTCTCCTACGGGTCAACCAAAAGTTGGCATTATCATGGGCTCACAATCTGACTGGGCAACCATGAGCGCCGCTGCACAGTTGCTAGCAGACTTTGATATCGCCTTTGACTGTGAAGTGGTCTCAGCACACCGTACGCCTGATAGGTTGTTTGATTATGCCAAAAGCGCAAAAGATAATGGCTTACAAGTCATCATCGCTGGAGCAGGCGGTGCCGCCCATCTGCCCGGTATGTGTGCCAGTCAAACGCCGCTGCCCGTCTTTGGTGTGCCGGTAAAATCCTCTATGCTGAGCGGTTGGGACAGCTTGCTGTCTATCGTGCAGATGCCTAAAGGGGTAGCGGTTGGGACGTTAGCGATTGGTACGGCAGGTGCGTATAACGCCGCCCTTCTTGCCATTCAAGTCCTAGCCTTGCATGATGAAGCGATTGCTACTAAGCTAGATGACCTGCGTCAATCGCAAACCGACACCATTCTTGCTAGCCCAACACCCGGTATTATCAACCATTAATCGATAATAGTTATCGAGCATTTATCGCAAATACTGTTGATACCAACGATATGGATAGTCTTAACTTGATATTTGTTTTTAGATGGGTTCTACTTAATACAAGGTGCAGACAATGCACCTTTTCCTATTTTAATAGATTAATCTTTAGCGTTTAATATCCCAAAACCCTTACTCATTTTTAATTTAAAGAGCCTGCCATGACTACAGCAAACGCTTACCCTGTTACCCAAACCATTCTTACCATCGGTATTTTAGGCGGTGGTCAGCTTGGTATGATGCTTGCCGAAGCAGCCATGCCGTTAGGTTATCAGTGTGTGTTTTTAGAAGACAATGCTGACTGCCCTGCCAGCCTGTATGGACGCGTCTTTCACAGCGAACAATTAGAAGCCTTTATTGCGGCAGCGGACGTCTTTACGCTAGAGTTTGAAAACACCCCAACCGCGACGGTCAAGCAGCTGACTGACTTGTCAAAAGCTGGGGATAAACAAGGCATGTTTCCGCCACTGATCGCTCTTGATATCGCGCAAGATCGCTTAAAAGAAAAGCATATGTTTAACGCGCTAGACATCGCCACTGTCCCCTTTAGGGAAGTCAGCTCTGAAGCGGAATTGCAGCAGGCTTGTTACGAGTTGGGGCTACCGATCGTGTTAAAAACCAGCCGTGGCGGTTATGACGGTAAAGGTCAGTTTTTCATCAAGCAAGACAGCGATATCAAGGCGGCATGGCAGGATCTTAAAGATGCCGTTAGTGGTAAGGGTTCACTGACGCCAACACCAGCCCCTTTGATTGCAGAAGGTTTTATCAACTTTAGCCGTGAGGTATCTATTATCGCGGTCCGAGGACAAAACGGTCAGGTACGCTGTTATGATTTGGTCGAAAATCACCATCATCACGGGATTTTGGCCAAAACTCAAGCCCCCGCAGTGGGTACCAGTCACTTATTTCAGCAAGCAACCAATGCAATTACCACGATTATGAATCATTTAGGCTACGTTGGTGTCATGGCACTTGAGCTATTTGTGACCAAAGACGAGCGCGGTAATGATGTTTTGCTTGCCAATGAGATTGCCCCGCGCGTACACAATTCTGGGCACTGGAGCATTGAAGGCGCGATCACCAGCCAGTTTGAAAACCACATTCGTGCCGTCGTTGATTTACCACTGGGTGATACTGACAATGTCCATCCAGCGATTATGATCAACGTCTTGGGACAATATCCTGATATCAGCGCTGTGCTAAATATTGATGGGGCCCATTACCATAGCTACCATAAGGGTGAACGTGACGATCGCAAAATTGCTCATATTACCTTGATGCCTAATGATGTGGCAGATTTAGACCCTGCTTTAGCCAAGCTCGTTGCTGTACTGCCCAATAAAGTTGGTCTGGATAAAAAATCGAGCCCTATCGATAACAAGTCAGCAGCAGTCGATGCTCCTACTAACACTGAAACTAAATCCGAAAAAACTTTAGAAGACACAGATGTATCTGCTGAAGACCGTCAAACAGAGAAACCTGTAAAGGCAGATGTCAATAAGGCTAAGAAATAATGCAGATTTGGGTAGATGCGGATTCAGTGCCATTGATTGCCAAAGACTTGATCATCAAAACTGCTGAGCGTACAAAGACCACAGCGATATTTGTCGCCAATCAGCCCATTAAACTGCGTAAGTCACCGCTGCTCGTGATGACAGTGGTGCCCTCAGGGTTTGATAAAGCCGATGATTACATCGTGGAGCAGATACAACCGGGTGATCTTGCTATCACCAGCGACATCCCTTTGGCCAATGATATTTTGGACAAGGGCGGTATGGTACTGACGACACGCGGTGTGGTCTACGATAAAAACAACATTAAACAAAAACTCAATATGCGCGACTTTATGGATACCATGCGCGGTACGGGTGTCCTAGAGCTGCAAGAAATGAGTGGTCAAAAACCTTATGGCGACCGTGATAAAAAGGCATTTGCCGATGGCTTAAACCGTTTGGTTCGTTAGCACTGATGATCGCAAGGTGACAGCTATCGCATCTATCCGCTCTTGTCTGCTACTTGTTTCTCTATTTCTGTCTTGCCTCCTTGCAAACGGTATACACTCTACAACCAAACACTATGTAATCGGCACGCATCATAACGAAGCGTGCCGCCTTTTCTTGTTACGCTGTATTCAATTTATAGATCTACCATCTATATAAACGATCATACACATAACAATAGGAATAATTATGAAGGTTTTAATCATTGGTGCAAGTGGTCGCGTGGGTTCTGATTTGGCAAAGCAGCTGTTAGCCTCAAACCATCAAGTCATTGGTACCACACGTCAGGAAGAAAAATTATTTGATGCGGACAATTACAGTCAATTGGATTTAGACATCACCGCTGGAAAAGACTCCATCCAGAGCCAACTGGATCAAGACATCGATACGGTTTATTTCGTTGCTGGTTCTGGCGGTAAGGACGTATTGGAAGTGGATTTGCACGGGGCGGTTAAGACCATGCAAGCGGCACAAGACAAGGGCATCAAACGCTATATTATGCTTAGTGCCGTATTCTCATTGGACACCAGCAAATGGGACAACCCAGGTATAGCCGACCTCAAAGAGTACTATATCTGTAAACATTATGCCGATCAGTGGCTGGTAAATAACAGTACGCTTGATTACACCATTGTGCAAGCAGGGGCGCTAAAAGAACGCCCAGGTACTGGTAAAATTGCCGTTAATGATGGTGACTCTGGTGAAAACTCGATTGAAGATGTCGCCACCACGTTAGCTGCTGTGCTAAATGCAAACAACACTATAAAGAAAGTCTTTAGTATGCATAACGGTACAACGGCTATTGATGAGGCTATCGCTAGCGTATAAGTCTATTATTGATAAATAATAATTATCGTTAAATAAGTAAAAAAGGGTCGATTCTCATTGGTAGCACCTCCGCTAGCCGATTGAGTATTGACCCTTTTTTTATGGGTTTTATTTAGCCCCTACTCCTTTACTACACGACTAAAACTTCTGCCTTAAATACGAAAACCAACCCTCCTAAGCTAAGCCGCTCGGAAAACAAATGACCTCCTCCAAGCTGCTGGCACCTGTGATTACCATGAGTAATCTGTCTATCCCAACCGCAATCCCGCTACAAGGTATTAACTCATCAGAGGCGGTAATTAGATGCTCATCGATTGGCATTGGTGGGAGCTGATGACGCTTGCGCAATTGGTTGTCTTTTTCAAAACGCTCCCTCAACGCCTGCCCATCTGCCAGTTCATCATAAGCATTGGCAATCTCCACACCTTTGATGTACAGCTCAAAACGCTTCGCAATCTCATTTCCCTCTTTATCAAGGGCGGTTTTTGCCAATGCGGCCGTAGCAGGCGGATACTCTACAATCAACGTTGGCAAATCGTGTCCCAGATTTGGCTCTACCGCGTGACTAAACAGCAAGTCCAACCAGCTTTGCCGGCGGTCTTGTTCGCTGTCTGTTGCACAACTTGCCTCGCTATTAAAATCAAACCCCAGCAACCCTTTGTCCTCTGCCACCGCTTGTAGCGCAGACAGGCTCGCTGTTAGCGGATGAATGCCCACAAAGTCCATAAACGCATCAACATAGCGATAGTGATTCATCACAATGGGATAGCCATACAGCACTTCTAGCAGTGCGCCAACCTCTGATGCCATATCTGCTAAACTATAATTTGGCTGATACCATTCCAGCATGGTAAATTCAATATTGTGCCTGATCCCTATTTCATTGTCTCGAAACACAGGACAAATCTGATAAATAGGCACCTGCCAGCTGGCCAACACACGCTTCATGGCAAACTCGGGTGACGTATGCAGATAATAAGTACGTGGCTTGTCTTGATAAGTGACTTGAGCGGCAACTGACTGCAAAAAAGTATCGGTATTACCGGCTTGTGACAACAGCGGCGTCTGCACCTCTAGCACGTGTCGCTCAATAAAAAACTGACGAATGCGGTTTATAAATTGCGCGCGCTGCTGCGCCATCGCCAGTGTCATGGTAGGTGCATAGCTCGGCTTATGGAAAAAAGAGTGGTTTGCTTGGCTCATGGTGATCTACTGCAACTGACGAATAATAGGGTGGTAAACTGAATTTCTACATTGTTTTTCTAAACGGTGCTTCTAAAACGCATCTTTAAGTTGTTTGCCCATTTTTACCGCTGCCATTCACGGCGTAAACGATACTCACGGCGCAGTTTGTCAAAGTCAGCGCCACTTACTTGACCATCAACTGCCTTACTTCTCAATGCTGCATCGTCTTGTTGGATATCATAAAACGTGGCCAACCTCTCTGGATGCGTTTTTAACTCCGTCCACAAAAACGTATTGAGCGGTAATAGCGCCTGCATAGATTGGGCAGGTGTGACGGCTAACGTCTCACATAGGGCATCATAGATGATTTGCGTACCACGCAGCTTACCTTCTACCGTATAACCAGCAATGTGCGGGGTAGCAATAGCAAGCTTGGATAACAAATGCTCAGACACTTTCGGTTCATGCTCAAACACATCAAGTACCACTTGCCGCTCAGTACGCGCAATATCGGCTTCAAGGTCGTTTGCATGAATGACAGGTCCCCGCGCGCTATTAATCAGCATCGTCTGTGCTGGCATCATGGCCAACGTCTCCGCATTGATCAGATGGCGCGTTGGATAATCGTTGCTGTCGCTCGCCCCCTTAGCATCCGCGTTTTTATTATCCGTACCTTTTTTGTCCGTGAGTGGGACATGTAAGCTGACCACGTCACTTTTGCTAAGCACCTGCTCGAGGCTGGCATTATTGATATTTGCGGCTGGTAGCAATGGGTCATAACCCAATACCTGCCAGCCCAAATCATTCGCGTAATGAGCAAGCGTACTGCCAATATTACCCAGCCCAATAATGCCAAGCGTGATGGATTGCTGCCAATACTGCGGGCGCAAGGTCAAAATAGCGGTCAATACATATTGCGCGACAGAGTGCTTACTACAACCAGCCGCATTGGCAAAAGTAATGTTACGTGCCGTCAAGTAGTCCTGATCAACATGATCGGTACCGATGGTGGCCGAACCAACAAACTGCACACTCTCATTGTCAGCCAACAACGCCGCGCCGACTGGGGTCACAGAGCGTATTAATAGGACATCAGGTTGCAAATCTGCGAGCAATTGTGCGTTGATATCACGTCCAGCAGCGGTGATAATATTGACGGTCTGCATCGATGCTTGCCCAAGCGTTGCCGCATTAAAAAACTCGTCCAAACTAGCAATATTGCTATCGGCCACAATCGTTATATTTTTAATAGTATCCATCCTGCCCTTCTTAATACTTGCTTACTTGTTTACTTAGTATTTCAAAATGACCGCTAGGGATCTTCTATAGAGATCCTTTTATTTTAAAATAACGATCGTGCCTCTCTGCATACTTACTCTGGCTGCACACTTACTCTAGCTGCACAGTTACTCTGGTTTATCAATTAGGGGAAGAGGCGGGCTAGCAGCTAGCCCCTCTTCTTGTGGCGCAAATATCTCATTTTTGTGATTTGAGATCCATTCACGCCATACCGCCAGACCGATTGCCAGCACCACAGGGCCGATAAACAAACCAACGAAACCAAAAGCAGTTAGACCACCCAATACACCGATAAAAATAATGATAAAAGGAATCTTGGTCGCTCCACTAATCACAATAGGGCGAATGAGATTATCAACCCAACTAATCACTAAGGTGCCCCACAGCGCCAAACCAATCCCTTCGACCGTATGACCTTGACTTAACAACCAAATGGATACGCCGCCCCACACAAAGGGCGTGCCAAATGGTATCAAGGCAATGATAAAGGTGACAATGGTGAGCAAAATAGGACTTGGCGCACCAGCGAAATAGTAACCAACCCCTGCAAGCAGAGCCTGCGCCAATGCGGTCAAACCAATACCATAAACCACCGCACGAGTGGTTGTACCCACAGAATCAATATAGCCATCAATACGATTGCCAATGATATTGCGTAACGCTTGACGGATTTGGCGAACCAAACTGATGCCATCTCGATAGAAAAAGAACAGCGTCATCAGGGCCATGCCAAGCTTGGCAAGACCACTAAACACCACATCAAAGGCTACTTTGCCATAATATAAGTGTGACTGCACCCAAATCCGAAACGCTTCAAGCGTCCCCTCGGGGTTTTTATTGATTCTCCACAGCACGTCTTTCACTTGCTGTCCGATGATAGGCAGATCTTTAATAGAGTCCGGCACATCTAAATAGCCAACTTTGATACGATAGATTAAGTTGCTGATTAGGCTCAATGCTTCTTGTTGTAAGATAAAGACGCCAATGACGAGCGGCACCCCTATAATTAAGGAGATACTCACCGTCATAATAGCCGCACTAAAACTAGGGCTCAGTTTTACTTTTTCATAAAAAAAGTTATAAATGGGAAAAGTCACATACGCTAAAATCGCCGCCCAGAGCGCCGGTACAATAAAAAACTGTACCACCTGAAAACACAATACGAACAACACGACCAATAAGGTAACGGCCAGCAAGCGCTGAATAATAAATTCTTTTGTCCAATTTTCAATCATAGCGTATAAACCAAGAGCAGACAGCAAAGCTCTATCATGACTTTGCTGGCAAGTTTATAAATGTGAGATGAATATCGACTTATAGGCCATGCCCATAAACGGTATCCATTAGCGAGGGTGGTAAATCATTACTACATAGATAAAAATCTGCTTTGTGAGCGGCAACTCATAGGGCACGGTAACATATTTACCATCTATCATTCAGACTAAAAAAAGATTAAAAAAGCAGTTATCAGACCTCATTATGCAACAAAATAGGACAATTATATAACGCTATGTTGTAATCTTTACTTACAACTTTCTCTATGCAACCTTACTAGAGAATAACGCCCATACAAATAACGCAAAACGTGGCTTTGTGATGCAAAAACAATGCACTAAACGCCTGTTTTATATTCACACTGTAAACTGATATCTTGCCAGCTAATTCACTGGCGCGTTCTATTTGTGGCTGCAATTGATGTTATACTAAAGCAATTATTTTAAGCTTTTCAACAGCGTTAAGTGAGTTTGCCCTTATTTATTTTGATGGTTGTACAGACCCAGCAATGTTCAGACTGTCAGCCAAAACCCTCTTTTATCGTCCTTCTCTAGACTATCATAAGATCTACCCTTTAGAGCGGCGCCATAATTTTGGATATTATGCGTAAGCGTTATATAGTGGCTTATGCAAGATTTAAGCTCATCATACAAGTTCAATATTAGAATGGATGTGACTGAGTACTATTTTGAGTTAATGTCGGACTTATTTTGATTTGATTTTAAATCAATACTGACCCACCAAATTTTAAACATATCGATAGGAACAATAACAATGTCAAAAGACACTGATAACCCCAATATTAATCCCTCAAACGAGGCCAATAAAAGCAATAAACCACAAGAAACCGTTACTGTTGCGTTGGCACAGTCGCATTTCTTGGTGGGTGATATTACTGCCAATGCCGAAAAAATGCGCACACTAGCATTACAAGCCCGCGAGCAAGGCGCAGACGTCATTGTCTTTCCAGAGCTGGCTCTTTTAGGTTACCCGCCTCAGGATCTATTGCTACGTCCAAGCTTGTCAGGCCGTGTGAAAAGCGCCTTATCTAGCTTAAGTGATATCGACGATATCGTGATGATTGTCGGCTATCCTCATGTCGACCATCATGGTACCTTTAACTCTGCGGCCATCTTGCATAATGGCCATCAAAAAGGGTTTTATCATAAGCAAGTTTTGCCAAATTATGGCGTGTTTGATGAGCGCCGTTACTTTGATAGAGGCCGTAACCAAGTCCTATTTGACTATAAAGGCATCACTATCGGTCTACTTATTTGTGAAGACTTGTGGGAAAAAGGTCCTATCGCTGAGCTTAAAAAACAAGGTGCTGATCTAGCAGTTAGCTTAAATGCGTCACCTTTTGAGATTGGCAAACAAGACAACCGTAAAACGATGCTTGCCAAACGTAGCCGTGAAAACAATTTGCCTATCGTGTATGTCAACGCCGTTGGCGGTCAAGACGACTTGGTGTTTGACGGTGGCTCTATGGCAGTACAAGCTGACGGCAGCGTTGCCCACGAAGCGCCGCGCTTTATGAACCAGCTGCTTTTAGCCACTTTAGATGTCAAAACCGCTACGTTCGATAGCCAAACTAAAGCGCCATTAACACTGAGCCGTGAGTCGGAGATGTATCAGGCGTTGGTCGTTGGCTTACGCGACTACGTCAATCACTCAGGATTCTCTGGCATTATCGTTGGTCTGTCAGGCGGTATTGATTCGGCGTTGACACTTTGTATCGCCGTTGACGCCTTAGGTGCTGACAAGGTGTATGCCGTCATGATGCCGTACGAGTATACCTCTCAAATCAGCTTAGAAGATGCACAAGCACAGGCCCGCCGCTTAAACGTTTCTTATACGGTTTGTCCTATATTTGACGCTGTTGAAGGCATACGTCATACCCTAGCCCCGTTATTTAACAAATCGCCTGCAGACACCACCGAAGAAAACATCCAAGCACGTGCTCGCGGTGTGGTCTTAATGGCGTTGTCCAACAAATTTGGTCATTTGGTCATCACCACTGGTAATAAGTCAGAGTTAGCCGTTGGCTACTCAACCTTATACGGTGATATGGCAGGCGGCTTTGATGTGCTAAAAGACGTGTATAAATCACAGGTCTATAAGCTGGCAAGTTATCGCAATCGTTTAGAGGACACGCCTGTCATCCCTGAGCGCGTCATCACTCGTCCGCCATCAGCAGAGCTACGCCCTGATCAAAAGGATCAAGACAGCTTGCCTGATTACGATGTATTAGATGCTATCTTAACCTCGTACATCGATGAAGACATGGGTTATCAAGACATCATCGATAAAGGTTTTGATGCAGATATGGTCGCAAAAGTCATTAAGATGGTCGACAACAGCGAATACAAACGTTTGCAATCCCCCATTGGTACTAAGATTAGCCATAAAGCTTTTGGCCGCGAGCGCCGCTATCCACTGGTCAATAAGTGGTCGATAAAAGGCTAAGTCAAACGAGATAGTGAGGCTCGCCCAACCTCTGTTATTGAAAGGTTGGGAGATGCCAATAGTCTAATTTCTTTACAGAAATTTGGTTTTTTTTATGATTAGCTGGGTAATTGCCCAGCTTTTTTAGTTTCTTTTTTTTAGTTTTTATAATTAATTTCTACAAACCGTCATTTTTTAACGATAACGCTTTCCTCTTGGCTCTACCCCATTTCTTTTAGCTTCACCACTTTTAACTTCAACTATTATTACTTTTAATCCCTACACTTTTTACCGAGTCTGTCATGAGTTTGCTAACCGCTAGTATCTTCCTTCTTTTATTGCTTGCCCTAAGTGCTTTTGTCTCTGCTGCTGAGATTGCCATCGCAGCAGGGCGCAAAATTAAGCTGCAAATCATGGCAAAAGAAGGAGATGTTCGGGCATTTGACGTGCTAAAAATGCAGGAGCATCCTGGTAGTTTTATCACAGTCGTACAAGTCGTTTTAAATGCAGTGGCTATTTCTGCGGGGGCTGTGGGTGAGTCAGCCATCAGCCCTTATCTACAGCGCTTGGTTAATAATGAAGCTGTATCCTCCGTTATATCATTCGTAGTGATCACCAGCTCATTTTCCCTACTCGCTGATTTGATGCCCAGACGTTTGGCCATGTCAAATACTGAGACTATCGCTGTGCGACTTGTACGCCCGATGATGCTGTTGATTTTCCTATTTAAACCTGTGATTTGGGTGTTTGATGGCGCCGCCAATGTCCTCTTTAAACTGTTTGGCATCTCAACCATACGGCAGGACGATATGACGCCAGAAGACATTTATGCCGTCATGGACGCAGGTGCCGAAGCGGGTGTGCTCAAAAAACAGGAGCATCACCTGATCGAAAACATTTTTGATATGCAAGAACGTACGGTAACCTCGGTGATGAATCCACGCGAAAACATCGTATATTTCGATACCCAAACCAGCACCGAAGCCGTCGTCGAGGTTATGATTGAACAGCCACATAACAAGTTTTTGGTCTGTCATGATGATGACTTGGAGCACATCATTGGTTATGTAGAGTCGCGCAGTTTTTTAGCGTTGGTTCTGAACCAGCAAGAAGTGAGCTTAACCGACAAAGCCTTACTCAAGCCTGCACTCTTCGTCCCTGATACCTTGTCTTTATTTGAAGTGTTAGAGATGTTTAAATCCACAGGGGCAGATTTTGCGGTCATTGTTAATGAGTACGGGCTAGTCGTGGGGGTTATCACTCTCAAGGATGTGATGAGCATCGTCATGGGTGAGCTTGTGACCATGGAAGAGCAGGCTATCGTCCAACGTACTGATAACTCTTGGCTAATCGATGGTATGACCCCAATTGAAGACGTGGTTCGCGCTTTGGATATCGTCAATCTACCACGCAGTCAAAACTATGAAACCATCAGTGGCTTTATGATGTACATGCTACGCAAAATTCCAAAGAAAACCGATACGATCGAGTATGCCAATTATCGATTTGAAATTATCGCGACCGACAATCTCAAAATCACCCAGTTGTTAGTGACTAAGTTTGAAGATACGGTGTAAGACCTGCCTATTTATGACTTTACCATTATCTATAAAGGCGAATTGAGTTTTTGCAAAGGCTGTATGCTGTTTGATTATAGTGACGCCGTTCTGCATCCATACTTAAAAAATGTTAATGTGGGATTTTTTGTGTGCCCATTTTAATAATGATGGGTTTATTGAAAAGGCAAACACATTATGGACGTAGAAAATAAAAAAGTGGGCTTTTTGGCTACCATTTTGATCGTTGGTTTAGGAATAGCCAGTCTTTCCATTTGGCTATTTTCTGAACTGGCAGAAGAACTGCTGGAAAATGAGTTGAGACACTTTGACAATAGTATCATTCGTCTTTTTGCCGCTATAGAAACGCCCACCCTTGATGCGGTTTACGTTTTAATCACCGAGCTTGGGTCGGTCTGGTTTTTGACCAGCTTAACGGTACTCATATTGTTATGGCTTTGGTTTAAAGCCAAAGATAAATGGGGCGCGCTTTTCTTTCTTATCGCCGTAGGAGGCAATGGGGCGTTGACGTGGTTATTAAAACAACTCTATGAAAGAGAGCGTCCGTCTATCAATGAAGCAGTCGATGCCATTGGCTTTAGTTTCCCAAGTGGCCATTCGATGGGATCGCTTGTTTTTTATGGATTCATCACTTACTTAATTGTACGAAGCACCCAAAAAAAAGCGGTCAAAATCTTGGCTTTCATATTTTTTAGCATAATTATTGTGCTCATTGGAACGAGCCGAATTTATCTAGGCGCCCACTTCCCAAGTGATGTGATTGCGGGCTATCTCGCAGGCACCATCTGGCTGACGCTCTGTTTATTGGCGCTCGAATGGATTCAATGGCAAAGCCATAGCCAAGTAAACCCTGTCCATGCGTTGCGGGATCTGTTAATCGCCAGTTTCGG
Organism: Psychrobacter namhaensis; assembly: GCF_016107545.1. Classification (GTDB taxonomy): domain Bacteria; phylum Pseudomonadota; class Gammaproteobacteria; order Pseudomonadales; family Moraxellaceae; genus Psychrobacter; species Psychrobacter namhaensis. The sequence goes on from NZ_JABASS010000004.1 coordinate 170,979, forward strand.
CGCGCTCAAGCAAAAACGCGACCGGTGACCCTGCACAGTAACCAACACTAATAAAAGAAAAACAGCGAGCGTGCAGGCGATTAAACGACTGCGGCTCTGCTTAGAAGGTTTGATAGTGGTTACCGTGATCTACAGCTAATAATTAATGACGCTCACCAAAGATTGCTGTCCCGACCCGTACCATCGTAGAGCCTTTAGCTATCGCCTCCTCCATATCACCACTCATACCCATACTTAGCGTATCCCAACCATTAAGCTTCGGATGGCTTTGCTTGATCGCGTCAAATAACTGCTGAGTTCGAGCAAACGCATTGGTATCTGTCTTAGCAGGAATAATCATCAAACCGCGCAGTTGCAGTCGCTCATACCCTTTGATGGTGGTTATCAACTCAGGTAATTGCTCTGGTAAACAACCGGATTTACTTGCTTCATTATCAATATTGACTTGAATCAGTACGTTTAGTGGTGGCATTTCTGCTGGGCGCTGATCATTTAGACGCTTGGCAATAATGTCACGCTCAACCGTTTGTACCCAGTCAAAATGCTCTGCGATATCGCGGGTCTTATTGCGCTGGATACTACCGATATAGTGCCACACTACCCCTGCACATTCAGGCTGCTCTTTTAACGTCTCAATTTTTTCGATGGCTTCTTGCAGGTAGTTTTCACCAAAATGCCCTTGTCCTTGTTGAGCTAATATAGCAATCATACTAGCAGGCTTGGTTTTAGAGACTGCCAACAACGTAACGTCCTCAGCCTGCCTGTTACTGTGTTCACAAGCCTGCGTCATTTGCCTGCTAACTTGTTGCCAGTTCTCAATAAGGCTTTGGCTATTCATACTGTTTTCAATATCTTTCATATACCACTCACAAGGATAATTAATTGATTCATTTCAGTCAGCTGTTATTGGTTTTTTCAACTATTTTTTATTAAAGTCAGTTCGACATAAAATTGATTTTTTGAGGATTGCAGCTACGGTCTCGGTTTTAAAGTAAAGCTGCGATAGCAGCCCCCTCAGATTTCGCTAACAGAGTGCCGCTTAAAAAATGTCGGTTGCGAAAACATCGATCGTAGTTCATATATAAAGTAAGTTTAAGAAGGACTAATTTTACATTTTATTAATCGTGTAGATGGTTAAATACCAACAGTCTTGTTATTATATTGTTACATGGTTTGACCCATGCTACTGAATACCATGATAAGGGTAAAGAGCTTCTTTTGTCCTTTATTAAAGTAATTGGCCTACTCACGGGCAACTATCGATTGGCAACCACACACTTTTATACTCTTTTGTCTTACCCTTATTGATTGATAGGAATATCCGATTATGGCTGAAAAAAACAGTTTAAGTATCGAAGACTTGCTGCGCTTTACCGTTAAACATAAAGCATCAGACTTACATATTTCGGCTGGTATGCCAGCAATGATTCGCGCCGACGGTGAGATGACCCGAATCAACATGCCGCCGATGACGCATCAAATGGTTCATCAGCTTATTTATGACATCATGAATGATCGGCAGCGCGCTGACTTTGAAGAGTTCTTTGAAACGGATTTTTCTTTCGAGATTCCGAATTTAGCGCGCTTTCGGGTAAACGCCTTTAATCAAAACCGTGGCGCGGGCGCTGTTTTTCGTACCATTCCTTCCAAAGTTTTGACTATGGAAGACTTGGGTATGGGCGATGTCTTCAAACGCGTCTCGGATTTTAAACGTGGCGTGGTGCTAGTCACCGGCCCAACAGGCTCAGGTAAGTCAACCACGCTGGCTGCTATGATTGACTACATTAATGAAAACCGTAAAGAGCACATTTTAACCATCGAAGATCCGATTGAATTTGTCCATGAGTCCAAAAAAAGCCTGATTAACCAGCGTGAAGTACATCGTGATACCTTAGGCTTTGAGCCTGCATTGCGCTCTGCCCTACGTGAGGATCCCGATGTGATTTTGGTTGGTGAGCTTCGCGACCTTGAGACCATTCGTTTGGCCTTGACTGCGGCCGAAACTGGACACTTAGTATTTGGCACCCTCCACACCAGCTCAGCAGCTAAGACGATTGACCGTGTCATCGACGTGTTTCCCGCCGCCGAAAAAGACATGATTCGTGCGATGCTCTCAGAGTCACTGCAAGCTGTGGTTTCTCAAACGCTTCTGCGCCGGCAAACAGGGGGACGTGTTGCCGCTCATGAAATCATGCTTGGCACACCCGCTATTCGTAATTTGATACGGGAGAATAAAATTGCCCAAATGTACTCTGCTATCCAAACGGGAGCAGGCGACGGCATGATTACCCTAGATCAAACGCTTAAGAACTTAGTGGCCAAAGGCACCATCAGTAAAGACGTCGCCCGCCCGTATGCCAAACAGCCAGAAGCCTTTATGTAGTCTTCTTAATCGCCACTCATATGTCGTTATTGATATAAAATGCGTGCCACGACAGCCCTTTTTCTATTGGTCATTATTAGCGATCTTTAACGCATGATTTTAGATTTTTTAATCGATTTACATCGAGCACAGGTACGATATGGACATTGATAAACTATTGCAATTAATGATTAATAAAAATGGCTCCGATCTTTTTATTACCGCTGACGTTGCCCCTTCTATGAAAATCAATGGCAAGATTCTGCCAGTGGGCAAAACGCCTTTGACTGCTGAGCAGACCATGAGATTGGTGAAAGGGGTGATGACGCCAAGCCAGCAACAAGAGTTTGAAGAGACGAATGAGTGTCAATTTGCCATTGCTGATGAGGCACAACAGGCACGCTTTCGGGTCAGTGCTTTTATACAGCGTGATATGGCAGGGATGATTTTACGAAAAATTGAGAATAAAATTCCGACAGTCGAGGAGCTGCGTTTACCACCAGCACTAAAAGAGCTGGCCATGAAAAAACGCGGCATTATTTTATTGGTTGGGGCCACGGGTACGGGTAAATCCACCACTCTGGCTGCCATGATAGGGCATCGCAACCAAAACTCTCACGGTCACATTATCACCATCGAAGATCCCATTGAGTTTGTCCATAAGCATCGCGGCTGTATTATTACCCAGCGTGAAGTGGGTATCGATACCCACTCATTTGAAGCCGGCCTAAAAAACACCTTACGCCAAGCACCGGACGTGATCTTAATTGGTGAGATTCGTAACCGCGAGGTGATGAGCTACGCCATTCAATATGCAGAAACAGGGCATTTGGTCTTTGCCACTCTGCATGCCAACAACGCTAACCAAGCGATTGACCGTATTATTCACTTTTTTGAAACCAGTCGCCATAACCAGCTATTTATGGACTTATCACTGAACCTACAAGCCATTATTGCTCAGCAGCTCATTCCAACACCTGACGGCAAAGGTCGCCGTGCCGCCATTGAGATTTTATTAAACTCACAACTGATTAGTGATTATATCCGTAAAGGCGAGGTTCATGAAATCAAAGATGTCATGACGCGCTCACGGGATAGCGGCATGCAAACCTTTGACCAAGCCCTCTTGGACTTATATGAACAAGGAGAAATCACTTATAAAGAAGCCATTCTCCATGCTGACTCTCCTAACGACTTACGCCTCAAAATCAAGCTGAGTAGCAAAAACGGTGCCGCCAATCTCGATGAAGGGGCCGATGGCTTATCGTTGGATATCAGGTAGATCTTTCTATTTTTTTAAACCTGCCATCAGTGAGTTATGACCGTATAAAAAGTGCTGTCATAAAAAAGCCCTCATTATCATAACGAGGGCTTTTTCTGTTTTAAGCACCAGTATAGTAGAAGAAAAACGATATCAGCGTACAACGATTCCGTTTGGCCCAACACTATAAATCCTGCAGCGACTATTTTTTTATGCTGTCCCTACATTCTTGATCATCACAAATACCATAGAGCACCAACGAGTGACCTGACAATTTAAAGCCATGCTTTTCTGCTACTTTAAGCTGCTCTTCCTCGATCACTTCGTTATGAAACTCTATAATCTTGCCACACACATCACAAACCAAATGATCATGATGTCCTTCTTGAGTAATCTCAAATACCGACAAATTGTTTTCAAAGTTGTGGCGTTCGACGATTCCTGCTTGCTCAAACTGTGTGAGCACACGGTAAACAGTCGCTAAGCCCACATCCTCGCCTTGTTCAATCAGCGCCTTATAAATCTCTTCTGCACTCATGTGATGCAGCTCAGCGCTCTCAAGCAGCTCTAAAATCTTGATACGAGGTAACGTAACCTTCAATCCTGCTTTACGTAAATCTTGATTGGTAAAAGAAGCCATAATATCCCTTCTGACTGTGACAGTCTTAGCAAATAAAGAACCAAAAATATGAGATAAACAATCATTCGCGATTATTTTTTATTAAATATAAGTGTTTTAACCGCCCTAAACTCGCTTGACCTAAGTAAATTTCTAGGGTGTCATTTTGTTAAGTATTCTCAGTGCAAGTCTATGAATTTAAAATATAATTAACCCAACAGCTCAGGTAGCGTTTGGTAAATAATGTCGTAAGTGGTAGGAAATTGCAAGTAAATGACGTATCATTTGTCCAAGATTGTCGGTCACACTCGCACCAAATAACACTGGCCGCGCCTAATTCATTTCTTATGAGTCATCTTACCATGATAAAGACATTAACTTTTCGTCCGTCAAGCCCTACAAGTGCATTACGCAAGATTGCCATCACCAGTGTACTTAGCGCTGCTGTCGCTATGTCTGGCTGCTCATTACTGAGTGTTTATAAGATTGATTTGCCACAAGGCACTGCTATTACTCAAACGCAAGCGCAAAAGCTGCAAGTGGGTATGAATCAAAACCAAGTTCTTTACCTCCTTGGTAGTCCAGCCATTAAAGACACGCTTGCGCCTAAGCGTTGGGACTACATTTACGACTATCAAGCCGGTACAGAAGGTCGCCGCCAAGGTATCAAAGATGTCAAAAATGCCAGCCAGCATTTGATTATTTACTTTGATGATCAAGGTCTGGTCAATCGCATTGAAGGTATAGAGAGCTTGCCAGCTTCGTAATTAAAATTATATTAAATGCTCAACGGGCTTTAAGAGTTACTGACTTAACCACGCGATTTGCTCTTGCGCTGAGACATGGGATCAGCGCTTAAGCTGCGATACACTTCGATACGGTCAAAAGGCTGCAGACGATAGCTAAGCGGCTGCTTTTGTGCGTAAATTCCTACATGCCAGCGCTTAGCAGTCGGCGTAGCAATATCTAGTACGTCTTCACACCACCTTGCCAACTCTGGAAACTTTGCTAACCAGCCTGCTTGCATAAGCGCCTCATACAAACTGGTGCCCGCGCTGACTGGTAGGGCTAGGTAGTGCTGACGCTGGGCATCTTCAGCGTACGCCAAATACACGATCATAAGAGCATCTTTCCCAGACTGAAGCGCAGCACTATTATTATCTATTTTTCTGTCATCAGCCGTTAGCTTACCCACTGCATCACCCAACCTATCAAGGCTAATAGCAGGGCCAATGGCACGACCAAACGGATCGCTACCCGCCATAAATTATAAAACGCTTCATTGCCAAAGTTTAACGACTTGCGCAAATGACTGATTTTCATCTGCCAACCCGCAAAAATCGATAACAATAATACCGCCACACTACTGATAATGACCAAAATTCCAACCAGCCATATGGTCGGAATGGCAACGACTAAGACTAACGCTAATACAAAAGTTAATATCAGACTGACCAGTAATCCAAACTTATGGGCCAATTGCTGGGTACTATAATGTAGCAAGTAGCTGACCACAAACAGTACCCCTACCCAATATAGCAGCTGTCCGATCGGTGGTAATGACATGCCACTCATCAACAAAGCAACACCCCCAACGAGCAACTGCAATATCCAGATCGGTCGTACCAATTTGGTCGCGCGATACACATTTTTCGCCTGTTTACTGGCAGGCGTTTGCGCATTATGATGGTTGGTATCTACCGCTGTGACCACCTGTTTGGTCACTAAGTTTTGACCGAACCAGTATAAGCCTGTACCAGCACCGACACTGACCAACGCGAGCGCTACTGCACGCGCCCACTCAGTTAAGCTGATATCAGTCATGGCAAAATCAATGTTAGGTACGCCATTTGCCACGCCCAGCAACAGCCCTATGACCATCAGTCCTAAGCCTATCGGTAAGGGTGCAACGCCAAGCAAACTCAACAAGACAGCAATCACCATCAAACCCGCCGCGATCGCAAAGCTGGGTACAGCAGGAGCGCTATTGAGCTCAGTCAATGCCGCCAAGATACCTGTGCTCGCACCAGAGACAACTAACGCTGCAATAATGATAGAGACCAATGCCGCTAGCCAACCAAAGCTACGCCATGCTGGGCTGGCATCTGCTTCACGAGTCAGCTTTTGCATCCCTGCAAATGGCGCATCGACACTACGATAGGCTAAGGCTATTTCTGCATACACGACTGGCAATGACACCAGCACCATAGCCACTAGCCACAGTAGCCAAAAATCGATCTCACCAATGGACGCAGGGGCAAACCAACGAAACAGCAGTAACGGAAGCAGGGCTGCAATAAAATAAGAAGCATAACGGATCATCATAAGCCAAATCCAAACGATCTAAAGTGAATAACAATAATGTACCATCATACAAAGCCATAATAAGCATCTGTCAGTGGTTTTATTTTTATAGCTAAATGTGTCTCTGTAATATGAGGGACAAACAGTTATAAAAAAACCCCGAAAACGGGGTTTAATAACTAAATAGTGATGAATATATGACAAGGCTCTTAGCCATTTTACTTAAGAAATGCCTTATTATTCATACCATACACCAATGAATTAGTGTATGGCGCTTATGTAGTCTGACAAGATACGAATATCACGATCTGATAATCTCGACGCTACAGTTTGCATCATGCCCATCTCGCCTTCTTTCGCTGCGTCATTGACACGCTTTTGCTCATCACTGTCGATATCATCTACACGACCAGCAGCACGGAACAGTTTTAACTGAGTGGAAATATATTGTGCATGCTGACCACCTAAACGTGGAAACGCGGCCCATTCATTACCATCAGCCTCAGGACCATGACAGCCTGCACAACCAATGACGTCGCGTGACTTATCACCACCTAAGAACAGCTTAGTGGCCTCTTGAGTGGTCGCAGGATTGCCGAAACCGACACCCCAAGGCGCTTGGCTAGCATAATAACCTGCCACATTGGCCAAGTCTTGCTGAGATAAATTGGCAACTTGTGATTGCATAATACCGTTTTTGCGGTAGCCTGCTTTAAAATCGACCAACTGTTTGTAAAGGTACTTTACGTTTTGGCCACCTAAATTAGGCTGTGCAGGAACAACACTGACACCGTTCACACCATGACAAGCAGCACAAACAGTTTCTGCAATTTGCTTACCAGCATTGACGTCGTACTCAGGAACAATAATAGCAGCTTGTACGCTGAAACTTGCAACGCATAAGCTGGCAGCAGCGATTAACTTTTTCATTGATACAAATCCTACTAGCTCGGCGTAAGCATTATTTAGAGTGATTGTACTGATAAGATACCCAGTATAAACTGCCCTTTTATGAGCGAGGCAGGCATATATTTTTAGGTCTTGCACACAAGCAGTCTGAAAGTACTTACTAACATCAGGGTTTATTTTCGATTATTATAGCAAGACTTTGTAGTATTTGCCTACTTAATCATCGCATCCACCAGTTTTTCTAACGATGAGCGAAAACGCGCCCTAAAAACAAAAAGCGCCAAAGGTCTAAACCCAGCGCTTTATTTATATGGTTTAATGTATTCGCAAGCGAGCTATTTGCTCATATATTCAATCAGCTTGCGATAATCATCATCACTACAGGTATTACAAAGACCGCCAGCGGGCATTTGTGGCATCCCGTTTTTTACTGAGTTGATCAGGGTTGGCATGCGTTTTTGCTTTATCAGTTGCTGCCATTTCGCACTGTCACCTTTTTTAATAGCATTTAGTGCGCCACTATCGTGACAGGCGGCACATGAGTTATCATAGGTAGTTGCAATATCAGCAGCACCAGCGCTGGTCATCATGGCACTACTTAACAGTAATACCGCACCGCTACTTAATAAAGCACGAAAGCTCTGGCGAAAACGTGTGGTGATTGAAAACATAGAACACCTCCTTTTGGTGTGTCATCCGTTTAATCAACCATTCCATTAAACGGTGTTTAACAAACATTGTAACAATTTATGTCATGTAAAGGTAGATAAATAAAGTTTGGTTTTAGTAACCCTCTGATGAGCACCATAACTTTGCGTATGACCGCCTCATTTTAATGTTATCCTATTATTTATATGCCGTTAATCACAGTTATTTCAATAAGTAAGACAGGTAATAGTATAGAATGGACACTAATTTTACATGGCTGCGCTTGTGACTAATGCGCCCTATCGTTATAACGAGTCACCCCTTTTCGTTTTGTTGTCTACCGTCTTTTTATCCATCGCATCGCCTTAATAACCAGCTAGCTAAACTTTTACAATCGTATCCAATTTCTTGAAGATTAATGAGCCATTTATGAGTACCCCGTTTACAGATGTTGCCGCCGAACATGCATTGTTCAACACCAAATCCCGTCAAAAAATTCAGCAAACTGAGTTTATGACGTCAGCGCCTACCTTCCGTCTTTGTCCGCCTGATGTGGGGTTAGAGGTTGCTTTTGCTGGTCGTTCAAACGCGGGCAAATCCTCGGCTATCAATGCCTTGACCAATCAACGTCAATTGGCACGCTCGTCCAAAACACCTGGACGGACGCAGATGATTAATTTTTTTAGTATTGGCGATACCAATAGACGTTTGGTGGATTTGCCCGGTTACGGTTATGCGGCTGTGCCGCTTGAGATGAAAAAAGAATGGCAGGTTGAGCTAGAAGAATACTTGGTTTCACGCTCAAGCCTTGCAGGGTTGGTGCTGATGACGGATATTCGCCATCCACTCAAATTTTTTGATGAGCAAATGCTGCATTGGGCCAAAGACGGCGATCTGCCAGTCCACATTTTACTGACAAAAGCGGATAAGCTTAAATACGGTGCTTCCAAAAACGCCCTTCTCAATACCCGTAAAAGACTCAAAAAACTGGGCTTACACTGCACCATTCAGTTATTTTCAGCCTTAAGAAAAGAAGGTCTTGATGAGCTAGCTGGCGTGATGGGCAATTGGTATGACTATCAACTTAATGATGAAAAACTCATTGAGTCCGATCTTAGTGAATCCGATGATACTGACAATAGCGATAACGAACAGGCAGGCGTTGCACAAGAAACTGGTGAGCAAAAAGACATTGATTAAATATCACCTGTCATAAAAAAGGGATTATCGTGACACGATAATCCCTTTTTTGTCATTTAAGGTCTCAAATGTAGCCGATGCTCAATAAAGTGGATATACGACATTGTGATGCGTGACTTGCATTAATTTTTCTTGCTTGCTGTGGCATTGCTGACAGAGACCACAAAAAATTTATGCCAGTCCCCTATATCCTTTTTTTACGTTGACCTGACCACAGCTGAGACCAGCACTATCCACACAATAAATCTACTAATGCTTGCGGGGTATCCACTTGATAAGTCGGGTTTTGTGCGGCTAGCTCTGCCTTCGAGGCTGTCCCGTAGTTGACCGCGATACTGGTCATACCCAGCTGCGTGGCCATCTGAATATCATAAATACTATCACCGATAAAAACCGCGTCAGAGACTTGCTGCTGCGTGTGAGTCAAAATATCGTTAAGCATCTGCGGATCAGGTTTTGAACCTGCCTCATCCGCACAGCGCGTCGTGATGAAGTAGTCGTGACTCTGAGAGGCGTCTAATACTCGATCTAGCCCTTTTCTTTTTTTGCCTGTGGCGACCGCCAGATTTTTACCGTTATCTTGTAAAGTCTGCAACATACCTTCTATCGATGCGAAAAATGGGGTGCGATGACTGTTAGCAATATAGTAATCAGCATAACTTTGCTGAATGGCGAGCTTTTGCGGGTCACTTGCCTGAGGATATAAGATGTCAATGCCATTCATTAAGCTAAGCCCGATAATGCCTTTGACTGCCTTATCAGTGGTCTGAAATCCATGCGCCTCTCCTGCTATATGCATGGACTCAACGATTAAGCCGATTGAGTCCATCAGCGTCCCATCCCAGTCAAAAATAACCAACGTTTTGTCTGCTAAGTCATGACTGGCTGTCATTTGAGAGTTTTTAATAGGCGCGGGCGTACTGGTGATAGAGGGCTTACTCATGAATTTACCTTAACAAATAGCGATAATAAATGGCGGATATAGAGACGGATACAAAAACGTCACGATGGCTTATTAATAAAAATAAGTTGTCGTGACGTGTCATAAGAATGCTTAATAAATAGAAATGCTTAATAAACAGTAGAGAGCTTGGGTTAAGAGCCGTGTGTTGCTAGCTTACTCAGGCAACGTGGTTGACTCTGGTAGCCAGTCAGCCATATCTTCTGGTAGCGGTGCGGTAATCGTCTTGTAGCCGGGAATGTTTAAGCGCCACGCATGTAGACACAGACGATGGACGCCTGATTTGTCATGTACGTTGTACTTATCATCACCCAAAATAGCGTGACCAATGTGAGCCAAATGCACACGGATTTGATGAGTACGGCCTGTCAACGGCTTGGCTTCGATCAAACTGACCGGTTGATCTGCCAGCGTAAAACGATCATGGATGATAATGTCCGTCTGGCTTTCTTTGGCTTGCGGGTCTTGGCTATCTACTTTGACGCGGCGCTCACCACTGGCAAGGGTATAACGTAGCAATGGCGCATCGACACGTTGCTCATTCAGCGCAGGCTGTCCTTTGGCGAGACATAAATAGTGCTTTTGAATGGTTTTATCGACGAGATGCTGCTGCAACGTTTTTAGCGCTGAGCGTTTTTTGGAAATCATGAGCAGCCCTGAGGTATCTTTATCGATACGATGTACCAGCTCTAGGTACTTTTTACCCGTCACTTCACGCATGGCTTCAATGACCCCAAAGTCCAAGCCACTACCGCCATGTACCGCAATACCAGAAGGTTTGTTAAGGACTAGCATGCCCTCATCTTCATAGACCACACGTGCCAGTAAGCTTTTGGCAAACTCTGTGCTGATGATTGGTTTTTCACGCGTTGCCAGCTCTACAGGGGCAATACGAACCACATCTTCACGCTGTACTCTATCATGCGCTTTGCAGCGTTTATTATTGACGCGCACCTCATCGGAGCGAATCATTTTATAGATGTGCGATTTTGGTAACCCTTTTAAGCGATTAAGCAAAAAATTATCCAAGCGCTGGTCGTGCTGATGGCGGGTGACTTCAAGATAGTTCACCTTGCCAAAGTTGCTGATTTCATCGTCAGCGCTTTGTGGGCGTGTTTTGCTATTAAAAATAGCAGGGGCTTCATGGGTAGGTGCATCGTCAGTCATTTTTGAGTTCGTCATTTTTAGTTAGGTGTTTACACAAAGATTTGCTATAGTTTAGCATGTTGAGCGACAATTAAGCAGAAGCTGCGGCAATAATCATTGTTGTCTCAGACAGCCCATCACCATTTTTACGACTTGTTAGTAAAGAGGGATAAGCTGTATACCCTGCCGATGTTGGGCACCTCATCTGATTTTAGGGCGCGTTATTTATTTACAGATATCATTTATAGATATTAATAAATATGACCCCATAAATTAAAGAAACCGTACTGAGTTGACTGAGTAACATCAAATAATCAGTACCATAAAATAAATAGTGACACTAAATACCTTTGTGTTCATCAGTTTATTGTTGATAAATTTGGCAAAGCGCCTGTTTAACGACACGACTAATGGCACTACATTGACTCACAACCCGCATGACAACGACTTAATTTGATAACTGTTTATTATTTAATACCTATTATTCAATACCTAGTTATCTGATGGTCCTTTACGCGAGCGCAGTTGAGCAAGTATAGGTGGTTTAACGTTAGGATCGAGAAGTATGTCGATAGCTGCCTAAGTATTGGTGGTCAAACAGATGACGATAAAGAAGATATAAGCCAGCACCACACCGATAGTTTGGTCATTTATTCTGTTTGCCAAGTACGCCCCGCTGATAACTAAAGCTGCCACCCTAACCTATAGACCCAAGATATGATTGACGTTATACCTAAGAGAACGATAAATAAAGAGTAACCAATTGCTTCACCTAAATAGATAAGTGCTGAGACTGCTATTTGATAAAATAGCATTTACAACAGCGAGATTATTGTTAGACTTTGATGGATGGAGGATTGCAACAGTACGATACTACTTTAGTATCAGTATTTTTAAACCAGTAACTGACAGGCCCTACTCTTACAAAGTACGCTGCCATAGCTACCAATAGAAAGAACTTACTGATCCTTTAATAGTACGCTGATGCATTAGTACTTAAAGCAAAACTACCAATAATAGGATATAAACACATAGCTTTACACCCTATAGCGTTTATCTCCACATTAGCATTGCTCATGTACTCTAGGTGAAAAACAAGCCATTGAAAAAGCCAGCGCGCTTTATAAAACCCATGATTTACGTTCTACCGTTAACTAAAATTTATCCATGCTAATGTAAACATTAGCCTTACTTGCCCTCACGCCCGAAAGCCCGTCTCATCGTTGTTATGCGTACTCATAGGATACCAATATGAAACGCATTTTGATCAACGCCACTCAAAACGAAGAAATTCGTGTCGCCTTATGTAAAGGCAACCATCTGTACGATTTCGACTTAGAAAACCGTACCCGTGAACAAAAAAAATCCAACATCTATAAAGGGCATGTAACTCGAGTCGAGCCGTCACTTGAAGCGGTCTTCGTCGAATATGGCTCACAGCGCCAAGGTTTTTTACCGATTCGTGAAATCTCAGCCGAATACTTAAGCGGCAATCCTCGTGATGAAAACATCAAAAAACTGATCAAAGAAGGCGACGAGCTCATCGTCCAAGTCGAAAAAGAAGAGCGCGGTAATAAAGGCGCTGCGCTATCGACTTACGTATCATTAGCGGGACGCTATCTGGTACTAATGCCAAACAACCCTCGCGGTGGTGGTATTTCTCGTCAAATCTCGGGCAAATTGCGCGAAGACATGAAGCGGATGCTCAGCAACCTTGATTTGCCAAAAGGTATGAGCGTTATTATTCGTACCGCTGGTATTGGTAAAACGCAAGAAGACTTACAGCACGATTTGAACCATCTACTCAATATCTGGCAAGCCATCCAAGAACAAAACCAAAAATATCCATCACCGCGTTTGGTTCATCAAGAAGCAGGCGTCGTCACCCGTGCTGTCCGCGACTATCTGCGTGATGATATTGCTGAGATTTGGATCGATAATGAAAACGCTTATATCGAAGCGGCAGGTTTTATCGATGCCGTCATGCCAAAGCAAGCAGAAAAACTGCGCAAATACACCGATTATGAGCCGATGTTTTCACGCTTTAATATCGAAAAACAAATCGAAACCGCTTATCAGCGTGAAGTGCGTCTGCCATCAGGCGGCTCCATCGTTATTGACCAAACTGAGGCACTGGTTTCTATTGATATTAACTCAGCCAAATCCACCAAAGGCTCAGATGTCGCTGAGACCGCCTACCACACCAATCTAGAAGCAGCCGATGAGATTGCCCGCCAGCTACGTCTACGAGACATGGGCGGTTTGATCGTCATTGACTTTATTGATATGAATGATAACAAGCATCAAAAAGAAGTTGAAAAACGACTGATTGATGCTACTAAGTACGATCGTGCTCGCGTCCAGTTTGGTGACATCTCTAAGTTTGGTTTGATGGAAATGAGCCGTCAACGCTTGCGCCCATCATTAGAAGAGTCAACGGGTTATATCTGCCCGCGTTGCCACGGTAACGGCATGATTCGTGACTTGCGCTCATTGTCATTATCGATTATGCGTCAGATTGAACAAATCGCGCTAAAAGAACGTCAAGGTGAAGTGCAAGCAGAAGTACCGACTGACATCGCAGCGTTTTTATTAAATGAAAAACGCGACAGCCTAGTCTATCTTGAGCAAGACAGTGGTACCCGTATTACTATCTTGCCACACGCGCATTTAGAGTCACCAAACTTTAAGTTACACTTCAACCGCGATGGCTTTGCCCCATCAAGCTATGAGCGTATTACCGATACTCAGCAGCAAGAACACAGCGACCTTGGCTACAATGTGGATTGGCAAACCGCTGAAAAAGAGCGCCCAGAACAGCAGCCAACCCGCCAGCCCCGTCAAGTAGCGGACAGTAAAGCTGCCAATAAATCAAACAGCTCGGTTGATCGTAGCTCAGTTGATCATCGTAACGATCAACGTAACCATAAAAATAGCAACAGTGTTTCATCGACGCGTGCACCGCAAGCCCACCAAAATCAAAGTGTTGCCACACCTGCCAAGCCAGTCGCCACGCAACCGGCTAGCGTTGAGACCAGTGCCCAACCACAAGCCGTTGCTTGGTTGTCTAATCTGTTTGCTCAAGCGCCGCAAGCCACAACGACACCTAGCGTGAGTAGCAGTGATGCAGCAGAAGCCATTGAAGCGCTAGTCAATACAGGCGCACAAAGCTTAGGGTCATTTGGACAAGTTGATAGTAGTGCGCTGAATAACGCCCCACATAAAGCGCAGGCCACTCAGCACAACGACACTCAAAAAAATGACGATCAACAATCGGAGAGTAATGCCAATCGTCAGCAGGCGCGTCGTGGCGCAGACAGCAACACTGATGATAGCAATAATGAAGACAGAAGAAGACGTAAACCACGTAAGTCTAGATCTTCTAAGCCGCGTCAAAGAAAAGAGCAAGCGGATGAGACCGGCAATGACGTGAATGGCAGTACCGAAAACAACGGTTCAACTGCCAATGTAAGTAACGCTGATGACAAAACCTCTGACAATCAAGACAAACGTCAGCAGGATAACAAGCGTACTAATGATCGCAATCGTAACCAGCAAAATAGTAAACGCAACGCAAACGAGCGCAACCACTCTGAGGATAAAGACAGCAATACCGCCGATGAGCAGACACGTGCTAAGCGTAAATCGCATAGCCAACGTGGCTCACGCGGTAAATTGGAGCGCGGCGAGACGCTAACCGCTGACAATGTGAAACAACATAACCAGCAGGCGACTACAGGCACTAACGGCAGCAAGAATCAATCGAACGCCCGCCGCAATCAAAACCCCAACGAAGTCGTACTACAAGTCAATGAAGCGCCGGTTGAGCTTAAATCACCCGAAGTTGTGCATTTGTCTTTAGATGACAGCAAATCATCACAGAGCAAGTCTCAATCTACTAAGCAACCAAGCCCAGCAAGTGAGACGTCGAAAGAGGACGTCACAAAAGCGCCTACTACTCGGCAGCAGGCTAACCAGCAAGGCAATGACAAGCAAAGCTCGAATGAGAAAAGTGCTGATAAAAGCGGCTCTGATGCAACAGTTACAGACAAAAACGCTGTAGCAAACCATGAGGCCAAGACTGATGAGAGTAAGAGCAGCGCTCGTGCAGATAACGGGCAAAATAACGCACCAAAAACTGATCACGATGCTAATAATACGGATGCTGATGACAAAAAGTCTGCAGTAGATGAGCAGCCAGCATCTAAACACAAGACGAACAGTCAAGCTGAGAGCTCAAATAAAGCCAATGCTAAAGTCGATAGCACGCCAACGCACCCTCAGGAAGCGAGCGTGGCCAATGACGTTAACGAGAGTGAGAAGGCCAAAAACACTCAGGACAATGACAGTGCAGTAGAGCCTAGCAAGACAAGTAATTCAGCGCTTCAGCTGACACATGAAGCTCTGTTTGCGGCGCGCTACGTGACCGCCGAGAAGTTTGGTCAAGCCAAAAACGACCCTCGTGTGGTACGCAGTCAGCAGACGCAGTCACAGGCCGCGCAACAGCCACAAGCAAAAGTGCAAGCAGCGGTGAGTGTGCCGACTATTCGCGGTACAGTGGGTGAGTTTATTCGTGCAACCTTACCAGAAGCGCATACTCGCTTAGCAGAAGATGGGGTTATTAGCTGCTTTATCGATACTATTGCCTTGTATGCTGAAAAAGCAAAAATGGCTGATAACGATACCAACGTTGATAGCACGGTGAGTAACAACGAGATGGCTAGTCAGAGCTTTGACTTTAGCAACTACGGCTATCAGCCATTAGCCGTGGACTACCTAGCACGCTTTGAAGCGATGACTCAGGCTGTCAGTCAGTTTGCAGCGGCACAAGGCAAAACGGACGTTGAACCACGCGCGATTAGCAAACGCGCAAGTAATGATCCACGTGGGCAGCATCCGGACTATCAGGAGCCAGCGGTCTTAAGCGTTCCTTCTGAAAAGGACGCTGAGAATAACGTTGCCGCCCATGACGTTGAAGCAACGGCGCTTGCCAATCAAGCGCAGACTGACGATATCAGTGCTGATAGCGAACAGCTATTAGAGGCAGATCAAGCGCTAACACAAGAGTCTAACGAGCATGCTGATGATGAAACTTCTGAGGTAAAGCATACGGAGACAGCAGAGACAAATATCGAAGGTAATGATGTGGAGTCTGCTTCCGCTGAAGAGACCAAGCAAGCGGCTGACTCTGAAGTAGAACAACCTACTAAAGAAGAAAATCAAGCGGCCAAATCGAAAACTACGATTGCCAGCTACAAAAACATGATCGAGAATGTGGCAGAGCAGCTTTTACCACAGACCGGTATGTTTAATTTAACCACCCCAAAAGTGCCAAAGGCACGCAGTCGCAAGCCTAAAACGGAGCATAAAAAACCGACGCAAGCTGAAAAGCTAGAGTCGGATAATACAGACAGCGACAGCTAAGCCTGTAAATCCAAAGGCAAAAGCCCCAAAGTTGAACTGACCCCCATAAGTTGGACACAACTTATGGGGTATTTTTATGCGTTACGA
>NZ_JABASS010000005.1 GCF_016107545.1 Psychrobacter namhaensis
ACAGAACTCAGTCCTTGGGTTAAACTAAACCGTCCAAGTTTTGGGGGTCAGTTCATTGCCTTATGGTAGTAGGGGCTTTTTTTATCTGTGGGTTAGTACGGCGGTTTATTTGGCTTCTGTAAAGACATAAAAACGTTAAAAAGCGTTTTGAGTCCCTCAGATAATTTTTGTAACTGTACGGGTTACAAGCGTGTATGGGCGGCGTAGCAATGATTGCAAATCATGACTAGGCGCGTAATGAAAAAACTGGCACACTGTTCTCCTTGCTTATGAACACCAATTTTATGTTGGTGAGCTAAGCCGTTATAGAAAACAAAAATTTTAATAAGATGTTTTCTTTTAAGCTATGATGCACTTTGAGAGAGGATTAATGATGACTTTATTTGCTAAACAATCGATTAAGCAGACCACCCTAAAACAGAAAGTCATGAGCGGCGCGTTGGCGGGGGTGCTAATGACATCCCTTGGCGTAGCGGCGCCTATGATAGCGTTGACACAGTCTGCGACGGCAGCACCTGCTGACAATCTAACAGCAGCCAAGCGCTTAAACAAGCTGTTAACCAATACCAAAAGTATGACTGCAAACTTCAGTCAAACAACCAAAGGCGCAAGCAGCGGTACGTTTACAGGAACCATGAGTGTAGAACGTCCAAACAATTTCCGCTGGGAAACCAAGTCACCCTCAGAGCAGCTGATCGTTGCTAATGGTAACTCTATGTGGGTTTACGACAAGGACTTAGAACAAGCGACTAAACAAAACGTCGACAGTCAAGTCGGTAACACTCCAGCGCTCTTGTTGTCAGGTGATCCGAGTAAAATTGATCAAAATTTCAAAATTACTCAGCCGTACAGTAACAAAAATTACTACGTGCTATATCCAAAATCGGACAGTGCCACCTTTAAAAGCTTATCTATGAGCTTTAGTGGCGGCAAACCTGTGATGATGGTACTAAATGATAGTCTGGGTCAGACCACGTCCATTAAATTTAGTAATATTAAACTGAATCCAAGTATTAATAGCAGTCAGTTTAAATTCAACCCACCAAAAGGTGTGGATGTTATCAATCAGTAAAAAAGTGTTGGTGCAAAGGCGTCAGTAAAAAAGGACAGCTCCTAAGAGGGGCTGTCCTTTTTTTTGAAAGTAAGATTGCTACATTCAAAGAGCTTTTCTGACATCGGTACTTATTTTAACTGACACAAAGTCTTGGATACGCTATGACATGGTTTGGATGGCGTCCATGTCTGGCATCGGCGGTAATTCGTTTAGATGTGTGAGCCCAAAGGCATCTAAAAACTGCGCTGTGGTGTGTAGTAACGCAGGGCGACCGAGAGTGTCTTTATGACCGTTTTCTATTATCCAGCCTTTATCAAACAATTGCCGTAATATGTTGCTTGAGAGCGTCACGCCGCGCACATGCTCTATATCGCTACGTGTTACTGGTTGTTTGTAAGCGATAACACTCAGTGTCTCAAGTAAGGCTTGGCTAAGACGTTCTTGACGCTGCGGAAAGACACGCTGGATAAACGCGCTATAACGGTCTGCGATTTGTAAGCGATAACCGCTGGCAGTTTCATGCAAACTTAGGACGCCAGTATCCAAGCGTACTTGCAGTAATTTTAAGGCTTGTTTGAGCTCTTTGGTAGACACAGATAAATGCTTTTTAAGGACGTTTGCAGTGAGCGGCGCTTCTGAGGCATGCAGCAGTACTTCAATCTGTTTGCTGATATCTTCAATGTATTGCTGCTGTTCATCAGTGGAGGCGGGTGCGACTGTGGATATTGGTATCTGTGTTTGACCATTTTGCTTTGAATCATCAATATCTACCATGGGATAGGTACTCTTTTCTTATTAAACTAACCACTGTAAGGTGAGCTGCTCAAGTTGACTGCCTGTAGCGAGTTGATTACCATCCGTGGTGGTTGCTGGGCTAACGTTGCTGTCTGTATCGGTCATTACCACGCCAATCAGCTGTCTTTTTATTAACTCAAGCACCGCAACGAAGCTGACCACCACCCCTATTTTACCTTGCGATTTGTCTAGTAGCTCATAAAAAGAGCGTGCGCCATCAGTACTTAGCTGCCGACTGATACTCGCGATGCGATCCGCAAGTGGGACGGCATCAACCTTTATGGTATGCATCTGATAGTCTGGTTGCAGCTGCATTTTAAATAAACTATCAATGAGTAGCGTCGGCGAATAGCTTGGTAACTCAGCCTGCATAACGTCTTGGCTTGGCATGCTGACCATGGCTAAAAACACATCGCGCTCTAGACGTACCAAGTTGTCTAAGCGCTGACTGGCCGCTTTGATTTGTGCATACTCTTCCAGACGTTCAATTAACTCAGCCTTTGGGTCACGCTCATCGGTAGGTTTTTCTGGTTTAGGCAGTAACAACTCCGTTTTGATGGCAATCAACGTCGATGCCATCAGCAGATAATCCCCTGCCAACTCAAAATGCTCGGTATTCAATTCACTGATATAAGCCAAATACTGCTCAGTGATTGGTAATATTGGCATTTGTGTCAAATCGACGTTGTTTTTTTTGACCAAATACAATAAAAAGTCTAACGGTCCAGCAAACTGCTCTAACCAAATAGCAAATGCTTGCGGCGGCACATAGAGGTCTTCTGGTAGGTGCTGTACCGGCGTCTGATAAATACGCAAAGACACATTATCAGTCTCTAAGCTATGGCGGTTGCTTTTAGCGCCACTATTATTGAACGTGTCAGACACTGGATAAGCCCCTATAGGCAAGGCAGCCTGTGATAAGGCCGCTTGTGCTTGTGCTTGTGCAGACAGTGGGGTTGTAGCCACGTTTAATACTCGTCTCGGTTGCAATAACCAAATGATTATTTCAGTTTGGCAAGTGGACGAATACCAATAGCACGGCGAGTCTTGTCTAACTGCTTACGACTATGGCGACGGGCTTTTTCTGCCCCCATTTGTAAGATTTCTTCCAGCTCTTTTGGATTGGCCATCAACTCTTCATAACGCGCACGGAAGGGGGCAATCTCCTCATTGATTTTATCGAACAAGGCTTGTTTGGCATCGCCCCAGCCAATGCCTGCAGCATATTGCGCACGCATCGCAGCAATTTCTTCAGGGGTCGCAAAGGCTTTATAAATCTCAAAGATAGCCGAGTCATCAGGATCTTTTGGCTCTTCAGGCAACTGTGAGTTGGTCACAATTTTCATAATGGCTTTATGCATCTGTTTTTCAGAGCTTATTTGCGGATTATGCTCACCAAATAGAGGAATGGTGTTGTTGTAACTCTTACTCATTTTGCGCCCATCAAGCCCTGTCAGTAGCGGTATGTCGTTATCCACCACAGCTGACGGTAGCGTAAAGAGTGTTTTATAGCGATGGTTAAACGTACCGGCAATATCACGCGCCATCTCGATATGTTGTACTTGATCGCGACCAACAGGGACATGAGTGGCGTTAAACATTAAGATATCAGCTGCCATCAGCACCGGATAACCGAAAAGACCCATGGTGACGCCTTGATCGGGATCGACATCGCTTTTTTCCATATTGATATCGACTGATGCTTTATAGGCGTGAGCACGATTCATCAGACCTTTGGCACATGAGCAATTCAAAATCCAAGCCAGCTCGGGAATTTCAGGGACGTCTGACTGACGGTAAAAAGTCACGCGCTCAGGATCTAAACCACACGCAATCCAAGTGGCGGCAATCGCCTTGGTCGATTCATGAATGATGGCTGGGTCATAACAACCAATAATGCCATGATAATCTGCCAAAAAGAAAAACGCTTCATGATCGCTATTTTGGATAGATTCAATCGCTGGGCGAATGGCGCCGACGTAATTACCCAGATGCGGGATACCAGTTGGTTTGATACCCGTTAGGATGCGCTTGTTTTGTGTTGAATCGTCAGAGGTGAGGCTATCAAAGGTGTTGTTACTCATGGGACATCCATTACTGTGTTTATCGAATTATTATAAATGCGTAGATATTTATGTGCTGTTAATGACGCAAAATATTGGCTACAAAGTATAGCAAATTTTCTAAGCCATTTTTTGGGGAATAAAGGTCTACTTATAGATATCGGTACGTCCGTTCGGCCCGTGTTTAAAACGGCGATGAAACCACATCCACTGAGTAGGATCAATACGAATCAGTCCTTCTAACACTTCATTGACGCGGGTAGCATCAGCGACTTCACTATTGCTTGGATAGTTATCCAGCTCAGGGGTAATCGTTAAGTGGTAGTGTGGGCGCTTACCACGCGGCAGATTGTCTGGAGTTTGCCGATAGGTATGTAGTGCCATAACAGCAGGCGGATGCGTTTTGCTACCTAGCTTTGCCATGCGCCGTGATGCCGTAATCGTGGCGGCAGGCACACCAAAGAATGGCGCCATGACGCCTTGCTTGAGACCATAGTCCTGATCAGGTGAGTACCAAATGACGTGTCCAGCTTTGATGGAGCTGACTAAGCTACGCATATCACGGCTAGAGATCTGCTTGCCAAAAATGTTGGTACGGCCATTATAAATAAACCAGTCGAGCAGTGGGTTGTTTTGCGTGCGATACATACAGTCTAGGGGGAAGAATTGGGCGCAAAACAAGCCACCCAAATCAAGCATCGTATAATGCGCGCCTAATAAAATGACCGGACGATTGTCATTTTGGGCGTTAATGAGATGCTGTAACCCTGATATCGAAACGGTACGAGTAAAGACATTGGGGCGAAACCAAGCGCATAAGGTTTCAAACACACCGATACCTTGATTGACAAAGACCTGTTTTGCCATCAATTCACGCTCGGCTTCTGGTTTTTCTGGAAAGGCCAGCTTGAGGTTAATCAATGTATCACGGCGCCGCGAGCCAGCAGCTTTATAAATGAATGTACCAAGCTGACGACCTAGCCAAAACTGCCAACGTAGCGGTAGATATATCATCGGCAAAAACATCACAAATAGTAGCCAAACTCCCCAGTATTTCGGTAATAAAAACGCCCAGTGAAAGGGTTTTTTGTCTGCTTGCGCTGTGCGCTTACGGGTTTGGGTAATCGTTGGCGTACCTGCAGGTATGGCGGGGGATTTAACGGTATTGCCACGCGGCGTCGGCACGCTACTCTTTGCGGAAGCTTTGCTGGGATCGTATTGTTCGGGCGCTTTCATAATATCCTTTTGCAGCACTATTTATGGCATCGGATTATAGCTATCTGATAGCACTGTCTTAGAGTGCTGAGGCTAATGATAAAAAGTTACTCTTATGATGGGGTAGCACGAGCCTGTTTGCAAGCCAGTTTTTGACAAAGCCAGCTTATTAAGACGCTGTGGATTTAATGTATTTATGCTACTCACTAACGGCTAACCACTTAACGAATGGCCATAAAAAAACCTTACAAGCTGTGACCAGCTTATAAGGTTTTGCAAATCTACACGCTTATCTAATGTGGTTACTGTCGCTCTGAGAAAAAGACAACCGCAACCAAAAAATAAGAGAGAGCTTTGATTAACGTTTTGAGAACTGTGGACGTTTACGTGCTTTACGTAGACCCAGTTTCTTACGTTCAACTTGACGTGAATCACGAGTAACGAAGCCAGCTGCTTTTAGAGCAGGTTTTAGCGTTTCGTCAGCTTCGATCAACGCACGTGTAATGCCGTGGCGAATTGCGCCCGCTTGACCACTGATACCACCGCCTGCAACAGTCACATACAAATCATATGCGTTAGCAGAGTCAAGTAGTTCTAGAGGCTGACGAACAACCATGCGTGAGGTTTCGCGGCTGAAGTACTCGTCAAGTGGCTTACCGTTAACAACGATACTACCAGTACCTTTTGATAAAAAGACACGAGCGGTAGACGTCTTGCGGCGACCAGTTCCGTAATTGCGTTCCATAAGTATATCCTTAGATGTCTAGTTCTTTAGGTTGCTGTGCAGTATGTGGATGTTCAGTACCCGCATATAGCTTTAGCTTCTTGATCATTGCATAGCCAAGAGGGCCCTTTGGAAGCATACCCTTAACTGCTTTGTGTAGAACATCTTCAGGCTTATGTGCAATCAGCTTAGTGAAGTTGGTTTCTTTAATGCCGCCTGGGTAACCAGTGTGACGATAGTACTTTTTATCTTGCGCTTTTTTACCCGTTACCGCGATTTTTTCTGCATTGATGACAACAATAAAATCACCAGTATCTACGTGTGGAGTATAAGAAGTCTTATGCTTGCCACGTAAGCGACTAGCGATTTGAGTGGCTAAGCGACCAAGGGTTTTGCCGTCAGCATCTACGACATACCAGTCATGGGTCACTTCAGCTGGTTTTGCACTAAGTGTTTTCATGATAAAACCTTAAAATTAGAATTCGTTGAGAGTTTAGCTGGGAACGGGGCTCTCAAAAAACAGACTGCACATTATAAGCAGTAGCGCCTACGCTTGCAAGCTGCATTGGGGTTTATTTTCGCCTTATATACATTAAACTGCAGCGTTGGGCCAGTTTTTAGCGGTTTTAGATGTTTTTTAGCAGGTATTCCATGATTTTACTAAATGCGGCGCGTTAAATGGTTATACTGACTAAACCATAGCGACGGTTGCTCTTAGCAATCACTACACAATTATGACGATGATAGCTGATAAAGTCCAGCAACAACTTGTCCGACTTTGGTTTGTTTTAGACAGTCAAAACCGATTGTCGCTTGATTGGATGGTTGTTGAGTGCTCAACTTCTCGTTCAGCGCGTTTGCCAGTTCTGTCAATTGGCCGTCAAGATCTTTATCCGCTTCCAAATAAATCAGTGTGTCTGTATTGATGAGTGACTGTGTAATCAGTGCTGTTAAAATGGGTTGCCACAAATCTTGGGCGTAAGGCGGATCAATAAATACCACACCAAAATGGCGCTGGGTCAGCTGGTTTTGCGTCAGTACTTGCTCGGCTGTGCCCTGAATAATTTGATAAGCCGTCGTATCAAGCTGTAATTGCTCAGCGCTTTGGCGTAGCATGTCACTTTGTGCCGGATTGACCTCGATAAAAGTCGCGTGGGCCGCGCCGCGAGATAACGCTTCAAATCCTAGTACGCCGCTGCCTGCGCAGCTATCTAGTACGCAAGCGCCATGAATATCAGCCAATAACCAATTAAATAAGGTCTCACGCAAGCGATCTGGTGTGGGGCGTAAACCGTCTGCATCGATAAAGCGCACAACACGGCGTTTGAATTGACCGCCAATGATACGTACGTCGCCTGCCGCAGCACTTTTGGTTTTACCGTTTCTTTTAGGCTGGCGGCCATTTGAGGATTTCTTCATAACATGTCTCGTTTGCAGTCGCTTACTCAGAGGTGGCGGTCGTCGTGGCTTCTTGTTCTTCTAGCGCTTTTGCTTCTTCTTCTCGCAAAGCGTCATTTCTCAATTTTTCCAAGGCTTTTTGACTTTTGATGATTTTTAGCTCATCGGCAGTGGGTGGCAAAATGGGGTCGTTTTTGCGCTGTAGTACCCAATAGTCAAATAAAGCGCGGCCGATAGGTGCGGCAACGGCACTACCACCACCACCGTTTTCAACCAAGACGGCAAGCGCGATTTGTGGGTCTTCCACGGGCGCAAAACCATTGAACCAAGCGTGATCCCAGTGCCGTTTGTCTATGGCAGACTTATCATAGCGTTTGCCTTGTGCAATAGACTTTACCTGCGCGGTCCCTGTTTTGCCAGCGATGCGATAGCGCGGGGTGTAGATACCGCGTCCAGTGCCGTTTTCTACCACACTTTCCATGGCATCGTGCATGCGTGTCCAGTCAGCAGGCTTTCCGTTATAGTCTATTTTACCATCAGGCTTGGTGATGACTTTCACGTCTGCTGCGCCATCACTGCTTTTTAGCAGGTGAGGGGTGATGTGATAGCCCTTATTGGCCGTCATGGCAGTGGCATTGGCAATTTGTAGCGGTGTGGCTAAGAAATAGCCTTGACCGATACTGACCGAGATGGTTTCACCTGGCAGCCAGTCTCTACCATAGGTGTCTTTTTTCCATTTTGGGGAGGGCATAATCCCTGATTTTTCGTTGGGTAAATCGATACCTGTGTCTTTACCAAAGCCAAAGCGTACCATCCAATCATGCAGCCGCTGGATACCCATCTCGTAGGCCAATTTATAATAATAAGTATCAACCGACATCACGATAGATTTCTTTAAGTCCACGGTACCATGACCGCCACGCTTCCAGTCACGAAAACGATGTGAGTCTCCAGGTAAGCTAAAATAGCCAGGATCATAAATGGTGGTTTCCCAATCACGCAAACCGTAATGGATAGCACCTAAGCCTTCAAATGGTTTGATCGTAGAGCCAGGTGGATACGTCCCTTGTAGCGCACGATTGTACAGGGGCTGATCAAGATCGTCTCGTAGCGCATCATAATCTTTAAAAGAGATCCCTGAAATAAACGGGTTGGGATCGTAGCTTGGGTTGCTAACAAACGCCAGTACATCACCATTTTTGGGGTCAATGGCGACAATTGCACCGCGGCGCCCATCAAGTTGCTGCTGCGCTATCTTTTGTAAGCCGTAGTCTAAGCTCAACGTGATGTCATTACCAGATACGGGAGGCTTAGTGTCTAGCTGCCGCAAAATATTGCCATGAGCATCTGTTTCTACCGATTGATAACCGGGTTGACCCAACAATATGTCTTCATAATAGTCTTCGATGCCGATCTTACCGATCAGGTCGGTACCAGCATAGCGATCTTTATCAATGCGTTTGGTCTCTTTGTCATTAATGCGGCCAACGTAGCCGATGACATGAGCAAATAATTCGTCATATGGGTAGGAGCGTGTCAACTTGCTTTGAATGGTCACGCCGCGAAAGAAGGGTTTACGCTCACTAAACTGCGCCAATTGCGCCTCAGTTAAGTCAATTTTGACGGTCACAGGGTCGTTTTTACTTTTACTGAGCCGCGCCAAAATGTCAGTGATATCTGTGTCCGTCAGCTCAAAAATAGGCGCAAGCAAACGCAAGGTACGTTCTGGATTTTCAACTTCGGCAGAACTTAACATCGCCGTAAAGACAGGCTGATTGTCTGCCAATATAATGCCATTGCGATCATAAATGTAGCCGCGGCTGGGCGGAGCAGATATCAGCTTAATACGGTTATTGTCTGCCTGTGTCGTATATTTATCATGGGCGTAGACTTGCAAATAACCATAACGCACGATGAGGCCACCTAAGCCCACAAATATTAAAATCCCAAGGATCACAATGCGATTGGTAAAAATTTTATTGACTTGTTCAGTATTGGGAGTTAGCGGTTTATTCATATAAAGTCAGAGCCCAAACGGTCAGTGAGTCAATAAAAGAGGGGGAGATGAGCAAGATGGTCAATCAAAGCGCGGTGAGCATAAAGGATAATGCAAAGGATTTCAATCACATAGGCAGATATTGGTTAAAATCACAACGCATCTCCCTATGTGCAAATATTTGCTGGAATTGAATGATAAATTATAACAGAACAAATGCGATATCGCAGTATTCAGCCGTTTATTTTATCGCTGTCATCAACTAAAGCGCTGGTAGGTTATGGTAATGCGTTTGCCAGAAAAGATAAGGGCTAAAACGTGTCATCTCTAGTCACAACTTGCCTAGGGTCTACCTGTGCTAATGCATAGCAAGTGTGCTAAAATCAGGCGATTTATTTTATAGTTATTGTTTTATAAAAACAGTTATGGGCCGAGCGTGTTTTTAAGCGTTCTCATTTGCTAAGCATCTTTGATTAGCAACGACAATCAACCTGTCAGGGATAAGGTAAGTTATGGATGCAACTTCATTGTGGCAGACGATAGCTGAGCACCCAGAATTTTTTGCCATGCTAACCATTCCACCAGTGACAGCGTTTGTCACGTGGATACATGTGTGGATGGCGCTTAAAATGCTGTTTTATCCGATTAAGTTTTGGGGTGTGCGTATTCCAAACTTCCCGTTTTTTGGGTTGCCGGGTATTGGCTGGCAAGGAATCGTTCCACGCAAAGCGGGTAAAATATCAGGCGTTATCGTTGATCAGACATTATCCAAACTCGGTTCGCTGGATGAGTTTTTTCAGGCCATGGAGCCTGAGCAGATGGCGATATTCATCACTGATACGGTTGATAAAAACCTTGAATTGTTGATTGATGAGATCATGTTGGACCATTCGCCAGCGCTGTGGGGTAATTTGCCTTATGCCGTAAAACGTCGTGTTTATGCCCAAGCGCATCAAGAGTTGCCCAATATTATGCAATCTTTGGTGACTGATCTGACCTATCATGTCGAAGATTTGGTTGATATGCGTAAGATGATTGTTAACACGATGGAAAATGATCGTCGTCTGATGGTCAATATGTTTTTAAAAGTCGGTCAAAAAGAGATCAATTTTATTTGGCACATTAGCGCCCTAATTGGTTTGGTCTTCGGTATCATCCAGATGTTTATATTTTTGCTGGTGCCGCAGCATTGGACAGTGCCGTTTTTTGCCGCGATTTGGGGATTTCTCACCAATTGGATCGCTATTTGGATGGTGTTTAACCCCGTAGAGCCACGCTTTATTCCTTATGTGAAGTTTTTTACCATACTGAGGTGTTTTCCCTTTATCAAACCGCAGATGCCTCATATCGCGCAGTACCGTCTACAAGGCGGCTTTATGAAACGTCAAGAGGAGGTTTCTGAGGTTTTCGCTGAGATTGTTGTGAAGGACTTGGTGACGCTTGAAAACATCATGAATGAGATGATGTATGGTGAGCGTGCAACGCAAACGCGTGAGTTGATGAAATCACATTTATATAAAGTACTAGAGTCACCGGTGATTAGTACGACGTTGCGCGTAGGATTGGGTCGCCGTGAGTACGGGCAGCTAAAAAACACCATTATTGACAAGTCTATCGTCGCAACGATGGTGCCCTTGCGTGATCCTGAGCTGAATGAAAGTCGTGCCAGCAAAATATTTGGTCTGTTTCGTGATCGGATACGGGCGCTGACGCCAACTGAGTTTCAAAACTTGTTACGTCCCGCTTTTCGAGAAGATGAAATGACCTTGATTGTTTTGGGCGGTTTGACGGGCTTTTTAGCAGGTTGGTTGCATCTGGTTTTGGTGTTTTTTCCAGCCATTCAATAATCGCTAGGCTTTTATGTTCTTTATACACATCGCATACAGAGTGGATACAAAAACGTGACAAGTTGACGCTAATGTACTGTGCTGTAAGCGCCCCACGCTGCAATGGCGGATAGTGGTATCTATACAACAAATATCAGTAGTAATAAATAGGACGCTTTTGAGTGTCCTAAAATTCCAATCTATATCATAAACAATGACCATATTAAGGTAAACAAGGTTAGAACGTATGTTAATCACAGAATTGGGTTATTTTGCCTTGCTAGCCGCCTTTATACTGGCGATTTTGCAGGTGGTGTTACCAACCGTTGGCGTCATGCGTGACCACGTTGCTTGGCAGCGTCTAGCGCCAAGTCTAGCGTGGGCGCAGTTTGCTGCGATGATCCTATCATTTGCCGCGCTGATGGCAGGCTTTTATTACAATGACTTTAGCCTGGTCTATGTCACTCAGCACTCCAATACGTTGTTGCCTTGGTACTATAAACTATCGGCGACTTGGGGTGGTCATGAGGGGTCATTGCTGCTTTGGATGACCATTATGGCCACTTGGTGTGCGCTGGTCTCTTATTTTAGCCGTGGTCTACCATTGTCTATGCGTGCACGCGTGTTGGTGATTTTGGCAGGCGTACAGATGATGATGTTAGCGATGCTTATTTTTACCTCATCGCCATTTGATCGTACATTGCCCAATTTACCAGTTGATGGCGCGGATCTTAACCCTGTGCTGCAAGATTTTGGTTTGATTATCCATCCGCCTATGCTGTACATGGGTTATGTAGGGATGGTTGTGCCATTTGCTTTTTGTATGGCCGCTTTGTGGGAAGGCCGCTTGGATGCGGTATGGACGCGCTGGTCGCGCCCGTGGGCGCTGGCGGCTTGGGGCTTTTTAACGGTTGGTATCGCGCTTGGCTCGTGGTGGGCCTATTATGAGCTTGGCTGGGGCGGTTGGTGGTTTTGGGATCCAGTAGAGAATGCTTCGTTGATGCCATGGCTGGCGGGTACAGCGTTGCTACATTCGCTTGCGGTCACTGAAAAGCGCGGTGTATTCAAAGCGTGGACGATCATGCTGGCGATTTTTGCTTTTGCACTCAGTCTGTTGGGTACGTTCCTTGTCCGTTCAGGTGTTATTACGTCGGTGCATTCGTTTGCCGCTGACCCAACGCGTGGCCTTGTTATTCTAATGATTCTTGGTGTGGTCATTGGTGGTGGTTTGTTGATGTTTGCTGTGCGCGGCTGGCGATTGACGGTTGAGAGTCAATATCAGCTGATCTCACGTGAGTCGTTTTTAGTCATCAATAATGTCATCATTCTGATTTCGACGTTAGTTGTGTTACTCGGTACGCTTTATCCTATTATCGCCGATTCTTTTAATTTAGGACAGGTGTCTGTTGGCCCTCCTTACTTTAATGCCCTTTTTGTGCCACTGACATGGCTGCTATTGGTAGCGATGGGGATGGGCTCTAATATTCGCTGGAAGAAAGACAGTCGACCGCTATTGGGCGCTGGTATGGTTATTGCGGTCAGTAGCCTCGTGTTAGCAGCGATTATCACGTATTTTGTCAGCCCATCTGCGATGCTCAATATTGGTGTGACGTTAGCGGTCAGCTTTTGGGTGCTATTGTGGATGGCTGTTGATTTTAAAGACAAAACCAAAAACGCACCTAGCCGACTCAAAGGCCTACGCCAATTGCGTCTTAGCTATTGGGGGCAGCAGACTGCTCATATCGGTGTGATCATTGCGGTTATCGGCGTGGCGTTTACCACGACTTTGAGCATTGAGCGTGATGTGGCGCTGGCACCGAATGATAGCGTTCATGTTCAGGGTTATGATTTTGTCGTTAAAGGCTTTCGTGAAGTCAAAGGCAGTAACTTTGATGCCACCCAAGCTGAAGTAGAAATTAGCAAAGAGGGACAAGTGGTGACGACTTTGTACCCTGAAAAACGTAACTATATTATTAGCATGATGCCGATGACAGAAGCGGCCATCGACGCCAGTCTGATGCGTGATGTGTACGTAGCGCTTGGCGAACCTATCGCCGAAAATAGCAATGAATGGGCGTTCCGTATTTATGTCAAACCGCTGATTCGTTGGGTATGGCTGGGCGCGCTTATTATGGCCTTCGGTGCACTGTTGAGTATGCTTGACAATCGTTACCGTATGAAAAAAACTAAAGCGCCTGTGCAGATTGCTCCGAAGGAGTCAGGTGTTGGTAACACTGCTGATTTGGGCACGCCAGCCACAAAGACAGGGGGCAATTAATATGAGCACAGCAAATAATTCCTCTGATAAAAAGGCTCAGCAAGCTAAAGTAAATCACCCTAAAACCGTCAACAAAAAACAGATGAGATTATGGTTCTTAATCCCGCTGATTGTGTTTACCGGTTTTATGATCATGCTATACATGCGTTTGGGTAAGCCGACGGACATCGTAACCAATACCGCGCTTGAGCGTCCTGTACCTGCGTTTGAGTTACCCCTGCTGTCAGATACCAGTCGTATCATGACCAATGAGAATTTACCCGATGAGCCGTTTTTGATGAACATTTGGGGCTCTTGGTGTCCCACTTGTATCATTGAGCATCCGTTTTTAATGCAGTTAGAGGAGCGCGGTGTCAATTTGGTGGGTGTCAATTACAAAGATGAGATTGGCGATGCGTTAGGGTATTTGAACCGAGGTGGAGATCCGTTCTCGATGTCGATTCAGGATCTCTCGGGACAATTTGCTTTAGACTTGGGTTTGACAGGCGCGCCTGAAACTTTCATCGTCGATGGTGAGGGCATCATTCGTCAGCACATTATCGGTGAGATTAATGAGAGCAATTGGCAAAGTCGTATTGCACCTTGCTTAATGGTACTCAATGAGGCCAATAACAATGGCGTCAGTCCAGATCCGAGTCAGGTTGCGGAGGCGTGTAAATGATAAGTAATCAAATAAAGGCCGTTATGATCAAGGTTGCGGGCCTATTGATCGCTTGTCTACTGAGTGTGGCAAGCTACGCTGCAATTGAGGTTTATGATTTTGACTCTGTGCAGCAAGAAGCCCAGTATCGCGGTCTCATTGAAGAGCTACGCTGCCCAAAATGCCAAAACCAAAATCTTGCAGGGTCTGACGCGCCGATCGCGCAAGATCTCAAGCAAAAAACCTATAACATGGTAAAAGACGGCCGTAGTGATGGCGAGATTCGCGCTTATATGCAGGAGCGTTATGGTGATTTTATCAGTTATAAGCCGCCCGTTCGCCCCTCTACGTGGATTTTATGGTTTTTTCCACCATTACTACTCATCATATTGCTGATTGGTTGGTTTTGGCAAAGTAAACGACGTCAGCTTGTTGCAAGTGGCGAGAGTGGAGTAAAGGTAGACAGTACCACAGCGGCGGCACTGTCTGTTGCTGAAAAAGCCGAACTTGATCGCCTATTATCACGTGCTGATAACCATGGAAAAAGCGATCATGACAACACAAGTTTTGAGGACAAAAAATGACCCTATTTTCTACTGTTGGCTTATTTATTGCCCTAAGCTTACTCATCGCCTTAGTACTTGCCGTCATTACCATCATGCCGTGGTTAAGAGCCTCGCGTACGCAACATAAACCTGTGGACAATCAGCTGTTAGATATTAACGTTGCTGTGTTCCGCGAGCGTCTGGCAGAACTGAAAACAGATAAAGACAGTGGGGTTATTGATGACAGCCACTATCAAAATCAAAAACTTGAGCTGGAGCGTCAGCTGTTAGATGCACAGCGCGACGTCACGCCCATGGTTACCCCTGGGATTAAGAGTCGACTGATTATCATGGTTTGGGTGCCTGTACTGGCTGCCATGGCTTATCTGATGGTGGGTGATCGTACCCCGGTGTTTGAGCTGTGGGCCGCCGAGGACAAAGTGGGTCAAGTGGCTGATGATCTACTGACTGGCAAAATCGATCAGCCACCAGCGTGGGCAATCGAAGATGGTCAACAGCTTATTAGTGCCATGCAGACCAATGTCTATCGTCATGCCGATGATCCTAATCGCTGGATGCGTTTATCGGAGCTGTTCTTATCGTTAGAAGCGACAGATTCGGCACTAGAAGCCTTGTCACGTGCGTATCGTTTGTCACCTGACAACGAAGAAATCGCAACCACCTACGCCCAGATTAGCTTCTTTGCTAATAAAGGTCAGTTAGATGCCAATAGCCGCCGCGTGCTGCAAGACGTATTGGCCAAAAATCCAGAGCATGAGGGCGCGCAAATGCTGATGGCAATGGGTGAGGCGCGTAGCAGTAACTTTGATCAAGCACAAGGCTGGATTAAGCGCTTACGTGACAGCATTGCAGCCAAGCCGGGTGACCATACTCAAGCGCTGGCAAGTTTAGATGAGTTAAGTGCCAATGTGGCAGCTCAGCAGCAACAAGCGTCTGAAGGCGTTGAGGTGACCGTAAAAATTAACGCCAGCCTCCTGCCTTTGGTCAAGGCTGATGATGTGTTATTTGTAGCGATACGTGATGTTAACGGTGGTCCACCATTTGCAGCCAAACGTTTGCCGATTAGCGTTATTAAGCAAGGCGAAGCGGTGGTTAGCCTCAGTGATCTTGATGCTATGATGCCATCGCGTACGCTGCAGTCTGCTCGTGCCGATAAAATTCAGTTGGCAGTTGTTGCTCGCATCAGTCACAGCGGCACTGCCAGTGCCGAGTCAGGCGATCTATCAGGCAATCCTGTGGTGATTAGCGCTGACCAAGATCAGGCTAATGTAGAAATCAATCAGCAAATACCATAGTATATTTGCTTGGCTTTATCCATCCTACCATGTAATGCCATTGCCCAAAAAAACAGCGCGCAATGGCGTTATATGAACAGATAAGTCATGGCAACTTATCACAGCAATAATGAAAATACTTGAGGTTTGCAAAGCCACAAGGTAAGGTAGCTTAGCAAACAACCAATCCCTAAGTTTTATTAGTCCCCAAATCCTATCTATTAAGGAGAGTCGTGTAATGATGCGTATTATTTTGCTAGGTCCACCAGGCGCCGGTAAAGGTACTCAAGCCCAGTTCATTTCTAAAGAATATGATATCCCGCAGATCTCAACTGGCGATATGCTGCGTGCAGCAATCAAAGAAGGCAGCGAGCTTGGCAAAAAAGCCAAAGACATCATGAATGCTGGTGGTTTGGTTTCTGACGACCTCATTATTAACCTAGTGAAAGAACGTATCGCTAAGCCTGATTGCGCTAATGGTTGTATTTTTGATGGTTTTCCACGTACTATTCCGCAAGCGCAAGCACTGGCAGATGCTGACGTTGCCATTGATCATGTGATTGAAATTAGCGTCCCAGATGATGAAATCGTTAAGCGTCTATCTGGTCGTCGCCAGCATCCAGGCTCAGGTCGCGTGTATCACATTGACCATAACCCATCTAAGGTCGATGGTATCGATGATGTGACTGGTGAACCGCTGATCCAGCGTGAAGATGACAAAGAATCTACGATCCGTGAGCGTTTGGCCACTTATCATGAGCAGACCTCAGCGTTGGTTGGTTTTTATCAAGATAAAGCCAAAGAAGACGATGATGCCCCTACTTATAATAAGTTTGATGGCACACAAGGAATAGAGGACGTTAAGCAGCAAATTCTGTCCGCGTTAAAAGGCTAATTGTCGATCATTCAAGTTGAATAATCGATAGAGCTGTTGAAGACCCTGCTAATTGGCAGGGTTTTTTAATGGCTAATAACAAGTAAGACTAGCTGTAAAGGAAGAGACAATAAACGCCGCGTATAAAAAAGCCGCCTACTGATGATCAGTAAGCGGCTTTCAAATACAGACGCGTTAGCGTTAACGCTTAATTAAGACAACCCTTATGCGTTACCTTGAGCATCAACTTGCGCTTGCTGTTGGCTTTGTGCGTAAGCTTGATCAAAGTTCACGGGCGCTAACAATAGCTGCGGGAAGCTACCACGCGTCACGATGTCGCTGATGACTTCACGAGCATAGGGGAATAATACGTTAGGGCAATATGCGCCTAAGATTTGACCAATTTGATCTTCAGGAATATCTTTTAGCAAAAAAATACCTGCCTGATGAACTTCGGCGATAAACGCGGCTTCATCAGCGTTTTTAGCACTCACGCTCACAGTCAAAATGATTTGATAATGATCATCGTCAAGTTTTTCAGCATTGCTAGACAGATTGATATCAAGCTCTGGATTCCACTCTTTGGTGAATACGCCAGCGCCTGGGACTTCAAGTGACATATCTTTTACATAAATGCGCTCTAACGCCAACTGTGGTTGTGCTTGTTCTTCAGCCATGATAATTCCTTTAAAATTAGATCAAATGATTGGACAAACTGTCATTATATAAAACAGCATTGTAATACAAATCGAGAGGGTATCTCGACGATTTTTATCGGTAACTCTTATCTTTGCCTCTGTCTTTTATGAAAAAAGTAAAGACAGACAGCGCAGAAAAACGGTTACTTAACCTGCTAACAGCTCGTCAAGTTTGCCTTGTTGGTTCATTTGATTGAGCTCATCAAAACCACCGACGAAGGTCTCGCCGACGAAGATTTGTGGCACAGTGCGATAGTTATTGGTTTTTTTCATCAACGCTTGGCGCTCTTCGCTGCTCATGTCATGCATACCAATTTCTTCATAATCAACGCCTTTGGTTTTTAGCAGTTGTTTGGCATTTGAGCAGTATGGGCAGATAGGGGTGGTATAGACTTTAACAGATACAGTCATGATAAATCCTTATTATAAGTGTAGGCGGTAACCGTTTTATTATAAAAAGTATTATAAATAATTATTCGATAAAAACTCTTATAATCCGTTACCAACCAATGAATTGAAAAGATATTTGGTGACGCTCATTATTAAAGTGGGGATGAGCGCTATAAATTCAAGCTGCCTCAAGATAAAAGGCTGGACAGTATCACAAATGCTACATAAAAAAAGACACCTGTGAAGAGGTGTCTTTTTGGGCGCTTATATGAATCGGATATCAATTAAGGCTGAGTATTTATTAACTATTTATGTAGGCTTGGCTTCGCTTTGCCTTTTTTCTTAGGCGCAGTATCTTTTAACCCAACCAATGGCATGCCAGCGCCTTGCCAGCCGCCAATACCGCCCTCTAATCGATAGACACTGTCTTTACCGATCATCTGAATGGCAGCGCCTGCTTGGACACCCATGTCGCAGATAATAATCACTGGCTGTTCAATCGCGCGGATTTCTTCGATGCGGTCTTTTAGCTCAGTGAAAGGTATGTTGCGGCTGCCTTGGATATACCCTGATTCAAACTTCTTTTTGGCGCGAATATCGATTAGCTGCGCATTTTGCGAGTTAACCATCATACCAAGGGTGTTGGGCGATATTTTTCTGCCACTACGTTTGTTTTCAATGGTAAAAAACAGCACGGCAAGTACGGCCAATATACCAAATAAAAACGGGTGGTTGCCCACAAATTCCAGCGCACGATCCAAACCATACCTCCAAAAAAATAAGTGTTCTACTAGGCTGAGAAGACAGCCTAAGGATATTGAACAAGGCGCTATTATACCGATTAGACTGCCTATAGTAAATGTGCGATGGTCAACCTATATTGAACGATTAATAAGGCTTGGTATCAGCCTCTTCTCTTAACGTGACAAGGTTTTCAACACGGCGTTGTAACACCTCGCCATCAGCCACCGCTTGCCATAACGCGCAGCCTTTGCTGTTGTGAGTGTGGCGACAGTCGCGGAACTGGCAATCGCCCGCCAGTGGCGCAAGCTCAACAAAGCCTGAGATGATGTCATCAGGGGACAAATGCCAAATGCCGTATTCCCGAATGCCGGGTGTATCGACAATGCCGCCTTGCGTTAAGTCAGCTGGATTGAATGGCAGCAATCGGCTGGTCGTCGTGGTGTGCTGCCCAAGCTGAGAGTTTTCTGAGATAACATTCACGCTTTGACCAGATTCTGGCAACAGCGCATTGATTAAGCTGCTTTTACCAACGCCCGATTGTCCAGCAAAGATCACCAGTTTCTTATCTATGTAACGTTTTAGCTCATCAAGCCCTTCTTGTTCATTGCTATTAGCGATGTTTTCAGGACAGTCAACTGAGGTTAGGACACTCTCATAACCAAGTGCCGCATATTGTGCCAATAACTCACTGGTATCGACGCCGTTTTCTTGTGCTAGTAAATCGGCTTTATTGAGTACCAACAGTGGCTTTACGCCCGCATGATGACACACGACTAAGTAGCGATCTATGAGCGTGGGAGCTGCTGCTGGCAATGGTGCAAACACAATGGCGAGAATATCGACATTGGCGGCGACAGGTTTGAGCTTGTGATAACGATCGGGACGTGAAACAAGAGAGGTGCGCGGTTTGACGGATTCAATACGTCCAAACCCCGTATTAGAGTCGGCGCTCCAGCGCACTTGATCGCCAGCGGCCAGCATCGGCAAATTGGTACGCACATGACAGCGCCAAATATCGCCAAGCTCGAGTGTCTGCCAAAATGGCTCAGGATCATCGGGCGCAACCTCCGGTTGTTTTGGTATTACGGCGGGCAAACTGGTGACTTGTACCTCTAATTGTTTGCCATAGTGCGCCATGACCACGCCATCCATCAAACTGTCATCGATGCTGTCTTGACTTGCCAGCTGTTGTTTATCAATGCGACGAATCTGTTGTTTAGTCAGTTTGCGTTGCCGAATTAATGCCATGGGTTTTTGACCTATTAGAAAAATATTGCTAAGTGTAGCGTGAAAATTTGCTAACATACAGCCTAAAGCGCCTGTGCCAGACAGTGGTTTTGTAATCATTTGGTTTTTTCACATAATGCCAACAGGCAGGCGCTCAGCAATGTTGACTGAATATTGCCTTCTATATCTAACTTATATAACGAAAACTATTTCAAAGTTGTTTTAAACTTTATTGCACATAGGATATTTTATGACTACCGGTGACCACCCCAACAAGATTAAAATTAAAAATCAAGGTAAAAAAGGGCTGGTCTGGATTGATCTAGAAATGACCGGCCTTGATACTTTACATGATGAGATTATCGAGATTGCGACCGTTGTCACTGACGAGGATTTAAACGTGCTTGCTGAAGGGCCAGTATTTGCGATAAAAGTATCGGATCAAGTCTTAAATAAAATGGATGATTGGAACACCAAGCAGCATGGACAGTCAGGGTTGGTGGATCGCGTGCGCCGTAGTACCGTGACATTGGCAGAAGCGGAAGCTGAGACGATTAAATTTTTAAACAAGTGGGTCGATAGTGGCAAGTCGCCTATGTGTGGTAACTCCATTTGTCAAGATCGTCGATTTATGGCGCGGCAAATGCCTGAACTGGAAAAATTCTTCCATTATCGCAACCTTGATGTCTCATCGATTAAGGAGCTTTGTTTCCGCTGGCGCCCTGATATCTTGAGAAATTTTGAAAAAGGGGGCAGTCATTTAGCCTTAGATGACATTCGTGATTCTATCCGTGAGCTCAAGCACTATCGTCAGCATTTCTTTCAATTAATGCCTTAAAGCAAGCCGATTCAAAAATATAAAATAATTAAAAAAGGGTCTGTTCACGTCAACAGACCCTTTTTGTTTTTAAGCTAGATTCAACGATAAAATCAAACAAGCATTGTAAATTCAAATAAGCCAAAATCAGTATGGTTCTGGCTTGAGCCTGCCTCTACTGTGACTGCACCAATCACTGCACTAACGTTCGGCTGACGTTTGTCTTCATCTAACAGTCGCCAATCGCCAAGCACGTAGCGTTTTTTATCACTCGTGGCTTGATGGACATTCGGACGATGGGTGTGCCCGTGTAATAAGGCATCGCTAGCAGTGAGTGCTTGATGCACGGCCTCATCATTCACATCCATGATGTAAGCGGCTTTATTGGCATTGTTCTGTTGGCTTTTTTGCCGCATGTTCTCCGCGATAGCCAAACGTTTTTCTAGCGGTTTGTTGAGTAGATACCACTGAGTCAGTCGATGACGCATGATTTTACGAAAAAACTGATACTTTTTATCATCAGTACATAATGCGTCACCGTGCTCTAGACGATAGCGCTGCTGACCGATAGTCAAGGCGTAAGGCTCTTCGATAAGTTCGCCGCCGAACAGATTACAAAATGGTTGTCCCAACAAAAAGTCACGGTTGCCATGCATCACTAAAATCTCGCAGCCATTGATACGTAGCTGTTTGAGTTTGGAGATTAAGGGCGTTAGCCAATGTAGCGCTTGCTCATTTTCTGATAACGATAGGTAAACATCATCACCCAGCCATACCTCAAACCAATCGCCTAAAATAAATAGGCACTTGAGAGCTGGCAGGGCAAGGCAGTCATCAAGCAGCGCCAAAAAAGCCTGCACTAAGGCAGGCTCCTGAGGCGATAAATGCAAATCGCTAATCAATACTTGCCGCACTTGATGAGGGCGGGTCGTGATTAAATGATTAAAACGTTGCATTTATCTGTATCCTTGTCGATTAGGCCGCACGATTACTTAGCCGCCATTATTGAGTGATAATGGTTGCTGAGTTGATGACGACAGGCTCTTTTGGCACATCAGCATGCATACCAAAACGACCCGTTGGGACGCCTTTCATTTTTTCGATCACATCCATACCGCTTGTGACTTTACCAAATACCGTATAACCCCAACCTTGCATATTTTTTCCAGAGTGGTTTAGGAAATCGTTGTCTTTGACGTTAATGAAAAACTGGCTAGTCGCTGAATGCGGATCTTGCGTACGCGCCATTGCGATGGTGCCTTTATCATTTTTTAGACCATTGTCCGCTTCGTTCTCAATTGGCGCATTGGTTGGTTTTTCATTCATCTCAGCATCCATTCCGCCGCCTTGAATCATGAAGCCATCAATGATGCGATGGAAAATTGTACCGTCATACTGACCAGATTTTACGTAGTTCAAAAAGTTTTCTACGGTTTTTGGTGCTTTTTCTTCGTTGAGTTCGATAACGATCGCACCCATATTGGTGTCAAGTTCTACTACTGGTGGCATGTCTACCATGTCATATTCCTTTTTGGTTGCAGCGCCTCAAATGACGCTGTCAAGTGGTGGTTAAAAGTTGGGGGTTAAAAAGTTACGAGTAGTCTAACGGCTTTTTTATCCCGTGTCATGTATCAGGCTGTTAATGCGTTTGCGAAACCTGATAGAATAACGCAACTTTACCCATTTTTGACAAATTTTGATAATGCGGTCGCACTATCTGAGTTTTTATATCCCAATTTATTTTAATACTTTAGTTTGAATGTTTTATGATGCGTGATGGTACGCACCATGGACTGACAATTTGCGTTAGGAGCAATGCCCGATGAGTGAGCACTCAAGCAACAATGCACAAAAAGACGAACAAAAAAACGATTTTATTCGTAATATCATTCGTGACGATGTCAATGCGCAAAAGTATCAGCAAATTGTGACACGCTTTCCACCTGAACCAAATGGCTACTTGCACTTAGGTCACGTAAAGTCTATCTGCCTAAACTTTGGTGTGGCAGAAGAGTTTGGCGGTGTGTGCAACCTGCGTTTTGATGACACCAACCCAACCGCAGAAAAGCAAGATTACATCGATAACATCAAAAATGATGTAGAGTGGCTGGGTTTTGAGTGGGCCGGAGAAGCGCAGCATGCCTCAGGCTATTTTGATCAGTTGTACGCATGGTCAGTACAACTCATTGAGCAAGGCGACGCTTATGTTGATCTGCAAACGCCTGAGCAGATCCGCGATAATCGTGGTTCTTTCAATGAAGTAGGTACGCCTTCACCATATCGTGATGCCAGTATCGCAGAAAACCTGCAGCGTTATAATGACATGAAAGCGGGTCAATACGCAGAAGGCACGGCGGTTTTACGTGCCAAGATCGATATGGCAAGCCCTAATATGAACTTGCGTGATCCTGTGATCTACCGCGTCATGCATCAAGCGCATCATCAAACGGGTGATAAATGGTGTATCTACCCAATGTATGACTTTGCTCATCCGCTCTCTGATGCAATCGAAGGGATTACCCATTCATTGTGTACGCTAGAGTTTGCAGACCATCGTCCGTTTTATGATTGGATTGTTGAAAAAATCGGCTTTGACGTAGCGCCGCATCAGTACGAGTTTAGCCGCTTAAACGTCGATCATACGTTGACCAGTAAGCGTAAGCTTAAGCAATTGGTCGATGAAGGTATCGTCAGCGGTTGGGATGATCCACGTATGCCGACCATCGCTGGCATGCGCCGCCGTGGTTATACGGCCGAAGGACTGCGCGACTTTTGTGATCGCGTTGGTGTAACCAAAGCGGATAGTGTGGTTGACTTTCGCTTATTAGAATTTAGCGTTCGTCAGTCGTTAGAGACCACTACGGCGCGTGGCATGGCGGTGTTAAAACCACTTAAAGTAACGATTACTAACTTTAGCGATGCAGTAAGTAGTTGGGAGTCGCAAAAAGCCGACAGCGTCAATGCGCGCTTTGATGAGGCGACGCAAACCTTATGGTTAACCCAGCCCAATCATCCGAATGTCGATATGGGCGAGCGTGAAATTCCGTTCACCGAAACGCTATATATCGATCAAGGCGATTATGAGATAGAGCCACCCGCTGGTTATAAGCGTCTGTCACCAGAAAAACCAGAAATTCGTCTGCGCAATACTTATGTATTGGCAGTGACCGAGCATGTTATTGATGAGAGCGGCAATGTTGTTGAGTTGAAGGCAACGATTGATTTGGCTACTTTGGGTAATAATCCTGAGGGACGTAAGGTCAAAGGCGTGATCCATTGGGTATCAGCCAGTCAAGGTATACCAGCAACCGTACGCATGTATGAACAGCTATTTAGTGTCGAAGACCCAAGTAGCGTGAGCGACGTACATCAAGCATTAAATTCCAATTCGTTAACCGAGCTAAACGCGGTGGTTGAGCCATCCTTAGCCAATGCGGATGCTGGCACGCGTTTTCAGTTTGAGCGTGAAGGTTACTTCATCTCTGATAGCGAAGATCACACAAGCGAAAAGCCCGTGTTCAATCAAATCGTCAGCTTACGCGACAGCTATAAACCTGCTTAGTAGATCAGTAACCACGCGGCTTACGTTTATTTTTACGTCAATACTGAACAATAGTAGTTTGCAATCTGGCCCATTTCTAGTACGCTAGGGATGGGCTTTTTTATGAAAGATTGTAAAGTTGTTGAGAGTAAGACGTGAGGAAATGACAATGGCAAAATTTTTAAACAGCAGTGGGACGACTTATCATTTAGAGGAGTTGATTAAAAATGCTTCTGACAGGTTGATTATTATTAGCCCATATTTAAAGCTCAATGAGCGTATTAAAGAGTTACTAGAAGACCGTAATCGTCTAAAAATTGATATTCGAATCGTCTATGGTAAGAATGATCTACACCCTGAAGAAATAAACTGGCTGAAAAATTTAACCTTTATTCGCACCAGCTTTTGCAAAAACTTGCATGCTAAATGCTATCTAAATGAAAATGAATGCATCATTACCAGTTTGAACCTTTATGAATTTAGTCAGGTTAATAATAACGAGATGGGCGTACTGATTTACCGTAACGAAGACGCCAAACTTTATGCCGATACCTATGAGGAAGCGCAACGCATTATTCGTATCAGTGATGAAGTGCGAATGTCTCTTGAAAAAGTGACCGAGTCCGATAGCACGACTGAGCACCAAACGGACTCTAGTCGTAAAACAGTGAATACTAACTCCAGTGCGACCATCACGCCCAGTACAGAAGCGGTAACTCCCAATTATTCTAAACTGACGACTGCTAAACTTGCTAAAGAGCGAGGCTTTAAGACGCAAGAGTTAAACGATAAGCTGCTTGCGGCGGGTTACTTAGAAACACAAGAAGGTGAATTGGTGTTAACCGATGCTGGACGTGCGGCTGGTGGTACAAGTAAGCGCGGTAAGTTCGGTGAGTTTTGCTTGTGGGATTCTGGTATGGTGATTTAGCACGACTACTGAAGATACTACTGAGTTTTTCACGCACAATTTACTTAGTGGTTTATGGAATAATCGCATTACAATCCGTCACAAGACATTCATAATCAGTTTGTTAATATAAAATCAGTTTTTGATGATGTGTCTTGAGTTATCTTGGATAACTGAGCACGTCAATGATACTAATAGAGCGCATGTATACCTTTGGATATCAGTGCTCATCACTAACCTAGCTAAGGAGTTAAGCATGGCACATTTACGTTTAGGTGATACCGCACCAAATTTTGACGCTGCAACCACTGAGGGTGATATTAACTTCCACGATTGGGCAGGTGATCATTGGGTGGTTTTTTTCTCCCATCCAGCAGATTTTACCCCAGTCTGTACCACTGAGCTTGGCCGTGCTGCGGCGCTCAATGGCGAGTTCCAAAAGCGTAATGTTAAGCCAATCTGTATTTCTGTCGATAGCTTAGAAGACCACAAAGCGTGGGCGAGCGATATCGGTGAGACGCAAGGGACAGCCATGAACTTCCCAATCATTGCAGATCCCAATAAAGAAGTCGCTGAGCTGTATGATATGATGCATCCGAACGCAGACAGCACTCATACAGTGCGCAGTGTCTTTATTATTGATCCAAACAAGAAAATTCGTCTAACGCTGACGTATCCTGCTAGCTGTGGTCGTAACTTTGATGAAATCATCCGCGTTATTGATGCGCTACAGCTGTCTGACGAATATAATGTCGCCACGCCAGTGGACTGGAAAGATGGCGATGACGTTATCATTCCACCAAGTGTCAAAAACGAAGAAATCGCTGCCAAATACCCTAAGGGTCACAAAGAAGTCAAGCCTTACCTGCGTACGACACCTGCCCCTAATAAGTAAACTGGCTACGCTTGATTATCAATCAGAATGTAAAGCCCTATAACGGAAGGTTATGGGGCTTTTTACTATTCATATAACAAGTATCGTTAAGGTTTTGCTATGATGAGGAAAGCAGAGGATTTCATCTAAAGAGATGTCTACAGAAATGTTGTTCACTGGCTTTAAGTTTAAGAATATTGCAGGACCAGGTTTAGAGTAGACACTGCTTTTTGGTCAAAAATTACAAACAACATTTACCCATTAAAAGACTTCAATTTCAACAGCGCTGAGTCGCTTTTTAACCCATCTTACAAGGAGTTTGCCATGAAAAAACTATATGTAACTCGTACGGCACCCAATCCCCGCAAAGCACTTATTTTATTGGCCTCAAAAGGCATTGATGTTGATAATATGGACGATGTTGATGTGGTGGATATTGATTTTGCTGCGAATGAGCAAATGTCTGATGAATTTACTAACATGAATCCTATGCAGACTGTGCCAGTACTGAAGTTAGATGATGGCACCATACTCAATGATTCGCAGGCAGTGTGCGAATATCTAGATCGCGTTTATGGTGAGCGCTCAGTGATGGGTAACGATGTGGTACAACGTGCCCAAGTTTGTTCAATGCGCCGTATTGCAGAGTTTGAAGTTTTGTACAATTTTATGCTGGCGTTTCAGCACAGTCACCCATCTAAAGCGCAACGGGTTGAGCAAGTCCCAGAGTTTGTCGCGCCGTCTATCGCGCGCTCTGCTAAAGCGCTGGCTTATTTTGAGACCATCTTAGAAGGCCGGGATTACTTGGTAGGAGAGCAACTAAGTTTTGCTGACATTGTGCTCTATTTAGGCTTAGATTTTGGCAAAATACTTCAGGTAAATCCTAATGAACAAGGCGAGAACCTAGCCTGTTTTTATCAAATGATGCATGAGCGCTTTAGTATTCAAAATATGGCGAAGGCTAAATCGGCTAGTGAAGATAAATAAGTGTTAGGCAAGCCAATCTTTGGAAAATGCTATAACCTATAGTCTTTGGTGGTTGAGTTATCGTTCGACTGCCTAAGATGGTGGATAGTAAATTGCAGATGTCATAAAATGGCACAAGGGGACGTTACTACGAAACCATGAAATTAAACACTTTGTTACAATAGTAACAAACATCAACGCTATAGTGGTCAAATTATTATGTCCTATAAAGGCAAATATAAACACTTTTTGGACGATGAAAAAAGCGGTACTGTAAAAAGAAGCAACCACAAGGCGTGACTGTTATGACATTATCTTTTAGAGCGTGGTCTTTTAAACTGGGCGTACTACCATTTATGCTGACAGCGAGTGTGGCGTTAGGCGCTTGCCAAGACTCTTCTTTGTCAAATGAGCAGAAGGCACAAGAGGGTGCGAATGCCGTTAATAGTGACGTAAGTAACAGTGATCCAGTGGCCAAAAGTGAGGTCAGTGTGGCTCAGGCGACAGCAGAGGAGGTAAGTGCGGAAGAATCGATGATCAACAACCTGTCGCGCTATCGTTGGACATTGTTATCTGCAACGGATAATAACGCTCAACCATTAAGTACGCTAATGGACGTTAAAGATCAGGTGAGGTTGTCATTTGCTCAGTACCAAGGCCAAAATACCTTAAACTATAGTGTGGGCTGTAATACGATGAGCGCTGTCTATCAGTTGCAAGATCTGACTTTGACTATTGAAGACAGCATGAGTACGAAAATGTCATGTGGAAATCTTGATGCCGCTGAAAACAGTTTGAGCAAATTGATGCAAGGGGAGAGCCAGTTAGTCTTATCGAGAAATGTTGCCTCTGAAGAGG
Source organism: Psychrobacter namhaensis (assembly GCF_016107545.1). Lineage (GTDB taxonomy): Bacteria > Pseudomonadota > Gammaproteobacteria > Pseudomonadales > Moraxellaceae > Psychrobacter > Psychrobacter namhaensis. The sequence continues at coordinate 27,726 of NZ_JABASS010000005.1, forward strand.
ATCAGCCAGTATTGACGCAAATCACTAGTGCGGCTACTTTAGTTTGGGGTGGTAAGCTCACCCCGCAAGCTAAATACAATAGCAAAGGTGAGACGGTGTTTTGGGCGGTCAACGATAAAATGATCCCTTGCAGCGACAATAACTCAAAGATGTGCCTACAAGTGAAGCCCGTTACTTATGATGACCAAGGCATTAAAACCAGCGAAGGTGAATGGACATCATTCAATGGTGTTATCGACGGCTATGAACATGATGGCAAGCATGACGAAGTATTACGTTTACAGCGTTACCAGTTAGATACTAGTGAGACGGAAGAGGCCAGTAGTGACTCAAATGTGTCCGAGGACGCGTATGCCTACGTGTTAGATGCGGTGATCGAAAGCTCGGTGGTAGAATAAAAAGCTCGGTAGTAGAAGAAGCAGATACTAAGTGATCTCCTTCCTAAAAATTAGAGTTGTAAGAAAAATTGATACCAGCCGTGCATAATGTATCGATGTTAGTTTTCATTGACTACATATCATTCAAGATAAGCGCGCCATTAGGCGCGTTTTTTTGTGGTGTGCTTATGTCAACGCAAGTTACCCAGATCTTCTTCGGTCAAACGCCAACGGCCTTTTTTCTTAGAGGCGCCGCGACCACGCATGGCGCTATTAAGTAGCAATTTATTCATAGAATGGCTTGAATGCGCATGGCAAATTGCGCAAGCAAGTCCATCTGCGGCGTCTGCCTGTGGTACGACATCTAAAGACAGTATCCGACAAACCATTTCTTGAACTTGCTCTTTGGCGGCGGCTCCGTATCCACACACGGCTTGTTTGATTTGGCGGGCAGTGTATTCTGACACTTCTAGATCCAATGCTACCATGGCGGCAATAGCGGCGCCTCGCGCTTGCCCAAGCTTCAGCGCAGAGTCAGGGTTTTCTGCCATAAACACCTGCTCAATAGCCGTATAGATAGGCTCATCCGCGTATTTGAGGTGATGTTGAGTGATCCGCGTCAAGCCATTAAAAATACGCTTTAATCGTTCAGGCATCTCTTTGGTGTCCGTGCGTATGGTGCCTGCATCAATGTAGGTCAGTTTATCGCCCGTTTGTTGGACGATACCATAACCCGTCATGCGCGAACCTGGGTCAATCCCGATAATAATTGCCATAGTTTTCCGTCTTACTTACATTGTGTTTTATGGCTTAAAAATGCGCCGTAAGTTTGATAGTATAGCAATCAATCCCCATATACATCATATGTTAGCCATTTTAATTTGCATGGCACTCAATTTATTAGTTTTTATTTTATAGGACGACACTTTATGGGTCAGATAGTTGGTATTGCCATTGTTTGGTTTATTATCGAGATGCTACTGTGGTATTTACTTGCTCAGTTTATGAGTGGCTGGTGGGTCTTTATGTGGTTTATTGTTGCTGCTGTTATTGGGATTGCTCTTATACGTAAAGGTATGGCGGCGCTCAATCCAATGGCACAGCAGATGAAAGCGGGTGGCATGATGAACCCTGCGATGCGTCCACAAGAGTCAACCATGATTAAAAGTGTTGCGATGGCGGCAGCAGGTATTTTACTGCTTATCCCTGGGGTGCTTAGTGACTTAATCGCGCTATTGGTCGTACTACCACCCGTGCAAAAGAAACTGAAAGACATTGCCAATAACTACGTCATGAATAATCAGCAAAAGATGATGGAGATGATGGCTAAGCAGATGGGTGGACAAATGGGTGCTGGTCAAAATCCGTTTGGCGGTGGCATGGGCGGTCAAAACCCATTTGGTGGAGCCGGGGGTATGAATGGCCAAAATCCATTTGGTCAACAACAACAAAACCCGTTTGGTGACGTGTTTAAACAACATACGACCGTTGATGGCACAGCCAAAAACGTCCCTAAGGATGTGAAGAAGATCACCAAGTCTGCTAACGATGAATAACTGTTTAGTTAACCGTTAGTGATAGAAAAAGCCCCTTTTGCCATTAGCAAAAGGGGCTTTTTAGTGGTAATAAATACACTGATAATAGAGAGTATATTTACAAACCGAATATAACAACCGAAGTGCCGCCGTAAGATGGTGACCCATGAACCGTGAAGTTCAGGGCGGATGCGTCACTACCTCGGCAGGTTTCCTGATACACCGCAAGCGGTGCAGGCATACACAATGAGGTAATAGGTACCACATCCTAGTAAAGCATTATCGGCTCAGGGAATAAACATCTACTAGCCAACACTTCAGAATATAAATATCTTAACCAATGAAGTTGGTGATTGCAAGTACGATTTACAGAATGATACGCGGCTTTAACCGTGAGTAGGATGAACTGTCAGTGAATAAATATGTTTATAAGAAACAAATGTTTAATGGCTTAATAGGTCAATTTTTCAGCTATTTCAAGATGTGTGTTAATATAGAGAGCTTTCAACATCCTAACACAGCATTATAGGCGTTCATTCACTTGAGGAGCGGGAATCCATGTCCAACAACCAACAACAGTCAGAGTTTATCGATGATAGTCAGGCCCATCTCAATAATAAGCAAGATAGTGAGAAAAATAAAAAAGTGCCGCATGTCTTAATGATATTAGATGGTTTTGGACATCGTGAAGACGATAAGGATAATGCCATTGCAGCGGCTAATATGCCAAATCTGGATAAAATTTACCAACAGTATGCGCATGGGTTGATATCTGCTTCAGGAGAAGACGTTGGATTGCCTGATGGACAGTTTGGTAATTCAGAAGTGGGCCATATGAACTTGGGTGCGGGCCGTGTGCTTTACCAAGACTCAACTCGTATATCTAATGAGCTGGCTAATCGTGATTTTTATAAAAACGACGCATTGGTTAATGCTGTAAAAGCGGCAAACGAGCTTGGCGGCAACGTACATATTATGGGGCTGCTATCAGACGGTGGCGTGCATTCACATCAAGATCATATCGAAGCCATGTGCCATTCAGCATTGGTACACGGCGCCAAAAACGTCTTTGTACATTGCTTTTTAGATGGTCGCGACACCCCGCCAAAATCCGCTGATAAGTATATCAATCGCCTACGTACGCATATTAACAAGTTGAATGCGCATTATGAAAATGGTCACGTGCAGATTGCCAGTATTATTGGACGCTATTATGCAATGGATCGTGACAATCGTTGGGATCGGGTACAAAAAGCGTATGAGCTCATCACTGAAGGAAAGGCTGATCGTCTATCAACCCGAGCTGATGGGGCGGTACAAGCAGCATACAAAGCGCGCGAAACTGATGAGTTTATCAATCCTACGACCGTGATTGGTCGTGATGAGGTGCCATATACCGTTGATGATAATGACGCTCTAATTTTTATGAACTTTCGTGCAGATCGCGCCCGTGAGCTGGCTCAAGCTTTCGTATTACCAGATCATGAATTTTCTGGGTTTGCCCGCCATAAGCAGCCCAAACTTGCTGCTTTTGTGATGCTAACGAAATATTCTGATGTTTTGGCTAATAATCCTAAAACCAGCATCGCTTATTATCCAACGTCGTTATCCAATACGCTTGGCGAGTACTTGCAAGATCAGGGTAAAACCCAGCTGCGTATCGCTGAAACAGAAAAGTACGCCCACGTGACGTTTTTCTTTAGTGGCGGCCGTGAAGAAGAGTACAAAGGTGAAACACGCATCCTAGTGCCCTCGCCAGACGTCGCTACTTATGATTTGCAGCCTGAAATGAGCGCACCTGAAGTGACCGATAAGCTAGTTGCGGCTATTGAGTCGGGCAAGTATGATGTGCTGGTCGTGAACTACGCCAATGGTGACATGGTCGGGCATACCGGTGTATTTGACGCTGCTGTGCAAGCGGTAGAGGCGTTAGACGTTTGTATTGGTCGCGTAGAGGCAGCAGTACGTGCAGCGGGAGGTGATATGCTTATTACAGCAGATCATGGTAACTGTGAGCAGATGCAAGACTATGAAAGTGGACAGGTTCATACTCAGCACACTACTGAACACGTCCCACTGATTTATATTGGTGAAAAAGCGTTACAAGTGCGGAGTGGTGGTAAGCTGAGCGATGTCGCACCGACTATTTTGTCGTTGATGGATGTCGAAATCCCATCTGAAATGACAGGTGAGAGTCTGTTGTTACCGGCATCGTAGGTCAAGCACGCTCGTGTTTTTGCGGTGGCTACGCGATGATTGTGTGATTATTATGCGATAACTATCTGTGAACGCTTAGCTGTGAACGCTACTAGAAATTATAAAAAAGGGAAGGGTACTGGTTACCCTTCCTTTTTTTGCGACGTTTTTTACTTGATGTTTTTTGCTTCATTTATAGCAAACCCAACATCTTAAGTAGCAAAAAAACAAAGGGAGAGCCATATCTAGTCGCCTAAACCAGTTTGACAAAGTCGAACAGACTTTGGCGACTCATATTGATACCCTTGATGCTATCTTATAAGGTAATATTCATAAACGTATCGATAATAACAATTTTACGTATTCTACTATTAAATGAGTTCTCTTATGCATCCTCACTATTTTATTCGCTCATCAAGATCTAAGCGAGCATTAATGATAGGGTTGTTCGGGTTGGCTGCTGCTAACATGCACGCCCAAGCAGCAGAATCACCTGCCAACACGACCAGTCCCACGGCAAGCCTACAACTGATTAGCCTAAACGCTGATGAGACAGCCGTTAAAGACGACATGGATAACTTGTCGGATATCGCTGATATGTTAGATGCGGCAGATGAGTCTGACGATTCGATAGACAGTGTGGCAGATGAGAGCGCTTTAACGGATGAAACGGGTGATATCGATACAGCCATTCCCCCTGATGTTGGCCAAGTATCATTAAATGCTATTTCACCAGAGACGCTCAAGACATTTGTCGCAGTGGTGGATTTGGTCCGCCGTGAATACGTGGATGCGGTCAATGATGAAGAGTTGTTCAACAACGCAATGAGTGGCATGCTCACAAAGCTCGACAGTCATGCGGAGTTTTTGGATGCTGAGGCGTATGACAACCTGCGGGCTTTTACAGAAGGGGATGTGGGCGACATTGGTATCAAGGTCGCTTATCAGCCAGCAGCTGGCTATTGGGTCATTACAGAGGTTATCAATGACTCACCTGCGGATAAAAAAGGCATCGCGGTTGGCGACTATCTGCATCAAGTGGCTGAGTTTAAACTGGATGAAGATAAAGAAAGCAATGATATTGAACAACTTTTAACAGGGATTGCTGGCACGCAGGTGGACATCGTGACTTCTAAGGCTGGTCGCCGTAAACATACCACCACTTTACAGCGAAACAACAGCCATCCTCAAATCGTTGAGGCAACGCTGGTGGATGGCATTGCCGTGATCAAGTTACCTGCGTTTCAAAACAACAGCCGTGAAAAACTACTGGAAAGCTTAATTAATCTAGAAGCCCCTGTCTCAGGTATCTTGTTGGACATGCGTGATAATCCAGGCGGTGTACTGACATCAGCGGTGAACGTTGCCAGTTTGTTTATGAGCGATACCGATGTGGTACAAGTAAAAAGTCGGCAAAGTAAATCACGCACGCTATCGACTCAAGGCAAGGCGCTACTCGAGTCATTGCCAGTAGTTGTCTTACAAAATCGTTATTCGGCATCAGCAGCAGAGGTTTTGGCCAGCAGCTTACAAGCACAAAAGCGCGCCACTATCGTGGGTGAGGTCAGCTATGGCAAAGGGTCTGTACAGTCAGTCATACCGTTGAATGACGAGCAAGCCGTCAAGCTAACCGTCGCCAACTACATGACCGCCTCAGGTGGCAGAATAGATGGAATCGGGGTAGCGCCTGATATGATGTTACAAGGCAGTGAGAGTACATGGGAGCAGCAAGCGCTCGACTTACTAAAAGAGCGAGCACTTGAGTCGGGCGTACGTTTTGTCCGAAAGCCTGTTGAAAAAAGTCAGGCGATAGCAGACAACGTGACTAAACTGTGACTAAGTAGCCGTCATTTAACCGTACGTCATGAAGTGACATGTTTTAACTTACTCTTCAGACTGATCTTCAGCGATTTCCAACTTTTTCATGCGATAGCGTAAAGAGCGAAAAGTCGTTCCCAGTAGTTTGGCCGCTTGGGTTTTGTTCCAGTCAGTTTTTTTAAGCGCGGTAATAATCAGCTGTTTTTCCTGTTCTTGTAGGTGATGCTCGAGTCCGCGCAGGGGTAATTGATCGTCAACCTTTTTGCTTGGGACTACTTTTTCTTCCCCTTCTGTCTGAGTAAGGTGAGGCGTGGTGGCCGCTTGAACACTGTGCCCGGTTGCGTTATTTGGCGCTTCTACTTGGCTACTGGTTGGCCGCTGTATCATGGAAGGATAGTGCTGAGTATTCGTGCGATAAGGGTGTAAGTTAGTCGTTACTGGCTTAGGGTTTATCCCTGTTACACGCTCTGTAGACTGAACGGTTGTTTCTTGGTTTTCTGTCGATTGAGTAGCAATCAGGTCGGCGGCTTTAGGATCAGAGCATTGCATCTTATTAAGGCTGTTCTCTTCACTTTGGCCTTGGGACTCGGCAAGTTGATGGCTTATGTCTGTTTCAAGATCGGGAAGGCCCAAATGGCTCACCTCAATGAGTGACGTTTCTGCTAAGGTCACTGCACGCTCCAGCACATTACGCAGCTCACGGACATTGCCCGCAAAGTTATGGTGTTGCAAGCGCTCGCGGGCGGAGACCGTCAATGCTGGCGGGGTGTCTAACTGCCATTCGTGAGTGATCATTGACAAAAAATGCTCGGCCAAAACAGGAATGTCGTCTCGACGTGCATTAAGCGTGGGCAGCTTCAGTTCGATTACATTGATACGATAGTACAAATCCTGCCTAAACGTACCATCCTGCACCAACTGGTTCAGATTTTTATGGGTTGCAGATAAGATACGCACATCGACTGGTGTCTCTTTGGTATCTCCAATGGCTCTCACTGTCTTTTCTTGGATAGCGCGTAAGAGCTTGACTTGCATTGCCAAAGGTAAGTCGGCCACCTCGTCCAAAAATAGCGTCCCACCATTGGCCTGCTGAAACAGTCCTTGCTTGTCAGCGACAGCACCAGTAAAGCTACCTTTTTTGTGACCAAAAAATTCTGACTCCATCAGCTCCGAGGGGATGGCCCCGCAGTTCACCGGAACAAAGCTTCCATCTCTGCGCGGGCTTAAATCGTGAATCAGACTGGCAACGACTTCCTTGCCTGTACCTGAAGCCCCAGATAAAAACACAGGTGCCTGAGAGCGGGCGAGTTTGAGAATGGTATTTTTGATAGGAAGCATCACGGCTGAATCGCCGATCAGCCGACTGTCTAATATTTTTTGCTCAGGTGAGCATTCTGGCGTGGATTTCGCGACGTTGTCTTGCTGTATGACTTTTAGGGCATTTTCTACCAACTGACGTAGGCGTGGTAGCTCAAGTGGCTTATTAACGAAGTCAAAAGCCCCAAGTTTTAGCGCTTCAATGGCCAGATCCATACTGCCATAGGCAGTGATAACGGCTATAGGCGTACTAGAGCTATTGCTGATTTCTTTGACCAACTCCAGTCCTGATCCATCAGGTAGCTTTAAATCGGTTAGGCAAAAATCGTAACTGTTTTCGTGCCAGTACGACCTTGCCTGCGCCAATGTATAAGCCACATCACTTTTGATGCCCATTTTGGTCAAGGTGATTTGCATTAATCGGCACAAATCCACTTCGTCATCAACGACTAGCGCGGTTGTTGTCATACATTATCTCATCGTATTCATTAGCTATAAAATAGTAAAAGACCACTGTGCCCTAACGACAAAGTACTCGATATAGAGCGGATTTAATACTTAAAAAACACCTTTACTAGCATTATTTTCAACATTATTTGTATGCTTATCAGAGTGAACAACAGGAGCTATCAAGCGAAAGCAGGTTTTTTCATGTTCTGGAATGTAGAGCAAACGCGCTTGATTGGCTTCACAAAATGCTTGTGATAAGTAGAGTCCTAACCCTGTACCTGCTTGATCTGTAGTAAAAAACGGATTAAATAAATGGGGTAAATCCTCGAGGCGCACGCCAGTACCACTGTCCAATATGTCAATTATAACATCGTTATCAGCACAATAAATTTCGATTTCCACATAAGCATGAGGGTGGGCGTAGCTACTATAACGTAAGCCATTATTGATTAAATTGATTAAAACTTGTTCCAATTGGTGCGTATCGAATGAGATGGTTGGGTTTGTTTTTAGTCGTAAAAAAACATCATGTCCTTGAAAGTAGTTTTCTAAAAATATTGGCATCCATTCAGTCAGTACAATCGACTGCTGGTTTGCTGTTTGCTGGCGGGACAGTTTTAAAACATCTTCAATGATACGGTTTACGCGCTTTGTTTGCGAAAAGATCATTTGATAAAGCTCATGATTACCTGTCGCATCACTATTTGCGGTGTGCGTCATAACATGACTGTCTGCTTCACTTTCTGTAACCTCCTCCATCAACAGCTGGCTGGCTTGCGATATAGCAGCCAAAGGGTTTCTAATTTCATGGGCGATACTGGCCGTTAGTTGTCCCAAAGAAGCCAGTTTTAACTGCTGGGCACTGGCTTGTTCGCGGCGTAAATCTTCTAGTATTAGTAATTTACTGTCATCTTTTAACGGAATGATTTGTACCCGTAGTTTATCGAGCACAGAGGCGTTTGTCCCTGCGGGCAAGTCATAAGTAAAGGTGCGGGACTGACCAGCTGCTACTGATAAGCAGGCTTTGAACAGCTGCGCATGTTGTTTGTTGAGTTGTTGTTGAAAGTTAAATAGACGCGCATTGCGGTGGTTGTTCTGCGCATTTTTTGTGTCAAAAGGGGAGACGTGAGGCAACGATACTGATGGATTATGTGAGATGCTGAGTAATTGATGAGCCGCAAGGTTTGCTAAGACGATCTGCTGTTTGTCGATGACAATGACGCCATTGACCATTTGTGTGATGACTTCTTGATTGATGACATGTAGGCGCTCGACTTCTTTCGCGCTCTTCGCTGCTACTTTTTCAAGTTGGACTAAACGCTGAGAAAGAGACCAGCTCAAACCGCCTACTGCTAAAAAACTGGCTGACATGAGCAAAGCATCACCCAAATTGGCCAAGTTCATACTATTGGCAATGGCATAAAAAAATTGCTGATAAATGACAAAAATAATAGCGAGTAGCGTGATAACCAAAGCTTGAGAGCCATGGAGCAACATAAAGCTCGCTGCGACCACCACCATATAAAGCATGGTCAGTTGTAAATCAGGCGCTCCCGCCGTATACAGCAATAGGCTTAGAATGATGACATCTAAAGCCAATCCAAAAGCCAATTGCCGCCGCATCTGTTGATTAACGACATAAAACAACCCCAGTAAAATGAGGCTAAGCAGGACATAAAAGCTAAGGGCAGTTTGTTGCAAGAAACTTGGTAGAGAAAGGCTGTCATCAGCGTGAGCCGTGATATACACCATCAGCAGAGAGAACAGGCTAACGATGAAGCGGTAACTGCTGTAAATAAGCCCTAATCTGCGTAGTTGTGACAAAGATAGCGTATCATCGCGATGCAAATAATGAGTAATGGCAGAGACGAGGCGAGTGGCAGACTTCATAAAGTGACCGTAAGAAAAGAAGGGTGGCTAACTAAATAGTTTACGGTTGAATCAGACCATGACGGATCGCCAGATGCGTCAACTTAACATCACTATCCACCCCGACTTTCTCGTAAATACGATAGCGATAGGTATTGATGGTTTTGACACTGACAAACAGCTGATCTGCTATTTGCTGCGGACTTTGACAGTTGACGACCATCATTGCCACCTGCTTTTCGCGATCACTTAATAAGTCAAAAGGTGAGCTGGCATTATCTGACAGTAAAACATCAGCCAACTGTTCAGCGACATCTTGACTAAAATAACGACTCCCTTGATAGACTTTTTTGACCGCTCTTATCATCTCATCAAGTGGCGTGCCCTTGGTGATATAACCATTGACCCCCGCTTTTATGAGCATGGAAGGATAAGGCTGCGCTGACATACTGCTGACGGCCAATATTTTGATACCCAGATCAAGCTGGATTAAACGTTTGGTTGCTTCAAGCCCACCAATATTAGGCATGTTGACGTCAAGTAAAATCACATCAGGACGCAGTTGTTTGGCCATCTTAATAGCCATATCACCGCTGTCTGCTTCGCCGACCACTTCTATGTCAGCGCTATCTGACAACATACGACTGATACCCATTCGAACCAAATCATGATCATCTACTACTAGTACTTTAATCATAACGATACTCTTTACTATTTGTCAGAATGAAGGTTTTTTATTCACGTTAAACGACAACCAAACCTAAAGCATCTGCTGATTTTTTTATTGTTTGAAAACGTAAAATACGGCTAAGATCTTATATAGACATTTCTATCTAATATAGCAAAAGACGGATGATTAGCCATCTAAAGTTAATTTATATTGCTGAAATGTGAATAGATGTTTCTATAATATAAAGTGGTTGTAGCAAAATTTGAATTAGGCCAAAATAAAACCTTAAATCTGCTGGATAAATTAAACTTAAATTCAAACCATGATACACTAAAAATACAAAAACTCTATACGAGTACTTACAAACACATCCATAGACGCTATGTACGTTTTTGGCGCCAAACAACCCTAAATGGCGTGATAACGGAAGCAGGAGGCATAATGAAGCACCTACCATTAACCAAACAGCAATTAGTCGTTGCTATGATTTCATTGAGTTTGGGCAGTGTTGCACAAGCCGCACTTACTATTAATGGTAGCACTGATAGTGGCTCTAGTGCTCGTGTGAGTTGGGGCGGGGCAGATAGCTTGTCTGAAGCGCGCAACATCATGTACAAGTCGACTGGCTCTACTATTAAGCAAGTCGATAGCGGCTATGGTACGACCAGTATCACCAATACCAATAGCTTCGGTAGTAGCAATAATAGTTACAATAGTAGCAATCGCTATAATACGACTTATCGCGGTGCATTTGGTAGTAGCGATATGATTCCGATCAGCACGGACTCGCGTAGTGTGGCGGTAATCGATGCGGAAACGGGCGAATCTATTTATGAAAAAGACGCTGATATTGCGCGTCCGATGGCCAGTATTAGTAAATTAATGACCGCCATGGTGGTATTAGATGCAGGTCTTGATATGCGCGAAGAGATTACGCTTGATCCAGAAGATTTTGTCGGTCCAAAGCGCGCAAGCTCACGGTTAAAAGCAGGCGATCGTTTAAATCGAGCTGAAATGCTATTGATGGCGTTAATGAAGTCGGAGAACCCAGCAGCCAAGAGCTTAGCGCGTAACTATCCAGGTGGTTATAGCGCCTTTATACGGGCGATGAATCGCAAAGCTCAAGACTTAGGCATGACCACGGCTTTCTTTGGTGATCCCACGGGTCTTGATAAGCGCAATGTTGCTTCATCAAATGACCTTGTAAAAATGGTACGTGCGGCTGGTAATTATGACGTGATTCGTCGTTTTTCTACGACGAAGAGCTATGACTTTTTTGTATCAAATTACTCCAGTGGCAACCGGACGTATAAAGCCAATAACACGAGTAGCTTAGTGCGTGCTGGCGACTATCCAATTGGCATCTCAAAAACAGGTTTTATTAATGAAGCGGGCCGTTGCGTCGTCATGGAAACGCGCGTCAATAATCGTCCAGCCATCATTGTCATCTTAGGGGCAAACAGCTCAGCCACGCGTTGGGGCGATGCTAAAAACATTCTGAACAGTTTAGCGACTCGCCGCACAGTGTAAACTTGCTGGCTAAGTATTTATAAAACCCAAGCACTTATAAACAAAGACTTATAAAAAAGTAAGCATTAATAAAAAAGGCTGTTATATCCTATAACGGCCTTTTTATTGTCTTGAGACTAGGGGTACATGACATGATTCAAGCATCGAATTTTTCTATGCCGCAGCTATACTTACTGACCAATGACGATGAGTTTGGACTTTTATATCAAAAGTTAGAGGCGGCACTGGCTACAGGGTTGATTGCGCTATTACAAATTCGTCGTAAGCAGACATTGGCGTGCCCTGACGGTGAGTTAAAACTTTACGAAGAAGCCTCCAAGATCGTGGCTTTGGCCAAAGCTCATCACGTGGCAGTTGTTATCAATGATGATATTGGTTTGGCGGCAAAGCTTGGCGTTGGGGTACATCTTGGTCAAGGTGATGGCACGATTAGTGAGGCCAAGCAGCGGTTAGCGCCAAATCAGATTATTGGTCGTACGTGTCATGGTCAGGTAAGTTTGGTCAAAGAAGCGCAAGACGCCGGCGCAAGTTACGCCGCAATGGGGGCAATCTTTGCTTCTACGACCAAACTAACTGCTGACATTATTGCTCGTCAGCAGCTGATCGATGGCTGTGAGCAAAACATAGATATCTGTGTGATAGGCGGTTTAACTGCAGAGAATGTCTCAGAGCTGGCAGGTTTGCCCATTCGTTATGTGGCAGTAGTTGGCGATATTATGGACTTGCCAGTCGCACAAGTTGCAGAGCGTTGTCAGCAATGGCAGCAGGCATTTTCTCGCTGGAAAACACCTGATTTATAATTGGCGCTCTTAAAACAATAATAAGCAATTACGCAGCGTGTTCCATACATAAGGTAGCATAAGGCAAGGCTTCTAGGCGTTGCTCTTCGATCTGCTCACCGCACACCTCACATTCACCATACGTACCATTTTCAATACGGCTTAAGGCGTTTTCGACGTAGATTAAGCTTTGACGCGCTTCGGCCATGAGGTTTTTGCGCATGTCGTTTTGACGATAAGAGATGGCTTGGTCTTCCCAGTGTTCATTGAGATCATCTTGGGGGTTTTGAATGTGTTCTTCGATTTTGTCGATGCGCGTTTCGTACTCTTCTTTTAATTTTAATAGATTCTGTTTAGCGCTCTCTAGATCAATACTCATTATATTCTCCTAAGGGTTATTTTTATTGTTTACTCCGCTATCATAAATCGCCTAACTAGTGAGTACCACCACGAAATGTTACTGATGTTTATGTGGACTTTGCGCCAATCATGAACGTTTTGGTTTGCAGCCTGGTCCTAAGTTGTGAGGGTCACAATCCATTCTCGTCAAATTTATGGCAGGTTCGTTATGAGCGGCGGCCAGAAAACTGGTAGAATACACCGCCGCTAAATCTTGCTTGTTAAAGCCAATGGTTAAAAGACCTCAATCAGCAAAAAGCAAGTTGGCCAAACGTAAAAACCAGTAAGAGCATTCGACACGGCTCATGTGACAGCAAGTCATTGGTCACACTCTTTTATAGATACCTTTGTATAAAAATGCTTCAGTAATGATAGCAATTTTAATGATAGCAACTTTAGTTTTTTAATAGACAGATTAACCAACAGATTGATGTATAGGAGCAGGTAAATGAATTTTTTGCGTATGAGTGAGCTGAATTTAACGGATAAAGTAGTACTGATTCGTGAGGATCTCAACGTACCTATCAAAAACGGTAAAGTCACAAGTGATGCGCGCTTACAAGCCAGTCTGCCAACCATCAAATTGGCACTAGAAAAAGGGGCTGCCGTTATCGTTTGCTCACACTTAGGGCGTCCTACCGAAGGTAACCCTGAAGCAGTATACTCGTTGGCACCAGTGGCTGATTATTTGACGGATAAGCTATCTACCCCCGTCAGTCTTAATCGTGACTATTTGACTCAAGGTGTGTCTATCAAAGCAGGTGAGGTTGTCCTGTTAGAAAATGTGCGCTTCAATGAAGGTGAAAAGAAAAACGATGCCACTTTGGCAAAAAAATATGCAGATTTATGCGATGTGTTCGTCATGGACGCTTTTGGTACCGCCCATCGTGCCCAAGCATCCACTGAAGGCGTCACGCAAGCGATGCGTCAAGTAGATAAGACCGTATGTGCAGGCCCTTTGTTGGCCGCTGAATTGGACGCGCTAAGTCTCGCGCTTGAAACCCCAGCCCAGCCCATGTTAGCCATTGTTGGTGGATCGAAAGTATCTACGAAGTTAGAAGTGCTACACAGCTTGGCAGAAGTGTGTTCACAGATTATCGTTGGGGGCGGCATTGCCAATACTTTCTTAGCGGCGCAAGGTCATAGTGTTGGCGCCTCGCTATATGAAGCAGATTTGGTTGATACGGCCCGTGAGATTATGGATAAAACTGAGATTTTATTGCCTGAGCAGGTCGTCGTTGCAGACAAAAATGACATCAATTTTGATGACTTTATTGGCTCACTACAGCAAGCCACTGCCACCGTTAAGTCTGTGGATGCGATTGGCGATAATGACATGATATTAGACATCGCCCCAAAAAGCGCAAAGCAGCTTGCAGATGCCATTAGCAAAGCCAAAACCATCTTGTGGAATGGGCCAGTAGGCGTTTTCGAAGTAGAAGCTTTTGGCAGTGGTACGCAAATACTGGCTGACGCTGTAAAAAATAGCGAAGGTTTTTCGATCGCTGGTGGCGGTGATACCTTAGCTGCCATTGATAAATATCAAGTTGCAGGCGGTGTGAGTTACATGTCAACAGGTGGCGGCGCGTTTTTGGAGTTTGTAGAAGGTAAGGCGCTACCAGCGGTCGCAGCGCTACAAACTGACGTTTAAGCATTTAACGAGTTTAGTAACATTAGCGGTACAACCAAATAGACGTATTTGGGTTAGGCTATAAAAATAAGGTAATGACCCGTTTGTGCTCAGACACCCACAGACGGTGATTTGAGAGGGATTGGTCATTGATTATTATTAACTGGTAATTATTTGTTTCTATACTGAACATTGTTATTGCATGTCTTATTTGCACTCTATAAAATAGCGCAACCATGTATTTTGACATGTTTTATTTACGAGAGGTTTATTATGTTAAAACGTCATTTGTTACTTGCTAGCTTACTTGCTGGTACTTTTGCAGTTACTGCGTGTAGCCAACAAACAGAAGAGCAAACTGAAGCTGCTGTTGAATCTGCAGGCGATGATGCCGCTGCTAACACAGAAGCTGCTGCTGCCGAAACTGAAGAAGCGGCTGCTGAAGCTGAAGTGGCGGCACAAAATGCTGGCACTGAAGTTGCAGAAGGCGCTGAAACCGCGGGCGAGGCTGCAACAAATGCTCTAGAAAACACTGGTGATGCTATCGCCGAAGGTACCAATGAAGCGGTCGAAGGTACAGCTTCAGCTGTTGCTGATGGTGCTAACGCTGTCGCTGATGGTGCAAATGACCTCGCTGTTGATGCAGAACAACAGTACTAAGCCGTTTCATTACTGATTTATGGAGTCGTGGTTGTTTGATAGATGACTCATAAGTTCGGTCGCTAAAATGATTCGTTGTTTTATAAGCCCTCAAAATACTAGAAAAGCCTTGGTGACCACCAAGGCTTTTTGCGTTGTCTGTCTTTCTTTAGTTAGAGTAATAAATAGTCAGGCAACTGCTACGAAGACAGCGCATTTTTTGCTATAATCACGGCGTATTAATTATCTCCAAAACGCTGAATCCTGTGAATGACTGGTGGTGCTTTAACTACTAAGGCTTTAACCGTTATTAAGCAAAAGTTTTGGGCTAATTACTCTAAAGTTCTACTGCAAGAGCTGTTTTTAAAATACTATTCAAAATTTAATCAGAGAGCGTTTTATGGCCTTAATATCGTTACGTCAACTTCTAGATCACGCCGCTGAGCATAGCTACGGTGTTCCTGCCTTTAACGTCAATAATTTAGAGCAGATGCGTGCAATCATGATGGCGGCGGATGCTTGTGACTCACCTGTCATCGTCCAAGCCAGTGCTGGCGCACGTAATTATGCAGGGTCGGCGTTTTTACGTCATCTGATCATCGCTGCTATCGAAGAGTGGCCGCATATTCCAGTGGTTATGCATCAAGATCATGGCATGTCACCCGCTATCTGCCAGCGCTCAATCCAGCTTGGTTTTTCGTCAGTCATGATGGATGGCTCGCTGGGTGAAGACGGCAAAACGCCAATGGATTATGATTACAATGCTAGCGTTACTCGCGAAGTGGTTAAGATGGCACACGCTTGCGGCGTTTCTGTAGAAGGCGAGATTGGTTGCTTGGGCAGCCTTGAAACCGGCATGGCAGGCGAAGAAGATGGCTCTGGTGCAGAAGGTGTACTGGGTCATGAGCAGCTCTTGACCAGTGCTGATGAAGCCGAGCAATTCGTAAAAGACACGAATGTCGATGCGTTAGCGATTGCTATTGGTACGAGCCACGGCGCTTATAAGTTCACGCGTCCACCGACAGGCGATATCTTGTCGATTGAGCGAGTAAAAGAGATTCATGCGCGCATTCCTAACACCCACCTTGTCATGCATGGCTCGTCATCCGTACCGCAAGAATGGTTAAAAGTCATCAATGAAAATGGCGGTGACATTGGTGAAACTTATGGTGTGCCGGTTGAGCAGATCGTTGAAGCGATCAAGCATGGGGTACGTAAAGTAAATATCGATACTGATTTGCGTCTAGCCTCAACAGGCGCTATCCGTGAATTCCTTGCTAACAACCCAAGTGAGTTTGATCCACGTAAATACTTCAAAGCCTCTATGGTCGCGATGTCAGATATCTGTACCAATCGTTTTGAGGCGTTTGGTTCTGCTGGTCAAGCGCATAAGATTCGCCCAATCAGTCTTGAAGGTATGGTGGATTTTTATCAGTAAATTACACTGGTAAAAGGTGGTCATGGCCCATGTGACGACAGTGTATTTCATTTTTATAATAGCCCTTATAAGAGGTAGTACGTGATGATAGGATTGATTACCGGACAGGTGCAGTATTTAATGGCACCCACGGCCTGTATCATGACAACCTCGGGTGTGGGTTATGATATCGAGCTGCCACTGCCGTCATTTTGCCAATTGCATCTCAATGAGCAAGCCAGTATTTGGACGCATTTTCATGTTCGTGAAGATGCGCAGCTGCTATATGGTTTTATCGACCGCAAAGAGCGCGATGTTTTTCGCCAGTTAATCAAAATCAACGGCGTGGGCGCAAAAATGGCGCTAGCGATGCTGTCGGCGATGTCAGGTGCTGAGCTGAAGATGCATGTTGAACAAGAGTCAGAAACTGCGTTGACTCGTATCCCAGGTATTGGTAAAAAAACAGCTCAGCGTTTGCTTATTGAGCTAAAAGACAAGCTTAAAAACATCGAGGTTGATAGCAGCGCTTTGGAGTTGACCCCGCAGAGGGCAACGGTTTCTCACGAAGGCAGTATCATCGCTGAAGTCGAGGGCGCCTTGATGAGTTTGGGTTATAAAGAAAAAGAGGCGCAGCAAGCGATTAAAGCCGCTAAGAGTAAAGGGGATACGTTTGCTGATACTCAAGGCTTATTAAAAGCCACGTTACAGCAGCTGTCTGGTTTTTAAATCGTTTTTCTTAGCTGTCTACGATGGTAATCACATAATATATTGAACAGATAAGCGACATTCAGTGTCGCTTATTTTCGTTTTGGTATCCACTGAGTGATGTTTTGCATGACTTATGCGCAGCGTTTGGTTATGCTATTTGTTACCTAATTTTTTAATATAATGATAAGTTCTATGATGCAAGATCGATTGATTAATCCGCTAGAAGGAGCAAGCGATGCGCCTGATGCCAATATTCGTCCGGCATTACTGGCTGAATATATTGGGCAGCCGGTGGTACGTGAGCAGATGGAAGTTTTCATTGGTGCCGCAAGAGGACGAGATGAGGCGCTGGATCACACCCTAATATTTGGTCCACCAGGCTTAGGTAAGACGACGCTCGCCAATATCATCGCTCGTGAAATGGGTGGTAACCTGCGGTCAACGTCAGGCCCTGTGCTTGAGCGTCCAGGCGATTTGGCCGCCATGCTGACCAACTTAGAAGCAGGTGACGTCCTATTTATTGATGAAATACATCGTTTGAGTTCGGTTATTGAAGAGATACTTTATCCGGCAATGGAGGATTTTCAGCTGGATATTATGATCGGTGAAGGGCCTGCTGCGCGTTCTATTAAGCTTGATTTGCCGCCCTTTACATTGGTGGCGGCAACCACCAGAGCAGGGCTGCTGACCTCACCATTACGCGATCGTTTTGGTATCGTACAGCGGCTTGAATTTTACAATATTGCTGATCTGACCACGATTGTGAGCCGTGCTGCCCGCTTGATGCGCGTGCCAATGAGTGAGGACGGCGCGGTTGAGATTGCCCGCCGTGCTCGTGGTACCCCAAGGATTGCCAATCGCTTATTACGCCGTGTGCGTGATTATGCCGAAGTCAAAGGTGACGGTAGTATCAATGGCGCGATTGCTGGCAGTGCTTTAGATATGCTGGCAGTCGATAGACGCGGTCTGGATCATTTAGACAGACGCTACATCGAGATATTGCACGAGCGGTTTGATGGTGGTCCTGCTGGAGTCGAAGCGGTGGCCGCCGCCATGGCGGAAGACCGTGGCACGCTTGAAGATGTGATAGAGCCTTATCTTATTCAACAAGGCTACGTACTGCGTACCGCACGTGGACGCGTGCTGACCCAAATGGCAATTGATCAGATGTTATAGAACCAACTTTTATAGTATCAAACTTAAAAAATGCGCCCAATTTTAATCATGAACATGAAAATTGGGCGCATTTTTTTGTTTCAGTGTTGGCTTTCGTATTTGATTGTTGTGGAGTTATTGGAGCGTAGTCAAAGCATCAGGCCATATTTTACCTGGGTTAAGAATATTATTAGGGTCAAGGGCAGTTTTAATGGCTTGCATGAGTGCCAAGGCATTGCCGTGTTCCTGTTGCATATATTTTTGTTTGCCTTGCCCTATACCGTGCTCACCCGTACAGGTACCATCCATCTCTATAGCGCGCTTGGCTAGGCGGCCGATAATACCGTCAGCGGTTGCTATTTCTTCAGGGTTATTGGTATCGACCAACAAGAGAACATGAAAATTGCCGTCACCAACGTGGCCGACGATAGGCCCAATCATGCCAGATACTTCGATATCTTTGGCTGTCTCACTGACGCATTCTGCTAAGCGTGAGATAGGCACGCAGGCATCGGTTGATAAAGCACTGGCTTCAGGTCGCAGAGCAGAGCTGGCATGATAAGCGTTATGCCGTGCTTGCCAAAGACGTTTGCGCTCAGCTTCACTGGTGTCCCAAGCGAAGTCGTGACCACCAAACTCTTCGATGATACCGGTAAAGATTTGTACCTGTTCACGAACGCTCACTTCTGTACCGTGAAATTCGACAAATAACGTTGGCGTTTCGGCTAATTCAAGATTGGCATACTGATTACAAGCTTTTATTTGCATGGCATCGAGTAGCTCAATACGGGCGATGGGCAGACACATCTGAATGGTTAACATCACTGCCTGACAAGCGTCTTCAATGGTTGGAAAATGACAAATCCCGCTACCAATACATTCACTGATACCAAACAGTTTAAGCGTTACTTCTGTGACGATACCCAGTGTTCCTTCTGAGCCTATCATTAGCCGTGTTAAGTCATAACCCGCCGCCGATTTTTTGGCTCGTGTGCCTGTTCGAACTATCTCGCCACTGGCAGTGACAACCTCAAGTGCCAGTACCACGTCTTTCATGGTGCCATAGCGTACGGCATTGGTCCCTGATGCGCGGGTAGCAACCATGCCGCCGATACTTGCATTAGCGCCTGGATCTATCGGAAAAAACAATCCTGTGTCACGCAAGTAATGATTTAACTGCTCCCGTGTCACCCCAGGTTGCACGGTCACTGTCAGGTCTTCATTATTGACTTGCAAAATCGCATCCATGGCATGCATGTCGATACACAGTCCGCCGTAAGGTGCGTTTAATTGTCCTTCCAAAGAGGAGCCAATACCGAAGGCAATCACGGGCATCTGATACTGATTGCAAATCTCTACAGCAGTGGCGACTTGGTTTTTGTCTTGTACGGTTAACACGGCATCAGGTGGCTGGTTAGCGAGCCAAGTCATGGTGTGACCATGCTGCTCGCGTACCGTTGTGTTAGTACTTAACTGTTTGCCAAAACGGGATTTTAGAGCAGCAATAGCAGCACTGTGGTCTGGCTTCACGGTGTCACTAAGGGGTGAAACAGGCAGAGATGACATGGTTAACTCCTACATATAAGAGGTGTGCTTAAATGAGCAAGCACTATGGCTATGACACGTATCAGGGGCTACGCCAAGATACGCCAAACAACAACGATAACAGCCAATAGATAAAAGATAGGGGCAAGCCAGCCAACTTGTGTCGCAATGGCAATAAACACCGCAAATCCTGCAAGTGCTATCCAATCACGGCGTCGATCATTGAGCAGATCAGCTCGTATTTGCTGTATTTCTCGCAACTGACTGTCTTGTCTTGATCCTTGCATAGCCAGACTTTGTAACCCTTGGTCTAGTAGTTTGGGGATATCAGTGGTGGATAATAAAATCTCTGGTAACTGCTGGCGTAACTGCTGCAAATTACGCATCGGGTCCAGTTGTTCTTTGATCCAACTGCTTAAAATGGGTTTGGCAAGTGACCAGATATCGAGGTCAGGATACAAGTCGCGTCCGAGGCCCTCAACATGCACTAAGGTCTTAAGCAATAGCATAAGCTGCGGAGGAATACTCATATGATGGCGACGTGCGATGTCTAAAATTTGCATCAACACACCGGCAAAATCGATGTCATTAATAGATTTTTGCAGCATTGGACCGACAGTGCGCTTCATATCGCGCATCAAGGCATGTTTGTCAGTATTTGGTGGTATCCAGCCGGCACGACTCACAATATCAACCATCGCAGTGAAGTTATTATTCATCACGGCCAGTAGCATACGGGCGACGATGAGTTGATCGTCTTTTGATAAAGTACCCATGATGGCGCAGTCAAGACCGATATAGCGTGGTTCGTGCCCTAAGTCAACCGCTGGCATATCTGCAGGGAGCGTTTTGACTGGCGGCGTTTCTACGAAGACATTGCCCGGATGCATGTCGGCATGAAAAAAGTTGTCGCGAAACACTTGCGTAAAAAATATGGTCAAGCCTTTTTTTGCCAGTGTGGCGCGATCGTAGCCGAGTTTGTCAAACACCTCCACTTGCGAGATAGGGACGCCTTGAATGCGTTCCATAATCATCACATTTTTGGCGGCATCATAGACTTCAGGCACATACATCAATGCAGAGCCTAAGAAGTTATTGCGCATTTGCGTGGTGTTGTCTGCCTCAAGGGTTAAATCTAGCTCATTTAACATCACTTGGCGATAGTCTTCCACAATATCAATGATATGTACGGCGCGTGCTGCTTCAATACGCGCAGACGCCCAATTGGCAAGCTCTCGTAACAGCTCGAAGTCAGCGACTATGGTGGTGCGAATATCGGGACGCACTACTTTTACCACCACTTCACGGCCATCATGCAGGGCGGCTGTGTGTACTTGGGCGATAGACGCTGCGGCTAGCGGCTTGACATCAAAACGCGCAAACAGCGTGTCAATAGAGTGGCCGAGACCGTGTTTGGGGTCTTGGATTTGCGCGATAGCAGTATCAGCGTCAAAAGGTTTGACCTTGTCTTGTAGTTGTACCAGTTGCTCAATAATTTCAGGTGGTACCAAATCACGGCGAGTAGAAAGCAGCTGGCCGAGTTTCAAAAACAGCGTGCCCATGTCTTCAAGCGCGTATTTAATGGCATTTGGCTGGTGCTTTTTGCCCCAAGCTGCCGGATGCAAACGGATCAACCGTACTAAAGGTTGCAGTTGCGGGGCTTCTTCAACAGAAAAATGAGTATCAATGCGATAGGTTGCGGCGATACGCCAAAGCTCAAGTAAACGGGCGCGATGAGATAATAGCATGAGGTATAGGTACTCTAAAGAAAGTCAAAAATTGGACAAGGCTGCGCTTATGCATAGATCATGATTAACCGATGACAGCGCTTAACGATTATTGATTAATTGCGCTTGCTCATCTTTGATAGCAGCAAGTCTGGCTTCTTCACGTTCGACATCAGCACGCAGCTTTAACAATTGCTGCTTGAGGTCGTTTACTTCTGTCATCTCAGCCGGATCGGTAGGGCTATTGCCTGCCACATCATTGGCCCAATCGCTTACATCATCAAAAGCTTGTTTGGCGCTATGACGCCAGCTGCCTTTAAGCTGCGATATGAGCAGGTGCAACTGGCTGGCCATCGGTTTGCCAATAAAAGGCTCAAGCTGACCTGCGACATCGGGGTCAAACCCTGCCACCAACTGCTTAAGCTGCATCAATACTTTGTAATCACCAGAGATAGGTAAGTTACCTTCAGTGCCGCACATCAGGTTGAGCAGTTGGGCGGGATTGTCGACGGTGATGCTACAGTCTGGGCGACTGTGACCCATACGTGCGCGCTCCATACTGGCTTTTTGACGCTCATCCATCTGGCCACTAGGTTCAAACACACTATCTATCGTCACAGGCTCAAAACGCAGACGCTCATCAGTAAATAGGATATCCAAGTTAATGTCAGGCGCACCCATATTGAGTCGTAGCACTTTGCCAGCGAGCGGTGCAAGCCCAGCTTTGGTAATCTCATCACTTGCAATAGCAAAGTTAATCAGCTTTTCGGCACCCGCCAAAAGTAAGACAGTCAGCATAAAGGCTCTCGCATCTTTAATTGAGCGCCTTTAGACAGGCGCAGCGTTTATAGGATCAGTGGTTACGATTATTTGGTGTCGTCATTGATAGGCTATCGTGACACTTTTTTCGTTAAGCTTTAAAGCCACGATGGACGGCAACGATACCAGCCGTTAGGTTGTGATAATCACAGTTTTCAAAACCCGCTTGTTGCATCATCTGTTTTAGCGTCTGCTGATCAGGGTGCATACGAATCGATTCAGCCAAGTACTGATAGCTCTCAGAGTCATTGGCAATCAGCTTACCCATAATCGGTAATGCGGTAAAAGAGTATAAATCATAAGCTTTAGATAATGGCTCAAATACAGGTTTTGAGAATTCTAAAATCAACAGACGACCGCCTGGTTTGAGAACGCGATACATGGCTTTTAGGGCAGCGTCTTTGTCGGTGACATTGCGCAGACCAAAGCTAATGGTGATCAAATCAAAGCTTTCGTCGTCAAAGGGCGCTAAGGTTTCAGCGTTTGCTAAGACAAAATCAACGTTATTACAGCCTGCATTGATCAAACGCTCACGACCGACTTCTAGCATTGCAGCATTGATGTCTGACAGTACAACGTGACCGTTTCTACCGACTTCGCGGCTAAAGACTTTGGCCAAATCACCTGTGCCGCCAGCGATATCGAGTACATGTTGACCCGAACGCACCCCTGATAAGCTGATGGCATAACGCTTCCACAGACGATGAATACCAAAAGACATCAAGTCATTCATGATGTCATATTTTTTGGCGACTGAAGTAAAAACATCAGCCACCCGTGCTTGTTTCTCAGCCTTATTGACCGTTTTATAACCAAAATGCGTTTCTTCATTCCCATCAGTATCAGGCGTGTGCGGATTGTTGATGTCATCACGCTGATTGAAGCGCGTTTGTTTGGTGCTCTGTGTGTCAGATTGTGCCGCGTCATTATCGGTGCTGCTATTGACGTTGTGACTGGTATTGTTATTTGGCATAGTGGTTTGTTGGCCTTGTGGCGTTCCAGTTGGTAGGTCTTGGACGTGCGTAAAATCATTAGCATGGCTGTTTTTTGTCACAGCCTTGGCGTTCACTGTATGAGGTGCTGGGCTTTGGCGGGCTTGGGCTTGCGCGCTAATGCTTTGGTTGTGAGTAATACTGTCTTGTACCAATTTATCTTGTAAGTGGCCGTTGCTCGTAGCGCTTTGGCTTAGGTCAGCGTTGTTATTATTTGTGTTATCGGTCATAACATTGTCCTATTATTCGTTTTTGTGGCAGTCTTTTTATGGTTATCTTTTTGAAAGGTGTCAGCGTGCGCCAAACACCTCATGGATCCTATGATACACCAAACGCCACTAGCTTACCGCCATTATCCTTGTCATGAACTTGGTCAATAATCATCAGTTCACGCTCACAAAACGGCTCAATAAAACTGCTCACACTTTTTAGAGGCTTCATGGCTTTAAAGCCGGTATCAATGAAGTCATAAAGTGGTTGGAAGTTATAACGGTAGGCGGTGCCCTTCGCTAAGGCAAACGCTTTTTTGAGCATAAAGGAGTTCAAATGTTTGTCAGTGCGGTAGCAGACTTCTTTGAGGTTAGCAATCTGTACGCGGCGTTCATCTGCTTCATCGACCGCGAGGTAGGCGGCCAGCATGTTGTCTTCGTTGACAGGTAAGTCTTGAGCAGACAACCACTGGGCCAAATGCAAGTCTAGCTCAATGGCTAAAATTGCCGCTTGGATGCCCATGCTACCAGCTTCTAACGCTGATTCTTTAGCAAGCCGTTCAAGTTTTTTAGCCTTGGGAAGGATGCGTTCTAGCTGCTGCGCCAGTAGTTTAAACTCATCTCCACCATATAATTGGGTCAGGAAATAGTCTGCCATGAGTTGGTTTTTGGGTTGTTCAAACAGGTCGCTATGAGTACGCTTAAGTCTTGATTGCTGCCATTTTTGTACGTCATTGAGCTTGGTGTTTAATTCAGCGTCTTGATGGTGGGGTAGCGCCCAAAAACGTACTAAATGTTGTTGTAAATCAGCTAGAGCAGACATGAAAAAATCCTCTATAAAAGTAAAGATCTTGATGAGATCGAGAGCAAGGTGGGCAGTACTGAGTGCTAGGTTTTTTTATACTGAATGGTATCTATTAAAGCATGTGTCTAAAATTGTGTTCACCTTAAAAGAAAATAAAGCAGAATACAAATGTCAAACTGTTACATAGCAGCGTTATTTACTGCATGAGCCGAATGCTATGATTGAGCTGACGAGTTTTCAATCATAAGAGGAGTCCAGTTATGAGTAAAAAGAATCATACGACTGAACCGGTAGCACCACAAGCGGTAAGTGCACAATTTAGCGATGAGGTGATCAAACAGCGCTTAACCCCCAATCCTCTCAGTCAGTTTTCTATGGATAAAGACTCGCTTAGATTGGCACTGGTCACGGCCCAATACGCTCTGCGCGCCACGCGGCAACAAACGCCGTCCACCACCAATAAACCCACCGGACTACTGGTGCTGGTCAACGGCATGGAGCAGGCGGGTAAGGGGACAGCCGTCAAACAACTACGGCAGTGGGTAGATCCACGGCTTTTAAAAGTTGAGGCGACCATTGGCTATTGTCCCTTAAACTATCAGCCTATTTGGCAAGCCCATACCAAAGTGATGCCGCGGCACGGTGATGTAACGGTGTATTTTGGCAACTGGTATGCTGACTTGCTTTACAACGTCATGCGTATGGCAATGTCAGACAGCGAAAGTGGAGATCAGCCCGCAAAAGACAAAAGTTATAAAAACATAAATGATCTTCCCACTACGACATGGCAGGACTATTTACAACAGCAACTCATTGAACTACAAGCGTTTGAAGATGACCTTATAGCCAATCATACCAGAGTGTTAAAATGTTGGTTTCATGTCGATGTTGATACCTTACAAAATCGGCTAAATGACGCTGAGGCTGACCCACAGTTTTTGTATCAAGTGGATTGGCACAGTAAAAAAGTTGTCGAAAAATTTAATGAAGTGGCCACGATTCTGCTGCGACAACAGGATGACTGGATTGTTATAGATGGGGAGGATAAGTCGCAAGCCGCCGATCATTTCTGTCATGAAGCACTGCATGCGATGCAAACCGCGCTAGTAAGTAGCAAAACAAGCGCTGACACGACGGAAAACCAGACTGCGTCTATTAAAGAGGCTCTATCTGAGACACCAGATGCTGGATGGCAAGCTGAGCCATCACCTGCACCAGAAAAATTTGAACCTGTAAACATACCTGATTGCTTAAAAGATATCGATGATACCAAAGTAGATAAGGCTGACTATCGTACCGCATTGGCAGAAAAGCAGGCTCGTCTCGCTGAATTACTGCGCGCGCGCAATGGTCGTCACATCGTTTTTGCCTTTGAGGGGATGGATGCGGCTGGCAAAGGCGGGGCGATCAAAAGATTGGTGGCGCCGCTCGACCCACGCGAATATCAAGTTTATAATATCGGGGCGCCAATGCTATATGAAGCACAGCATCCTTATCTGTGGCGATTTTGGACAAGATTGCCCAATGAGCAGACAGATCGCATCAGTCGCATCGCCATCTTTGATCGTACTTGGTATGGGCGCGTGTTGGTTGAGCGTATCGAAAGCTTTGCAAGTAGTGCGGAGTGGCAGCGAGCGTATGATGAAATCAATCGTTTTGAGGCGGACTTAACCAAAGCTGGTACAATAGTCATTAAATATTGGCTGGCCATCGACAAACAAGAACAGCTTAAACGTTTTAAAGCGCGTCAAAACACACCGCATAAGCAATTTAAGTTAACGGATGATGATTGGCGTAATCGTGATAAGTGGTCAGAGTATGTGCAATCAGCAGCTGACATGCTGGCACGTACCGATACAAAAAATGCCCCTTGGTGCGTCATAGCAACCAATGAAAAACGTCAGGCACGTTTAGAGGTTTTAGATCATGCGATTAAGCAGCTATCAGCAGCGCATGAAAGCTAACGCACCATGGATGAATAAATGCTTGTAGTGGTTTATACAATTTCATAAACGAAAAATTTCATAAACGAAACGAGCAGTTCGTGCCCCAAGAGTCTATGCAAAAACTCTACCCCATGAGCATGTCATGGAGAGTGGAGCCACGGTATTATCTGGGTCACACACGGGCAGTTACAAATATCGCAATATCATCATGCATTATGTGTTTATATTTAATATAATAGGCGCGTTATTGGCTTCTACTAAGTACTAAACTCACTTAGCAAGCAGAGTATGCTTGTCGTTAAACACGCATGTCTTAACAACTTGAACAAAGCTTGTTACAGTGCCAGTTATCAATACCAAAATTATCACTATAAAAAATCTAAGCCGCAAGATGCTGTAATCAGATGATTTGGCAATAGCACTTGCGGCTTTGTGACATGTTGAATGATGTTTTTTTACGCTATCTGCTGCCTATCAGTAAAATCAAATGTTAAAGAGTAGCTAAGAGCGCACGGGTAGGACATCAAAACAGTCGTGAGAAAAGACACTATTTAAAAAGCACGTTGCGCGTTTGCTATACGCCCTCTTAATGTCACATGCCATAATCAGCAGTATCAATAGCAACGCCATGTCATCAACCGCATATAATTTCAATCAGCTTACGCAGGACGTATCAACGTATGGGTATTAGCAGCAGTTCTACAGAGTCGACCAAATCAATCGGCTCTATGAGAGTAAATCTATTTTTTGCCATTTTACTGATTGCGATGACCGCCTACTTTTTGTGGTGGGGTCTAGATTACACAATGCGTCAACAGACGACGCTATTTATTGTAGCAACCGCTTTTGGTGTCTTTATGGCATTCAATATTGGTGGTAACGATGTCGCCAACTCTTTTGGTACGTCAGTCGGTGCAGGCACATTAACCATTCCTCAAGCATTAGGGGTGGCAGCGATATTTGAGGTATCGGGGGCCGTATTGGCAGGTGGTGAGGTGACCGACACGATTCGTAAAGGTATCGTTGATTTAGATGGTTTGTCAGTCACACCCAATCAGTTTATTTATGTCATGCTTTCAGCGCTTATTGCGGCCGCGTTTTGGCTGCTGTTTGCTACGCGCAAGGGGTTGCCGGTATCGACCACCCACTCTATTATCGGCGGGGTCGTTGGTAGTTCTATCGTTCTAGGGTTTGATTTGGGCGGGAGCGCTACAGCGTTTTCTACCGTTGATTGGGGCACCATTGGCACCATCGCTATTTCTTGGGTATTGTCGCCACTATTGGGTGGTGTATTGGCCTATGTGCTGTACGGACAAATTAAGAAAAACATCATTGAGTATAATGATAGAACAGAGGCGCATATTGGTGAGCTAAAAGCCAATAAAAAAGTCTTAAAACAAAATCATAAAGAGTTTTTGGATGGGTTGACAGAGTCAGAACAACTGGCCTATACGTCCGCCATGTTACGCGATCAAGAGATTTATAAAGACGATGACTGCGTCGTTGAAGACCTAGAAACTGACTATTATAAAAAGCTTTATGAAATCGAGAACGAGCGCACTAACCTTGATACCCTAAAAGCCCTGAAGCAATGGGTGCCTATCATTGCAGCATTGGGCGGGGCGGTCATGACTTCTCTAGTCGTGTTTAAAGGGCTCAAAAACGTCAATAACAATCTGACGACGTTGCAGGGTTTTTTGATCATGGGGATGATTGCTGCGCTGGTTTGGCTGGCTACCTTTATCTACACCAAGACTATCCGTGGTAAACATAAAGAAGACCTTACTAAGGCGACTTTTATTATGTTTAGCTGGATGCAGGTCTTTACCGCCTCAGCCTTTGCGTTTAGTCATGGGTCGAATGACATTGCCAATGCCGTTGGTCCTTTTGCAGCCATTATGGACGTTATTCGTACCAATGAGATCGCTTCACAAGCTGCCGTTCCTCCCGCTGTCATGTTGACCTTTGGTGTGGCACTGATCGTCGGTCTTTGGTTCATCGGTAAAGAAGTGATTCAGACGGTGGGTACCAATCTAGCGAAGATGCACCCAGCTTCCGGCTTCTCAGCTGAACTGGCTGCTGCTGCTGTCGTTATGGGAGCGTCGACGATGGGTCTGCCAGTGTCGAGTACTCACACATTAGTTGGTGCAGTACTTGGCATCGGTATTGTTAATAGAGATACCAACTGGGCACTAATGAAGCCAATCGGCTTAGCTTGGGTGATTACGCTTCCTGCAGCCGCTACCATGTCTGCAATCAGTTATGTCGTACTCAAGCAGATCTTTTAAAAATGCAGCATCCCATAGATTTACGGGCTAACTGAATACCAGAAAAAACGCTTATTGGCATCATACCGATAAGCGTTTTTTTATGTTAGTTGTACGTTTAATCGGTACCAAATTGTTGGCGTTTTTTGGCAAAGAAGCGGTCTAAACGATCCATTGCATCTTCTAAGTCATGAAGGTTTGGTAAGAAGACCAAGCGGAAATGATCGGGCTTGTCCCAGTTAAATCCTGTGCCTTGTACCATTAAGACGTTTTCTTCAATCAGCAAATCCATCATAAAGTCCATGTCGTCTTCAATAGGGTAAACCTCAGGGTCCATCTTGGGAAAACAGTAAAACGCGCCTTGCGGCATGGTGCAAGAAATACCTTTGATGGCATTAAGTCGTGATACTGCCATTTCGCGCTGCTTATACAGGCGACCTTTTTGAGACGTTAAATCCTTCATACTTTGGTAGCCGCCCATCGCTGTTTGGATGGCATATTGACCTTGGACGTTGGAACACAGACGCATAGAGGCCAGCATATCTAAGCCCTCAATAAAGTCAGCCGCGTGTTGCTTGCGACCTGATACCATCATCCAGCCTGCGCGAAACCCAGCGATACGGTGCGATTTTGACAAACCATTGTAGGAGAGGACAAGCACATCGTCGGTTAAGGTACTCATTGGCGTGTGGGCCATATCATCATAAAGAATGCGATCGTAAATCTCATCGGCCATGATGATTAAGTCATGCTCTTTAGCGACTTCAATAATCTGTCGGAGTACGTCATCGCTATAAAGGGCACCCGTTGGATTATTGGGATTAATGACCACAATCCCCTTGGTTTTATCGGTGATTTTAGATTTGATATCTTCGATATCAGGGTGCCAGTTGTCGTCTTCATTACAGCGATAATGCACCGCTGTACCACCCGATAGATTGGCCGCTGCTGTCCAAAGCGGGTAGTCTGGCATCGGAATCAACACTTCATCACCATCGTTCATCAAAGCCTGCATGGTCATCACAATCAGCTCAGAGACCCCATTACCCAAATAAACATCACGGACATCGACCGCTGACAACAACCCCTTTGATTGGTAATACTGCAATACCGCCTTACGTGCTGAAAAAATTCCTTGCGAGTCAGAATATCCTGTGGCTTCAGACAAATTCATGGTCACATCACGCAAAATCTCATGAGGCGCTTCTAGTCCAAAGGGGGCGGGGTTACCGACGTTAAGTTTTAATATACGTTTACCTTCTGCCTCCATTCTATTAGCGGTCTGTAATAGAGGGCCGCGAATGTCATAGCAAACGTTTTGTAGTTTATCGGACTTTTTTATTGTACTCATAGAGTGACCACTCATCGGGTTGTTTTGTGAATGTTTGCGAGTATCAGAGGCTGTGTGTGCGACATTTAAATGAGGCGGGTTTTTATCATTAGATTGGTTTTGCCGCTCACCGCGTAATAGATATCCTTCGCTACAGCCCAAGATACGCGCTAGGGTTGGTAGCTTAGAGGACACAATGCCATTTGTTCCACGCTCCCAATTAGAAATCGCGCCGCGACTCACCTTGGCACCGGCTGCTGTCATCGCTTGGGCTAATTGCTCAGCCGTGAGTCCTTTTTCACGGCGCAACCGCACCAGTCGTTCCGCTTGCGTACTGTTACTATTGTCATCAGACATAGCGATCTAAGCCTTTATAATCAGTGAGTTTGTAATAGATAAGCTAAAGTACAAAATGTGCATCGTTTTATTTGAACACCAATGCAAGATATTATTGCATAATGAAGGCGATTGCAAGGCGTTATTCATTCAAAATTACTCATGAAATGCAAGTATAACTTGCATTTATAATTAGTTCATTACTGTCTCTGTCACGAGATACTGATAAAAACACAAGCTTAACGTAGCCAATCTCGCTTAAAATAGGGAAACCAAACAATATTGGCAGCACTCTTTGTGCATGTGACTTGAATAGTGAGTCGATAACCAGCAGATATACAGCATCGTTCTTATAATAAAATGACGATAAAACGGTTACAGAGATGAGATCATAAATACTCGAATAAGGATACATTATGCAAGACAATCAACTAAGCAAAGAAGAAATCAGCCAGTTAACCGAAGCTGACTGGAAAGAGCGTCTGAGCGCTGATGAGTATCATGTGATGCGCGAAAAAGGCACAGAACGTCCGTTTACAGGTGTCTATAACGATGCGACTGATGATGGTATTTACCGCTGTAAAGGCTGCGGGGCCAGTTTGTTCGACTCATCTAGTAAATTTGATGCCAGCTGCGGTTGGCCAAGTTTCGATCAAGGCATCGATAACAACGCGATTGAAGAGCATGTCGATAACTCGCTAGGTATGACTCGTACAGAAGTAACGTGTAGCAACTGCGGTGCCCATTTGGGTCACGTTTTCCCTGATGGACCGCGTGAGACCACAGGGATGCGCTACTGCATCAACTCTGTTTCTATTGATTTGGATAAGTCTGAGAAGTAGTATCGACTCTTGCAGTCAGTGACATAATGTTAGAGGGATAAAAGGGAAGCGCGTGAGGCTTCCTTTTTAGTATTATTTATACGGTGAATGAGGTATAAATGCTTAATAGACACCCCCAACAAATCAGTCAATTTAAGGATAAATGATGAGCCCTATTTATGAATTTACTGCTGAGCGCATGGATGGCACCTCACAAGCGTTTTCTGACTATCAAGGTCAGGTGTTACTCATCGTCAATACCGCGAGCAAATGTGGATTTACGCCGCAATTCGAAGGACTAGAAGCGCTGTATCAACAGTATAAAGAGCAAGGGTTGGTCATCATCGGCTTTCCTTGTAATCAGTTCGGTAACCAAGATCCCGGTAGTAATGATGAGATTGGCGCGTTTTGTCAAAAGAACTACGGTGTCAGCTTCCCAATGATGGCAAAGGTCGATGTCAATGGCGATGAGGCGCATCCACTCTTTAAATGGCTTAAAAGTCAAAAGGGCGGTGTGCTCACCGATGGTATTAAATGGAATTTCACCAAGTTTTTGATTGGTAACGATGGGCAAGTTATCGAACGTTATGCCCCAACCACCAAGCCAGACGCGATCAAAAACGATATCGAGCAAGCACTCACCAATAAATAAGTATTGAACCTAAAAAAATATGGGTTTTTTATAAAAATATAAAATCAATAAAAACATATGCTTGCTAGAATTTTTAATAAAAATGCGTAAAATATCGCAAAAACTGGAAAATAGCGTTTGACAGCCAACTGTAAATCTATATAATACACACCCACAGCAACGGAGCTTAGTGACAAACTTAGGGCTCAGTTGATGTTGAATAAATTGCCTAGCAATTGTTCGAAGGGTGATTAGCTCAGTTGGTAGAGCGTCTGCCTTACACGCAGAATGTCGGCGGTTCGAATCCGTCATCACCCACCACTTCTTAGCGAGTGGATAAATAAGCTAAGACGACCTAAGCAGCGGTAGTTCAGTTGGTTAGAATACCGGCCTGTCACGCCGGGGGTCGCGGGTTCGAGTCCCGTCCGCTGCGCCATATTTAAAACGAATTTAGACTATTAAGTTTAAGCAAGTTTCGCCTCAAACATTAGATTGTTTGAGGTTTTTTTGTGTCTGTAGATTTTATTAAGTGTTTGATTTATAATTATTTATTGTTTTTAGGCTGCTTTTGAGCTAGAAAGGAGCTTATCTCCACGTACTTTTTCTAAGGCTGTATTCCCCATTCAATGAAATGAGAAGTGTCTATGACTATTTTTACTACTATGTCTAATAGGAAGTCTTATCGCTATTTACCTACGTTTATTCAAGGGTCGGCTGTTTTTTTAGTAGCTGCTGTGTTATCAGCTTGTGGGCAGTCTGACATCGATAATTCTAATGGCAGCCCTGTTGAGGCAGAGACTACCCAAGTGGCGCAAGTGGTTGTAGAAAATCCAGCAGACAACACAGACCTGCTCAAAAATGTGTCAGCAACCATTTACAAAGATGCCAATTGCGGTTGTTGCAAAGAGTGGATAGAGCACACACAGTCGTATGGCTTACACTCGACTGTCGAGCATCCAGCAGATCTATCACTGATTAAAGATCGTTATGGCGTGCCTGCTGAGACACGCTCTTGTCACACCGCTATCACCACTGATGGCTATGTCTTTGAAGGTCATGTTCCAGCGAAGTACGTCGCTGAATTTTTGCAGAATCCACCGGCGCAAGCCATTGGACTGGCTGTACCGGGGATGCCTGTCGGTAGTCCGGGTATGGAGTATCAGGGTCAGTTTGCACCGTATCAGATCATGCAAATAAACAAAGATGGTACAAAGCAAGTATATGTTGAAGTGGAGTCGGCAGAGCAGCAGTTATAAGCTGATGTCTTCAAACCAAAAACACTTAATTGAAACTTCAATAAATTGGTAACATTGATGGAGACTGACCGATGAATCATGACGAGAAAAACCAGATGAACCCTTATGTGAAATTTACCCTCATGATTCTTACGTCTACTGTGCTGATGTATATCATGATGTATTTCAACACTTATGAATGGGATCATGTGTATTTCAGTGAGACTCGAGTTTACATGGCGCTATACATGGGGGCGGGCATGGCAGTGGTTATGCTGGCGTTTATGGCCAACATGTATAAGAAAACCAAGATTAATTTAATGATTTATGGGTTGAGTATCGTACTGTTTGCGGTAGGTATATGGGGCGTTAGATCACAGCAAACCGTCGATCAGGTCGATTGGATGCAAGCCATGATCCCCCATCACTCGATTGCTATTTTGACCAGTGAGAGAGCGGATATAGAAGATCCTAGAGTAAGACAGCTCGCTGATCAAATCATCGAAACACAAAAACGTGAAATAAGCGAGATGCAGGCACTCATTGAAGATTTAAAATAGATGAGGTGTCAGGTATAAGAGATTTCTCACAACAAACCACCCATAAAAAAACCCCCATCAAAGTGATGAGGGTTTTGGCAAATGCCATAATTGAATCAGAGATGACTCAAGAAATTTACTACTAAAATGTGGCTCTCCAACCTGGGCTCGAACCAGGGACACACGGATTAACAGTCCGTTGCTCTACCAACTGAGCTATTGGAGAATAGGCTGTAAGACTTTAATTTCCTACAACGAGCCTTAGAAGTCTCTAATGAGTTCTTGCTAAGTGGGGCGTATTCTAGCAAAGATAAAAAATACGTCAAGCGTTTTTTTGCATAATTAGTAAAAATTGTCATTTTAATGATGAGTTAGCAGATTTTTACTAAAAAATGGCTAAAACGTCTACAAAAAAAGACACCTTATAGAATATATAGGGTGTCTTTTTCTATAAAAAAACTTATAAGACTAAGTGCCCTTTATGACTTATTCGGCAACGTCTAAGTCAGCCACTGCTTTTTCGATACGTGATAAGGCATCTTTTAAGGTGGCTTCATCGGTTGCGTAAGAGATACGCATGTAACCGCCAAGGCCAAATGCATCACCAGGGACCACGGCCACACCGACTTTGTCTAATAACCATTCTGAAAACTCCGTACATGATGAGAGACCAGCGGCTTTAATGAGTGGTTTGATTTCTGGGTACACGTAAAACGCGCCATCAGGGCGCAGGCAAGTGATGCCTTTAATAGCATTCAAACCGTTAACTACAAGGTCACAGCGCTGCTCAAATGCGGCTACCATCGGCGTGAGGACACTTTGGTCACCACTGATTGCGGCTTCTGCCGCCACTTGGCTAATCGAGGTTGGGCATGAGGTGGATTGTGATTGTACCTTTTTCATGGCACCGATTAGCTTAGCAGGGCCACCAGCATAACCGATACGCCAGCCTGTCATTGCGTACGCTTTAGACACACCATTTAGAATGATCGCGCGGTCTTTTAGCTCAGGTGCTGCATTTAAGATATTGTAGAACTGATCACCCGTCCAGCGGATATGCTCGTACATGTCGTCTGAGGCTACATAGACTTGTGGATGCTTTTTCAGTACTTCAGCGATGGCTTTTAGCTCATCTAACGTATAAATCATACCCGTTGGGTTAGAGGGGCTATTCAATACCAACAGTTTGGTCTTGTCAGTAATGGTAGCTTCCAACTGCTCAGCGGTAATCTTAAAGTTTTGCTCAGCAGGGCATTTAACGATGACTGGCACGCCTTCTGCAATGATGACCATGTCAGGATAGCTGACCCAGTATGGCGCTGGGATGATGACTTCATCGCCTGGGTTGATAAAGGCTTGGGCAAGGTTAAAGAACGACTGTTTACCACCGACCGATACTAGGATTTCGTTTGGCTCATAGCTGATGTCGTTGTCGCGCTTGAATTTCTCTATGATGGCGGTCTTTAGCTCTGGCGTACCATCGACAGCCGTGTATTTAGTAAAGCCGTCATTGATCGCATCGATGGCTGCTTTTTTGATGTGTTCAGGGGTATCAAAATCAGGTTCACCAGCGCCCAAACCGATAATATCTTTGCCCGCTGCTTTGAGCTCTTTGGCTTTATTGGTAATCGCTAGCGTAGGTGATGGTTTGATGTTGTTGACGCGGTCAGACAGTTGCAACTCGCTCATGAGAGATCCTTTTTACATTGGAGTGGGTTAGTGAAGACGTGTTATTGATTATATAAACTGTTAAGGGTTATTAAAACATGACGCCAGACAGCTTCACGCCTTGTCTTTTTAAGCAGTTATCCGTTCAAAGTAATATCTTGACGCAAAAAAGTGCTTGGTTGGGGTAAGGTATCCTCGCTTATTGTGCTATTGCAGAATAGGCGTCGACATATTCCTCCCAGCCGCACTATTTTTCTTTTTAAAAGGGACGTTTTAAAAGGGACGTATTGTGATGGTAGTTAACGCTCAATAATCAGTGAGCATTCAGACCTCTACGCACTTTTGATCTTGGCATTGTAGCATGTGGTTATTGTACTGTCTTATAGGGGTCGTAACAGAAAATGACGAATTTCTTAGCAGGTTTGCCAGCGTGATGACGGACAGATTTAATAGGATGAGGGGCGAAGTGATTGCGAAACCACAACAATAAAATGGTTATTTTACGCTATTATTATTTAGATATATTACATAAAACGGAATTTATTTTAATAAAAATTAACCTGATATTCTAAGTAGAAGCACGAGTCATTAAAGCTTGGGTAAACGGTGATTTTTCCTATAAGTGTGACCAAAAGGAGGTTGATCATGACAGACTCTTCTAAAAAACTGCATATCCTTATTACTGGAGCGACCTCGGGCATTGGTAAGCAGTTAACAAAAGACTATCTCTTAGAAAACCATCACGTGTATGCCGTTGGCCGTGACGATGAGGCGTTGGCTGAACTGAAGTCGCTAGGGGCAGATACCATCGATTTAGATTTAATGAATCGAGAGAAAGTGCTCGCAGCTTTTGACAAAATCAGTGAGGTAGATTTGGCGATTTGTGGGGCGGGTATGTGTGAGTATTTGGACATGCCAAATTTTGACAGTGCGGCGTTTATGAGAGTCATGTCAGTGAATATGGGCACATTATCACATGCTGTTGAGGGCGTGTTGCCAAAGCTGATTGCCTCAAAAGGCCGCTTGGTTGGCATTGGGTCCGCATCTGCTTATGTGCCTTTTGCGCGGGCTGAAGCGTATGGCAGTTCAAAGGCCGCCATCCATTACTTGATGAAAACCCTGCAGATTAGTCTCGCTCCGTACGATGTGGCGGTCAGCTTAGTGGTGCCGGGTTTTGTCGAAACCCCTATGACCAAACAAAATGACTTTCCTATGCCGTTTATTCAGACTCCAGAGCAGGCAAGCCAAGCCATACGCGATGGTATCGAGAGTGGCCATGAGGTTATTGAGTTTCCGAAAAAACTGACTTTACCGTTAAAGGCATTGGGTACGTTGCCGGACTTGGTCTGGCAGCAAGTTAGTGAAAAGCTCAATAAAAAGTGAGGCTCTACAGTAATTTAAAGGACGACTCACCAAGACATAGCTACCCATATAGGAAGGACACTTTATGCCGTTTATTCGTTTTAAGCGTGCAAATAATCAAAAGACCGCGCAAAAACATACGCATACTGCTGAAAATTGTGATGATATCGAAACGGAAAAGCGTGTTGCTATTATCGGCTCAGGTGTGTCAGGGCTGACTTGTGCCCATTATCTTGTGGCGCAGCATGATATCACGGTGTTTGAAGCCAATGATTATATCGGCGGGCATGTCAACACCATCGATGTCGCGCTACAAGATGGCAAAAAGGCAAAGAGCAGCAAGGTAGAGAGCAGTGTGATAGATACAGGATTTATTGTTTTTAATGAGCGTACGTATCCCAATTTCTTTCGTTTGCTTCATGAGTTACAAGTGCCGTTTCAGGCAACGGATATGAGCTTTTCGGTAAAGAATACGGCACGTGCCTTTGAATATAACGGTCATACACTCAACACATTATTGTCGCAGCGAAAGAATGTACTGAATCCAAAATTTTGGCAGTTTATAAAAGAGGTCTTACAGTTCAATAAACACATCAAGCAGCTGCGTCAAGCTTATGAAGCTGCTCGCGCGCACGGGCAAGAGGTGAGTCGTTTCACTGAACAAACTCTCGGTAGTTATCTGGTAAAAAAACGCTATGGTCATCTGTTTACGGATAACTATCTACTGCCCATGGTCTCGGCTATTTGGTCGACCAGTCTGGATGAAGTCCAAGATTTTCCACTGGTATTTTTTGCGCAGTTCTTTGACAACCATGGTTTGCTTGATGTGGTCAATCGGCCGCAGTGGTTTACGATCAAAGGCGGCTCAAAGCAATATGTCAATAAACTGATTCCACGTTTTATCAAAGCGGGTGGCAAGGTGCGAGTCAATAGCCCAGTACAATCCGTAGTACGTGATGGCGAGCAAGTGATTTTGACGGTGCAAAGTAAAGGTAATGCTAATAATCGTAGCGAAAATCTTGTGTTCGATGAAGTCGTCTTTGCTTGTCATGCAGACACCGCCCTCAATATTTTAAAAGATGCCAGTACGGATGAATCTAAAGTATTAAGTCACTTCCGCTTTACCAAAAATACCGCGGTACTGCACACCGATACCAGTGTCCTACCCAAAAAACCACTAGCATGGGCAAGCTGGAACTATTTAATCGATGAAAAATCGTCAGGCCACGTGACAGAAGAGAGGCAAGCTTCTAAAGTCACCGGAAACGTGCAAATATCGAGTAAGCCCGTACTGACCTATCATATGAATATCTTGCAACGCCTGACCAAAAAGCATAATTATTTGGTCACTTTGAATCACCAAATTGATGAGAGACAGGTAGTCAAGCGTATCGACTATAGTCATCCAGTGTTTGATCTAGCGATGATTGAAGCTCAAACCAAATGGTTAAGTATCTCTGGCAACGGTTTGCATACACATTTTTGCGGTGCATACTGGTTCAATGGCTTTCATGAAGATGGCGTACGCAGTGGATTACGTGTCTGTCAGGCGCTCGGTCTTGATATTGATATAAAAGATGAAGCCGATCCATCTCATCTGCCGGATGCTGATAGCGCCCATACGCCATTTCGCTATAAGGACTTACCCGTGAAAGCAGATACAAAGCCACGCAAACTTCATAAACGTCAGGTCACGACGGCGACTACCAATCAAGAGCTGATTGAGTATGTGGCGCATTTACAGTCCGCGACCATTGATAGCGTTCAAACGAGAAGCCGAGGGTTATTTGGCCGTCGTAAAGGGCGGTAATTTTGGGGTTAAAATCAAGTATTACTAACGAAGAGAGCGTTATGTCTAGTAAAGTCCACTCGTCTAACACCTCCGTGCCCCATCAGTTGTTCCACGGCACAACATGGCACAGCAGGCTGCTGCCAAACGTACATAAGTTTAGTTACCCTTATCGTTATTGGGGGATCAATATTAGCGCCTTAGCGGCAGGACAGGCGCTCCCTGACATCAGTACGGCAGCCATTGGTGAAAGTAAAATCCTGAAAAAATTAGGACTAACCTTAATTCTGCCAAAGAGACTATTAGCAATACAATGGCCGTTATTTTCAGTAAAGAAAAAGGCTTTGCAGCAGTTTTGTCCTGATGACTATTTGCAGGGAATAAATAGCCTAAGCAGTAATAATAATACTAATATCAATAGCCAGTTGGATCAGGTTCAAGCACTTAAGCATCGTTTACAACAAGCATTTATCGCTCAAATGGGCAGTGCGCCGTTAGGCGAGACGGTCGGACTTGTGGTTTGTCGCAATGCTGGCCTCTATTTTAGCCCAGTCAATTTTTATTTGGGTTTTGATAAGCAGCAGGTACCCACCCATTTGTTGGCTGAGGTTTCTAACACGCCATGGAATAAGCGTCATTATTATGGGTTTTTGTTAGAAGGTGAGCGTACTGAGTTTTGCCACGATAAAAACTTCCATGTGTCCCCCTTTAACCCTATCGATCAGCTCTATCGTTGGCAGGTGACCATAAAGAGTACAACAAAAGACGAGGCAAAAGGGCAGCCAAACAATGGTTTGCAGGTTCGTATTGCTATTGATATCAGTGATGAGCGCGGTGACGTGTTAAAAACGGGGATAAAGATGTCAGGCACAGCTTTGACTGATGCCTCTGTCCGTCAAAGCTTGCGACAAAACCCCCTCATGAATATAACGTCTTTAACGCGTGTCTATTGGCACGCTTTTAAACTTTATGCGATCAAAAAAGTGCCGTATGTAAACTATGATGAAAAACTGGTCAATAGCCAACAGCACCCAGCAAACACTCAAAAAGCTGACTCTTAACGATGGAGAGCTCAAAGAGTATCAGAAATAAAATACGAGACTACAGAAGGCCTATACAAGGATGAACACACAATGCCAGCACGACCAACCGACCGCGCACCCAGCTCAGCATTAGAGAAACTGTCCGTACGGCTGAACAAAATAGCCAACGAGAGCGCTGTTTTGCGACCCATGAATGAGGGAATAAATCAATTGGCAAGAAAACTCATATTTCGAGCCCTAAAGCACATTCAGTTCGGCCGACTTACCTTAATCGAAGCATTTGGTGAACAGGCACCTACTACAAGCAGCTTTGGTAGCGTGTCATCTAGCGTTGCTAGCAGTTCAGCGGTTGGTCGTCATCCATTACATGTCACCTTGATGATTCATGACAGCGCTGTGTATCGTCAACTGTTACTGGGTGGCTCTATAGCGCTGGCAGACAGCTATATTAATGGTGAATGGGATACGGATGATTTAACGGGACTGATTCGCTTGGCAGCGCGTAACTTGGCATTACTCAATAAACTAGAGAGTCGCTTTGCTGGCGTGAGTAAGGCATTTGAGAAAGCGAAGCATCAACTGCGTAGTAATGATAAATCTGGCGCCAAATCTAATATCCTAGCGCATTATGACTTGGGTAATGATATGTATCAGCGCTTTTTGGACGATACGATGATGTATTCTTCAGCCGTGTATCGTACGCCTGAGATGACACTTAGCGATGCGCAGCAGTAAAAATTGGCGCTTATATGTCAGCGTCTACAACTTACCCCTGATGATCACGTTATCGAAATTGGGACGGGTTGGGGTGGTTTTGCTATTTATGCCGCCCAGCATTATGGTTGTCACATAACAACAACGACCATCTCTGATGCGCAGTATTGTGAGGCGAAGCGCCGAGTCAAAGCCGCTGGACTGTCTGATAAAATCACACTACTTAAGCAAGACTATCGTGAGCTGACAGGGCAGTACGACAAACTGGTCAGTATTGAGATGATTGAAGCGGTCGGGCATGAATATTTACCGACTTTCTTTGCCAAGTGCAATAGCTTGCTCAAACCCACGGGACTAATGGTATTGCAAGCGATTACCTTCAATGACCAAAATTACCAAGACTACATAAAATCGGTCGATTTTATTCAGACACACATTTTTCCTGGTGGCTGTCTGTTATCCAATCAAGAGCTAAA
This sequence comes from Psychrobacter namhaensis, assembly GCF_016107545.1. Lineage (GTDB taxonomy): Bacteria > Pseudomonadota > Gammaproteobacteria > Pseudomonadales > Moraxellaceae > Psychrobacter > Psychrobacter namhaensis. The sequence goes on from NZ_JABASS010000005.1 coordinate 68,469, forward strand.
CACACAGTTTACTGAGCAGACCGACATGGTCATCAAACAGCTACACGACTATGGCTTTGACTACGCGCACACGCTGAGGGATTGGCGTACCGCATTTATGGCGCAGCGTACAGAAATCAAAGCGCTTGGTTATGATGACGCCTTTATTCGTTTATGGAACTTTTACTTTTGCTACTGTGAAGGGGGATTTTTAGAACGGACCATTGGCGTGGTACAAGTGACTGCAGTGAAGCCTAACAACATTGACACGATGCACTTCTCTGATGGGTCTTTCGATGACAGGGTGAGTGAGGAGCAAAGCTGTCGCTTTATGGATCAACTTATGAACGATAATGACCAAGAGGCGTTCAACCAACATGCGCTACCTTTATAAGTGGTGCCGACAATAATCTTAATACAAGGATGTGGTTATGGGATACGTATTTGTCTATCTTGCTGCTGTGGTCATATTTTTGGGCGTTGATGCGGTTTGGTTAACGACCATGAAAGGGGCTTTTTATGAGGCACGTATCGGTCACTTATTGGCTGATGAGCCAAATATGGTCGCCGCAGGTGTGTTTTATATGTTTTACATATTGGCGCTTTGTATATTGGTTCTGTACCCACAAATCAAAGCGGGCACTTCAATCGGTCATATTTTCTTACTCGGTGGCTTAATTGGGCTGATGGCTTATGGGACGTATGACTTTACCAGTTTGGCCCTGTATAAAGGCTTTACCTTAGACACAGCGTTAGTTGACTTTGCTTGGGGTGGTATTTTAACAGGCTCAGTTAGTGCGATGGTTGCTTGGCTTGCTTACCGCTTTCATTGGTTGACCTAAAGTGCTGCCACCACGATCAAGATGACAGTTTACATAACTTAGACCGTTAGTCGACAGATGACTGTTTGAGCTGTGTCGCACGCTACTGTATAACTGATACTCATAATAAATAAGTTTTAGACAATTTGAGGATTGTTATGCCGCAATATAATACCAGCTCGACTGCCAAAAAAGCCCCTTTAAACCATGAGCTGTATATGTCGATACTCATGACACCAGATATGGCGAACTTCATCGGTAACGTCCATGGTGGGGATTTGCTAAAGATGCTTGATCAGGTCGCTTATGCCTGTGCCAGTCGCTATAGCGGTAACTATGTAGTGACCTTGTCTGTGGATCAGGTTATGTTCCGTGAGCCTATCTACGTTGGTGAGTTGGTGACTTTTGCCGCAAGTGTCAATTATGTAGGAAATACCTCAATGGAGATTGGGATTCGAGTCGAAGCAGAAGACGTCCGAGCCCGCACAGTGCGCCATACCAACAGTTGTTATTTTACGATGGTGGCTATTGATGACAATGGCAAGCCGACACCTGCGCCACCGCTTAATATTAAAAATGAGATGCAGCAGTGCCGCGCTGATGCCGCGCTGGAACGTAAAAACTTGCGTATGGAAAGCTCACATCGTCCAAGCTGCGATTTTGGAGAGGGAGATATGATCGGAGAGCGGGATCAATAAAAGCCAGTTTGCATAGAACGGCAAACAACGGCTTAACAGACAGTTTGTCCACCGCGAATCATCTAAAATTACTCCCCACACCCTAAAAATCTACTGACGCTTTATCTAAGAATACGCGAACTTTTATGTCAGTCATTGGGACAGCTAAAGTCAGTCCTACGACATAGTCAGTCTGTTTTGAAGACAGTGGTTAAACAGATGTTATTTTACTGAGGCTATTATGAGTTTGAAGCCATCAAAAGACAATTTACCTAGTCCTGCTACTCATCAATCCACGCCGCACACGAGGCGTTCTCGTGGTATAAGCCAGATCAACATTGACCGCACTTCTACTGCTCTGACTCATTCGGACTCTAATGGTTCTTCTGAAACCGTACCAAACAAAGATAAGCAACACTCTGGCTCATTGGTGACGGTGTTGATTGCCGTTGGGGCAAACCTTATCATTGCGATTGCAAAAACCATAGCAGCATTCATGACTGGTTCTGCTTCTATGATAGCGGAGTCCGCTCACTCTTGGGCCGATGCAGGCAATGGCACATTATTAATTGTCGCTGAAAAAAAAGCCGTCAAACCGGCGGACGCAAACCATCCGCTAGGCTACGGTAAAGAATCCTACGTTTGGTCAATGATTGCCGCTTTTGGCGTTTTTATGGCAGGCTCTATTGTGTCTATTTATACGGGCATCACTGAGTGGAACGCACCAGAGAGTGAGACCAATTATACGATTGGTTTTATTATATTGGCCGTAGCTTTTGTCCTTGAAGGATTTTCTTTAGTACAAGCTTACCTCCAAAGTAAAAAGCACGGTGAAGCAATTAATATCAGCGCCATCGGTTATGTGGTCGATACGTCAAACCCAACACTACGCGGCGTATTTTTTGAAGATTTGGCTGCTGTGATTGGTTTGGTTATTGCTGCGGCAGCGATGGGCATGCATGCTTATACAGGTCAGCCGTTTTGGGATGCATTAGGTTCTATTATCGTGGGGCTACTACTAGGCGTGGTGGCTATCTTTCTGATCAGTCGTAATCGGGATTTCTTGGTGGGTTATAAAGTATCAGATAGAATACATACCTACGTATTGAGTGAGCTGCTCAATCATCCAGACATTGATAGCGTCTCGTACCTACATTTAGAATGGGTAGGTCCCAAAAAAATATTTATGGTGGCGGCAGTAGACATCGCGGGTAATCAAAAAGAAAAAGAGATCGCGCAAAAATTTGAAGACATTGAGAACCAGTTCCGTGCCAATCCCCTGTTTCAAGAGGCTATTTTAACACTCTCGGCACCCAGTGCTGACGTACTGAATTTATCTAGCCGCTAAATCACTAAAGTAAAAGCACGACTGACATGCTTAATAGCGAGAGTGTTCTATGAGATACCGTCTACAGGCAGTTATTAAAAACACGAGTATGTGTCTGCCCATCACGCAAGTATTGAGCAGGGCACTATGGATGGCGCTGATAGTAGGTAGCCTGACACAAGCGAATGCTGAACTGATTATTCATAGTGAGCCTACTCAGCAGCAAGTAATAGCTTCTAAGCAGACAGAGGCGTTTAATAGTGATGTCTTTACAAGGCGGGTGGTTAATCGGAGTCATAACATGACTGCACCGACGGATGCGTCTGTCATTAAGTTGATGCAAGTGATGCACATCGATGAGCAAATAAAATCTATCGTCAAAGGGCAAAAAGCCACTATCGAAGCCATTCACGAACAAGCCCAAAATAGAAAACATTTACCAGAAAATAAAGCGTCAAGTACGCGCCAGCGTGAGCTGCAAGAACAAATACAAAATGTTTTGGGTCAATACAGCAAAATAATGACCGAGAGTATTGGTGAAGCAGCTAATGAGCAAACATTGACCCAAGCTTACGTCAATGCGGCGAAGACTTATTACACGCAGGCAGAAGTCGATGCCCAGATCGGGTTTTACGATACGGTAATCGGTCAAAGTGTTTTAGCCAAGCAGCCACAAATCACGGCAGATTTTTTAAAGCAATCACTACCGGACGATACTAGCGAAGCTGAAAGGCAGTTAGAAGCATTACTGCCGCAGATGAAACAAATTATCAAAGGTATCTTTTAGTTAGTGGAAGTCTGAAAGGTTTATACGTGATTTTCCGGAATTCGGCTAGTATCAGGCGTTAAAAGTCAGACGTTAAAAAAAAGCTCAGACGCATCTAAAAAAGGTCGCCTATTTTAGGCGACCTTTTTTGTGTTTTATCTTTTATCACGCTCATCTTTCAATAATTTAGATTATGAAAGCTTATTTTTTTGGCGCATTGGCACCAATGAACCACGCATCTTTATCGATGATACGGCTTACTTCTGTCAGTACGTCAGCGGTATCTTCGTCTCCGGCTTCGCCTGCAGTATCGATCGCTTCGCGTAGTGAGGCGGCGATTGTTTTATAGCGGTTGGTAAGCTCACGGACATGTTGATCGACTTCGGTAATATCAGTAGGATAAGTTTCCAAAATAGAATCTTCAACCACACGCTTTGAGATCCCATTTGCTTTGCCGCCCAAGATAACAATACGTTCAGCCACAGTGTCATAGCCCTCTGTCAAACGCTCATAAGTATCGTCTAATAGCTGATGCACACCGATAAAGCCTGTGCCTTGTAGGTTCCAGTGGCACTGCTTACTGTCCATGCTTAAGTCAATTAGATTTGCTAAATTAGCGTTTAGCAGATCAACCATTTTTTTGGCAGTTTCATCATTAATACCACTTGCGTAACGTTCTCTCATATTTTACTCCGTTATATCGTTATTTTATTGAATGGAATGTCTAACTTGTTTTTATTGATATTTTACGTCGGTACTGCTTGTTGATTCGTTATAAATCATACCAGCTTAAATAGGGTATGAAACCCTTAAGCGTTATGCTTTGTTAGGTGGTCGTGTAATGAGTTTGTTAACCATGAAAAGCTTTGTAAATGGAGTGGATGCTATGGGCGTTTTATATAACTATCTTAGGCACACTTAGCAGTAATGCTTTTATGGATAGTGCTGTTATAAAGGGTACGCTTATAAAGGGTGTGCTTATAATTAAGAGTCACTTTATACGCTTAGATACGGGTTCGTATTTCCCACGGCAAGTCATAGACAAAGCCTATAACCATCCTTTTAACCATCCTTTAAAAATCCATATTCAGACCCCATATTGTTATAAACTTTTAAAAGAAGTAAGCCATTATGCGAATGCCTGAACCGCGCTCGTCGCGTCAGTTAAACCAATTGGCCACTCAGCTCCAAGGCGAGGCTGAAATTAGTGGTGTTAATGCGTCAGGGACGCAAATATCGAGTCGTGCCTTTGAGATGGTGACGGATTTTGAACCAGCAGGCGATCAGCCCCAAGCGATTGAAAAGCTCGTTGGCGGTATCAATTCTGGAATGGATGAGCAGTTGCTACTGGGTGTGACTGGTTCTGGTAAAACCTATACGATGGCAAAGGTTATCTCTGAGTGTCAACGGCCGACCATTATCATGGCGCACAACAAGACGCTCGCCGCGCAGTTATATGGCGAGTTTAAGTCATTTTTCCCCAATAACGCGGTTGAATATTTCGTCAGTTATTATGACTACTATCAGCCTGAAGCTTATGTCGCCGCTAGTGATACCTTTATCGAAAAAGACAGCGCCATCAACGATCACATTGACCAGATGCGCTTGTCAGCCACGCGTGCCTTGTTAGAGCGCCGTGATGCGATTATTGTCGCCTCGGTATCGTGTATCTATGGTTTGGGTGATCCAGAAAGTTATCTAAAAATGCTGCTACATGTGGTCGTTGGTGATCAGATAGATCGTACGGCGACGATTAAACGTCTGGTCGAAATGCAATACACGCGTAACGAGCTGGACTTTGGCCGTGGTACGTATCGCTTGCGCGGTGAGCTACTCGATATCTATCCTGCTGAATCTGAACAACTGGCTGTACGTGTGCACTTATTTGACAATGAAGTGGAAAAAATCACATGGTTTGATCCGTTGACAGGAAAAACCGTGCGTAGCGTGCCACGCATTACGATTTATCCCAAGTCACATTATGTGACACCGCGTAATAAGCTAGAAGCGGCGAGCCACACCATTCGTGAAGAGTTAGAGCCACGTTTGGAGTATTTCCGTGATAATAATAAGCTGGTTGAAGCGCAGCGTCTTAAAGAGCGGACGCAATATGATCTAGAGATGATTCAGCAGCTTGGCTACTGTAACGGTATCGAAAACTACTCGCAGCATCTGTCTGGTCGTCCATCAGGAGAAGCGCCGCCGACGTTGTTTGATTATATTCCAGAGGATGCGCTGCTATTCCTTGATGAGTCGCATGTGACTGTCTCGCAGATTGGCGCGATGTATAAAGGCGATAGATCCCGTAAAGAGAACTTAGTCAATTATGGGTTTCGTCTACCAAGTGCGATGAATAACCGTCCCATGAAGTTTGAAGAATGGGAGCGTATCAAACCCAAGACCATTTATGTGAGTGCGACGCCTGCGTTGTATGAGTTAGAGCATAGCGAACAAGTCGTCGAGCAGGTGGTACGTCCCACGGGCCTGATCGATCCTGAGATTGAGATACGTCCTGTGTTGACGCAGGTCGATGATGTGCTATCCGAGATTACCAAGCGCCGCGAAAAAGATGAGCGCGTACTGATTACCACTTTGACCAAACGCATGTCAGAGGACTTGACCAGTTATCTAAAAGAATATGACGTCAAAGTGGCGTATTTGCATTCAGATATCGATACGGTTGAGCGTATGCAGATTATTCATGAGCTGCGCACTGGCGTCCATGATGTCTTGGTGGGTATTAACCTGTTGCGTGAAGGCTTGGATATGCCAGAGGTGTCATTGGTTGCTATATTTGATGCAGATAAAGAGGGATTTTTGCGCTCTGAGCGCTCACTCATTCAGACCATTGGCCGTGCTGCGCGTCACTTAAATGGTAAGGCCATTCTCTATGCCGATCGCATCACACCAAGTATGCAAAAAGCGATAGATGAGACTGACCGTCGCCGTGACAAGCAGATTGCTTTTAACCTTGAGCATAATATCACGCCAAAAGGCGCGCGCCGTAGTATCACCGATAAGATTGATACGGGTGAAAGCTTGGATGCCAATGACAATCAAGCCATTCCAGTTAAGAGTAACCTGCCTGATGTCGATATTAATATCTTGCGTAGTCCGGATTTATTGGCCAAAGAGATTAAGCGTCTGGAAAAACAGATGCAGCAAATGTCTCGTGACTTAAAGTTTGAAGAGGCGGCAAAAACGCGTGATAAGGTGCTTGAGCTTAAAGCGCATTTAATCTAGCCGTTTAGTTTGGATGGTATTTAGAAGTAAAAGAGGTGAGTTGCCCAGTTTGTGACTCACTTTTTTGTGTCAATGTTTTGTGTGGCTTAAAAGCTGGCTAGTATCTGAAACAGCACCCGATATCTACGAAGAGAACGGACATTGACAGTACATTTTTACTAACATCAAACGCAGTTTTACATATCCCACCTTAAAAAATGCCTACGTATCTTATAGGCTAAATACATAAGGCACGAGCGACAAAGCATACAGATAAATGCTAGACGTGGATTACAAAGTCAGGCGTGCTAACGTATTTTATAAATTTTTAAGTGAAGGAACGGTCTATGTTTGATATCAAATCGTTTTTTAAACGAGAAGTAGAAAAGAAGCTCATTGATGTAGATGATTATATTTTTATGCCTGAGCGCGTCGAGATGGAGCTTGAAGGCGGTCTACTAAACTGCGTGTTAAATAGTGATGGTCGTGTCGATATTTTTTATAGCAAAGAAGGGGTGACAGAAGTAAGCTCAGCATCACGTAAACATCCTTTTACCTCATTTGAGACTGAGCTGAATCATGGTGTTTATGATGATGTCATCGATGATCTGATCAAAGAAGTGAGCAAAATTATCGATGGCTCTTCCAAGTATTTTCGTCGAAATAAGGTATTGCCTTCTACCGCCGCTTTACCCTCTAAGCCACCTACTGACCTATGATATGAGCGGTACTAAAAATTGTAGAAACAAAAGGGAGCGTTACATTTCACGTCTCCCTTTTTTTGTATTTTATAGCGACTTATTTAGTAAAACTTGCGTAGCAGCTTTGTAGGGACTTTGCGACGACTCTCGCTACCAGCTGCGTGCGATATTGCGAGTCTATAGCAGCATTTCCAAGTTCCACAATGGTGACTTGCTGCGGTGCTTGCTCACTGACACAGCCGCAAACATTACTCTTTACCGCTTCTTCTTGTGTTTCAGTCATGGCCACACTCGCAATACGCCATGCGTTTTGTTTCTCAATTTGGCTACGGCACTGATTGTCAATGGCTGCTTTAAAGACGTTCATACCAATCTCGTTTGCTGTACCGATAGCGTTACCTGTACTGTTATTAACACCACCTGTCGTGGTACAGCCAGTTAAGGCAAAAGTGGCGAGTAAGAGAGTAGAAGCAACGTATTTTTTCATAGGAAAGTCCTTTAAGTTTTTTGAGTGGAAATCAAAAGCGCGCTGTTTGAAAACGTTTGTGATTATTGCATATTTTTAACCGCGTTATTCATAACTTACACAGGAAAAACAATAGGATTTATGATGTCATCCTAATTAAGCGTCAGTCTTAGCAGTTCTAGCGTTAGGCAATAAAAAACCAGTTAAGACTTAAAGTCTTAACTGGTGAACATGATGCAGCATTGACTAACTGTGGTTAGACATTTTTACCGTGTTGCTTTTTTTGGATGTCTTTGGCCAATTTATAGCAGTCATTGATGTGGTCGTTGGCGATTTTCTTAAAGATGGTGTAACCCATCGTTGCGGCAACCAGTTGTCCGCCTAGTGGAACAAACTTCGTTACTTGTTTGGCTGCGATACGACCACCGAAAGTTTGAATGGTTTTTTTGACGAGGCCACGTGTCGCCATGAGACCCGCAAAGTCTACCGTACGATCCTTAACCGCACGCCAGTGGACTTCTTTTGATTGTAAGTCAATCGCTGATTTGCGATCTTCAATCAAACCAAAACGTTCACTGATCTCAGGGACAAGCTGGGTGAGCATGCCCGCATCAACTGCGACATCAAAAAATGGCACCGGTACAATAGCCACACCAGCTGACACTCTAGCACGCTTCTTTACTAACTTTTGGCATTCTTTTTTGACTTTATCAAGGTCTAGATTTGGATCAATGGTGTCTGGTAGTTTTTCAGCGAGTGGTGTCGTTTTCATAGGATTTCCTTATAAAAAATTGATTAAAATAGAGAACAAATACTTCAGATGACTCCTATTCTATGGATTTATAAGCGGCATACAATCATAGCTTTGTAGCAAAATGCAGAAAATTACGTCACTATGCACCGTTTTTGTAAGTACGAGGTGATCTTATGGACTGAGACGTTAAAAATTGTCGTTGTGAGCCTCTCGTAAAGCCAGTAGAATACGTCCATGCTAAATTTAACTCCCCGCTATACCCATACTCGCATTGACGAGTTGCCTGTCGCGTTGCAACCACTTGCTGCCCAATCATTAACGCTTGCTCGTCTGTACGCAGGCCGCGGTATCACTGAACTTACCGAGCTTGATACGGGACTATCTGGTCTGTTGCCCGCTGAGATGCTGCACGGTGTCACAGAAGCGGTACGTCTACTAGATGAGGCGATTGATGCCCAACAGCGCATCTTAATCGTTGGTGACTTTGACTGTGATGGCGCGACCAGCACGGCGCTGATGATGCGCGCGCTCACAAAAATGGGCGCGGTGGTTGATTTCTTAGTACCGGATCGCTTCAAATACGGCTATGGTTTGACACCAGAGATTGTTGAGTTGGGTATCGAAACTTATCAGCCGGACATGATAGTGACGGTAGACAACGGCATTTCTAGTCATGAGGGCGTGGCGCGCGCGCAGGCAGATGGTATAACGGTCATTATTACTGACCATCATCTAACGACGAAAGAAACACCGCCTGCAGAGGCCGTGGTCAATCCCAATCAGCTTGATTGCAGCTTTACCAGTAAGGCGCTGGTTGGGGTAGGCGTGGCCTTTTATGTGCTCGGGCGACTGGCCAAACTGCGCCGTACAGCTGGCAAGTCTACGGTACAAGTCAGTCAGTACTTAGACTTAGTGGCGCTTGGTACGATTGCTGATGTTGGTGTGCTGGATAAAAACAACCGTATCTTAGTGCATCATGGACTTGCTGCTATTCGCCAAGGACGTTGCTGCTTAGGCATCTTAGCCTTATTAGAACAAGCCGGACGTGACCCCAAGCAATTACACGCACAGGATTTTGGTTTTGTCTTAGGTCCGCGTATCAACGCTGCTGGACGTATGGATAACATGCGTATCGGGATTGAGTGTTTATTGACTGAAGATTGGGGCACTGCGCAGCGTCTAGCACAGGAGCTTGAGCAGCTAAATCGTACCCGTCGTCAAGTAGAAGGCGAGATGCGCACACAAGCTGACAGTATTGTTCAAACATTGGCTGATGGTGTTGATACTGACACTGATGAAAGTCGCGATGTTATCGTTCAGAGTAAGCCTGAGAAAAAAGCCGTCAACGATCATAAGCGTAGTATTGTTTTGTACCAAGATGACTGGCATCAAGGCGTGATTGGCATTGTCGCTGGTCGTTTAAAAGAAAGTCATTATCTACCCAGCATTGTTTTTGCGCCAGCAGACACACAGCGTACGGGCGATGACGATGCCATCAAAGGCTCAGCGCGTTCTATCGCTGGCGTGCATATTCGTGATGCGATTGAACAAGTCGCTGAGCGTTACCCCGATCTTATCAGTCACTTTGGTGGACACGCGATGGCCGCAGGCTTGACCCTTAAGCGCGGGAATTTTGAGGCATTTGTAGCAGCTTTTGATGAAGTCATGTCGCAGATGAATGATGACGTGTTTGCAGAGCAGAAATTCACCGATGGCCCATTACAAGCGAGTGACTTTAGCTTGTGGTTTGCAGAGCAGTTAGCTGATGCCAATATTTGGGGGCATGGTTTTGCGCCGCCGATATTTGATGGCGTGTTTGAAGTGTTGAGTTTTAAGGTGTTAAAAGACAAGCATCTCAAGCTATCGCTGCGTTATCCTGATGTACAGTATCCGATTGAGGCGATTTATTTTAATTTTGATAGCAGCGTTTGGGATTACCGCGCCAAACAAGTGCATGTGTTATTTCAGTTGGACATCAATGAATGGAATGGCAAACAAAGCTTGCAGCTGATGGTCAAAGACTTGGCGGTGGTAGAAAAGACCTAAGAGCTTCATTATTTTTAAAGTGAAGTGCTTTTAATACTTCCATTCCAATGTCGGAAACTGCCAATCATAGCGTATCGCGAGCATGCGTAAGGTAAAGATCGTACTCATAGTCGCGATATCCGTAACCCAAGCGGTCACACCAAGATGGTGTAGGACAAAATAGAGAATGCCGCCAGTCAATGCAGCGGTAATATAAATCTCTTGCTGTAACACCAGCGGAATCTCGTTGCAAATCATATCGCGAATGATGCCGCCCACCACAATGGTAATGACACCTAGCAGTAAGGCCACCGGAACATTTGCCCCCATGCCAACGGCAACCTTGATACCAATTAACGTAAAAGCGGACAGGCCAATGGTATCTGAGAGTTTGAGGAATTTATCGACGCGGCGAGAGTTAGGGTGAAAAAATATTTGCATCACTAAAGAAGATATAGTGATGACGGTAAGGTAGCTCATGTCTACCATCCAAAATAATGGATGACGATTTAAAATGACGTCTCGCACTGTGCCGCCACCGATAGCGGTCACAATGGACACCAGTAAGCAGCCGAACACATCAAAGTTTTTGTGCTTGGCCAGTATTGTGCCCGACACACTACAAGCGACAATGCCGATCATGTCAAACAAGTAAATCAAAGAGCGCGGGTCAAAGGTGGTGATCAGTGCTGCAGGGTCCAATGCGATAGCCAACATGCGCAAATCTCACTCATTGTGAATATTATCAAGCGGTAGGGGGAGCACTAAGCGTAAACCCATTCTACAGTGGTGTTAAACGCCTTTTATGCCACCAAGCGAATAGAGGGCAGATGCCAATCAAATCTAAGCGCTAGCATCCGCACTGCAAAGATAACAAATAGCATAATGAACTCATTGATACCAGCGTTGACACCGAAGGATTGTAAAAGTAAATATGTGACAGATCCTGCAATGCTGGCAGTGATATAAATCTCACGCTGTAGTACCAGCGGTATCTCATTACAGATAATGTCGCGTAGCAGACCACCGACAATGGCCGTCCAAACACCCATCATAATAGCGATGATAGGGGACATGTCCTGCGTCAATGCCACCTTAAAGCCAATCACACTAAAAGCTGCCAGTCCAATGGCGTCAAAGAGTTTAAGGGCATTATCAATTTTATGATACAGGTGAAAGAACATCTGTAGTATCAGTGATGTCACTGTAATGACGATCACATAATTGAGATCCGTCATCCAAAATAGTGGATGACGATCAAGCGCCATATCACGCAGCGTACCACCACCGATGGCATTGACCATAGAAACCAAGATGCAGCCTGAGATATCCAAACCTTTGTGTTGAGCCAGTAGCGTCCCTGCTATCGCGCAAGCAATCACGCCCACCATGTCTAACAAATATAATAGAATATCAGGAAAAATCAAATCATTAACCATGGTTATGTTGCCAAGTAGCGCCCATCAAAGTGGCTTGAGTATGTGTTTTAAACGGAACGTATATTGAGAGGTTATACCGATAGTGTAAAAAGAAGTGGCTCAGTATCAGGCCACTGTTTATCCATCTTTTGCAAACAGTATGAGTCCTACGATAATCAGTCCGATCCCAATCAAGCCCATGGCCGATGGTATGGTGTTGTTGAGCAATAACATGCCCCCAATTAAGGCGAATATCACCTCACTGGCTTGTGTTGCATCAACGCCAGCCACTTCACTTGACGTTTCTGCTTTTTCGCGAGCATACAAAAAAATACTGGTTGCTGCTACTCCGGCCAATAAAGCGACAAGTAACGTGTTGAATAGTTGGGAAGTGTCTGGCAAATCAGGGCGCACTATAATGCCTAAAACCAGCCAAAATGGCAAACTCCCAAGCGTCATTAACCACACTTTGTTAAAAGCGTTTTGCAGTAAAGTGGTTTCAATCGCTGGTATGCGCGCGATAAGACGTTGTAAAAATGAGTTAGGCAAGGCTTGATTAGAGGAGGTGATGCGTACGGGGCCGGCTACGTCTGGCATATGATCTATGTCAGTCGATAAAACAGGGGCTTCGGTGATCAGTGCGCTGGTGTGCTCGCCGATATCACTTTGCTGAATAGGCGCTTCTTTGGTAGACAGCAGCTCAGCGCTACGATGACGTGCATTATAAGAGACTTGCCAAACCAGCTGATTGCCAATGGGGTAGCTAAAGGCTGCCACTAGCGCCGGTATGGCACCGTACAGTAGCATGTCCGTCATGGGCGCTGCCTGACTGTCCAATAACGAGGCAGCGTGCAGTCCTTCACTAACATTCACCAGCACGACACCGACAAACACTAACAGCGCATAGACAATGAATTTTTTATCAAAACGCTGCCCAAACGCCAGTAATACGAGTAGGCTTGCGACCACTGTAAACATAAAAGTCGCGGCAACAACCCAGCCAGCAACATGGTCAGCAGCATAGCAAATACCCGTATAAAATATACCAAAGCCAATACTGCCAGTAATGCACCAAAAACCCCAATGTTGACGAAAAATAGCCATCAGCGCCTTGATACGACCCGCGCCATGCTGCATCCCAATAAGGGCTGTGAGAATCAACCACATAAAAGCGTAACGTAGGCTTGCAGACCAAAACCAGTGCCCACCAGCTGCACTCATAAGCTCGTTTAGGACAAACGTTGAACTAAAGAACGCACCCGCCAATAAGCCCAATAAAATGAGTTTGATCATACCTACGCCCTTATCCTTGGCTTATTATTGATTAATAGTGGCTGTTTAACGGTTAGTGTGCTATTTACCTTTGGCGTCTGCCCAAATGATTTTGTGCAGTTGCAACTGAAAGCGTACAGGCAGGGCATCAGCCAATATCCATTCTGCAAGGTCGCGCGCCAATACGGGCACATCGGGGCCAGTGTCTTCATTGACATCATCTGCGATATTGAACATTGGAGAAAACCACACCGTGCCCACCAATTCATTGAGCTTGTGTTCAGACAGTTTGGTTTTCGCCCAGTTATAATCCTCACGATTCATGATGACAAACTTAATCTGGTCATGCTGTGTGAGGTAGTCGAGGTTTGACCATAAGTTTTTATCGGCTTCGCCTGAGCTTGGTGTTTTGAGATCCATCACTTTACTCACGGCCGTTGGTACATTTTCTACCGTGAGGGCGCCAGCTGTTTCAAGGGAGATCTCATAGCCATCGCTCAGCAAGCGTTTGATCAAGGCAATGGCGTTCGGCTGAGCCAATGGTTCGCCGCCCGTCAGACAGATACGTTTACAAGGATAGCGTTTGATCGTCGTTATAATGGTGTCCAATGATTGACGCTCGCCGCCTATAAAGGCGTATTCGGTATCGCAATAGACACAGCGCAGCGGACAGCCAGTGAGGCGCACAAATATCGTTGGTAAGCCTGACGTTAGCGCTTCACCTTGTAATGAGTAAAAGATTTCTGTTAAACGTAGACCCGCTTCAGGGTCAGTGACAGGAATGGTAGATGTGCGTAGTAGTGACTCACTCATAATATTTTCAAATACAGTTAATGTTGACAACGCGATTAAGCATTCATCACTCTTAATAAAAGACAGTTTATAGATTGTACCGTGCTAGGTTTTAATAAAACCAAAATAAAAAGCGGATTATAACGTAATGCCTTATATTAAGCTGCAAAAAAGATGCGGGAGTCATTCTCCAGCATCTTTTTTTGTTAAAAATAAAGATCGTACTTGGGAGGGGTTTAGTCCAAACGCAACAACTCATTTACAGCGGTTTTTGCGCGGGTCTGTGCATCCACTTTTTTCACGATGATAGCGGCGTATAAGCTGTGCGTGCCATCTTCTGAAGGTAAGCTACCTGGTACCACAACTGAGCCTGCTGGTACGCGGCCACGATGAATCTCACCCGTTTCGCGGTCATAGATGCGCGTAGATTGACCGATATAGACGCCCATAGAGATAACAGCGCCTTCTTCTACGATCACGCCTTCAACGATCTCAGAGCGTGCACCGATGAAGCAGTTGTCTTCGATTATAGTTGGATTGGCTTGTAATGGCTCTAATACACCACCGATACCAACGCCACCTGATAAATGCACGTTTTTACCGATTTGAGCACATGAGCCCACCGTTGCCCACGTATCTACCATCGCCCCTTGATCAACGTAAGCGCCAATATTGACATAAGATGGCATGAGTACAGCGCCTGCTGCAATGTATGAGCCTTTACGAGCTACCGCTGGCGGGACAACACGTACGCCTGCTTCTTTAAATTGGGCTTCAGTCCAGTTGGCAAACTTAGTTGGTACTTTGTCATAAAACTGTACGTGCTCACCAGCTGCTTGAACGTAGTTGTCGTTGAGACGGAACGAGAGTAAGACAGCCTTTTTTGCCCACTGATTGACGACCCATTCGCCGTCCTTTTTTTCTGCAACCCGTAAGCTGCCGTTGTCTAGTTGCTCAAGCACTTGCTCGATGGCATCACGCACGTCTTGTGGCATATTGCTTGGGCTATACTCATTGCGGTTTTCAAAGGCTTGTTCGATGGTTTGCTGTAATGACATAAAGGTTCCTAAGATAAATGGAAGGTAAGTGACAGTAAATATTATAGTTACAGGATGAGTGTGACTTGGACTAAAAACTTGCTTGCCGTATTGTCGCTAATTTGGCGACTTTTAGCAAACGCGTTACACGCAAACGTTGTTGCTAATCTCAACTATCTGACGCATGGCTGTCTAACCACGCCAAGACATCTTGATAGACGATTTGGTTGTCTTTTTCATGTAATGGCTCATGGCGCATGTTTGGATAGAGCTGAATATCGATGCGGCTAAAGTTTTGCTTGTTTAGACGGGTGACAATTTTACGGACCCCTTTGCCCATGTTACCAATTGGATCTTCTGCACCGCTGATAAATAGCATAGGGAAACTTTTAGGAATTGTCACCGCCCAGCCTTTATTCAAACTGGCTTCCATTAAAGCAAACAAGGTCATAAAACCGTTATTGGTAAAATCAAAACCAGTCATAGGGTCGGCTTCATAGGCCTCAATATTCGCCGTATTTGCACTTAACCAAGCAAACTGTGAGGAAGAGGTGCGGTTTTCAAGTTTGCTGTTGAGTACCTTATTCATTGTACTGGCAAACACAGTGTTTGGCTGTCTGGGCGCTACTTTTGCCAGTATTTTATTGACCGGCAGGAGCACTTTGGTTAATGGGTTGGCATCGGCTGTACCCATTAAGATAGCCCCTGTGAAATTGTGGGCGTGATGTTTGAGGACGTTGCGGACAATAAAGGAGCCCATAGAGTGCCCCATGACAAAATGGGGGACGTTAGGATGACGCGCCTTTAAGCTATCGGCCATGACTATGACGTCTTTTAATAGCGATTGTACAGGATGTTCCTCACCGAAAAAGCCTAAATCTGCTTCTGTTTTAATGGTTTGGCCGTGGCCTAGATGATCATAAGTTGCCACTGCGACACCATTGTCTGCTAAAAATTGCGCAAAATTTGCATAGCGGCCGCTGTGTTCTGCCATACCATGCACGATCAGTAACGTGGCTTTTACCGCGGTGTCTTTATGGCTTGGTTCAAAAAAATCATGATGCAAGTAGTGAATGTTATCAGAGGAGAGGATGTGGTCGTTACTTGTATCGGTGTTCATAGCGGTTTCCTTGAAAGGTTTTAAAGGCTTATCATTTTAATTGGTTGTAGGTATTGTGCTTTTAAACAGCTAAACAGTGTTTAAAAAGTCAGCGTATTATACGACGCTTATAATAAATGTTGGTATTGGGCGCTGGTCATTCATTTTACCTTGTTTGAGCGTTTTTCGTCGTGTGCGCACAAATACTGTTTTTGGGGCCACACGTTTTTAGCGCCATAAAGGTGATAAACAATGTAGCGACAAAGCGTTATTGGGTCAATGCTATTTAAGACAATTGTGCTTGCGCCATTGTTTGTATGGCATCTATTTAACTTGTGTGCCACTTATCGCCACGCTTTTAAAGCGGCGCTCGCTTAATACCCATAGAGTCAAGCAAGCGTCAATTGAACCATAAAATTGATTTATTCTAAATACGCCATGTGTGGTGACGTGCTGTGAAAAACTAGTCTTGTTGCTGCTTACCTCGTGATAAAGGTTTACAACCTACCTGAATTTTGCTTAAATAGTTTAACTAATGAAACGTAGTTCCGCTTAGCAGAACAATACGATTGGTGATGAGTAAATAATTGGTTTTTTGGCTCAAATCTTCCTGAATATGAGGGATAAGAGTAAAACAAAATAGACTACGGTTTGTTTACGATAAAAATTGCTATATTATTACTCGTCTGTAACGTATTAATAGTGACATATTAAGGCGGCTGGCAGGACTAAATCGACTACTTCAAGGATGAATTCAATGCTCAATTCTTTAAAATCTTCCCTACTTTTATCAGCGATGCTAAGTGCTACGTTAGGACTTACTGCATGCTCATCTCCAAGTTCAGAAAGCAGTGACAGTGCGGCGACAGATAGCTCGGCCACGGACGCTGCCGCCACTGATCAGCTGGATACTAAGTTTCTCACCATCGCTACAGGCGGGGCATCTGGCCCTTACAATATCATCGGTACGTCGTTATCAGAAGTCTACGTCAAAACCTTTGGGGTGAACTCAAAGACGCAAACCACAGGCGCTTCGGTAGAAAACGTCAATCTACTGACCCAAGGTAAAGTCGACATGGTATTGGCGCTGAGTGATGTGGTCACAGACGCGGTCGAAGGCAAAAACAACTTTGATCAGCCGATCAACAATATCCAACAGCTGGCTGTTCTTTACCCTAATGTGGTGCAGATCGTTACAACTAAAGATTCTGGCATCAAAAATATTGAAGACTTGAGAGGCAAGCGCATTGCGGTAGGCGATCAAGGCTCTGGCACAGAAGTGAATGCACGAACCTTGTTAGAAGGATTTGGTATTACTTATGATGATGTCACGGTTGACTATTTAGGGTTTTCTGAAGCTGCTGATGGCATGAAAGCAGGGAAAATTGAGGCGGCCTTCTTTAGTAGTGGTCTGCCAAACTCGTCGCTCATGGAGCTAGAGCAAGGCTTAGACTTACAGCTGATCACCATTGACCAAGACAAGCTAAAAGAGATCATCGCGACCAAACCGTACTTTAAAACTTTTGAGATTCCTGCGGGCACTTATGGTAATGAAACCGCGATTCCAACCGCTGCCATCATGAATGCGTTGTTGGTCAGCTCTGATTTGTCTGAAGATGATGGCTATAAGCTGACCAAAGCGTTGTTTGATAATTTAGAAGGGCTAAAAACGGCTCACCAAGCGGCCAATGACATCAGCTTAGAAACCGCTCGTGACGGCATGGTTGCTCCTATCCATCCTGGCGCGAAAAAGTACTATGATGAACAAGCCGGCAAGTAAACAGTTAAGGTGGTTAACTGGCGCAGCATTCATTGCGGCGTTGGTTTTTCTTATACTGTGGATGGGCTTGGCAGGTCAGCCTGTGACTGAAGTGCGAGTGGCAGGCACTGAGGGAGAGAATGACAAAGTTTGTTATTTTACTGAGCCTGATTTTCAACTGCGCTGGATTCATTCTGTAGAAAAACAGTGGTGGGAGGAGCAGTACCAACGTCAGAGCGATGGTCTGCTGCTGACCACCACTTATTTTGAAGCTTTTGGTGCCGGGACACCTTCTACCGAAATGCTTGCGCCCATACAAAAACCTGGCTATCTGGGTTATCAAATCAACGAAAAATTGCCACGCCTTAATTGGGTCGTATCGCGACTGACCAAAGGTGAGATTGACTATGGCAACCACCGTGTTTTGATTCATGAGTGGGTGCCAGACTATTCTGAAGTCGTGATCATGCCTCAATCGTATGGTTTAATTGATAGATTTAAAAAGGACTTGTGTCATGAACTCCCAAGTGACGGATCATAACAATGATTTACCCATACACTCCAACACCGACTCTGAAACTAATGTTGACGCTGAACTTGAGGTGCAAGCCCATAATAAAGCCATATTAGAAAAGTATGATCGAGAGTCGATCACGCGGCACATCACTCAAGGACCCGTAAAATACTTTATCGCTGGTATTTGTATACTCTATTCACTTTTTCACTTATATATCACCTTTAACCCAATGCCCGCACTGCTACAGCGCTCGGTACACGTGGGCGTTGGTTTTGCGCTGATTTTTTTGATTTTTCCAGCCAGTAAAAAAAGCAGTCGCAAGCGGGTGGCATGGTATGACTGGATTTGGTTTGCGTTGTCCTTGTCTGGCATGGCTTACTTGATTTATGAATACCAAGATATTGTCACCTCACGTGGGGGCATGGCAAATTCGACTGATGTGATATTTTCGCTGATTACCGTGATTTGCGTGTTAGAAGGCAGTCGCCGTATCACCGGTTGGATTTTGCCGATATTGGCAGGGATATTTTTGGCTTATCCGTTTGTCAGTCATTTAGAATTTATGCCGGATAGACTGTTGACTCGTCCTTATGATATGGGCGATATTTTTGGTCAATTGTTTCTAAAAACGGAAGGGCTGTACTCTGTCGCGATTGGCGCATCGGTGACCTTTATCTTTTTGTTCATACTCTTTGGTGCGTTCTTAGCGCGCTCAGGCATGGGGCAGCTGTTTAATGATTTAGCCCTAGCCATCGCGGGTCATAAAAAAGGTGGCCCAGCAAAAGTAGCTGTTATTTCTAGCGGCTTTATGGGCAGTATTAATGGCTCAGCCTTGTCAAACGTGGTGAGTACGGGTGCCTTTACCATTCCTTTGATGAAAAAAGTTGGTTATCACAAAGACTTTGCGGGTGCCGTTGAGGCAAGTGCGTCTGTTGGTGGACAAATATTGCCACCAATCATGGGTGCTAGTGCGTTCATTATGGCTGAGACGACAGGCTTGCCCTATAGCACGATTGCGCTTGCGGCCCTACTGCCAGCCATATTGTACTATCTGGGCGTGATTGCACAGGTGCATTTTCGCGCTGGACGTCGTGATTTAAAAGGCATTGCTAAAGAAAACTTGCCTGCGGTAAAAGAGGTGTTAAAAGCGCGTGGGCATATGTTACTGCCAATCGTCTTTTTGATTTTCTTGTTAATTAGAAATGTGCCCGTGGGTTATGCGGCCGCTTATACCATTGGTTTTACCGTGGTGATTAGTATGCTGCGTGCCGAAACTCGTATGAGCTTTTCTGACATCTTAGGCGCTTTAGAAGACGGCGCTCGCCAATCGCTTGCGGTAATGGCTGCTTGTGCGGTCGTTGGTATTATCATTGGGGTGGTGAGTTTGACCAGCTTTGGTACAGTGATGACGTCATCTATTGTGACGCTTGGGGCAGGGTCGCTGTTCTTCACGTTGATCTTAACCATGTTAGCGTCTATGGTCTTGGGCATGGGGCTGCCATCGATTCCGGCTTATATTATTACTGCAACCATGGCAGCACCCGCACTGGCAGGCTTTGATATCCCGATTTTATCAGCGCACATGTTCGTCTTTTACTTTGGTATTTTTGCCAATATTACCCCGCCTGTGTGTTTGGCAGCGTTTGCTGGCGCGGGTATCTCTGGCGGTGATCCGATGAAGACAGGGTTTTTATCACTCAAGCTCGCCCTAGCAGGATTTATCGTGCCGTTTATGTTTATCTATAACCCAACGATGCTGATGATAGATCCAACGGATCTGGCAGTAACGGCCAAAGATTTCCCACTGCCGCCTATTATCGATATTATCACAGTGGTGGTGACTTCGATTACTGGCGTGATTGCGCTCAGCTCAGCGCTTGAAGGGTACTTTAAAGGAAGTATGAACACAGTAACTCGCGTTATTTTAACGATTGGCGCGCTGTTACTGATTTATCCGGAGATTACCACGGGTATCGCAGGTGGTGTCATCGTCGTTGCTGTTGCGTTGTTTAATATAAAGACGAGTAAGGCAGCAACACCGACGGTGAGTGTTTGATTTTTAGATGTTGATCAAGTCAAAAAAAAGGGTGAATAACAATGAGCTGTTATTCACCCTTTTTACGTTTGTCAGCAATGTTTTACGGTCAAGCTATTCATTAACAGCCAAGTTTACCTTCGGCTTCTAGTGCCTTTTTGCTACGAATAGGCGCTGGGCAGTCTTCACCGTAGTACTGGCGATCAGCGAAGTAGCTTGAGCGTACCATTGGGCCCGCCCAAATGCTAAAGAAGCCAATCTTTTTGCCGTAATCCATATACCGCTGGAACTCATCAGGATGCACGTAACGATCAACTGGTGCGTGGTTCTTACTAGGTTGTAAATACTGACCAATGGTAATCATGTCAACGTCATGTGCTTTTAGATCATCGAGTAGGGCATAAATCTCTTCTTCAGTCTCACCCAGACCCACCATAAAGCCGCACTTGGTGGCGATATCCGGACGACGCGCTTTATAAATCTTGAGCAAATCGAGTGAATGCTGATAGTCAGAACCCGGACGGAAGGCTTTGTACAAACGTGGCACCGTTTCGATGTTATGGTTAAAGACATCTGGCGCGGTTTCGGTCAATAAGTCTAGCGCGATGTCCATACGACCACGGAAATCTGGCACGAGTATTTCAATCAAGCAGTTTGGACTCAATGCTCTTGACTCGTTCAGTACTTCTACGAAATGGGCTGCACCGCCATCTTTGAGATCATCACGATCGACAGAAGTAATCACGGCATACTTGAGCTGTAGGCCTTGAATGGTCTCAGCCGTATGACGCGGCTCATCGGCATCTAGTGCATTGGGGCGGCCATGTCCGACATCACAAAACGGGCAGCGACGGGTACAGATATCACCCATAATCATAAAGGTGGCTGTACCATCAGCGAAGCACTGCGGCAGGTTAGGGCAGGCCGCTTCTTCACAGACGGTGTAGAGCTTTTGCTCACGCAACGTGGCTTTGATACGGGCAACCTCAGCAGGTGACGACATTTTTACCCGAATCCAATCTGGCTTTTTCTTCGCTTCAACGGTCGGAATCACTTTAATTGGGATACGCGCAACTTTATCGTAGCCACGTAGCTTTTCGCCTTGGATGGCTTTTTTGGGTTTGACCTTAGCGGCAGGTACATGTGTTTGTACGGCAGTTGTCATAATAGAATTATCTCTTAACCCTTTATGGTATAAGGGTTTATGGAATTATCAGAATGTGTTATGAGTGGAGGTATTATAGCAGAAATTTAGGCGTCAATTTTTAATCAATCGTGTTAAGACTACTACGATTAAACTGACGACCATAGTTTTAAATATCTATGTCAATATCTAACTCATTCAGTACATCTATGGCTGCGCGAAACGCTTCTTGGGTGGCAGGTGCGCCGCAGTACGGCAAGCTGTGCATTAATACTTCTCGAATCTCAGCGACGCTAGCCCCATTATTGATGGCACCGCGAATATGGCCTTTTAGCTCATTTGGGCTTTTTTGTGCCACCAAAAAAGCGATGGTGATTAAGGAGCGATATTTGCGCGGCAATACCGAGTCATCTTGCCACGTGCTGCCCCAAGCATGTTCAATGATCCAGTCTTGTAACGGCTGGGTAAAGCCAGTTGCGGCATCAAGTGAGCGTTTGACATGCTGCTCTCCCATGACTTCAGTGCGAACTTGTAAACCATTGTCATAATTGGTGTTATTGTCCATATCATTGTCCCTAATATTTGCTTATAAAATCGATGTTACTACAATATTGCTATGATTTTGCTAAGCCACTTTATCAAAACGATATCTTAAAAAAGAGTATAGCAGTCATACGGTGTTTGTTTAACCACAAACCACGCTTTACCTAGTGTAACGGGCAACGCGGCGTATTGGTCACCAAAGCATACTCAATCACATTATTGATGGCACTATTTTTATAATAAATGTCCAATATGGCCCTATTATGCGCCTTTTCAAGGTTCAACCATTAACATTTAGAGCGTTTTAAGCTATGATTGCACAGATAATTATTCCATATAGTATATAGACGCAGGCTGTCATGCTGACTACCCACGTAATGTGCTAAATCCCAACTGACGAGGACGACTATTGTGTTAGAAGCTTATCGTAAACATGTCGAAGAACGTGCTGAGCTAGGAACTGTACCGCTACCACTGAACGAAAAACAAGTAGCAGAATTGGTTGAACTGATAAAGAACCCACCAGCAGGCGAAGACGCGTTCTTAATGAATCTGCTAGAAAACCGTATTCCTGCTGGTGTTGACCAAGCAGCATACGTTAAAGCGGCATTCTTAGCGGCTATCTTAAAGGGTGAGGCCTCATCACCACTTATCAGCAAGAAAAAAGCGGTTGAAATCCTAGGTACCATGCAAGGTGGTTACAACGTTCAGCCATTGGTTGCTGCACTAGACGACAGCGAAGTCGCACAAGACGCTGCTGAAGCGTTGAAAAAGACTTTACTGGTATTTGACGCGTTCAATGACGTGACGGAAAAAGCCGAAGCCGGTAACGACATTGCCAAAGAAGTGATTCAGTCTTGGGCTGACGCGGAATGGTTCTTAAACCGTGCTGAAGTACCGAAAAAGACCACTTATACGACGTTTAAAGTGACAGGCGAGACCAACACGGATGACTTGTCACCTGCGCAAGATGCGTGGAGCCGTCCTGATATCCCATTGCATTCACTAGCCATGCACAAAAACTCTCGCGACGGCATCACTGCTGACGAAGAGGGCGTTGTCGGCCCAATGAAGCAGATCGAAGCACTTAAAGAAAAAGGCCATCCATTGGCGTATGTTGGTGATGTTGTTGGTACGGGTTCTAGCCGTAAGTCTGCAACCAACTCAGTATTGTGGCTCATGGGTGAAGACATCCCTAACGTGCCAAACAAACGTGGCGGCGGTCTGGTACTGGGTAACAACATTGCGCCTATCTTCTTTAACACGATGGAAGATTCTGGCGCGTTGCCAATCGAAAAAGTCGCGGTTGATAACCTAAACATGGGTGATGTGTTTGACATCTATCCATACGAAGGCAAAATCACTAAGCATGACTCTGACGAAGTATTGTCAACGTTTACACTAAACTCGCCAACATTACTTGATGAAGTACGTGCTGGTGGCCGTATTCCATTGATCGTTGGTCGTGGTTTGACCAATCGTGCGCGTGAGTACATGGGTCTAGGTCATTCAGACGTTTTTGCTAAGCCAGAAGAGCCAGCTGATACGGGCAAAGGCTTCACCCTAGCCCAAAAAATGGTTGGTAAAGCGTGTGGCCTAGAAGGCGTACGTCCTGGTATGTACTGTGAGCCTAAAATGACAACAGTCGGCTCTCAGGATACAACAGGTCCAATGACGCGTGACGAGCTAAAAGACTTGGCATGTTTGGGCTTCCAAGCAGACCTAGTCATGCAGTCGTTCTGTCATACTGCCGCTTATCCAAAGCCAGTTGACGTTGAGACTCAGCACACACTACCTGACTTTATCATGAACCGTGGCGGCGTAAGCTTACGTCCAGGTGACGGCATCATTCACTCATGGTTGAACCGTATGCTACTTCCAGATACCGTTGGTACTGGTGGTGACTCGCATACTCGTTTCCCAATGGGTATCTCGTTCCCAGCGGGTTCTGGCTTGGTTGCATTTGCTGCTGCGACTGGAGTGATGCCACTTGATATGCCTGAATCTGTCCGTGTTCGTTTTGTTGGTGAGCGTCAAGCGGGTATTACCCTACGTGACCTAGTACATGCGATTCCTTATCAAGCGATCAAAGAAGGTTACTTAACGGTTGATAAGAAAGGTAAAATCAACGAGTTTAACGGCCGTATTCTTGAGATCGAAGGTCTAGAAGACTTAACGGCTGAGCAAGCGTTTGAGCTGTCTGATGCCTCAGCTGAGCGTAGTGCTGCTGGTTGTACCATTACCTTGTCTGAAGAGTCAGTAACTGAGTACTTAAACTCAAACATCACGCTGCTTAAGTGGATGATCTCAGAAGGTTATGGCGATGCACGTACCATCAGCCGCCGTATCGAAGCCATGCAAGAGTGGCTTGCTAACCCAAGCCTCATGCGTGCTGATGATGATGCTGAATATGCAATCGACATCACTATCGATATGAGTGAGATCAAAGAGCCTATCCTTTGCTGCCCGAACGATCCAGATGACGCAAAAACCCTAGCTGACGTGGCTGGCGATACCATTGATGAAGTGTTCATTGGTTCATGTATGACCAACATCGGTCATTTCCGTGCCGCTGGTAAATTGCTACAAGACGTACCAGCAGGCAGCCTCAAGACTCGTCTATGGATTGCACCGCCGACTAAGATGGATGCACGCCAGTTGATGGAAGAAGGTTACTACAACATCTATGCACAAGCCGGCGCTCGTACTGAAATGCCAGGTTGTTCACTATGTATGGGTAATCAAGCACGTATCGCACCGAAATCTACTGCGGTATCGACCTCAACCCGTAACTTCCCGAACCGTTTGGGTCAAGGTGCTAACGTATACCTAGCTTCTGCAGAGCTTGCCGCAGTCGCAGCCGTACTTGGTAAACTGCCAACGAACGACGAATATCAGCAGTATGCTGGCATGCTAAATAGCATGGGCGATGAAGTGTATCAATACATGAACTTCGACCGTATGGAAGACTATACTGAAGAAGCAGACAAGATCAACGTGGCTCAGTTGACCTAATATCTAGTCTGAAAACGTTTTTAAGTTTTACCGTTCTTATTTAAATAGAAACCCCGTATCGTGATGATGCGGGGTTTTTTGATAAGTAGTTTGAAGTGAGGTGTAGTCTTTAGTGGTTAAATCACTTCCCCTGATAAACTGGCTTACGTTTCTCTATAAACGCCGTAACTCCTTCTTTAAAGTCATCGGTTTTTGCCAGCATGGCTTGTTGATCGACTTCCATATCTAGGGCTTCATTCAGGCCCATATAAGCATGGGTATTAATCATGTGCTTCATCGACGCTAGGGCTCTGCCAGGCAGATTGCTTAAACGCGTTGCCAGTGCATGTACGCTCGTATCTAAGTCCTCTGCACTCACGACTTCATTCACCAAGTTTAAGCGTGCCATGTCTTCCGCTTTGAGTTTATCACCTAGCATCACAAGCTCAGTAGTTTTTGCCACGCCGATCAATTGATTCAGCAGATAGATACCACCAGCATCTGGAATCAGTCCAATATTGATAAAAGCTTGGACGAATTTTGAATTGTCAGCGGCGATACGAAAATCACAAGTGAGCGCAAGATTCATACCAGCCCCAGCGACTGCGCCTTCGAGTTTAGCAATAATGGGCTTATGAATATTACGCAGTTTTAAGCTGACTTCTCCAGCACCTTCTACCATGCCTTTTAGTTTATTTGAAATGACGTCCTTGTCTAGACCCTCAGACAGCATCTCTTTAATGTCACCACCGCTTGAAAAGTTGCCGCCAGCACCTTGCAAAATAATAACGCGAACGTGGTCATCGGCCTCGGCTTCATTGAGCGCTTTTAACACGCCAGCTTTTAGGGGGGTGCTAAAAGCATTTAGGCTTTTTGGATCATTTAACGTGATGGTGGCAATGTGGTTTTCGCTTTTGTACTCAACGAGAGGGTGTGACATCTGATATTTCCTTATTTTAAATAATGATTTGTTGAAGTTGTGATGTAAAGATTAACGGTAACAAGTAACGCAGTGCTGATTACTATAGCAGCTTGCTACGATTATAAAAGCAGGTTTTGTGGGCGCTTAAGACACATCAAAACGCTGGTTTAGTGCGATAAATGACACTAAAAGTCTAATGTCTGAGGGCATACAGGTAGCAGAGGCATAAAAAAGGCTATTACCAAAAGCGTTATTGGATTATGCTAAAATGTTGACATCTTTACTCTCTCAAACAAGGAAGTGGTTATGCCGACTATCAAGATTAATAACGCGGATATTTATTTTGAGGACAGTGCGCCAAATGACGCGCAAAAGCCAGTGATGGTGTTCGCTCACGGTCTTTTATGGAACTCGCGGATGTATGACAAACAAGTCGAGCATTTTCAAAAAGACTATCGCTGTATCGCTTTTGACTTTCGGGGTCAAGGCCAGTCGCAGATCACCAAGTCCGGCTATGATATGGACACACTAACGGAGGATGCGCTTGGGTTACTTGCGGCGCTTGATATTGATAAATGTCACTTTGTTGGGTTATCAATGGGCGGCTTTGTCGCCCAGCGTATCGCGCTTAAGCGGCCTGAGCTGCTGCAATCGCTTATCCTTTTAGAAACCTCTGCTGACCCTGAAGATCCCAAAAACGTACCGCAGTATCGTAAGCTGGTAAAAGCCATTCGCTGGTTAGGTATCAAGCGCGTGAGTAACAAGGTCATGCCTATTATGTTTGGTAGTACTTTTTTGGCAGACAAGTTGCGTAAATCTGATCGTAAACAGTGGCTAGCGATGCTACAGGGTAATCGCAAAGGCGGCGTGATTAAGGCGACGATGGGCGTCATTGAACGGACAGGCACCTATGAGCAGCTTGGTGACATCACGACGCCGACACTCATTATCGTTGGGGATGAAGATGCTGCCACGCCTTATTCGAAGTCTGAGCGTATGCACTTTGCAATTGCAGGCTCAAAGCTTGCGGTTATCAAAGGCGCGGGTCATACATCGACGGTAGAAGAGCCGGATCAGGTAAATCGAGTGATCGGTCAGTTTTTAGAAAATTGTGTGTAAAGTACTTAGTAATACTCTTTAGCTTTTAGCACCCAATGCTGAATAAAAAAGCCGCTATCAAAGAGTGATAGCGGCTTTTTTGCGCCATTTTTTATACATATTATTAGTAACTGTTTGATTACTACAGTCGTGAGCTGTACTCGCTATTGCCGTCATCAATAGTGCCAAACACCTCGGCTCGGTTCACCACTTCCGTTGCCCAAGCGCGGTGCGTGGCGGGCTCTAGCATGGTATTGTTGTATTTAAACACCGCCTTGGCCTCGCTATGGAGTATCGCTTGCGCTTCATCCAAGGTGCTAAGTGGTACACAATAAGCTTGCTGTACCAACGCGATTTGGCTTGGGTGAATGACAGTTTTTCCGACCAACCCCAAGCTGACATCACGGGTCAACTCTTGCATAAACAGCGTGGGCTGGTCCAAATATTCAAAGACTGGCGCAGTCAAATAAAAACCATGCGGGACAAAGCAGCCAAGCAGTTGGTAGGCAAGCGTACCAATCGGGGTGTCATAGACGATGCTGTTCTTAGGACGTCGCAGGCGCAGGGTGGCAAACAAGTCGTTGCCACCAATCCGCAGAGCAAAGATTGGCTGACTAAAGGCTTCTTTAAAGCCAATGGCAAGCTCTTGGTTGTGATGCGGGTTAAATAATGCGGCGGTCTCAAGTGTGGGCATTAACAATTGATCCGCACTCAGGTTTTGGCACGCCATTCGCCAATTGGATAAGCTGAACATATCGACTTTTGGCATGACGAAGCCGTCGATCAGATCGATATGGGCGTAGTCCGCCAGCTGCTGTAGCATCATCGGATTGCGTGGACGTATAAACACTAATGGACGGGTCGGGTGCTGGGCTTGCGGCTTTGATTGCAGACCAGCTTGTCTTGCTGGATTGCTGATGCTATCCACGTGCGCCGCCCACGTATGGAGCAGCGTTTGCAAGCGCTCAAGTGCTAACTCAACGTCACTATGACTGACCGCATCTTCTAGACAAATAATAATACTATTAATCGCTGGTAATTTATCACGCTTAATGACTTGCCAAATATCTTGGCGAGTCGCCGGCATGTATAGACTGGCACCAAGCTGATAAGGATGATGGGTGTGCAACTTAACCATCGCATGACGCTCAGTAATCAGATGAGCGTAAGACTGAGTATGGTTATAAAGGTTTGATTCGTGGGTTAGCATGTCTGACATAATTGGCATCGTAAATAGTGATAAATGAGTGGCTATAAAAGGTAGGATGTATGGTCTAAGAGACATGACTCAGTGGTGCTATTAAGTCACTTACACACCCCTATAAGCGTACTGTCGATTCATTATTTTTGGTACGTTGTTTGATGAGAGTAATGGCTTGATAAGGGAGTATTTTATCACCTAACACACTCATAGTGATGTTTCGCTGTGTACATAAATGTCTTAGCAGCACCGTATCGGGGTGATTGGCGGTTGCCAGTAAGATACGTTCAGGGTCACGGCGTAATATGGCTCGTGTTGCCTCGGCAATGGTCGGCTTAATACGGTTGCGATTGCTGATATTGTACTCTAACGCCAGCTTATCTATTAAGTCAGCGGTTTGGTAGCGCGGTTGCGGAAACATTGGCAAGTATTGGCATGTGTTAGATAATTCTCGCCGTGCTGCATCAATATGATCGACAAAGGCTAAGCTATGATCTGACTCAACTAAGTTATCATAAAAGACACTGCGATGTAGCCCCATTTTTGGGTCGGTATACAAGCTGCGTGAAATCAATCCGGACACCGTACTATTTAACAAACCCGATGGAATCAACCAGTCCTCCTCGCTAGCGGCCAGCCAAGCGACGCCCGCCGGATCAGCAAGGGTTAATAGGGGAGTCACATCGACACCTTGATGAAAAATATTGGCAAAATTGGGATGAGTAGGATCTCGAAATGCTTCTAAACTATGGGTCAATTCTTGATAAATGGCCCCTTTACCTGTCCAGCCATCGACGAAGACAATAGGACTGTCTGGATAGTCTTCTAACAATGTTTGTAAGGCTGTTGGGTCAAGACCACGGTCACGAATGATACTAATCCCATAATGCACACTTGGTAGAGAGTAGCCACTAGCTGTGTCGGCAAGTGCTCTTTGTAATAATACGCCAATCGGCAAGCCTGCTCGCACTAAGCTGATTAAAACTAACGGTTGCTCATCAGTTATGTGTCGCTGAAAAACATGATGTAGGGTATAGGCTAAATTTGCGATATCAGTGGCTGTTCTCGTCGCCCCTTGCTCTAGTGCCTGTATGTAGAGCTGCTCATGCATCGCACTTGGTGCCTGCTCTAAGGTCAACATGTCTGAATAGTGACGTTGTCCACTTTGAATCAGTGCCTCTTTTTGACTGACGGGCACATTAGCAACCGCATCTTTATTGACAATATCGAGCAGGACGGTCACATCGCTGGCAAGATAGCTGCCTGAGCCGTAATTTTTTAGAGGGGCGCTTTTTGTGTTTGTGTTATTTAAAGTCATAGTAAGATATCAGTACTCATTGGAGAACGGTAAGGTTGCGCGGTTGATGTTAAACAAACTACTCAGCATGACGCTGCTCATGCAACTGACCACGACTGGGCATACCGTACCAGTCAAGCAGTTGCAAAAACGGTAGGTCAGCTAGACTGTCCCCAAAACCAAAGCTCGGACGTTGATTGTCTAAATGGTTGGTTAATAAAAACTGTACGGCATGACGCTTATGAACCGCATGTGGCAATATCGCCAGATTATTTGCGTTCACATGCACATAAAAGTGCGCATCAAAATATGGTATTAACGTTGGCAGTTTCTGAGCCAAATCTGCCAGTATTTGATGGTTTTTTTGCGCATGTTTAATCGCCAAATAAATGGTCAGAGGGTCATGGTTAGCGCCGCTATCAGAGCCGTCATTAAAGCTGTCAACGTGCGGTGTCAGTACCAAGTCATTAAAAGGATCACTGGCATTTTTAGAGTGCTTACCAATCAACTCAGTAAGCTCGGCTAACTTGCCTTGGATCGGAGCAAGGACGTCATACATATGCTGCTGCCACTCGTTTAGCATTTGCCCGTTAGACGTTAAAATAACCGCGCCGTGGGTCAATACTTGCCAACTGGCAAAGGGCAGCTTAACACGTTTGATTTCACTACGGTCACGGGCGGTGACGACGATTAAGTCAGTACTAGCAAGTAGCCAATTAAAGAAAGTGGCTTGACGCTGACTCATGAAGCTTAATGGCTCACCTTTTTTATTAACAGTGGCGCAAACCAAGTTTTCAGATTCAGCCGTTGGTAATTTCCACGCGTCAATTTTACGCTGGGTTTGGAATAGGGTGTCGTCCAAGTCCATAAGCGCGTAAGGTTTGGTGATGTTTGGATTGGATTCGAAAAATGGGGTGGTCATAAAAGTGTCCATAGATAATAGGGTGGAAAATCAGAGCGGGTGTTACATGGAAGGACCCACCACCAATACGTTATTCAAGCGTTTCCACATATCGTCGACACTATCTGCTGCTGTCTCCACACACAGTACAATCAAATCCCATTCATTTGGTTCAACATTGTAAGCAAAATTGGTCATGCCAAGACCGTAATTATCGCTAAAGCTTAACATTGTCGTAATCGCGCCGCCAAGGGCAATCGGCGAGCGGGTCAATGCGCTAAATTTCACCATAGGGGTGGTTGCAGAGTCTTGCTGTTGAGCTTGTGTCTCAAGCCATTCTGCTAATAAAAAAGGTAACCAAACGAACTCATTACTTCCCAGTATCAGGACTCTCTTTGGTAACTGAGCGGCATCAAAGCGTTCTTGATGACTAAATTTTGTAAACGCGGTTTGAAACCTCAAAAGATACTCAGCAAAACCATCTGTACTATTTAGCGTTGGAAAACGTCCCCAATTGCCTGTATCACCTAACGCCTGACTACCAGCCTCGGTCGTATCAACCGCTGGCATCGTAATGGGTTCAGGGTTAGGGGCATCCGTCCATTGCCAAGCGCCAGACAATAGGTGATGACGATGAAAGTCAACACCCGCTAAGCGAGCAGCCATGCGCTCAGGCAACGCGCCCTCCAGCGTTGTGTCCGTCGTTGTGTCTGGCATTGTGTCAGTGCTTTTTTGATCTAATGACCAATCAACCAAAGTGGTTAGGTGTACTTGCTCTAACTGCGTGAGTCCAGCGTTACGTAGCGCAGTGACGACATTCACGCAAGTATTGCCGGTCGACGCTTCGTCGTCCACCATAATTAGGGTTTTGCTAGCGAGTAATTGCTCTTGAGTATGGGTATCTGTACTTTGATAAATCAAGTGCTGGCTGGCATGACTGTGGTCTTCGTTAAATGTGGTCAGTAACGTATCGGTGCTACGGTCGTCATGTTGGGCATGACGCGTAGAGTTCAATAATAAAGCGTTGGGATAGCGCGTTTGTAGTGCTTGATGGACACCAGCGGATAAGCCAACAGCCGTCTCTGCCATACCAATGACTAAAATGGGCTCAGGTAAATCATTAGGAACTAGATTTGCCAAATTGGTGAAAGCATGACGCATCGCGCGAGGTGCGACTGGAATATGACGACCTAAGACTTTTGAGACGAATAAAAACGCCCGCTTCGGGTTAATACGCTGAGCAAACCCAAGCAAGTCTTCTAGTTGATAGCTGTCTTTTTTATCCGAGTCATTTTTAGCCGTTGCTTCGTTGGTCTGATAGGTCAAATCAAGGGTGCCGCGAGGTAAGGTAATGGTTGTACTCTGTTGCTTAGCTGACATTCGTACTCCTTGCGCTTTTAATTTTATATTGTTATCAGTTTTTAAGGTTGATAATCCACCAACCATAGCCCAGCGCCGCTTTTTTATTTAATGGCGGCGTGGTCAAAGTGAGCGTTTTGGTGAGAGCGTACTCTGATAACGTTCTTTAAGTCATTTGCTTAATAGGGGTTATTTTCTTCAATTTTGACACTCGTCATAATTGAGCGTACTTGGCAGGGCGTTATTTGCTGCCTGATATCAACCAGCTTCGGTTTATCGGTCAGTCCTAACCAATAAGAAAAACCGACTTGTGTTAAATCCACACCGCTGTGAATCGTATAACCAATGCCGCCGGAAGGACGGCTATTAATCTCCAGCACACGATGTTGACCATCATCATCGGCTTTGGTTTGTACACTCACGATGCCATCACAGCCAAAGGCTTTAATCAATGGAATGACGACATCCATGACGGATTGCTCGTAGCTGATATGCTGAATTTTCCCGGTTTTATAGCGTGTGATCGCGGCTAAAACGTCACCATATTCGCAGACCACATCGATAGAGTACTCTTGTCCAGATAAATAAGGCATGAGTAGCATAGGGATAGGGCGTTCATGCACCATCAGACTGTTTGCATAGGCATTTTTAAACTGAGCCGTATTGATTTTTTTCTCTTCGGTGAAGTATAAGTGCTCAAAGCTGTCATATTGCTCAGCCGCCTCTTTATCTGAATCAAGTCGCCAAAACCCTTGTGCGAAAATACCAGTGACGGGTTTGACACATAACGGCTGATGACCGTGTTCGGCAAGTAAAGCCTCAAGCTCTACCATATTATCAAAGCGCCAAGCATCAGCGACGGGGATGCCGTGCTGGTGACAGTGTTGCATAAAGGCAAACTTGTCATCGATCGACTCCAGTGCCGATACGCTGGTTGCGCCCGTCAATAGACGAATACCTGCTGCGGCAAATGTTTCGCGGTGCGCTTCATAATCAATACCATTGCGACCAGTCAGCAACACCTTAACCTTGCTCTGCTGGGCTTGCTCCAATACGAACTGCCAGCGAGGTACAGCAGACTCACTGGTCGGCAGTGTATCGTCGTCTATAGCCGCTTTATGTGGCTCACGATAAGTGCGATCAGCGAACTCAAAAATCTCAGGTCTATCATGACGGTGTGAGGCGATAATGGTAAACGGGGTATCAGAGTAGGCTTTTAACGTTTGTAGGCTGGCCAACATATCGCGCTGGCTTGACTGACCTTCAGCCAACCAAGCGGCTGTTGACGTTATATGATTGCTATCGTTAGCAGGGTTATCCATAGTGCTCTCTTGTCATCAGTTTTAGATATCGTTGGATAACTCAGTGTCGTCATCGCAAAACCATTAGCAATATAAGTAAGACCCCAATTTGGCTTAGCAAAGTGGAAAAACCAAGCCTTAATACTGCTGATAGCAGGGACTATTATATACAAATGCTACGCGTTATAAACACTCCTAACAAAATAGCCTTAAGTATTTATACGGCGATTTCTTGACGGTTTTTAACAGCTCGTTGAATGGATAGGTAGATTAAAACAAAAACGCATCCGTGCTACTATGTGATGATAACGGGCAGCATAAACACAGCAATATAATAAACCACTGAAAGGACATATCATGAGCCAAACCGAACCTCAAAAATTAATCGCAGGGGCCAATGCGCCACTACCGACGGATAGTATTAGCATTCGTATTTTAAGCCAAAGCGCCGTTGATTGCGCTGCTTATCGCCTGACTACTGACGGTAAGGTACGTGGTGATGGCGACATGATTTTTTATGGGCAAACCCGTAGCGATGACGGTAGTGTTAGCTTTCGAGGCCATGATAGCGATGGATTTTTTGATATTAACTTACCAGCGCAGCCTACGAGTATTGAAAAGATAGCACTCGCTTTTTCTAGTGCACAAACGCTAGCGCAAGTCGGTGATGTAGATATTCAGGTGTTACAGGGCAGCCAAGTGCTGATGACTTGTCAATTAATCGCTACTGGGCGTAACGAAAAAGCGATTATCTTAGCTGAGTGTTATCGTCGGCAGGGCGGCTGGAAGTTTCGTTTTATTGCTCAAGGTTTTGAGGGCGGGCTAAAACCGTTGTCTGAGCACTTCGGTGTTGACATTGCCGACGAAGCGCCAGCTCAGCCTCAAGCTCAAAACCAATCACAGAGCCAATCACAGAATCAGTCTCAACCTATCAACACACAGCGTCCAATCAATACCCAAAAAGCGGGTAGTGCCTCTCCATCTAACACGCCACCGCCGATCCCAGCCAGTCCCTCAATCAATTTAAGTAAAATCACTTTAACCAAAAATCAATCTAGCATCAATCTTAAAAAGCGCGATGATTTTGGTAAAATCTCTGTCAACCTAAACTGGAACCAGCGGCCAGAGACGGATAAGCAAGCGCCTAAAAAAGGGCTATTAGGCGATTTGTTTAAGTCGCATAAAGCAGGGGGTATCGATCTTGATGTCGGCGCGATGATTCATCTGAAAAACGGTGAAAAGACGCTCATTCAAGCGCTAGGCAATCGTTTTGGCAGTTTGCAATCCGCCCCTTATGTTTGCTTGCGCGCTGATGACAGAACGGGGCAGATAAGCGGCGGTGAGTGGCTCGATATCAACGGTCAGCAGTGGTCGCAGATTGAGGAAGTCTTTATCTTTGCTTTTATTTATGATGGTGCGCCAAATTGGGCGCAAACAGATGGGGTAGTGACCATTCATGTGCCAGAGCAGCCACCGATTGAAACGCGTCTAACAGAAGGGACAGGCAATTTGCCGATGTGTGCCATTGCGCGTTTGGTCAATCAGCAAGGCAGTATTAATGTTGAGCGTATCAATCAGTACTTTCAGGGACATCAAGAGATGGATAAAGCCTTTAATTGGGGGTTTAGCTGGAAGCGTGGACGTAAATAGCTTTTAATAGTGTTTTTTCATATAAACAATCAGCCCGTCTATTACTAGACGGGCTGATTGTTTATAGATCTATAAATGATAGCTCTACGAGCTGTCTTCAGACAAGCGGCTTAAGCGTGCGGTGTGATAGCCGGCATTAAGTCATGGAAGGTACGACCAGAAGCCGTCTCACCAATTGCGTGCATTTTCCATTCATTATTGTGGCGATACACTTTTGCCATAATCATCGCCGTGTGCCCGCCTTGCGCTGACAAGTTATAGCGTGCGACCTCAGCGTTATTATTGGCGTTAATAATACGACAGAATGCATTTTCTACCGTTTCAAATGTCTGACCAGTAAAGCTATTAACAGTAAATACGAGCGATATAACGTTAGCAGGTACTTTTGAGAGGTCAACGTTGATGACTTCATCATCACCATCACCGGCACCAGTGCGGTTGTCACCTGTATGAACGATGCTGCCGTCTTTTGATTTGAGCTGACTGAACCAAATGGCATCGATGGCTTGTTTGTTACTATCGAACATGATGCAAGAAGCATCCAAGTCGATAGAATCGCCGCCGCTACCACCACCAAATAACTTGCCTAAGAATCCCCCTTTTTTGTCTTGTGGGCCTTGTGCAACATCCCAGCCTAGACCCAGTTTTACTTGGGTAAGCTCGCCGCCAGCTTCTTTGTTTAGGGAGATTTTTTGTCCCTTTTGTAAACTAACTGCCATGTGATACTCCTTATAATAATTGTGAATTGAGAGCTGAGTAAATCTACGGTTACGAAATACAGTTATAAAATATTATCTAAAAAACCACCACCGCCGCCGCGTCCGCCTGAGCTAGTGCCTAAGATACTTTGTAGCCAGCCTTGATAACTGTCACGATTGCGCGAACAAATAATGACCTTACCTGTACCTGAGAAGTTCAGTACCATCCCTTCGCCACTGGTGACCGAATTGATAATATTGCTCATGATGCCTTTTTTCTTACTGGTCGATACGGACAGCTTATAATCGAGGTTTGAGTCCCAACATACCACATGACCATTGTCGATAATCACATCTTTATCAGGGGTCACCTCAATCTCAAACAGCGAGCCAAAACCTGACACGACTACTTGACCTTGACCTTGTGTCTGCATGACCATAAAGCCGCCCGTATCCCCAAACACGGCTCCGCCTAAGTTACGCTGAATATTGGCTCTGATATCGACGCCTGTCTGGGCGGCAACAAAGGCGCCATCACTCAACGTATATTGCTGTTTTCCGACATCGATGATTTGCATGTCGCCGTCCAGTGTCGGCGCAAGCAAACAGTCGCCTTCACCATGCACAGCTTCGATCTGCTGCTGAAACAATGACTCGTCGTTAGCAAAGCGGCGCATCAATGACTGCATAAGGCCACCTTGCAGCTTACCTTTTAGCTCAAGATTAGACTCCATCATGACCATCGCATTGGCTTCACAATAGATTGAATCGCCTTTTTGTAGATTGCAGTGCAAAAAAGGTTCAATGGTACCGATTAAGCTAAACGTTGCGGTCATGAGTAGCCAGTCCTTATTCTAATGTGTGTAATATGGGTGCTTGATAGATAGGGTGTTAAATAATGGATTCTTTTAACGTTTTTTCTCTGCTTGCTGAAATTTGCGTGAACCAATTACATTGAAAGCCATCAAACGCTTCAGTAAGGCGCACTTGATGGCTTATCTACAGTGCAATCAGACGTCTGATTGCACTCACTAATTTATGAAACGATAAAGGGTGATCTTAGCGTTAAACGTTGACGCCATAAGAGGCCGCTAATGGACCAAGACCGCCACTGAAGCCTTGACCGACCGCGCGGAACTTCCAGTCACCACTGTGACGATATAATTCGCCAAAAATCATCGCAGTTTCGGTACTGCCATCTTCTGACAAGTCATAACGAGCGATTTCAGCGTTACCAGTGTCGTTTATAACGCGGATGTAAGCGTCACCAACTTGACCAAAGTTTTGGTTACGGCCTTGACCTTCATAAATGATGGCGCAGATCGCTACTTTACTGACATCAGCTGGGATGTTAGCAAGGTTGATTTTGATTTTTTCGTCATCGCCATCACCTTCGCCAGTACGGTTATCACCAGTATGTTCAACGGCACCGTTGTCTGATTTTAAGTTGTTAAAGAAAATGAAGTCTTGGTCATTACGAACTTTACCAGCTTCATTGACCAAAAAACCAATCGCATCCAAATCAAATTCTTGGCCATCAGTGGCACGTGGATCCCAGCCAAGACCGACTGTAATATTGGTTAAACCTGGCGCTTCTTTTGATAAGTTTACGTTGCCGCCTTTTGTTAAGCTAATAGCCATAGAAATATCCTTTGGATTAATAATTGAGTGGATTGGATTATAAGAAAAACGAACTAAAAATAGGTCAGTAAGTAGCGTATGAACCTCAGTGTTTAAATGAATATACCCGTACGCCGTGCCCTGTCTATCGTTACGTTTTACTATACTAAGCGTTTGCTTAGTAAGCAAGTCGTATTTTGTGTGACTATATGACATCTATCTTTCTGTTTATAACAAAGTGATATTGATGTTATTGATATAACAGACGTAGTTTAGTTATTTATCTGAATATGATTTATAATAGCGCGCTCAGGTTCCCTCTACCCTGATGTAAAAAAAGGCCACTTTATGACTATTAGTACTGTTTTGACAACCCCCATTGAACCCATTCGCTATAGCCGCGCTCTATTTTGGCTGGTCAGCCTGCATATCTTTATCATCGCTAGTAGTAACTACTTGGTGCAGATACCTGTGGAGCTGTTTGGCTTTATCACCACATGGGGCGCCGTCACCTTTCCTTTTATCTTTTTGATTACTGATTTGACCGTGCGTGTCTTTGGTCAGCATTTAGCAAGACGCATTATCTTTTTTGCGATGCTGCCTGCGCTGGTGATTTCTTATTATTTTTCAGTGGTGTTTTTAAATGGTCAATTTATTGGTCATGAGCACCTGTTAGATTTTAATCTGTTTGTCTTTCGCATTGTGCTTGCAAGCTTTAGTGCTTATGTCGTCGGTCAGCTGTTAGATATCCAAGTGTTCAATAGATTGCGCCGTCTTAGCGTCTGGTGGATTGCGCCCTTAGCATCGACGTTTATTGGTAATCTGGTCGATAGCTTTTGCTTTTTTGCCATCGCTTTTTATAAAAGCCCAGACCCTTTTATGGCGTCGCACTGGGTTGAGATTGGCGCGATGGACTACTTGTTTAAGATAGTGATGGGCGTGTGTATCTTTTTACCGCTATATGGTGTGGTATTGGCAAAGTTGCAAAAAATGCTGGGAGGGAAGTAAAGATAATAAGGTGAATATAAGTAAATGGCTAATATAGTCAATCCTAAATAAAAATAGCACACACTATGCCCCATGCTACGGGTATTGATTACGCGCAGCCTCTGTCGGCTGTAGGCACAGAACGCAAGGGAAATTAATACCCGTAGCACTGTACCTATTTTAAAGTGTGTTAACTATACTGTTTTGTATCGTCAGAAAGGACTGTGTTCCCGGTTTTAAAAAATCATCTTAAAGCAGCGTTTTTAATAAGTGCTAGAGAGTTGTCAGAAGTAATAGATACGATAAAAAACACTTAGTGTGCAAACGCTATATTTATCCCGATACCGATGGACTTCAAAAATGTATATAAAAACAGGTCATACCAATTGCTTGATATGACCTGTTATGAATAACGCTTTAAGTTTAAGGAAAAAAGTGGTCACTTCAGTACTTCAGATTATCTAAACACTAGGTAATCGACTTTGCTTCTTGCTTACGGTGTCTAAGTGACGCCCATAACGCTAAACCAATAAAGGCAATACCGATAAGACCGGTGATCAGCTCAGGTACGTGGAACTTCACAGATAGGAGCATGATGATTGCCAAGGCACCGATGGCATAATGCGCGCCATGCTCAAGATAGATAAACTCATCAAGCGTTCCTTTATCTACCAAAAAGATAGTCATAGAACGTACGAACATTGCACCAATGGCGAGACCCAGCATAATAACGATAACGTCATTGGTAATGGCAAACGCCCCAATCACACCATCGAAACTAAAAGAGGCGTCAAGCACTTCTAAGTATAAGAAACCAATAATACCGCCTTTCATAATGGCGCTAGTTGCCGCACCAGTACTATTGCCCTGCGCATCCAATTCTTCTTCAAGATCGCCCTCAAGCATACCAGAAACTACTTGTACACCTAAATAAACCAAGATACCCCAAACGCCCGCGATCAACACGGCAGAAGCTTGTTCAGCGGTTGCCCAAGACACTGAGATCATCAAGACGATAAGCGCAACGAAGACGCTCATAGCATCCACTTTGCCCAGCTTGGCTAAACGGCTCTCTAGCCACTCAAACCAATGCACGTCTTTGTCATCGAACACAAAGTTTAAGAAGACAAGTAGTAAGAAAATACCACCAAAGGCTGAAATTTCCGCATGGTGCGCCATTAATCTTGCTGAATACTCTTCAGGATTGTTCAATGCCAAATCGATAACCTGCATCATGCCAAGATCTGCCGTGACGGCGACGATGACAATGGGGAATACCAAGCGCATACCGAATACAGCGATCAAAATACCAACAGTTAAAAATATTTTTTTCCAAAATTCGTCCCAGCCTTTAAGGACTGAAGCATTGACCACCGCATTATCAAACGATAATGAAATCTCCATGACGGCCAAAATAGCGGTAATAGATAAGGTGGCTAACATGCCGCCAATACCGCCATGTGAATATCCCCACCATGCCGCTACCGCTAAGGCAATGGCCGTGAAGATAAAGTCTAAATAAAAATGTCTCATGACACATCCTGTCTGGTTGCGTAAAGCTAAGGTCGGTCTAGTATAGACACACACCACAAAAAAGCGGCTATTGCTAACCACTTTTTATACATAAATTCAAATGAAACATAGCGCATTATTGGTCATTTGGCTACCAATAATTGTGGCTATTTTGCAACTATAAATGTCGTAAAATTTGGACAAGTTAACTGTGCCAATAGTCGCTTAGACATCAGTAGTTAAGTGATCTAGATGTCAACACCATACTGCTGACACATGGCTTGTAAGCCGCCTGAATAGCCTTGACCAACAGCACGGAATTTCCACTCTCCGTTATGGCGATACACTTCGCCGAACACCATTGCGGTTTCAACAGAATAGTCTTCTGCCAAGTCAAAACGCACAACTTCCGTACCCGTATCTTCGTTCACGACGCGAATAAAAGCGTTGGCTACTTGACCAAAGTTTTGATTACGAGCAGCAGCCTCATGGATGGTCACGGTGACAACAATTTTATCGACATCAGCAGGTACTTGGGTAAGGTTTACTTTGATGAGCTCATCATCGCCATCCCCTTCACCAGTACGGTTGTCTCCAGTGTGCTCAACCGCGCCATTATCAGATTTTAGCTGGTTATAGAAGATAAAGTCGTGATCGCCACGCACTTTGCCAGCCGTGTTTAATAAAAAAACACTCGCATCAAGATCAAATTCAGCACCAGAGGTCGCGCGTTCATCCCAGCCAAGACCGATCAGCAGCTTGGTTAAATTTGGGTCGGTTTTCGTTAGCGATAAGTTACCGCCTTTATTCAATGATAAAGCCATGGTGTTGTCCTTGTTGTTAGCGTCAGTGAGTTGTTTTATAAAATATTCGACATAAAAATAATGAGAACAAAAGCAATGAGCTATCATAACAACAAAAAGTGACCCAATCAAAGCTGATTAGGTCACTGTTATGTTTCATATAAGTTGAGTATTCACGCTAAGGTGAAGACGCCAAGGCAGCGGTCATTGGTATTTGCAATCCGCTAGAAGCGCTCATTCACCAATGCACACTTACAAACTCTGGCGATGACGAATCTCAAAACTTTGATGGATGGGTTTTTTGATATTAAAGTCAAAACCTATCGTTTTTGGGGTGATATCAGTGATGTCATAGCGTTCGATCAGCTGCTCATCTAACTCAAAACGCGTAAAGTTATTAGAGAAATACAAGACACCATCAGAGGTCAAACGGTTCATTGCACGATTGATAAGGGCAGCATGGTCGCGTTGTACGTCAAAGGTGCCTTGGAACTTTTTGGAATTAGAAAAGGTCGGTGGATCAATAAAGATAACATCGAATTGCTCGGTATTGTCTTTAATCCACTCAAAAATATCGGCGGCAACGAATTGG
Organism: Psychrobacter namhaensis; assembly: GCF_016107545.1. Lineage (GTDB taxonomy): Bacteria > Pseudomonadota > Gammaproteobacteria > Pseudomonadales > Moraxellaceae > Psychrobacter > Psychrobacter namhaensis. The sequence goes on from NZ_JABASS010000005.1 coordinate 109,758, forward strand.
TACTTATTGCGGCTGACATCCAAGCCATTTAACACAAAGTTTTGTTTGCCCCAATCCAGATAGTTTTGTGACAAATCCACACTGGTGACTTTTTTAGCGCCTGCCAGTGCCGCATGCACACTCGCTGTACAAGTATAAGCAAATAAGTTCAATACTGCTTTACCGCGGCTGTTGTCTTTAATGCGGGCGCGCATATTGCGATGGTCAATGAACAATCCTGTGTCGAGATAGTCGGTAAAGTTGACATAGAAATAGGCGCCGTCTTCACGAGCGACATAAAACTTGCCACGCTTTTCTGTGCTGCCTTGTTTGCTGTATTGATCATTTCCAGATTGACGCGCCCGTGTTTTGATAAAGATTTGCTCGCGGTTGATATCGAACACTTCACGAATGCCCATTAACGCTAAATTGAAGCGTTTCTTTGCGGTCTCTGGCGGAATGGTTTTGGGCGGTGCATATTCTTGTACATGGGCATAGTCGCCATAAAGATCGATGGCTACCTTAAAGTCAGGCAAATCAGCATCGTATACACGAATATTGCTTACATTGTCTTTTTTCGCCAATTTTTTTAGTTTCGCAAGATTTTTTTGCAAGCGGTTAATGAAGTCTTGGCCGTCTTCCACTGCAATCTCACGCTTCTCAAAGCGACTGACAAGGTTGCCAGTCTGTCCCGCTATCAACGCCCCATAACGGAAATACACAGTGATGGCACCATTGTGACAGCGCAAGGTTTTTGGGTCTTTAATAGGTAAGATATCGACTTGTTCGACGTTGGACGCCAATATGCCAAGCATCGGATCGATTCCGCTACCTGCAAAACTGTCTTGTAATATAAGCCCCAGCGCATGGTATAACGGTTTAATCATCTCTTCATCACCCAAACGCTCACCATAAGGCGGGTTGGTGATAATAAGAGGATTAGTCAATCGGCCATCATCGACCAGTGGCTTTAGAACTGTACTGAGTTGATCCAAGGCACGGGTCTCAATGTCGAGTAGCGGTAGCAAATCTTGCAACCCTGCAGCGATGAGGTTTTTTTCTGTCGCGATGATGGCGCCGCTGTCGGCATCGAAGCCCAAGATCAGCGGTAAGGTATCGGGTTGTTCATTGGCAATCTCTAATGCTTCACGAAAACGTGTCTGGGCGTCATCGATCATCTCTTGCCACAGCGCCTCATCATGATGTTGCCATTGGTAAAAACCAAATTGATTGGCCGCTTTATCGATACCGACTGCATAATCGCAATGCATGAGTAGCGCTTCAATAATAAAGGTCCCAGAGCCACACATCGGATCGACTAAAGCATTATAAAAAGGCGCATTGCCTGCTTCATTTTTCTTATGCCAGCCGGCGCTATAAAGTAGGGCGGCCGCCAAGTTTTCTTTTAACGGCGCTTCGGTCATCGCGACGCGATAGCCTCGGCGATGCAAACTGGTGCCTGACAAATCAAGATACAGCTCCGCTTGCTTGTCATTTACGGTCGCAAAGACAGAAAAGTCAGGGTTTTTGCTGTCGACGTTAGGACGGCTGTCGTAAACTTCATTAAACGTATCAGCAATCGCGTCTTTAACACGCAGCATTGCAAACTGTTGACTGACAGCGACGCGCTTATCGACGGACAAACGAATCGCAAAGGTTTGCTCCAAACTAAACTGCTCAGTCCAATTGACTGATTTTGCCAAACCATAAAGCTGCTCGGCCACATCGTATTCCATATTGATGTTTTTGCGTTTAATGAGCATTAGTACCCGCGAGGCCACACGTGACCACAGGCAGATAGTATATAGATCGCGTAAGTCGCCCGTTACTGAGAGACGGCCCGTACTTTTGATTTCGCTTGTAATACCAAAACTTGTCAGTTCAGTCTGTAGCGGTGCCTCAAGCCCATCGGCACAGGTGATGATAAGATCAAGCGATAACGCTGATGAAGAGGCGGGGGCGGTTGCTAGGGTCATACGGATACCTGTGGGCTAAATGGACAAAATGCAAAAAATAAAATAGACGGTTTAACCCGTAATTTTACCATAATTCAGGGTAGGATGGTTCAAAATGAGGATACGCCCTACGCTCTACTGTTTTGACGCATCACTCTTGGTCAGTGGCAGTGAGTCTGATACCACTTGAGTGGTGGTCGCAAAAGGTTTGGTGGCGATAGGGTACTCAACGTCTTTTGGCATGAGCAAACGCATATGCGGGTAGGGAGTAGAGATGTTAGCGGCATCAAGGGCACGCTTAATATCTTCTGTTAGACTTTCTTTGATCTTGGGCATACGCGCAACGGCGGCAGGCTTTACCCAAAAACGTACAATAAAGAACACCCCATACTCACCAATCTCCGCTACGGTGACCGAGGTCTCAGGGCGACTGAGCACCACCTCGGTGTCAGTAAGTACCTGCAAAATCTCTTTACGCGCAGTGTCAATATCGTCTTCAAAAGCAATACGTACCCGAATGTCAAAGCGTATAAAGTTTTTGGAGGTCAGATTGGTCACCTCGGAGGAGGCAACGTTGGAGTTTGGGATAATAACGGTGATGTTGTCTCGAGTCAAAATATGGGTAGTGCGTAAGGCGATCAGTACGACGCGACCCTCATTTTCATTGATGTGAATCCAGTCACCCACTTGAAAGGATTGCTCCAGCAAAATAGTGATACCAGCGATAAAGTTAGCAAGGGTCGACTGAGCGGCAAAACCCACGGCCAAACCTACGATCCCCAAACCGGCCACTAGTGAAACAATATCGAAGCCAAATTGTGCCATAACGCTGGCAAGACCAAGTACTAGCAGTAGCACTGATAAGATGTTTTGCAGGAGCTGCTCTATGGAAGCGTTGAGTCCATAGTGCTGCAAAACCCTATGAATAATCTGGCCCGATGAGGTCCAAAGCACGTAGTAAATACCAGCCCAAGTACTGGCTTTAGCGGTGGCTTTAACCGTTTCGGGTTCAAAGTTAATTTGACTCATGATGGCGATCAGGCTGGCCACAATCCAAATGTAGCGTAGCACCGAGCGGATAATTTTGGTGCGTCGTTCATTCAAGCGAATTTTCGTTCTACTTTGCTTAACGATGTAAATAGCGAGCCAATAAAAAAACCCCAATACTGCCAGCAGTATGAGGATTTTTATACCAGTACTCACCAGCTCTACCGCTTTAGAAGACCAATCAAGTTTCTCCTCCTCTATGGAGCCACCCAGGGCAAGATATAGGCTAGTATGGAGGTCACGAATGATCTCTTTAAAAAAATCAGTAACACTAGCGATTGGCATTTTTTAGTCCATGCAAAGTTTTCTAAATTGTCTCAAACTGTTAAGGCGTACTGAACATTCAACCATAGCACTGCCGATGTTTAAAAGCTTGCTTCTTGTGTGTCATGGTATTGATAAGGGATTTCCATTTTATGTTGAACGTCACGTAGCGCAGTCCGTAGTCCTTCTAATATCGTAGGATGATAAAAAGGCGTGTCAAGCATGGCTTTGATGTTTAAATCATTAGTGATGGCGGTGGCCAATATGTGACCGATATACTCAGCATCAGGCCCCACCATACTGGCGCCTAGTATTCTATCGGTTTTTTTGCAGCCATAAATATGTAGCAGACCACAGTTAACGCCCATGACGCGACTACGGCCTTGATTGTCAAAGCTAACCCTGCCGATGACATATTCTAAAGTTGGATCTTGTTGAATTTCTGGTAAAGACAGGCCGACATTGACGATTTGGGGAGCGCAAAATACGATAGAGAACGGCGTGGCTGGTGGGCGAATGTAGGCGGCTTTTTTATTGTCACAGACCATGCTACCAGCACTATAGCCTTCATCACTGGCGACGTGTAGCAGTGGGAGATGAACATTGGCATCACCAACGATATAGACATTTAAATCGCCAATCTGCCCCGTTTTTTCACTGAGGTGTTTTGGGCGGTTTTTATCATCAAGCTCCACGCCTAAGTGTTCAACACCCAGCTGTTTTATGTTGTTGCGGCGACCGGTCGCGACTAGTACGTATTCACCTTGCCACTGCTGAAACTCACCAGCACTGTCTTCATAGTCAATGAATGCGGCTGAGCCGTTATTGCTGTCGTTTGCTTGGGTGCCCACATTACTGATTTTACTGCCCAAATGCATGGTCAGCTCACGATTTAAGCAATCGATAGCCTTATTGTTAATATCGTCATCTTTCAGGCCTGCAACGCGCTTTTCACGATTAAACAAAGTGACATCCACGCCCAAGCGGGTGAACGCTTGCGCAAGCTCCAGCCCAACGGAGCCTGCACCCACCACTGCCATTGATGTTGGTAAATCGGTTAGCTCAAAGACGGTATCAGAGGTCAGCAGGGTATGGCCGAGCTTCTCAGCCCAACCCTCTGGGATAAATGGTGAGCTACCTGTAGCGACAATAACTTTACTGGCTTCAATCACCTCATCGTTAACTTCAATCAATCCGTGCTCATTGATACAAGCACGTCCTGCGATTTTTTTATGATCGGGCCAGCTGTCTACTTGCTCTTTGATATAGCTTGCAAAATGGCTGCGCTCATCACGTACGCGCTGCATGACTTGTTTGCCATCTATCTGAGCGGTGGCATGCACGCCAAACTCAGCAGAATGATTGGCTTCATGCGCCCGATCAGCTGCCGCGATCAACAGCTTACTTGGCATACAACCTACAGCGATGCAGGTGGTTGTCCAAAATCCTTCATTAATAATAACGATATTATCAAAGATTTTGCTGGCTTGACGAAAGGCGTTTTGGCCAGCAGTACCTGCGCCAATAACAGCAACAGTGACTTTGCGAGTAACTTTACGTTTACTGTCATCAGCAGAAGTGCCAGATTTTTTATTCATGTCGCTCTCAAATAGTGAAGGCTTAGTGGGTGTTAACGGTTACTTTTAGCATTTGGCATCAGGTTTTTGTCATACCTGTTTTGTAGTTGGTGCAGATTAAGACGCTAATGTCTCAAGCAAGCGCTCGGTATAGCCTTTGGCGCGTAGGTTTCGTTGGGCGTGTGTCATTTTGCCCTCTGCATTAAACACAAATGCTGAACGCACCAGACCTAACGTTATTTTGCCATACATGTTCTTTTCTTTGATGACGTCGAAGTACTGGCACAGTTTTTCGTCGCTATCACTGACAAGCGCAATATGTAAATCGTGCTTGGTGATGAATTTTTCGTGCGACTCAATGCTATCACGTGAGACCCCAATAATGTCATAGCCCAAATCATCAAACTCATTAAGACGAGCAGTAAATTCTGTTGCTTGTGTGGTACAGCCTGGCGTATTGTCTTTTGGATAAAAGTAAAGAATAAGCCCTTTATCGGTATTGGCTAGCATGTCTTTGAGGCTGATCTCATCGTGAACCACATGTCCATCTAGCGCTCGTACTAGGGTGACGGGGAAGTCAGGTAAGGTCGTGTTTTCTGTGGTTGGCTTTGCCATTATAAAATCCTTATTGGTTGCGATTACCGGCGCGGGTTATATTTATCATGTTGTTATTATAAGCAGATTCGTAGAAATACCTCATCAGTTTTACACTTTGCTGCTGCATTGGCAACAAAAAAGACTGGCAATGACCAGTCTTTTGTATGTCAAACAAGTTGTACATTAAGCCGATTTTTGTGGCTGCTTGAGATCTAAGCCTACCGTACATTGCTGTAAATCTTTTTGCATTTTTTTCACATATGGTAGGTTTGAAGGGTCTTTTTTGTCTTGCGCGTAGCTTTCAATTTCCCACATTTGACCGATAGTCATATTGCTGCGTACACCAATCGTGCAATTACACAGTTTGGTCGCATCGCCTTTATCAGCGACTTTATATTTGACCGCACCAGTGACACAGGTATTGATATTTTTTTGTTTAATGTCAACAGCATTTGCTTGTGGCATGGCAAAAATGGCCGCTAGGGCTAGGGGTAATACTGGCAACAACTTCATAAATGTCCTCGTAAATGTGGTATAAGTTTTTTAGATTTTGTACTCAAATTAGACTCAATTCGCTAATAGGTGAGTAATCCGTAACGCTGCTTATATCTCATGATAAATGCAATCGCTCATACCATAACAAGTATAGCGATTAAAATACAACGGCGACGTGCTGTGTTAATGCAAGCGAATGTTTCGCTAGTGTTGACTGCCGCCATTTGCTAGGGCAAATACTGTCTATTAAGACTGGTAGAGGGTTGGGTCAGTGACGCCAGCCTGTGCAAATCCTTGACGGCGTAGCGCACAACTATCGCAGACTCCGCAAGCAAGACCGTTGATATCAGCCCGGTAACAAGAAATCGTTTGCCCATAATCAACGCCGAGTGACAAACCAAGCTCAATGGTTTTCGCTTTTGATAGCTGCTGCAACGGCGTTTGAATAGACAGGTGGTGACCTGTGACGCCAGCTTTTGTGGCAAGATTGGCCATGTGCTCAAAGGCGGCAATGTATTCTGGACGACAGTCAGGATACCCAGAATAATCGACTGAGCTGACGCCAATGACGATATGATTGGCATCGGTTACTTCGGCGACTGCCAATGCGTAAGATAAAAATATCGTGTTACGCGCTGGCACATAAGTGTTGGGAATGGCATCGTTATCAATCTCATCGCGTTTCTTATCAGGGAACTTATCCGCATCACCGTCAGGCACAATCATGCTGTGATCAGTCAGGGAGGAGCCACCAAGTTGAGCGATATCAATATCGATAATTCTGTGATTGACCTCGGCTGCCTCAGCGATGGCTTTGGCCGCGACAAGCTCACTATTGTGACGTTGGCCATAGTTAAAGCTGACTGCCGTCACAGAGGCATAGCGCGCCTTGGCCCAATACAAACAAGTGACCGAATCTAGCCCGCCTGACAGTAGCACGACGGCATTTTGATGTTTATGCGAGGTAGGTAAGTTAGCATCGGACGCTTGAGTGCTAGAAGGGCTTTGCGAGGTAACGTTGGTCATAGTGGTATCTATTATTGGTTTACGTAAATGGTTATTTTAGCAAAAATCGCTCCATTACAGAACCATGTGGCCATGATAAAAGCGCTCTTACCTGTAGAGTGTATTGAGTTATTTATCCCACTCCCGTCGCTTTAAAAAATCTGTGTGTATAAAATGTGCTACTGAGACAAAGTGATCGTTGATAAAGAGACTCACGAATAAAGGAGCTTTGGGTAATAAAGAAGTTGTGACGTTTAACTTTATAATTTAATGTCATATTTTCAATCTATTAGCAATATTTGTTATAATCCTGCTTCTAAAGTAGGCGTGCTAATGATTTTTGCTCACTGCTTTATCATCCCAATTTATGGCCAATGGCTTCATAGCAAAACCACCCTTGTAAAGATATTGAGTAACTTATGACCGCAGCGACCTTGTTTACGCCAAAAATTACGCCTGATTTTGATGATACTGGCTTAGATAACCATGCTTTAGACGCTAATATGGATGGCATGGAATACGATGATGGCGCTGACGATGAGGATTATGAAGACAGTGCTGTGACTGGGCAGTCAGCGCCCACTGAGTCGGCACAGTTTCGTAAGCTACAGAAAAAACTACGTAGGCAAGTGTCTTGGGCGATTCGTGATTTTAATATGATCGAAGAGGGTGATGTGGTGATGGTCTGTGTGTCAGGGGGCAAGGACAGCTATACACTACTGGACATTCTACTGCTTCTCAAGCGCATCGCACCCATTAGTTTTGATATCGTTGCGGTCAATCTTGACCAAAAGCAGCCCGGCTATCCTGAAGATATTTTGCCCGCTTATCTAAACGAGCAGGGTATTGCTCACTATATCTTAGAAAAAGACACTTATAGTATTGTCAAAAGCGTGGTGCCCGAAGGCAAAACGTATTGCTCAGCCTGTTCGCGCCTACGTCGCGGTTCTCTGTACGGCTTTGCCAAACAAATTGGAGCGACCAAGATTGCCTTGGGTCATCACCGTGATGACATGTTGGCCACTTTCTTTTTAAACCTGTTTCATGGAGGTGCCCTCAAATCGATGCCTCCTAAGTTGCTCAGTGACGACAAGCAAAACCTACTTATTCGCCCATTGGCTTATGTCGAAGAAAAAGACATCATTGACTATGCTCGCCTCAAAGAATTTCCCATTATTCCCTGCAATTTATGCGGTAGCCAAACTAATCTACAGCGTGCGATCATCAACGACATGTTGCGAGAGTGGGATAATGCGCACCCTCAGCGTTTGGCGTCCATTTTTAAAGCCATGCAAAACGTGGCACCGTCACAGTTAGCGGATCGTGAGTTGTTTGATTTTGAACAGTTAAGTCTTGACCGTGATGATAATGAGCGTTTATTTGAAGGGGATAATATTCAAGCAGGGCAGACCGACAGTTTGGCGGAGATTGGCTTGCCAGTATCGCCAAAAGCGCAGACGTTTAGCTCGAAGTTTGCTAGCGATAAGCAGGATTCGGCAAGTAAGAATAAAACGGCAGAGGGCAGCCGTAGCACACAGAAAATCCCAACCATTAATCCTGTTCTTTAACGGTTTATCAGAGCGTGTCCTCGTTTTAAGAGTAATGAGGGCATGCCTGAGCCGTTAAATAACTCATAAAAAAACCAGCTCATATTTAGTATGGCTGGTTTTTTTACATTGTCAGATGAGGTAATGGTAAACGTTAACTTTCGGCAAAAACAGGTAATGGATCGAAATTAACCTCTGAGCGTGGCAATTTTGCGACATCTTGCATGCGCCAATCTTCTTTACCGTCATTACTTACTTGCAAGTAGTACTTGGCTTTTATAGGATCCATGTCTACTTGCGCGCTGTACTTATTGCCCTCGACATGCTGAAGCACCACATCACGATCTTTTTTGACGTCAGTTGCGTGTGAGATAGACAGGTCCAGCTTTTCTGGATAAACGAGCGGCGTACCATCCAGTAGTTTACCTGACTGCAAGCTTTGCTCAGGATAATTTAAATAAAAAACAATCTCGCCATTATCAGCAAACTGCATTTTGCCATGCAAGTCTAAATCAGCCGTGAGCTTGTCACGTGACACATCTTGATAAAGTGTCTTGCCATCCATATACCAGTCGTCACGTACCACGCTGTCACGGATTTGATAAGAATAATAAACAAACCAAAGGCAGGCGATCACAACCGCAGCTGGCATGCCAATCACAAAGATAACGACCATGTAATTTTTATACCATGGCTGCGTGTCTTGATGCTTAAAGTTCGGTGCTGGAGTAGACATAAAATACCTATTAACTGTATCGACTAACTGTATCGACGGATAATCTGACGGCTAAATACTGCCAGTTTTATGATAAATCGTAACCCCGTTAGTCCTTGACTAACGGATGCAATATAACAGACTACATAGCTAGACTTTTAATAACTTACTGACCTTGAGTGGTAAAAATATTTTGCTTACTGACCTTGTACTGGCCATCTTCACTGGTCACATTTAAGGTCACAGGGGTTTGCCCAAACTCAATCACATCGGGGTCGCCATAGATACTTACGGGCATATCAAAGCTTTCGCCCGCTTCTAGGGGTACATCATTAAATCGCAGCTCTAAGCTTAAACCCTCTTGCGGTGCAAGGGTTATCGTATAAGAATGAGCGTCCTGCGTCTTATTGGTCAGTTTAACGATATAGCTGTTTTCAATCATGCCTTGATTATTGACTGAAGACAACTGATTACGGTCACGACGAATATCAATCTCTAACGGCACTCGGTCCGTCAAAGCATATATGACGCCACCACATAATATGGCTAACAACGCTAAGTAAGCAAACAAGCGTGGGCGTAACACGCGGCTTGGCTCTTTTTCTGCCAATTGACGCTCTGTCGTATAGCGGATAAGCCCACGTGGGTAGCCGACCTTGTCCATGATTTCATTACACGCATCGATACAAGCCGCGCACTGGATACATCCAACCTGTAAACCGTCTCGAATATCGATACCAGTCGGGCAGACCTGCACACACATTTGACATTCGATACAATCGCCTAAATCTTCAGGATTTGTGCCTTTTTTACGAGGGCCGCGTGGCTCGCCGCGCTCATAATCATAGGAGACAATCAGCGTATCCTTGTCAAACATGACACTTTGGAATCGGCCATAAGGACAGATTTGAATACACATTTGCTCACGCATGTAACCGGCATTAGCATAGGTTGCAAACGTAAAGATAAACATCGATATCCAGACCCACGTTGGCCAGTCGGGAAGTGGTATGAAGCCTATCATTTGCCAGCTTTGATACAAATAATCTGTCCCAGCGACGTAGCTTACAAAAGTCGCTGCTGTAATCACTGAAAATACAAACCAAATAAAATATACGACAGAGCGTTTAAATACTTTTTTTGCGCTCAGCGGTTCTTTATCAAATTTGATTCGTTTGTTGCGATCACCAATGACCCACTTTTCGACATACTGATAAAGATGCGTCCAAATCGTTTGGGGGCAGGCATAGCCACACCAAACGCGCCCTGCATACACGGTCACCATAAACAAAGTAAAAGCTGCAATGATGGCAAACGCAGCAATAAAGTAAAAATCTTGGGTCAAAAACGTCATGCCAAAAATATAGTAATGCTGTGAGGGAACATCAAACCATATTGCTTGTCTACCATTATATCGTAGCCACGGCAAAAGCAGAAACGCAGCCAAAAGCGCATACATCGTGATGACACGAATATTTTGATAAAAACCTGTGACAAACCTAGGGTGAACGCGATGTTTGGTGGCATCAAGATCAACTTGCTGTACAGGAATTTTATTGGGTTGTTGTGCTGACATAAACGTGCCTCTTTTAAAAAAGAATCAGTTTGCTGGCATGATGAACAAACACCTTTGATAATGAGATGTATGAGTGTGCGATGTTATCAATGTCAGTAAGTAGCGGCGCGAACTTTGAACCACAAAGTATCGAATCCACCTACCAAATGATCGATTGTATATAGCTAAATGAGAATCGGTAAGATCTGCTAAAACCAGTGACTAATACACGGTTTTTAGGTGCCGTTATTTTAACATTCTCCCTACTATAAATGGGGTGATAATCTTAAAAAGCAAATAATATATAGTAATAATTATCGATAGCTCAGTCGTGCAAGATGCCCTAAATAAAGGCTTGATGACAGACGTATAAAAAGGGAGAACTGTTTTTACAGTTCTCCCTTTTTTGACACTTATCCATTTATTTCTAATACAGCATATAACGAAACTATATTAGTTAACAGTCGCTTCCACAGTTTCTGGAACCTCAGTGGTAGCAGTTGCTGCTTTAGCAGGCTGCGCGGTCTTATCTGACAGTGAGTAAACATAAGCAGCAAGAAGCATAATACGCTCATTACCTAACTTAGTTTGCCATTCAGGCATCACACCAGCACGACCATAACGTAAAGTCTCACGAATGGTTTCGCGATCGCCGCCATATAACCAAGTATTATCCGTTAAATTAGGCGCGCCAGTAGAGTTCATACCTTTAGCGTCTTCACCATGGCAAAGCACACAGTTGGTAGGCTCATTAAAGATGACCTTACCTTGAGCGACCTTCGTTTGATCAAGATCGTAACCTGGCTGGTTGCCTGATATCGATAACACGTATTCAGATACCGCACGTATGCCATCTTCACCAAGTTGATCACGCCACGCTGCCATACCACCGACTCGGCCGTTATGCAGCGTCGTCAAGATGTTTTCAGGGGCGCCGCCATATAACCAATCATTATCGGTTAAGTTTGGATAACCTGTGGCACCTTTAGCGTTAGAGCCGTGACACACTGAACAGTTCTGTAGAAACAAGCGGCTACCCACTTTTAAAGCATTGGGGTTTTCAGATAACTTTTCTACATAGGGAGCGAGATCCGCCACCTTTTCATCAATCTGAGTTTGCAGATCTGCTGGCGGATTATCACTATGACGCATCGTCGCTTGCATATCCGCAAGTGTCGCTAAAGTCGATGTGGCCCCGCTGGCATCCGCTTTTGCTAAGATGTTTTGTTCAAAGTTATCCGTAAATACTTTGTTATTGCTCTCAAGCTCACTATACAGCTCGTTTTTAGAAGACCATGGTACTGTTTCGCCATCGACTTCTACGGTGGCAATACCGTCCCATTTTGACGGAAAAATAGCTGGAAAAAATACCCAGTATGCAATACCCCAAACGATAGAACCAAAAAATATCACTAGCCACCATTTAGGCAATGGCTTGTCATACTCTTTAATGCCATCATAAGCATGGCCTGTGGTACCGTCCTCTTCTAGTTCTGGCTTGTACTTCAATACCATTAGTAAGACACCGAGGATAGCAGCCCAACACATGATACTTAGTATGGTAATCCAAGAACTCCAAAAAAATGTCATCGTTTATCCTTATTGCGCTGCTCTTCAGACAGAGATTCTATATCCTCGTCATCAAGCGCAAGTTGTGCATCTTCTTCGAAGCGTTTTTTGTTTTTTGGCGAATACGCCCACCATGCAACACCTACGAAGGCAACAAAGGCAGAAACGGTCGCAATTGTTTGTAATTCACCAATACCCATTAGCGCTGTCCTTCCATCGCGGTGCCTAACTGCTGTAGATAAGCGACCAAAGCATCAAGTTCAGTGGCACCAAGTACAGCATCGGGTGCTCCTTCGATATCTTCTTCAGTGTAAGGTACACCAAAGCGATCGCGGAATAGACGCATTTTAGTTTGAACGTTTGCACCATTCACTTCGTTGGTAGCCAGCCATGGGAAACCAGGCATGACTGATTCAGGGACCAGTGAACGTGGATCGATCAAATGCTGCTTTTGCCAGTCTTCAGAATAACGTCCACCAACACGTGCCAGATCAGGTCCAGTACGTTTTGAGCCCCATAAGAATGGGTGATCCCACGTAGATTCAGCAGCACGTGAGTATGGTCCATAACGTTCAACTTCAGCACGTAGTGGACGAATCATCTGAGTATGACAAACGTGACAACCTTCACGAATATAGATGTCACGACCTTCAAATTCTAGTGCAGTCCATGGCTCCATAGAGGGCAGGGGAGCATTCACCCCACCTTCTTCAGGACCCTTGTTGTCATATATCAATGGTACGATTTCAACTAGCGTTGCAAAGCTAATAGCAATAACGATACCGATAACCAACAAGCCTGTATTTTTTTCAATAATTTCATGCGGTGTACCAGACATGATCGCTCCTTATACGTTAGCTGCCGAAGGTTTATCAACACTAGGTTCATGATCAGTAGGATCTGCGATATCGACAGGCTTACCTTCTGGCATCTTAAGTGTTTTATAAACGTTATATGCCATCACAAACATACCCGATACATATAATAGGCCACCAAAAGCACGACCAATATACGGGAAATGCGAGAATTCAACGGTATCAACGAAACTATATACCAACGTACCATCTGGGTTAGTCGCCAGCCACATCATGCCTTGACCAATACCTGAAATCCACATGGATACGATATAGAAGATAGTACCCGCGGTCGCCAGCCAAAAATGCGTCGTGATTAAGCTGATAGAATACATTTTTGGTTTGTTATAGATACGTGGTAACAACACGTATAGTGAACCAATGGTAATCATACCTACCCAGCCAAGCGCACCTGAGTGTACGTGACCGACTGTCCAATCCGTGTTATGCGATAGCGCATTGACGGTTTTGATAGACATCATTGGGCCTTCGAACGTCGACATCGCGTAGAACGACAATGCCACAATCATAAAGCGAATGATTGGATCAGTACGTAATTTATCCCAACTACCTGATAGCGTTAGTACACCGTTAATCATACCACCCCAAGAGGGTGCGAATAGGATGATTGAGAAGACCATTGCCAATGACTGCGTCCAATCTGGAAGCGCTGAATAATGCAAATGGTGACCACCAGCCCACATATATGACGCAATCAATGCCCAAAAGTGAACGATCGACAAACGATAAGAATAAATAGGACGACCAATCTGTACCGGAACGAAGTAGTACATCATTCCAAGGAACGCTGCCGTTAGATAAAAACCTACCGCGTTATGCCCGTACCACCACTGCACCATCGCATCGGTCGCACCGCCAAATAACGAGTAAGACTTAAATGCGCTAACAGGAATCGCCATACTGTTTACGATATGTAGTAGGGCAATCGTAATAATGAAGGCAGCAAAGAACCAGTTAGCCACATAGATATGTGAGGTTTTACGTTTGATGAGCGTACCGAAGAAGACAATGGCATAAGATATCCATACCAGAGCAATTAAAATATCGATTGGCCACTCAAGCTCAGCGTATTCCTTGGTCGACGTTAAACCTAGAGGAAGGGTAATGACGGCTGATACGATAACCGCTTGCCAACCCCAAAAAGTAAACCAAGCTAAGTAAGGCGCGAATAACCTTGTCTTACAGGTGCGCTGAACAATATAGTAAGACGTTGCGAACAGGGCCGAGCCTCCGAACGCAAAAATAACCGCATTAGTATGTAGCGGTCTTAAACGACTAAAGGTCAGCCATGGGATGTCAAAGTTCAGTGCTGGCCATGCTAACTGTGAAGCAATGAACACACCAATACTCATGCCGACGATGCCCCATACCACGGCCATTATCGTAAAGAATCTTACGACAGTAATTTCGTACTCACGGTCCACTGGGGCGACTGCTGTGTTTTGTAAACTCATTGGATGATTCCTTTACAGCCCGAATTATCAACAGAATTAACTAACTCTCCGCATCATCTGCACTATACAAATAATCACCAGATAACGATTGCGGTACATGCGGTTTTTTGACCTACTTATGACAGTCACGTTATTAACTATCAATCTAAGCTTTCGCTCTACATCAGCTAGTATTAGTAGACAGAAGAGACGTTGCAAACGCCCTGCGCTTGTCGCTAATTGATAGTAGGATTATTAATAAAACGTCAAAGTACATAAGAAGGTGCGCCGTTTTTGAGCATCAAACATCTCATGAGGCTAAGTATTTATCTTAATTATTACCCAAAATCTGTACGAATGAAGATAGATACTAATATCCATAGGATCGTAAAAAACACATTAACCCTAGATGTGTGCTAGCGGCAGCTGACAAAAAAACATGTTTACGTAATGTTTAGTTAAAACTCCTGACTCTGTTTAAGGGTATTGTAACGCAATCCTAATGAAATATCATCAGAACTATGCGGCAAAATACAAACTCTTTGGTAAAAATACTAGCGAGCAACTTATTATTAAGACGCTATCGCCCTATTTTATACTCTATTTTGTCACTATTCTAGCGGTACATTTGAGTGAGGAAATCATAGATCATTGCCCAGCGTTGGCATGACTGAGGGAAGGACTTTTGTAACAATGGCAACCTTAGAGAGATAAATAGGTTTTACTTATCATCAAGCCGCCCTTTATAATAAGGCCGAACACGAATGATAGTGGCGTTCTTTTATATCGCTGTTATCAGCAACTACTCTATAATTTGGTATCCCGTTAGGCGAGGATACTAAAAAACTTTTGCCTAATATAATACTAATTAAGGACAATAATATGGCCGTATTTTTGACAGATGAATGGTTTGAGCAAGTTGAACAGATGGGTCGTGAAGCAGGCGAACTTAACTTACCACCAGCACTTGCAAATATGATCGTCAACCTAAAAGTCTCTGACACTGAGAAAGATATCGAAGCTAACTTTGCTAATGGTTTACTGCATCGCGGCTTAAATGACTCGGCAACGACAACTTTATTACTTGATCGTAGTATCTTACAGTCCATCATCACAGACTTTGATACCAATCAAATTATGGGTGCATTTATGAGTGGCAAGATTCGCGTAGAAGGCGATATGTCACAATTAATGGCGGTACAGACCGCTCGCCCAAGCGCCGAGCAAAAAGAGCTGTACACCCGTATCAAATCAATGACGACGATGGCTTGATCTTAAAGTTGTACGGTTTTTTCAAACCGTGAGAGTCCATTTGGCAAAAAAATCCCCTAATTGACGTTAGGGGATTTTTTATGGTTACCGTCAACAGTAAAGCGTGTTTATCGTTGCATTAACTGGCTTTTGATGGCTGTGCTGTCTTGCTCTGATTTTCTTTATAAATTGCCGCTTGGAGCCAGACGTTTGCTTGTACATAATCCTGCACTTTAATAGAGGCCGTCTCTGGAGTATTAAGCGCGCCAATACGTACCACAAATGGATCGGCGTCTTGCTCACGTAGTATCACCACGTCAAACAGAATAACTGACTTTTCGTTAAACACCGTCTCTTGTTTGCCGAGCACCTGACCTTGGCACCATGCTTCATCTTCTTGCCCCAGCGTATCACCAAACAGATACGCACACATATGACCCAGATTAATCTCTACAGGCGCCATCTGCTCTTTGGTTTCTGGCTTCCATGCTTTAATTTGCTCTTGTAGGTCATCTGGTAGCTTGCCATCATTGGCCGCCACAATGTCGTTAAACGCACGGTGGTAGCGGATGGCTTCTTGATCCTCAACCATAATGACTTCATCTTGATCACTCAGTTTAATCTCATGCGCCCACGCACTCAAATTCACAAAATAAGAGGTGTCTCGCTGATACAAATGGCGATTGGTAGTATAAAGTTGGTCAAAAGCATAAATGATACTGCCATCAGCGGTACGCAAACGTAGGACTGCATCGTGTGAGTTGTCATTAGCGATGACGCGCTCAATTTTACAATTGAGTCCATAAGGGCTATCCACACAAGGGTAGGCGTTGATAAAGCACTCAGGCTTACCATTTTTCATCGCGAGTACTTGATTGATGTGACAAGGCTGGTCTTCAGACAGCAGTAAGCAGCTATCTTGAGCGCTCACATTGCTATTTAGGCCTTTAGGCATCGCTGCTTGTTCAATCATTTTTTGCAACCACTCTGGTACGTCATGACTCATGTCATCGGTCAGAATGCGCCAATGGTCGGCATGGCCCGCAGATTGCTCATCAGTTAAGGTGATTTTGGTGGGAGACTGGATGTTTTTATATTGATAATTAATGGTCATGAAGATACTCAAAGTTAAGTCAGCGTGAGGTTTGGACCTAAAACTGCTATTGCTTACGTATCAGCCAATATTTAACATAATTGGTTTTGATCGTCAGCAATTTGTCATCAGCAAAGGGTCAACAAACAACAATGAACGGTGAATGACAATTGTCCTTAGCATACAATATATAGGTATTGACGCAAGTAATAGCAAGTCCCTCATAAAAAATAGTAACAAAACCGGATTTTTTACCAAAAAATACCGCCAGTTTTTGCTAATGACTGGCACATCTCAGTCAAATTGTGTCAAACTAGCTCCCTTTTGACGGCCATCTTTGGCTCGTCTGAAACCCTGTTGTTGTGTTCGATTTATATGTGAGTGGGGCAAATGCAAGCATACCATGCATTTGCTGTTGCTCGTTTTATAGCCTATATAAAGTCGCACGTAGATAAGATAAAGAGTTTGAATATGTTTCGTCCTTTAGCGTTATTTATCGGCTTACGATACACCCGAGCAGAGCGTAGTAATGGTTTCATCTCCTTCATATCGCTTATCTCGATGATTGGTTTGACTCTTGGGGTAGCCGTATTGATCACGGTGCTATCGGTCATGAATGGTTTTGACCGTGAACTAAAAACCCGTATTTTGGGTATGGTACCGCAAGCAACGGTGGTCTCAACGGAGATTATCGGTGACTGGAAGCAGTTGGCTGACAAGATTAAAGAAGACCCAGAAGTGGCAGCCGTGGCTCCCTTTATCCAGCTGCAAGGGATGTTGACCTCAAATGGTCAGGTCGCAGGTATTATGGTGACTGGTGTTGATCCTGAATATGAAAAAAACGTCTCCATCATCAATGAGCACATGATTGAAGGTAGTATTGACACTTTACGAAATGGCGACTTTAGTATTGTGTTGGGGGAGGAGATGGTGCAGTCGTTAGGGCTGCAGTTAGGGGATAAAGTGACTTTGGTGCTGCCAGAGGCTTCACCTTCACCCGCAGGTGTGATTCCGCGCTTTAAGCGTTTTACCTTGACAGGTATCTTTACCATTAGTCCAGAAGTAGACAGTCTCATGGCCTTTATTCCCATGGGTGATGCCGCAAAACTGCTACGTCTTCCAGATGGGGCGCAGGGCGTGCGCATGAAGCTCAATGATATCTTTACAGCGCCAATAGCCGCAGAAAAAGCCGCCGCGATAGCACCTCAGCAGTTGTATCCTAATGACTGGACGCAAACTCACGGCAATTTGTTTGGTGCAATTCAGATGGAAAAAGCCATGGTGGGGTTGTTGCTGTTCCTTATTATCTTAGTCGCTGCCTTTAATATCGTCTCCAGCCTTGTCATGCTCGTGACGGATAAAAAAGCAGACATTGCGATTTTAAAAACCTTTGGCGCATCTCCTCGTCTGATTACGCAAGTGTTTATGGTACAAGGCGTGGTCATCGGTGTGATCGGTACGATTGCTGGCACGATATTGGGTATTATATTTGCACTCACAGTCAGTGATATTTTGGGCTTTATTAATCAAGTCTTTGGTCTGAATCTGTTTGATGCTTATTTTGTGAATTACCTGCCATCGCAGTTGCGTTTGCTAGATGTGGTGTTAATTACTGGTGCATCGTTTGTACTGAGCTTTTTGGCAACCATCTATCCAGCAAGGCGTGCGGCTAAAATTCAGCCAGCGCAAACGCTACGTTATGAGTAGTCCAAACGCACCAATACCGACATAAATAAAATAAAGGAAGCATCATGTCTGCCATTTTAGAGGCAAAAAACATCAACAAGATATATGATGAGGGGGCGGTCAGTACGCAAGTATTGACTGGCCTTGATTTGACCGTTCATGCTGGCGAGCGCATTGCTATTGTTGGTACCAGCGGTTCAGGCAAAAGTACCTTGCTACACTTGCTTGGCGGCCTTGATACGCCAACCAGTGGAGAAGTCTGGTTACACGGTCAATTGTTAAATAGTATGAATGAGACTGAACGTGGGGCAATGCGTAATAAGCATTTGGGATTTATCTATCAGTTTCATCATCTATTGGCTGAATTTACCGCTGTTGAAAACGTTGCTATGCCTTTACTGATGCGTCCAAAAGTGTCGGTCACTGAAGCGCGTCAACAAGCAGTTGCTATTTTAGAAAGTGTGGGTCTTGAGCACCGTTTGGCGCATCGCCCAGGTGAGTTATCAGGTGGTGAACGTCAGCGTGTGGCCATTGCCCGTGCGCTTGTCACTAAGCCGTCGCTTATCTTAGCCGATGAGCCGACAGGTAATTTGGATTATGACAATGCACAAAGCGTTTTCGGACTGCTGTCAGAATTGCAAAATACCATGCAAACAGCATTACTTATGGTGACCCACGATCGCAATTTGGCGGCGCTAGCAGATCGTCAGCTACTGCTACGTAATGGTCATTGGGAGCAGTATTAGACGGGTTACAAGCAAGGCTAGATAGTTGAGTAAGGCCTGTTTACCATTGTCCTATCAACAAACGCATAGCAGAAGTTACAATTAAGAAGTTATAAACGAGAAAAGAGGTTATAAACAAGGTTGGCAGTGAGCGGCCATGTTCACTTATAGGAAGGTATATAATGACTGAAGATGACAACCCAATCGATGCCTTTGGCAGTGCTGAAGAAGGCGTAGAACCATTAAAACCTTATATGGATCCGACGTTGTTCGATACGATTGATAAACAAGCACAAATAGATTTACTCACCCCTGTTTTTGATGCCATCACTTTGGCGGGTGTTGATTATGACCTAAAGGCTCAAGATAGTGCGACAGGCAAGCGCTACACGCTCCTAAAAGATGAGGAGGTGATTGATGTTTTTGTGATGGACATGAATCTTACCGACAACATTCTTGATGCTATAGAGCAGAACAAAGAAGACTGATTTGCCCAAAGAAATATGGTGGCGTTAAGGTAAAAACCCTAAGTTTTTGGTGTTTTATCAGAAGACTGCTGCTGACGCTTTTGCCAGCTGACGACGGTTCTATAACGCCAAACGGCTTTAAACGCCAGTCCACAAATGAGGCTGGTGACAATCGCTAAGATGGTCAGCCCTATACAAAATGCCGCAATCGATACGGTGCCGCGATAGGTGATGAATGGATTGGCACCGTCTGATAATGCCCATAAGCTAAAATCAGCAATCATTCGACCGATGAGTCGTAGGCTAATCATTGGTACGTCGATGATTTTGGCGCCGACATAGTAGCCTGCATAAAAGATAGGCAAACTGGTGAGGGGATTGGTGATCCAAGTGAGACCAAGTGCCATAGGAACATTGGCACGGAAAACCAATGAGCCGATTAGCGCCAGTAACATTTGTCCTGGCAATGGGAAAAAGGCACTAAGCACACCAATGTAAACCGCTTTATTTAGGCTATGACGATTGAATTGCCACAACCGAGGGTCAGCCAAATGTGGTGCGAACAGTTTTAAGGTGCGACTTTCTAGGATTTTCTCTGGTGTAGGAAGCAGGTCCTTCAGACGTTTTTGGGGCACAGGATCGCCTTTAATCGTTAACGACAGTCCGCTCAATCGCATTGATGGACTGCTATAAAGTGATATTATTAATAAAAAATATGGGTAAGGGTATATAGGATGATGATGCCAGATTATCGTCAGCGCAATATGTCTAATCAGTATAGGGTAATATAAATATAAATGCTATTGCATCACGTATCAGTTGTTATGGCGGATTTAACCACCCGTTTATGCTCAGGTATTTTTTTCGATCATACATAACCGCTCATACGAGTATAGTACTGTCGTTAGCTGGCTTATAATATTCATATCATCAAGCAAGGAGCGCTGGTGTACTGGTTGATGGGTAGTTTGATTGTTGTCGCTATGATGGGCGTTTTGGCGGTCGCGGATAGTGTGGCGATGCCGATTGGTTCACTGCTCGTGGATAATACTATTGCGCCCGCCTTACCTTTATCACTTATTACTCTTGCCATCACTCTGCTGGTGCTTGCTCAATTTAATGTCCCTTCCGTAAACAGCAGTAGTATTTCTCAAAATTCTCCTAGCTATTTATCTTGTCATCCCAACCGTGCCTGCCGTATCCTCAATCATACTTTAGTCGTTGCATTAGCCATGGCGCTCGTTATGGGCAGTGCCTTGCAAGCGATGATTAGTCATCAGCAAGCAGAAATGACAGAAGTTACTAAGCCCATGCGCGTGCAGGCACTAGTGACTATCGAGGGGATAAGTGACAGTGTCTATGACGCTGCCACAGATAGTAGTTATAGACAAGTTGCTACCATCACTTACGTATCACCTTTAGTGTCTGAGTTAACCACTCAAGATTTAGATACGCTTACAATGAGTGAGTTAGATAAAAATAGGAGTAGTGACAGCAAACACCGCGTACTACTCAACGCTTATCCAAAAAAGTCGTCAAATAACAGCCAGCTTGCACGCTTAAACCACTTGCAACCAGGCGATCAGTTGTTTATGAGCTTAACCCTTGCGCCTTTGGCTACTTCTGAGCAAGCGATAAACAATCCGTCTGGTTTTGATAGCTATCGCTGGCTACGAGGTCGTCATATTGATGGGGTAACGAATGTCTTGGCCACCAGCACACCGATTGTGAGTACCAGTTCATCAGCATTAGCGCCTACTTCTCACTCGTACCTACAGAGTTTGCGCACGCGTATTGATCAAGGACGTTGGCAGTTACGACAGCACTTTTATCAAGATTGGGCAGAGCAGACCACAGACGCGCAGCAAGCAAAGGCGGTCACATTAAGCTTGCTCACAGGCGATCGCAGTTTAATCAATCGTGATACCAAAGACTTGTATCAGCTGGCGGGCATCTCGCATTTGCTTGCTATCTCAGGGACGCACATTTTGTTTTTAGCGATCATGTTGGCTGGGGCCGTTGTACTGATCTTTAATCGACTGTGTCCTCTGGTTTATCGTTACGTTCCGCGTTGGCAAGTACGTTGGTGGGTGATGATTGGGGCGGCTTTTATCTATGCGCTATTCACTGGGTTTGATGTGCCAGCAGCACGTACTGCATGGATGCTATTGGCGATAGGGGTGGTGCGTTTAACATTGTTGCCGATTAGTACTATGCGTGTTTTGTTGGCGCTAGCAGTACTGATGGCATGGCAAGACCCATATGTACTTTGGCAGGCAGGTTATTGGTTGTCTTTTATTGCCGTGGCCTTGTTACTCAAATATGACGACACGTCATACAAGTATGCGCAATCTACTGTCGCGTCCCATAGGACCAAGGCAGGAAATGCGCTTGTTAAGCGTGTTTGGGCTCTATCTAAGCGCATGTTTAGATTACAATTTTGGTTATTTATTACTTTATTACCCATCACATTGCTATTGTTTGGCAAAGCATCGCTGTGGGGACTGGTTATAAATCTATTTGCAATTGGTCTGTTTGGCTGGGTGATCGTTCCGCTGAATCTACTGGCTGGACTGTGTTACCTTTTATCTCCCGTTATAGCTGATAGTATTTGGGCGCTCGTTATTGCCATCGTGGCTGGTTTGCATGAATGGATAACAGGGCTAACTTCAATGCCCGTGTTGGCAAAAGCGTGGCTGTACACACCAATAAACATGGCCATACTGCTTATGGTATTACTAAGCATATTGCCTTGGCTACTACCACGAGGGTTAGTTAGTCGTTGGCTGGCACTGCCTCCTCTAACCTTGTTAATAATGACGGTCTATGCCAATCAGCAGTCACTGATGACGATACCGACGTTGTACATTTTGCCAACGGGTGATCGCTATGTAAGCGCCGTGTTGTTGCAGTATCCTATTGTCAATGATGAGAATGCTAGTAAGAATAATAATAGTCAGTCACTAGCGACAGGCCAAACGAAGAAGAACGTTAGCTGGCTGTTTTTAGCCGATCATCGGCCCACAACCACACGAACGGTGCCAAGTCATTTGACGGCAGACAAGCTCTCTATGAGCTTAGAGCAGCAGCTAGGCAGCTTATCAGTCAACAAACTAGAAGGCATCGTCGTGCAGAGTGCTAGGGTTGGTTTGACTGCCACGCTGACTACTGACCATAAGCGCACGGTCTCGAATGCTGCGCCCTCTGAGCTACTACCAATGACAGTGGCTCAGTTAAATCAGCGACTACCTGTCAGTCAATACTGGCAAGCAGGACGCTCTGATCGTTGGCCTAAGATGCAGCAAGCCTATCAAACAGGCAATCACTCTAAGAGCTTATCCACATCGGCTATCAGCGCTCAACGTTGCGAACAAGGAAAATTATGGCAATTGGCGACTGGGGGTTTGTCCATAGAGGCGATGACGGGCTGGAGCAAGATAGGTGATGCCAACGTTTGGGACTGTACCGTGGCTATCGATACTCATTTACCCATGCGAGTGTTAATATATAATGCTGCCGATCCAATGAGATCGCTATCTGCCACTGCTCAAACACTCACACCAAGTGTCCAATCATCGCCTCACCATACTCAGGCGTCTTCATCACGCGTTGTTTTAAATGCAGACACGCATCAGCGCGTTTGGCAAATGTGGTCATTACTGTGTGTCGCTGAGAAAACGGATAAAGAGACAAGGTTTGATGACGTCATTTGGCTGGGTCATAGTGCCTCTGATATAACGGCCGATGTGTTACGGCAGCAGCGCATAAATAAGATCATGACTTATGATGAGAAGGCCTTAGAAGTAGCCTTAGCGTTAAATACTACCGTAAGTTCGAAATAAAATCGATTCGTTAGTAGTTAGTAGTTAGTAGCCACGCGCGACTGGTATAAATTTTCCTTACTTACTGTTATCACAGAGGCCACAAAAAATTCATTCCAGTCGCGCTGTATCGGTTTTACAGTGAGCCGCCTACATTGACCATGCTAGTGATACAGGCCATTAAAAAAATGGCTTATATGATCAGCGTTACAATATGGTGATATTTCACAGTTATACTATTGAACCAGAATTGAAATACCACCATACTTAGCAGCTTGTGAATACAGATGACAAATACAGTGAGGGGACATGATCTTCTTACTCTATCTATTTTTTATGTCATTTTTATCGTTTTAGATTGTTTCTGACTTAGGAAGTTATATGCCCAACTGGCCACCAGACCCCAACAAACGTCCTGACAATTCGACAAATCAGCCCACACCGATTCAGCAGCCAAACCAGCCGAGTGGACAAGAATGGCGACTGCTGGAAACTACTTTATTGGCTAGTGTGGTTGAGCAGCGTCGTGCCCGTCGTTGGAGTATCTTTTTTAAACTACTCACCTTTGGCTACCTATTGCTGATATTTTTGCTGCTTGGGCGTAGTTGTACCAGCCAAGCGCCTACAGGGTTAGATGGTGTTGATACGAGCCAGCCGCATTTAGCGGTGGTTGAGCTGCAAGGTGTGATTAGTAGCGGTGATGTGGCCAATGCTTATGATGTCAATGAGGCATTAACTCGCGCCTTTGAAAATAATAACTCAAAAGCGGTGGTATTAGAGATCAACTCGCCTGGTGGGTCACCAGTACAGTCTGATGAAATTTGGCAGAATATGATGGACTTGCGCCAAGAATATCCTGACAAAAAGCTTTATGCGGTGATTGGTGATATTGGTGCATCAGGCGCTTATTACATTGCGTCGGCCGCAGACGAAATTTATGTCAATCCCTCAAGCTTGGTTGGTTCTATTGGTGTGATTATGCCAAGCTATAACATTGAAGGTTTAATGGATAAGGTTGGTGTAGAAGATCGTACGATCACGGCTGGTGAATACAAAGATATCTTAAGCTTATCGCGTCCATTGACTGATTATGAAGAAAATCATGTCGAAAAAGTCTTGGCCAATACGCATCAGCACTTTATCAACGCGGTCAAAGAAGGTCGCGGTGACCGCCTAAAAAATCCTGAACAAAACGAGCTGTTTTCAGGGTTATTTTGGACAGGTGAGCAATCTATTGAGCTTGGCTTAGCAGACAAAAAAGGTAGCATCGCAACCTTAGAAAAACAGTTAGAGCTTGATAATGTAGTCAACTACAGTCCAACAGATCCGTTCCAGATGTTTATGGATCGTTTTGCTGTTCAGTTGGGTGCAGGCATTGGTTCTAGTGTCAGCCTTGATAAAATATTACCGCAAGAAGAAGGTAATGCGCAGATGCGTTAAGCGTTTTATGTTTTAGATTTAGCGTGTATGATTGTTGAGGCTGAGCGTAGGATTATGCTCAGCCTTAATTGTATGTAAGCGTTAAGCACCATAAAAAATATTTACAATGAGAGCCGTCATGAGTGATGAAATCAGTTTGCAGACCTTTGCTGCGCTATCTGTCTCTAAATTAACAAAAAAGCCCGTTCTACATTTTGCCCACGCCAATGGGATGCCAAGTGCGGTCTATCAGCCTTTTTTTGAGAATCTGGCGAAATTTTTTACGATTGAGTATATTGCGATGTTGGGTGCCACGCCCGACTACCCAGTCGATGACCACTGGCGCAGTCTCACGCAGCAGATTGTCGATAGTGTAAAACACACCTGTGAGAAGCATGGTGTCACACAAGTCGTCGCGGTCGGTCATTCGCTTGGTGCCATGTGTACGTTGCAAGCCTTGTATCGTGCGCCTGACTATTTTGCCCAAGCGGTACTGATGGATCCCCCTTGGATTTATGGCAAAGTCAGTTTGCTGTGGCATTTGGCAAAGACCGTAGATAGATTGCCATTCATGAATCATCGTTTGATGGATAAATTATCGCCAGCTGGCGTGTCCAAACACCGCCGTGACGTGTGGGATAGCCGCGCAGAAGCCTATGAAAAAATGCGACACAAAGGGTTTTTTAAAAATTTTGACGAGCGTAGTTTTCAAGGATACATCGATCATGGCTTACATGAACGTGCAGACGGTAAGGTGACATTGGCCATTCCTAAGGTCAGTGAAGTGGCCGTATTTCGTACCAATCCCTCTTGGTATTGGCTTGCACCAAATCGTGGGCCTAAGCCGCCTGTTACCTTGATTATCGGTGCAGACAGCATATTTTTAAAACGACAATTTCCGCAGCAAGTCAAATCAAGATTAGGCATTCCTTATCAGACTCACGCTGGTGGCCATATGTTCCCACTTGAATATCCAGACTCTGTCGCGCAGCAGGTGTTGACTGTGATTAAGCAGCAGTTACCAAGCTAGTCGCTAATGATTTATTGTTGACGTTTATGATAGAGATGGGCTGATAGAGCACTTTTTGAGTTATGATACTATGCTAAAAAACGTTACCGCTTCACACAATTTGACGACGGCAGCTAATAAGCCACCGCCACTATTTTCACGCTTAGGGGCGTTTTTGCTGACGATAGGAATGGTGCTGGCGTTTTTTATCAGTCAGCTACTAGGTGTGTACATCGCTGGCACGTTAGTATTACCGGCTCATAAAACCTCAACCGCCAGCGAGATATTCTTTTTCGGTAGTAATGATGGGACAGTGGTGAGCCTCTCCATTATGATTGGCTGTGTGCTCTTAGTAGCGATTAGCGTTTTAGTGATTCGTTTAAGAGGGGGGCGTGTTCGTCAGTATCTGGCGTTAAAGCCTTTTTCCTTTGCAGTAGGCATGGGCATGTTTGGGCTGCTGTTGCTATTTATGATTATCAGTCAGGCGTTGACGTACTGGTTTGATGAGACACCATTGGTATTCGTCGATCCTTTATATCAGTCTGTCAGTTCAGTATGGTTGCTGGTGGTTGCAATGGTGATCGTTGCACCGCTATATGAGGAGTTGATCTTTCGCGGTGTACTATGGTCGGCGATTGCTGAGCAGTATACGCCGCTAGCTGCTTCAGAGCATCGCGGAGCGATAGTCGCGAGCCTTGTGACCAGTTTGATATTTGCGGTGATTCATGTGCAGTATGGCATCTATGAGATCAGTACCATCGTGGTGTTGGCGTTGATATTTTGCTATGCGCGTGTCAAGTCGGGTTCGTTATTATTGCCGATGTTATTGCATGTCATTAATAATGGGGCGGCGATGTGGCAGTATCTTGCGCAAGCGGCGTAAATACCCTAACGGTTATCACTATGACCGTTAGGGTATTTCGATAAAGCTGACTATGCATCAGGATTTAATAGTAAAACCTCGTTTGCTGCGCGTTTGACATCATCGAGGGTTAGCTGAGGTTTGCCACTCAGTGCCTGTCGCCACTTGCGTGCCCCCATCAGACCTTGAAACAAGCCTAGATAGTGGCGGGTCATCGTGGGCAGCGCTTCCCCTTTTTCAATTTGCTCTTGTAGATAAGGATATAGCTGTTCTAAAATTTCTGAACGCTTAGGGGCTGGCTTGCCCCATAAGCTATTGGCTTCTGCCAGCAAATAAGGGTTGTGATAAAATGCTCGTCCAATCATCACGCCGTCGATATGCTGCAAGTGGGCTTCAATATCAGCGACGGTATCGATACCACCGTTAATTTCAATATCCAGTTCTGGAAAGTCTTGTTTTAGACGATAGACATCATCGTAACGCAGCGGCGGTATCTCACGGTTCTGCTTGGGACTAAGCCCTTGTAGCCAAGCAGTACGCGCATGAACGATAAAACGTGTACAGCCAGCAGCAGCAACCGTCTGGACAAAATCTACCATAAACTCATAACTGTCAAAATCATCAATACCAATCCGATGCTTCACTGTCACAGGTATGTCGACCGCGGCTTGCATGTGTGTGACTAAGCCTGCAACGATTTTAGGCTCTGCCATTAAGCAAGCCCCAATCTTATTGTGCTGCACGCGATCAGAGGGGCAGCCAACGTTGATATTGACTTCATCATAGCCGTACTGCTGAGCAAATTCGGCGCACTGTGTCATCTCAGTGATGTCTGCGCCACCAAGTTGTAGCACGAGCGGATGCTCAAGCGTATCAAAGCGCAGATGCCGTGCTCGATTACCATGTATCAAGGCACCCGTACTGATCATCTCGGTGTATAAATAGACATGCGGATTAAACAGCCGCGCAAAGTAACGGTAATCTGTTGTCGTCCAATCAATCATGGGGGCGACAGAAAGTCTCTTGTTGGTCATATCAACCATGGTTCTTTGCCTTAATATTTAAATGTTTGAACATTGACACGAAGGTTTTTATCGTAAATAGAGGAATAAGGCGTAACGGATGATAGACCGCATCACACCTTAAGTTTAATCGACACGCTCACTAGATAACATGATTGAGCTTTTTGAATTCAGGCAAGTTATAAAAATATATGCCCATGATGATGCCAATGAAGCCGATAAAAGCGATATAGAGCGCTGGTGAAAAGCTCACATACAAAGTGGCATAGCCAAGCCCAAAAGGCACCAATACACCCACAATACCGTAGGCCACATTATAACAAAAAGTCATCCCTGTTAGCCGTACATTGGTTGGAAATAACTGTACTAGGATAGCGGGTATCATACCAACGATACCGGCACAAAAACCCAAAAGCGCATACATGATTAAAATATAATCACCGCTTCCCTGCAGATGGTAAAAGAACACAAACATCTGAGCGATTAATAAAATGGAACCAATCGTCAAAATTTTACCAAAGTTTTGATGGTTGGATATTATTCCATAAAACACACACCCAAAAATCATAAACACAATACCCAAACTGTGAGAAAAATCAAATAAATCGTTGTCTAGTGTAAAGCGTAATTCAATTAAATCAGGGAGCAAAAGCACAATGACCGTGGTGATACTAGACACAATTACAGTGAGAAGCATACCAATAAATATGGCGTGTTTGCAGTGCTTAAAGAGGAGTCTGAATGGCTTGGCAACGTAGTCATTCGGTTGGGATTTTTTTAATTCAATAAAAAAAGGTGACTCATCTATCCAGCGCCATGCCAATAGCGGCAAAACACTCAAGATAGCTGCGATAAAAAATGGCAAACGCCAACCGTAGTCCGCCAGCTGCTCAGTACTCATGGTATTCGTCAGCCAAAGAAAAAAAGCGTTGGAGAATAATACGCCGACATAAAAACTGGCCGTGACATAACTACAGGCCACTGACAAATACTGCCGAGGAACATGCTCTGCTACAAAAACCCAAGCGAGTGGGACAAAAAGCCCAAATGCGATACCTTGTATGAGCCGTAGGGTAATAAACAAGGCGGGCGCGATCAAACCCCATTGTGTATAAGTCGGCAAGCATGCCATCGCCAATAAGCTGCCTGCGGTCACTAACAGACTGATTAATAGGACAGGCTTTCGGCCTTTAATATCACCATAACGACCAAAGATGATACCGCCAATAGGACGGGCTAAGTAACCAATCGCAAAAAGTCCAAGCCCTTGAATTTTTGTAATAGCGGGATTGACATTGGCGGGAAAAAAAGCGGCCGCCACAATGTCTGAGAGATATAAATAAATCAAAAAATCAAAAAATGCGACTGCGCTGCTGAAGCACATAAAAAGGACTGTATTTCTGTCTTTAGAAGACATTAGTGCATATTGAGAACGAGAAGGCATAATAGGTCGCGCATCCACATGTAAAAGTGCTCGTTAAGACAGTTATCTAGGTAACTGGCTATAATAAAAAACGACAAATCAGTACAGACAGTGATTTGCCGAAAAAATAAAGGGGTTTGAACTAAAAAATGTTTGAAAAAAAATAATTGACTTAAGGGCGCTCAAGCCAAAAGTGGTCCACTCAAGCGCTCTATTGCTAGTTAAATATGAATGAATAAGTTTTCTTAGGTTTCTTAGGTGCGACAGCTATAGTAGCCAATCGATCGGTAACCATGACATGATAGTGAGCCAAATATGGTCACCCACATCGACGCGCGGCTCTGAATCGTAAACCACTTTTTGATCGTCTTCCATGGTATGCCACTGCAGTTTGCCGTTATCCAATAATTTCACTTCATAAGCTTGGTTTAATAAGTCATCACTAAGCGCGCCATGTAACTGTTTTGCAAGCTGATCATCATTGATAATCACGCCCATCTCAGTATTGATGTTGGCAGAGCGGGGGTCGACATTATAAGAGCCTATGAATACTTGATAGTCATCAACGGCAAAGGTTTTTGCATGTAAGCTGGTTGAGGATTGACTGCGGGCTTTCCATAATTTGTTTTCACGTTTTTCTTCAGACGCTGTCGATTTTAGCTCATAGATTTTGACGCCGGCGCGTAGCAGACTAGGACGCCATTGGCTGTAGCCAGAATGAACGGCTGTCACATCAGTGGCATCAAATGAGTTGGTCAAAATTTTAATGTCAATACCAGCCTCAGCCAGTTGTACCAATGTATTGACGCCATCTTTAGTCGGTACAAAGTAAGAGGAGATGATGGTTAGTTGCTTGGTTGGACTGCCTAACAAGGTACGCAGCTGATGCACCAAGTTGGTCTCAGACGGGACTGTTTTGGTAAGCTTGCCCACGTCATCACTCAAAAATTGCATGTCTGTCCAGCGAAACGGCACCCGTTTATTGATTAAATCACTGTCTATCGTGGATTCTTCAATAGCGGCTTTATACACAGTCAAATCGCTATTGGTGTTGTTTGCTTTTTCTGGACCAAGCTTGTCTAAAGCCGCTAAGAAGTCAGAGGTTTCGCTACTGTCCGGTGTGACTAAGGTTTCGATGTCAAATGACAAAGGAGATGACCAGTAACTGGCAAAGCTGTTATCAATGTCTGCGACTACTTTACCGATGAGTAAAACGTCTAAGTCCGCAAATTGGCTATTTTGATCATTACTGAGATATTCGTTGCCAATGTTACGTCCACCAATAATGGTGATTTGCTTATCAAAGGTCATACTTTTATTGTGCATACGGCGATTGATACGCGGCAAACCTGTGACATAATTCAAGGTTTGAAATTTGCGGTGCATCAAAGGGTTAATAATACGCACTGCAATGTTAGGGTGACTAGAAAAGCGTAACAGATGCTGATCGAGTTTGGCGTTATTATTAAAATCGTCTAATAACAACCGTACAATCACGCCGCGCTCTGCTGCTTTCCATAAGTCTTTTAAGAGTAGCTGACCGGCTTGGTCGTCATGCCAAATGTAGTACTGAGCGTCGATATTGCGTGTGGCCATGTCTGTTAAGATACTGCGGGAGGCAAAAGCGTTGGCACCTGTCACGATTGGGTGATAGCCTGACAGATCCGGATGAATGTCGTTTTGCTCGCTAATAGCGCCCACCAGATCGACACTGTTGTTAGTGGTGGCGGCTGTGTCATTTTGTTCTATTTTTTGGTTATTCTCTGGTTGATATAAGGCATTAATTCGTGCTGATAACGCTTGGCTCTCAGGCAAATGGGGCTGCTTAGGTAAACTCTGACAGGCACTAAGACTCAAGGTCAGTCCGAGTGTTAGACTCAATGATAAGTTGCTTGGTTCCATACTGAGCATCGACATAAATGAGTTACCTTAGTGAGCCTTAATACAATCAATAAGTGGCTAAAAAATGAGCTTGCGCTTGCGGTCGGTTTTTATAGATGATAGCACTGATTATGAGGCGTATAATAATTTCGTCCAAGTCAAAATCTAAATCGCCGCTAAGCTTAGCAGCTGTAAACCTCTCTGCCTATTATAAATACGTTATTTTTATTGTATTCAGTGCCGAATTCAAAACCGGGCAGTCAGGGTTTTCTCTCGGCTGCCATTCCGCGTTAATAATCCGCGTTAATAAATAGAGAAACGGGTATGCAAAAACAACATTTAGCACTCACCTGAAACCAGCTGTTTGGAATAAGTTGACATGATATGATAACGCTGGTGCCCTAGAGGGTGTCCCCAATTCATTCGATAGTCAAAAAATACGCAGTCATTTTATAACAACTCAAGCAACGGAACCTTTATGAGTCAGTCGCAAACCCAAGACGAGAACAATTTAAACCAAAAAAACGCAATGGACAAATTAGATCCAAACTGGCGCAACGATGCCTTAGATTTAGGGCTTGATTATGGTATGCAGACCATCGCAGTGCGGGCGGGTCAACACCGTACGGATGAAGGGGAGCACTCAGAGCCTATTTTTACCACCAGCTCTTATGTTTATCACTCAGCGGCTGATGCAGCGGCGCACTTTAATGGTACCAAAACCGGCAATGTCTACTCGCGTCATACCAATCCAAGTGTGCGTACCTTTGAGCGTCGATTGGCGGCATTAGAGAATGGCGAACGTGCCGTTGCGACCGCCTCTGGTATGGGCGCTATTCTCACGATGTGCTTGGCGTATCTAAAAGCGGGCGATCATCTACTGGCGGCTAATCAGTTATTTGGCTCCTCTATTGGTCTGTTTAATAACTATATGGCGAAGTTTGGTGTTGAAGTCAGCTACGTTGATTGCTTCGACAATGACGCGTGGGCAAAAGCGGTACAACCAAATACCAAGGTGATTTATTGTGAAAGCCCAAGTAATCCGTTGGCACAAATTTGCGATATCGGTTATTTAAGTCAGTTGTGTAAAGCCAATGACCTCTTATTGGTGGTGGATAATTGTTTTGCCACTCCGGCACTGCAACGCCCGCTAGATTTGGGTGCTGATGTTGTCATTCATTCTGCCACTAAATATCTAGATGGACAGGGCCGTGTACTGGGCGGGGCATTGGTTGGTAGTGATGCGCTGATGCAAGAGGCGTTTACTGTCGTCCGCTCAGGTGGTATCAGCATGAGTCCATTTAATGCTTGGGTGTTTACCAAAGGGCTTGAGACGCTTAAATTACGTATGCAAGCGCATTGTCATAATGCCAACCAAGTGGCCCAATTCTTGGTCAATCATCCTAGTGTGAGTAAGGTGCATTTCTCAGGATTGAGCGATCATCCCGCGCATGAGCTGGCAACGCGCCAACATCATATGCAAGACGGCTACGGTGCTATCATGGGGTTTGAAGTGATGCCATCTGACAGTAGTGATTCAAATAGGCGCGATCCAAAAGCCGCTGCTTGGCACGTGATTGATTCAACCCAAATGGTCTCTATTACCAATAATTTGGGCGATGCCAAAACCACGATTACCCATCCTGCGACCACCACTCACTTTCGCTTGACCGCTGAAGCCCGCGCCGAAGCAGGTGTCAAAGATGGCTTGATTCGTCTATCGGTCGGTCTTGAAGATGTGGAAGATATTATCAAAGATTTGGCGCGTGGTTTAGACAGTTTGTAAAGATAACGGTATAATCGTCAGTAACGCATTCACGTTACGTTATCAATCATTACTTATTACTATAAAAGACAAAGAGGCAACTATGAATATTCAAGCACTGATGCAACAAGCTCAAACGATGCAAAAGAAAGTCGAAACAAACGTTGAAAATGCCAAAAAAGAGTTGGCTAACAAAGAAGTACAAGCCGAGGCGGGCAGTGGTTTGGTAAAAGTAACCATGACGGGTCGTCATGTGGTTAAACGTTTGACCATCGATCCAAGCTTGCTAGAAGATGAGCCAGATATGATCGAAGATCTTATTGCCGCTGCTATCAATGATGCGGTACGCCAAGCGGATGAGCTATACGAAGAAACCATGGCGGGCGCTACTTCAGGTATGGGTCTACCACCAGGTATGCAAGGTATGTTCTAATATCCGTCCCAAAAACAAGCTAACTTTGTCAGACTCGCTAAGCCTACTAAAAGTAGCGCTAGCACTCGTCTTCTTCGTTATCTTGAGTTTCTGGGATTGATACACGACTTGTTTTATATTTAGCTAACGGTATGTTATCTGTCTATATTCATGAAGGAAATGGGGTTGTTATCGACACGATACGACCCCATTTTTATAGCTATGGTTTATAAATAAAGGAAGTAACTTTGCTGACAGCCAAATTTGATCAGCTGGTCAAACAGCTGCGTGTTTTGCCAGGTGTGGGGCAAAAAAGTGCCCAACGTATGGCGCTACATTTGCTCACCAAAAAACGCCCGCAGGGGATGGCGCTCGCCCAAGCGCTTGATGACGCGATGCGTGATATCGTCGAATGCCAGCGCTGTCATAGCTTTAGTGATGATACTGTCTGCCCGTTGTGTCAAGACCCTAGGCGTGATGATGGAATGTTATGTGTGGTTGAAACAGCGGCAGATGTTATGGCGATTGAGCAGACCGCAGGGTACCGTGGACGCTATTTTGTGTTAGGCGGCCATTTATCACCGATTGATGGTATCAGCGCGGACGACTTAAATATTGATCAGCTGGTATGGCGAGTCAAGCAAGAGCCGGTTGGGGAGTTGATACTGGCAACAGGTACGACCGTTGAAGGACAGACCACAGCCCACTTCATCAGTGAGGCGGTGAGCCGCCATGTCGATAAAATTACCCGTTTAGCGCAAGGGGTGCCCATGGGCGGTGAGCTTGAATACCTTGATAGCATGACGCTCGGTCAAGCCATGCAAAATCGTTCTTTTTTGTAGCACCGCTCCTTTTTATATAGTCCATTCTATTTAAGATCGATACAGAGTGAATGGGATAAATTTTTCGCAGCCTTTGTCACGCCTGCGAACAGCAAGCAAGAAAAATTTATCCCATTAGAACGAGGATAGTAACGTATCGATTTTATTTTCAACCGACTATAGTATGGTTATAACAGCAAAGTCTGATTTATTTGACGATGTTGTTATAATGGCTTTATTACTGTTTTTTATCCCATTTTATTAAGACGCTGTTTAGCGTTTTATTTTATTCTATTTATGCAGGTATCTGCCCGTGTCCAATAATGCTAACAATGCTTCAAACCCTCAAGCAAATACTCCTGATGTGTCTGATGAGTTAAAGGCGTCAGAAAATACTAGGATGACGTCAGTAGACGTGCCTTCAGAGCCAGATATCGAGGCGTTGTTAGACATCGCTGATGAGGTTGAGGTTACTTGGGTGCGCGAGCAAAGCCAGTTGGCGGAAGTGATTGATGCGTTGGCCACTTGCGGGCGCGTGGCACTAGATACTGAATTTATCAAGCGTGATACGTATTATCCGCGCTTGGCATTGGTCCAGCTAAACATTGGCGATCATATCTATTTACTAGATGCCCCGCAGTTGCAGTTGGCGGAGCTATGGCAAGCGCTCCGTGACGTTGATGTGGCCATTTGGCACGCTTGCGGTGAGGATTTGGGTATTTTCTACTTGTTGTCTGGCTGTCCGCCATTGACCAATATTTTTGATACGCAAATTGCGTTGTCTTATTTGACCGGTCAATTACAAATGGGTTATCAGCAAGCGCTTGATGATCAGTTGGACATGCATATTGACAAAGAACAAAGCCAATCAGATTGGCTACAGCGCCCACTATCAGATGAGCAAGAGCAATATGCGATTGACGATGTACGTTATTTGCCAGCGCTGTATTTAAGTCTTGAGTACGAGCTAAAAAAGCAGGGTTTATACAATTATGTATGGGCAGACTGCCAGCTTTATGCCAGCGATTTGTATGCCGCTCAGCATGTTGAAGATGAGGCAATGTATTTAACGATGGCAGATTATCGCTATACCTCGCAGCAGATGGCGATACTAAAAGCGGTCGCTACTTGGCGAGAAGAGCTGGCACGGGCGACCAATCAGCCGCGTACTTTCGTCATCAAAAAACAAGCCGTGCGTGAGATGGTCACTGAAAAACCAAATAGCATGCGCGAGCTGGCGCATAAAACGACGATGCACCGTAGTATGTTGCGACTGTACGGTGAAGAGTTGCTTAAGGTGATAAGAGACGCAAAAAATCTGCCACCTGCTGAGCATCCAGATTGTCTATTGCCACCTTATCGCTCAAAAAACAAAGTGCTGTCTAAAGCTGTGCAGCAAGCAATTGATGATCATGCGCGTAGCATAGGCGTACCAGCGAGTGTCCTCATGCGCAAAAAATGGCTGGGTCAACTGTATGAAGTGATTGCTTTTGATAAAGATCTAAGCGAGTTGCCGCAAGGGTTAAAGGGCTGGCGCAACGACTGGGTGATCCAAACCCTGATTCCAGTCATTGAAAAGCACAAAACTGAACTACAACAAGGCATGGGTATTAGGGTTTGACGGGTTTTTAGACACTTAGTTATTAAGCGTTTCACGTTTAAACTGCCCATGCTCTAAAAAGTATCTTGTTTGCTCAGCGACTTCTTTATCCACCAGCATGCCAGTGTGCGAAACTGGCATGACGATATGGTCAGACGCTGTCTCAATTTTAGTCTCTGCCACATAAACGGTGCCGTCATGGACAAGTTGTTCTTTTAGTAATGGCTTGCCTAATTTATGCAGTTTGCGGTTATGATAGTGCAAAAATAACTGTCCCAGACCGTAGGGCTGATTGCCCGCAATAACGCCAAGGGTTATGTGCTCTGGTAAGGGTGCTACGGTTCCATCTAGCGCGTCAATATATGAGCGTCCCATCATAGCAGGCGTTAAGCGCCAGATATAATCGGCACAAACACTCCCTATATGCGGTGTTCCGAGTGTGACGCAGCGGCCAATCTGCCACTTGGGATACTGAGTGACAAAGTCACGAACGATCAACCCTCCCAAACTGTGGCCGACTAGATCTACTGGCTGGTCAGGATGGTGATGTTTTTCCAGCCATGCGTTTAGGTGAGCACTGTTGGTGTTGATACTATCGCGCAGGCTACGGTAGCCGTATTGATGGGTGTTAAATCCTGCCTTTTGCAAACGTTTGGCAAGAGGGCGCATAATCCAAGCCGTTTGATGCAGCCCATGTAATAGAATGACGCGGTTTTTTTGTTGCATGTTTGCTTCCAACAAAGTAAATAGTGGATATAAGTACACATGAATTTTATGCTATCGCTAAATACTATCATTTATAGTTAATACTATTGAACACGATGCGCAAAATAAAAACCTCCAAGTCAGCTGCTGACTTGGAGGTTTTTTTGATAAAGAAACTATTTATAGTTTACCGAAATTATCATTTACCGAAAACTTCGACTACATGTAGTTTTCGATACTTGGGCAAGAGCACATAAGGTTTTTGTCGCCATAAGCGTCATCAATGCGCGCCACACTTGGCCAGAACTTGTGCGCGCGAACGTACGGTAGCGGGAATGCAGCCGTATCACGACTGTATGGGTGCGTCCATTCGCCACTAGTAATCATAGCAGCGGTATGCGGTGCATTGACCAATGGGTTATCTTCTAGTGTCCAATTATCTTCACCGGCTTTGGCTTTCATGGCCTCCGCTTTGATAGATTTTAACGCACTGATAAAGCGGTCTAGCTCCTCGGCCGACTCAGACTCTGTTGGCTCAATCATCAAGGTGCCTGCTACTGGGAAGCTCATTGTTGGTGAGTGGAAACCATAATCCATCAAACGTTTGGCAATGTCGCTTTCAGTGATGCCAGTCTCTTCTTTTAACGGGCGAATATCGATGATACATTCGTGCGCCACGCGGCCGTTTTTACCGGTATATAGAACAGGGTAGTGGTCCTTAAGCTGGCTTGCTACGTAGTTGGCGTTTAGTAGTGCCAACTCAGTCGCCTTTAGCAAACCATCACGTCCCATCATGGCAATGTACATCCATGAGATAGGCAGAATGCTGGCTGAGCCATAGGGTGCTGCCGATACGGCCGAGCAGTCTTTTTGTGCATTGTGGACAGGGCTTAAGGTATGGTTGGCCATAAATGGTGCCAAATGTGCCTTCATACCAATAGGGCCCATGCCTGGACCGCCGCCACCGTGCGGGATACAGAAGGTTTTATGCAGGTTCATGTGTAGGACGTCTGCGCCAACGTCAGCTGGCTGCATCATACCTACCTGCGCATTCATGTTGGCGCCATCCATATAGACCTGGCCACCATGTTTATGAATGAGGTCACAAATATGACGGATACCTTCTTCAAATACACCATGCGTCGATGGGTAGGTAATCATTAAGGCACCTAAACGATCGCTGTGCTCTTCACATTTGGCCGTTAAGTCATCGATATCAACGTTGCCGTTTTCATCGGTTTTAACCACAACCACTTGCATGCCCATCATCATGGCAGTAGCAGGGTTGGTGCCGTGGGCTGACATAGGAATCAAGCAAACATCACGATTGTTTTCACCAAGTGATTCGTGATAACGGCGGATAGCGAGCAGACCGGCGTACTCACCAGAGGCGCCAGAGTTTGGCTGCATTGACACATCGTCAAATCCGGTGATGGCTTTTAGCTGGTCTTGTAGGCTATCAATCATGGCAATGTAACCTGTGACTTGATCGCGCGGTGCAAAAGGATGCACGTTGGCAAACTCAGGCCAAGTGATTGGTAGCATCTCACTGGTCGCATTCAATTTCATGGTACAGCTACCCAAAGAAATCATACTGCGGTTCATCGCCAAGTCTTTGTCTTCAAGCGATTTTAAGTAGCGCAGCATTTCATGCTCGGTATGATGCGAGTTAAAGACGGGATGCGACAAGATGGCGTCAGTACGTAAGTGTGCGCTATCAAGAGACACGCTGGCTGCTTCAGGTAGTTCGTGGGCTTTACTAACGAACAATTGGGTTAAAACCTTGAAGTCTTGCTGATCACTGGTTTCACTAAAAGCAACAGCCAATTTTTGCTCGCCAAGACGCCATAGGTTGTAGCCAACATTGTCTGCATTTTCAAAAATTTGTGTGGCCAGCTTTTCAGAACCACAATCAACAACGACCGTGTCGAAGAACTGATCGTGTACCACGCTTAGATTGCTATCGTTTGCTTCTTTGATAACAGTGGCAAAGGCGGTAGCAAACGCATGAATACGTGTCGCAATACGCTTCACACCTTCTGGACCATGATAGACGGCATACATACCTGCTAAGTTGGCCAGTAGTACTTGTGAGGTACAGATGTTTGAGTTGGCTTTTTCACGGCGGATATGCTGCTCACGGGTTTGTAATGCCATACGTAGCGCCGTATTGCCTTGCGCGTCTTTTGATACACCAATGATACGACCAGGCGCAGAGCGTTTGGCTTTATCAGAGAAAGCAAAGTAAGCGGCGTGTGGACCGCCAAAGCCCATAGGTATACCAAAACGCTGTGTACTACCTAGCGCCACATCTGCGCCCATGTCTGCTGGTGATTTTAACAGCACCAAGCTCATGATATCGCTTACGACACTGACGTACGTTTTATTTTTCTTAACGGCGGCGATAACGTCAGTTAAATCTGTAACATCGCCTTCAACCCCGACATATTGGAATAACGCACCGAAGTAATCGCCAGATTTGGCGGTTTCAAAATCACCCACGACCACTTCCCAACCGAAGTATTTGGCACGAGTATTGATGACATCTAGCGTTTGTGGATAAATGCGGTCATCAACAAAAAACTGGTTTGATTTGCTTTTGCTCACACGCTTTGACATCGCCATGGCTTCTGCTGCCGCCGTGGCTTCGTCCAATAATGAGGCACCTGCCATCTCCAAACCCGTTAGATCAATACAAACTTGTTGGAAGTTAAGCAGTGCTTCTAGACGACCTTGCGCAATTTCAGCTTGATATGGGGTATAAGCGGTGTACCAGCCTGGGTTTTCAAGAACGTTACGCTGAATGACCGCAGGCATACGCACAGGCGAGTAACCTTGACCGATATAGCTTTTATTCACGGTGATATCATCAGCCATCGTCCGCAATTTGGCTAAGGCTGCATGCTCACTCATGGCCACTGGCAGGTCCAATTCTTTATGTAAACGTACGGGCTCAGGCACGGTATCGTTGATGAAGCTTGCCATATCTTTATAACCAACAGCGTCAAGCAAGTCAGCTTGTTTGCTGTCATTTGAGCCTAGGTGGCGATAGACAAATTCAGCTTCGTTGAATAGTCCTTGAAAGGTATCAAACGTTGGATTTTGAGAGATAGTCATGACAGTCCTTGGTTAAGGGAGTAATAAAAGGATTTACTAAAATAACGGTATGATGCACTACACATAGTGCACAAACTGGTCCTGATCAAAACGAAATTGGGTATTGTAGACGCCATTGTCAGCACGCTCGCCGGCACCAATCATCATAACGATATGCTGATCGTCGTTTAAACCTAATAGACGTTTCATCGCTGGCTCATCAAAGCCGCCCATGGGACAGCTGTCGAACCCATGTGCTCGTAGTGCGAGCATCAGATTTTGGGCAGCAAGAGCGGTGTTATTGGTTGCCCAATTTTTGGTGTCTTCAAACGTATAGTAAGGCGATTTGATCGGCCCTTTGACCCGTCTGACCACTTGCGTTGCGCCCCATTTCGCTGCTGATACCACGTTGGCTGGACCACGTAAAAAGTCCATAGTAACGACTTTGGTGTAGTAGTCTTTGACCTTTTTGGGTACTGGCTTATCAGGATATTCACGTAAGATTTGCTGAGCGTGATCGTGCCAAATATCCGTACGAGCAACAACAGCGATTAAGCGCGCTGAGGTTTTCGCTGCATTTTGATTCATGCAGTTTTTGACTGCCTGCTGACGACTTTCAGCACTATCAATCACATAAAATTCCCACGGCTGCAGATTGCTAGAGTTGGGCGCTAGCATAGCCAGACGCAGACAGTCGGCTAGGACATCATCCGGTATCGGCGTGTCCGTAAAACGACGTACTGAACGACGTGACTCTACCACCTCGCGAAACGCTTGTAGCTGCGGTGTGTCACTAGGCGTAGCAATACGGTCTTTATTGTCAGTGTTGGAGGTCATATGAGAATCCATGCTGGGGCTTGAGTGATCAACTTGAGGCATTATTGAGTACGTTTTTCAATCGCGCCTGACAAGTGACTAATACGAATAAACTGGCTAGTGGTTGTGAGCCAATAAGTTGGGCGATGACATTTGTTAGTAAACAGTACAGATACCGACTGGCGTCAGTATCCATAGTAATGAGGTTTGTTATCTGGTTAATAAGCAGCGGTATTCTAATGAAACACCGCCTTTAGGTGAGTAAGTTAAAGCTGATATTACAGCTCGTTTTCGTACTCGTCAGCAGTCAGAAGGGCTTCGTAATCAGCGATGTTGTCAGGCTTCATTCTAAAGAACCAACCTTCGCCATATGGGTCAGAGTTAATGATTTCAGGATCATCTTCTAGCGCCTCGTTGATGGCAACCACTTCACCTGACAGCGGGGCATACACGTCAGACGCTGCTTTTACCGATTCAACCACTGAGATTTCATCATCAACAGCGATGATGTCGCCCACGTCTGGTAATTCAACAAATACCACGTCACCCAATAAGTCCTGTGCATGGTCAGTGATACCCACTGTGATCGTACCGTCGTCTTCTAAGCGTAGCCACTCGTGGCTGGCGATATATTTTAACTCTGCTGGGATATTGCTCATGGTCTCTCTCCTAAACGATAGAGGTTAATTAACAAAAAATAGGGAACACTACAGCCAATCGAGGCTAATAATAGAATTTATAAAGCCTATGAGTCAAACTGCTGTTTGCCATTACGGACAAACGGGAGCTTAAGAACGCGCACATCAACGAACTTACCTTTACCGCGCAGATCAACTTGAACGCTATCGTTATCTGACAAGCTGGCAGGCACACGGGCAATAGCAATTGAGTTTTTTAAGCTAGGGGAGAAGGTGCCACTGGTAATCACACCAGTTTGCTCGTTGTCTGTGCCTTGATTGATGGTCACCGTCATGCCTTCACGTAAGACGCCGCGTGTCGTTAGTAGTAAGCCGACTTGTTTCATGGCGGTATTGTCGTCTTTTGCTTGTTTGCGTTGGCTGACGAGAGCATCACGGCCAACAAAGTCACGGTCATCTTTTAGCGCGAGTGTCCAGCCCATGTTGCATTCATAAGGGTTGA
Organism: Psychrobacter namhaensis; assembly: GCF_016107545.1. Lineage (GTDB taxonomy): Bacteria > Pseudomonadota > Gammaproteobacteria > Pseudomonadales > Moraxellaceae > Psychrobacter > Psychrobacter namhaensis. The sequence continues at coordinate 151,385 of NZ_JABASS010000005.1, forward strand.
TGGTCTCATCCATATCATGACCGTAAAGGTTCATGCCTGCTTCCATACGCAAAGTATCGCGTGCGCCAAGGCCTGCAGGTTTGATGCCATTGGCTTTTAGTTGCTCAAAGAACGCAGGTGCATCATCGCCATGCATGATAACTTCGACACCATCTTCACCAGTGTAACCAGTACGGGCAACGAACCAGTCTGTGCCTTCGAGGTCCGTTAGGTCAGCCCCAACAAAAGGCTTAAGCGCGGCTAACGTATCGGCCCAGCTTGGTTTGGTTTGCGCCAATTTCTCAACCGCATTCGGTCCTTGAACGGCAATCATGGCAAGCTCTGGACGTTCAGTGAGGGTAATATCGAAGTCTTTAGCGACTTTGTTAAACTGTGCCAAGTCTTTATCGCGAGTGGCGGCGTTAGAGACGATACGGTACTCGGTCTCATCTGCATTCATCAAATAGACGATTAAATCGTCAATGACACCGCCTTGCTCATTTAGCATGCCCGAGTAAAGCGCCTTACCAACCGTTTTTAACTTAGCAACATCATTGGCCAGTAGCTTTTGGAGCCACGCTTTGCTATCAGTGCCTTTGATATCGGTCACGACCATGTGTGAGACATCAAACATGCCGGCATCGGTACGAACGGCTTCATGCTCTTCAATTTGTGAGCCATAATGAATCGGCAGCTCCCAGCCAGAAAAATCCACCAGTTTGCCCTCACTGTCGACGTGAGACTGATACAAGGGGGTGCGTTGGGGTGTGGGATTTTGAGCGCTTTGAGAGATGGTATCTTGAGAATTGGTAGCTTGAATATCAGTCATAACAAATCCTTATGTGTACATCAGTCGCACTTAATCACAGTACGATGGCTGATGCGCATTATCATAGTAGCGAGAAGCAATATTGCAGGGTGCAAATATTACCTCAAAGGGTGGCACAGAAAATAAAGATGAAGCCGTCAGCCAAACAGACGCTGAACGCCCGTTTAAGCAAAAGCCCTATCTGTCCTGTGACCTGAGATTTTCAATACGAATCATCATGTGTGGGTATTTATATGAACCCTAAAGTTGATGATAGCGTATTTTCTCCCCTTCGGTGGGTAAGACGTCGTCCGTTCTTACCGCTCTCCAGATTTGTTATGCCTTATGTTTGTGGGTCATGTGCGATTGATAGCACACTACTAAACCATAATGACATGTGTTTTTCAGTCCTTTTACCTGAGCGATTGGCAGGGTAGATGCGCCTTCGGTGGTCATGTAGCAATGATATACGTCGTATTACCGATGCGGTGGGATATGGTATATATGCTCACAAACTCTCTCCTGAAAAACGCTTTTATTATGAAAGGTTCAAGATGCTTTTACAAGCCATCAACGACATTAAAATAGATAATTTTGGCAAAAATGACTTTTTGTAAGAATAATGGGTCAAAGTGCAGAAAGGACAAGTACTTTTATTTTTAGAGTGTGGCATAAGTTTTAAAGCAAAACACCATCGCAAAACCTAAAGCCCTTACTGATATTTGCCCAAATGTGCTAACCTATGACCATACATAGTTTCTGATAGGATGCTTTTATGCATTGTGATATTTATAAATTTCCCAAACACGACGATATGTATGTCTATATTGCGCGTCCTGATTATCCCGACGACACCGACGAGATTAAGGATTGGCTGGGGGTTTTGCCAAAAGATTTCCGTGCAGGCTTAGGTCGTAGCAAGTTTGTCATGCATCTAGATTTGGCAACCACGCCAACGCTTGCTCGTGTCGATAAAGCAGAGGTACTCAAAAAGCTACAATCTCAAGGATACTTTGTCCAAATGCCGCCGCAAGATGTCATGCGTCGTCAAGCAGAATTACGTGCCCGCGAAGCACAAGACAATATTTACGATTAATGCCCGTTTTTTGCGAGCTGATTATCAGTCCCTTCTTTCACAAGTAAGGGATCAAACGTCTACGAAACATTTAGTCACATGTATTTCACTAGAAGGTCGTGATAAACTAGCGGCCTATTAAGTGGGCATATTGATGGGGTGTTCGGTCTTATTTATAGATCTGTCAGAACGCCTCGTACTGTATTCAGTACAGAAATGTGTCGCACAATTTTAAACGCAGGTAATAAAACACGCATGGACTGGTTAAAAAGTATCTTACACAGCTTACCACTGGAAGCCATCAGTGACATTCTCGGCGAAATTGTTATTTGGTGGGGACAGCTGGTAAAAGACGTGCCACCCGCCGACTTACCAATGTATGCTTATCTTGGTGGTGTCATTATCGTGCTGGTATTGTGGTTGTTGGTCGCTCGTATGCTACCACGTCCGCTCGGCGGTATGAGTTGGATGGTGCTGTTTGCGGTATTGTTAGCACCAGGTACTGCTATTGGTGACCCTAGTGTGATTGCCCCAGCCAGTATTGGGGTGGTTTATGCGATTATGATGAAAGACACGGTAGGTGCGATCACTCATATGTTACCTATATTAGTGGTGCTAGTGGTGGGCTTGTTTGTTGGTTTTATTTGGCAGCTTATTCGCGGTGCATTTGAGTCAAGTTTAGACAAAGCTCGCAGTCGTACAGCAGAAGATACGCAAGCAACGATGCAGCTGACTACGGGCAATTATTTGACAGAAAATGCAACTTTACCTGAACAGGCAGATGTCACGCAGCAAGCTAATAAAACTCCTTTAGCGGCTAAGACCGAAACAGAAGTTAGCTTAACCAAAGATGGCTTAGCCACAACCAAAGCCAAAGCCAAAGATAGCGACAGCACCTTGGCTAAAAAACCTAATGTCGAAAAACCTGATAAGCTATAGATTGAGACAGCGCCTTTAGTCACTTGCTCTTAAGTTTAATAAAAAACTGTCTGACAGATAGGTTTTATTAAATAAATTTAATAAATAAAAAAGACACCACGCGTGTCTTTTTTTGTGTGAGATCATTTACTAATAAGCGATGAAATGAGCAGTTGACAGCTGTCAGAAGTGGATCGCATGTCTGAATAACTGCGAACGCATGAGTATTTTGGCAATGGGCAAGGCTGTGCTAATCTAAATGTTTACGTATCCGCCGTTTATGACCTCTAAACGTTTTACGGTATAACAATAACTGAGACTTGATTATGACTGATAACCCTAAAAAAAGCTTTACTGGTACCCAAAATTATATTGCCACTGACGACTTGCAGCTCGCGGTCAATGCGGCGATGACGCTACAAAAGCCCTTGCTGATTAAAGGGGAGCCGGGTACTGGCAAGACTTTACTGGCAGAAGAGGTGGCTGAGAGTTTAGGTATGCCGCTGATTACTTGGCATATTAAATCGACGACCAAAGCCGAGCAGGGGCTTTATGAATATGATGCGGTATCGCGCTTGCGTGATTCGCAACTGGGGGATGACAAGGTTTATGAGATTGGGAACTATATCAAGCCCGGCAAACTGTGGGATGCTTTTACCAGTAAAGAGCGAAGTGTGCTATTGATTGATGAAATTGATAAAGCGGATATCGAGTTCCCAAATGATTTGCTACACGAACTTGATAAGATGTCTTTTTATGTCTACGAGACAGGCGAGACCATCACCGCTGAGCAGCGCCCCGTGGTTATTATCACCTCAAACAATGAAAAAGAGTTGCCAGATGCGTTCTTGCGTCGCTGTTTTTTTCACTATATTGACTTTCCTGAAGCAGAAACCATGCGCCAAATCATCGAGGTGCATTTCCCTAATATTCAAGAAAAGCTGGTCAATGATGCGCTGGATATCTTTTATAAGCTGCGCGGTGTTCAAGGACTCAAAAAGCCACCGTCAACTTCAGAATTGGTCGATTGGTTAACGTTATTGCTGGCCGATGATATGGCCCAAGCAGAATTAGAAGAAAATCTGCGCGGTGAAAAATCTATTCCGCCGTTGTACGGTGCCCTGCTAAAAAACGAAGCCGATGTGAGCTTATTGCAGCGTTTTGCCAATATGATGCGTCGTTAAGCAGATATGAGCAGCGACATTAGGATAGAACCACTGCAAACGTCCAAATTGTAACCATATCAGCCAATAAGTGATGCGACTCTTATGTTTATCAAACTATTTTATACCCTGCGTACTTATGGCGTGCCCGTCAGTACGCGTGAACTGCTCGATCTAAATGCCGCCCTAGATCAAGGGTTGATGATGCAGCCGCATCCTGAAAACCCAGAGCTGTCTACCTTTGCTAGCCGAGAGGACATGTATCGTCTGATTCGTTTGTGTATGGTCAAAGACGAGCGTCATTTTGATAAGTTTGATCGCGCGATGGCAGACTATTTTGAGGGCGTCGATAGTCTCGATATGGACGAGCTATTGGCGAAGCTGACCGATGTGCCAAAAGAGTGGCTAGATCTAAAACTAGATCCAAAAAACTTGACCGAAGAACAACGGCGACTGCTAAAAAAATACGGCTCACTTGAAGAATTGATGAAAGCGCTTGAGGAGCGCTTAAAAGAGCAAAAAGAGCGTCATCAAGGGGGCAGTAAGTGGGTCGGGACAGGCGGCACGTCACCGTTTGGTGCTTACGGCGATCATCCAGAAGGGGTACGCGTCGGCGGTGAATCTCGTAAGCGCAGCGCTGCAAAAGTTTGGGAGCAGCGTAAATACCGTAATCTCGATGACGACAATCAGCTTGGCACGCGCCAAATTCAGATGGCACTGCGTAATCTGCGACAGTTTGCCCGTACAGGCAGCGCCGATGAGCTTGATATTCATGAGACCATCAAACGCACTGCCAAAAAAGGGGTGCTGGATATCTCTATGCAGGCGGAACGTCGTAACCGCGTCAAAGTGTTGATGCTGTTTGACGTCGGTGGGAGTATGGATATCCATGTTGAGGCGCTTGAAAAGCTGTTTTCTGCCGCGAAAAATGAGTTTAAAACCTTAGAGTTTTTTTACTTTCACAACTGTCTGTATGACTATGTGTGGCAGGACAATAACCGTCGCCATAGCGCACCGATGCCAACTTATGAGCTGCTTAATAAGTATGGCCGAGAGTATCGCGTCATCTTCGTGGGTGACGCCTCAATGTCACCGTATGAGCTCATGACAGTAGGCGGTAGTGTTGAGTACATGAATAATGAAGCGGGTATCGTGTGGCTCAAGCGAGTACTGAATCATTTCGATAAAGTAGCGTGGCTCAATCCTGAAAACCCCGCCTATTGGCAATATACGCAAACCATTGTTGAGATAAAAAAGTTGTTTGAAAATAAAATGTATCCCATGACGTTGCATGGCGTGGAAGAAATGACCAGCTATTTAGCGCGGTAATTTTAATGTTTGGCCTACATAGTAGCGCCTGTTAACACTGATTGATTGTTTAATAAAGCAGCCGCTGAGACCTCTCAGCGGCTGTCTTTTTGTCTAAAGACGTCCAATTTATAGTCATTACCATTGGTGCGCTCAGTAAAATGTGTTAACATTCATTTTAAATGAATGTTATAGTGCTACTTTGACTGGTGACGCTAAGAGACTTTTGCTCAAAAGAATCTGCTCAAAACAATTTGCTAAAAAGAGTTTGATGGCAAGCGTCTATGAAGTCTATCTAGTGACCGTTGCTCATTTAAACCCTCATTTTCTGTTCTTTAACTCTCAATTTGTTCAATGACTAAGAGAAGTAACATGGCCTCACCACAAACGTTAGAAATCGTAAAAGCTACTGTCCCCGTACTCGAGGAGCATGGAACGGCAATCACCACCGTGTTTTATAAAAACATGTTTGAAGCGCACCCCGAACTGTTGGACATATTCAATGAAACCAATCAAAAATTAGGCCGCCAACAGACCGCATTAGCGATGACGGTGCTAGCCGCAGCCAAGCATTTGGATAAACTGGCCACACTATTGCCGCAGGTGACCCAAATCAGTCACAAGCATCGGGCTTTACAAATCCTGCCTGAGCACTATCCTATCGTTGGTAAGCATTTGATCGGGGCGATAAAAGAAGTACTGGGGTCGGCTGCGACTGATGACATTATTAACGCTTGGACCGAAGCTTACGATGAAATTGCCTCGGTATTTATTCAGATTGAGCATGGTATGTATGAAGAGGCGATGTGGCAGGGTTTTGCTCCCTTTACCATCACTGAAAAAAGGGCCGCGGCCACAGATATCGCCGCTTTCACCGTTGAGCCAGTCAATGATCGTTCAAAGAAGGCTCAAGACATCGATTTAAGCAAACTAAATTTGACAGCTGGTCAATACATCACCGTCAAAACAGACCCAAAAGACAGTGACCATATTGCCCTACGTCATTATTCTTTGTACTCGGCGAGTAGTGAAAAAGGCATCCAGTTTGCAGTAAGACGTGACAACCGTAATGAGCATCACGGCTTGGTGTCCAATTATCTGCATGATCATTTGGAGATTGGTGATACGGTTTTGCTGTCAGCGCCTGCAGGTGACTTTGCTCTGAATCAAAATCTGGTACAACAAAACGAGATCCCACTAGTGCTGATGAGCGCGGGTGTCGGCGTCACCCCTGTGTTGTCCATGCTAGAGGCCCAAGTGTCAGCCAATCCAAAACGCCCAATCATCTGGGTGTATGCTTGTCAAAATAAAGCGCATCACGCCTTTGCTGCTGAGGTAAATCAGTTATTGGAAATGGCTGCAACCGTAGAGACGCACCTGTTTTACTTTGACTCTGGGCAAATATTGGATGAGGCGTGGCTTGCTAAATTGCCTAAGCCTGCTGATATTTATGTCTGTGGTTCGATGCCGTTTATGGAGAGTATGATTGATGGGCTAATGGCATTAGATCATGGCGTTGATAGCGTCCATTATGAACCATTCGGTCCTAAAATGAGCTTAGGGGGCTAGTTTTAACCCTTGTTTTCAGAAATAGGTTTAAAAAAGTACTTAGCGTTAAAGTCATGCTAAGTGCTTTTTTAGAGGCAATGAATAGGGATTTGTTGTACACGCAGGGCGCTCTGGTGTAGAAGTTGGAAAATCTTCTAAAAGCGTTAAAATCAAACTACTTTGCCTTTTTTTCAACCAATCCAATCATCACACCCATCTCTTTTTTATCATGTTTGTCGATACTGGGCGCATATAACGCCGAAGCAATCCCGCCATCTAAAAATAAAGCATTCGGACAGTCCAACTCATTTTTGAATAAGGTGGCAAATTGATAAAATGTCACAGGTACCTCACTATTGGCAAATTTTATGCGGCCATCATGGCAAACGCCTACCGCGTTACGGATTTTGAGTGAGGTACTATCAGGATTGAACTGGGGATGGATCTCGTCATTGATGACCAGCATCGGACCAGACTGTGTGGCATACCAAGGCTTTGCGTCATCACTTTTTAGCCGGTCACCTAAAGCACGGCTTTCTGTAATTTGCACGTTGCCAGATTTATCCCACCAGAGCACGCCATTGGGCAGTAGATGAAAATTTCCGCCGCCTTCTTTGAGGTTTAAAGCGCGCTTTTCTTCACCCTCAATAACGGTATAGCCAATCGGTGCATAAGTGTCATTGTACATACCGGCATTCATGGCAAATTTAAGCGTTTGATTTGCTGGTAACGTTGTTAATAATGCATCAAAGGTCAGTAGGGGTTGCGTACTATCAGGCTGTTGCCAAAATAACTGTAAAGCATAGCGATCACTAGTCAACGCTTCAGCTTTAACGCTACAAGTGTTATAAGCAAAGGGGGCGTCTTCGGTCTGACAAGACCAATTCTGTGGGTCACTGGCAGAGTCGTTATTATTTATTGGCTGGCAAGCACTGACACTTAGGACACTGAGCAAGAGTAGGGCGGCGGCCCATAACGGTAAGGAAGGAGCAAAACTTGGCATCAATCGTGAGTCTTTTAAAAGGTGGAGTGAAAGGTAGAGAATTTTAACGGACAGCGTTTTCATCGCAGAATTTTACTCACTGCTATGCGGAAAGTCACGAAAGGTATTATTGACGTTACCGATTAACCTGCCACCGTCAACGATGTCATCCAAGCTGCCAAGGCTTTGTTCTGTTGGCGCACTGGTCTCTTTACCTTTATCGCGTGAGTCTTTGTTGTAAGCAATCAGCGCATCATTATTCGCTAAGAAGCTATCAGGATTTGCCATGACCCACATCTGATTAAACACATCCGCACGGGCGCTTTGATCGAGTAATGCCTCTTTGTCAGTAAAATAAAAGTACTTCGATAATAACTTTATCTGCCCGTCATCTAAACGGCGAGCAATATGATACGGCTGCAATTGGCTTGGGTGTTGTAGACCCACGGCACCAACGATACTGGCAAGCGACTTGAGCGTGTTTTTATGGAAGCTTGCGACTCGCTCCGCTTTACTTGGGACGTCTAAGGCTTTTTGGCGATAGGGATCTTGGGTGGCAACACCTGTCGGGCAAGTATTGGTATGACAAGAGCGCGACTGAATACACCCAACGGCAAACATAAAGCCGCGCGCTGAGTTGCACCAGTCTGCACCCAAGGCAATCATACGAGCGATATCAAAACCAGAGACGATTTTGCCGCTTACGCCAAGCTTAATTTTGTCACGAATACCTGCGCCGACCAACGTATTGTGTACCAATAAAAACCCTTCCACCATTGGCATGCCGACGTTATCCATAAATTCAACAGGGGCGGCGCCTGTACCACCTTCCGCACCATCGATGACGATGAAGTCAGGGTAGTTGTCGGTCTCTATCATCGCTTTAACAATCGCCATAAACTGCCAAGGTTGTCCCACACATAGCTTAAAGCCCACTGGTTTTCCGCCTGATAATTCACGTAACTGTTGCCAAAAGGCGACAAGCTCGCGTGGGGTGCTAAAAGCGGTATGAGATGATGGTGAGATGCAGTCTTGTCCCATGGGCACATGACGCGTTTCGGCTATTTCTTGGGTGATTTTCTCGGCTGGTAGCACGCCGCCTTTACCAGGCTTTGCTCCTTGAGACAGTTTGATTTCGATCATTTTAACTTGAGGGTCGACCGATTTTTCGGCAAAAGCCTGAGGATCAAAGTTACCATGCTCATCACGACAACCAAAATATCCGGTACCCAGCTCCCAAATCAAATCGCCACCGAACTTGCGATGATAAGGGCTGATGGCGCCTTCGCCTGTATCGTGGGTAAAGCCGCCAATTTTTGCGCCTTGATTGAGCGCCATAATGGCATTGGCAGATAAGCTACCAAAGCTCATCGCTGAGATATTAAACACTGACATGTCATGTGGCTGCTGACAACGCTCACCACCAACCGTGATGCGAAAGTCTTTATTTTTTAGAGGCTGACTGATCGCTGACTGTAAAAACCACTCTTTGCCTTGTGTATATAAATTATCTAACGTACCAAAGGCATTGGTGTCACTGACATTTTTAGCCCGCTGGTAGACAAGGGCGCGTTGCTGGCGTGAAAACGGCACTTGCTCTTTGTCGTTTTCTAACAAGTACTGGCGAATCTCTGGGCGAAAGTCCTCGAGCACGTAACGAATGTGTCCGGCAACCGGATAATTGCTCAAGATAGAATGCTTGGATTGAATCAAGTCATATATGCCCAGTGCGACCCCGAAACCACCAATAATAATTAGCCACCAGTTAGTGAGTAATAGACCGGCCAATAGGATCAATATGGCAGCACCAAAAGTACTAAAGCGCAGTAATAAACCGACCACATAAGGCAAACTGGCTTTGGGTTCAGGATTTAGATTGGTACGAGATTGGGGCATAACAACACTCAACAGGCATATACAAACATTAAAAAAGGCGAAGATCACTGAAGTAGAAAGACGACTAAAGAGGACTCTACCACTATCAAATGCCAGTAAGCGTCCAGAAGTATCGTCTACATCCTCCATATATGATATCACTGCCTAGAATTAATTGGGTAACAGTGTGCTAAAGTAATTCAGGTAGATGGCATACATGCTGAGACTGACTGTTTACCCCACCTTTGAGTTTACCTAATAGCTCAAATTTAGCCAGTTCAAACTATCCGATTAATGAGAATAAAAATAGCCTAAGTAAAATTATCACTCATCCCATAATCGATAATCAGATTTCAGCTGATATTGAACCCATTGATGCCGTGCAATTGACGTACGTGATACAGATTTTGAGCTAAGGACATATCTTTAATCTCCATTACCAATCTTTTTAGCCAACGCCTGCAATTTTGGCACAATGATCAAAGCATAGTCATCCGCGTCCCAGTTGGCACTCGGGACACTGGCATTGATTGAGTAAGCGTGTTGTCCAGTGGCGACATCATATACGCCAACAGCGACTGCCAATATATCAGTAGAAAACTCACCGTCAGAGACGGTATACCCATACTTTTTATAGTGTTCTACTGCCTGTTCTAAGGCGGTTTGCGCGCTATGAAACATGTCTTTAGGTAAATGCTCTTGTAGATTATTACTAATCATAGCCTGTCTTGTCGCTGAGCTGACAGCATAAAACGCGCGGCCAATAGCAGTGTATGCCACGGGCACTGCTGAGCCAACTTGTAGATTAACCGATAGACGAGCAGGGCTGCGACAACAGGCGTGATAGCGCATCTCTCCTTCGACCTCAGTGGCTAAATTCACCGACACCTCATTTTCGCTGGCGAATTGTCGTAATAATGGCGCTGCAGCAGCGATCATATCATGACGACTCCACGCAGTAGCGCTGAGCCGTACTGCACTACTGCCCAATTGATAGTGTCCGTGTTCAGTGGTGCGCAAAAACCCAAGCGTGGTTAAGGTATGGATGAGACGGGTGATGGTCGCTTTTGGCAATTGAGTCATTTGACACAACTGCTGATGGGTAAGTCGCTCGTGATGCTCAAAGGCGGCAAGCAATGTCAGTCCGCGACCAAGCGCTGTCACAAACTGCCGGTCATTGTCGTTTTTGCTTTGGCTAAGCGTGTTGTTTATTCGATCCAGTAGAGGAATGGCTGTGGATAAGGGTTTTGTCATTTTATACTCATATTTTTTTGATAAAGGTTTACAGCGTGGCTTAATTTTGCTTAAATAGTTTATATTATGAAACTAAGTTTCGCACAGCGGAATTATAAAGTCAATAACTTGCTAAATCAGTTTATGACATTTATCACTACTCGTCAGTCAGGATGACTGATATCAAGGAGAGACACATGGCAACATCGACCAACCCTCGTTTTAACTGGGAAGACCCTTTTTTATTACGCAACCAGCTCACTGACGAAGAGCGTATGGTGACGGACAGTGCTCAGCAGTTTTTTCAAAAAGAGCTGATGCCGGGCATTATCAATGCCAATCGCAATGAGCACTTTGATCGCAATATCATGCGTCAAATGGGTGAGATGGGCCTGCTTGGGGTGACGATTGATGGCTACGGCTGTGCTGGTTTGTCAAGTGTTGCCTATGGTTTGATTGCCAAAGAGGTAGAAGCGGTCGATTCGGGCTACCGCTCAGCGATGAGTGTCCAATCGAGCCTTGTGATGCACCCTATTTGGGCATACGGTACAGAAGAACAAAGAGAAAAATACTTGCCGAAGCTTGCCACGGGTGAATACGTTGGCTGCTTTGGTTTGACAGAGCCAGACTCTGGTTCAGATCCGTCATCGATGTCGACACGTGCGCGTGCAGTCGATGGGGGTTATGAGCTAACTGGTAATAAAATGTGGATTACCAATAGTCCTATCGCTGATGTGTTTGTCGTTTGGGCCAAAGATGATGCAGGGGACATTCGCGGTTTTGTGTTAGACAAAGGCATGAAAGGGCTGTCTGCGCCAAAAATTGAAGGCAAGTTCTCACTGCGGGCCTCAGTCACGGGTGAGATCGTCATGGATAAAGTGTTTGTCCCTGAAGCGAATGCCTTCCCAGATATTCGTGGTCTAAAAGGTCCTTTTGGCTGCTTAAATAAAGCCCGTTATGGTATCGCTTGGGGTTCGATGGGTGCGGCTGAGTTCTGCTGGAAAGCGGCGCGTCAATACACGCTAGATCGTAAGCAGTTTGGTCGTCCGCTGGCCGCAACACAGCTGGTGCAGTTGAAGCTGGCCAATATGCAAACAGAGATCACTTTAGGTCTACAAGCCGCGCTACGTGTCGGTCGTCTGATGGATGAGGACAACGCTGCCCCTGAGATGATCTCTATGATTAAGCGTAATAACTGTGGTAAAGCACTTGAGATCGCTCGTATCGCTCGTGATATGCATGGTGGTAATGGTATCTCTGATGAGTTCCATATCATCCGTCATGTCATGAACTTAGAAGCCGTCAATACCTATGAAGGTACACATGATATTCATGCCCTTATCCTAGGTCGTGCACAGACAGGCATTCAAGCATTCTTTTAAGTGTTTTTATAGTCAGTTGAAAATAAAATCAATACGTTAATATCATCGTGCGAATGGGATGAATTTTTCTGGCTTGCTGTTCGCCAGCGTGACAGAGGCTACAAAAAAATTATCCCATTCACTCTGTATCGGTTTTCAATAGAATGGCCAAAAATGTTTAACACAGAGATGCTTCACTGCGTACGTTGCGGCTTGGACTTTTGTGAAAAAGAGCATCAATAGTAGCGTACGTTTTTAGTTGTTATTCATCATCTAACTGCTGAGGGGCTAAATGATGAATAACAGTTTTATTATTAGAAAATCAAAAAAACAGGTTAAAAAATAAGGGACTCTTATGACTGATATGCCAAAAGGCGCGTTGAATGGTGTCAAAGTGCTTGACTTATCGAGAGTGTTGGCAGGCCCTTCTTGCACGCAGGTGCTGGCGGATCTTGGGGCAGAAGTCATCAAAGTTGAGCGTCCTGGCATTGGTGATGAAACCCGTCACTGGGCACCGCCAAAGTTCAGCGATAACACGTCCGCTTATTATGCCACCATCAATCGCAATAAAAAATCGCTCACCGTAGACATTACCACGCCAGCGGGGCAAGCCATTATCAAACAGCTTGCCATTGATAGCGATATTCTAGTAGAAAATTTTAAGGTCGGCGGGCTTAAAAAATACGGCTTAGACTACGACAGCCTAAAACAAGACAATCCGCGTCTGATTTATGCGTCTTTAACAGGATTTGGGCAGACAGGGCCAGATGCCAAGCGTCCCGGTTATGATTATATTATCCAAGGTCTGTCAGGGCTGATGAGTATCACGGGTCCCAGCGATGGCGAACCACACAAGGTCGGTGTGGCAGTCGTTGATTTATTTGCAGGCTTACAGCTGACCATTGGTATCCAAGCGGCGTTATTGGCCCGTCAAAATACAGGACTGGGACAACATGTGGATGTGGCATTGCTCGATAGTGCGCTTGCCATGTTGGCAAACGTCGGTATGAACCATCTGGCGTCAGACAAAGTACCACCAAGACTGGGTAATCAACATCCAAATATCGTGCCTTATCAAGTATTTACCGCTAAAGGGCAAGCGCACTTTATTTTAGCTTGTGGCAATGACAGCCAGTTTGCCAAACTATGCGATGTCCTCTCAGTCGATTGGCACACTGACGAGCGTTTTATGACCAATCCTGCCCGCGTTGCCCATCGGGAGCTTCTGTGTGATGCGCTGACCAAGCAATTCGCTCAGCGTCCACGCGCCCACTGGTTAGAGGTTTTAGAGCAGGCAGGTATTCCGTGCGGGGCGATTCATAATATCGCTGAAGCTCTGTCCATGCCGCAAGCGCTGGCCCGTGAGATGATTGTTGATTTTGCAGCGCTTGGCAGTCCTGTACGCGCACTTGGCAATCCGATCAAACTATCCGCTTCACCTATAAGCTATCGCTCGCCGCCACCCAAGTTGAGTGAGCATACCGATAGTACCTTGGCTACGCTCGGTTACGATAATGATATGATCGCCAAACTCAAAGCCGATGGAATTGTTTAGTGAAGTGTTTAAAAGAAGCGCAACATTAACCCCTTTATCTTAATGAGCGCTAAAGCCCAAACGTTGCTCAATTTGCTCAGCCAACTCAATCAGCACGGCACTGACTTCAGCCCGCTTTGCTTCGTACTCTCCTTGCAAAAAACTGACTGCCATACCAGCGACGGCAGTGCCTGAAGCATTACGGATATAAGTGCCTAAGCAGTACATACCATCGCGCAGTTGCCCATCATCGAGTGACACTCGACTTTCATGTATCGCTGCAAGCTCGATGGATAAATCTGTAAAATTACTGACGCCATGTTGTGTCATGGGCGTCGGAAACCTCTCTTTATACAATAACTTTATGCTGTCCATAGACATGGTTGACAGCATGGCTTTACCTGTCGCAGAAAATACGGCAGGTACTCGAACCCCTGCTCGAAAGGTAAAGCCGAGCGGGGCGGGTGACTCATGACAGGCCAAAAACACCACTTCCCCCAGATCCAGCTTAGACAAGGTGACCGTGTGCTGAAGTAGGACTGGGTACTGTACGATAAGGTCTTTAAACAACTGTACAACGCCTTGCTGCTGCTCATATTTGCCTGCCCAATACATCAAATAAGAGCCTAGATGAAAGCGACTGTCCGTATCTTTATAGATGACATGTTTGTTCAGTAAGCTTTGCAAAATATTATGGGTTGAGCTACGAGGAAGCGCCAACTCTTTAGCGATATGAGCAGCAGTAAGAGGGTGAGGACTGTCTGTAATCAAATCCAAAATTTGAAACGTTTTGTCCAATGCAGGGACAGCGGTCGAGCTCATAAGTAACCTATCAAAGTTAATAAAATCAATATTGTATAAAAATGTCGCGATAAATAATCATGAAAATGCGAATAAGGGTTGCAAACCAGAAGCGATCATTCCTATAATGATGTCTCATATATAGAATACTTGTTCAGTATATTGAACAAGTATGAAAGTATCAATAATTATTTGACAAACCTATTATATCCATTCTTATAAATATTTAACCTTAAATGACAAGGAGCGTCAAAATGTCACAGTCTACGCTACAGTTATCGAATCCTGATCTACTCAAACAATCCTGTCTCATCAAAGATGGTTGGCATGCGGCCAGTGATGAAGCCACCCTTGAGGTCAATAATCCCTTTAACGGTGAACTTATTGGTACGGTGCCAAGTCTCACTACCAAAGATGTGAATGACGCAGTTGCCTACTCGCATGAAGTACAAACCGCTTGGGCGGCCAAAACTGCGCAAGAGCGTGCAGATCTGTTGCAAAAATGGGCAGATCTCATCGATGCCAATAAAGAAGATCTTGCTATTATCATGACGGCTGAGCAAGGTAAGCCTTTAACCGAATCACGTGGTGAAGTTGGCTATGCCAATAGCTTTATTCGTTGGTTTGCAGAAGAAGGCAAGCGTGTCTATGGCGATGTCATCCCTGCGAACAAGTCACAACTGCGCCATGTCATCCTAAAACAACCCGTTGGCGTTTGCGCAGCTATCACCCCATGGAACTTTCCAGCGGCAATGATTACGAGAAAGGCGGCGCCTGCATTGGCGGCAGGCTGTACGATGATCATCAAACCTGCGACCGAAACCCCATTTTCTGCTCTAGCATTAGGCGTATTGGCTGAGCAAGCGGGCATTCCAGCAGGCGTTATTCAAGTGGTCACTGGCAAAGCATCAACCATCGGCGACATTTTAACAGGCGATGCCCGTATTCATAAGCTATCGTTTACTGGCTCTACTGAAGTCGGTCGAACGCTGATGGCTCAATGTGCGCCAACCATTAAGAAGTTATCACTAGAGCTTGGTGGTAACGCACCATTTATCGTCTTTGACGATGCCGATTTAGAGGCAGCGGCGGATGGCTTAATCGCCTCTAAATACCGCAATGCTGGGCAAACCTGTGTTTGCGCCAACCGCATCTATGTGCAAGACAGCATTAAAGATCAGTTTTTAGACGTGTTCGTTAAAAAAGTGGCTGAGCTTAATGTTGGTAATGGTATGGATGACGGCGTCGATATCGGCCCTCTTATTAATCAAAAAGCCTTAGAAAAAGTACAAGCACTGCTAAAAGATGCGCTAGATAAAGGGGCCACGCTCATCGCTGGTGGAAGCACGAATAACGCCTCAGAGCTGACCTACAATCCCACTGTGATTACAGATATTAGCCACGATATGGACATTGCCTCTGAGGAAATCTTCGGTCCGATCGCGACCATCTTTACCTTCAAAGACGAAGCAGAGGTCATCCGTCAAGCCAACGACACGATCTATGGTTTGGCCGCGTATTTTTACAGTGGTGATTATGCACGCTCATGGCGCGTGACCGAAGGACTTGAGTACGGCATCATCGGCCATAATACGGGTTTGATTTCGACGGAAGTTGCGCCATTTGGCGGCGTGAAGCAGTCAGGCTTTGGCCGTGAAGGCTCAAAATACGGCATTGAAGAGTATGTGGTGACCAAATACTGGTGCTCTGATATCAGTTAATAGTGTCGATAAACGATTCATTATTAGTAAGACATTTTAGACATCTTTGGGGGTTTACGACAAACGAGTCCCATTCGCGGTCTAGCACATATCCAATAAACCAGCAGTCAACCGCCAATCAACTAATGGCACTTATGTTACAAATAAAGAAAAGGACATTCTTATGACAACGACCAATCAATCACTACTAGAGCGCCGCAAAGCGGTATTACCAACAGGACTTGGTGTGGCCTTTCCTATCTTTGCAGAAAAAGCAAAGAACTCAGAAGTATGGGATATTGAAGGCAATCGCTATATCGATTTTGTCGGCGGCATCTCAGTATTAAACACGGGGCACAGCCATCCAAAAATCACTCAGCGCGTGCACGAGCAGCTAGACAAATTTACGCATACTGCTGCCCAGATGATCAACTATGAGTGCTATGTTGATTTGGCTGAGAAACTGTGCGAAAAAGCCCCTATCAGCGGTGACACAAAGGCTTTCTTTTTGACCACGGGGGCAGAAGCCGTCGAAAACTGCATTAAGATTGCTCGTGCTAAAACGGGGCGTCCAGGGGTGATCTCTTTCGTTGGTGGCTGGCATGGCCGCACCTTAATGTGCATGAGTCTCACGGGCAAAGTACTGCCTTACAAAAAGAATTTTGGTCCTATGCCAGGCCCTGTGTTTCATGCCCTGTTCCCTGCTGAAGAGTTAAATGTCACAGAAGCACAAGCCCTACATAGCCTTGAGATGATTTTCCAAGCAGATATCGACCCTAGTGAAGTGGCGGCAATGATCATAGAGCCAGTACAGGGTGAGGGCGGCTTTCACCAAGTAACCCCATCATTTGCCAAAGCGTTACGCGATATCTGTGATATGCACGGCATCGTTCTTATTTTTGATGAAGTACAGTGTGGTTTTGCCAGAACAGGTACGCTGTTTGCGAGTGAGCAGTTGGGCGTTGAGCCGGATCTGATGACCAGTGCCAAGAGTTTGGCGGGTGGTTATCCTATCTCGGCAGTTATTGGTCGCGCTGAGATTATGGACGCGCCGCAAGTGGGCGGTTTGGGTGGTACTTATGCTGGTAACCCATTGGCGTGTGTGGCTGCGCTTGCCGTCATAGAAGTGATCGAAGAAGAAAATCTGCTTGAGCGCAGTGTTGAGATTGGCGACAAAATTGAGGCGTTCTTAAAAGGTCTCAATCTAAGCAGTATCGGTAATATTCGTCACAAAGGCGCTATGTTAGCGTTCGATTTGATCGATAGTGAAGGCAGACCCGATACCGTGGCAACTGCTAACCTAAAAGCAAAATCATTTGAGCAAGGTTTGCTATTAGCGTCTTGCGGAATGTATGGCAATGCGATACGTGTGATGGTGCCACTGACCGTTGAAGACGAAGTACTACAAGAAGGCCTTGATATTATCAAAGGTATTCTAACGGCTTAAGAGGTAGCAAGCCTCATTTTATTTACTATAGCGACGGATCGCTTTTAATCACACACTGACTTTGGTTAAAAAGTTGTAGTTACGATAATGGCAAGGCTGCCCTCATGACACTCGCTTTGAGTGTGTTGTTCAACGGCGCCTTGCAAATCAAGGCGCCGTTTCTGTTTCTGTTTTTGCTGTGGCTGTTGGGCACTAGACAAAGAACACACGACCGCTTTGAGACGCAACGGCGTACATAGTAAATACGATGGGTGCTATTCCACTAAACACAAATGGTGTAACTGTAAAAGGTTCACATGGATGACACACAGACAAGGAGTAGGTTATGTCTGAACTACGAAAATCGCTAGGGACGTTAGATATTATTGCCCTCGCATTTGGTGCTATGGTTGGTTGGGGCTGGGTGGTTTTGGCTGGCGGTTGGATTTTATCTGCGGGTACTTGGGGGGCGATGCTGGCATTTTTGGTAGGCGGGCTGGCGGTGATACTGATTGGTGTGACTTATGCTGAGCTTGCAGCCTCAATGCCCATCACCGGTGGAGAGCATACTTATACGCATCGAGCACTAGGGGTCAATGTCTCCTTTATCTGCTCGTGGAGTATTTTATTTGGTTATTTTTCAGTGGTGGCTTTTGAAGCCGTTGCCCTGCCGACGGTCGTAGAGTACTTTATTCCTAACTACAGCCAAGGTTATCTCTGGACCATCGCTGGCTGGGACGTCTACGCCACTTGGGTGGGTGTCGGGATGCTGGGATCGGTCATTGTCACTTGGCTGAATGTACGCGGTATGGAAGTCAGTGCTTGGTTTCAAAAAACCGCAGTACTGGGTATTTTGTTTGTCGGTACCTTATTGTTCATCGGTGCTGTCTTGTTCAATCCTGAGACTTCAAACTCAGTGCAAGCACCAGCCTTTATCGGGGGTATCGGCGGTATCATGGCCGTTATTGTGATGGTGCCCTTTATGTTTGTGGGTTTTGATGTCATTCCGCAGGCGGCAGAGGAGATTGATCTTACTCGTCCTAATATTGGCAAATTTCTGATTGTTTCTATTGTCGTTGCCGTCATATGGTATGTCGGTATTGCTTGGAGTGTGGGTACAACGTTGCCATTGGTACAAGCAGAAAACTCGACGCTTGCGACTGCTGACGCAATGACCAATGCATGGCAAGGCAAATGGGCGGGTATTTTATTGGTGATTGGTGGCGTGCTTGGTATTTTGTCCAGCTGGAATGCGTTTTTGATTGGTGGTAGTCGTCTGCTTTATGCCATGTCAAAAGCCCATATGTTGCCAGCGTTCTTGGGCAAACTGCATCCAAAATACAATACGCCCGTCAATGCGATTTTGTTGATTGGTGGTTTGGCGACGCTTGCGCCATTATTTGGTCGTAAAATGTTGGTTTGGATTGTTGATGCTGGTGGTTTTGGTATCGTCATTGCCTATACCTGTGTTGCGATATCGTTCTTGGTACTTCGTTATCGTGAGCCTGATATGGTGCGTCCATTCAAAATACCCGCCGGTAAGCTGGTCGGCATGATAACGATTGCACTGAGTATTGGTATGTTAATATTATATATGCCAGGTATGCCCTCAGCACTGACAGCGATTGAATGGTGGATCTTCTTGGGTTGGACAGTGCTTGGTATCGTGTTGTACGGTTATGCAAGGGTGAAATATCCGGGGATTAGTGAGTCGATTATGGCAGAAGAGCTGCGTGAATTAAAAATCGTCAATCAGTTGTGGTTAAAAGACAATCCACCTAAACGATAAAATTGTTAATGAGAGACGTTTTTAAATAAGTTGTCCTTCAAAACAAAAGCCTAACATGCAATGTTAGGCTTTTTTTCTGAACTGTCCCGTCCTGAAATAAATTATCATATTTAGGTCAAAATGAATTGATGATAGACCTAGACTTATAGATCTTTGTTGTTTTGAACGATACCTTTTTGAACGATACTTTTTTGGCTGCTATCGTCTTGAACGGTGTCTGAGTCAGTTGGCATCTTGGACTTATTTGTCGTTTTAGGCGTTTTTTTTAGCAGCTTGACTTTAGCGTCTTTATTTGGAGGCTCAGGCTGTAGAGTGGTGGTCGCAGCGTTTGTATCAGGCGACTTACGGACAGCGTCAGAGGGTTTTTTTAAGCTTCTTTTGATTCTACTTACTGCTACGGCATCGGTTTCGGCTTGTTCTTCTGCTAGTGCTATGTCGTATAGATCTTGATAGACGGCTAGGGTTTCTTCAATCATCTCGCGCATGGTGAATTTATTTGTCATCTCAGGACGCGTGACGCTTTCTAATTGGTTTTTAACGGCTTTACACAGGGCTTTGGCGTTGTACTTTTTAACCAGACCTTGCGGATAGAGCGGCTGTAGAATCTCACTAAAAGCCGCTTGGTCCCAACCAATAACAGGCGTGCCTAAATGAATCGCTTGTAGGGCATTGATACCAATCGATTCAGGCTCATTAGCAAGCGCCATCACGATATTCGCTGCTGAGAGCCACTCACGCATGTCGTTACGTTTGCTGCCTACGTAAGTGATGCGATCGGCCAAACCTAGTGCATTGGTACGCTGACGAAAGTCTTCATGAGCGACGTCATCATCTCTGTAATCCTCATCCATAATAATGACGTGGATATTAGGAAACTGCTCTTGTAAATTGCCCAAAATATCAATCAACCACTCTTGGCCGTACTCGTTACCGATGACCGTGGGAAACACCAGCCACTTCTTATGCTCAAGCTCAGGGTATTCAGCGAAAGTGTGCCGTAACCAATAGACTGAAGGGTTATGCCGGTAAGGGTAGCGGCGAGTATCGACCCCGCGATAGATTCGTTTAATGGTTTTAGGGTCGGCGTCTTCAAGACGTAGCCCTTTTTTTAGATAATTGGTCACACTATCAGACACCGTAATGATGGTGTCGACAGCAAGCAGTGCTTGTGAATATTTATTGATAGGATAAAAGCCATACATGGTTGAGACCAGTTTTGGCATGCGCTTGACACGCGCGCGACGTAGGGCTAAATGTAGTATCCAAGCAGGCGTACGCGAATGCACATGAATAACGTCAGGATCGTATTTTTCAATCAGCCGGCGCAGTGCGGTGACTTGCAGTAGTGATAGCCAAGACTTTTTATTCATATGCAGCTGATGATATATATTCCCGTCACGCTTTAGGCGTTTCACCAAATCATTGTCCTCATCAGCGCTGGAGACGATGATGGAGGTATGCTCGTTTTTGACCAAGGCGCGTCCAAGATGAAAAATACCGCGCTCGGATTCATCATGCTTTAAGGACGACAGTAAGCGCATAACTTTCATAATAGCGTGGGTCACCAGTTAATATAATAATATCAAGCTGCTATTGTCAGTTAAAAGTGATTAAAACTCAACCTTCACGCACTAAAAAAGGCCTTGAGTACGCAAGGCCTTTTTTAGGCGTAGTCGTTATCTATTCTCAATACTTTAAGGGTCGCTTTACGGCTACTGAACCTTTGCTCGTATAACCACGGTTTGTGTGGCATTAGGGTCGAGATTTACCAAATTCCACTTAAGACCAGAATAGCTCTCTTGAATGACGGTGGTCTTGCCAACTTGTTGAATGGTTTGATAACGGTTGCCACCCGTGGTCGCAAGCGTTGGCAACGGGCTATTTAATGATAGTAGCTGTATGCCATTTGGTAACGAAACCATCGCATTGATGTCGTTTACTGGCTGAGTTGTCGTATTAGTATAAGTGGTATGGTATTCAATGATATCACCTGGCGCGATATGATTGGCAGGAACTGCGACTTCACGGCCAGCGCTATTTTTTAAGATTTTCATGACCTTGGTTTGGGCGTTGACGATATCAGGCGTACTAAATGTTGGTGTTAGTTGCAGGGCGTCTAAAGAAGTCGTTGTGGTGATTTGATTGCTGATTGGTTGCGGCGTGACCGTGTTATTAGTGCCACTTTGCCGAACGACATAGCGTGGGACAGTGGTGACTTGAGTCACTGAATAAGGCATACCATCTCGCATGGTGATACCATTCGGTGTGGCAGTGATGATGGCTGTTTTGCCATCAGAATACTGTTCAACGACGGTAGTGCTGCTGCCTGCTGTCGAGTTAATGGCGATTTCAGGCGCAGCATTGGCTGTAGAAGCCGCGAGGGCTATACCTGCTAACATTAAAAACATGGCTGTGGTTATGGATGTGGTTTGGGCACTTGTTTTTTTGGTAGTAATAATGCCTGTTGATGTATCAACGCGCATGACCATAAAAGACTCCTTTAAAATAACAGTCAATGAAACAGCAAATAAATAACGCTTAGACAAGAAAACCCCTTGTTACTTAACATGACCAGCACGTCAAATAACAAGGGGATTAGTATGGATAAAGGCCAATACTGGCATTTACTAAGCCATCATTATTTTTTGCCCGATACCCAACCAAACGGCTAAGCAATCTCTACTCAAGTAATTATGCGCTAAAAATATTTGAGTAGAACAGCAGCATTGTGTAACTACTACGCTATAAATAACGATACTTTGTGTTAGTTTTGCTTACTGTCTAAACCAACGACGGTTTTATACACTGTCAGCAGCGACTGCTATCAAAGCGTCTTTATCACAAAATTTGTGACAGTCAGAAAAACTAATCATATATGACTTTCATGATTTCGTACTCGACCACACCCTTTGGGGTTTCGATACGCACTTCATCGCCTTCAAACTTACCGATAAGGCCGCGAGCGATGGGTGAGTTGACTGAGATTTTGCCCGCTTTAAAGTCGGCCTCATCATCACCAACGATTTTGTACTGTTTTTCTTCTTCAGTGTCCATGTTTTCGATGATGACGCTCACACCGAATACCACACGACCATCTTTTGGTAGAGTGGTTGGGTCGATGACTTGGGCCGCACCGAGTTTGGCTTCGATATCACGGATACGCGCTTCACAAAAACCTTGTTGTTCGCGTGCTGCGTGATACTCAGCGTTTTCCTTTAGATCGCCGTGTTCGCGGGCTTCAGCGATAGAAGCGGTAATGCGTGGACGGTCGACACTTTTTAACTGTTTTAATTCGGCTTCTAAAGCCGCATGTCCTTGCGGAGTCATGGGATAACGTTGCATGTTTTTTCCTTAAACCAATAACACCACACCATCTCCTACTCTTAGCGAATAGTGAGATGGTGTCAGCGTTGTTGCAATGAGTATGAAATATAAAAAGAGTGAGGTTCAGGCTGTATAAACTGTAAACGCCCTGTCATGTATGAGCATATATACTCATAAACTGAGGCGTACTGAACCTTATGTAATAAAAAGCATAGTCGCAGTTTAGCCACTATGCTTTTAGGTCTGTCTTTTTAAAGGTATTATTTTTTTAAAGCACTATTGTCATATAAAAACCCATAACAGGTTTCGCATAAGCTTTTACATAAGCCTGACGGTTATGCTTAATCTACTGAAATTATTCAGCCACGTCAATAGTCTTTGCTTGTTCATGTAAATCTTGCAGTTTGTAAACTTCAAACGGTAAGTCAATCGCATAAGATTTACAGACCGCATCTGCCGCCCCTAAGGTGGTGACATAGAACACTTTGCTTTGTAGGGCGCTACGGCGGATAGAGAAAGAATCTTCTTGTGCTTGCTTGCCTTCAGTCGTATTGATAATAAGATCGATTTTGCCATTTTTCAAGGCATCGACGATATGTGGGCGACCTTCAGTGACTTTGTTAATTTGCTTACACTCAATACCTGCGTCGCTCAGTACTTTTTGCGTCCCTGTCGTTGACACGATGTTAAAGCCAAAGTCGGCAAGCTGGCGGGCAATAGGAGCAATTTGCGCTTTGTCACTGTCACGAACTGAGATAAAGACGGTCTTGGTCTCGCCCTCAGTAGGTAGACCTGGCAAGCGCTCGTTACTACCGATTATGGCTTTGTAAAATGCTTCGCCAAAGGTTTTGCCCACGCCCATGACTTCACCCGTTGATTTCATCTCAGGGCTCAAGATAGGGTCGACACCTGGGAACTTGGCAAACGGGAATACCGCTTCTTTGACCGCATAAAACGCAGGAACGATCTCAGTCGTAAATCCTTGGTCTTTAAGCGACGTGCCAGCCATACAGCGAGCCGCGACTTGCGCTAAGGAAGTACCGATACATTTAGAAACGAATGGCACGGTACGGGCAGCACGTGGGTTCACTTCTAAGATATAAACCGTTTCACCTTTTACCGCGAACTGTACGTTCATTAAGCCAATCACACCAAGCTCTTTTGCCATGGCGACCGTTTGTGCGCGCATCACGTCACACAGCTCATCAGACAGCGAGTAAGGCGGCAATGAGCAAGCTGAGTCACCAGAGTGGACGCCTGCCTGTTCGATATGTTGCATGATACCGCCGATGACGACGTCGGTACCATCACAGACACAATCCACATCGACTTCGATAGCGTCATCTAAGAAGCGATCTAGCAATACTGGTGCTTCATTTGACGCTTGGACGGCAGTGCGCAAGTAGTGTCTGAGTTCCTCTTCGTTATAGACGATTTCCATGGCACGGCCGCCCAATACATAAGAGGGGCGGACAACCAATGGATAGCCCACGTCTTTTGCTTTGACCAAGCCGTCTTCTAAGCTGGTTGCTAGGGCGTTTGATGGTTGCACTAGGTTGAGCTGCTGAATCATATGCTGGAAGCGCTCGCGGTCTTCTGCGCGGTCGATAGCGTCAGGGCTGGTACCAATGATTTTAACGCCAGCTGATTCTAATGCACGCGCAAGCTTCAATGGTGTTTGACCACCGAACTGGACAATCACACCGTCAGGGTTCTCGATACGGACAATCTCAAGCACATCTTCAAGCGTGATTGGCTCGAAATACAAGCGATCAGAGGTATCATAATCGGTTGAAACCGTTTCAGGGTTACAGTTGACCATGATGGTCTCGTAACCATCAGCGCGCATGGCAAGCGCTGCGTGCACACAGCAGTAGTCAAACTCGATGCCTTGACCGATACGGTTAGGACCGCCACCGATGACCATGATTTTTTTGTTATCTGTTGGGTTGGCTTCACACTCGCTATCGTACGTCGAGTACATATAAGCAGTGCTGGTGGCAAATTCTGCTGCACACGTATCCACACGCTTATAGACTGGATAAACGTTCAAGTCCCAACGTTTGGTGCGTAGCTGCTTTTGTGAGACACCAAGCAGTTTGGCCAACCGTAGATCTGACAAGCCTTTACGCTTAAAGCTACGGAGGTTTTTCTCGTTCAGACCACCAAAGCCGAGTGATTTTACGGTGGCTTCTGTTTTGACAATGTCTTCAATCTGTACCAAGAACCAAGGGTCAATCTTGGTGAAGTTAAACACTTCATCGACGCTCATACCGACGCGAAAAGCATCCGCGACGTAGTAAATGCGTTCAGGCGTTGGGATGGTTAGGCGATTAATGATTCCAGAACGGGCTTTTTCAACGCTCACTTTTGACAAGTCGATTTGCTCATCAAAACCATCGGCACCCGTTTCCATGCCGCGCAGTGCTTTTTGCATCGATTCTTGGAAATTACGACCAATCGCCATGACTTCACCGACCGATTTCATCTGCGTCGATAGGATGTTATCCGCTTGTGGGAATTTTTCAAAGTTAAAACGCGGTATCTTAGTGACCACATAATCAAGGGCAGGCTCAAAGCTTGCTGGCGTTTTACCACCAGTGATGTCGTTTTGCAATTCATCTAGCGTGTAACCAATGGCCAGTTTGGCAGCGATTTTGGCAATCGGGAAACCAGTGGCTTTTGAGGCGAGGGCAGAGGAGCGTGACACACGTGGGTTCATCTCGATGACGACCATGCGGCCTGTGTCAGGGTTGATACCGAACTGGACGTTTGAACCGCCCGTTTCCACACCGATCTCACGCAGTACTGCTAAAGACGCATTACGCATGATTTGATATTCTTTATCGGTCAATGTTTGCGCTGGTGCCACGGTGATCGAGTCGCCCGTGTGTACACCCATTGGATCAAAGTTTTCGATGGCACAGATGATGATGCAGTTGTCGTTTTTGTCACGAACCACTTCCATCTCGTACTCTTTCCAACCGATTAAGGACTCATCGATCAGTAGTTGATGGTTCGGTGATAAGTCAAAGCCTCGCTCACAAATCTCAATAAACTCATCGCGGTTGTACGCGATACCGCCTCCTGAGCCGCCCATGGTGAATGAGGGACGAATGATACACGGATAGCCCATTTTCTCTTGAGTCGCAAAGGCCTCTTCCATGGTTTCAGCCGTTTCAGCACGTGGACACTCAAGACCAATACGCTTCATGGCTTGGTCAAATAAGTTGCGATCTTCTGCCATCTCAATCGAGTCTTTGGTCGCGCCAATCAGCTCGCAATTGTACTTGGTTAACACGCCATGCTTGTCCAACTCTAGAGCACAGTTTAGCGCCGTCTGTCCGCCCATGGTTGGCAAGATGGCATCAGGGCGCTCTTTGGCAATGATTTGCTCAACCGTCTGCCAGGTAATCGGCTCGATATAGGTGGCGTCTGCCATGACAGGGTCGGTCATGATGGTCGCAGGGTTTGAGTTGACCAAGATGACGCGGTAGCCTTCTTCTTTTAGTGCTTTACACGCCTGCGCGCCTGAGTAGTCAAACTCACATGCTTGACCGATGACGATAGGGCCTGCGCCAATGATAAGAATGCTTTTGATGTCGGTACGTTTTGGCATAGTTAGGGCTACCTTCGTTGGGTGATATT
The DNA here is from genome assembly GCF_016107545.1 of Psychrobacter namhaensis. Taxonomy (GTDB): domain Bacteria; phylum Pseudomonadota; class Gammaproteobacteria; order Pseudomonadales; family Moraxellaceae; genus Psychrobacter; species Psychrobacter namhaensis. Next base: position 177,857 of record NZ_JABASS010000005.1, read on the forward strand.
TTAATGAATCTCTATTTTTAATAAAGCTTATGGCGTTTTATATTTACAGTACTGCTCAAACCGCTTTTAGCGATTCAAGCATGACTTATTATCAAGTTATAATGAACATTTAAGTTTGGACAGTTTTAGCCTTTTCCATCATCTCAGCAAATTTATCAAACAATGGCGCACAGTCGTGCGGGCCAGGGCTGGCTTCTGGGTGACCTTGGAAGCTAAAGACGGGCTTATTGGTCAGCTCAATACCTTGATTGGTACCATCAAATAGTGAGCGATGCGTGGATTTGACATTGTCAGGGAGCGTGTCTTCATCAACTGCAAAACCGTGGTTTTGACTGGTAATCATGACCGTACCAGCGGCTAAGTCTTGTACCGGATGGTTGGCACCATGATGCCCCGTTTTCATTTTGATGGTGCTAGCACCGCTGGCAAGACCAATTAGCTGGTGGCCTAAGCAAATACCGAAGGTTGGGATATCTGTTTCTTCAATGATGTGACGGACGCTATCGATCGCGTAATCACAAGCAGCAGGGTCGCCTGGACCATTTGATAAGAAGATGCCATCTGGGTTCATCGCTAATACGTCTTTGATCGGTGTTTGCGCTGGTACGACTGTCACATGACAACCACGGTCGACAAGCATACGCAAGATATTGGTTTTGCTACCGAAGTCGTAAGCGACGACCTTGTATTTTGCGTCAACATGGGTACCAAGCTGCTTAAAGAAGCCACCAGTACCGCTGTCGTGACTACCCGGTACGTCACGGTTGAGTAGAGTGTCTGATAGATCCCATGTACCAGCGGTCCATTCAAAACTGTCCGTGGTACAGCACTCTTTTGCCAAGTCCATGCCTTTTAGGCCAGCAAACCCTTGTGCCAGCTCAATCGCTTTTTGCTCGTCATCAGCGCTGATTGTCTCACCATTTGACGCAGTCATGATACAACCGTTCTGCGCCCCTTTATCGCGTAACAGGCGTGTCAACTGACGTGTGTCAATTTCAGCGATAGCGACGGTATTATGACGCTGTAGATAGTCGCTTAGTGACTCTGAGTTGCGGAAGTTTGACGTTGCCATTGTCGCATCACGAATGATGAGGCCGTCTGCCCACACTTGATGACCATTACCAGACTCAGTGTCCTCGGCATTGGTGCCTGTGTTGCCAATGTGTGGATAGGTGAGGGTCACGAGCTGGCGTGCATAACTGGGATCGGTTAGGATTTCTTGGTACCCTGTCATGGCTGTATTAAACACCACCTCACCGACACGATGACCAAGGCTGCCGATACTGACACCGCGAAAGATCGTACCGTCTGCTAGTGCCAAAATTGCTTGTATTTCTGTCGATGAATTCAAGGATTGCCTCCGCTATTATGTGTGAGTATCGTGACTTTTTGCGTTCAAAATTTTGAAGAAAGTGACTTTTTAGATCTATCTAACGGCAGCTAAATAAACATAAAAAAAGCGGCAAACCCAAAAATTTTCCACAAAAAAGCGAGAAGACATTAAAGATGAAAACTACAAAACCCACTAGATAGTGAATAGGTAACTTGCATCATGTCCGCTCGCTTAGGCACAGATTTTGCGTATTATATACAAAATAGGCTGGTATGGCTAGCGTTAAAGGCAAACATAGCGATTAAAACTGGTAATGCACAGAAAGTCCATAATAATCAGGGGCAAGATTGGTGGTGACTATCAGTTGATCATTATAGCTTTTTGTCAAATACACGCTGCTGGCCACTCCTAGCGCTGCACCAGCCAGTACATCAGCCACGTCATGTTTGTCTGCTTGAACGCGGCTATAACCCACAAAGCTTGCACCAACATAGGCAGGAATACTATATTCTAGCCCATAGCGTTTGTGGATAAAGCTTGCGCCTTGGAACGCTATAGAAGTGTGTCCTGAAGGGAATGAATCGTTATCACTGCTATCGGGTCGTTCTTTATCAACGGTTGACTTTAGAGCATAAGTTACGGCAAGATTGGCTGCAAACGACTGATAAAATTGCTGACGACCCTGCTTATCATTCATGTGATAAGTGCTCCCGTAGGCAATGGCAGGTATGGTGAGAGCAATAATATCACCTGCTCGTTCCACATCAGAGGTATCGGCTGCATAACAGGGTGCGGCCACCACCAAGCTACTTGCTAACACTATGGTGGAGGTATATTTTTTGTGCTGCATTGTATGATTCCTAAGCATAATTTTGGCTGCTGCTTTGTCGTAGTGATCAAAGTACTCAAGGCGACTGCTTTAGCGGATTGTACTATAAAAACCGCGAAAGAGGACTCCACCCGATATTAGGGTGGAGGTGAATTTCGCTTAGTGTTTATTATATAGTCATAAAAACTATATACTGAAATAAGCTATAATAAATTTTAGAAATTATTTTAAAAAACACAGTGAATCGGCACTATGAAAATCAACAAAGCGTACAAATTTAGGCTTGAGCCTAATGCAGAGCAGGAGATTATCTTAAATAATCTTGTCGGCTCAGCACGTTTTGTTTGGAATCACATGCTGGCAATATCGTTTGAGATATTTGCTAAAAATGAGTTTATCAATGCCACCAACCTCGTTAATAAAATCGTTAGTTTAAAGAACAATCCTGATTTTGCCTTTCTGAAATCTAGCTCTAATGCCGTGTCCTTACAACAAAAGGTACGCGATCTTGCGTCTGCTTGGTCACGATTCTTTGACCCCAAAGTACACGCCAGATTCAAAGAGAATAAAAAGAAACCCAAAAAGCCCAAGTTCTTTAAGCTGGCTAATGGCACAGAGATTCAACTTCGCCCATTGATCCACAATTTAAACACAAAGCAGATGGCTGTGACTCCATTCGCTTGGTTCAGTTTGATAAATACTGCCGT
>NZ_JABASS010000006.1 GCF_016107545.1 Psychrobacter namhaensis
CGTATTAGCAGGCATTTAATCTAAATGGCAGTTACACAGAATCTGGGATACGCTCCACCCTTGCGTTGTCTCATCTGCTCGATACGTTGTTTACGTCCTACGATAAGCCGTAATACCTCGCGTTGCTGCTCTGTACTCATACTCAGCCACTGTTGGCGCTCAGTTCGACTGCGCAAGCAACCAAAGCAATAGCCTTTTTTGTTGCTTTGACAGACACCGATACAAGGGTTGTCAATGTCGAACAGCTCAAACTGTTGATTCATGGCAGCTCCATCGCTATTGCTATCATTCCTTTGATTGGCGCAAACTATTGTCATAGCCCATTATGTCGCAAATACTGAATAATAGTGTGCCGTTTTATTGTTACTATGTTTACTGGGTGGGTGCTATGCTGAGCTTTACTAGCCGATATAAGATAATCATAACAAAACTAATAAGTGAGATGAGACATGAACATAATTTATATTCATGGATTGGACAGCGATGCCAATTCTACTAAAGGGAGGCTGTTAGAAAAATACTGTCAGCAGTACCATCCTGATATCAATGTATTACGCCCTGATCTGAATCAATCGCCTGACCACGTTTTTAATCACATACTGTCCTTAATAGAAAGTGCCAATAATAAAAGCGAGCGTATTAAAAGCGCGCAGTTTGGAGCGGCAAATACGGTATTAGTAGGTAGTTCATTAGGTGGGTATTTTTCTACGCTAGTCAGTAATCATACTGGCTGTCCGGTGCTTTTATTAAACCCCAGTACGCAGCCACACGTTACCCTACAACGATTTGCCCATGGATCCCTATCATCCAGTGGTGATAAAGACATATTATCCGACGATCATATTCTCCATTCGACGGCAGGAGGCTGGGATATTACCAACGCTGACCTACAGTGGTTTGCAGACCATGAAATTTCTCAAGTAAATTATCCAAATAAAGTCGCTGCCCTGATTAAAGCAGGCGATGAGCTATTAAATGCTGAACTGTCTAAAAGCTTTTACCAAATCCAAGGAGCAGCAGTGACGGTGCAAGCAGGGGGCGATCATCGATTTAGTGACTTTCATGAGCAATTACCGATGGTCATTAAACTATTACAGCAATTAGCCGATTAATCCAAGCTTGAGTAAACCGTTAAATAGACGACATTATATGACGTGAGCGACTGACTATTAACGTTAATGTCGCTGTTTTTCGTTATAATGGTTCAATAGAATTAAACGCACGTGAACAATTAAGGATGCATTTGTGAGTCAATATAATGCGCAATCATTAGAAGTTTTAGAAGGACTTGAGCCAGTTCGTCGTCGCCCCGGTATGTACACTGACACCACACGGCCCAATCATTTGGCGCAAGAGGTCATTGATAACTCGGTGGATGAAGCATTGGCGGGCTATGCAAAAACCATCAAGGTTCAGCTGCATAGTGACGGGTCGTTGTCAGTTGAAGATGATGGCCGCGGTATGCCGACCGATATTCACCCTGAATTTGGTCAATCAGGTATTGAGCTGATTTTAACCCGCTTGCATGCGGGTGGGAAGTTTTCAACCTCTAACTATGAGGTGTCAGGTGGCTTGCATGGCGTGGGTATCTCTGTCGTCAATGCGCTATCCACACGTGTTGAAGTAACAGTATGGCGCGATAGTACGCAGTTTGAGATGGCGTTCGAAAATGGCGCACCTGTGACACCTCTTACTGAAACCATTAGCTCAAATAAGCGTAAACGTGGTACTAGAGTGCATTTTTGGGCAGATGGCAGCTTCTTTGATACGCCTAAGTTTAATGTCAAACAACTCAAGCACAATTTAAAGGCCAAAGCGGTTTTGGCCGCGGGTCTCACGATTGAGTTCACTGATGATATTAATGATGAAAAGGTAGTTTGGCAGTTTACGGATGGGGTGGTTGAGTATTTAAACGAGCAACTTGATGGTCTTGAAACCTTGCCCGAAGCCCCATTTTATTATAATCATGAAGCAAAAAATGGCGCGCGTGCGGGTATTACCTTTGCACTATCTTGGTTGCCAGATGGTGGTACACCCATTCAAGAGAGCTATGTGAACTTGATTCCGACCGCTCAAGGTGGGACGCATGTTAATGGCTTGCGCACAGGTATTTTAGAAGCACTGCGTGAATTTTGTGACATCCATAACTTATTGCCTCGTAGTGTGAAGCTGACGGCAGAAGATGTCTGGGATGGGGTCAACTATATCTTGTCGCTTAAGTTTTCTGAGCCACAGTTTTCTGGACAAACCAAAGAGCGTTTGTCGAGTCGTGAAGCAGCCGGCGCGGTACAGACGTTGGCAAAAGATGCTTTTAGCTTGTGGCTTAATCAGCATGCTGATATGGGTGCTCAAATTGCCGAGCTGGCGATTAATAAAGCGGGCCGTCGTCTTAAATCGGCCAAAAAAGTCGCGCGTAAAAAAATCACGCAGGGTCCTGCCTTACCGGGCAAATTAGCAGATTGTCGCGGGGATCTACGCGATGGTGCTGAGCTGTTTTTGGTGGAGGGAGATTCTGCGGGCGGCTCAGCCAAACAAGCCCGTGACCGCCATTATCAAGCAATACTACCGTTGCGTGGGAAGATTCTTAATACGTGGGAGGTGTCATCAGACACGGTACTCTCAAGCCAAGAGATTCATGACATCGCGATTGCGATCGGTGTCGATCCAGCCTCTGATGACTTGTCCGAGCTGCGCTATGACAAAGTATGTATCTTGGCGGATGCCGACTCTGATGGCTTGCATATTGCCACACTGATTTGTGCGTTATTCGTCAAGCACTTCCCAGCACTGGTCGATGCTGGTCACTTATTTGTCGCCATGCCTCCATTATATCGAGTGGACGTGGGTAAAGAGGTGCATTATGCGTTAGATGAGCCTGAGCTGGAACATATTTTAGAAAATGTCCCTGGGAATAAAAAAGCTCAAATTACCCGCTTCAAAGGGCTTGGGGAGATGAGTGCAGAGCAGCTACGTGAAACCACGATGAATCGTGATACTCGGCGCTTAGTGCAGCTAGATATGGACGACATGGTGCTGACCAATAGTATTATGGACATGCTGTTGGCAAAAAAACGCGCGACTGATCGTAAGTCATGGCTTGAGAATAAAGGTAATTTGGCCAATATCCCTTAGAAAGCTTTATTAGTCTTTTCGCTGTTAGATTTCCATTTATAGCAGTTGATAAATGCGTAAGCTGGCAAGTAATAAAAGCTGATAAAATTCAACGTGGTAACAGACGCTTAATGCTATTATGTAGGCATCTTTTATTATACGGTGCCGTCATGACATCAAGTTTTTTTAAGGGTTCTAAAACGGTTGTTTCGCAGCCTAAACGCTCTAAAATACTGCCGAAGCTCAGCAAAAAACAGCTGGGTAACTTAGTCCCAAAACGAGGGGGTAAATTTACGCCAGTTATTGCATCAATGCTGCTAAAAATGGCGGGCTGGCGCAATGTGGGTGAGATTCCCAACATTCCGCAGGCCGTGGTACTGGCGCTGCCCCACACGTCTAACGTCGATGGGATTTACGCGATTCCAAGCTTGTTTGCCTTAGATGTAAACATCAGCATCATGGCTAAGCATACGCTATTTAAAGTGCCGGTGTTTGCGCAGCTGTTAAAATGGATAGGGGTCATTCCTATTGATCGGGGTAATAAAGGTTCAGTGCTGCAAGCCAGTATTGATAAGTTCAAAACTGGCGAACCTCTGTTTTTAGGGTTGGCGCCAGAGGGTACTCGTCAATACACTGAAACTTGGAAGACAGGTTTTTATTATTTAGCGTTAGGCGCTGGTGTCCCAATTCTACCCGTGGCCATGGACTATAAGACCAAAGAGGTGCGTTTTATGTCGCCGGTCTATCCTAGTGGCGACATCGACGCTGATTTGCCAAAAATCTATGCTCAGTATAAGGGGGTAGTACCAAGACATCCTGAGCGCTTATCGCAGCCATTACAGGATATCAATAACGTAGCTGAATAAGGGTTGTGGCAGAGTGACTGATACTTATGTGGCTAAACGTTTATCACTGATCTTTAATAACTGAGCTTTAATAAACAAAAACCCCCTGATAGCCCATATCAGGGGGTTTTTTACTGTCAGGTTATGTGATTTGAGTATCTATCCATTCAACCCATCAGAGATGCTAAAAATTTGGCTGGCCATTAGAAGCACTGACACCGCCATCAACAGGCAAGTTAACTCCTGTAATCATAGCCGCATCATCACTCGCTAAAAAAGTAATCGCGGCGGCAATATCTTCGGGCGTTGCCAGACGACCAAGGGCAGAGCGGGCAAAGAACTTATCCTGTTTTGCCTCATTATCTTGAATGGCAGTCGTCATATCTGTTTTAGTCACGCTTGGGTTGACGGCATTGACACGAACGCCGTCAGGTCCATGGTCTAAGGCGAGAGTACGCGTTAAATTGGTCACTCCAGCTTTGGCAGCATTGTAAGCGGCCATGTTCCAATCTCCGCCCACCCCTGATAGTGATGAGACATTAACAATATTGCCTTTAGTTGCTATTAGATGCGGCATGACTGCTTGTGAGACATAAAAAGTCCCATTTAAATTGACATCAATGGCTGACTTCCAGTCCTCAGCAGATAGGTCTGTTATTTTTCCTTGCGTGGCTTTGCCCGCATTGTTGACCAAAATATCGATCTTTTCAAACTTGTCTATCACAGCTTGGACCATCTCTTGTACTTGGCTTTGTACGCTAATGTCACACGTTACGGTCAGATAGTTGTCAGTGTGAATCCAAGTATGATCTTCCGGAAACTCTTGAGCGGTGGCTTGTAACGTTTCAGGCGTGCGGCCTACTAAAACAACGCTGGCGCCTTCTTGAGCGAAGCGAATGGCAGTTGCCCGGCCAATACCTGAGCCTGCACCTGTGACGATAACCGTTTTTTCTTTAAAGCGCTTCATCATATTCAATCCTTGTTATTATATGAGGGTCATTAAATAGTCTTAATACACGTACCTGTGACGGACAGCTTACAAAGAGTACGTGAGCGCAGTCTATAACTGTAAGACCTACGCACAAGCTATATTGCTTTGATATCATCATAACAATTCATTGCTATGAAAGCGACTGTGTCTGATAGCGCTTATGTAGCTTAAATTTTCGTGGCCGAGCTTTGGAAGGATAAAGTGATAAATCAGCTTACTAAGCACATACAGCGACTTAAACAGCAAACTGCACAACAATCAGATAAGCAAGTAGCGTCGCAAACTACGAGAACAGGTCAGACGCTTGTAAAAAGCAAACAATCCAGTAAATTGTCTCAAGTGCGGCTACACTTATCTATTCCTGCTCGTAAAGACGAATCCTAGTTATAGTAAAGTGGTTTTTTTAGATACCACTCATCAGTAAAATGACTAAAGATTTAAGACCTCTATTTCCATAAAAAAAGACAGCTTAAGCTGTCTTTTTTGTATTTCAGTCTAAAGAATAATGAATGGTTACTTATTATTGAAGTCGTCGTTAAGACCGTTTCCAGGCAGTAATTTGTCATTATTGATTGTGCTGTTGCCATTCACGGTATCATTGTGAATGTCATCAGTATTAACGTGAGGTGTGTCCACTACATCTGTACGCAAGTCAGTCGTTGACGTGCTTGTCGATGTTGATGTACTTGACGCTGACGGCGTGTTTTCACGAACTGAATCAGCAACTTTATCTGCAGTGTCTGATGTGGTCTTAGTATGACGCGTGGTTTTTACTTTAAGACCAGTGCGTTCTTCTTCTACCTTATCCTGCATCTTGCGTAGGAAGCGGGCGGCTGCTTCTTGACCGCCAAGACCAAATGATAGTGCAAAGGCGACAGCGACAGCGCCTAGTGTCAGACCAAATGCTAGATTAACGATCGAATCAGCGATACCCATCGCTTTGAGACCCATCGCAAGTACCAAGCCCATGATCAATACACGTACGATATTGGCTAGAAACTGTGAGCCTTGCTCAGAACGCTCAACGACTCCAGCAATGATATTGGCAAGCCAAAAGCCAATAAATAGAATGATGGCACCTAAGATGATGTTGGCACCAAAAGCGATAAACATCGTGATGATGGCTGAGATAGCTTCAAACCCTAATAGATCAGCGGCGGCGATAGCAGCAAACAACATGGCAAAGAAGATAATTGCATAGGCAACGAGGTCAGAGATTTTCTGGTTACCCATGGTTTCTTGCAGGCCAACTTTGGCTGGCAGCTGATTAACCTCGGTATTTTCGATTAGACCTTTAACAATGTTAGCGACCATACGTACGACGTAGAAAGTGACTACTAGGATAGCCGCTGCCATAAAGATGTTTGGTAGCGCTTCCATGATTTTGTTTAGCATGTTCGTCGCCGGACGAGCAATGACTTCGATTTTCAGAGCATTTAGTGCCGCAATAATAGTTGGGATGATAATCACTAAAAATGCTAATGAACCCGCAATATTTGGTAGGCTGTTCTGTTCGCTCAAGCCTGCTTTTGACGCAAGTTCTTGTACATTAAAAGTAGAAACAAGGTTGGTCACTATGCCGCGTACGACTTTCGCAATGATATAACCGACAACGAAAACCACACCAGCAATGATAATGTTAGGAATAAAGCTAAAGATTTTATCCACCATATTTGTCAATGGAGCAAATAAACCATCAAGCTCTAACTGGCCAAGTACCATGGTCAAAACAACCAATAAGATAAACCAATAGACCATATCAGCAATGGTGCTGCTCATTGGTTTTACGCCAGCTCGCGCACTCAAACGTTCATCCATTGACGTTTTGGCTAGGGCTGCATTGATCGCTGTGCGGGCAACTGTCGCCACCACCCAACCAATCACACCAATGGCGATAGCACCGATCAGGTTAGGAATAAACGCCAATACTTGGTTGACCATATTTGCAAATGGTGCCGAAATAGAGTTTAAATTCAATTGGCTAAGTGCCCCAGAGATCGCGATGATAAAAATAAACCAAAAAACAATCTTAGAGATAATCCCCTCAAGATCGTAGGTTTTACCTGTTGACGAGTTCATACGTTGGTTTAAGTTAACTTTGGCCAACACTCCGCGGACCAGAGCTGCGATCCCAAGGGCCACCAACCAACCGATGATAAAAATTAAAATAGCGCCGATAATAGAACCAATAGGTCCACCCAAATAACCATTGAACGATGTATACGTTGGGTTCATCTTATCCTCCTTGAAGCATCATATAAAAGCCGCTAAAAAATGAGCGTAACCAATATATAGATGATTATAATAAATAGTATTTTTTTAATTAAGTTAGGCGGCGATATTACAATTTTTGAGGATATAGTCTTATCAAAAGTATGGCTTTACCTCATCTTGATAGCGTTAATACCAAACTCTAAATAACCATGATAAAAATTTACGCTCAGTTACTTATCACCTTAACTTATTCAGCTTAGCTGATGTATTGCTGGTTTTAAAGATAGAAAGCTTAACGTGAGACTGTATTTGTGTGATAACTTGTTATTATGATGAGGTATATTTACACAGACTGTACATTCGCCCGATAATTTCATCCCAAATATGGCTCCTAAAACTAAGATTTGTTATGATAGAAGCATGTGACATCTCGCCACTATTCTTACAATTTGAGAGTACTTTATGAAAAAAATCACTACTTTAAGCGTTAGTGCACTTGCGAGTGCTATGTTATTGATCACGGGTTGTAGCACCAATAACGGCAACCAAGAGACAGCCGCTCAAAGCGTTTCTATCACCGAACAAAGCTCAGCAAATGAAAAAGTAGGTTATAGTTTGGGTTATATGATGGCTGAAGGGAATAAAGAAGCGGTCGGTGATCTAAACCTTGACACTTTTGAACAAGGCTTCCGTGATGGTTACGAAGGTAACGAATCCGCGTTGACGCAAGAGCAGATGCAAGAAGTATTGATGACGTATCAAAAAGAGCAAGAAGAGAAGTTTGTTAAAGATATGGAATCAAAAGCGGCAGAAAACAAAACCAAGGGCGCAGCCTTCTTAGCCGAAAACGCTAAGAAAGAGGGCGTAACAGAAACGGCTTCTGGTTTACAGTATAAAGTCATCGAAGCTGGTACGGGTCAATCACCAAAAGCCACTGACGTGGTCGAAGTAAACTACGAAGGTAAATTGATTGATGGTACGGTATTTGATAGCTCTTATGAGCGTGGTGAGCCAATTGAGTTCCCATTAAATCAAGTCATCGCTGGCTGGACGGAAGGGCTTCAGTTGATGAAAGAGGGCGGTAAATACGAGTTTTATATCCCATCAGACATCGCTTATGGCGAAGCGGGTAACGCAGGTATTGAGCCAAATAGCACGCTCATCTTTACGGTTGAGCTATTAGACGTAAAATAATGCATTATTAGCTAAGCATTGCTAGAGAATAAAAAGCCTTCATAGCGACTATGAAGGCTTTTTTATGGATGAACTGGTTGCATTTGAGTGTTGTCAGTCTGTTAAAAAAGTGTAGTAGCTCATAAATGCGTTGTCAGTTCGGCATTAGTTACAGATTTTTTTGGAATACTTTGGAGTTGCGACCGTTGTGGTATTTTTCTTGACGTGATTCCGGTAGGGCGCTGGCCTCAACTTCAGCAAAGCCTTGTTCGACGAACCAATGGGCTGTACGAGTGGTCAAAACAAATAACTTATGCAGACCATGACTGCGTGCTTGTTGCTCTAAAAATGCTAATAAGTCAGCGCCACGGCTTCCGCTACGATACTCAGGATGTACGGCCACACAAGCCACTTCTGCTGAGTCTGCATCTAGGGGATAAAGGGCGGCACAGCCTAAAATCATACCATCACGCTCAATGACACTATAGTGATCAATCTCTTGCTCTAAGCGCTCACGCGAGCGGCTGACTAAAATGCCTTGTTCTTCCAGAGGTGATAACAGCTCAATAAGCCCGACCACATCGTCAATATTGGCACGACGAATTTCTTCATAAGGATCATGGCTAATAAGGGTGCCAGAACCATCACGGGTAAATAGCTCCTCTAGGAGCGCGCCATCTTTGGCATAGGAAATAATATGCGTACGATGAACACCTTGGCGGCAAGCATTACTGGCGCAGCTTAAAAAGTAGTTAATCTCACAGTTTAAATCACGATCACGTAAAAAGCGGTCGACTTCGTTTGGAATCATTTCGCGTAACAGGCGGTCGTCGTGATTGATGCCAGCCTCTTCACCCAAAAATATGAGCTTATCAGCACCCAGTGCCACGGCTGCGCTAAGCGCCACATCTTCAGCCAGTAAATTAAAGACTTCACCAGTGGCTGAATAGCCCATTGAACCTAAAATCACGATATGGTCGTGTAAAAGGTTATTTTTGATGGCTTCCACATCGATAGAGCGTACTTCACCCGTCATTTGGTAATCGACACCATCACGGATACCATAAGGGCGTGCGGTGACAAAATTCCCTGATATGGCATCGATGCGCGAGCCGTACATAGGGGAGTTGGCCAGTCCCATCGACAGCTGTGCTTCAATTTGCAAGCGAATCGCCCCTACCGCTTGTAAAATAGCGGGCATCGCGACCCTTGGGGTAATGCGAATATCTTGATGTAGTGGGGAGGCGATACCGGTATTTTTTAGATTATTCTCAATTTGCGGTCGCGCCCCATGCACCAACACGAGCTTGATACCTAAGCTATGTAACAAAGCGAAATCGTGTATCAGAGTGCTAAAGTTAGGATGATTGACCGCCTCTCCCCCAAACATAATCACGAAAGTTTTGCCGCGATGGGTATTAATGTAGGGAGCGGAGTTACGAAACCAATGGACGTATTCTGGGTTGATTTGTGGCATAGCGCTAGTAGTCATAATAGGAGCAGTGATTGTCAGAAAAAGAAAAAGGGCGCAGCAAAAAAATGCCTATCGCTAAAGATTTACCATAGCAAAAAACGCCGTTATGAGCTATCTTTTATTTCATAGTGTTCATCAATGTTGATCAGGGATTGACTATATACACAACCTCTACACGGGGTTAGTGTACGTACAAACGCTTTTTGTTATGCTAAACGCTATTGCTTTACCAGCTGCGTTTTACCGATATATTAACTAGGGATAATGAAAATCATGAAAAAAAATAACCAATTTGCTAGTCCATTTAGTGCTTGGAGCGGACATCGCTTGTTTCACGTTGTTGCTGGTACGCTCATCGGTGCCATGGTAGTAACGCAAGCTTCAGCAATGCTGCCGACGCCAGAACAAGCGGTTGATGGGTCAGTGGCTATGCAGGCAAGTGCCAATCAAAGCAGTAATTCAAGTGCGCAAGCCGTCAATAGTAAAATTACCGCGTCACTGATTAGTACGGACGCAAATGGTCAAGAAGTTTTGGTTCCTGTAAATGCCAGCACACGCTTGCAATCAGGGAATGTTTTAGAGTATCAAGGGTATTTTACCAATACCAATGCGGATCGAGTCCGTAAGATGACAGTGACGATGAGTATCCCTGAGCAAGTAGAATTATTGAAGACGGTATCTCCTGATTTTCCATATGGCAGTGTCGATGGCAACAATTTTGCGCGTATGCCACTACGTACAAAGGTTGATAATCAGCTACAAGATGTCGCAATGAAGTATTACAAAGCGGTTCGTTGGGATCTTGAAGGTGTGGGCCTCAATGACACAGTCGTGGTTAAGTATCGCGCGCGCGTTAAGTAAGTAGACGTTTAATATAATTTTTTGCTTAATTGTCATGGATAAAATCAAAAAAGCACCACAGCTTTAAACTGTGGTGCTTTTTTTCGTCAAGATCTAGATATTTTTATCAGGGCTGCTTATCAATAAATCAGAGAGTCGCGTATTTACTGTCAGATTTCTGTTTGATTAACTGTTTAATGGCATAAATTTGTGAAGTCGTGGCTTGCGCGCCCGCCGTAATCAAAGCTTGGCGCTGACGGGTGTCTATTGAGCTGATGTGACCCACGTCAGGGGTAATGACAATGTCAGCACGATCCCGTTCATGACGCATTGATAAGGCGCGATTGGTGTTTGGCTGAGTGGTGATATTACGCTCCAAAAATCCCCAAAAGCTGCTCATTGAATTGAAGGTCGGTATGCGCTTGAGAGCAAAAGAGCGGTTATTAGCAGTGGTCACATCAACAGCAATGATAACGTCAGCGCCCAAAGCACGGGCACTATCAACTGGTACCAAGCTCACCACACCGCCGTCGATGTATTTTTTGCCCACTTTTTCTGGAATACGTGGGGCGATAAAAATATTGGGCACGCTACAGGAAGCTTGGACGGCCAGTCCGGCATTCCCTGAGGTAAAGACGGTCTTTTTTAACGTGTGCTTTTCAGCAGCGACCGCCGCAAAGCTAATTGGGAAGTCTTCTATTGCTCGTCCATTCACTTTGTCATTGATAAAATTTCTGAGTTTGATGCCCTCGACAAAACCTTGGTTAGATAAGACAAAATCTGTTAACTCGTTATCAGCCGTCGTCAGTGCTAAGTGTTCAAGCTGCGCTGGTGTATAGCCACTGGCATATAGGCTGCCAACCAAGCTGCCAACGCTGGTACCAACGATGAGCGTCGGCGTAATACCGTTCTCTTCTAATGCTTTAATCACCCCGATATGAGCAAAACCTTTGGCTCCGCCACCACCCAAAACTAATGCAACACTAGGTGACGCTATTGCAGGTGCTTTAATCGTTGGGGTCACTGTGCTACAAGCACTCATAAATAGTGTCAATGCTGTAAGTGTGCTCACACGCGTTAATACTGAATGATGACGGTATAGATGCGAAACGAAAGAAGCAGGCATAAAAAAGACCTTATATAATTGCCATAATCTAGCAAAGAAGACAGCAGTTATTGGTATGATATAACTGAAGTCATGTTTTATCGCGCACGGATTATTACGCTTATAACACACGGTACGTTGTAATATAAGTTAGTCGCGTATATAAAATTTAAAAACCTTATCTTTAGGATCTTTGATGCCCACATCGGTTAGCCACTCTTCAATCAGTCCCTCAGACCCTCCTAGGTCTGAGCCACCAGTCTCGGCGCTAGAGATGCCAGTGACTGCGCTGGCTGGTGTGGGTGTAAAAGTGGCCGAGCAATTAGAACAGCTGAGCATCAAACGAATATTTGATTTGCTGCTGCATCTGCCACGTGATTATGAGGATCGCAGTCGATTATTATCTATCGCAGAGGTGGCTCATGGGCAATCGGCGTTAATCACAGGACGTGTGGTACACGTTGATGCCAAACGCAGCGGTATGACAGTGGTGGTAGATGATGATACTGGCACCATGTCTCTGCGCTTCTTTAAGGTTTATCGTGGTCTTGCCCAGACCATGAGCCTAGGTACAAGGTTGCAACTGTTTGGTGAAGTCAAAGTCAGTCGTTACGGCAAACAGATGCATCATCCTGAATATCACATCATTACTGATAACACCGCTATTACCAATACAGGTTTGCAGCCCATTTATCCAAGCGTCAAAGGCTTGCACCAGAATAAGCTGCGCACATTGATCAAGCTTGCATTACAGACCGTGCGCAGCCAAGGCCTGCCAATGACCCTATTGACAGCGGCAGATTTTTCAGTTGTGGCTGACTTACCCTTAGTGCCTTTTGAGCCGACTAAGTCGCTTACGACAGAGCCAGACTATCCAGAAGATATCTTCTCCACATTGGCGCGTAGTGTGCCAGATAACAGTCTCAATCAAACCAATACCATGGCTTATGACGCCAATCATAGTGTCATTGCCGAGGCCGTTAGAGTGGCTAATAATAATGTCTATCATTTAACGATATTTGAGGCACTGGTGTTACTGCACACGCCGCCCACTTATACCGATGCGGGTCAACAGTATAAAATGTTGACGCAATTAAGTGCGCGCACGCACGCTGCTTGTCAGCGTTTAATCATTGAGGAGCTGACGGCTCATCAGCTCAGCTTATTATATCGCCGCCAGCAATTGCATCAGCATAAAGCACCCAAATGTGCCACTAAAAGTCCATTGGCTGAGCAACTATTTGCTGCATTACCTTTTGACTTAACAGGCGCACAAAAAAGAGTAATGAGAGACATCACGACTGACATGGCAACCTCGATCCCTATGCTGCGACTGGTACAAGGCGACGTGGGTGCTGGCAAGACGTTGGTAGCAGCAGGGGCAGCAGGCTATGCTCTAGATAGCGGCTGGCAAGTGGTAGTTATGGCACCGACGGAGGTTTTGGCAGAGCAGCATTTACTTAACTTTAAACACTGGTTTGAACCGTTAGGTATTGGGGTGGGTTGGCTTGCGGGTAAGCAAACCGCAAAGCAGCGCCGTGAAGCGTTAGAAGCGGTGGCAGAAAACACGGTACAGATCGTTGTTGGTACTCATGCGCTGTTTCAAGAGCAGGTGCAATTTGCCAAATTGGGGCTGGTTATTATTGATGAGCAGCATCGGTTTGGCGTCGAGCAGCGTATGGCATTGACCAATAAAGGCGTGGCCAACAGTACGCCGCATCAGCTGATTATGACGGCAACGCCGATTCCGCGTACGCTTGCGATGAGTGTCTACGGCGACATGGATACCTCGATTATCGATGAGTTACCGCCTGGGCGGACCCCGATTACTACCGTGACGATTGACCGCAACCGCCGTGATGATGTGATTGAGCGTATCGCGATTAACTGCGAAGCTGGCAGGCAAGCATATTGGGTTTGCTCACTGGTAGAAGAGTCTAGTGTGCTCGATGCGCAAGCGGCCGAAGCGACTTATGAAGATTTAAATGAGCGGTTAAATATTCGTATTGGGCTGGTACATGGCAAGATGAAGTCAGCAGACAAACAAGCCATCATGCAATCTTTTAAAGCAGGTCAACTTGATTTATTGATTGCTACCACGGTCATTGAAGTTGGCGTCGATGTGCCCAATGCCTCATTAATGGTCATCGAAAATGCAGAACGATTGGGTCTATCGCAATTACATCAATTGCGCGGGCGCGTTGGACGTGGCTCAACCAAAAGCTACTGTGTTCTGCTGTACCAAAAGCCATTGTCTGAAACGGGGACTGAGCGCCTAAACGTTCTACGTGATAGTACAGACGGCTTTGTCATTGCGCAAAAAGACTTAGAGCTGCGCGGACCGGGAGAGCTGTTGGGTAAACGGCAAACGGGCAATGTGGGTTATTACTTGGCCGATCTCATCCGTGATGAGCAGCTATTTGCCATAGCACAGCGGTTGGCCAAACACTTGATTGCAGACCCAGCGCGCAAAGCTGATGTCAGCCAGCTTATTGATCGCTGGATGCCAGAGGCGAGTCGTTATACTAATGCCTGATGAGTAGCTGTGGCAAGTTATCTGCTCAGATAGCAGGAGACTATTAGAGAAAGGTGTCTGTATGAACTGTATACCAAAAATTAGGGTTTTGATTGAGAGACCAGCCTTACAATAGTTTATGATTTATGGACCGTTCGATCCAATTTATTAACGTGTTGTCTTTATTGTTTTATGGCCTATCTTTTTGATTTTTTGTCCTAAATTATCGGGTGGGTTTACCAAAACTGTGAACAGCATATCCTATATATAAGCATAAGACGGTGATCTAATATATGCTATTCTCAATAACTTCATCGGATATTGTAATAATAAACAGCACTTTAGAGAGTGAGAGTTTTCTCTAGTAAATAAGCCGCGCAGTAAAGCGATTTAGATGTTATGCCAATGGCGTGTTATTTTTTATGGTTCATGTGACGTATGAATATTCTTTTATCAGCACTCACATATCTGACCTTTTAATTTTATTATTGCCCGTATTTACAGAGAGTCATCATGAGCGATCTGAAAGAAACCAACCCCAAGCCAGCTGTAGAAACAGAGCTGCCACCCTATCGTCAGTCTGATTCAGGGGCTCACAAATCGTCCTCAAAGCTACCATTATGGTTGTTACCAGTATTGGCAGTGGTGCTCGTCATCGGTGTGTTGCTTGGCAAGTATTGGGACGGTAATAACGAAACAGCCGATGTTGATCCATTAGCCTCTAACAGTGCGCCAAGTGATGGTAATAATCCAAGTGGCGCTAGTGCTGAGCAAGCGGTCTTGTCAGTAGAAACGATTGTGCCAAACCAAGATGATATTGGTAATACCTTGAGCGCTGATGGCACGATCAATGCCAAAAATACGGCGAATGTCAGTGCAAAAGTGACCGGCGTCGCTATTGAGCGTATATTGGTTGAAGAAGGTGATCGCGTCAAAGCGGGCCAAGTGTTGGCAGTGTTTGATACCGATGCCATGGAGCAGCAAGTCTTACAAGCAGAAGCAGACGTTGCAGAGGCTGAGGCAACGCTTGCCAATGCCAGCGCCGATGCCGCGCGTGTTTTGCCACTGATAGATATTGATGCCATCAGTAAACAAGAGGCCGACCGCTATCGTACCGCCGAGATGAAAGCCAGAGCCGCTTTGCAGGCAGCAAAAGCCAGATTAAGTACGCAGCGGTTGACGTTAGAGAATGCCGAAGTTGTCGCACCAGTCAGTGGTATCGTCAGTGAAAAAATGGCTGAGGTTGGTATGGTGGCCGGTGGTGAGCCATTGTTTACCATTATTAAAGGCGGCGTTTTAGAATGGCGTGCGGATATCGATCCTAAGCTGGTCAGTGATATTAATATCGGTACGCCCGTACGCGTGAGCTTGCCAGATGACGATTCTGTGATGGGGCAGGTGAGCCGTATTGCACCGACGGCGGACAACAACCGTCAGGTGACCATTTATGCCAGCTTAGCTGCCAATGCCAAAGTACGTGCCGGTATGTATCAAACTGGCGAATTTTTATTGGGCAGTACCAGCACACAAACGGTTCCCAATAGCGCTATTGTGAGCAACGATGGTTACGACTATGTGATGTTAGTAACCAACATAACGACTAAAAACGGTCAAACAATCGGTCGTATTCAGCAACAGCGAGTCACGTTAGGCGAACGCTTGGGCGATAGTGTCGCGGTCTCAGAGCCACTCCCTAGCGACAGTCAAATTGTGCAACAGGGCGGTAGTTTCTTAAATGATGGAGATTTGGTACGCATCGTTAATGGTGCGCGCCCAACAGACAATCCAGCAGATACTACGACGGATAGAGCAACCACTGGCACAGCCACGCAGGCGCGCGCATGAGTTTAAATGTCTCAGCTTACTCGATTAAAAACCCACTGGTCGCTATTTTGTTGTTTGTGCTGCTGACGCTCGGCGGCATATACGGCTTTATGAAAATGAAGGTGCAGCAGTTTCCGGATATTGACCTACCTGCGGTCGTGGTCACGGTCACTTTACCGGGTGCTGCGCCAGCACAGCTCGAAAATGACATTGCCAAAAAGGTAGAGAACAAACTCACCAGCATCGAAGGCGTCAAGCATATTAGAACGACGCTGCAAACTGGTGCAGCCACTATGGTCACTGAGTTTGTCCTAGAAAAAGACATCCAAGAAGCGGTAGATGATGTGCGGTCAGCGGTCGGCGAAGTACGTGGCGATCTGCCGGCTGCCGCTAATGATCCTATCATTACCAAAGTCTCAACCGCAGGGTTTCCAGTCGTGACTTACTCTGTTGCGTCTGAAAACATGAATGTGGAAGACTTATCATGGTTTGTGGATGATACCGTCACCAAACGACTCTCTGATATCCCAGGTGTCAGCACGGTCAGCCGTATTGGTGGCCTGCAGCGTGAGATTACCGTCGCCGCTGATCCAATCGCACTCAGCGGCTTAACATTTCCTATTACACAGTTATCGCAGCAAATAGCAGGGATTCAGCAAGACAGCTCAGGTGGTGAAGCAGAGGTGGGCAAAACCACTCAGACCATCCGAGTGCTTGGCGCTGTTGAGCGAGCCAGTGAGCTTAATGACTTACAAGTGGCTGTCCCTACAGGCGGCACGCAGGCCCTTGGGCGTATGGCACAAATCACGGATGGCGCGGCGGATCCAAGCTCTATTGCCAAGCTAAATGGTCAAACCGTGGTGGCATTTAATATTACCCGATCACGCGGTGCCAGTGAAGTTGAAGTGATGGAACTTGTCGATGCAGAGCTTGCCAAGCTCACGGTCGATGTCGGCAATATCAGTATCGAAAAAGTCTATGATCGGGCAACGCCAATTGCTGAGGACTATCAGGCCTCATTACGCATGCTGATT
The DNA here is from genome assembly GCF_016107545.1 of Psychrobacter namhaensis. GTDB lineage: Bacteria > Pseudomonadota > Gammaproteobacteria > Pseudomonadales > Moraxellaceae > Psychrobacter > Psychrobacter namhaensis. Next base: position 17,127 of record NZ_JABASS010000006.1, read on the forward strand.
GAAGGTGGCTTATTGGCAGTGGTGGTGGTTTTCTTGTTTTTACGCAATATTCGGGCGACCATCGTGGCCGCCGTTGCCTTGCCACTGTCTGTCATTCCAACCTTTTTGGGTATGTATTTGTTTGGCTTTAGTCTCAACATCATCTCGCTGTTGGCACTATCCTTGGTGATCGGCGTACTGGTTGATGATGCTATCGTCGAAGTCGAAAATATCATACGACATCTGCGCATGGGTAAGACGCCTTATGAAGCCGCGATGGAAGCGGCGGATGAGATTGGTTTGGCGGTGGTGGCAACCACCTTTACTTTGATTGCGGTATTTTTGCCCACGGCCTTTATGGGCGGCATTGTTGGACAGTTCTTTCGCCAGTTTGGCTGGACGGCAGCCTTGTCGATTTTTGCGTCATTGATGGTCGCGCGTCTGATTACCCCCATGATGGCCGCGTATATATTGCGACCAGAAAAAAAGCACGTTGAAAAACAAAGCGCGCTGATGGATTGGTATCTTAAAATAGTAGCGTGGACCTTGCATCATCGCTGGCTTACGATGGGGGCAACTTTAATATTATTTGTGGCCTCGCTGACACTTGTGAAGTTGTTGCCCACGTCTTTTATTCCTGATAATGACATTGATCAAACGCGTGTGGCGATTGAGCTGACCCCTGATGTGGCGCTAGAAGATACTGAACGAGTAGCAGCACTGGCAAGCGCGCGTATTTTAGCCATGCCTGAAGTGACCAATATTTTTACGTCAGTAGGGGAAGCTCAAGCGACGATGGACTCAACCTCGAGTGGCGGCAAGGCTGAGAACATCGCAGGTTTAGATATTGTGCTTGCCCCAAGGGCAGAGCGCGGCACCAAACAAGAGATTGAACGAAAAATTAGCCGTTTATTGGCAGAGGTGCCCGGCGCTCGCTTTACTGTCGGTCTGTCGAGTGGCGGTGAAAGCGGCTATAATTTTTCGATGACCAGTACCAATCCGCAGTTGCTTGAACAGACCGCTCAGCAGATTATGTCAGAGATCCGAAGTCTGCCTAGCGCAGGCTCAGTGACCAGTGACCGCAGTCTGCCGCGTCAAGAGCTGACGGTAACACCAGACCGATTGGCGATGGCTGATAAGGGCGTGACCACACAAGACATCGCTACGACGTTACGTGTAGCGACCGTTGGTGACTATGAGCAGCGTTTATCCAAGCTCAATTTAGACACGCGCCAGATTCCTATTGTGATACGCCTGCCAGATGTTGCCAAGCAAAACGTTAGTCAGTTAGAAGGTTTGTACGTGCCAAGCTCACTACCAGCAGGACAGGGCGTGCGTGTGGGTGAGGTCGCATCCTTAGACTTTGGTACAGGCCCTGCACAGATCAGTAGGCTTGATCGAGAGCGTGCTATTAGTATTACGGTTCAGCCGGCGAATGGCGAACTTGGTGACTTGGTGCAAGCGGTCAAAGCCGTACCTGCGATGCAAAAATTACCACCTTCGATAACTATTATTGATCAAGGTCAAGCCGAGAACATGGCGGATCTATTTAGTGGCTTTGTGATCGCGATGTCGGTGGGTGTGGTTTGTATCTTAGGGGTGCTGATTTTACTATTCGGTCGTATACTACAACCTTTTACCATTCTGATGGCGTTACCGCTCTCTATTGGCGGCGCCTTTGTGGGCTTGGTTATTACCAATAGTAGCCTCTCTATGCCCTCAATGATTGGTTTTATTATGTTGATGGGCATCGCAACCAAAAACTCTATCTTGCTGGTTGATTATGCACTGATTGCCCAGCGTCGCGGTTTGGCACGTTTTGAAGCGATTATTGATGCGTGTCGTAAACGTGCGCGTCCTATTATTATGACGACCATTGCGATGGGTGCTGGCATGTTGCCATTAGTGTTTGGTTGGGGAGATGCTGACCCTACGTTTAGACGCCCGATGGCAGCGGCTGTATTGGGTGGTTTGGTGACCTCTACGTTATTGAGTTTGGTGGTGATTCCAGTGGTTTACACCTTGATGGATGATGTGTCAGGTTGGTTTGCTAAGTGGCTCACGCCGCATGGTAAGCCAGAGACAGTGTCGGAGGAAAAATAGCGCTCTCACAGTATTCATCCTCCTTAGTAAGTGACGTAAAAAGCTCAAACTGTGTTCAGAGACAGTTTGAGATTTTTTATGGATCAGCTATTCGCTACTAGAGGATGCTTTTATAAAATTGAATAGGGTCATATAGATTGTTGAGAGACAAGCGACTAAGGTTATGGGCGTTAAGTATGGTTATTTGTATGACGTTAGTCTTAAACGGGTAAGTTGAGTGGCTTAATTAACCCCGTCTTTGCTATAGTCGCTTCAGTTGAATTTGTCAAAGGCACTGTATGTTAAAGGCACTGTGTTTATCAGTATCTTATCCGTGTCTTATTTATTATTAACTTAATAACTACTAGAACGATAAACCCATACCTCCAAATACGAAAAAATAAGGAATAGCGATGATTAACGCATATGCAGCAGAAGAAAAAGGCGGAAAGTTTATACCGTATCAATATGACCCTGGCACTTTGGGTGATCATGAAGTAGAAATCGAAGTGCATAGCTGCGGTATCTGCCACAGTGATTTATCGATGTGGCAAAACGAATGGGGTATGACCGAGTATCCGTTTGTAGGTGGTCATGAAGTTGCCGGAAAAGTCCTCGCAAAAGGCAAGCACGTCAAACATCTCGAGTTAGGCGATAAAGTGGGTCTGGGGTGGCATAAAGGATACTGCAATGTTTGTGATCTATGTATCGGTGGCGACCACAACCTGTGCCCTGAGCAAGAAGGTACGATCATTGGTAACCATGGCGGCTTTGCGGATAAAGTACGGGCAAAAGACACCAGCGTTATTAAAATACCTGAAGGGCTTGCTTTTAACGCTGTAGGACCCTTGTTATGCGGCGGCGTCACTGTGTTCAACCCACTTATGCAGTACGACATCAAGCCAACCTCTAGAGTGGCTGTGATTGGTATTGGCGGCTTAGGTCATTTGGCACTGCAATTTGCCAATGCGTGGGGCTGTGAAGTGACGGCATTTACCAGTGAGTCAAAAATGGAAGAAGCAAAAGAGATGGGCGCTCACCACTCATTAAACTCAAGAGAGGATAGCGAGATCGAAAAAGCCGCGGGCTCTTTTGATTTAATCATCTCAACAGTGAACGTAGATATGAACTGGGATATGGTTATTAAGACGTTGAGACCAAAGGGTAAGCTACACTTTGTTGGGATTTTAGAAGCGCCGCTAGAGATATCGGCTGCGCCAATGATTATGGCTCAAAACAGTCTCTCAGGCTCACCAGTTGGCTCACCATCCACCCTTCGAAAAATGCTAGATTTTGCCGCTCGACACAATATTCAGCCAGTGATTGAAACCTACAAAATGTCTGAGATTAACGAAGCATTTGAGCGCCTAGAGAGCGGTAACGCGCGCTATAGAGTGGTGCTAGAAAGAGACTAAACGCCTTTAAAATAGCTAAACATAATCATTAGTTAAGCACACTCCTAATAGTGATACCTCATTTAAGATCGGGGTATCACTATTTTTTATACACAGTCATTTAACTTTTTACGAAATATTAGAAAAATGTTTAGCATTTAGATTAATATTTAAAGGTCTTCACTTAACGGTTTACTCACACAGCGTGCGATACGATTATCTATAAGCTATTTTTTAGTCATTGTGAGGGCATAAAAAACCCCTGCTAATGTTGCGCTCAACAATAGCAGGGGTTAATAGTATGAATCTTTATTACTCAGTATGAATCTTTATTACTCAGTATGAATCTTTATTACTTGGTATGATAGGTAATTACTCAATGACATAAAAAATCATCAAAATAGTAAACTTTATTCTACTGTAACTGATTTTGCCAAATTGCGTGGCTGGTCGACATCGGTGCCGCGCATCACAGCCACATGGTATGACAATAGCTGCACCGGCACGCTATAGACGATAGGCGCTAAGACTTCGCAGACTTCAGGCACGTACACCACGTGCAAACGGTCTTCTGCGACCATTTGACTGGCTTCACTGGCGAAGACAAATAGCTCACCGTGACGGGCGTGTACTTCTTGCATGTTGGCTTTGAGCTTATCAAACATACTGTCTTTCGGGGCGAGTACGACGATTGGCATGTCTTTATCGACCAACGCCAATGGGCCATGCTTGAGCTCACCTGCGGCATAACCTTCTGCGTGAATGTAGGATATTTCTTTTAGTTTTAGTGCGCCCTCTAGTGCAATTGGGAACTGGAGACCACGTCCCAAAAACAGGCAGCTTTTCTTGTCTTCAAAATGCTCGCTCATTGTCTTAATAGGCGCATCGAGGTTTAAGCTGGCATACAGCTGACCAGGCAGTTGTTGTAGCTCGCCAATCAACGTAGTCAAACGCTCACCGGTCACACGCTGTTGAATAACCCCGACCTTTAACACCAGTAACATTAAAGCGGCAAGTTGAGTCGTAAAGGCTTTGGTAGAAGCCACGCCAATTTCTGGTCCTGCTAGGGTCGGTAAGAAAATATCTGTCTCGCGTACCAGTGACGAGGTCGGGACGTTGCACAATGCTAAACTTACGAGGCCTGCTGGCGTCTGCTTTTGGATATCACGTAGCGCGGATAACGTGTCAGCAGTTTCACCCGACTGAGAAATACAAATCACCAAGCAGTTATCCACGACGACTGGATTGCGATAACGGAACTCACTGGCCACTTCAACGGAACAGGGCACCCGGATAAGACTTTCAAACCAGTATTTTGCGACCAGACCTGAGTGATAACTGGTTCCACAAGCGAGGATCTGTACGTGGCGGATACCTGCAAGTTGCGTCTCATAACGCTGCAAGAAGTCATCACGCAGCTTAGAGGTTTCATTATTGTCTAAAGCCATCTCAATAGTACGGGCGACCGCATCTGGCTGCTCATAGATTTCTTTGAGCATATAGTGCTTAAACTCACCTTTGTCAGCATTGTGCTGGGTTGCATCAATTTCATGAATTTGACGGGTGACTTCCACACCATCAGCATAAATTTGAATACTTTTACGAGTCAGCTTGGCAATGTCGCCTTCTTCTAAATACATAAAGCGGTTGGTCACGGGTAACAGTGCCAACTGATCTGAGGCGATAAAGTTCTCACCGATACCGACGCCAATCACCAGTGGTGAGCCTAGACGTACGCTAATCAGCTCATCTGGACAATCGATATGCACAATGCCAAGGGCAAAAGCACCGTGTAATAGTGGGGTCACAGTGCGAACCGCTTCTAGTAAGTCAGGCGTTTCTTGATAGATATCATTAATCAAGTGGGCCACGACTTCGGTATCTGTTTGTGAGGTAAACTCATAACCTTTGGCCACGAGCGTTTCTTTGAGCTCAGCGTAGTTTTCAACAATGCCATTATGCACCACGGCGATTTTACCGGACACATGCGGGTGTGCATTACGTTGGGCGGGTTCGCCATGAGTCGCCCAGCGCGTGTGAGCGATACCGATATGACCATCAAAGAATTCTGGGTTGACTGCCACGGCATCGACCAGTGCCTGCACTTTGCCCACTTGACGTTCGCGATGTAGCTCCCCATTACGAATAACGGTTAAACCAGCAGAATCATAGCCTCTGTATTCCAAGCGCTTGAGACCTTCAAGTAAGATATTGGCGATATTACGCTCAGCAACTGCTCCTACAATTCCACACATGGCTATTCCTTAAAGTTAATTTTTGATGTTTTGAGAGTGATTATATTTAGTCAATAAGACGTCTGTTTGATGATTAGCGACGCATACCGTGACGGATTGATAAATATGATGAAGCAGCACCACAAAAATTGCCGCACTGCTTCAGTGTGCTAAAGGATGATTGTCATTGATTTAGCGAATGTATCCGTTACTTTTTAGTGGGGCGCTGGTAATCGTTTTTTTGTGTTTGCCGAGCACGTCCAAACGCTAACGCCTTAGCATCCACGTCTTTGGTAATCACTGAACCGGCTGCCACAGTAGCGGTATCTCCTATGGTTACTGGCGCCACCAAACTGGCGTTAGAACCGATGAATGCATTATCTTCAATAATGGTCTGTGACTTATTGACCCCGTCATAATTACAAGTAATCACACCTGCACCAACATTAACGCCTGACCCGACGGTGGCATCACCAACGTAGCTTAAGTGGTTAACCTTGCTGCCGTGACCAATGGTCGATTTTTTAATCTCGACGAAATTACCCACTTTACTGTTATCAGCCAATACGGTTTGAGGACGCAAATGGGCAAAAGGACCAATATCGACCGCCGCGCCGACTTCGGTACTATCAATCACACAATAAGGCTTGAGGTGACAAGCGTTACCAATGTGGGCATTTTTGATGATACAGCCCGCTTCGATATAGACATTATCGCCTAACGTGCAGTCGCCTTCGAACACCACACCGACATCGACGAACACGTCTTGACCAGCAGTCAAAGTGCCACGAATATCAACGCGGGTAGGGTCAGCAAACTGCACACCTGCTTCTTGTAAGTCCGCGACCAGCTTGCTTTGCCATGTACGCTCTAAGCTGGCGAGCTGTTGGCGGTTGTTAACGCCTTCAATCTCAAACGTGTGCTCAGGTTCAATGGCGGCAATAGTAATACCGTCAGCGACTGCCATTTTTACGATATCGGTCAGATAGTATTCTTGCTGGGCATTGTCGTTAGACAACTCAGGCAAGTACTTATGTAGTAGCGCATTATCAACGCAATAAATGCCGCTGTTGATCTCTTTGATACCTTGCTCATCAGTATCCGCGTCTTTTTGCTCAATGATGGCAGTAATATTACCCGCTTGGTCACGCTTGATTCGACCGAGTCCAAATGGATTATCAACGGTCAACGTCAGCATGGACACACCATCTGTATTTGCCGTTTTTAATGCTGCCAATGTTTGGCAGCTGACCAACGGCACATCGCCATACAGAATAAGGCTTTGGCCCTCTGTTGGTAGATCAGACAGGGTGACTTTGACCGCATGGCCCGTGCCTAGCTGTTCAGTTTGCGCGACCCAAGTGATGGAGGACTGGGCATACTGATTGGTAATTTCTGACTTTACTTGTTCACCGCCAAAACCGTGGACAATAATCGTTTCATCCACGGTGAGCTGGTGACAGGTATCTAATACGTGAGCCAATAGGGATTTGCCAGCCAGCGTTTGCAATACTTTTGGCTTGGCCGATTGCATACGTGTGCCTTTACCGGCAGCTAAAATAATCACAGAAAGAGACGGTTGCATAAAAATCCTAAACATGTAACTAAATATTTTATAAAGTATAGCCTAAAAGTATCGCCAAAAAAGTGCCAACGCGTGCAGGCTTTGTAACCCAGTCTGGTCAAACGCTGTAGCACATTACGACGCTAAAAGTAGCAAAAAAAATCCGATAGAAAGTTATGGCGATTGATAGTAAGCACTTATCAGCAGTCAAATATATCGTGTTTTACGATTGAGCTTGTCTTTTAATAATCATATGTCACTTATGTCAGTCACTGAGGTATCAACAAGGGTAGGCTATCAGGAACAAACGTCATCACACTTATAAAAATAACCAGCCACACAACTGCTGCCATGACACCGGCAATAATGTCGTCTAACATCACGCCAAGACCACCAGCCACTTTTTTATCCGCCCAGCCAATCGGTGGCGGTTTTAAGATGTCAAACACGCGAAATAGGATAAATGCCGTCGGTAGCCAACCCCAAAACATCGGCTGCAACAGCATCAACAAGGGGTTTTCAGGTGTCGGGAACACATAAGAAAAAATATAAGACAAAGGTAATAAGGTAATCCACATCCCTGCCCATTCATCCCACACAATGTGCGGATCATCATGTACCTGCATCAAATCAGACGTACGTCCGCAGATCCAAACCCCAACCAAACAAGACAAAATGGTCAGCGCTAAAAAAGAGATAAACCCCAAGCTCATGAGCGGCACGCCTACAATCAGACCACCCGCCGTACCCCAAGTACCGGGTGCACGGCGGGGTAGACCGCTACCTAAACCAATACCGAGCCAATAGACCGTACGGTCAAGCATACTGGCATTTACTGGCAGAGGTGGGCAGTCATTGGCTTTACGAATATCGGGCTTAGATAAATCATGATCGGTCATGGGTTAACCTGCAAAATGTTGGTAACCCGTCAGAGTGGGCCATGTGGAAAACGGAGCGGGATGGGAGGGGGTGACTGACTGTCCTTGATAACACAGTTCAGGACACAGACTTGTCGCCCCTTCTACAGTAGTGTCTGTACCATCTGCTAGCGCCACCACTTCACCAATACAAGTGACTGGCGTACTGCCGTTAGGCGGTTCGATGTGAGCGGGCAAGGTAAAAGCCAGCTCGTAATCATCACCACCCGTCAACTGACATAACAGACGCTCAGACAAATCAACGGTCGCTAATGGCGTGCTAATAGGTAGCTGTTCTAGATGTAGGCGCATACTAACAGCGCTTTGATGACAGACATGTCCCAAATCTTGATAGAGACCATCAGAGACATCTATCATTGCTGTGGCACCGATTTTTGCCAATGCGGCCCCTAAGGCAATCCTTGGGGTGGGCATGTGCAGACGATGTGCAAGCTTTATACCTTGCACGTTGTCAGGGTTTTGCAACGCATAACTGGCATCACCAAGTGTGCCTGACACATAGACTTTATCGCCGACTTGCGCACCTGAACGATAAACCGCTGGCGTATCAGCAGCTAGAAATCCCTGCGCACTCACGCTCAGTACTAGATTATCGCTGCGTGTGGTATCCCCGCCAATTAAGGCCACACCAAATAGCTGGCAAGCATGAAATAACCCTTTGGCAAATTCAGTGAGCCATTCGTTATTTGCTAAACGTTCAGGTAGCGCCAACGCGAGCAAAATACTATGCGGCGCAGCGCCCATGGCCGCGATGTCTGAGACATTAACGGCCACCGCTTTATAACCAATCGCAAAGGCTAGGGTGTTAACTTGGTCCCAGTCGGCACTAAAGTGTCGACCTTGAACGAGTGTGTCAATGCAGCTGACTAAGCGCGAACCTGCAGGCAATACCATTACCGCGGCATCATCACCAATACCTTTTTCGATACCACTTGAGAGTGGCGGTGCTGCTTGCATTTGTGAAAATATGCGCTCAATCAGCTCAAATTCGTTCATGATCAGTCTTGGCTTTTGGTGTTAGCGTCTTTTTTACTGGCCTTAAACTCACTGATATTAGCACTGGCTTTACTAGCGCTATTACGTTTGACGCGGGCATTATTGGCACTGATACGCGGTTTGTTTGAGGCAGTTGGTTGGCTGTCACTATTGGTCTCAGGAGCTGTTTCAGTCGTATCGACTGGTTTGGCTTCAGACTGTTTGCTGACGGCTTTTTGTGATGTGCGTAGATTGGCTTTGGTATCTGACTCTACTTCAAGGGCACGCAGTTCAATGGCCATTCTATCGAGTACAGCGTTAATCAGTTTATGGGCATCAGTCGCCCCAAAATGATTGTTGAGCTTCATCGCCTCATCAAGCACTACTTTATACGGAATCTCTAAACGATTCTGTAGCTCATAAGCCCCAATCAATAAAATGGCGTGTTCAACGGTATCCAGTTTATCAATGCCACGATCAAGATGCTGGCTGATAAGCGCATCTAGCGCTTCAATCTGCTCTGGGATATCGCGCATCATCTCGTGATAATAGCCGATGTGTACGGTATGCATGGCATTGGTCGCGCGTGTACGAGCGGCGATGTCATGTGGGGGATTGGCTTTCCAGCCAAGTTTACCATCTATATCAAAGCGGCGATCAGTGACAAGCCATTCGTATAGGCCTTGCATGGCAAAGCGCCGTGCCTTACGGATGGCAGTGTGACTGGTCTTATAAGAAGACTCACTCATATCGAAGGTTTGATCGCCCGCACTACTGCTCGCTATACGGGTAGCTTCAGCTTGTTGATCATTGGCTTGTGCGGTTTTCGCAGCGCTAATAGCGCGCTTGAGTTGGTCAGTCATAGGGGGTCTGTACCTAAATTTTTGAGATAATACCTAACCAACACATCAGTCGGCAACGGGTGCCGTGGAAATCCTCAAACGTATCGCTTATAGGGCGTGTGTTTGCGTTTTTCACTACTTTATATTTTGGAAAAGGTATAGAAATACGGCGAAAATTCAATAAATAATCAGTGTTTTATCGTTGATTACAGCGGCTATTTAATTGTCGTTATTATCGACAAGTAGCCGCTAAAAGCAAACGTTTAGACTAGACAACGTGAATCATTGGGCCTTCGTTTGAACAAAGAGCGTTGAGACAACGATAGCTGAAACAAAGGCCGCTTGATTAATAACGCTTAAGCATCATCACTATCATCATCAATATCTAACTGTGAGAGCACAGCAATCATCTCTAACACAACCATAGCCGCTTCAGAGCCTTTATTACCCGCCTTAGTGCCAGAGCGTTCGATGGCTTGTTCGATACTGTCGGTCGTCAATACGCCATTGGCCACTGGGATATTATAATCAATAGCCACGCTGCTTAAGCCTTTGGCAGATTCGCTTGCGACAAAGTCAAAATGCGGCGTGCTACCACGGATAATCGCGCCTAAAGCAATAATGGCATCAAAGCGATCAGATTCAGCCGCACGCTGTGCAACCAATGGCAACTCAAAAGCACCCGGCACGCGAATCACGGTAATATTGCTACCCAATACGCCGTGACGCAAAAGCGCATCAATTGCACCATCTACCAAAGATTCAACGACAAAACCGTTAAAACGACCAACCACAATACCGATACGAACATCGGTGTTTTGATGCAAATTACCATCGATATGGGTGACGTCATTGCGCTGCTGTTGTAAATTCGACATAAAAGATCCTTTGCTTAATTGGCTTGTAATGGGGATATAGGAGTAAACGAATCGCTAAATACAGTAGAGAGGTTTAAATAACTTGTTTGACTGTTTACTCGTGAATAAATAGTCAAATGAATGGGTAGTTAAATGAACAAAAATAAATGGTTAGCGCTATGATAACATTTTTTCTAATTTATTGGCATTTTACCAATGTCTTATAAACGCATCTGTATACCTTGTGCTGCCATGTATTCTTTGGCTTCTAAAACCGTATACTCCCCAAAATGGAAGATACTGGCGGCGAGCACTGCATCGACGCCGCCTTCTAAGACGCCTTCGGCCAAATGTTGTAAGTTACCAACGCCGCCCGAGGCAATCACAGGGACGTTGACGCAGCTGGTGATGTGTTGCATGAGCGCCAAATCATAGCCTTTTTTGGTGCCATCACCATCCATCGAGGTGACCAACAACTCGCCTGCACCCAGCTCTGCCATTTTGCTGGCCCACGCGACGGCATCAATACCAGTGGGCTTGCGACCACCATGGGTAAAAATCTCCCAACGCGGCATAACAATGCCATCAACGGTAATATCATCGACGCGTTTGGCATCAATGGCCACAACGATACACTGATTGCCGAATTTTTGCGCGGCTTCGCCCACAAACTCAGGGGTAAAGACAGCGGCTGAATTAATCGCGACTTTGTCCGCGCCAGCATTCAGCAAATTACGAATATCGGCGATTTTACGCACGCCACCGCCGACCGTTAAGGGCACAAATACGGTCTCTGCCATGCGTTCAACGGTATGATACGTGGTATCGCGCTCATCATTGGTGGCAGTAATGTCCAAAAAGGTAATCTCATCGGCGCCTTGCTCGTTGTAGCGTTTTGCCACTTCGACAGGGTCGCCTGCGTCTTTAATATCGACAAACTGCACGCCCTTGACCACGCGGCCATTGTCCACGTCCAAACAAGGAATGATACGCTTTGCTAACATAGGGTCTTTCACCTTATAATCAATTCATTCATAAGCGCTAGTCTAGCAAAATCACTGCCCTTTCAGGCAGGTTTTCGCAAGATTATTACGCTTTTCGCCACAGTTTGTTCATACGCGGTACAATTACTATTAGTACCCTCTATATCCACCTTGTTTAGCTTCTTATTCAATTGCCAAAAGTGAGATGTCATGTCTGTATATACCCAGTTAACCGATGACCAATTCGCCGCCTTTTGCCAAAGCTTTGGCGTGTCATTTGCCCGTGCCATTCCGATTACGCAAGGCATCAAAAACTCTAACTGGTTTATTCAAACGACTGACGACGCAGCAGGCGCGCACTCTTACGTGTTTACCTTATTTGAAGAGCGTCCTCCTGCTGATATCGAAAAGATGGCAGTTATTCTCAATCAGTTGGATGGCAAGCTACCCGTTGCCGCGCCACTGGTCGTGATTGAGCCCGATGCGGCTAAAACGGGCTCTGATGGCGATAAACGCTATGTGATCCATTATGAAGACAAAGCGATTACGCTGGTGCCTTGCCTTGCAGGAGCGCATCCAGAACAAACCACTCAAGCGATGTGTCATGAGATTGGCGCTGCCTTAGCATTGTTACATGAAACCCTGCAAGCCCTGCAACCTAGCGAAAAATATGGCGTGCCTTTGTATCCATGGAGCGAGGTACGCGACCGTGAAATCCAATTTATGCCAAGTGACGAAGCCAAGCTGATGAGTGACATTTGGCGTGCTTATACCGATTTACCACTTGCAACCTTGCCAAAAGGCTTGTGTCATCTAGATATGTTTGCGGACAATACCTTGTGGCATTTGCAAAAAGGCGAGGCGCGTTTGACGGGGCTATTAGACTTTACCGAGGTCAGTGCCGAGCATTACGTCATGGATATTGCCATTACCATTAATGATTTTTGTACCACGTGGGGCGACGCTGAGCAAGGCGAATCGGTGAATTTTGACCGCAGTAAAATGGCAGCCTTTTTACAAGGATATGAGTCTAAGCGTCCTCTTGGTACTGATGAAAAGCGCGCTTTACCTGTGATGCTGGCCAAAGCGGCGGTTATTTTTTGGTTATTGCGTCTAAATGTGATCCACTATAACCGTACGGAAGGTCGTACGGGCGACAATATCATGGTCAAAAACCCTGACTTAATGAAACGTCTGTCTGCTTATCACTGGGCGCACGTAGAAAAAGCGCAAAGTACCGTTTTTGTACTCTTAAATGCGGACGTGAATACTGAGCAAGGCGGTCACATAATAGGTGTTTTTAGCAGCATTACCCAAGCGGAACAAGCGCGTGACGACTTATGCCATAGCGGTAACGTGTCAATCAAAGAATATACGCTAGATCACTGTCTGTAAACACGGCTTATTCATTTATTCCTGTCTCTACACTATAAAGGTGCTCCCATGACCGATCAAATTGATAACTGGCACAAACTGGCACGCTACGACACCAATATGCAAGGCGAGCTGCATGCCAATCTGCTACGCAATAACGGTATTACCGTCTCCTTGCAACCGCTAAGCGCGATGCCAGGTATGAACTCAGGGGTTGTATTGTGGATACAAGATACCGATCTGGCACATGCCCAGCGTATTCTAAATAGTATCGATACGGAGGGAGACACCGCTCCTTATGAGATGCTTGATGAACCGGCAGACACCACTATAAATGCCACTTTAAATCCTGCAAAAGACAACGATAACGGCGGTAATCTATAAATGTGTCAACTCTTAGGGATGAACTGTAATACGCCAACCGATATTGGTTTTAGCTTTGCCGGTTTTCGCAAGCGCGGCGGCATGACTGACAGCCATGAAGATGGCTTTGGCATTGCGTTTTTTGAGCGTAGTGACTGCTCTAATCATGAACGCTCCAATCGTGACGAATCGGTAAATACCTCAACTGGACTGCGCTTGTTTCACGACAACCGTCCCAGTCACTTATCGCCCGTTGCCGATCTGGTCAATAACTATCCCATTAAGGCCATGAATGTCATCGCTCATATTCGTAAAGCCACCCAAGGGCAGAACTGTTTGGCGAATACCCATCCTTTTGTCCGTGAAGTCTGGGGCGAGCAGTGGGTGTTTGCTCATAATGGGCAGATGAATAGTGAGTTTATTAAACGCTGTCAGCGTCTGCAAGACAATGGTAACGCCGCGCATTGCCAACCCGTCGGTTCAACCGATTCTGAAATGGCGTTTTGTTATTTGGTGAATCGCCTAAAAAGCAGTTTTAAAACCCGCCCTGATGACCAAACGCTGTTTAATTTTTTGACCACGCAATGTCGCTATTTATCGGCCAATGGTTTATTTAATTGCCTGATATCAAACGGTAAATGGCAATTGGCTTACGCGGGTAGTTTATTGTTTTATCTCACGCGTCAAGCACCGTTTGGTGAGGCGAAATTGGCCGATGATGATTTGGCGATTAATTTTGGCGACGTCACCACCGATAAAGACAAAGTAACGATTCTAGTGACCGTGCCGCTCACTGAAAATGAAAAATGGCAGCAGCTTGCGGTCAATGAGTGTCTTATCTTTCAAGACGGCGACGTGATTTACAAAGACAGTCCTAGCCAGCGTAAGTTTTTAACAATTGAGGAAGGAGTTGCGATTGCCCGAGCGGTTGGGGCAAGTGTTTAAGGCTGCGCTGTTAAATCAAATAACTCCCACAACAGCGTTTAAACTTTTCTCCAGACCCGCAAATACACGGCTGCTTTTGGGTGACAGTCATCGCCACTGTTGGGTCTAAAAAATACCAGCGCGCGTCATGACATGCTTTGTCTGCTACCTTTACAAAGGCAGACAGCTCATGATGCGCCTGTATACCGCCTACGGTATTAAAATAGGCCTTAAACGCCACCTGTGCATGGTGCTTACCAAGCTGTGGCACGTGTTGTACGATTTCCAATCCTGCCCAATCTGTCTCTTTTGCCCACGTTTCAATCGCTTTTTCATCAAGCAATGCTTGCTGGGCGGGTAACGTGGTCTTAACGATATAATCGGGTTTTACCAAAACAAAGGCGCTGTATCGCGTGCGCATCAGTCGCTCGGCTGTGTCCGCTGTGATACCGCCCAGCCGAGCAACGTCGTCATGATAGGGCTGACAGCAATCCTGATACGCCAATACCGAGCTGATAGCGTTTGAGACTGGATGGATCTGGCAAGGACAAGTGTGTGGATTGAATGGCATATGTTACTCTGATTTTTATGTTGGTTTGAATGGCGGTATAGATTTTAACGCAGCATGTTTTCTATCATCTCAGGCAGCATACCCACTTTTAGCTGAGCCCATGCTGAAGGGTCGCTTAGTCTTGACCAAAACAACTCAAAGGGCGGGGCGGCGTATACCAATAGCACCACAGTGGCATATAAAAGCAGATACCACCATTTGTCTTTATGTTGATAAAACTTCATGGCGGTACCGGATGAGCGCTTCATTTTCATGTTAGACAAATTGACGCTATACAGCTCATCTAATAACAAATGTACCAATGCACCGATAAACAGAAAAGAACCATAAAACCAGCTGATCGTCAGTGGCAGCTGCAACCCGTAGTAGCTGAGACAGGTCAACCCCAATCCCAGTATCGCCAT
This sequence comes from Psychrobacter namhaensis, assembly GCF_016107545.1. GTDB lineage: Bacteria > Pseudomonadota > Gammaproteobacteria > Pseudomonadales > Moraxellaceae > Psychrobacter > Psychrobacter namhaensis. The sequence continues at coordinate 32,611 of NZ_JABASS010000006.1, forward strand.
GTAAGGGACAGAATGGATCACGCCACGATGCACGGTCATGGTGGTAAAAACAGAGAAAACCACATACCGCATAAAGCCATAACCAACCAGCCATAACACTATCAACGCCAGTAGGCTCAGCTCACTGCGCCAGTGCATGACCAAACCAAAGGCAAATACAAAAGAGATAATGTTGAAACCCAGCTTGATTGGGGTTGAGTTATCAGAGTCTAAATCTGGCAACAATCCACCGATAGTACCAAGCGCCACACACATCAAAAATCCCGAATCATCAATCAATCCCGCTTTATAAACCGTTAAACTTAGCGTACCACTGACCATGAAAGCGACATTTAAGTGGGTGTTAAAATTTGCCATAAGAACTCATTAATAAATAGCGCCAAGAACTGCCATATCAAACCGCTTATCTAGCAGTAAAAAAGCGCTACATCATACCATAGACCGACCGTACGTCTAATAGGAATGGCTCTTATCTATAGAGCAGGAAACCCTTATTACGGTTACGATTATGCCACGATTTGACAACGTCTAGGCGTTAACAAATGACCCTATGTTTGTTATGGTAATAGCAAGTTATTGTTAAGTATTAAATAGATGCTTATCTATTTTGTGACCTTAAACCTATGTCTCCCTATTTCCAACAATGGATATTGTGAATAAAAATGGATCAATCATCTGTCTAGCCACCACTTCTTAGCCCAAGCATACCAGCGTTTGCGGTTAGGGTTTATAACAACGATAAGGAAGCTACCATGAGTGACATTTTCAATGTAAAAGACACTATCTCGGTCGATGGCAAGGATCATGCCTATTACAGTTTGCCCAAGTTGACCAAAACCTTTGAGAACATTAGCAAGCTGCCATTTTGCATGAAAATCGTATTAGAGAATCTATTACGGAATGAGGATGGTGGTCAATCTGTCGGTGAAAACCATATCGAAGCCGTTGCCAATTGGGATGCGGGCGCTGAAGCGTCAAAAGAAATTGCCTTTATGCCAGCCCGTGTCGTCTTACAAGATTTCACGGGTGTGCCATCGGTGGTCGATTTGGCAGCCATGCGTGATGCCGTGGTTGAGCTGGGCGGTAAGGCGGAGCAAATCAATCCGTTTATTCCGAGCGAGCTTGTGGTCGATCACTCAGTACAAGTGGACGCCTATGGCCGCGAAGATGCGTTGGATCTGAATGAAAAAATTGAATTTAAGCGCAATAATGAGCGTTATGAGTTCTTACATTGGGGTCGTAATGCTTTTGAAAACTTCGTTGTGGTACCACCAGCGACGGGCATTGTGCATCAGGTAAACCTTGAGTACTTAGCACGTGTGGTCATGGCAGCCGAAGTGGAAGGAGAGCTGACAGCGTATCCTGATACTGTTTTTGGGACGGACAGCCATACGACGATGATTAATGGTATTGGCGTGCTTGGTTGGGGTGTGGGCGGTATTGAAGCAGAAGCGGCAATGCTCGGTCAGCCATCCTCCATGCTCATTCCTCAGGTCGTCGGTTTTGAGTTGACGGGTAAGCTGACTGAAGGCGTCACCGCAACGGATTTGGTATTACGTGTGGTTGAGATGCTACGGGCCCATGGCGTAGTGGGTAAGTTTGTGGAGTTCTATGGGGAGGGGCTGCACAGTATGCCGCTCGCTGACCGTGCCACCATTGCCAATATGTCGCCAGAATATGGCGCAACGTGCGGTATTTTCCCCATTGACCAAATGGCGATTGATTATCTGCGCCTATCGGGCCGTGATGAGACGCAAATTGAGTTGGTCGAAAAATATGCGAAAGCACAAGGTCTGTGGCACGATGCGGATACGCCAGCTGCAACCTACTCAAGTAAGCTGGAGCTGGATTTAGCGTCCGTACAGCCAGCCCTTGCTGGTCCTAACTTGCCGCAGCAACGTATCAACCTATCTGACATGCACGAAAAATTCGGTGAAACGTTAGCAAAAATGACCAAAGACCGCAAATCAGAAATCGAAGGTAAGGTACGTTTTGATCAAGAGGGCGGCGAGCAAGTACAAGCCGAAACTTTAGCAGCGGAACCAAAGATTGAGGTTGACACACATAGTGAAGATAACAGTCAGTACCAGCCTGCTAACAATGTGTTCTCAAGCGTCAATATTGATGATAAGCAGCATGAATTACGTGACGGTTCAGTGGTCATTGCGGCCATAACTTCTTGTACCAACACCTCAAACCCTGCGGTCATGATTGGGGCAGGTTTGGTAGCCAAAAAAGCGGCGGCAAAAGGCCTCAAAGCCAAGCCTTGGGTAAAAACTTCATTAGCGCCAGGGTCTAAGGTGGTCACAGACTACCTAGAAAAAACCAAACTGATGGATGAGCTAGAAAAAACCGGTTTTTATCTAGTGGGCTATGGTTGTACGACCTGTATCGGTAACTCAGGACCACTTCCTGAAGAAATTGAAAAAGGTATCGAAAAAAACGACTTGGTTGCTGCTGCCGTGTTATCAGGTAACCGTAACTTTGAAGGTCGTATTCACTCCCATGTTAAGGCCAGTTACTTAGCGTCGCCGCCACTGGTTGTCGCCTATGCCTTGGCGGGGACGGTTGACATTGACTTGACGACACATCCGCTAGGACAGGATCAAGACGGTAATGATGTGTTCTTAAAAGACATCTGGCCTACCTCAGAAGAGATTAATGAGCTGATTGCCAATAATATCGATGCGGATATGTTCCGCAAAAACTATGGCGAAGTGTTCGATGGTAGCGCAGCGTGGAATGCGATTAGCTCAGCGGACAGTCAGCTGTATCCATGGGATGAAGGCTCAACGTACATCAAAAATCCACCGTTCTTTGATGGTATGACGATGGAACCAGAAGGTATTCCTGATATTGAAGGTGCTCGTATTTTAGGTTTGTTTGGTGACTCAATCACCACCGATCATATCTCACCAGCAGGTAATATCGATCCAGACTCGCCAGCGGGTAAATACTTACAAGAGCGCGGCGTGATGGAAGCGGACTTCAACAGCTATGGTTCACGCCGTGGTAATGATGCGGTCATGACCCGTGGTACTTTTGCTAATATTCGCATCAAAAACACCATGATGAACGGTAAAGAAGGTGGCTACACTTATTACTTCAAAGATGATAACGCGACGCTAGCAGATGGCGAAGAAATGCCTATCTATAACGCTGCGATGAAGTATAAGGAAGACGAGCGCCCATTAGTCGTGCTTGGCGGCGCAGAGTATGGCTCTGGCTCTAGTCGTGACTGGGCGGCTAAAGGCACGATTTTACTGGGTGTAAAAGCGGTGCTGACCAGCTCGTTTGAGCGTATTCACCGTTCGAACCTAGTCGGTATGGGCGTATTACCATTGACCTTTAAAGACGGTGAAAACGCAGACACCTATAAGCTTGATGGGTCAGAAGTGCTTAGCATCACTGGTTTGGATAATGGCGAGAGCAAGACCGCGACAGTCACGGCTACCCGTGCTGATGGTTCGACTGAGACCTTTGATGTCAACGTGATGCTACAGACACCAAAAGAACGTGAGTATGTGCGTCATGGCGGGGTGTTGCACTATGTCCTACGTCAATTGGCCGCGGATAGTAAAAACGCTGCATAATGGCTCGTTAGTCTTAGTATGATAAAAAGCCCAATCCCAGTCAAAGTAGGGGATTGGGCTTTCTTTGGGCGGTTATAAAGTGTTACGTGCATAGCACGTTTAGACGCTACTCAATTTATAATAGGAGCCATCACTTTACTGTCTGTGTTGCGCTCTTTTTTATATATAGTCGATGCATTTAAAAAGTGTTATAGCGCTACTAGGATGAATTTTACGCAGCCTCTGTCTGTGTAGGCACAGCACGCAAGTAAAATTTGTGCTAGTAGCGCGTTTAAATTTATATAACCGTTTTATTTTCAACTGACCATAGTCTATTCCTATGTATTTTATAGAGTGGGGTGGATAATTTAGCGCAGTAATATCTGCAAATTGGCGCTTCTATTTATGTGGTGCATCTAATAAAACCTTAGGTTCTCAAGGACAAAAATTGGTATGACGTGTAGGGTAACTGCATCAACTTTTTAATTGATAAGACAGAAAACCTCATAAAAAAAAGCCCAGTTATAAACTGGGCTTTTCTCTACTTAAACTAAGTATTTTATTAATTATACTTATACTGTCTTAGCGAACATTATCACCGAGTGTGACAATAGGCTTGTTTAAGCGATAATTTGCAGCGGCACTTTTTGCACCCATAGTAGCTGCAACGAACGTTAAGATAGTGCTGATTAACCAAAATAGACCACTGTATAGCGCTGTTTTACGGGCAATCTCTTCAGCTTGTTGGAGGTTTTGATCGACTGTCTGTTGGGCCTGCGCAATATATTGCTCAGTTTGAGTTTTATACTCATTAAATGATTGAGTCACTTCGTTACGTACTTCGACAGCCTGCGCTTCAGTTAGACCTTCTTGTTGTAAGCGATTGATAAGTTCAGGACCTTGTAGCGTTTGTTCAATCGATGCCATACGCTGTTTTGCGTACTCATCGATGTTACGCCATGTGTCGACACTGGTGAAGTCCATAGCAGCAACATCATTTTGCGTGTTGTTGATCATCTCATCCAACACATTGGTTGTCGCTTCGATTTGTTGATCATTTAAATCCTGAGTGTTTTCAGCGACCATCGCACTGATATCAGCTTTGCTAATGTCTCCAGATACGGTTTGATAGACTTGTTGAGCGGTTTGTTGTACTTGCTCTACCGTGCTATCGGGTGCGGCTACTGCTGCAGTACCAGCGGCTGATGTACTGGCTGCGGCTACGCCACCAGCGGTCTTAGCTACTGTGCTCACCGTGCTACCGACTACGTTACCAGCTGATGATAAAATGCCAGTTGCACTACTTAAGGTAAAAAAGGTGGTAAACAACACAATCAATGCGGCAGTTAATATACCAGTTAAGGTGGCATCTTTTGAGTCGATAGCCGTCCCATCACCGAATATGGCTTCAGGGGCTGAAAATTTAATGGCAAAATAACCAGCGACAAAAGCACTCACTAAAGCAGTAATGGCAGCATAAATACCACCAGCGATACTAGTGCCTTTTAAATCAAACGGTAAAAATGAGCTTAATACCAAAGCGAGGGCAATCATTGCCATGACTACGATCAGTCCTATGACAAGACCAGCAAGCACACCGCGCCACGATGGACGACGTTGGGGGGTATAAGTAGTTAACATAATCATTCCTTTTTAAAGGTCACTAATCTTTCGTTAATGTTTAGAGTGTTCACTATCTCACTGTCAGGATTTACGCTTAAACGTGTGTTCGCCAGAGACAATTAGTAGTGAATATAGTGACAGCATAAGGAAAAGAACCCAGCATTAATAATACTGTTAAGTAGAGAAACACAATCGTTATGTATAACAATGTTAAGGTAAGTGACAAAATCGCCGACATGTAACTAGGTGTAAGTAGGAGGCGCTAAACTCTTCACATTTATACGAATTTTTAGAGACAGGCGAGGAGGGATAGAGAGTAAGTCGCTATTAAAATTAGGCATGGGGTAAAATTCAGACAATAAAAAAGCCCAGTCACATACTTTGTGACTGGGCTTTTTTATTGTTCGCTTACTAGTCTTATCTAATGCAGAGCAAAAGGGCTAATAAGTGACGCCGAATAGTGGCGTCCCCAGGGGGATTCGAACCCCCGTTACCGCCGTGAAAGGGCGGTGTCCTAGGCCTCTAGACGATGGGGACGCATAGAGTGTTATAACCAAGGGTTACAACGGTACTTCACAATATCAGATAGCTTATCTATTAAGAATAGAGCAAGCGTTGCCTAGGTGCTGATATCGTCCTTCTAGCGAGTATTTATTATCAAGTTTCAGCCATGCTGAGCATTGCGATAAATAGATGGTGGAGCTAAACGGAGTCGAACCGTTGACCCCTTGCATGCCATGCAAGTGCTCTACCAACTGAGCTATAGCCCCTCGCTAAGAGTGTGCGTATTTTAGGTAAGAGCAGCGGTCTTGTCAACAGCTATTTTAAAAATAATTCATAAATATGCAAAAAAAAAGCGTTTTAGCCTATTTTAAAGGCTCAACAAACCCAAATTAGCGTGGATTTTGCTTGAGCGCGATCTCTTTGATGGCTTTATCGGTATGAAATTCTTCTTCCGTGCCATCAGAAAAGACGACAGCACAGCATTCAGCTGGCACATATTGACCGCCTTTTTCTCGGATCGTTCTTATACCTTTAAAGCCGGTAATATCAAATGCGCCTAACTTATCTAGATTATGCTTGGTATAGGCGCAGTAAGTGCTGTATATCCATGTTAAATCTTCAAAATCCTGTCCTGTTGTTAGGGTAAGGTTTGCCTCAAAAAGCTCTTTTACGATGGCATCATAGTATTTCTGTGCTTCTTTTAAGGTGTTAAAGACATAATCTTTGCTTTCTATCGTGACGGTTTTTCTGGTCATGTTTGTTTCCAGTTGCGATGTTCAGTGCAAAATTGTTGTAAATTAAAAAAGGGTCAGAACTGACCTGACCCTTTTAAACTCAAAAACTTTAGCTCATTTGTTATTCAGCTGCCAAGCTATTTATCAGCCAAAAAGTCTGGCAACTCTGCCGCTTGTTTCTCTAGTTTTTTGAGTTTCTTTTTACCGAGGCCGCCTAATACATCAACCGCATGGCGCAAGCGGGTCAGCGTCATATCAGCACCGATGATCGCCATAGAGTTCATGACGGGCGTCGATGAGGTGCTGCCAGCGATGGCGATAAAGAATGGGGCCATAAAGTCACGCATCTTGATGTCAAGATGCGCGGCAAGACCTTTTAACGTCGCGTAGATGTTTTCTTCTGACCACGTCGGTAAGGTTTCCAGCTGCCACAGCGCCAGTTGTAGCATTTCTATGATTTGCTCAGGCGTCAGCGACTTATGGGTAAAGCTTTCAGCGTTAATATCAGGCAGATTCTGGAAATAAAAACCACCCCAATTGACCGCGTCAGACAGCAGCTCGATACGGGGTTGAATAGCGGCGGCGATAGCGGTTAATTTATCGCTGTCATTTGCCCAAGCAAGGATTTTATTTTTTAGCTGTTCAGGCGTGAGCGCACGGAGCCATTCGGCGTTGAGCCAGTTAAGCTTTTCGATGTCGAAGATAGGACCGCCGAGTGACACACGTTGAATATCAAAGCTCGCAACCATCTCATCCAAGGTGAATTTCTCCGCTTCATCAGGCATTGAGTAGCCCATACGGCCCAGATAGTTGAGTAGGGCTTCAGGCAACACGCCAGCATCACGGTAGTAGGTGATAGACGTTGGGTTTTTACGCTTAGACAGTTTAGATTTGTCTGGGTTACGCAGTAGTGGCATGTGACACAGGACTGGCATCTCCCAACCAAAGTAGTCATAAAGCAGCTGATGTTTGGGCGCAGAGTTCAGCCACTCTTCACCGCGCATCACATGACTGATATCCATCAAGTGGTCATCTACGACGTTTGCTAAGTGATAAGTTGGCATGCCGTCGGTTTTGAGCAACACCTGCATGTCAACTTGCGTCCAAGGAATCTCAACGGTGCCGCGTAGCATGTCATGTACCTGACAGATGCCTTCGGTTGGCACACGCATACGGATGACATGGGGCTTGCCCTCGCTGACCAATTGCTCGGTTTTCTCGGCGGCGAGGTGCGCACAGCGTCCATCATAGCGCGGGGTCTCGCCATTGGCCATTTGCTCAGCGCGCATAGCGTCTAGCTCTTCACTGGTACAAAAACAGCGAAATGCATGGTCATTATCGATCAGTTGCTCAGCGTGCTTTTTATAAATCTCACTACGCTCGCTTTGACGATAAGGGGCGTGTGGTCCACCGACATCTGGACCCTCGCTCCAATCCAAACCGACCCAACGCAGCGCATCTAAAATCATTTTTTCAGATTGTTCAGTCGAGCGAGTTTGGTCAGTGTCTTCGATACGCAAAATAAATTCGCCACCGTGAGCCTTAGCAAAGGCGAGGTTAAAAAGGGCGATATAAGCCGTTCCCACATGAGGAAAGCCCGTAGGCGATGGGGCAATACGCGTGCGAACAGGGCGCTTGCTGCTAGCAGTGGTCGTCGGGGTCGTCGAGGTTTGCATCATAGGGGTCTCAGAATATTGTAGATAGTGAAAAAGGGTAATAACAAGTATCAGCCACAAATATGAGTAAAAAATACGGATGAAACAATAGCAGTCAAAGTTGAAAAATAGCGTAAAATATAGCGTTAGTATAACAGAGAGATGGGATATTTTTAACGAAATGCCCTTCTAGAGCTTGACTACCAGTGTATCCTTGCGATAATAATGCTAGACAAGCCATAACTTGTTTATTTTCATCTGATTTTTTACTATTACTGGCCAAAATGGTCGTCATCTACTGAGTTATTTGTGTCACTATCAAAATCGAAGTCAAAACCTACGCCCAATTCTAACGCCAACGATTCTTCAGCTGCTGATCATGCTGAGTCAGCGACCAACCTGTCTTCTGTAGAAGCTCATTCTGCTCAAAACCTGACTGAAGAGAGTAGGCAACATATCGCCCAAGAGTCAGGTGAAGACTGTGCCACGTCTGATGAGTTGAGTTTTATCCATGATGCCGTGCTTTTGCCAGAGACCGTCGCGGCGGTATTGGGCGTCAAGTCCTTACCGCCCCAAAAAGATGCCACCAAAGGTCAAAATAGCTTACAAATGAGCGGCATTTATGTGGATGCAACCTTTGGCCGCGGCGGCCATAGTCGCTTATTATTGAGTCATCTTGCTGATGATGCCAAGCTTATTGTCTTTGATAAAGATCCGACTGCCATTAGCGTTGCCAAAGAGCTGGCAAGTACGGACAGCCGGGTACATGTGGTACATGATAGTTTTGCGACGTTGACGTCCAGTCTGGCCGCGCTCGGTATTACGCAAGTGGATGGGTTGATGGCAGATCTGGGTATCTCATCACCCCAGATTGATGATGGCAGCCGCGGCTTTAGCTTTATGCGCGATGGGGCGGTCGATATGCGGATGGATACCAGCCGTGGCCAGTCGGTTGCTGAGTGGCTAGAAAAAGTCGATGACGAAACCTTGGCCAATGTGCTGTATGAGTTTGGGGAGGAGCGTCACAGTCGCCGCATCGCCCGTGCCATCAAACAGATGGACAGTTATGAGTCAACGCTTGAGCTGGCTGAAGTGATTAAGATTGCCCATCCTAATTGGCAGCGCGGCAAACATCCTGCGACACAAAGCTTTCAAGCCATGCGTATTTTTATTAACAATGAGCTTGGCGACGTCGATGACTTTTTGGCGCAAAGTATTCCAATTTTAAAGCCGGGTGGACAGCTTGCGGTCATTAGCTTTCACTCATTAGAAGATCGCCGTATTAAGCAGTTTTTGCAGCGTCATAGCAAAGGGCAGTATCCAGAAGATGAGAATTTACCGATGCCGCCCAAGCGCCCGCGTTACTTTAGTAAGCCTAAACGTGTTGGTCCAAGTAAAGCTGAAATAAGCCACAATCCACGTTCGCGTAGTGCGTGGTTACGACTGGCGACACGTACTGATAGTGATTATTTACCTGACGTCGAGCAATAAACCGCTCCTTTTTTGCTGGAAATCATTTTAATCGGCTTTCTAGCGACTAGAGACGAGTAAATGCTTTAATGATTACGCTGCTGTTAAAAAGCTGTAAACATTATCTGCTAGGCTCGGCAGTTACTTTTTGGTTTGGTTTTACTTTTGTTGATGGTGCTGATGGCTCATGAGTTTTTAATAACTCACCAACCGTTATCGTTTTTTATATTTTGAAGTTCACTTTTTTGAGATGGTCATGGCAATATCTGACAAACCTGCAAACCGTCGTACCGCAGCGGCCTACAATGCTGATGTTGGCGAACTGTTTGTGCGCCGATTTAATGTGGTTAGTATTTATGTGGTCATACTGTTGCTGTTGGCAGCGGCTATTATATGGAGTGGTATCAAAACGGCCGACGGCGTTCAGCAATACCATCAGGACTATAAAACCTTGCAAGATATGAAAAAACAAGAGCGTAAGCTACAAGTTGAACATCAGCGCCTGTTGATTGAGCAGCAGACATTTAGCGCGACACCGCAAATTGCCAGTCGTGCGGTTGCAGAGTTGGGTATGTTTTCACCAACTCTAAAAGATAAGCTGATTATCCAGCCGGGGGCGGCGGTCGCGGTAGCACCAGTCGGTTCTAGTGGCTCGGATGGGGTGGTTGCAGCTAATGATTCAGATATTATCGCACCAGCAATCGCTAATGAGATGTCTGTGCCCGATTCCGACCTAGCGGAGGCAGGACAATGACGGATAAGAAGTCTAACGCCAATAGCGACAAAGCCACCGCAAAGAATACGAGCAAAAAACCAACCAGCGGCACCAGTGGAAAAGTCACCAAGCCTTTACGCCGTGTGAGTGCGGCTAAATCTGGACAAAAGAGCAGCAAAGCTGACAATCAATCCACCGATAACCGCAAATCCACGCTATTTGGCCGTCTAAAAAAGAACGAAGAACAAGGCGCTTATACCAGTGTCAAAAACCTGAAAAATAAAAGAGCGTTTTTGGGGAAAGCCTCTGGGGCTTCATCTCGCGGCGGCTTTGAGCAGGATAAAAATCGCTTTCGTATGATTTGGGCTATTGCTCTTGTCATCTTGGGCTTGCTAATCGCCCGTGCTTATTATTTACAAGTCGCTAATGCCCAGTTTTATCAAGATAAAGGCGATGAGCTTATCACCAGCGTGCGGACGCAAAAATCTTATCGCGGTATGATTACGGATCGTAATCATTTGCCATTAGCGGTTAGTGCGCCACTGGCGACGGTCTCTTTTAGTCCACACGATTATGCTCGCGAATATTACGAGCTTAAACGCATTATCATCACCAACCCTGAGAGTCCGCAGCTGGTCGCGCGTATGCAAAAGCGCTTGGACAACATGGACTTAACTCAATTGGCGGCGGCAGCCAACATCTCGGTCGGTGAGCTAAAAAAAGCAACTGCCATCGATGACAGTATCGATGTGACTGATGAAGAAGCCGTCAAAGCGGCACTGCCATCTGGTGCAGGCTCGCATTATCTTCCTCTTTTGAATAAAGTGACGCCCGAGATTGCCCAAAGTGTCAGCTCGCTGGATTTTCCTGGCGTCTATGAAAAAAACTTCTTTCAGCGCTATTATCCACAGCCGCAACCGAATGCCCAACTGTTAGGCTTTATGGGACAAAACGCCAATGACCCTGAAGGCGGTTACGAAGGGCGTGCCGGTGTTGAACGCCAGTATGAAGCTGAGCTGGCGGGTGCCGATGGTAAAGTACTGGTGCTAAAAGATGCCAAACAAAACAGTCTTAAAGAAATTAAGCAGATTGAACCTGAAATAGCGGGCAAAGATGTGGCATTGACCATTGATTCGCGTTTGCAATACTTGCTGTATAAAGAGCTGGAAAAAGCCGGACGTTTACAAAAAGCGCGTTGGTCTACTGGCATGATCGTCGATGTACAAACTGGGGAGGTGCTCGCCTTATCAACTTGGCCATCATTTAACTCCAATAACCTCAATGAGATGACGGGTGAAAACCAGCGTAACCGTGCGCTCCTTGATGTCTTTGAACCCGGTTCAGTGATGAAGCCTTTCACGGTTGCTGCCGCCTTAGATTCAGGCAAATATACAGCCACCTCTTTAATTGATACCAATCCTGGCTCTATCCGTGTTCGTGGTTATACCATTCGCGATCATAATAATTTGGGCATGATTAATATGGCGACGCTGTTACAGAAGTCTAGTAACGTGGCTTCAACCAAGATTGCGCTATCGCTACCCGCTGATGCTATTACCAATATGCAAAAACAGTTTGGCTTTGGGACAAAAACGCCGTTACAGTTCCCAGGCGAAGGTAGCGGGCTGGTGGTCACGCCAAAAGAAAAAGAAACAGCAAGGCGCGCGACGGTCAGTTATGGTTATGGTCTACAAGTGACGCTGGCACAGGTCGCACAGGCTTACTCAGCACTGGCGGCAGGTGGGGTTATGCATCCTTTAACACTCATTAAAGATAACGAACCACAGCCCAGCAAACGCATCATGGCACATGAACAAGCGATGGCGATCGTACAAATGATGGAAAGTGTGACCGAAGATGGCGGTACGGCTAAAGGCGCTGCTATCGATGGCTATCGCGTCGCCGGTAAAACCGGAACGTCGCGCCGTATCAATCCAGAAGGCGGCTATCATACCGATCAGTATCGTAACGTTTTTGCTGGTATGGCGCCAGCGTCGAACCCAAGGCTGGTTGGTGTGATGTTAATCGAAGACCCACGCGGTCAAATTTATGCTGGTTTAACGGTGGCACCTGTCTTTCATAATGTTATGAAAGAGGCACTACGTTTATATAATGTGCCCTTGGATAAGCCATTAAAGACGGAAGCTCAGTAGATATTGCTATAAGATTTTTGCCTGTTTCACCACTCACTATTTGATTTGTTTTAACCGTTTAGGATATGCCAATGACCACGTCTACTTCATCGCCAAGCAGCGCTACTGTCACCTTGCAGCAACTGGCTGAAGCCAGCAGTAGTCATAGACATGGTTTACAGCAAGCCTTAAACGCGATGATCACGACATCGGCGCAAACATCAGTCAATCAAGTGACTGAAAATCAAGTGACTGAAAATCAAGTGTCTTTGGTTGTCCATATCCCGTTTCACCAGTTTCGTTTAGACAGTCGTCAGTTAGCAACCAGCGATGTGTTTGTCTTATTAAAAAGCCAAATACCAAACTGTCAAAAAAGCCGCGACTACCTCTATCAAGCCGCTACAAAGGCGGCTTTTATCCTATCAGAAATCGATCCTATCGCGCTGCTCGCGGCCGCCAATGTGCCCCCACATGCCAATATTGCTTTAACCTCTGATACTTTTCAGTCATCGGCACAGCAGCAACTCACAGCGCTGCCTTGTCCAGTTTTATACGTACCCAACATTCGTGATTTTTTAGGGGATTTGTGTCAAGCGCGTTTGCAGTACCAACAGCCAGTGCGTTTACCCACTGTGGTGGCAGTGACAGGCACCAACGGCAAAACCACCATCAGTCAATTGGTTGCCCAGTTAACCCAGCTAACTGGCATGAGCAGTGCGGTAATGGGGACGGCAGGTAATGGTAAGCTGGGGGCGTTGGTTCAAGCCAGCCACACTACAGGTGATGCGCTAGCCGTACAGCAGTTCTTATATCAAATGGGTTGTGATGGCGCTGAGTTACTCGCACTTGAGGCGAGCTCACACGGACTGGATCAGCAGCGTTTGCAAGGCGTACCGGTGTCGGTTGCGATTTATACCAACTTGAGCCGTGACCATTTAGACTATCATGCTGATATGACAGAATACGCGGCGGCCAAAGCCAAATTATTTGATAAAGCGCACTTTCCAGATTTGACCCACGCCATTATTAATATCGATGACGAGTATGCACAAGTGATGCTGGACACGGCGCATGCCAGCGATTTAACCGTGTGGACATACAGCTTAGATGCGTCCAAAACTGCGACTTTTGTCGCCGCTGACATCAAACCAAGCCTACAAGGTGTCGAGATTGCTCTGCGCGTCGATGTTGATAGTACTGACTGTGATGATACGGATCTTGGTGGCAAAAAAGATGGCAGTATTGGTGTCGTTAGTCCGCTATTGGGACGCTTTAACGTGGCAAATTTGCTCGCCGCTATGGCGGCTACAGTGGCACTTGGTTCTGATTTTGATAACGATATCGAGCCTATTGCTGCTGCCGTGCCAAAGCTGCAAGGTGCGGTTGGACGTATGCAGCGCGTGCCCTCTAATAATGGTTGTTTTATCGTGGATTATGCTCATACGCCTGATGCCCTGCGTCAGGTATTGGCGAGTCTTAAGACCCATTGTAAGGGGCAGCTATGGGCAGTATTTGGGTGTGGCGGTGACCGTGATGCTGGCAAGCGCCCATTGATGGCGCAGGCAGGTCTGGCGGGTGCAGACCAAGTCATTCTAACGGCAGACAATCCACGTACCGAAGACCCCCATATGATTTTGCAAGACATGCAAGCCGGTATGAGTGACGAGCAATACCAGCGCACACACATTGAACCTGCGCGCCAAGCCGCCATTGAATATGCGGTTAGTCATGCGGCTGTCGATGACATTGTGGTTATTGCGGGTAAAGGTCATGAGACCTATCAAGAAATTGACAATGTACGTTATGATTTTGATGACAGTGTTGTCTTACAACATGCCCTCAGCAACGCTGGTCGAATGTAGATAGTAGCGGCTGCACGCGGTTTTTCATGTTTCGCAAAAAATTCAAATATAAAAAATAAGTAGTCATCATATAAGGTAAGCACTATGACAGCCGATAACGATAACACCATCCAGTCACAAGGGCTGTATGTGTGGCAAGTAGACAATTTGCTCGCAGCGACAACAGCACTTGCTGGGCATTGGCAGCTCTCAGAAGAGCAAGTAAGTACCGGGCAGTCAGAGCTAGCAAAAAATGCAGTGGTGAGTAACCGTATCGCCACCGATACGCGCACCATAAAAAACGGCGACATCTTTTTGGCGCTCAGTGGTGAGAATTTTGATGGTCATGATTATATCAACATGGCGGCATCGAAAGGCGCGGTCGCTGCTATTGTCTCGCGTCCTATTTCTACGAGTATTCCGCAGTTGGTGGTGAAAGACACACGTTTGGCGCTCGGACAATTGGCCGCGTATCGTCGCCAGCAGCATAAAGACTTGACTGTGATTGCGATTACTGGCTCTAGCGGTAAGACCACCTGTAAAGAGATGCTCGGTAGTATCTTTGGCCGACTGGCACCGACACTGATTACCCGTGGCAATCTAAACAATGATTTGGGTGTACCGATGATGCTTCTTGAGCTGTCAGATCATCATCGTTATGCCATCTTAGAGTTGGGTGCCAATCATATTGGCGAGATTGCTTACACGACTGAGATTGTCCAGCCTGACGTGGCCTGTATCTTAAATATCGGTACCGCCCATCTGGGTGAGTTTGGTAGTCGTGAAGGCATTTGCCAAACCAAAGCGGAGATTTATCACACCTTATCAGACACGCAGTTCGCCATTGTTCCTGACAAAGATGATTTTACCAATCAGCTACGCCGTATCGCTGAAAAATACACCTCGCATGTCATTGGTTTTGGTAATACCGACGTGAGTGCGAGTCACTTGGATGTAGAGCCTGAGCGTAGTGAGTTTAAACTGCATATTGGCAACCAATTACATGACATTAACTTGCCGCTGGCAGGGGAGCATAACGTCAACAATGCGTTAGCCGCTGCTGCTTGTGCGCATGCGTTAAATATTGCTGCGAGTGACATTGTGATTGGGCTAGAAAATGCGCGACCTGCTAAAGGCCGTTTAAACAGTCAGCTGCTTGGGATGCATCGCTTGATTGATGACACTTATAATGCCAACCCACACTCGGTGCGTGCAGCTGCAAAAGTACTGGCGGCGCAAACGGGAATACAGGTCATGGTGTTAGGAGACATTGGAGAGCTGGGTGACGCAGCCGTTAGCGAACATCAAAGCTTGGGACGTACGATTGCGACTACTGGTATTGACGTACTGCTTTGTGTTGGTGAATATGCGCCTTACACTGTGGCGGGTGCGCAAGAGATTTCTGATATCAGTGCCCATGCTTTTACCGATAAAGACCTTTTACTACAGTATTTACAACCGTATTTGCAGGCGCAACAGTCTCAGCCTTGCACTGTGCTGTTCAAAGGCTCTCGTTCCATGCAGATGGAAACCCTTATTCATGCGCTAGTAGAGGAGTAGGCGGTGTTAGTTTGGTTGTTTGGCTGGCTTGGCCAGTATTATACACCGTTTTCTGCGGTTTCCTCACTCACGCTACGTGCGTTACTCGCGGTCATTACCGCCCTCGCATTCAGCATGATTTTTGGCGGGCGTGTCATTCGGCGTCTACGGGCGCTTAAGTATGGTCAGGCCATTCGCAATGATGGTCCGCAATCGCATTTGGCCAAAACTGGCACACCGACCATGGGTGGGGTGCTGATTTTGAGCGCGATTGGGGTATCGACCTTGCTGTGGGCTCGTTTGAACAATCCGTATGTTTGGATTTTGCTCGTTGTGATGGTTGTCTTTGGCGCAGTCGGCTGGGCGGATGATTGGCTCAAGATTAAATACAAAGATCCGAAAGGGTTAATCGCGCGCAAAAAGTACTTTTGGTTATCCATGGGGGCGTTATTCGTCGGCGTTTCTTTGTATTATATCGCGACGCTCCAACCAGATGTCGCCACCACTCGTGAGATGCAAGACTTGTTATTGCCCATCTTTAAGGATTGGATGATTCCGTTTTCGGCGGTGCCTTTTGGTATTGGTTTTATTATTTTTACGTATTTTGTGATTAATGGCGCGTCTAACGCTGTTAATTTAACCGACGGCTTGGATGGCTTGGCAATTTTGCCTGTGGTCTTGGTCGCGGCAGGTCTGGGTGCCATGGCTTATGTGTCAGGCGACGTACGTTTTGCTGATTACTTGCATGTGCCTTATATTGCTTACAACTCTGAAGTGATTATTGTCTGCGGTGCGATGATTGGCGCCGGACTTGGTTTCTTATGGTTCAATGCTCATCCAGCGCAAGTGTTTATGGGTGATGTTGGGGCGCTAGCACTGGGTGCGATGCTCGGTACCATAGCCGTCATGACGCGGCAAGAGATTGCTTTTGCGATTATGGGCGGGCTATTTGTGGCCGAAGCGCTGTCAGTGATGTTACAAGTTGGTTCGTATAAACTGCGCAAAAAACGCGTCTTTCGTATGGCACCACTGCATCATCACTTTGAAGAAATTGGCTGGAAAGAGACGCAAGTGGTGGCAAGGTTTTGGATCATTGCCATCATATTGGTCATCCTTGGGTTAATGACGCTCAAACTGCGTTAAAGCAGACATACCTGATTGATGGTTTTATCATTCAATCAAAAGCCATCTCACATGTGATTGAGGTGGCTTTTTTATTGCGCCTTTTATTACTTAGCGAGTCTGAACTTTGTTAAAATACTCGCCATATTGCGATGATCTTGAGATGCTTGTGTCCTTATTTGTTTGCCCGCTTTGTCAATCACCACTACAGCCCGCGTTAGATACGTGGCGCTGTGATGGCAGCTTAAACCCTAAACAAACTGTCCATACTTTTGATGTGGCGCGGCAGGGCTATGTCAATCTGTTGCCCGTGCAACAAAAGAAGTCCAAGACCCCAGGCGATAGCCAAGCGTCTATCGAGGCGCGAAAGCGCTTTTTGAATAAGGGACATTATAAAAAGTTGCAAGCGTTAATTGGTCAGACAATGGGGCAGTTACTCGCGCAGCGTGAGCCAGTAGCGACATCGCATAACGTGCCTGTGAACTGGTTAGATATCGGTTGCGGTGAGGGCTACTACACGCAGGCTATGGCAAAAATGGCGTCAGATACCACAGTTACCATAGATGCCTTAATCGCAGCTGACATCAGCAAGCCTGCATTGGTTGAATTGGCGAAAGAGAGCAAGGCGGCGGGAAGGCTTTGGTATCAGAAAAACACAGATAACACCGACAAGGCAACCGCCATTTATCCCCTCGTAACGAGCGCCGCTCATCTACCGTTACGTGCTCACAGTATGACGGGTATCAGCAGTATTTTTAGTCCGATTTTGCCTAAGGCTTTTGCTGAGGTGTTGACTGACAATGGCTATTTAATCATTGCCAAACCAGATGAGGGGCATTTAGCGTCAATGCGTGAGGCGTTATTTGATAGCGTCCGCGAGCACGATTCAGATAAGTTCCTACAAGAATTAGCCCCATATTTTACTCTGATGAATACTTATCGCGTCAGTGCTGAGATGTCTTTGTCAGCCGATGATTTGGCTGATCTAATGACCATGACCCCGTATGCCTATCGTGCCAAAAGTGAGAAAAGACAAGCGTTAGTGGCCACCGTTGAAAAAGAGGCGTTTAGGACTGAGGCCAGATTTGTGGTTTATGTTTTGCAAAGAGCGCTTGTTAAATAGCGTTTGTTATCACTAAAAACCCCAGTATTTTCATAGCTGTAGTCGAAGCGTGGCATCTCTAAATAAATCGAGCAGTTACGCTTTGACAGCATAAATCACTTAGACATCCCAATTGACTCTATGTCATTATTCAAATCGAAATCAATATCTTATGAGTTTAGGCAGGTTGCACGGCACTGCCTAAACTCATAAACAGTCTTTAGAAAAATTGGAGCACTCTAGGGTAACACTATGAAAAAACTATCAACATTGAGCAAACCTCTCGTAATGGCACTAAGTATGGCCAGTATCAGTGTGGCAACTGTGGCAGTCAGTCAAGCTGCTACCTCCAAAGCCCCGAGTAGTGAGCTACAGGCGGCTTCACAGAGCAAGATTGATCTAGAGCAAGCGCTGTTACTCGCCAATAAAGCAGTGAAAGGGGACATCGTCAGTGTAGAGTATGATCAAGAAGATCGTACGGTAAATGGAAATTATGAGATCAAAATTATTACCAATAATAATGAACAGGAAGTAAAAGTCCACGCCAATACAGGTAAGGTCACAAAAGAGGAAGTAGAGCGCTTAGATAAAGAGGATTTGGCAGAATACAAAGCCATGAAACAAGCTAAACTTACCTTGACGCAAGCCATCAGCAAGGCCAACCAAACCCTAAAAGGTACCGTGCTAGAAGCTGAGTTTGAGACAGATTTTGGCAAACCTGTCTATAAGGTTGAAATTGGTAAAGACAATCAGGTTTATAAAATCGTTGTTGATAGCACGACTGGTAATATCATTCGCAGTCAAGCCCGCGCCGCGGATAGTGATGACTAATTGCTGAGGTTCTACTTGATCCTAAGCCTTTTCAATGACGGCTTAGGGTTTTCTTTTCTGGTAGAATGATGAGCGTATAAAGTCTATTTTTTATCCGACAGCATCGCTGCCAGTCTGATAGTGTCTTACTTTGAATGTGCTAGTGTGCTAACATTAGTGCCATTATTAAAAGGATATTGCTGTGGCGCCTAGTTATAGGCCTAGCTATAATAGTAACAAAGTCACAGCATGTCATGCGATATAAACCTTACTATAAAGATGAATATGCCAATCTAGTTGTCTCTCCCCCTCCTCAGTAAATAATTGCTCCCTATAGCAATTACTCTCATAGAGCGTCTGACGCTTTTTCCTGTGCACGTGCACGGCTTTAATGTTTGTATCCATAATCGATTTATCTATTGAGTTATTAAGAGCAAGCTATTAAAGGCAAGTTATGACAATAACTCGCTCAATATGATGGTTCACATTTTTGTATTCGTTATTTAATGGGCGTTGTGCCTAGCTAAAAATGTGTTAGACCTTTGATTTTAAGTATCTCTTATTTGAGATATTTCTTATCTCAAATATCGCGATTATTGACAGACTAAAGCAGTTTCTAAAAACTGAGTTCAACATGTTAAATACCATTAAAGAGCATTGGTTATCCAATGTTAGAGCCGACGTCCTAGCTGGTACGGTCGTTGCTCTAGCCCTTATCCCTGAAGCCATTGCTTTTTCGATCATTGCCGGTGTTGATCCCCAAGTTGGATTGTACGCCTCATTTTGTATTGCCGTAGTGATTGCTTTCGTTGGCGGACGTCCGGCGATGATTTCAGCCGCAACCGGCGCGATGGCATTACTCATGGTCACGCTGGTGAGAGAGCATGGCTTGCAATATCTACTGGCTGCCAGTGTCTTGACAGGGGTCATACAAATTATCTTTGGCTTTTTAAAGCTGGGTAATTTGATGAAGTATGTCTCTCAATCTGTTGTCCTAGGCTTTATTAATGCCTTGGCGATTTTGATTTTCATGTCGCAGATCCCCGAGCTGATGCCGCAAGACGGCTCAAACCTAATACACGTCTATGGTCTTGTGGCTCTCGGTCTAGTGATCATCTATGGTTATCCCTACCTCCCAAAAATCGGCAAAGTGATTCCGTCACCGCTGGTCAGTATTGTACTGGTGACGGCAGTCGCTATTTTATTAGGCGCAGAGGCGCGCACCATCAATGATATGGGTCAGCTACCGGATACCTTACCCATATTTTTACTGCCTGATATTCCTTTAAACTTAGATACTCTACTCATTATTTTGCCGTATGCCATCAGTCTTGCGATCGTCGGTTTGCTTGAGTCTATGATGACCATGACCATTGTGGATGACTTAACCGATACCAAAGGTGATCGCACCCAAGAGTGTAAAGGTCAGGGTATAGCCAATGTCGTCAGTGGTTTTTTTGGTGGTATGGCAGGCTGTGCCATGATTGGACAGTCTATCATCAATGTAAAATCTGGCGGATACACACGTCTCTCGACCTTGGTTGCTGGGGTGTTTTTACTATTAATGGTGGTGTTCTTAAGCGACTGGTTAAAGATTATTCCAATGGCTGCATTAGTCGCTGTGATGATTATGGTATCAATTGGTACGTTTAACTGGGGTTCTTTTAAAGAGCTAAAAACGAAGCCATTACAAAGTAATATCGTCATGATCTCCACGGTTGCGGTAGTGGTCGCGACTCATAACTTGGCGTATGGCGTGCTCATTGGTGTATTACTATCAGCGCTATTTTTTGCCAATAAGATTGAGCGTTATATGAGCGTGCATACGCAATTAGATGAAGCAGAACGAACGCGTTATTATCAGGTCGATGGACAAGTTTTTTTCTCATCAGCTGAGCGCTTGATTGACTCATTTGATATCAAAGAGTCTGTCTCTAAAGTGGTCATTGATGTATCGCGAGCGCACTTTTGGGATGTGACGGCCGTCGCTGCCATAGACAAAGTCATGATTAAGTTTCGCCGCGAAGGGACTGACGTTGAGCTGATAGGTCTCAATGAAGCAAGCCAAGCGATGATAGAAAAATTCGGCGTGCATGACAAACCTGATGCCGAGCAAAGCTTGGATGCTCATTAATATCAAGCATTAGCAATGTCGTTTTTAAGGATATATAAGGATAAAAATTGAAATCTAACAAAGTATAAGGTACTAAGTGAGTTCAAACCACAGAAACGGTGACCGAACAATACGGCAGAAGCGTAGAGAGTCTTAAAAATAATCAGGTTAATATATGTTATTGTATATTGATTGCTGCCTTGAGTGTGTGCTAGTTTTATTAAATACCGTGGCTTCGCGTCATTCTAACAGTGTTTATCTGTCAAGAGCAGTCGTTTAGTTGATTTAATAATAAGGACAAGGCTATGCTATTAGAAAAGATTAAAACACCTGGTCTTTCGCACTTATCTTATCTAGTGGGATCAGGCGGGCAGGCCGCGGTGATCGACCCACGTCGTGATTGTGCGATATATGTAGAGAAGGCACGAGCAGCAGGACTTCAGATCACTCATATCTTCGAGACGCACCGTAATGAAGATTTGGTTTCTGGCGCGCCGATCTTAGCAGCGTTGACGGGCGCATCGGTACTGCATGGTCCCAATCCAGAGAAACCGATTGCCTATGCGCAGACCGCACGTGACGGTGATTGCTTTACTCTCGGTCAACTTAAAATCCGTGTACTAGAAACGCCCGGCCACACTGATGACCACCTTGCTTACGCTCTGTTTGATAGTGCTTATCCAGAGAAGGCGGTGGGCGTTTTTACGGGTGATGCTCTGTTTGTTGGTGATGTTGGCCGTACTGATTTTTATCCTGATCGCCGCAAAGAAGTGGCAGGTCTGCTTTATGACTCACTACAAGATATCCTTGCATTAGGTGATCAAGCCATTATTTACCCAGCGCACGGTGCCGGGTCCGTCTGCGGGTCAGGCATGGCAGAGCGTGAGTTCTCTACCGTTGGTCACGAGAGATTGAATAACCCGCGTTTACAGATTACCGACCGGAATGCTTTCATTGAGTTTAAGGTTGGCGAAAATCATTATCAGCCGCCCTATTTTCGACTGATGGAGCGCCTCAATATGGAAGGTGGTGATGCGCCGCCAACCGTGATGCGGCCGCGTAACCTTTCGCTTGATCAACTAAACAGCTGTGATGCTGATCATCTTATCGATATTCGCGAGCCAATGGCTTATGCTTCAGGGCACCTGCCTGGATCTATGAGCTTACCTGTGAATATGCTCCCAGCTTTTGCTGGCTGGTTTGTGCAAGAAGGACAAAGCATCGCACTGATTGCCTCTGATGAAGAGCAGCTTGCTACTGCCATGGAGCATCTGGTACGAATCGCCCTTGATAATGTAGTGGGTGGCTATGTGGGCGTGGTACCGGCTGCTGCCAAAGGGGAGCAAATGCAACAAACTCCTATGATCGGTACGTCTGAAGTTGAGGATCGTCTTAATAACGCTGAATGCTGGACACTGCTTGATGTTCGCGATATTGATGAACGAAATACCACTGCGATTGAAGGATCACAGCATATCTATGTTGGGCATCTAAATGAACGTTGGCGAGAACTCGATCCGAGCCGCCACTACACAGTAATGTGTGCCAGTGGTGCTCGAGCGACAGTAGCGGCAGGATGGCTTGCCAGTCGTGGTTTTGAAAACGTTGATATTTATCTAGGGTCAATGGGAGCATGGCAAGCCGCGCATGACTGATGGATTTCTGTTTTTATTCACGAGATAAGCCGTCAAACAGAGAGCGTACATGGCTTATCTAGGTGATTTATTCTCTAAAAGAAAAGATGGCCCCAATTAAAGGCACCATCTTTCTTATTTTTTTATGTGACTTTTTATGCAACAAAGATAACCACTACTGACTAGTAAACGTCACCGGTTTAGTATCATGACTAGCAGGCTGACTGATAGTCACCTTGCTCGCTAGAATGTCGCCTCTGGCATTGATCTTGTAGCATTCTGAGGAAGTACCTGCAGGATCATAGCTGAGGAGCAAATTGTTTGACGTCTCTATACAGAACCACGCCGTGTTATTGGTATCTCGAGTCAGAGACCAGTCTTGCTGGTAATTGCCTATTTTTTTGCGCATGCTGTTGTCCGTGTAGACATTTTCAGTCATTAATGCGCTTGAGTCACCAATGGTAGCCATCTTAGGTATAGTGCTCGTTTGGTTCGATAGTGAATACTTGCCCGTACTGTCAGTAAATCCATGAAACACCAATGGGTTCAAGGTAAAGTAGTTGATAGCGACGGACTGATCAGTGATTTGGTTGTTTACTTTATTGATCGTGTTTACTTCGGCCCCTTGTACGGGTTTATTGTTGAAGCGCATGCTGCCTTTAGGCGTGACTTGAATATCTGCTGAGACGCTTTGATTGCCTACGACGGCCACCAATTTTTCGCTCCGTTGTTTGGTATAAATATTGAGCATAGCAGTCTCAATAGGATACTGCGTAACGATATTGTTTTGATTGGTATTGCCTAATACCCCACCATTCATACCGCCAGCACAAGCGCTTAATCCCAGCCCTGTAAGCACACACAATCCTAGTGTTTTCATGGTTTAATCCCTCAATTTGTTTAAATAAATACTATCAATATCTACTATAATCCAATTTTTAAGCAAAGACATCTGCCAACCGTCTTAGACTTGCTGTTATTACAGCACTATAACAACCAGCAATTTTCCAGTGCGATAAGAAATAAAAAACCTCTGCTAACACTGCGCATAAAATGATCAACTAGGACAGTGTTAATAAAATCATACGGAATGTTTGTGACACTTTTCATGGATCGATCAGCGCCGATATTGATAAAAGTTTTATCTCGACTATGTTGCTTTTATAGTCTTTGTCTCGTTTCTTTTGTCTCATTTCTATAAAAATCATTCAGGCAGCAGGAGATAATAAGTATCAACTGAAGAAGACGTTACCAGTCACTTAGACGTTATCGCAACGCAATCCAAAGTGATGCTAGAGTAGGAAGAATGTACTCAAAGCACTCCCTTAAAAATAAAGTAACACCCCACGACAGTTAGTAATATTGCAAAGCATTTCTTTAAAAGCTCAGGCGATAGTATGTGGGCGACTTTTGCACCGAGCTTAGCGGTAAAAAAGCTCATAATGCTAATTCCTAAAAAGGCATAAATGTGTACAAAGCCAATGGTATTGGGCACATTGACCTGCTGCTGCATCCCAAAGAACATAAACCCTAATGCACCGGCAATAGCAATAGGCAAGCCACACGCAGCTGACGTGGCAACGGCTTTTTGCATGACCACACCATAACGAGTGAGATAAGGGACGGTTAAGCTGCCGCCACCGATACCGAAAATGGCAGAGGCAATCCCGATAACCCCACCTGCTGCCAATTGCTTAGGTTTTGAAGGCAATTCTGTATTAGCGTCATTGGCACTACTCGCATTGGTAGCACGACTTGCGAGCTGTTTTTTGCCACCGAAAAACATCTTGTAGGCGACCCAAAGCAAAAACACCCCAACAATAAGCTGGAGGTACAGCCCAGATATCTGTCCTGCAATGCCTGCCCCTAAAAAGCAGCCAACCGCTAAGCCTGGTGCCAGATTTTTAAAAACAGGCCACATGACGGCGCCTTTCTTATTGTGTGCCATTAATGAGCTGATAGAGGTGACAATGATGGTCGCCAATGACGTACCTAATGCTAAGTGCATGATGTTGTCGGGACTGTAGCCCATTTGCGTAAAGACGATAAATAATAGTGGCACGATAATCGTGCCACCGCCCACACCAAATAGCCCCGCAGCAAATCCTGCTAGCGCGCCTATGATTAAAAAAATGATTAGTTCCACGGGATATTTGCTTCTTATTTAGAGTTAGTGTGATGGCTGTTTTAGTTAAGTGACAATCAGTCAGTGTAAAAGCTAACTTAAGCGATTTCTACCTGATCTACTTGACCAACTCGAGAGTAGGCACGATTAAAATACACCAAACTTTCTGCTTGCTCACTTTGGCTGATGGCGACCACCCGGCACATAAAGATGCTGTGTGAGCCCACTTGCTGAATGTCCTCAATCTCACAATCAAAGCTGACCAACGCATCTTCTAAAATGGGAGCGCCTGTGATTAACGTACTCCAAGAGCCATATTCAAATCGCTCTTGTGAACTCAACTTAGAGGCAAAGGCGCTGGATATTGGCTCGTGCTGGGCGCCCAATACATTAACACTTAACGTTTTATTCTCAATAAAATGGGTATGTGAGCGGGACGTCTGATTCATGCAAACCAGCAAGGTTGGCGGTGTGTCGGTGACGCTACACACCGCAGAGGCGGTAAATCCGTGCGCACCAGTGCGGCCTTTTGTGGTAACAACATTGACCGCGGTTGTTAACAAAGACATGGCATCTCTAAAATCGGTGGCTTCAATCATGGCTTAACTCCTAAATTTTAAATCTTTAAGTGCATTGATAACTGAGGTCACTTATCAGCTCAAACCAGCTAGGGCTTATGAATAAAACTAAACGGTCAGCTCTTGACGAGCGATGGCTGCGCCAGCGCTTAATGCTGCCAGCTTGCCTCGTGCCACGTCGCGAGACAACGGTGCCATACCGCAGTTGGTCGAAGGATAGAGCTTGTCAGCATCGACAAATTGCAGTGCTTTGCGTAGCGTATTTGCCACTTCTTCGGGGGTCTCAATGGCATTGGTTGCCACATCAATGGCGCCAATCATCACTTTTTTACCGCGAATCAGCTCAATCAAATCCATAGGTACATGGGAGTTTTGACACTCTAAAGAGACAATATCAATATTCGACTGCTGCAATTTAGGAAAGGCTTGCTCGTATTGACGCCACTCTGAACCCAGTGTTTTTTTCCAATCGTTATTGGCTTTGATGCCATAGCCGTAGCAGATATGCACCGCCGTCTCACATTTTAGTCCTTCGATTGCCCGCTCTAGCGTGGCAATACCCCAGTCGTTGACGTCATCAAAGAACACATTAAATGCCGGTTCATCAAATTGGATGATATCCACGCCAGCCGCTTCTAGCTCTCTGGCTTCTTGATTCAGAATTTTGGCAAACTCCCAAGCCAATTTTTCACGGCTTTTATAATGACCATCATACAAGGTATCAATCATCGTCATCGGACCTGGCAGTGCCCATTTGATAGGCTGATCGGTTTGTTGACGTAAAAACTTAGCATCGTCAACAAATACAGGTTTTTGACGGCTGACACTACCCACGACTGAGGGCACACTGGCCTCATAGCGATTACGAATGCGTACGGTCTTGCGCTTCTCAAAATCAACGCCATCTAAATGTTCGATGAAAGTGGTCACAAAATGCTGACGGGTCTGCTCGCCATCACTGACAATATCAATGCCTGCATGCATTTGTTCTTGCAGGGTCAAACGTAGCGCATCTTGTTTGGCTTCAATCAAGTGCGCGCCCTCTAGTGCCCAAGGTGACCAGATTTTCTCAGGTTCTGCTAGCCAAGATGGTTTTGGTAAGCTGCCAGCGGTAGATGTCGGTAATAATAGTTTCATATTGATCCATTTTTCACATTTTGTTTTTATATTTTAATTTTTTACATATCGGACAGTTAGGCAGCATATTTTTTAAGCGCACCTTTTTCCACACAATAGCTGGCAGCCCACTGCTCTAAAATGTCTTGGTAAGGTTTGATGAATTGCTCTTCTGTAAACTTGCCTTGCTTTACTGCCATTTGGCTGCGCTCTTCACGGTCATACACAATTTGAGTCAGTGAATAATCTTGGTAGGTCAAACTTGGTTGATACACGTCACCTGCGCTTGAGTTGGCATTGTAAATTTCAGGTCGGTAGATTTTTTGGAATGTCTCCATTGTGCTTATCGCACTGATGAGCTCAAAATCGGTGTAATCACTCAACAAATCACCGGCGAAATAAAACGCTAATGGCGCAGCACTATCTGCAGGCATGAAGTAGCGAACGGTTAAGCCCATTTTGTGAAAATACGCATCGGTTAACGAGTAGTCATCTTGCTTATATTCAACCCCTAATACAGGATGCTGATTGGCCGTACGGTAATAGGTTTTACTGGTTGACACGCTGAGGCAAATCACCGGTTTTTTATGGAAGTTGGCTTTATATGCCTCTGAGTTCAATAAGTATTGAAATAATTTGCCATGTAAGTCACCAAAATCTTCTGGTGGCGCAGATGCTGGATTTTTCTCGAAATGCTCGAGCAGTACGACGCTAAAGTCGTAATCGCGCACATAAGAGGAGAAACTGTTGCCGATCATACCGTCAATACGGGTGTTGTCTTTATGATCAACAATCGTTGTTTTCAGCGTTTCGATGACAGGAAATGCATGGCCATTACCTTCGATATCCATGTCTGCAGAAATGATGTCAACTTCAACAGAATAACGGTCTGCTGTTGGGTTATCCCAATGCGCCAAAGCGTTAAAACGGTTGTTTATCATTCTTAATGTTTTACGTAAATTCTCTTGGCGATGCTCGCCGCGCGCCAAATTCGCAAAGTTAGTGGTCAGACGCGTGCTGTCTGCAGGATGATAATTTTCATCAAAACGAATGCGCTTAATTGAACAGGTAAATTCTTTACTCATGATAATCTGCCATCCTAAACTGATCTTGTTATTTGAGATAAAACCAAATTTGTGTATGAGGTGAATTATGCCTGAACTAATACATGAATAAAAACGATGTAAATTAAATAGAAAATGAATAAAATTCATCTTTCTGCTTAATGATGGGGAAGAGAATGAGAGGGCAGAGATGTTGACGAATGATTACGTGGAAAGTTGGGTCTATAAAGGAATAGGGAAAACGGAAGGAGCAGGAGAGAAGAGTTTGGTCAGTCAACCACACGTAAAACATTTTTTCACCAAAGAATGAGGCGTGAAAGCTAACTCAGAAACTTCCCAATTGGACTACGAAAATTTCCTTTTGAATCACCTTGATACCTTTACCCATAAAAAAGGCCTCACCCATAAAAAAGGCAAGGCCAGATTTATTTGTCAGGCGTAAATGTCAAAGAGTTCTTGCCAGCTGATTTTTACGGTTCTAAAAATAGAGCCACTCGCGTTTCTGGTTCAAAATGACGGGCTCAAGTAAACCTACCGACGAGATTCTTAGAGCAGTTCATATTTTGAGGTCTAAAAAAATCGCAGACCAACACAAGCCACGGGATAGGTGGGTCATGTTCGGATAGCTTGGGAAAACAGCAGACATAAAAAAACGCTAGACGCATTATGTATAAAGGTTTTAAGGGATGTTTAGGAGAGAGTAGGACAAGATAGGAAAGCTGGTATTCAAGAGGATTTTATAAGATTGGCGGTGAAGGAGGGATTCGAACCCTCGATACGCTATGAACGTATACACACTTTCCAGGCGTGCGGTTTCAGCCACTCACCCACTTCACCGTTTTTTGAACGCCTAAGTATAGCGGATACCATTTAAAATGTCACGACCTAAGCCTTATCTTTCTTTATTTGTAGGCGCCTGCTAGGATAGCGTATACGTAATTACAAGTATAAATGGTTGAAAGTTGCATGATAAGTCTTGGCAGGCTCAAACACAATTTGAAAAAAAGCATAATAATGGCCGTAATGACGGTTGTAGTAAGCATAAACTCAGCGCATGCTGATGACTTTACCCAGTGTAGCCAATCTTTTTATGGTGGTATTTATCCTGAATTCATCAATACCAAGTTAAGTAACAAAACACAGTCGCTATGCATGGATGGTTTTGCAGTGATGTATTCAGGCGTGGCCCGTACACCGCTGTGGTCGGCTGAGTATCTGGATCGTACACGTCTGCAACAAGCCAAGCAAATAGACCGTGAAGACAGCTTTCATGAAGAAAGTCGTCTGCCAAAATCAATGCGCGCCTCGTTGTCTGACTATTCAGGATCTGGTTATGATCGCGGGCATTTAGCGCCCAATGCTGATATGGCAACACGCAGCCAGCAATACGATAGCTTTAGTCTGGCCAATATAGCCCCGCAATCACCACGTAATAACCGTTATATCTGGCGTAACATTGAAGCGGCAACACGCTATTTGACCCAGCAGTATGGTGAGGTTTACACGGTTACAGGCGTGGCCTTTACGGACAAAAAAACCAAACAGCTTGCTGATCGGGTGCTCGTGCCCAGTCATTTTTTCAAAGCAGTCTATATTCCAGCGATCAATCAAGCAGGGGTTTACTATGCGCCCAATGATGAATCAGAACGCATAGAGATCCTCAGTGTGGATGAATTAGCGACCAAGATTGGCATCGATGTCTTACCTGTCTTGGACAGTAAAACCAAAGCGCATGCATTTGATCTGCCCTTAAAAGCAGGTGAGGGCTCAGATATTCCCGAGACATCAACAGAAACGCCTGATTGGCTGCTGTTTGTTTGGGCGATTGTTGAGTGGCTATTGGCACAATTACAGGCATAAAGCCTTTTATGTGAGTAAAACCGCCCAATTTAGGAAAGCGCACAAGCTGCTGTTAATAAAAAGGATAATCAGATGATTGAGCCATTTGCTAATAATCACCAAAGCATGCAGATTGGTGAGCTCGTAATCGAAAATCAAGTAGATAAAGTCATCATATATGGTGATATTGAACTGACTTTGGACGCCACTGGCTATCAGCAAGCCCAGCAGTTACATGAGCTGACTGCTAAAATTGTGCAGGCTTTTGAGACCCCTGACATTTATAGTAATAATGCGGAAAAGTCAAAAGAAAATGATGACCAGTCGGGTAGAGATATCGACAACCCTTTCCTGTAACTCTTTGATATGGTTTTGTTTTTATGGCAAGAATAAAGCATAAAAAATTACTAGGCAAACCATAAAAATTGCTTATAATGAGTCAAGACATCGCTTATGTCGCGCAAGTCTTTGAAAAAACGTATAAGTAAGGGCGGTTAATGAGCTGTTCAACAGGGTAAAGCCGCGATACTTGTAGTAAAGATTCTAGCAAAGGATAAGCATAGAACACCAGAAACATAACGTTTCGAATAATCATTGTACGAAGGGAGTCAATCTATGAAGTTATTTACAAAAACCACGTTAGCAGTTGCAGGTATCAGTTTAGCCAGCATGGCATTCGCCGCTGACCCATTAGCCAATACTACTTGGCAGACATATGATGAAGGCAAGCCAAAAGGTACCGTAAAGATTACTGAGTCAAACGGTGTACTAACAGGTACTCTTATTGCTACTAACTCAGCCAAAGGTAAAAAGCACATTGGCACAACTATTATTAGAGGTCTAAAAGCTGATGGTGGTGGGAAGTACAGTGGTGGTACGATCACTGATCCTGAGAAAGGCAAAGACTATCGTATGACAGCAAATTTAAGCGGAAATACCTTAAAACTAAGAGGTTATATTGGTCCATTCTCACGCAGTCAAGAGTGGAAAAAGAAATAAGCCAATCGTTCATTCTTAAAGTCTAGTATAAATCTGATCAAAAAATCCCGCATTACCGAAAGGTATTGCGGGATTTTTAGTGCGTGTCGGTTAATCGACCTTCAACACCTTTATCTTACAAACTCTGGATAAGCTTCCATACCACATTCAGCTATATCTGCCCCTTCATACTCATCTTCTTCAGAGATACGTAGACCGATGACAGCCTTGATGATGGCCCAAACGATTAAGCTGGCAACGAATACCCAAACAAAAATAGTAGCGGCACCTGCAATCTGACCCAAGAGCGTCGCTGCTGGATTGGTAATCGGTACGATAAGTAGACCAAATAGGCCAACCACGCCATGAACGGAGATCGCCCCCACAGGGTCGTCTATCTTTATTTTATCTAGTGCTAGAATAGAGAGCACAACAATCACACCAGCGATGAGACCAAAAAGGGTCGCTTGCAACGCAGATGGGGTGGAAGGCTCTGCAGTGATTGCGACCAACCCTGCAAGTGCACCATTTAAGAGCATCGTCAAATCAGCTTTACCAAAGATGAGGCGTGCTACTAATAAAGCACCAACGGCACCACCAGCAGCTGCTGCATTGGTATTCAAAAAGACCATCGCAACTGAGTTGGCGCTAGCAATGTCGCCAAGCTTTAGCACAGACCCACCGTTAAAGCCAAACCAGCCCATCCATAATATAAGAGTACCAAGCGCTGCTAATGGTAGGTTAGCACCTTGAATTGCGCGTATCTCCCCATTAGGCCCATACTTACCTTTACGTGCACCTAATAGTAAGACGCCTGCCAAGGCCGCGGCCGCCCCTGCCATATGGACGATACCAGAACCTGCAAAATCAGAAAAACCCATGTCGCCGAGATTAAATAGGCCAAAGACGTCTTTGCCACCCCACGTCCAGCTGCCCTCTAATGGATAAATCACGCCAGTCATCACCACGGCGAATAATAAAAACGACCACAGCTTCATGCGTTCAGCCACAGCCCCTGATACGATAGACATACAGGTCGCGACAAACACCACTTGGAAGAAAAAATCAGACGCAGCAGAGTAAACAGAATCACCGCCAAAACCATTTTCAGCTGATGCGGTTAGCGCATCTTCTACTAATGTCGCATTGCCTGCAATGCCACTCAAAAATAGCTCACCACCATACATAATGGCGTAGCCACATATCATGTACATGATAGAAGCGGTCGCAAAGAGCGCGATGTTTTTGGTTAGAATCTCAACCGTATTTTTTGAACGAACAAGACCGGCTTCTAACATGGTGAAGCCCGCTGCCATCCACATGACGAGCGCCCCACATATCAAAAAGTAAAAGGTGTCAAGTGCGTACTGGAGCTCAAAGATTTGATTTTGCATATTAATTCCCCCTTGAATTGATGCAATACAGCTATCGGTGTGTGCTATAAGTCTGTGTCTATAGGTTGGCCTTAGGCTTTAGATAGCGTCAGGGCCTGTCTCGCCGGTACGTATACGAATGACTTGCTCAAGCGCAGTAACGAAAATTTTACCGTCACCAATTTTGCCTGTGCTAGCGATACGAGTAATGGCTTCAATAGCAGGTTCAACCATCTCGTCGATGACCGCCACTTCGACTTTTACTTTAGGCAAGAAGTCCACCACGTACTCTGCGCCGCGATAGAGTTCTGTGTGACCTTTTTGGCGACCGAAACCTTTGACTTCAGTAACTGTGACACCTTTAACACCGATGTCAGAAAGCGCTTCACGTACATCATCGAGCTTAAACGGTTTTAAGATCGCAGTGATTAGCTTCATAAAAAATTCCTTATTTGTGTGATGCCGCAGGTTGATAGAGGCACTGTGTGCATCGTATCGCTGCCATGCTTACCATAAGTCATTCAAGAACTGTGCCAATTTACTCAAGGGGGAGAGGTAGGATTGGATTTATTTGCTCAAAAATAACCACAGCAGTGGCAAGTGATACCGTCTATGTGGTCATGACATCAGTTGCCATAATAAGCACAGACAATGTCAATCAACCGTTGGCGTTGAATCAACGAAAACTTTATTATAACCAACTTTTTAGGTACTTGGGGAGGCGATCCATCTATTTCATGTGACGATTTGCTAACTTGGTTTGAGGAGTTGATAGGATGAATAGAGGTAAACGTACTGCTGAGAGGGAAAGGGTAAAACAAAGACAAGCCGCAGAGCACGATATTGACGTTCATGCTCTGCGTGTAAATAAGCAAATAAAAAGGCGTGAAGGTATGAGTAGCTTAACGCTAAGCTTTAGGGAACAGGAGGTAGGGGGTTTTGGTGCTGCCTAGCAGTTTTTTAGTGTCACTGCCTTTTACGAGTTCGCGCAGACGAGAGTGACCAAAGGCGCCCGTCATCAATAAACCTATATTATTTTCGTTTTGATAGTAAGTTAAGGCAGCTGTGACGTCACGGCTGTCTAGTAGTGCTTTTTTAGACTTAATGCCCGCTTGCTTGAGCCGTGCATAGGCTTCACGCAGCGCATCGCAGTTTTCAGAGTTCTCTTTACCCACCATGACCACGTGCACGGTCAACGCTCGCACGAGTGACGTTTTGCACAGCCAGTTGAGTAGCTTATGGCAGGTTGGACTGTTATCGAAAGCAAATAAGGCAGTGGTAGGGGGCAAAAATGGTGCATGCGTCACCAAAATGGGGCAGTGGCTCACTCTGATGAGTTGGCTTAAGGGAGACTTGCAGGTGACATTGTGGCCTATGACGATCAATTGTGCTTTGTCATCGACATAGTCAATACTTTCGTTAAGTTTCTCGTGCCGATGCAACGTATAAGTCTTAAGTTTGTGATGTTGCTGTTCACAGTAGGACGTGGCTTGATGAAGCAACAACTTACCTTGGGCTTTTAGCTCGCAGTTACTTAAATGCTCTTTGGTCGTGAACTGCTCGAGCAGCGTGTGCTCATCATCGATATTAAGACAGCCTGAATAGTTCACCGCTGCTTTTTGCTGCAAGCTTGGCACAGAGTGCAACAGGCCAACAGGGGACTGCAGGCGCGTAGAGGCCCACATGCTCGCCTCTAACACGGCTTGCACATGATCAGGGCAGTCTAAGCACGCAATCACACTATCTGGTTTCAAGTTACTCATAAAACGACCACAACGTTAATAATAATAAAAATCAGCCAATCAGTAGAGGACTAAGAGGTAACGAACCAACCCAGCCTTTTTAATCAACGTGATCCTCTATTAAACTTTAGTTTTATAAAACACTGACGAATGTCAGCATGATAAAGCGGACGCAGACTGGCTTAATCCAATAAGCCAATATCGCGGCGATCGTGGATAGAGAAGCGATCAATCAATGTTCGACTTGCATTATTGAGTCCCACCACTTTGACATCAATGCCTTCACGTTGCAAGCGCATGACCAGCTTGTCCAAAGTGTCAACGGCGCTGACGTCCCAAAAATGCGCTTGGCTGACGTCAATTTGAATGCTGTCCAAGGCTTCTTTGGTATCAAAGCTACTTAAGAACTGCGTCGTAGACGCAAAGAAAACCTGTCCCTGAACGTAGTAATAGCGTGTGTTACTGCTGTCATCATACTCGCTAAACACGGTTAAAAACTGACCAATCTTATTGGCAAATGCCAGAGCAGAGA
Source organism: Psychrobacter namhaensis (assembly GCF_016107545.1). Classification (GTDB taxonomy): domain Bacteria; phylum Pseudomonadota; class Gammaproteobacteria; order Pseudomonadales; family Moraxellaceae; genus Psychrobacter; species Psychrobacter namhaensis. The sequence continues at coordinate 66,524 of NZ_JABASS010000006.1, forward strand.
GCAACACGCCGACACCGACGCCATAGGCTAAGTTGTGTGTAAAGACCGTGGTCAAAACGGTGGCTAGCATAACAATGTTAAATGACACGGGGTGCGTTTTAAACTCGCGAATAGATTGCCAATTAAAGGTGCCGATCGATACCATAATCATCACAGCGACCAGCGCGGCCATTGGAATTTGGCTGACCCACTCACTTAAAAACACCACCATAATGAGGAGTACCACCCCTGCTATCAAAGTAGACAGGCGCGTACGTCCGCCAGACTTGACGTTGATCATTGATTGACCAATCATTGCACAACCCGCCATACCGCCAAAAAATCCTGACACCACGTTCGCCATACCCTGACCACGACACTCGCGGTTTTTATCACTTGGCGTATCGGTCAACTCATCAACGATCGTGGCTGTCATCATAGACTCCAACAAACCAACGATGGCAAGCGCGATAGAATAAGGCGCGATGATCAGCAATGTAGTTACATTCAATGGAATGTCAGGCAGCAAAAACATGGGTAATGAATCGGGTAAATCCCCCATACTGCCAACGTTACGAATATCAAGATTCATATACATCGCGACCGCCGTCAATCCAACAATACAGATAAGCGGTGAAGGAATCACGCGACCGATTTTAGGAATAAGCGGGAAAAAGTAGATAATCGCCAAACCCGCTGCCGTCATGATATAAACGGTCATACCTACGCGTTCGGTCATTGGGTTCAGCTCGGGTAGCTGGGCTGCAAATATCAATATTGCCAGCGCATTAACAAAGCCAATGACCACTGAGCGGGAAACAAAGCGCATCAAGTTACCGAGCTTTAGAATTCCCATGACGATCTGGATTGCACCGCACAGTAAGGTAGCGGCTAGCAGATACTGTAAGCCATGCTCGGCGACCAAATCCACCATCACCAGCGCCATCGCCCCAGTCGCAGCCGAAATCATCGCTGGACGGCCACCGACAAAACTAATCACCACGGCGATACAAAATGAGGCATATAAGCCGACCTTTGGGTCAACGCCTGCGATGATAGAGAAAGCAATGGCTTCTGGAATCAGGGCCAATGCGACGACCAAACCTGATAAAACATCACCGCGAACATTGGAAAACCACTCGTCACGCAAGGTATCAATAAAAGATGTCATAAGTAAACTGTATAGGGTTAGAGGCAAAAAAACTAATCATTGCGCAGTAATAAAATGATCGCGTCGCTATAAAAATAGCTATTCTTCTTGATTTTGCGGCAACACGCACGGCGTCATGTTGGGGCATTGAATTATTAACGGTCAGTCATAAATATATCTACTGATTTATTTACTGGTATCACTAATACGTTCACCCATAATAAATCTAGGATATTATCTAAAAAAATAGTGTTTACAACAGGTTGCTTAAAGTAAGGTATTCGAAAATAGCACCGACAACAACAGATAGCGTCAGCAATAATTTGCTGCGGTAGAGGGTGATAAGTAATCTGTGAAATAAAAGCGGCAGTCTGACATAGCAGGACCACAACATCTATCGTCGCTAAAGAGATGTGACAATAGCGCGTTAAATGTGGCAACATGCTAAACTGAAACGGTTGGGGTGATACTCACTCATATACAGATTAGGGCAGCTATTATAACACTAGCCGCCTCATATAAAAACAGGCGCATAATAGCACAAAGTCATAAAAAACCAGTACCGAAATTTGAGTGATACCGTTATGATACTTTTTATCTCAACGGTATCACTCAGCTTCTTAATAGTAGGTTTGTTTGACGCCATTTTGCTCGACCAATAGAAGGAATAGATATGACCACCAATACTGCAACTGACGGCTTACTTCATAAAGGCAGTGGTCTACAAGTCGTGGTCGGTTTGGGACAATCTGGGCTATCAGTAGCGCGCTATTTGGCTCATCAAGGCTATCAGGTAGCCGTCACTGATGCTCAGGCGACTCCCAGATTAGCTGATCAATTGCCAGCCGAGATTGATATTCGTCAATTTGGCGCAATCGACGCCGAACTGTTGCAGCAAGCGGCACGTATTATTATCAGCCCTGGCATCTCCCTTGATACCGAAGCCGTAGCTGCCGCCCGTCAAGCGAATATTCCAGTCGTCAGCGATATTCAGCTGTTTTGTGACGCTTGTACGGTACCGATAGTGGCGATTACGGGGTCTAATGCCAAAAGCACCGTTACCACGTTAGTGGGACAAATGGCGGCGGATGCTGGTGTCAATGTCGGCGTTGGTGGCAATATTGGCGTACCAGCACTCACTTTATTGGATAATACCGATATGGAATTGGCCGTGCTTGAGCTGTCTAGCTTTCAGTTAGAAACAGTGACTAACTTGGGGGCACAGGTTGCGACGGTACTGAATATGTCGCCCGATCATTTAGATCGCCATGGTGACATGCTCGGTTATCACCAAGCCAAACACCGTATCTTTCAAGGGGCCAAGTCAGTTGTCATCAATCGTGAAGACGCACTGACAAGGCCGTTGGTTGCCGACAATTTACCCAGAATCAGCACGGGTATTCATGCGCCAGATAAAGGTCAGTATGGTCTTATCACTGATCCTGAAGGCCAGATTTATCTTGCTCACGGTACAGAAAGGCTACTATCGGCAGACAAACTGTTGATTAAAGGCCGTCATAATCTGCTCAATGCGCAAGCAGCACTAGCGCTTGGTGAGCTTGCAGGCTTACCACTTGATAGTATGCTAGATACTTTACAGCAGTTCACAGGTCTTGCGCACCGCTGCCAATATGTGGCAACTGCTGCTGACATTGATTACTTTAATGACTCAAAAGGCACCAACATCGGCTCGACCATGGCTGCCATCGAAGGGCTGGGCGCGGTCTATGCACCAAAAGATGGGAAGCTGTTGTTGATCTTGGGTGGACAGGGTAAAGGCCAGCAATTTGGCGAGCTGACCCCTTTTATCAATCAGTATGTGAGTCAAGTGCTGTTTATCGGTGAGGACGCCCAGCAGATTGAGCAGCATCTACGGGCAGGCAACATAAGCGATGACGTTGCCTTATATCAGTGTCAGACGTTAGAAAACGCTTTTGCGACTATTCAACAAGTGACAGCAAGCAGCCTATCACAAGTGCAGGCTGTGCTCCTGTCACCCGCTTGTGCCAGCTTTGACCAATACAGTGGCTATGCTGATCGCGGTGACCATTTCAGTCAACTGGTTGATCAATTAAGTCTGCCCAGTCAAGCAGTCTGATGATCGATTAAGGGCGTTGGTGTTGCAGGTTAGGTCAGTAGTCCTTGAGTGAGGACGAATGTAGGCGGGCATTTTATTTATAAATGATTGTTTTGCTTATAAATTACTGCTACTGTCCATAATAACTGGTCAAACAAGTCGGCTGCTATGCTCTTTACTTGATTGTCTGTTCAGTCATCATATGTATATGGGTAGCTGCGCATTTTGATAATACTTACTTTATATTTTTTAAACGGTGGCGTTTAATAGACGCCGTGTTTTTCGTTCGTTAGTGTATATAAAATTATGGCGCTCTCTTCTTTTTTTCGTTCCTCGTCTCAGCCCAAACAAGCCTCTGGTTCAGACGGTATACTTTCTATGCCGTCAGCTCGCGCAATTTTAATATCGAGTGTCGGCTGTATGCTGGTCCTCAGTTTATTGATGGTGGCTTCTGCGTCTATTCCTTTTGCCCTCAGCCGCGGTATGACAGAGCTATACTTTTTCAATAACCAGCTGCTGTACATGATGATTGGTCTTATTATCGCCGCTATCCCTTATTATGGTGTGTCGTTGCGAACGTTATATAAGACCGAAACCCAGTTTATTTTATTGGGTATTACCGGCATATTGCTCGTAGCAACGCTGTTTAGTACGCCTATTAATGGTTCTAAGCGTTGGTTGAACTTAGGACTGTTTAATTTTCAGGTAGCAGAGCTGGCCAAATTAGTCATGATTGTCTTCGTGTCTGATTTTGTCGTGCGCCGCTCTTTTGAGGTGCGTAATGGCTTAGATGGCTTCTTACGAATTATGCTGGTGGTGGCGCTAATAACCATCCTACTGTTATCGCAACCAGATTTTGGCTCTTTTGTCGTTATTTTGGGTACCATTTTTGCGATTTTTTACATCGCTGGTGCCCCTTATAAGCATTTCTTAGCCTTGGGTGCAGCCGCTATTGGTGGGGCTGTCTTAATGGTGACAACGGCGCAGTACCGATTGGTGCGTGTGATGTCATTTATGGATCCGTTTGACGATGTGCAAGATACGGATTATCAACTAGCTCGTAGCTTGATCGCCTTTGGTCGCGGACAGTTTACGGGTGTGGGCTATGGTGAGAGCGTGCAAAAACTGTCGCATCTACCGGAAGCTCATACCGACTTTTTATTGGCGATTACGGGTGAAGAGCTGGGCTTTGTTGGCGTGACGATGGTGTTGGTGCTCGAAGCGCTGATTATCGGTAGTGCGATGCGTATCAGTTATAATGCGCTCAAGCGCCGGCAGATGCGTATGAGCTACACCGCCTTTGGTATTGGTGTGGTGTTTATCGCGCAGACGATTATTAATGCCGCGATGAATATGGGCGCGATTCCGACGAAAGGTTTGACCATGCCGTTCTTTAGCTATGGCGGTTCTTCCATGTTGATCAGTCTAGTCATGGTAGCGCTATTGCTAAAAATCTACAAAGAAAGTCCTGAGATCGAAAAAAGCCAGTGCCGATATTATTAATAGATTTTAGGTTCTTAACAGATTTATTGATAGTCTCTGCCCTCATTTAAACAAAAAGCGTCGCTACTGGTGGCGCTTTTTGCTTTTTGATGAGGTTCAATGAGGCGCGTTCAGTTGTTGCTTACCTTGTAGCGGTGTGTTGTCCCATTGAGCAATCGCTTGCTTGAGCATATTGGTGGGGGTATCTTGATCGACGGCGGGTTGTTGTAAGAGTTGTAAAGCAGTAGCGATGAGCTGGCTTGGATCCCGCGTGTCAATCGGCTGAGCGAGATTCTGTTTAGAAAGCTTTTGTCCATCAGGATGACATATTAATGGCAAATGATACCAATGATCGATAGTTGGCAGATGAGCCGCCCGCATGATACTGATTTGCGCTGTGGTCATGGGTAGGATATCCAAACCGCGCATGACGTGGGTGACTTGCTGCAGACCGTCATCGAGGCTGGCGGCCAAAATATAGTTGATCATACCATCTTGGCGGCGCGCCACCATATCACCTAACGTTTGCTGAGGGTTATCCCATTGTATCCCTTGGATACCGTCGTTAAAGCCAATCCTATGGTCTGGCAGCTGTATGCGTAGTTTATGCTCTTGTCTATTAAGATCAGCTTTGATACAGCAGCGCGGATAACGCTTCCTATTAGGTGAGCCTTGGCTGGTATCATTGACAAGCCTGTTTTGTTCTTCTTGCGCCCAGTACTGCTCCAAATCTTTGCGTGAGCACTGGCAACCATAAGTCAGTGGGCGTAGGGCTGACGACAAGTAGTCATTGTAGATATCAATACGCTCAGATTGATAAATGATATCACCGTCCCAGTGTAAGCCCAGTGTCTCTAAATCGATCAGAATCTGCTCAGTAAACTGTCGATCACAGCGTTCTGTATCGGTATCTTCGATACGTAGCAGCCATTGTCCATTCAGGGACTTTATGTGGCAAAAACTGGCAAGGGCAGTGGTTAGTGAACCAAGGTGCAACTCCCCAGTGGGTGAGGGGGCAAAGCGGCCAATAGGCTGTGGTGCGAGGGCTTGATTGGGCATAAGGATCTGGCTAGTTTTTAAAGTAGCGGATTATCAGTAAAGGTGATGGATAGAATAATAAAGATACGTGTAAAAAGATATTGCTTAAATAAGCTTATTTTGTGAGTCGTCGCAGTCTCAAAAGGTATGATTGGTTGGGTCAGTTTTACTTGCTGTACTAAGGGTACGGTGTTTAGTCGTTGTTTTTGCCCTATGGATTTGTGACATGTGATGGGTCATTAGTCAAAAAACGCCTCAACCAAAACGCGACGAGCGACCAATCTTGTGGCCGCTCGTGCTGGTATTTATACTCTGGTACTTACGTCAATAACAGCTTGTTTACGCCCCTTGGTTTTGACGCTCTTTAATCTCAGACAATGTTTTACAGTCAATACATTGAGTGGCTGTGGGACGCGCTTCTAAACGGCGCAGACCAATCTCCACACCGCAGGTTTCACAAAAACCATAGTCATCATTTTCGATTTCCACCATAGATTTATCGATTTTGCGAATGAGTTTACGTTCACGGTCACGTGTACGCAAAGCCAACGCAAATTCTTCTTCTTGAGTGGCACGATCGTTGATGTCCGGCATAGCGCTTGACTCATCTTGGATGTAGTTCTTAGTACGATCCGCTTCGCCAATCAACTGGCTTTTCCAGTCTAATAAAATAGCCTTGAAATGCTCTAGCTGTGCATCAGACATGTACTCTTCGTCTGGGGCTGGCACATAAGGCGTAAACTTAACTTCACTTGGATTTGGGGTCAGGGTGCTCATATGGGTATCCTACTTTTTCAAATTAATTCAATAAAACGACGTATCAAAAGATAAGACGTTATTAATGTACAAACGCTATCATTTATTCCTTTATCAAACGTTTTACTACGTGGTGATACAAGTAACACAGCTGATCTAATAGTACGTTATTTTGGTATGCTCACATCGACATGCAATAGTCAGGTATATTGTTATAGATATTTTTAAGTAAATGGCATTGTCTAAAGACTACGACCAATCACTGACTATGAAGATTTAGCTTGGGGTCGACGTAGCCATCCTAGCTATTATCATTCGGCCTAATATCAAATATTAGACAGTCCTCGTTGCATTTTACAAGTTGTATCATTGTTTCTAATAATAATGAAGTTATTTTTTACGTTAAAGTCAGATTTTCTATTAACAGCCGTTGTATATCCCGTTAAGTAATAGCCCTTAAAGGCACAAGCTATAAGGGCTGGCACTATTATTTATGCCATTAAATCTGGCCATCAAGTATCCAGTCTTTCAACCCAGCTTGCAACCTTTCCATTGTTGGCTAATTGCAACCAGCGATAACCAGGTCGTCCGCCTTTATCATGGGCAAAGTCATCCTCATAGGGCATAAACTGATAGCAGGTAGACGGTGTGCTATAAACGGTGACACCTTGACGCTGGCGGACCTGCTCTTGATGAGTATGTCCACTGATAATCACTTGTAGATGCTCAAACGGTGCCATATGTTGCCAAAAACTTTCGGTGTTTTTTGCCATATGGGTGTCAATCCAATTCGAATCTACAGGAATGAGGTGATGGTGTAAGGCAATTAGCGCAGGTTTATGACAGGTACTAAGCCTATTACATAACCAGTCAATATCAGTGGAGGTGACTTCGCCCGCCACTTCGCCAGTGACGGAGGAGTCCAGTAATAGCAGCTGCCAGTGCTCCGCCTCAATGACATGCCGGCTAAGCAGACGTGAATCCGCAGGTCGGGCAACCAGCTCACGTTGAAAGAAAGGCAGATCTTTCCCGTTCTCATCAGTCACGTCGTGATTGCCAGCAATACAAGCAAAAGGAATGTGGGTCGCCTGCAAGACTTGAAAGATATAATCATAAATAGTGGACTCTACCTGATTGACTAAATCACCAGTCACGATGATCAAATCGCAGCGCATATCTTCACTCAGTGCTTGCTGTAGTACTTTCTCAAAGCTACGCTGACAACTGGCTGCCTCGTCACAATGGCTGTGACTATCAGTACTGGCAGCGACAGGCGTGGATAAATGTAAATCACTGAGCTGTAAAACATTTATTTGATCATCTGGCGTGCTGATTTTATTGACAGGATAGCTTAGCATTGGGTCAGTCCCTCATCGAAACAAAACAATTGATGTTGCTAGAATGAATAGGCATAAACGGGCTATTAGCAGTTTTTTCACCGCTCACTACTGCTATGAGTGTGAAGATGAACTCACACTATAATGATAATAGCTAATCAGCACCAACCGTATTAGGGCAAGTTTACCTCATTAAGCAAATGAAAGCTTTAGTAATATTAATGAAATAAAGTTGGATGAGACAGTTAAGGAAAACAGTTAAATAGCATGGGCTGTGACACGATTAATGGCGCGTTGACCAAAAATTTGCTGCGATAATTTTTGACAAAATCAGCGCCATAAAAAATAAAATTGCTAATATCAATACGATAGACAGCCCAGTCTGGATATCCAGCCAGATACTGCCCCACACCCCCAAGGTCACGCCAAGTTGGGCGATAAGCAACGACACAATGACCATTTGTTTTGGCGATTTTGACCATAAACGTGCCGTTAGCGCTGGCAACACCAATAAACCACTGATTAATAAACTCCCAACAGCTTGCAAGGCAATCGCACAAAATCCTGCCAAGAGTCCCATAAAAAACAGGCGCTGGCGTGTGGGGTTAACACCCTGTATGCGTGCCAATGCTTCATGAGTGGCAAGTTTGATTTGAGCAGGCCATATATAAATGAGTAGACACAAGCCAACCAGTACGCTACCAGCGATTAAGGGCAAGTCGGCCCAGTCAAGCTCCAGCAAGTTACCAAATAAAAATCCCAAGACATTGGCTTGTTGGTCGGTCAGCTGGGTTAAGGTTAATAACCCTAAACACAACAATGAGACGGCAACGACTGCCAACACCGCATCCGCTGGCAGGCGCTCATCATCAATGAACACCAGTCCCAACACGACCACCACGCTGACTAACGCAATACCAATACCCATCGGCAATTGCCACAGTACAGCCAATGCAACACCCAGTAAGGTGCCATGTGCTAATGCATCGGCAAAAAATGCCATGCGCCGCCACAGAACCAAGCATCCTAAGGGAGCAGACAATAGCGCTAAAATGCTGCCAGCGATCCAAGCGGGGGCAATGATGGCTAACCAAGCAGTCATAATAAATATCCGTAAAGTTGCTGATAAAGGCTAAAAGCGATATTTGTATTTAATACATTTAGCGTTAGAGGTTTGAGGTACATTATTACCCTTAAAGCTCGCTTGGGGCGTGATGCTCGCAGGCATGAGGCTGATGCACGTATGGTTGCTCATAATGGTGACCAAATAGCTTCTGGAACTCCGTGCTAATCGCAAGCTCACTTGGCCGCCCTTCACAACAAATATGCTTATTAAGGCAGATCACGCGGCGACTGCCGCGCATTACCCAATGTAAGTCATGCGATACCACCAGCATGGCACAGCGCAAAAAGTCTGGCAGCTCATCAATGAATTGATACAACCAAACTTCAGTATCAGGATCAAGACCTTGCATTGGCTCATCTAAAATTAATAAATTGGGTTTGTCTAATAACGCGCGGGCCAGCAATACCCGCTGGGTCTCACCACCGGATAGATGTAGCATTTGCCGCGACAGCAAGTGGGTCAAGGACAGATTATCAAAGATAAACTGCCGCTGTTTGGCTGTTAAACGTTTCTTATTTGCTTGACCCAATAAATCGCTTACGCGTAACGGCAATATCGGTGGTATGGCAAAGCGCTGCGGTACATAGCCAAGTTGTAACGGCTCATGCGCTTTGATACTACCTTTAGTTGGTTCAATCAAACCTAAAATGAGTTTGACCAATGTCGATTTACCAGCGCCATTGGGCCCAATAAGACTGACAGTCTCATTCACAGCAATATCGATATCAATATGTGAGAGTAAGCGCTGCTGTCCAATGCGATAGCTTACATTTTGTAAACTTAACAATGGTTTCTTATCATCGGTACTGGCGACTGATGGTTGGTTTGAGGGTGATTTAGAAGCATTCATAAGGTCACAGCGGCTTAAAGGAATAATAAGAAATAGGGAGCATCAATCGTCATACCGTTTGGCCTGACTGACATGTCTGACACAAACCGCTCAGTTCAATGACACTACGCGCCACGACAAAACCAACATCTTGCTCTGCAAAGCTCATCATCTCTTGCACAGGCACACTGCTACATTCTTGTACCTGCTGACACTGCTCACAGATCAAAAAAGCGGCCGTATGCTGTGCTCGCGGATGACAGCAGGGCACATACGCATTGATAGATGTCAGCTGATGAATCAAACCTTCGGCCAGCAAAAATTCCAAGCTGCGATACACCGTTGGCGGTGCGACGTTTTTTGCATCATTTTTTGACGCTTTTATGTCCTCATCTTTAGCGGACAAGCGGGCTTGTTGCAACTGAGTGATCAAATCATACGCGCCCACAGGCTTAGTCGCTTGCAGGACAAGCGCATATATTTGTTGGCGTAGTGGGGTAAAACGGACGCCGCGTGCCCGACACTGCTCCTTTGCCGCTGCGACTCGATCCGTCACCTCTTGCGTTGAAAAGTGCTGAACGTTATGCAGATGCTCACAGGTAGATGAAGTGACAGACATGGCGCAAGCTCCTAGTATTGACATAATAACGCCAGACAGTATAAGCGAAGGGCAAAAAAATAAGCGATAAAATAACACAGTACGCTATTAATGTTATAGTATAACATATTAACAATAAAAATAATCTCACTGTTATTCTATCAATCCATGCTCTATCGTCTTTGCGCCAGTGCGTCACACTGACTTGTACTGTCATACCTGTTTAATAGGAATATCATCACATGATTGCTCACCATACTCTCAATAGTTCCGCTGTCCCGCAGCATTCATACCCTGAAAAACCCAGCCAACCGACATTTTTTGATCATGTAAGAACCATGCTTAAGCGTTCAAAATGCTTGATGATAGGTGTAGTGCTAACGCTTAGCGCTTTTGGCTCTCTACAGGTACAGGCCGCAACGGTCAGTGTGAGCAATCATCCGATGTTTTTACTCAGTCAGGCGGTGACTGAGGGCACGCCTTCTGCCAATCAAATTTTACAAGCTGGCAACGTGGGCCATCATGGTAGTATCAGTCCCAGTGACATGAAAGCCATTAAAGACAGCAAATTTGTGGTCTGGTTTGGTCCATCACTAGAAAGCAGCTTGACTGGCAGCTTGGAGAATGCGCCCAACGCCATTGCTTTATTTGACTTTAATGCTTTTAATCGCCACCCGCTGCGTGATGTAACAGGCGCGCCAATTAAAGGGACCCTCGATCCGCACATTTGGCTGGATCCTGAAAACGCCAAAGCCATCACTCGGGCATTGGCGGTCATTCATAGTCACGCCAATCCAGAATACAAAGCGACTTATCAGGCCAATGCCAAAAAGTTTGCTCAGCGTATGGAGCAAGCGGTAGCAAAGGTACAGAAGACCACCCAGAAAAAACGCCCTTATTGGGCCTATCATGATGCGTACCAATATATTGAAAATGCAGCACAAATACAGCTGGCAGGCAGTGTAAGTACAGATCACCACTTGTCTCCCAAAGCCAGCCAGTTACGCTGGCTGAATGAACATCGTCCCACCAAACAGATGTGTTTGGTCAGCCAAAGCCAACCTGCAAAAGGGCTACTGGCTAAACTCCAACCTGTAAAAACCACCATACAGGCTGAGGACATGAGCGCTAGCAAAGATTTTGTTAGTGGTTGGCAGACGATGGCGCAGCAAATCTCTCAATGTATATTGTAAATAAGCTGTTTAAAAGTCATTGGCTCAAAGCCCCTGGGCCACCGTGACACCGTTAGACTTTAGACCTTGTGTGATTGACCAATAGGCAGGCCAATCATACATAGTTTAGCTAGATGACTGATAAAAGGCATATTTTGCTTGCTTAACAGTCTCATGCTCCCTATAATAAAGAGCGTTTTATTTTGGTTAACAGGTAATACCTATAGAAATGAGCCATTCACGGATAAAAGTGTCGTAAGCATGCTAGATTATCCCAAAGTTGTAAGGCTGTAGGAATACCGATGACCAAGCCTGCCAAACGCACGCAAAAAGATAAAATTGGTGTCTATATTAAGCGCCAAGCGTGGATATTGTTCATCCTTATTATCCTTGTTTGGGTCATAGATACGGTTTGGCTATGTAGTGAGCTTGTTGTAGCAAAGAGTGCCGCGATCGGTGCGCTACTCAGTTTTACTACCCAAGCAGTATTTGCTTTTTTTATCTTTTGGTATACCGGATATCGCGCGCGCCAACATATTGTTAGCCAGCTTTATCGGGGTCAGATGGCCAAATGGCTGTTGACTGTGTTTGGTTTTACACTAATTTTTATTACCGTACAACCCCTATCTGCGCTTGCGCTGTTTATCGGTTTTATGGTAATGCAAATTAGTCACAGTTGGATGTTGTGGCATATACGCTAGCGCTAATAAATTATCGCTATATAGATCATTTATTAATAGTACTGGCAAGCCACCCTGCCGTCCAGCTTCTCTATGACTAGTTCGATAAAGTCAAAGCGTAAAAAACTGTCTTGGGACAGTGCCAGTAATGGCAAAGACCGCAGTATGAGTGTCTTAAATAAGTGTGGCACGCAAGCATGCGCTGCTAGGGTAGGGCGGGTTTGGCTATCAACACTGTTTATTATGATGAAATTCTCATAATTTAATTGTAGACGCAAAGCCACGTTATGCATTGTTACGATTGGCTAACTTATTCATACAGTGGATAAAAGAAACATAATTGACTTTACACGAATACAACGCTGCATTAATATAGGCAGCTAAATATTTTGCTTATAAGCGCTACACCAAGCGCCGGTCGTAAAAACACAACCAGTAGGCAACACACATATAATAATTTTGCGTACATATGCAAGGGCTATTACTGAGTTATCATAAGCCCTTTTTTGATAGCTAAAATTTATCTTAAGCTGTTAGATGTAGCATTAGTAATAGAACTATGGGTTGGATGTTGTTGGTTACATGAGTGCTTTAGTATGGTTTATTTTCCTGCTTGTTAGCAAGATAAATAGACGCGGCTAAACCTCATCAGATGACAACCATATTTTTGGTAGTTGATTAAATCGTTGATTAATAAGAAGCTTACATTATGGCATCCGAGCAAACATCATCAGAATATATCTCTCACCACTTAACGAATTGGACGTATGGCTATCTACCTGGCGAAGGTTGGAAAGTTGCCTATACTGCTGAAGAAGCAGGGCTAATGGGCTTTAAAGCTATCCATCTTGATTCTATGCTATGGTCAATCGGTCTGGGTATCTTATTTTGCGCCATCTTTTGGATGGTTGCCAAAAAAGTCACCTCAGGCGTGCCAAGCAAAACTCAGGCTGCGGTTGAGATGATCGTTGAGTTTGTTGATAACAACGTTCGTGATTCATACAGTGGTACATCAAAATTGATTGCGCCTTTGGCGTTGACCATTTTTGTTTGGATCTTCTTGATGAACTTGATGGATTTAATACCTGTCGATTTCATTCCAGGTATCGCTGGGCAAGTTGGCGCCGCTATGGGCCATGATCCACATCATGTTTTCTTTAAGATTGTTCCAACGACTGATCCTAACATCACGCTTGGCATGTCGTTCTCTGTCTTTGCACTGATTATCTTTTATAGCATTAAAGAAAAAGGGTTGGGCGGCTTTATCGGTGAGTTAACATTGCATCCATTTAGTGCCAAAAACCCAATCGTACAAGCGATTTTGATCCCCATCAACTTCATCCTAGAAGCAGTTACTTTGATAGCCAAACCTGTATCACTTGGTTTGCGTCTGTTCGGTAACATGTATGCTGGGGAATTGATTTTCATACTGATTGCTCTAATGCCGTTTTGGATTCAATGGGCGTTATCGGTACCGTGGGCTATCTTCCACATCTTAGTTATTACACTTCAAGCGTTCGTATTCATGATGCTGACGATAGTTTATATGTCGCTTGCATCATCAACTGAACATTAATTAGACATTCAATAGGTAAATGAGGATACATCAATGGATCCAGTATTAGGTGGTTACACAGTTATCGCAGTAGCACTACTTATCGGTCTTGGCGCACTTGGCACAGGTATTGGTTTTGCTATTCTAGGTGGCAAGTTCTTAGAAGGTGTTGCACGTCAGCCAGAACTTGGCTCACAATTGCAAACTCGTATGTTCATCGTAGCAGGTCTTCTTGATGCTATTCCGATGATCGGTGTTGGTATTGCTATGCTATTGTTGTTCGCTAACCCTCTAGCAGGTTAATCCGAAAGCTCAGTTGTAAATGTTTGGTATTCGGAGATTTTCTATCAAATATAGTTAGAATTCGACTGCCAAACATGATCAATGAAACTGATTTTTCATTAACAAAGAGGTGATCACGTGAATATCAATTTTACCCTCGTCGGTCAAGCCATTGCTTTTGCAATATTTGTGATTTTTTGCATGAAATTCGTGTGGCCACCACTTATCGGTGCCATCAATGAGCGTCAGCGTAAAATTGCTGAAGGCTTGAATGCCGCAGAAAAAGCAAAAGCAGATCTGGCAACCGCGGAGCAAGATGTCCAGCAGGAGCTTGATCTTGCAAAGACCAAAGCTGCTGCCTTAATCGAGCAAGCGAACAAGAGTGCCAACCAGCTTGTCGAAGATGCAAAATTGCAAGCCCAAGCGGAAAGCGAGCGCATTCGTCAACAAGCTCAAGCTTCTATCGACCAAGAAATCAATCAAGCTCGTGAGTCATTACGTGCTCAAGTTGCTGAACTGGCTGTCCTTGGTGCAGAGAAGATTTTGCAAGACAAAGTCGATGTGCAAAAACATGCCAGTATGTTAGATCAACTGGCGGCGAAGCTGTAATTGTGAGGATATAATGGCTGACTTATCAACCTTAGCACGACCGTACGCTAAAGCCGCGTTTGACTATGCCAACGAAAATGGGGTAGTAAATGAGTGGGAAAACTTCTTATTTATTGCCAGTACCGTTGTCAATGACAAGTCGTTCAGTACTTGGCTAGACAATCCAGCTGTTTCTGCTGAGCATAAGTCAGCTGCTTTGGTCGATCTTTATGATGCGCAAGTAGCTAGCGCTAATGACTCTGCTTTTAAGCAGTTATTAGATGAGGCTCGAGGGGTTCGCCCTGACAGTGACGCCAGCTATCCAAAAGTATCAGTAGCACTTAGTAACTTCGTTAAACAGTTATCAGAACAAGAGCGTCTGGCGCTGCTTCCTGAAGTTTATGAGCATTATCGCCGTCACAAGGCAGTAAGCTTAAAGCAGCTTGACGCATATGTGACCTCTGCTTATCCATTGACCGACGCCCAGCGTGAAACGCTGCAAACGCGTCTTGCCGCATCGCTAAATGCGAGTGTGGTGATTCACGAATCGGTCGATCCAAGTCTATTGGCAGGCGCTACGATCAAAGTCGGTGACAAAGTCATTGATGATTCGATGCGCGGCAAGTTACAACAGTTAAAAACACAGCTAACTGCCTAATGCCATTCATCAACGCAGCCATGTAATGTCTGCGTGATAGTAAGAGCATTTAAGTCAGTGGGCGGGTTATCATAAATTAAAGGAAACAAGGCAATGCAACAATTGAATCCAGCGGAAATCAGTAACCTGATTAAGCAGCGTATTCAAGACCTTGATGCGGGTGCAACTGCAAAGAATGAAGGCACGATTGTCAAAGTATCTGACGGTATCGTGCAGATTCATGGTCTTGAAGATGCCATGTACGGCGAAATGATTGAGTTTGAAGGCGAAATCTACGGAATGGCGCTCAACTTAGAGCGTGATTCTGTCGGCGCGGTAGTACTTGGTGATTACCTAAAGCTGCAAGAAGGTCAAAAAGCCTATTGTACTGGTCGTATTCTTGAAGTACCAGTAGGTCCTGAGCTGCTAGGCCGTGTTGTTGACGCTTTGGGTAATCCTATTGATGGCAAAGGTCCTATCGATGCCAAGATGACTGATAAAGTCGAAAAAATTGCCCCAGGCGTAATCGACCGTCAGTCAGTAGATCAGCCAGTAATGACTGGTTATAAAGCCGTTGATACCATGATCCCAATTGGTCGTGGCCAGCGTGAGCTTATCATTGGTGACCGTCAAACGGGTAAGACCGCGATGGCTATCGATGCAATCATCGCGCAGAAGACATCTGGTATTAAGTGTGTGTACGTCGCAATTGGTCAAAAACGCTCTACTATCGCTAACGTGGTACGTAAGCTTGAACAAACTGGTGCGTTAGAATACACCACTGTTGTGGTTGCTTCAGCATCAGAGCCAGCAGCACTACAGTACATCGCACCGTATTCAGGTTGTACGATGGGCGAATACTTCCGTGATCGCGGTGAAGATGCACTGATTGTATTTGATGACTTATCAAAACAAGCAGTCGCGTATCGCCAAATTTCACTACTATTACGTCGTCCACCAGGTCGTGAAGCTTATCCTGGTGACGTATTCTATTTACACTCACGCTTACTTGAGCGTGCATCACGTGTGAATGCTGACTACGTAGAAAAATTCACCAATGGCGAAGTGAAGGGTAAAACAGGTTCTTTGACCGCTCTACCTATCATTGAAACGCAAGCGGGTGACGTATCTGCGTTCGTACCAACCAACGTGATCTCAATTACTGATGGTCAGATTTTCTTAGAATCAAGCCTATTTAACTCAGGTATCCGTCCAGCAGTAAACGCTGGTATCTCGGTATCTCGTGTGGGCGGTGCAGCTCAGACTAAGATCATCAAAAAGCTATCTGGTGGTATCCGTACGGCTTTAGCTCAGTATCGTGAGTTGGCTGCGTTTGCTCAGTTCGCCTCAGATCTTGATGATGCCACTCGCGAACAGCTTGATCATGGTGAGCGTGTTACTGAACTCATGAAGCAAAAACAGTATCAGCCGATGTCAATCTCTGAACAAGCCGCGGTTATCTATGCGTCGAATGAAGGGTTTTTAGCGGACGTACCTGTTGAAAAAATCGGTTCTTTCGAAGAAGCTTACTTACGTTATATGCATGATGAGCAAAGTGAATTGATGCGTGAGATTGATGACACTGCGAACTACAACGATGATATCGCAGGTCGTTTAAAGTCAGCTTTAGAGACCTTTAAACAAAATCACAGTTATTAATTTAACGGGTTAAGCCGAGTTGGTTATTACTGTCGTGTACAAAGTGGCGCGTTGTCTGTTTAGATACTTGCGCCACTGTTCTAACCATTACCGGTATTAGATCGCGTAATGCACAAGATATAACATGTTACTCTGTAAGAGTGATGTTGTGTATCAAATGATTGTCGCATGCGCCAATGCTTTTTAACCCTCTTATATTGGAATCATTATGGCAAGCTTAAAAGAGATACGTGCCAAAGTCACCAGTATTAAAAGCACCCAAAAAATTACTCGTGCTATGCAAATGGTAGCGGCAAGTAAAATGCGCCGTGCCCAAGAGCGTATGGAAGTGGGTCGCCCGTATGCTGATAGTATGCGCCGGGTTATTTCACATTTGGTGCATGCTTCATCAGACTACAAACATCCGTATATGGTATCGCGTCCAGTCAATAAGGTTGGCTACATTGTCATTACCTCTGACCGCGGTCTGGCGGGTGGTTTGAATATTAACCTGTTCAAAGCTTTATCTAAAAGTATCCAAGATTATCAAGATCAGTCTGTCCAAGCTGAATTTGCAGTCATTGGCGCTAAAGGTGTGAGTTTCTTTAAAAACTTTGGTGGCAAAGTCACCTCAGCGGTGACGGATTATGGCGACAAACCAACGTTTGAGCAATTAAACGCACCTGTCCAAGCCATGCTTGAGGATTATAGTAACGGTAATTTAGACCGTATCTATGTGGTGTATAATCAGTTTGTTAATGCCATGACCCAAAAGCCAATAGTCAATCAGTTAGTGCCTCTGCCAGAGGACTCATTTGATGATGAAGACAGCGGCTTACAGACAGAACTTAGCTGGGATTACATCTACGAGCCTGACATCAAGACATTGATTGATGAATTGCTTGGTCGCTATATTGAGTCGATTGTTTATCAAGCGGTAATGGAAAACATTGCCTCTGAGCAGTCTTCACGTATGGTTGCGATGAAAGCGGCAACAGATAATGCTGGTGACCTTATTAACGATTTACAGTTGGTTTATAACAAGCTGCGTCAAGCGGCGATTACCCGAGAAATCTCGGAAATCGTTGGCGGTGCTGCTGCTGTTTCATAATTGACTACACCTATATATAGAAGTTCAAGGAGAACGCAATGAGTAGCGGTCGTATTGTACAGATTATTGGCGCGGTTCTTGACGTTGAGTTTAACCGTAACGAAGTTCCTCAGATTTTTGATGCCTTGCAAGTAGATGGCACCGAAACCACCCTAGAAGTACAGCAACAGCTAGGTGATGGTATCGTGCGTACTATTGCGATGGGTTCAACCGAAGGCCTAAAGCGCAACCTAACGGTTACCAATACTGGTGCAGCTATTTCTGTACCTGTCGGTACGGGTACCCTTGGTCGTATTATGGATGTTCTTGGTCGTCCTATCGATGAAGAAGGTCCTGTTGTCGCTGACGAAAAGTGGTCTATCCACCGTGAAGCGCCAACCTACGCAGATCAGTCAAACAGTACTGAACTACTAGAGACGGGTATTAAAGTTATTGATCTACTTTGCCCGTTTGCTAAAGGTGGTAAAGTTGGTCTGTTCGGTGGTGCGGGTGTTGGTAAGACCGTCAACATGATGGAATTGATCAACAACATCGCGCTAAAGCATGAAGGTTTGTCAGTGTTTGCTGGTGTTGGTGAGCGTACGCGTGAAGGTAATGATTTCTATCACGAAATGCAAGAAGCTGGCGTTGTAAACACCGAAGACTTTAGTAAATCTAAAGTAGCAATGGTATATGGCCAGATGAATGAGCCACCAGGTAACCGTCTACGTGTTGCCCTGTCTGGTTTGACCATGGCTGAATACTTCCGTGATACCAAAGATCCTGCTACTGGCAAAGGTCGTGACGTATTGTTGTTCGTTGATAACATCTATCGTTATACGCTAGCAGGTACAGAAGTATCAGCATTGCTTGGCCGTATGCCATCAGCGGTTGGTTATCAGCCAACACTAGCTGAAGAGATGGGTATGCTACAAGAGCGTATTACGTCAACTCAGTCAGGTTCTATCACGTCAGTACAAGCGGTATATGTACCTGCCGATGATTTGACTGATCCATCACCAGCGACTACGTTTGCTCACTTGGATGCGACAGTGGTACTAAACCGTGATATCGCCTCACAAGGTATTTATCCTGCGGTTGATCCTCTAGACTCGACCTCTCGTCAGCTAGATCCACAAGTGATTGGCGAAGAGCACTATAATGTGGCTCGTGGGGTACAGGAAGTTCTACAGCGTTATAAAGAGCTTAAAGACATCATCGCCATCCTAGGTATGGATGAGTTATCAGAAGAAGATAAACTAGTCGTTTATCGTGCGCGTAAGATTCAGCGCTTCTTGTCTCAGCCATTCCACGTCGCTGAAGTCTTTACTGGTGCACCTGGTAAATACGTACCACTACGCGATACCATTGCTAGCTTTAAAGCAATCATTGCGGGTGAATACGATGACCTACCAGAGCAAGCTTTCTACATGGCTGGTAGCATCGATGAAGTAGTCGCCAAAGCAGAGAAAATGAAATCTACTGCAGCCTAAGTTGTGTTAGCATTTGCTAAAAGGCAAATAGGTCATAATAAATCTATTTGCCACTAAGTAACGCATCGCAGTTTTGATTGTGTTTTGATCGTAAGGAGTTAAGTATGGCAACGTTACAATGTCGCGTCGTAAGTGCTCGTGAAGAGTTGTATTCAGGCGAAATTAGCATGTTAATAGCTACTGGTACCGAAGGCGAGATTGGTGTATTGCCAGGTCATACACCGCTTATTACTTTGTTAAAGCCGGGTGCAATGCGAGTGCAGACACCAAATGGTGAAGAAGAAGTGATTTATGTATCAGGTGGTGTGTTAGAAGTACAACCGAAGATGGTAACAGTATTGGCTGATACAGCCGTGCGTGCCCATAACCTTGACGAAAGCAAAATCGTTGAAGCACGCAAAAAAGCAGAGCAAATGCTGGTTAACCAATCTGATACGTTACAAACCAATGCGGCTCTGGCATCGCTTGCAGAATCAGTAGGACAGTTACAGACGATTCGTAAGTACAAAAACCGCGCTTAATCTTATGGTTTAAAAGGCTAATGGTTTAATCTAGTCTGATAACCAATCATAAAAAAACAGTCCATGATGGGCTGTTTTTTTTGTGCCTATGATTAATCCCATGGATTTTACGACTTATTCAATCAAGCATTTTGCTGCCGTTTACCTAAAGAAGATAAATGTTCCCAAAATATCTGTGTGATGGCATAGGAGCCAACTATTATTAAGAAATTTCTAAAAATGATACTGGCGACAACGACAATATATAGTTATATTAGAGACGATAGATAGTAAGTACTAAGTGAGAGTTAACAACACTGTGGTTGTGTGACTCGCTACGCGTGGCTGCCTGCATGGGCTAAATACTAAAGCGTGAATAAAAACCGCCTTACTCAAGGGTACGTCCTTAGAATGGATGATTTTTGGACGTAAACTAAAGTTTTAATCGGTGTAGTTTATAGGTTTTGTTAACGACTATAAGCTATAGTACAGGAAGCCGTAGGTTTAATAGTATACTGTGCTACCAAGTTTGTAACAGCTATACGAACATCAATTGTGCCACTGTATGGTGCTATTAATTTTACCGCTCTTACTTTTACTGCTTTTAAATTAGATGTATTAGAGGATATAACAATGACAACGACTGAAGAAGACAACACCCCCCGAATTTTGATTGTTGAGGATGATGAGCGTCTGGCCATGTTGACTCAAGATTACTTGGTCAAAAATGGTTTAGAAGTAGCCATTGAAACTGATGGCAACCGTGCGATTCGCCGTATCGTGAATGAACAGCCAGATATGGTCGTGCTTGATGTCATGCTTCCTGGTAGCGATGGTCTGACGGTGTGCCGTGAAGTTCGCCCCCATTATCAAAACCCTATTTTGATGTTGACGGCTCGTACTGAAGACATGGATCAAGTACTAGGTCTTGAGATGGGTGCTGATGACTATGTTGCAAAGCCAGCTCAGCCACGCGTATTGCTTGCTCGTATTCGTGCTTTACTCCGTCGCTCAGAAAATGCGCCGTCAGAAGATGTCCCACAGCGCTTAGAGTTTGGTGAATTGGTCATCGATAATGGTGGTCGTTCAGTCAACCTAGGTGATGAGTTGGTTGATTTCACGAGTGCAGAGTATGACCTACTGTGGTTGCTCGCTTCTAATGCTGGCCGAATTTTGTCACGCGAAGATATTTTTGAGCGCCTACGTGGTATCGAGTATGATGGGCAGGATCGCTCAATTGATGTACGTATCTCACGCATTCGTCCAAAAATTGGTGATGATCCAGAAAACCCAAAGCGCATTAAAACCGTTCGTAGTAAGGGTTATTTGTTTGTGAAGGAAGGCAATTAAGTCTGTTTTTCTCAGACAGTATCTTGTTGATTATGACCGTAAAATAAAAAACCAGCTTACCTGCTGGTTTTTTTGTGGCTAAATTTTAATTTTTAAACTTAAATACAGCATTATGTGTTTTAATTAAGCAATTATTGTGGGTGCTGTACAAAAACAGATGTATCAATGCCGTTTTAGGCGATGATCATACATCCGTTAAAGTACAGCAGTCAGAATGGCTCTTTATTCAACAGTGCGCGATATCATTTATAATGCAGCCTTTAGTGGCTAAATGATATCAGCAGTTTTTATTTATTAAGTTGGTCACGGCACGTATGTCATTAGTTTCTTCTTTAAAACACAGTATCTTCGTTCGTATTTATGCTGGACTACTTATAGTCTGTTTATGTGTGGCGTTATTTGCTCAGCTGTTGATGGATACAATCAATAAAGAACGCGTGCAGTCCTACCGTGAAAACATGGCCATGGGCGCTTTTCATCTGGTCAGTGAAGGTATTTCACATCAAGACAATGAAGAGCAGCGTGAGTATTGGCTGTCCGATGCCAGTAGCTTATTTGGCTCACAATTTCGTGTTGTACCTATTAGTGAGATAGATTTTAACGCCAGTGAACTGCGACGTTTTGAAAATGACAAAACGGTCGTTCGTTATGTCACTCAACCTATGTATGCTGATGTCTATTATCGTCTGCCAGATGACCAAAGCGTTTTAACCGCAAGGATATCACAAGTAACTGAGCAGCAAGTACGGGCAATCGCTGTGTTCTTGTTGGATGATTTGTCTTATTACATGACGTTGTCTGACAAACGGGCACGCTTGGCTCAGCTCGAAAAAAAGTTCTCCTTTCCATTAGAATTTAAAGCCGTCAACGCGCTTGATTTGGATACCGATCAGCTGGCGCGCTTACGCCGTGATGAAGTCGTCATCTCGTTACAGGACACCAATAGCAGCAAAAGTAATTCAGCTATCAAGGTAATAGTGCCGTCTGAGATTAACGACATGGCAATTTTGATCGGTCCTGTGCCACTGTTTAATTGGTATCCCCTTAATTTGATTATTAGTATGATTCTTATCAGCATGTTTTTAATCAGCTTGGGTGTGTATGCGCTTATTTTCCCTCTCGAACGCAAACTACAATTGATACAAGTCGGGGTTAATGAGGTCAGTAAAGGCAACCTTGATATTCAAGTTCAGGTACTGGGACAGGATGAGATTGCTCGTCTGTCAGCGACCTTTAACGCCATGACCTCGCATATCAAGCGTTTGATTGAATCACAGCGAGAGTTGACGCGTGCCGTGTCCCATGAGCTGCGTACCCCTGTTGCGCGTATTCGCTTTGCCGTAGATATGCTGGCTGATACGGATGATGAGGACTCACGCTTTATGCAGCGTGACTATATCGATGAAGACATTGAATCGCTGAATGGTTTGATTGATGAGATTTTGACCTATGCCAAGCTTGAAGAGGGGTCACCAAAACTGGATTTAGAACCAGTGAATCTAAGAGAGCTACTTGAGCAGATTGAACGTGAAACCAATGCTCTAGGCAAACCTATCAAAATTGTGACTAAATTACCCAGTGCTAAAGTCACGGCAGTCGCAGATCGACGTTATTTACACCGTGTGATTCAGAACCTCGCAGGTAATGCGTTACGTTATGCAGAAACGACGATTATCATTAGTGCGGGCGTCAAAAAAGGCAATGCCTTTGTGAGTGTAGAAGATGATGGTCATGGTATTCCTGAAGCAGATCGCGAAAAGGTGTTTATTCCGTTTTCACGGTTAGATGACAGTCGTACACGCGCATCAGGTGGCTATGGTCTGGGCTTGTCTATTGTGTCGCGCATTGCCTTTTGGTTTAATGGCAGTATGAAGGTAAACGAAAGCCAAGAGCTTGGTGGTGCCCGATTTGTCATGACTTGGCCCATCAAACCACTGACACAAATTCTGGCGGCTGATGAATTGACGCAAGAAAAAAGCGAGCGTGACTTTGAAGTGAAATAGTGAAGTGAAACAGTATCGTCGTATCGTCGTATCGTCGTATCGTCGTATTGGCTCATTGATCTTCTTTAGTTAAAATAGGGTTAACGTAATCAATGGGTTATGGGGTAGGCTGACTACATAGGTCGACTGATTATCGGTAAACTGATGGTTTTGAAAAGTAGCTTGCAAGTATAGGAGAGCAAAGCGTGCCATATTTATTTGGTGGTTTGATAGTTCTGAATGCGCTAACGTTGGGTTATTACCTATTCTTGCAGCAGCCATCGACTACACAAACGTTAAAAGCGGCAAAAGACGACATAACGCAGCCCTTAGCGTTTACCAATAGTGCCAAATATATTCCGCCTGTCATTGGAACGAAAGACTAGGCCGTACGGCTTCAAACCACCGTAAAAAAAATATGTAAAGACTTCTTTAGATGTCCACTCCTGCATTTTTAGGCATCTTTACCCGATGTCAGGTCGTGAGAGACAGGGGTTTTCTCTGTATCAGCGGCCACCGTCTTATCCCCAGCAACCTTGGAGAGTAGGGGAATACGCACGCACAC
This sequence comes from Psychrobacter namhaensis, assembly GCF_016107545.1. Lineage (GTDB taxonomy): Bacteria > Pseudomonadota > Gammaproteobacteria > Pseudomonadales > Moraxellaceae > Psychrobacter > Psychrobacter namhaensis. Next base: position 90,428 of record NZ_JABASS010000006.1, read on the forward strand.
TTGTAAGCCACCATCAGGATGGTTGATGGCTTCCACGGCCCCGTGGTGCAGACGCGCGATACGCCCTACAATGGCAAGACCTAGCCCGCTACCTTGGGTGGTACGCGCTGTCTCTCCACGCTCAAAGGGCTGCATAATCCTCTCTAGTTGATCTTCTGCCACCCCATCACCGCAGTCACGCACACATATCACTAACTGTTCTTGTGCTTCTTTATTGACAGCACTCTCGCTGACCACATCGCTGTCTGCTTCTGGCGCGGTTTCTGTGAAAGTTGGCACGACCGTCGCTGACAGATAAATTGGTGGTTTACCGTAGCGCTTCGCATTGTTTACCAAATTGATAATGAGACGTTTGATAGACATGGGACGGACGGGGACCACTTTGTGACACTCTGATTGGTAAACAAATTCCATCGGCGAAAACTGCACCATAATTTCATTAAATATGGTATCCAAATTGGTTAGGCTGACCGGTTCATCGGAGCCATCTTTCATAAATGAGATAAATTGCTCCAAAATAGCGTCCATATCTTCAATATCGTAAATCAACCCTTCTCGAAAAAAGTCATCTGGCAGCATCTCGGCGGTCAAGCGCATGCGCGTCAATGGGGTACGCAGGTCATGTGAGATACCAGCCAGCATGATCGTTCGTTCTTTTTGCGCCTGATTTAAAGTGGTAAATAAACGGTTGAACGCCATGTTTACTTGACGTATCTCGGTAGGACCTTTTTGCGTGGGTAATGTGGTGGCATGTCCAAGGCGAATATAGTTGGTTGCTGCACGCTGTAAATATCGTAGCGGACGATTTAGTTGCCGTGCGAGTAAAATAATGGTTAAGAGGGACAAAATCGGCAGGCCAATAAGGAACAGTACCAGCAACCCTGGACTGTATTGAGAGTAATAAACCACCGGTTCGCGAATCCAAAAACTGTTATCGCGGCTGTCTTGTACCCAAAGTTGCGGCGTTGGTTTAAATTTAAAATACACCTCAACAGGACGACCCAACTGCGCGCCGATTTCGCGTTGGAGCACATCGGTAAAGACGCCAACAAAGGCCTTATCAGAAACCTCTGGAAAGTCATTAGGATTATTCACCACCACCACATGGGAATGCTGGTAAATCCATTGACGCACCTTAGGCCGATTTTGCCAGTCTTCATTGACGCTGTTCATTAACTGCAGCTCGCTTGTCAGGTAGCGCGCATGGTTTTTTAGCTCGGGCAAATACAGGCTGCGCCAAAAAAACAGAATCGACAAACTGACACTGATAAGAACGATAAAAGCGACCATCAAGGTTGTCAACCAAGTGTTAGAGTAAGAGCGTGGCAGCCAACCTTTACGACGGGGTTTTGGGTTTGGGGTGGTCATATAAATCCAACATGTTGGGAGATATTTTATTAAACTCAAAGTAGAGATAACGACTTGTCTGACTACTTTTAAAGCACAGTTTCATTCTTCTAAGGATGAGAGCGATCATTTTAATGATTGACAGTGCTATGATGCTATAGAGTAGCACAATAAACCAACAACACGACTGGTTGAAATTCACCCCTGTTATCAATAATGTTTTACATGGATGGGCATTTAAGCTATTGTTAATAAATAATTAAATAAGCGCAGTTTATGTTTTCAATGAATCAAGACTGTGATATAATTATGCCCTTTTTGGTATACCTGCGAAAGAGAGAATTCACATGGTTGTTATTCGTTTAGCACGGGGCGGTGCCAAGAAACGCCCATTTTATCAAGTAGTTGTTGCTGATCAACGCCGCGCGCGTGACGGTCGCTATATTGAAAACATCGGCTTTTTTAACCCACTCGCTAAAGAGTCTGAAGAAGCAGTACGCCTAAATATGGAAGCGTACAATGCGTGGATCGCAAAAGGTGCACAACCTTCAGATCGCGTTGCTTCATTGGTAAAATCTTACAACAAGTCTGCCGCTCAAACTGAAGCAACTGCTTAAGTTTTTTGCTGTCACTGAGATGCTGGTAACACGTTTATAAGCATGACTCAGAAGACTTTAGAATACATAGCGTAACTGGTTTGACCAGGGTGCGCCATTAACTGTTTATCGCTTTTGACTCAATTGTCCTTTACAGTTGGTGTTTTAATCATTTTAGGTTAGCCGTTATGTCATCTACTCCAAACGCTAGTTCCCTTATGAAGATCGGTCAGCTTAAGAAGCCTTATGGCATCAAAGGCTGGCTTTGGGTGTTTAGCGATACTGATGATCGTACGGCCATATTTGACATGCAGCCGTGGTGGATGAAAACCGCCACTGGCATGAAACCTTTGACTGTGAAAGCTTGGCGTGAACAAGGAGTAGGAATTGTCGCTCAATTTGAGCAAATTCCTGATCGTAATGTTGCTGAGACCATGAACGGGGTGACCGTTTGGGTTGAACAAGACGTTTTGCCTGAGACAGCAGAAGACGAATATTATTGGTCGGATTTGGTCAGTCTGCGCGTGATAAACGAGCAGGATGAGTATCTAGGCAATATTACTGAAATGTTTGAAACCGGCGCCCATGACATCATGCGGGTAACGGCAAATTCAGACAGTTTGGATAGTGAAGAGCGCCTGATTCCATGGCACAAGCAAACTGTGATAGAGGTCGATATGACTGAAAAAACAGTGCGGGTGGCGTGGCCAAGTGACTATTAATATCGTACTTAGTGATATCGTTTCTGGTGGTATCGCTTCTGGCTTTTTAGTCAGACGGCATTAGTTTTCACACCGATTGTTTTAGCCTTAAGGTAAGTAGACATCAGATGTATTTTGCCGTCATTAGTATTTTTCCTGAGATGTTTGCCACGATTCGTGAGTTTGGAATCACGGGACGGGCGGTGACTCAAGAGCAAATTACGATTGACTGCATCAATCCACGTGATTATACCACTGATAACTATCGCCGTATTGATGAGCGCCCGTATGGTGGTGGTCCTGGGATGGTGATGATGGCTGAGCCATTATCAAAAGCCATTGAGGATGCGCGCCTGCGAGCCGGTCAACATGGTTGCCGTGTCGACAGTGAGCACTGTCCGGTGATTTATATGTCACCACAAGGGCAGACGCTCAGCGAGAGTAGCGTGGTCAGTATGGCTAAGTATGATGGCATGATTTTATTATGCGGTCGTTACGAAGGTATTGATGAGCGCTTACTCACGCAGTATGTCGACATGGAAGTATCACTTGGTGATTATGTGTTGACTGGTGGCGAGCTGCCAGCAATGGTGCTAATGGATAGTGTGATACGTCGTTTGCCTGATATCATGGGCGATGACAAGTCAGCTGAGCAAGACTCCTTTGTGGATGGCTTGCTTGATTGTCCACACTATACGAAGCCGCATGAGTTTGCTGGTATGGCAGTACCTGAGGTTTTACTTTCAGGTCATCATGCCAATATCGCTAAGTGGCGCTTTAGTCAGCAAGTCAGTCGTACGCAAGCGCGTCGTCCAGATTTATGGCAAGCGTTTACCCCAACGCTTACGCAAGCGAAGTGGCTAAAAGCATTGGCAAAAGCAGATAAAAACGAGTTTTGATAAACAGTTAAGCAATAGAATTTTGAGCAATAATAAAACGAGTCATAGCATAATGGCCGTTGGTTATAACCCATTTACGTTGTGTCTCACTATAAAGAGATGCGATTAATTATTACAAACAGGTGATATGCGTTAAGCCTCTATTATCTAATGTGAGGAGATAACTCTCATGAGCAACAAGCATCCATTGGTTCAGGTCATCGAAAACGCTCAATTGCTTGAGCGCCCAAGCTTTGCACCCGGCGATACCGTTGTGGTTCAAGTAAAAGTACGTGAAGGTGAGCGTGAGCGTCTACAGGCTTTTGAAGGCGTTGTAATCGCTAAGCGTAACCGCGGTGTAAACTCGGCGTTTACCGTACGTAAAATCTCAAGCGGCGTTGGTGTTGAGCGTGCATTCCAATTGCATTCACCAATCATTGATAGCATTGAAGTGAAACGCCGCGGTGCTGTTCGCCGTGCGAAACTGTACTACTTACGTGAGCGCTCTGGTAAATCAGCCCGTATCCGCGAAAAGCTTGGTGCTCGTCCAGTTGCTCAGAAAAAAACTGACGCTGGTGTACCGGATGCAGTTGAAACTGCCCCTGGTATCTAAGCACACGCTGGCTGTTCTTAGTTGATCGTATGATTGACTAAGCTCAGGCAATAGTAGATACAAGCCCTTATTCATAGGTTTATTTATAAATAAGCGGGCCATACCAAAAAAGACAAAACCCCAATCTATGCGAAAGCTAGATTGGGGTTTTTGTATGTGGGGTTTTAAGTTTGAGCGTTGGCGTTAAACAATCAACTTAGTGATCAAATTAGACGTCAAAGTTATCGACGCGGCTACTTTGATGTTTGGACTTACTGTACTTGCGTAATCGAATGTATATCGTCTTAGTGACGGTAGCGACAGTTTTCTGCTGTTCATCGACGAGATCGACTGTGTACGTGCGAAACACCGCATCACCGTTTTTTGCCAGTTCTTGAATAGTGGTAATCTCGGTGCTGGGAATCTTCATTCGAGCGGTGACTTTGCTGTTACCAGGAGCGACAAACTCGATATGTGAGCTTTTATCCCAAACCACGTAACTGCTACCCAATTGGTGCATCAGCATTATCATATAAAATGGATCAACCATGGCGTACAAGCTGCCCCCAAACTGGGTGCCAACGATGTTTTTGTTCAGACTGTTTAACCCCATACTCACCACGCACAGTCCTTGATCAAGGTCGATGTGATCAATTTTAATGCCAGCACCAACGTATGGGGCATAAGTGTTGATACGCAACTTAAGTAAATGCGGTGTCAGCAGCGGCATGATATTTTTTTTAGCTTTACGTTTTAATGTCTCAAAATTGATGGGTAATAAACTCATAAATCAATCCTATTATCTTGCTTTTTAATTTTACATGCTTGCTGATTGAGATACATTTACATGCTAAGTACTAAAGAGTGCGGGACCAAAAAACCTTTATCATAATGAAAAACCACGAAGCTCGCTAGGGCGTGTCCTCAATTCAATCGATAGTCATCTAAATGGACTAAAAAAGGCTAAATTTTGCCAAACAGCGGCAAATAGTTGGTTAATATTTCAATATTATCTGCACTATTTTTCTTGTTTGCCTGCAATTTATCTCATTTTTATCACCATTTTTAAAATGAGGACACGCCCTAGTCTTAAAGCGGGCTAAAGCATTGATCGAGTAACGCTAGTTTTATACTACTTGATCTACTATAGCGTAACTTATTAAAGCGTTATTAGCGGTAAAAATAGGTATCCACCATAGCTATTGTCCCTTTTTCTGAGCTCATATTAACCGATCAACGTCGGTTCTCCTACTATTACTTTTTCGAAATAAAAGCCAATTAAGGTTCATAAAATGATAAATGCAAACTTTTAGTTATCATTAATAATGAGACGCATAGTATCTTTAAATAATTATAGGCTCGCAATTCAAGGTCTCATGACATACAATAGCGTGCAATTTGTGATGGACGCTTTACTGGATATAGAGCTAAGTCAACTATTGTAATTAACCGAAGTCTCAGTCGACATAAGGAAATGTGATGAGTAATACTCAGATACCTTCTCCAGGGTCTAATCAGAAGCCTTCCAATCCATCCGACTACGACAGCGAGCTTGCAGGCAGTTATCGTGATTTGCATCAATCAAGCGCAAGCTTTGACAGTCGTGACGCGTATCTAAATCATGAACTACAGATCATGCAGCCAAAGCGCTGGCGTGCAAACTTACCGTTTCGTGATTATCGTTTTGAATATGAAGATACCATTCCAGCAATGGCCGCAACCATTGGTAAGGTGGTCATGGTGGGTGCCATTGCCGCAACTTTTGCAGGGCCACTTGGTTTGGGCGACGCGTTTGTTTTAGAAAACGTGCGTTATGAGCTATTAATTGTCTCGTTTTTTGTCATTTTATTTTCAGGGTTTTTGCTACCGACAGCCAACCTTGCGGGTACTCACGGTCCATTAATTCCGCTGATTCCTATTGTGGTTGCCGCTGGCGGTCACCCGATGGCCTTTGGCCTGCTCATTGGTGCCTTCGGTTTGCTCCTAGCCATCAGTAAAGGGGGCAGTTTGCTGGCAAACTTGACCAGTAAAGGCGTGTGTGGTGGTTTGCTGCTTTATTTAGGTTTCATTGGTACGATTTCACAAGTTAAAAATCTGTTTGCTTGGGCGGAAGGCATTGGCATGGCGCACATTGCCTTTGTGGTGATTCTACTGACGATTGTACTGTATGCGGTGCTTGAGAATTTCCAAAAGCGGTGGTTAGCTGTGCCCTTAAGCTGCTTATTGGGCGGGGGTGTCGCTTTTGCCATGGGCGCACCGTTTGCGTTTGAAACGGCACCAGGTCTACCAAACATGAACCCGATGTACTGGTGGGGCGAAAACACCGGTTGGATGCTAGGACTACCCACTGTTGAGAGCTTTATTGTGGTGCTGCCATTTGCCGTACTGGCTGTCGCCATGTGGTCACCAGACTTCTTGGGTCATCAAGTCTTTCAGAAAATCAGCTATCCAAAACGTACTGAGCGTGTGCTCATGGATATCGATGATACGATGACAAGCGCTTCTATTCGTCAGGTGGCAGGCTCGATACTGGGCGGCGCGAATTTTGCGTCGTCATGGGGTACTTATATTGTACCAGCGGCGATTGCTAAGCGTCCTATTCCGGCAGGGGCTGTGTTAACGGGTGTGTTTTGTCTGATTGCGGGTGTGTGGGGTTATCCCATGGATTTGGCCATTTGGGAGCCAGTGATGTGTGTGGCGCTGATTGTGGGGGTTTTTATTCCCTTGCTTGAAGCGGGTATGGAGATGACACGTGAAGGTAAAACGACGCAGTCCGCAGCGATTGTCGTGTTTGCTTCCGCGTTAGTCAATCCGGCATTTGGGTGGTCGATCACCTTGGTGCTTGATAATCTAGGACTTATTGGCTCTAAAGAGCGTAGTGCCAATCTCTCGAAAATGAGCCGCTGGATTATTCCTGTGATTACCTTTGTGGTCTTAACTGGGGTGATGGCTATCGTTGGTATGTTGCCTGGTATTCCAGCGCTGTTACCAAACTTCCGTCATTAGTAGCTTGCAAGTAGTACGCTTAAAAAACCAGCCTTGTGCTGGTTTTTTTTATGGCAGTTGCTAAACATGTCATCAGCTTGCAAAATCGGTGTGGTCGCCCCATAAATATTGATATTCATCACGTTTTAAGAGCAAAATATTCTATGGTCAATGTTTCAGCATCGAGCCCCGCCGACGATAAAACAGTCCGCCTTAAGCATTTAATTCAGCGCCTGCCAAACTTGCCAGGGGTCTATAAAATGCTGGGTAAAAACGGTGATATTCTGTACGTTGGTAAAGCCAAATCGCTAAAGAGTCGTGTAAATAGTTATTTTGCGAAAACGATTGACCACCCCAAGACACGGGCGCTGGTGGCTCGTATTCACAATATCGAGACCATTATTACTCGTAGTGAAACTGAAGCGTTGTTACTCGAGCAAAACCTGATTAAAGAACATCGTCCGCCTTATAACGTTCTGTTGCGTGATGACAAATCCTACCTTTACGTGTTCATTTCAGCGGATGATCCTTATCCCAGACTGGCGTATGGGCGCGGCAAAGGCAATCATCAAAAAGGACGGTTTTTTGGGCCTTTCCCCTCAGCCCATGCCGCTAAAGAAACACTGGTGCTGATGCAAAAAATGTTTCAAATGCGCCAATGTACCAATACTTTTTTTAAACAACGCAAGCGCCCTTGTCTTGAGTACCAGATTAAGCGTTGCCGTGCGCCTTGCGTGGGTTTGGTGTCGCCAGAAGAATATAGCGAAGATGTTAACAACACGATTCGCTTTTTAAAGGGCGATTCTAGCGACATTCATAGTGCCCTGATTGAAAAAATGGAGAGTGCTGCTGAAGCGTTGGATTTTGAAAAGGCCGTATTTTATCGCGATCAGCTGTCGATGCTGCGCGAAGTACAAGCGCGGCAAGCCGTTTATACGGTAGAAGGTGAGGCCGATGTGATTTCTATTGCCAGTCAGGCAGGTATGACTTGTGTCAACGTACTTACCGTGCGCGGTGGCCGTGTGTTGGGTGGTAAGAACTATTTTCCTGATGTCGATAGTAGTGAGCCGCTTGCAGATAACTTGTCGGCCTTTATTACGTCGTTCTATTTTCAGGTGACCGATGATTTACCAGCAGAGATTATTTTAAGCCATGAGTTGCCGGATCAAAATGCCGTTAGTGAGGCACTGGCAACGCATTTTGGTAGCAAAGTCGTTATTAAGAATAAAGTACGCGAGCACCGTTCAGAATGGCTAGACTTAGCAAAACTGAATACAAATAATGCGCTAAAAACCAAGCTGGGTGATTATTTAGAGCTGCATGCACGCTTTGGCGCTTTAAAAGACGTGCTAGCCGATGTCACAGATCGAACCATTGATCGGATTGAGTGTTTTGATATTTCCCATACCATGGGCGAGGCGACCATTGGCAGCTGCGTGGTCTTTGATCAAGGTGGCTCGCGTCGTCGTGATTACCGTCAGTATGCGATTCATGATATTCAAGGCGGTGATGATTATGCGGCAATGAAGCAAGTGTTGACGCGTCGCTATAAGAAACAGCCACTGCCAGATTTGTTGCTCATCGATGGTGGTAAAGGACAACTTGGCATAGCAAAAGACGTGCTGACAGAATTGGGTATTCTTGGTGATACCTTGCTCATTAGTGTGGCAAAAGGCGAGGGGCGCAAGGCTGGACTTGAAGTACTACACTTTATCGACCATGAGCCGCTTGATTTGCCAATGGATAGCAAAGCGCTGCATTTATTGATGCATATTCGTGATGAGGCGCACCGTTTTGCGATCACAGCGCATCGTAAGAAGCGTGATAAGCGCCGTTCCTCGTCCGTGCTTGAGGTGATACCAGGACTCGGTGAAAAGCGCCGCCGTGACTTACTCAATCACTTTGGCGGTATGCAGCAGCTGCTTGGGGCCTCTCAGCAAGAATTGGCAGGTGTGCAAGGCATTGGTCCGGTGCTGGCGAAGACGGTTTATAAAGTACTGCATGAGTAGCCTGACCAAATATTATACTAAGTAGCTATGACCTGAACTTGGTTTTGGCCGTGTCTTAATATGATGCGTTGGCCACACTATAATGGGGACATCATAGACAGTTTTACCCAACCATGATATCCCCATTATTTTATTTTTAACAAGCGAGTCGCTATTATTTATTGGCTTTTCTTTGGTAAGTCACAAATCTAAACGCTAACTCGCTTTTTTCATCGCGCATTTGCTCAGATTCTGCTGCGACCACAAAGTCATCGGGCAATTCTGGATAAAAAGCCTCCCCATCAGAAATGTCAGTGTCTACGTGGGTCAATTCGATACGATCCGTGTACATCATGGCGTCATTAAATACGCGCTCACCACCAATCACCCAAATCGTGTCAAGATGCGCGCCGTGGGCGAGACTAGCGGCTTGCGTTAACGCATCGTCTAAATTGTGTACGACATAGGCGTTATCGTTGCCGACTAGGCCTGCTTTTTCAGCGTAATCCAACTGGCTACTGATAATAAAGCTCACGCGCTTTGGTAACGGTTTGCTGCCCATCGACTCAAATGTCTTGCGGCCCATAATGACGATACCTTGCGTCGCGCCCTCATTTTCTTTGGTGGACAGCTTTTTGAAATGCTGCAAGTCTGTTGAGATATGCCACGGCAGCTTATTATCCTTGCCGATACAGCGATTACTACTAATAGCAGCGATTTGGGCGACTTCAGTGCGGGCATAACTCATAATATATCCTTGTTATTCTCATTAAAAATGAAGTAAAAACAGCTGCTTATACCGCCACTTTTGCTTTAATAGCAGGATGTGACTCATAGCCATCCACGCTAATATCTTCATAGGTAAAAGCAAAAATATTATCAACATCCGCGTTGAGCGTCAATGTTGGCAGCTGATAAAGCGAGCGTGTCAGCTGTCGTTCGACTTGCTCGCGGTGGTTTTGATAAATATGACAGTCGCCGCCCGTCCAGATAAACTCGCCAACGTCGAGTCCACAAACCTGCGCAACCATGTGGGTCAATAGCGCGTAGCTTGCGATATTGAACGGCACACCTAGGAATAAATCTGCTGAACGCTGATAGAGCTGGCACGACAGTTTATTGTCCGCGACAAAGAATTGAAACAGCGTATGACAAGGCGGCAAGGCGACTTGTTCTGCCTCACCCGGATTCCAACCTGACACAATTAAGCGTCGTGAATTGGGGTTGTGCTTTATTTGCTCAATAACTTGCGCTATTTGATCGACGCCATCGCTGTCGTAGCTGCCATCTTCACGCTTACTTGCGCCATAATTACGCCATTGATGACCATACACTGGGCCTAAATCGCCAGCAGGACGGTTGAAGCGGGCGGTTTGTTCTGCCGTTGCCCACTCATTCCAAATACGCACGCCGTTTTCTTGTAAGTAGTTGACGTGGGTGCTCCCGCTTAAGAACCATAGTAGCTCATAGACGATGGATTTAAAGTGTACTTTTTTGGTCGTTAACAGAGGAAAGCCTGTCGTTAAGTCAAAACGTAACTGCGCGCCAAAGTGGCTTAACGTACCCGTACCAGTACGATCGCCTTTTTCCGTACCATTAGCGAGGACGTGGCGCAGCAAATCAAGATACGCTTGCTCGTTATTACTTTGGTTGCCATTGATCATAAAAAATGCTCTTTAATTACTGCCGACAGCGCCTACTACTGGGCGAATTATCGTTATAAACACTGTCATTGTTAAAAGTATTGCTAGGGTAGGTGTTTGTCACCATTTGCCCTATTATTCATATTCAAGTTATCACTGTCGGTATTGAAGCAACCGTCTTAATAAGCAGCTTGCTTGCCCCAATCATAGATACCGCGTTTGTAAGCGTAACCGACCAAGAACAGACCAATAATAATCATCGGGGCGCTCAAAATTTGTCCTTTGGTCATCCAACCTAACAAAATGAATCCTTGGTCGACATCCGGCTGACGGAAGAACTCGATGATAAAGCGGCTAAAACCGTAACCCAACATGAAAACACCAGTGACTGCCATACGAGGACGAGGTTTTGAGGAATACCACCACAAAAAGAGAAACAGTAGCAGCCCTTCGGCAAAGGCTTCATACAACTGTGACGGGTGGCGCGGCAGTAGATACTGTCCATTGACCTCAATCATAATATCTTGCAGCTCAGGATTGGCCTGTAGTAGCTGCATATCAAAGCCCGCCGCCTGAGGAAAGTAAGTGAGCCAATTATAACCGCCATCAGAGACGCGGCCCCACAACTCACCATTGATATAGTTACCAATACGGCCAAACAACAGACCAGTCGGTACGCACGGGACGATAAAATCAAGCACCTGAAAGGGTGTTTTTTTATACTTGCGGGCGAAATACAGCATACCAAGCATGACACCGATGAGGCCACCATGAAATGACATACCGCCTTCCCAGACTTTGAATAGATAAGCGGGATTTTCTAGCAGCTCGCTGAATTGATAAAACAACACATAGCCGACCCGGCCCCCTAAAATGACACCCAGTGCCCCAAAAAACACCAAGTCCGAGACCATGTCTGTAGACCAGTTGTCGCGTTTGGTGCTGCGATACCATGCCAAACCATAAGCGGCAGCAAATGCCAGTAAATACATCAGTCCATACCAATGGACTTCGACGGGTCCAAGTGCTAAGGCGACAGGATCGTACTGAGGATGAATCATCATAAGGGCATCATAATATTGATAATAAAGTGCTGACTATAATAGCAAATTTCATCCGCGGGGCATACACAATTGCGAGGCGGCAGTCACTGGAGGTGGGTAAGATGAGGCATCACTTCTAACCGTACTTTATTTGCTTTATGGGGGAGTGACGCTAGATGATAGCCTAGGGCAAACATGCCGTCTTTAACGCTATCGGGCTGTCATTATCACGTGAGCGTGACCGAGTGGGGTTAAATGGCGACCAATTCTTGCACGTTGTTTGCTAGCATGCTGTCGCCTGTCCCCTGCGACACTACTTGCCCGCGTGACAGTACGGTGTAGTTGTCAGCAAGCTCCTCGGCAAACTCGTAGAACTGCTCGACCAGTACAATGGCCATGTCGCCTTGATTGGCCAAATCGCGCAGGACGCGGCCAATATCTTTGATAATAGATGGTTGAATACCTTCAGTCGGCTCATCTAAAATCAATACGGTTGGCTCAGAGGCTAGCGCACGAGCGATAGCCAGTTGCTGCTGCTGACCCCCTGATAAATCTCCACCGCGACGATGTTTCATCTCGTCGAGTACGGGAAAAATGTCATACAAATGCGTCGGCACTTGCCGCGCTTTGCTACGTGAAAACTTGGCCATACCAATCAAAATGTTTTCCTCGACCGTCAATGTCGAAAAGATATCGCGCCCTTGCGGCACGTACGCTAGGCCTTCCCGTACGCGCTGCTCAGATGATAATTTGCTAATGTCTTTATCATTGAGAAAAATTTGTCCTGACTTGATTGGCAATATGCCCATCAGACATTTAAGCAGCGTGGTTTTGCCTACGCCATTGCGACCAAGTACCACACTACATTCGCCCACGGGCGCGGTAAACGAGACATCGCGTAAAATATGACTACCGCCGTAGTATTGGTTGATGGCATTAACTTGTAACATAATTGTCTCCTAACCTCGAATTGTATAACGGCTTATCGACCCAAGTAGGACTCAATCACCGCTTCGTTGGCTTGTACCTCAGCTAACGTACCTTCGGCCAAAATAGCCCCTTGCGCCAATACCGTTACTTTTTCGCTAATAGCATCGATAAAGGTCATGTCATGCTCGACCACTACTAAAGTATGGTTCTTTTTGAGACGCAGGCACAGCTCAGCGGTGTGCTCGGTTTCGGCATCGGTCATGCCAGCCACAGGCTCATCAAGCAAAATAAGCTTGGGACTTTGCATAAGGAGCATGCCAATCTCAAGCCACTGCTTTTGCCCGTGTGAGAGCAGGCCAGCAGGTTTGTTGATACTGTCTGTTAAGCGGATTTGCTGCAAGGTAGCATCAAGGGTATTGCGAGTGTCGGCATCAAGTTTATTAAACAAGCTTTTGACGACGCGCTTGTCTTTGGGTGCGGCAAGCAACAAATTGTCCATCACCGTAAAATTTTCGAACACGGTCGGTTTTTGAAATTTACGGCCAATACCAGCCTCGGCGATCTCTTCGGTTGATAAGCTGGCAAGGTTGTGGGTTTGACCAAAAAATACGCTGCCCTTAGTGGGACCGGTTTTACCAGTAATGACGTCCATCAGCGTGGTTTTGCCCGCGCCATTGGGGCCGATGATGCAGCGCAGCTCACACTCTTCAATGTAGAGCGACAAATTATTGAGTGCCCGAAACGAATCAAACCAAACACTCACCTCTTCTAAGTACAGAGCAATGCCATGGCTAAAATCCACCTCTGCTGATTTTGGGTGACTGAGGCCATCACCGCCATGCGTACGTCCATATTCATTGGTTGGATTAGATGGCTTGCCGTTATTACTAATATTGCCATTAGCGCTAAGGGTATTATTTAATGACTCACTTTCGGGCGTGACACGAGTAGGCGGCTTGGACGATAGTGATTTTTGATTTAGCATTATTGCTTCTCCTTTTTAAAGCGGTCAAACAAGCCCATAATACCGTTGGGTAAGAACAGGGTGACCACCACGAACAGCCCGCCTAGTATCAATAGCCAAAACTCAGGATAGGCGACCGTAAAGTAGGTTTTAACCGAATTGACCACACCGGTGCCTAAGATGGCACCAATCAGTTTGCCTCTACCGCCCGTTGCCACCCAGACCGCCATTTCAATGGAGTTCACAGGGTTCATCTCGCTCGGATTGATGATCCCCACTTGTGGCACATAGAGCGCGCCTGCAATACCTGCAATGACGGCGGATAATACCCAAGCAGACAGCTTGTACCATAGCGTGCGATACCCCAAGTACTGTAAGCGGTTTTCGCTATCACGAATGGCGCCAAGCACACGGCCATAAGGCTGATTCATCAAATAGCGTAGGCCCATGTAGGACAGCAAAAGCGCGACGGCAGTAACAAAGCACAGCAAGGCGCGGGTTGAAGCGGCAGTAATGTCATAGCCAAGTAGCGTGGTAAAGCCCGTAAAGCCATTGTTGCCGCCAAAGCCCGTTTCGTTACGGAAGAATAATAAGGCTGCGGCGTACACCATCGCTTGGGTGATGATCGAAAAATACACGCCTTTGATTTTGGAGCGAAAGGCAAAGAAGCCAAAAATAAAAGCGATCAGACCAGGTACCAGTACCACCAGCGCCATGGCCCACCAAAAGTTTTGGGTGCCCGCCCAGTACCACGGCATTTCAGTCCAGCTTAAAAAGCGCATAAAATCGGGCAAGGCGTCGCCCGCTGTTTCGCGTGTTAAGTACATGCCAAACGCATAACCACCCAAGGCAAAGTACAAACCGTGGCCCAAACTCAAAATACCGGCGTAGCCCCATACGAGATCTAACGCTAAGGCCACCATGGCCAGTGCCATGATTTTGCCAATGAGCGTGATCCAGTAGGCGGATAGGTAAAAAGGGGAGGCCTCTGGCATCAAGTGTAGCCAAGGCAGTATCAGTAGTATGGCAAAGCACACACCAATTAAAATGGCGCTACGCGGTGTATCAGACAGTAATTTGGTCACTATCATAGCGGTCTCCTTATTCGACAAAGCGGCCTTTGAGTGCAAATAAACCTTGTGGCCGCTTCTGAATAAACAGAATCACAAGAACCAACAACACAATTTTAGCCAATACAGCGCCAATACCAATCTCGAGTACTGTGCCGCTGATACCAAGCCCTAAGGCGGCTAATACCGCGCCCCATACTTGTCCGACACCGCCCACGACCACGACCAAAAACGTGTCAATAATATAAGTTTGACCCAAATCAGGGCCCACATTGCCTACTTGAGCCAAAGCGCAGCCAGCCATGCCAGCCAGTCCAGAACCCAAACCAAATGCCATCATATCGATACGGGCGGAGCGGATACCGACAGCACGCGCCATTTGACGATTTTGAGTGACTGCTCGTATAAACAAACCAAAGCGAGTTTTGTTAAGTAAATACACCAAGAGCGCCACGATAATGATAGTAAACACGATGATGGCAATACGGTTATAAGGAAGCACAAGGCTTGATGACACTTGATAAGCGCCGCTGAGCCACGCCACGTTACTAACTTCCACGTTTTGCGCGCCAAAAATCATCCGTACCAATTGCATCAAAATTAGACTCACCCCAAAGGTGGCCAATAAAGTCTCTAGCTCACGGCCATATAACGGACGAATCACGATACGCTCAATAATCATGCCGATGATAGCGCTGACCATAAAAGCCGCTGGAATAGCGGCAAGCAAATACCAACCAACCATATCTGGCAGGTAAGTTTGAAATAAGTTTTGCACCATATAAGTGGTGTAAGCACCAATCATAATCAGCTCACCGTGCGCCATATTAATCACGCCAAGCAGACCAAAGGTAATGGCAAGGCCAAGCGCTGCCAGCAGTAAAATACTGGCGGTACTCATACCCGTGAAGATATGACCGGTCCATGTGCTTATTTGGATACGGCGCGCCACGCTATCTCTGGCATCGATAAGGGCCGCTTCGAGCGTG
The DNA here is from genome assembly GCF_016107545.1 of Psychrobacter namhaensis. Classification (GTDB taxonomy): domain Bacteria; phylum Pseudomonadota; class Gammaproteobacteria; order Pseudomonadales; family Moraxellaceae; genus Psychrobacter; species Psychrobacter namhaensis. The sequence continues at coordinate 106,154 of NZ_JABASS010000006.1, forward strand.
GAGTTTACATTATCATTGGCAAGGGCAGACTCGATATCTACCAATACCTGCGGGCTGTCGCTGTCAGCAAGCACAGACAGTGCCGCAATTTGCGTTGGCAGATCACCGTTTTTGAAGTCAATACGCGCTTGCAATGCGGCCAGTGCTTTTTTGACTTTAGCATTGTCCTCGGTAGCCGCTGCTGCTGTAATAATGGCGGGATCTACTTGGTCAATATTGTCAGCCAAAATCGCCACGGCTTGTAGACGCTGGGCGGGTTTGTCAGACTCTAGCTTGACCTTGGCGCGCCCAAAGATAAGCGCCGAGCGGAGCGCATTGGTCAGGGTGATTGGTGACAAATCACTTGGCCAATCTGCCGTCTCTTTTTTATCAGGATAAGTAAACAGCTGATCATCGGCATTGAGCAAATAAGTTTGTCCACTGTTACCTTGATATAGCTCGTCATTTTCAATGAACGCTACCAAATTATCCAGGCTCTCAACCGAACCTGGCCAGTGACTTAGCATGGCTTGCCGCTGACCAAAATCACCCGCCACAAACTGCTCGATAGCGTCCCCTGAGGCCGCAGTTGAGGGCAGGCTGGTTGGTGCTGATTCTGGCGTGATGAGCGATTGCTCGTGCTGAGTTTGCAGGGTGTCACTGGGCGTATTTAGCGCAGCTGCTGTCACTGCTACCGTATTTGCTTGGGTGGCCATTTCGCTGCTGTGCGTATGCTCGGTTTGGCTCTCATGAGCGTGAGCCACCGTGACCGTACTGAGTATTAATAACCACAATAGCTGTCGTGGCAGCCACTGCATAAAAGCAGATGACAGGCTTATTTTTTCATTGATGCTGGTGTTATTAATGGAGGCGCGCTGATAGGGTGTGACGACGGGCGTGGGGTTTCCTATGGTAGCACGTAAAGTATGGCGCTGCATGTGTGGCTCCCTGTTTTTCACAGACAACAAACCCTCAGCCTTTACTATGTGGCGTATCAAATAGTAAAGATATGGTTAAGGTTTGAAGGTCTGTAAATGGTTGAAAATAAATGTGGAGAGTCGGCAAGAGGACGGTTACTGATGTGATGTCTATCTTGCGTTTCTCGCCCATGTGCTTGTCAGCACAATTTATTTGGGGATATACTCACTCCATGGCTGCGCTCGGATGACCTCTGGCGTTTTAAAAATGGTGTCAAACTGACCATCCGCCCGTATTTGACCAATCATGACAGGCTTCCACAAATGATGGTTTTCCTCATCCATTTTCAATGTGTATCCTGACGGGGCGTCAAATGTTTGCCCAGCCATGCTGATGCGCACTTTATCAACATCGGTAGTACCAGCATCTTCAACCGCTTGTTTCCACATATTGATACCGACATAGGTGGCTTCCATCGGGTCATTGGTCACCACTTTGTCAGCGTTCGGTAGGTTATGGTCTATGGCATATTGTTTATAGCGTTTAGTGAAGTCGCTATTGGTTGGGTTTTTGATCGACATAAAGTAGTTCCATGCCGCCAAATGTCCTTGTAGTAAGCTGGTATCAATGCCGCGCAGCTCTTCTTCGCCCACAGAGAACGCCATGACTGGGATATCTGAGGCTTTGATCCCTTGGTTGGCAAGTTCACGATAAAACGGCACGTTTGAGTCGCCATTGATGGTAGAGATTACCGCTGTCTTTTTGCCCGTTGAGAATTTTTTAATGTTGGATACGATGGTTTGATAGTTACTGAAGCCAAATGGCGTGTACTCTTCCATGATGTCTTCATCAGCCACGCCTTTTGACTTTAAAAACGCCTTTAAAATCTGGTTGGTGGTACGTGGATAGACGTAGTCAGTACCCAGCAATACAAAACGCTCGGCGCCGCCGCCTTCCTCACTCATCAAGTACTCTACCGCTGGGATGGCTTGCTGGTTTGGGGCAGCCCCAGTATAAAAAATGTTTTTTGATTGCTCTTGACCCTCATACTGTACGGGATAAAACATCAAGCCATTTAATTCCTCAACCACTGGCAGTACGGACTTACGTGATACCGATGTCCAACCACCAAAAATCACATCGACTTTGTCTTGTGTTAATAGCTGACGGGCTTTTTCAGCAAATAAGGGCCAATCAGAGGCAGGGTCAACGACCACAGGTTCTAGTTGTTTACCAAGCACGCCGCCATTGGCATTGATCTCATCAATGGTCATTAGCGCAGTGTCTTTTAAAGAGGTTTCAGAGATGGCCATGGTGCCAGACAGCGAGTGTAAGATGCCTACTTTGATTGTGTCGCCGTCAGCCACAGGGACGGTTGTGGTTTCTGTCGTTGTCTCTGTTGTCGCAGTCTCAGCAGGCTTTTGACAGCCAGCGAGACTCAAGCTACCAACGACGGCAATGGCTAATAGCGAAAAGTGTGATTTCATTTTGCCGTGGAAATGAGCGTTAATAAATTGAGGATTGGCTAGCATGGGTAACGAAAACATGGACATCTCCTAAATAAACACAAAGATAAATACTGCTCCTGAACACTAATTAAGAGTTCAAGTTCCATGCCAAGTCAAAAAGTCCCCTAATCGAGTAATAGTTGAGCAATAATCAAATATTATCGGCTATTTTCCTTAATTTAGTGCATGACTGTGCATAAGTTGCACCATAAAGGTGAGAATAAAAAAGGTTGGTGCAGCAAGATAGAAGGGCTGAATTACAGATATAAAGACATTTATTGCTAAAAATCGCCAAAACGGCTACGGTGATATCGTTAAGGCATGCGTGATTCTGGGCGGTTATAGGTTTTTAATTTTATATAACAGTCCATTTGCGTTAATCCATTGTGGTTTTTGTTTTTTAGAGATGAGCAAATAAAATCTAAAACGAGGATTGTTACTCGTGTCAGAGTGCCTACGTGTCTACGCGTTGAATGATTCTACAAAAGGAGTGTTATGTGTATTGTCGCCATTGCTTGGCAGTTGTTTGATGAGCTGCCATTGGTACTACTGTCAAACCGCGATGAGTTTTTACAGCGTCCAACTGAAAGGTTGCACCAGTGGCCCGACCAGCCAATCTATGCTGGGCGTGACAGCCAAAGCGGTGGTACTTGGTTGGGGGTTCACCAAGAGCAAAGTGCAGATTTTCACCAACAGAACGGACGCTGGGCTGCGGTATTGAACTTTCGTGATGGCGTACAGGCAGGTTCGAACGAACGTTCGCGCGGTGAGCTGGTAACGCGTTTTTTGACCAGCAGTATGAGCCCAATGGCTTTTGCGCGGCAGGTGAGCTTACAAGACTATGCTGGCTTCAATCTTATCGTTGGTGACGCCGCCCAAGCGGTCATCGTCAATAATCGCGGCCATGCACCCACGCCACTATATACCGGACTGCACGTTCTCTCCAACGGTCAACCAGAAGAAAGCTGGTTTAAAACCGAGCGTTTACGAGCGCGTTTACGGCAAGAAGTGTTGCCGCTGATTGCAGAGAACAGCTCACCTGCGCACTGGCAACAGGCGGCCTTCAATGTGTTATCAGATAGCACACAAGCGCCAGCGGACAAACTGCCCAATACTGGCGTAGCTGTTGAGATTGAGCAGATGCTATCTTCTGTTTATATCGAGCCTGTTGCTTTTGGCAGTAAGGATCAGAACACACCAACTTATGGGACGCGTACCCAAAGTATTTTAACTTTGCATAAAGACAGGAAAAAAGACGCCACCATTACTGCTGGGATTAGCAGTAGAGAGTGTCATCATGATGCAAAATGATGATAAAACTTGCCCATAAAAAATACCCACGATAATGGCTAAAATCTCTAGCGATTATCGTGGGTATCTATTATTGTGTTATCAACCGAGTATTGTTGTGTTATCAACCGAGCGATCTTCACACCAACAAGTGATTGTCTTGTTCAGGAATGATCAGCTCTTGTTTTAGGGGAAGCTCGCGTACCAGCTCTTGCAAAGCACGGCGATAGACTCCTCGTTTAAAGTGAATCACTTGTCCAAGTGGATACCAGTAGCTGACCCATTGCCAATGATCAAATTCTGGCTTTCCTTCATCAAAGCGAATATGTTGAGTATTTGGCTCATCTAAGCGGAGCAAAAACCATTTTTGTTTTTGCCCAATACATAAAGGGTACTGTCCATGCCGCACATAGCGTTTTGGCAGTCGATAACGCAACCAATCTTGCGTCACTGCCAATAATTCTACATGACGTGGATGCAGGCCGACCTCTTCCCAGAGCTCGCGATACATCGCATCCATCGGCGTCTCCCCGCGGTCGATACCACCTTGCGGGAATTGCCAAGCGTTGTGACCAATACGTTTTGCCCACAGAACTTGCCCTTGTGTATTTGCCAAGATGATGCCGACGTTGGCGCGAAAGCCGTCTGCATCTATCATGACTAAACCTTTTTAATTTGTTTAAAATACCGCTTATTTCGACCTGATACCATGACAGCAAGCATAATTATTATAGGGTGATTGTTATCGCTATCAGGCAAAAATAAGATTCATTACCGTTATTAAACCAAGAAACAAGCAAAATGTGTAACAGTATTTTGCTATAAAATGTTTCACGAGTTTAACCGTTTAAAATCAATGGTTTATAATTGGGCATTTTTTGGTCTACGTCATAGATATTTTTATGGTTGACGTCTGCTTCATTGCCAGCCGCTCAGTAAAGGGATAAACGAAGAGGCTTTTAGGTAAGTGATGTCTTTATAAAATCTGGTTTGGGCTTATGCTACACTAACCCAATAAACGATGGTATAAAATCATAATAGCCTACCTCGATAATCAGTTTTTTAAGTAAAAAAAACCAATTAAAAAGAAGCCAATTAAAAAGCAACTAAGGGAAATCTAAGATGTCAGAATCAAAAGCAAGCGTTACGTGGCAAGAAAATAAAGCATTTATGGGCGTCTCACCGTCAGGACATGAGGTACAAATCGATGCCGATAAGGAGAAAGGGGCAAGCCCGATGGAGCTTATTTTGTTAGGGCTTGGCGGCTGTGCGAGTTATGATGTGGTATCGATTCTGCAGAAATCTCGCCAAGAGGTACAAGATGTACGTTGTGAGTTGACCGCCAAGCGTGCTGAAACAGTACCAGCGGTATACACTGACATTCATATGCATTTTGTTGTGACGGGTCAAAACATTAAAGACAAACAAGTTGAAAAGGCTGTGAATCTATCAGCAGAAAAATACTGCTCGGCCAGCCGGATGTTGGCACAAGGCGGCGTGAATATCACGCATGATTTTGAAGTTATCGCAGGGTAGGGGCAAAGAAAATAATGAATGCACTCTTTGGATTGGTCCCTGATATCGCTGCCTCTGCAATATGGGCCATGGTGGTAGCAAGCCTACTGCCGCTTTTAATGGCGTTGACAGCAAAAATCATTGGTGGCTTTAGTCTGACTGACAATGCGCATCCGCGTGATTTTCTGCAGCGTACGACGGGTGCGGCCGCACGTGCTAACGCAGCACAGCAAAACAGCTATGAAACCTTGCCGGTATTTTTGGCAGCAGTACTGGTGGCCATGTTGTTCTTTGTGCCGCAACTGATTATCAATACATTGGCTTGGCTGTATGTGTTGATTCGTATTGGGTATTGCGCGGCGTACATCACCAATTTGGCGACATTTCGCTCCATCCTGTGGGTGTTATCGATTGCTTGTTGTTTGATGTTATTTTACTTAGCGATTCGAGTCAGTGTTTAACGACAGATAGTGATAAACATCCTTTTTTTAATATAAAAGCAGTGAATTATTCGCCTACACTGGTGTACAGTGCGCTAATAATTGCTGCTTTGTTTTTTTCTCGTTTGATACCTTCCCACAGGGTTTGCGCCTCACGATAACCTTTGGTCAGCATACCCAGCCACTGCTTATAGCGACCCACTAAAACCACGTCATTTTTAGCTGCGCCCTCTAAGAATTTAATCTGATGAGCGATCAGATCTTGCCACAATAGTATCGTCGTATTTTCTGAATTTTTATGACGGTCACTATCGACTTGTGCAATCAAATCGGGACGAGTGACTGCGCCGCGACCTAACATTAGGTGGGGGGTTGCTGCTTGAGTCATACAATCCTTTGCTTGCTCTGCTGTCCATATCTCGCCATTGGCAATCACTGGAATGCTAAGCGCATTAAAATTTTGGATTTTATCCCAATAGGCAGGCGGCTTATAGCCTTGGGTTTTTGTGCGGGCATGAATGGTCAGCCAATCAGCGCCGCTAGAAGCAATGGCTGCGCGAATGTCATCCATGCGACTGGTGTCGGTATAGCCCAAACGAATCTTCGCAGACACAGGAACATCGGTAGGTACAGCTCGACGCACGGCGCTGATAATGTCGTACATCACTTCTGGTTCATCAAGCAGCACTGAGCCGCCACGATGACTATTGACGGTCTTAGCAGGACAACCAAAGTTGATATCAATGGCTGGTGCGCCAAGCTCACAAGCATAAGCCGCATTTTCTGCCATGAGCTGCGCGTCGCTACCGAGTAGCTGTACGTGAATGGGCGTGCCTGATGCTGTCTTGGCGCCATGGTGCAGCTCAGGGACGTATTTATAAAATACGTGAGCAGGCAAGAGATGCTGAGTGACTCGAATAAACTCACTGACTGACCAATCATAAGGACGGCCCAAGTCGGCGGCAATTTGCGTTAAGATTTGCCGCATCAAAGGATCAGTCAGGCCCTCCATTGGTGCAAGGAGGCGGACAGGGTCAGCAAATAACTGGTGTATGGTGTTTTGTCGTGCTTGAAGCTGCTGATTATGGTTCATGCTGGTTATTCACTGCTAAGAAGTCGTTATAAATAGATCAGGTTTTAGGTTGATCGATAATACTAAGAAGGGTTAAGTGTTGCCGAAAATCACTTTTTTGCCCGTCTGTAATCCTGATATCAAGTCTTTAATATTATGAATATCCAAATTACTCTGCGCGCGCGTACAGGCGACATAAAGCAAGCGCAATTCTTCTGGGCTTATTTTGACAGCATTGGTGGTGACATCATAATAAAAGTCATCATCCAATTGTACTTTTCCCCATTCCAGCCCTTTGGCTTTATGGGCCGTAGAGATGACATAGTCAGCATTTTCGATACTGGTTAGGCTGTTGACCGCTTGGCTGAGCACATTGGTGCCATGATCGTCGACCAATTTGACTAGGGTTTTTAGATCGCTGCCCTCAGAGGTTTCGGCGTACTCTTGTACATCACCCCAATTATAAAAATACGCCAGCTCGGGTACGCCGTAAGCGGATTTGCCGTTTTTTAAATTTTCTGCCGCCTGACAGAATTTGAGCATGCGATCGGTATCGGCTTGTAGCGCCACCCGATGGCCAAGTTTAAGACCTGTCAATAGCTGCGCCATGGCTGCGGCATTGGTACGGCACAAAATGGCATCTTTTTTACTATGTACCATGCCTTTGTCGGTAGAGGATTGTTTATTGGGATTGCCTTTTAGCGGTACGTCTTCTTGCAAGGCTTTTAATAGAGTATTGGCCACTTCTGCAATCGGTTCACCAAAGCGAAACGACTGGGTCAATAAGGTTTGCGGTAGGGGCAGTTTTTTCATGGCATTGACTGCACCGCGCCATTCGTAAATCTGCTGATGCGCGTCACCCACATAAATCACTTGCCGTGGCTGCTGAGTCAAAATCCCCATCATCAAGGGATCAGCATCTTGCGCTTCATCAAATAAGATAAAGTCCGCTGGAATGCTAGGCTTGGACAACGCCCAAAGCTTGAGATAAATGTCATGTCCGATACCGGCAGGATGACGGGCATCGATCGACTGTAGCCAGCGCTGCTCAACGGCAGGGTAGAGCATCTCACGTAGCTGCTCTGCATCTGACGCATCGAGCCAGCTTGGAAACAGTATGTGCCTGGGTGCAGGATAGCTGGCATGCGTACTACAAAAATTGCTCACAGCATCGCTGACGAATCGCGACAGACGAGCTGGCGTCAGGGTAATGTATTTATTCACGCCATCCATTTGCCGACGTACTTGCACAGGTTGCAATCCCAAATCATCACCGAGACGTTTGGGAGAAAAGCGTGGCAACGACAGCTTGGCAGTGATATCGCGAGCGACATGTCGATAGGCCAGCGAGTGAAAGGTGCGACATTCTACATGGGGCGGAAACTTGGAGCGAGCATCATTGGCAATGGCTTTGTTAAAAGCCAAGTACAAACCGCGTCCACGTAGACGTTCACCGATCAGTTTTAGTGTCGTTGTCTTACCAGCGCCCGCATAAGCGACCACTTTAAATGACTTGTGATCCATTGCCATATTCAGCGCACTCAGCTGCTCGTCAGTGGGATCGCTCATATAAGCTGGCATAGATGCGGACATAATAAAGCTACCTAAAATACGAAAAGGGATTAAAAACAACGACGGCAAAAAAGCCACTGCATAAACAATGGCTGATAGACGATAGTGATGCTCAATCGTGATAATAAGCACTGAGCTCATTCATGGGATAAGGGAAAAACAAAATAATGGTAAATTAAAACATTATTTTTTTCTATTGAATAGATTTATATCAAACCACGTAAGGACATTAAGTCTTTTATTCTTTATCTATTGAGGCAAGAGCAGGGCTAGGCTCATCTTTGATTAAAATTTTAGCCAAAAACAATCCAAGCTCAAACAATAACCACATTGGAATCGCTAGCATTAGCATCGATACGCCATCAGGCGGTGTGACGACGGCCGCCACGGCAAAACAACCAACAATAATATAACGACGTTTATCTTCTAGGCTCTGAATGGAGACAATGCCAGCCAATATCAATAGCAAGGTCACCACTGGAATCTCAAACGTTAACCCAAACACCATAAATAATTTTAAGGCAAAGTTTAGATAACTATCGATATCTGTCATCGGTAGGACGTTTTGCGGGGCAAACATGATAAAGAATTTCAACACGCCTTTTAGCACGATAAAATAAGAGAAAGCCACGCCAGCATAGAATAAAAAGATAGAAGACAGAAGCACTGGTATAGCGATTTTCTTTTCTTTTTTATACAAGCCAGGCGCGACAAATGACCAGATTTGGTAGAGAATATAGGGCATCGCCAAAAACGCGGCAACAAAAACGGTCAGTCGTATCGGTGCCATAAAGTTGGAGGTGATGTCTGTCGCAATCATCGTCGAGTTAGCAGGCAACTGGGCGACTAACGGATCTGACAAAAAATTATACAGCTCGCGTGAAAACCCTGCTAAACCCAAAAATATCACCAGTACCGCCACACATATTTTGATGAGGTGTCTACGCAGTTCAATCAGATGCTCAGTAATAGGCATATCAGCCAACGCATTTAAAACCTCGCCAGACTCCTTGTCATGGTCTGCCTTTGCCGTTGCTTTAACGTCTGGGGTATCTGGGTGAGCCACATCTATATCAGTGATTTTTTCTTGGCGGCTTTTTTTGCGTTTGAACAATCCCATTATTTGGTTTCCTGCTGATTTACAGAAGCCTGTGGCTTTAAGGGCTTGTCCAAATGAGCGTTTAATAACGTATCGGCCTTATAGTTCGGTAAGTATGGCGGCATAGGCAGACGACGCGCCTTGTCATAAGCACCTAGGCGAAACCACATGTTTTCCCATGGTCTGGTGATCATGGGTTGAGCAACTGGCAGAGTATTGCTACGGTTGGCCGCGCCTACACCATCATCGTTGAGATCGTGCTCTGGTTCTGGGCTGACTTCTGCGTGCTCTTTATTCGTGACGGTGGTATGTGTGGCCTTTATTGAGTGGCTTTGCGAGCTTTCAAACTCTTTCATATTGCCCCGCATCTCAGCCATCTCTCGCCTCATCTCTGCTTCAGTTTGGCGAATCTTAGCCAGCTCTTTTTGCATTTGTTGCCGTGTCTCAGCTAAGTCCAGCTCCGCCTCTATCTCAGACTGTAGGGTGGAGACCGTGCGACGAATCTTGGCATACCATTGCCCAGCGGTACGCGCTGCCTGAGGCAGTTTTTCTGGACCCAAGACAATGAGGGCGATAACACCAAAGAGGAGTAATTCAGAAAACCCAATATCAAACATAACGGCTGAATGTCACTATTTTAAATGAAGCAGGCTAGAGGCTGTAAGCGTTATACATTGTGCTTGTCATCAGCAGGCGCAGTATGAATATCGCTATCATTCACCTTTTTGTTTGCTGGATGTTCTGTTGTACGTGCATTGCCCTCGTGGTCGAGGACAACATGCTTTTTGGCATGATCGCTCTCTTCGTCTTTGACCGCTTCTTTAAAGCCTTTGACCGCACCGCCCAAATCTTTGCCAGCATTCCTGAGTTTTGAGGTGCCAAATACGACAACCACCACAACCAACAGTATCAGCCAATGCGTAATAGAAAAACTACCCATAATGGTATCCTTGTGACTTGGTTTTCAGTCTTTATATGCGTGCTTTGAGTTTATAAAAGCGTGAAAATAAAACAAAAAGCATCGATATATAGTTTGAAGTGAAACAGAGCTATATTATAACCTGCCCTTATGACAAAAAGGTGAAAGCAACCACAATCAAATAGATTAGGCGCTTATTTTGTCATTTTACAAGTTAACGTGCGGCTTTTTCATCGATTCCTGAGAGACCAAAGCGCCGACCCAGCTCGTTTAACACGGCATCTGACTCTATATCGAACCACGCCAGTCCAACCAAGGTATGAAACCAGACATCCGCCACTTCATAAATGAGCTCATGACGGGCCTCATCGTACTGCGCTTTGTCTCTATTTTCATCACAATTGGCAAAGTCTTTGGCAGCGATGATACTCTCCGTACTCTCTTCACCAACTTTTTCTAATATCTTATTCAAGCCTTTAGCGTACAAGCTGGCCACATAAGAGCTGTCAGCATCGGCTTGTTTTCGCTCTACCAATACCTGATCCAGTTGTTGTAACACCGAGTTTTTATCAACGCGTGCTTGGCCCGTGTCAGGGTTGGCAGTTGCGCGAGTGTTTTTGGTTTGAGAATTGGCACTGGTAGACTCATGGGCTTGATAAATATCAGCAGGGTCTTTTAGGACTTTATCAACCGTCTGCCATTTTGGTGTTTGGCCAGATAAATCTAAACGCTGGTAAAAACAAGACTCGCGCCCAGTATGGCAAGCAATGCCACCCGCTTGGGTGACACTAAGCACAATCACATCGGCGTCACAGTCCAAGCGAATATCATGTACGGTCTGAGTGTGACCTGACGACTCTCCTTTGTGCCACAATTTGGCCCGCGAGCGCGAAAAATAAACCGCGGTTTGTGTTTGCGCAGTCAATTGCAGCGCGTCGCTATTCATCCAAGCCATCATCAAAATACGACCAGACTTGTGATCTTGAGCAATTGCCGGAATTAAACCATCAGCATTAAAATTTATGGCGGTCAGCCAAGCAGGTAAAGTCATAATATGTCTATCATCTTATAGTGAAAAAGTAAAAAAAGGGTAAGGGGTTAGTCATTGACCATTCTATGGATGGTCAGAGTGATTTGAGTCAGACTGTTATCGGTATAAGGGCAACATTTGAATCAGTTGCTGTTTGAGCTGACATACTACTATCTAAGCTGACACCCTATTATTGTACGTGCGCCTAATGTATAGCGTCATTTTAATGCTTAAACAGATGCGGATACAACGCTTCTTTGATCGTGTGATCAAGTGGGGTTGTCTTATTCAGGCGAAAGTCATAACTGACAAAATGCTGCCGTGCTTTTGCCACCGTTTCACCCGTGTACATACGGGTGACTCTTGTTATCAAGTTGCCGCCCTTATCATACAGTGGCTCAACGCCCACCTCAAACAATAGCTCTTCACGTACCCGTACACGGCTCATGATATGTAGCTGTAACTCATCAACCAATAAGCCTTGATAGTCCGCGTTGACCTCTTTAATACCTTTAGAGTATAAAAACCTTAAGCGTGCCTCAGATAATAAAGCGGTCAGGGATTCAAGCGTCATATATTGCCCAGTATCGATTTCGGTATGACGCACACGCATTACCGTCTCGAAGACGAATAGATCATTATCAAAGTTTAACTCATGTTTTGACACGTTATCTCCTAGACTGATTGCAGGTGATGAGCTCTGCTTATCATGGGATAGGTGGGCTGCGTCATAATGATTATGACCATAGGATGTAGAGTCAATAAAAGTGGTCAATAGCGTTGCTTTATCGGTGCTTAGATTATACCAAAGCTTAGTGTTACTAAAGCACAGCTGCAACTGACATTCAATCTATTTAGAAAAATATTCGTTTTTTTATTAGGATGCTGTATGAGCAGATCGTCACTCAGCTCATACAGGTTGTTTGTCTTTATGGGCGACTAGAAGAGAGCCAAAACTTTACTTGGCAAAACAACGTGCTATCTGCTAAAATAGCGCCTCCCACCTCGAGGCAAATAGAGAGATAGTTGTTGTTTATATGATGATTATTCATTATTACTATTTGACGACCAGGTTCTAACACAGAAAAAGAGGCAAATCATCATGAAAGTTAAGATGAAAACCAGAAGCGGTGCCGCTAAACGCTTCAAAAAAACAGCGAACGGCTTTAAGCGTAAGCAAGCATTCAAAAGCCATATTTTGACCAAGAAATCAGCTAAGCGTATTCGCCAGTTGCGCGGTCTTAAGATGGTGGACAAGTCTGACGAAGCAGCAGTTCGTCGTATGTGCCCATACATCTAATAGCCTATTGTCACTTGTGTTTAATTAAAAATTATTTGATTAAAGATATCTGACTTTGCAATCTGACAACGATGTCTATTATTCAATGACATCGTGATTCGTTTAACAATGATTAAAGAAATCTTGGAGTAAATTATGGCCCGTGTAAAACGTGGTGTACAGGCAAATCGCCGTCACAAAAAAATCTTAAAGCGCGCAAAAGGCTACTACGGTGCCCGTTCACGTGTTTACCGCGTAGCGGTACAAGCAGTGACCAAAGCTGGTCAATATGCATATCGTGACCGTCGCAACAAAAAACGTACTTTCCGTCGTCTTTGGATCGCACGTATCAATGCTGGTGCACGCTTAAACGGCTTAAGCTATAGCCGCTTTATCAATGGCATGAAAAAAGCTAACATCGCCATCGATCGTCGCGTTCTAGCAGACATCGCTATGCATGATGCAGCGACTTTCACAGCATTGGTCGAAAAAGCAAAAGCGGAATTGGCCTAAATATTACCCATCCTTTAGGTATCAGGCTTACTTAAGCAAGTATCTAAACGGATAGGACTAATATTGATTAATAGTACGATATTAATAAAAGCTACCGCTGGTCGGTGGCTTTTTTTATATTAAATTATTTTAAGCGTATGCGATGTTGGACTTGATTGACGTCAAAACACGCTGATCACCGTCTAAATATTCAAGCCATTCATATCATCTGTCTTTGTACTAAAATGACTGGGTAAATGGTTTGCAATATTTGGTCAAATCCCTACAATTAACAGCCCGTTTAAATCAGGAATAATGCGTCTTATGACTACCCCTGCCGCCACCAACGACTTGTCGGCGCTACCGACCTTGTCCTCAGAGCTCAATGAGCTTAATGAAGCTCAGCTTATCGAGTTTGCGAGTGCCGCTGAAGCTTTAGTTCTGCAAGTAACCGATGCGCGTACCCTACAAGACTTACGAGTGCAATTGACTGGTAAGAAAAGCCCATTAACGGGCTGGTCAAAGCAGATGGGTAAGCTCGATGCTGACGATAAAAAGACCTACGGTGGCTGGTTGCATCAGGTGCGTAGCCGCATTCAGCAAGCACTGAGCGATCAGCAGCAGCAGCTTGAGGTCGCCGCGCTCAATGCCAAGTTAGAAGCCGAGAGTATTGATGTTACGTTACCTGCTCGCGGTGGGCAAAAGGGTCACTTGCATCCAGTCACCATGATTACCCAGCGTATGCAGCAGTACTTTGTTCAAGCAGGCTTCAACGTGGCAACTGGCCCTGAAGTTGAGAGCGATTACTACAACTTTGAGGCGCTAAATATTCCGTCGCACCATCCAGCCCGCGCGATGCACGATACTTTTTATTTTGATGCGCATTATTTACTGCGTACGCATACCAGCCCGGTGCAGATTCGGACCATGGAAAAGAATGAGCCGCCGATTCGTATTATTTGCCCCGGCCGTGTGTATCGCAATGATTCAGACCAAACTCATTCACCGATGTTTCATCAACTAGAAGGGCTCATGGTCACAGAGTCGAGCACTTTTGCTGAGCTAAAAGGGTTGATTAGCGAGTTTTTAGAGGCGTTTTTTGCCAAAGAGCTGACCGTACGTTTCCGTCCGTCATTTTTCCCATTTACAGAGCCTTCTGCTGAAGTAGACATCCTCGACGATAATGGCAAATGGCTTGAAGTGATGGGCTGCGGCATGGTGCATCCACAAGTGCTGACCAACTGCGGTATCGATAGTGACAAATACACAGGTTTTGCTTTTGGCATGGGTATTGAGCGCTTTGCGATGCTGTATTACGGTATCGATGATTTGCGTTTGTTTTTCCAAAACGACGTACGCTTCTTAAAGCAATTTGGCTAGAGTTTCGTTGTTAATACGTCTACCTTTACTCCAAAAATTTGATTCGAGATATTTATGAAAATTAGCGAACAGTGGCTACGTCAATGGGTAAATCCCGATAATACCAGTGAGCAGTTGGCCGAACAGCTGACCATGGCAGGGCTTGAGATTGACGATCGTTATGCAGTTGCCCGTGCATTCAGTGGCGTGGTCGTCGGTGAAGTCATCAGCATTGAGCCGCATCCAGATGCGGATAAGCTACGCGTCACACAGGTGAATATCGGTGGCGCTGAGCCCGTACAAATTGTCTGCGGCGCACCCAACGTTACTGTTGGTATGAAAGCACCAGTGGCTACCGTTGGTGCAGTATTACCGAGCGATGACAAGAAAGGCTTTAAAATCAAAAAAAGCAAACTGCGCGGTGTGGCTTCAAACGGTATGCTCTGCGGCGCATCCGAGATTGATTTAACCGATAGCATTGATGGTCTGCTTGAGCTGCCAGCTGATGCACCAGTCGGTACCGATATCCGTGACTATTTAGGCTTAGACAATCAGATATTGGATATCTCAATCACCCCAAACCGTGGCGATTGCTTTAGCGTACGCGGTATTGCCCGCGAGATATCGGTCATTAACAATTTGCCGATGCAAATGCCAGAGATCCCTGCCAATGTGGCAGTTACTGATAACGGCGCTGATACGCCTACGCCCGCCGTAACCGTCAGTGCAATAGAAGCGTGTCCACGTTATTTGTTGCAATCTATTAGCAATATCGATCGTAGTATCGACACACCAAAATGGATGCAAGACGCGCTGGTGCAATCCGGATTACGTTCGCATAACTTCTTAGTCGATGTGACCAACTATGTGTTGATGGAGTTGGGGCAGCCGCTACATGCATTTGATGCCGATACGATCAAAGGCGATATCGTGGTGCGTTTGGCACAGCCTGAAGAAAGCCTGACGTTGCTCAATGAGCAAACCATTACCTTAACGGGTGATGAGTTAGTGATTGCCGATGACAAAGGGGCGTTAGCACTTGCTGGTATCATGGGTGGTCAGCGTAGTAGTGTCACCGACAGTACGACCAACATCGTCTTAGAAAGTGCTTTTTTTAACCCGTTAGCGATCGCTGCGCGCGCACGCCGCTTTGGTCTTCATACTGATGCATCACAGCGCTTTGAGCGTGGGGTGGATTTTGAGTTACCAGAGATTGCGCTCGCACGAGCTTGTGATTTAATCACTAGCATTACGGCGGGGCAAGCTGGACAGATCGTGACAGTTGAGCACTCTAAATATCTGCCAGTGTGCGCGCCCATCACGTTGCCAATCGCTAAAGTCCGTGACGTTATTGGTATTGAGATTGATCCATCAGAGATGGTGCGTATCTTAATCCAACTGGGTTTTGACGTAGAGCAACAGAGCGACGCGCTGGTTTGCAAGCCGCCGTCTTATCGCTTTGATATGAGTATCCTCGAGGACTTGATCGAAGAGATTGCCCGCATCTATGGCTATGACAATATTCCAAGTGTCTTGCCGCATTTGCAAGTGAGTATGGATTATGACGATACCGCAGACTTGATTCATGAGATGAAGCTGGCGCTGGTCGACAACGGCTATATGGAAGCGATTAGCTTTAGCTTTAGCGATGCAAAACTAGAAGCCTTGCTCGATGATGAAGCATTGGGTGAGGTTTTGGCATTGGCCAACCCAATCTCTAGTGATTTGGCGGTGATGCGCCGTACTTTGCTCTCTAGCTTATTGCCATGTGTACAGTACAATCTAAACCGTCAGCAGCCACGTGTCCGTTTTTTTGAGACAGGCCTTAGCTTCGTCGGTCAGAGCGTGAGCGACTTGGTCCAAACACCAAGTATTGCTTTGGTGGCAGTGGGTGACGTATGGGATGAGCAAGCTTATCAAAATCGTGCGCTAGATTTTTATGACTTAAAACACGATATTGAGCAACTGCTACCAGCGCAAATCGATAGCGCCCGTATTCGCTATGAGCGTAGTGGGCTTGCCTTCTTGCACCCCGGCCAAAGCGCTAAATTATATATCGACGACGTATACGTTGGTTGGCTAGGTCAGTTGCATCCAAGCACGGCCAAACAGTTGGATTTGCCTACGACATGGGTGGCTCAATTGTCACTTGCGCCGTTGCTGACTCTCGCCCGTGAGCAGCATGCGATCACCACGCCTAGTAAATTCCCACAAGTACGTCGCGACATCGCCATCTTAGTAGATAGCGATACTAGCGTACAAACGCTAGCGTCAACGATACGTACTGCTGCCGGTAATCTATTGACCGATCTTTGGTTGTTCGATGTTTATCAAGGTGACAACGTACCAGCAGGACAGCGTTCATTAGCTTTTGCATTAGTGTGGCAAGACAGTACGCAAACCTTGTCTGACGAAGCAGTAAAAACGGCCACTGATAAGGTGGTGCAAGCGCTGGTTGACCAACACGCAGTGCAGCTGCGTGACAGCTAAAATTTGTTATCGTTAACACGTGATGCTCTATAGTCTTTTCATTGTTGAGGCTATAGAGCATTGCTATTTGTAAAAACTGTTATTGATAGGGCGTGCTAAGTGGTTATTAATAAAGGACTTTAATGCAATCTTTGTGAAAAAGAAGGCAAAAAACCTTTATAATAGCTACCCTCATACCGCTAAACCATGATATTTGACATCACGACATAGCATAGGAGTCGTACTGTGAGCACCTTAACCAAATCTGACATGATTGAGCATTTGATGAGTCATCTTAACCTCACACGCCAAGAAGGCCGCTGTTTGGTGGAGAGTTTTTTTGATGAATTGTCAGAGAGTTTGATTGATGGCAAAGAGGTCAAGCTTTCAGGCTTTGGCAACTTCGAACTGAAAGATAAAAATAGCCGTCCAGGTCGTAATCCTAAAACAGGAGAGCCTGTTGCAGTATCTGCACGCCGTGTGGTGACCTTTAAAACGGGACAAAAATTCCGTCAAAAAGTCGATGAGCGTCTGTTTGATGCTTAATGTAAACTGGCGCAGTTACTTTGTTGATAATTTAACTATTGACGCTATCGCCTTGTAAGGCATCAAATGGTTGGTGGCTTACACTAACTACTTAGAGGCGGCAACGAAAATGAAATATGAGTCATATTTATTAAGGCCTATAAAATAATAGGCATAAAAAAAGAGAGCACACGCTCTCTTTTTTACTACAGTCTATTTATCGCTTATGCAATAAAAATTACTGAGCTTCTTCAACAACTACAACTTCGTCAGCAGCGTCAACAGCTGGATCAGCAACTACAGGTTCTGCCACTGTAGGATCTGTTAGGTCAGTTGCAGTAGCGTCGATGTCAGCTTCTGCTTCAGCAACCGCCGCTTCAGCATCAGCAACTCCAGTTTCCGCTTCAGCAGTAACTTCGCCTTCAGCAGCAGCTTCGTTTAGCTCTTCTGAAGCGTCTTGTACTTCTTCTTGCGCATCAGCTAAATCTTCAGCAGCGTTTTCTTTGTTGCTGTCACAGGCAGTTAGGCCCATAGTTGCAGTCATGATACCAGCTAAAGCAAGTAATTTAAGTTTCATAAGGTTTTCTCCGGAAAAATGAAATGAGCAGTAGCAGCGAAAAAGGTTGAAATCCGAGATTTCCCAGAGTTCAACTAATCTAAGTCACAGCTACTCAGCTTCCACGCATTCTATACGCTTTCTATCTAAATAGAAATAGGTTGTACAATTAAGTAACAATAAAAGTGAAAAATAATTTTTTACTTTGTTTACTTAATATAATTTCTCATACAAACATTTGAATTAATCATCGTATAATCAATGACATCAAGCCGTTAGCAGAGTTTTTCGCTGTCTTGATTTCTCTCTATTTTCTCAGTCATTATGCGAATTATATAGTTAGAATTGGTAAGCGAGACGTGTGTTTTTGTTAGTAATAGGCAAAACATTTAGACACTCGTTCACAGCACTGACTGACACATTAAAAGGTAGGAAATTGACACAGTAAACTAAGCTATACAAGCGAGGATTAAACTAAAAACCACATAACGGCAAAACTATCAATAATAACTATCAATACGAATAGCGGTATATATCGTATGGTTGAGGAATAATAATATGAAATGGCAAGGCAGACGAGGCAGTTCTAACGTACGTACAAGCAAGGGGGGCGGAAAGCTGATCGGTGGTGGCATCGGCGGTATTGTTATTGCGGGTATTTTGTGGTTGGTGTTTGGCGTAAATCCAATGACCGCTTTGCAAACGGGTCAAGTAGTAACGGGAGGGGGCGGTACCTCTACCGAACCTGCGACCAGTACCGACCGAGATACGCAGTTTGTAAAAGTGGTGTTAGCGGATACAGAAGAGGTCTGGCATCAGATATTTAGTGAAGCGGGGAGCACTTATAAAGAGCCTTCTTTGATATTGTTTAATGGTCAAGTCAGTTCAGCCTGTGGAAGTGCCAGCGCGGCAACAGGTCCGTTTTATTGTCCAGGGGATCAGACGGTTTATTTGGATACGTCGTTCTTTGTAGAGATGCGTCAAAATCTTGGAATTGCAGGTGACCAGCAAGGCTCTGGTGGTCAAGACAACCAAGGCAAGGCTGGTGATTTTGCTCAGGCTTATGTCATCGCCCATGAAGTCGGTCATCATGTACAGACACTGCTTGGCATTACCCAGCAAGTTGGTGAGGCTAGTCGCCAAGTCACGCGGGCAGAAGCCAATAAGCTGTCAGTATTACAAGAGCTACAGGCGGATTGTTTTGCGGGGGTTTGGGCGCAGCGTAATCAAGAGCGTGTACAGTTTTTGGAAGCGGGTGATATCGATGAGGCCATCAATGCCGCCGGCCAAATCGGTGATGATCGCTTAGCACGAGCCAGTGGTGGGGCGGTAGTACCTGATAACTTCACTCATGGTACCAGTCAGCAGCGTATTCAGTGGTTTACCCGTGGACTGGAGAGTGGCAACGTACAGTCCTGTGATACTTTTAGTGGCGCTTTATAAAATAGTGGCGCTTTATAAAAATTAATAAACATGCCCAAAAAAGCCTGCAACGTCGATTGCAGGCTTTTTTATGTGCTAAGGCGTCTGGTTTAACGAGACTGCCTTACAATAGAGTGGCGTGATTCTTAAGTCTCTTAAGTAATAATACAGCGATTATCTGCTGTTATCAAGAATATACGCACCTGCACCACCAACGGCTGCCCCACCAAGGGCGCCACGAGCGATATCTTTACTGTCGCCACCACTTCTGATTAGAGCACCGGCCGCCGCGCCAGCCGCCGCGCCTTTGGCTGTATTACTCAAACCACTATTGTATCCACCAGTTGAGCAACCGCCCATAATAAGAGCCGAGCTAGTAAGAGCAGTCATTGCGATAGTTTTAGCAAATTTCATAGTATCACCTGTTAGGTTATCAAAATTAAAAAACGATATTTCCGTTGCCACTCATTTTAATGCGTCATGCTAAATTAAAACATCTGGGCAATGAGCTTAGAATAATCGATTGTGCTACCGCAAGAATCATTGAAGTGTGCAGTAAAAGGATTACAGTAAGGACGGCAAATATCTCAGAACTCCTACTACTATCAAGATTGATAGCAAAGTACATCTATACTGGCACCTATACTAACCTGTCTCACAGCTACTAGGCGTAGTAAAAGCGCTAAAGTTTGCAAACACCCTGTAAACTATGTTTCTCCACTGTATCGTTGCGAGGGCTTGGCCGAGAGCTGTTGTATTGATCAGCCGCTAATAGTTTCTACTACCCATCTTTTTACCGCTTGTAAAAAGAAAAAGACCGCACAAAGGCGGTCTTCATTAATGACGGTAAGTCTCTGCTGAGCCAACCGAAAAAGTATTGGGCTAAGCTTGGAACAGCGGATTAATTCTGTGATTTGCGCTTCATCTGTTCAAAGAACTCATCATTGGTCTTCGCTTCTTTGAGGCGATCCAATAAAAATTCTGTTGCTTGTACCCCATCCATCGGCTGCAGCAATTTACGCAAGATCCAAACTTTACGCAGTTTATCTTCATCGAGCAGACGCTCTTCGCGGCGTGTACCAGATTTTTTGATGTTAATCGCCGGGAAGACGCGCTTTTCTGCCAAGTCGCGCTCAAGGGTAATCTCTTGGTTACCCGTTCCTTTGAATTCTTCAAAGATAACGCTGTCCATCTTACTCCCAGTATCGATAAGGGCACTGGCAATGATGGTCAAGCTGCCGCCTTCCTCAACGTTACGAGCCGCACCGAAGAAGCGTTTTGGACGCTCTAGCGCATTAGCATCTAGACCACCAGTCAACACTTTGCCCGATGAAGGGATAACGGTGTTATACGCTCGGGCAAGACGAGTAATAGAGTCAAGTAGAATGACGACGTCTTGCTTGTGCTCGACCAAACGCTTGGCTTTTTCGATGACCATCTCAGCGACTTGTACGTGACGCTGCGGCGGCTCATCAAAGGTAGAGGCAACCACTTCACCGCGGACGGTACGTTCCATTTCGGTGACTTCTTCTGGACGCTCATCAATCAATAGGACGATAAGATAGCATTCAGGATTATTGCGGGTGATTGACTGAGCGATTGACTGTAGCAGCATCGTTTTACCGGCTTTTGGCGGTGCCACGATGATTGAACGCTGACCTTTACCAATCGGGGCGATGAGGTCAATGATACGTCCCGTCAAGTCTTCAGTGGTGCCATTACCAAGTTCCAGCTTTAGCTGTTCAGTGGGGAATAGCGGTGTTAAATTCTCAAAGATCAGCTTATGACGTGAACGATCTGGCGTGTCAAAGTTGATTTCGCCGACTTTTAGTAGCGCAAAATAACGCTCAGAATCCTTTGGCGGGCGAATCGTACCAGCGATACTGTCACCAGTCTTGAGGCTAAAGCGACGAATTTGACTAGGGCTGACGTAAATGTCGTCAGGGCCGGCCAAATAAGAGCCCTCTGACGAGCGCAAAAAGCCAAAACCATCCGGAAGAACCTCAAGCACACCGTCACCATAAATGGCTTCACCGTTACGGGCATGGGTTTTTAGGATGGCAAAGATAATGTCTTGTTTACGGCTACGCGCCATATTATCAAGTCCCATTTCTTTGGCGATGGCCAATAGCTCAGCGATTGATTTTTTCTTTAATTCAGTTAGATTCATAGGTAGGTCATTAGCAATTGATCAGATGAGAGATGCCATTAGCAGCACAAGTCACGACAGTGATTAAAACAGCGATAGTATGGTGATAGAGGGTGCGTGCACAGAGCTAGGGCTTATGTAGTTTGGGTGTTACGAGTCAGCTTATGTACGCATGGCAATCATGTGATGCAAGGTAATAAGAAATAAGGATAAAGAAGGCTACATAAGAGTCTGCGACAAAAACTCAATATCAGTCATTGTGTTTAGTCATTTCGTTTAGCAATGGTATTTATAACGACGATTGTGTTTTTGTTGATAAACACGAGGAGAATAGCGATAAGACACTTAGGAAAACCGTTAGTTTTCTCTTGTCAGCAGACTATACGGTTTTCGTAATGACGTTGTCAATAAATTTTGCCAAAAAAGTCGTAAAATGACGCTTTTTGCATAAAAAATAAGCAAAAAAGCCACTATCTGGGGGAGATAATAGCTTTTTTGATGATTCTATAGTGTGTACAGAGCGCTCGTATTAGACGGGCTAAGACAAGCGATGCTTCACTTACAGATGCTTGTCTAGTACTTTTGCCAA
This sequence comes from Psychrobacter namhaensis, assembly GCF_016107545.1. Classification (GTDB taxonomy): domain Bacteria; phylum Pseudomonadota; class Gammaproteobacteria; order Pseudomonadales; family Moraxellaceae; genus Psychrobacter; species Psychrobacter namhaensis. The sequence goes on from NZ_JABASS010000006.1 coordinate 128,336, forward strand.
TTCAGCTTTTGGCTGTAGACCCATGACTGAGTCAACTTTTTCGCCGTCTTTGAACACAAATAGCGTTGGGATGTTACGGATACCAAAACGGCTTGCTGCCTGTGGGTTATTATCCACGTCGACTTTAACAATTTTAACTTTGCCTTGGTACTCAGTGGCTAGATCTTCTAAAATAGGGGCGATCGCTTTACAAGGACCACACCAAGTTGCCCAAAAGTCTACCAGTACTGGCACATCTGACTCCAACACATCTTGGTCAAAGTTTGCATCGGTGGTGTTTACAATAAGGTCTGACATAATTTTATCTCTCTTGTTTTATTGTTTCTATCGTCATTCATCAACTGATATATTGGTTCTATAATAGCGTGATGAGTGGCCAAAGAATCGTTTAGAAGTGGTAAAAATGTGCCATTATATTAACATGTTTGCTCACACTTGGCAGAGGCAGGCTGGTTAAATTGTTTAACAATTACGTTTAGCACAATAAATCGAACATAACGACACAGGTTGTGTTTTATCTGTCACTTGCTTTATCTGCGGTCATACTTGCCTACCAAGTCAGTATTGCCCCAATTTTTAGTTCACAATTTGTTTTAAATTTTAGTCCATGAATACCGATGACTTTCAATTGAAGTCTATTAATATAAGTAGCCCATTTTATGCCTTTTACTGATGAAGAAGTCGAAATCCTTAACGCACAAGAAAACGCCTATCCGCCTGAATTTTTTCAAGCGTTTGCGCAAGACATCACGGTTTATGAAGACGATGACATCTGGGTAGTTGACAAGCCAGCAGGTCTGTTAAGTGTCGATGGCAAAACGTTAAAAGTGAGTCTGCTTGCTCGTCTTGAGCGTGCCAATCCAGCGGTTAAGTTGATTCATCGCCTTGATATGGATACCTCAGGGCTGCTCATTTTTGCCAAAAATGCAGCGGCACAAACCCATATCAGTAAACAGTTTATCGAGCGGTTACCACAAAAAAAGTATCAAGCGCGGGTCTTTGGTCAGTGGGGGAGTGTGGGGGCTACTGGCGAGATATCAGTGCCAGTACGCTATGAGCCTAGCACAAAACCGCGCCATATCGTCGATCATGACTGGTCAAAGCATGCGTTAACTTTGTACGAAGTTGTGGCTCATGAGGAGTGCGGTGGTCAGCCCGTCACTCGGGTCATGTTAAAGCCTGTGACGGGACGTAGCCATCAGCTACGCGTCCACATGGTACATGTCGGTCATGTGATGATTGGTGATCCCATTTATGCTGAAGGCACAGCGTTAGACATTGCCCCAAGGCTCAATCTACACGCGCAGCAATTGCGCCTCAAGCATCCCACGCTTGGCGCATGGATGGACTGGGAAAGCCCGAGTCCTTTTTAGCGCGGTCGTCTTTTATATTTGTTTGTGTTGGGGGAGCTTGTGTGAGCGGCGAGGACACATACGTTATGGTATGTTAATCGTTTATTGTGACTAAGCTCATGGTGTAAAAAAATCATGCAAATACAGGGATGAGATTATGCTTGATATGACTGCGGCCAAACAGGCTGTTAAAAATCGCTTCAAATCTAAAAAGTCTTTATCACACACGCCAGTCGATTATGAGGTGCTTATTATCGGCGCTGGTATTGCAGGCATCGGTATGGCCTGCCGTTTACAACAACAAAAGCACAAAGGACGGTTTGGTCAGAAAAAACCGAAGCAGCATCAGCAAAACAGTACTCAACGATTTGTGATATTAGAAAAACGAGCAGATTTGGGAGGGACGTGGGATTTATTTACTTATCCGGGGATTCGCTCTGACTCTGACGCGTTGACTTTTGGCTATAGCTTTCGCCCGTGGTTAGATCATCGGATGTTGGCAAAAGGCGCTGATATTAAGCGTTATGTTGCTGATACGGCGCGCGATTTTGCTGTTACTGAGCACATTCGTTATCAGCACGAAGTGCAGCAGCTGTCTTGGTCAAGTAGACATCAGCAATGGACAGCGATGGTTAAAAATCATCGTAGTGGTGAAGTGTTTACGCTAACCGCCAAATTCGTGGTGGGTGCAACTGGCTATTATGATTATGAGCAAGGGTATCGACCGTATTTTGATCAAGAAGCGGTGTTTCAAGGTCGTATTGTCCATCCGCAACATTGGCAAAATCTCAACTACCAAGATAAAAAAGTCGTGATTATCGGTAGCGGTGCCACCGCGATGACGCTATTGCCAGCTTTGGTGGATGAGGCAGGTGAGCAATGTGCACGCCACGTCACCCTGTTGCAACGCTCGCCCACGTATGTGGCCAGTGTCGCCGGTGATGATTATGCGCTCGACTGGCTGTCTGGTAAGTTCTCCCCTTTATCAAAGGAGCAAGCTTATACGGTATTGCGTGCTCGTAATGTGCTGATGCAACAAGGTATTTATCGCGCCGCCATCTTTGCGCCGAAGGTGATGAAAGCATTGTTAAAACAGGGTGTTAAAAAAGAGCTAAAGGGCAGTAATGTGGATGTGGCGCATTTTGTGCCCGATTACAATCCTTGGGATGAAAGGCTTTGTGCGGTGCCAGACAGTGATCTATTCAAAGCCTTACATAGCCCACGTGCCCAAATGGTGACTGATGAGATTGACCAGTTTACGAAGACAGGTATCATGCTCAAATCTGGCAAACATCTAGATGCCGATATCATTGTGACAGCCACTGGGCTGCAATTACAAATGCTCGGCGGTGCTACCGTCTATATCGATGGTCAGGCGGTGGACATTGGCACTCGCATGACCTACAAGGCCGTCATGATTGAAGGTGTGCCAAATATGGTAGCGCTATTTGGCTATACCAACGCCTCATGGACGCTAAAAATTGACTTGGCGTGTCAGTATGTCGTGCGCTTGCTGGGCTACATGCATCAGCATCGGTATCAAGTAGCACTGCCGCAAGCAAAAACTGACCGTGCCCAAGCGCATATTCAACCGGATACGGTCATGGGTGCTCTATCAGCAGGGTATGTTCAGCGCGCAAAAGACACGCTGCCCAAGCAAGGCGATCGCTATCCTTGGTACGTGACCAACAATTATCTAAGCGACCGCGTGATGCTTAAATACCGCAAAATAACAGACGACTGGCTACATTTTAGTCGCTAATGCTTAGGTTGTGAGTTGTTATGACTGACTGTCAATAAAGTTGGCCACTTGCTTGCTTAGTATTTGCCATAAAGTATCTTGGGCGCTTTTACTGCCCCAAGCGTTATGCGGGCTGAATATAACGCGCGGATGATCGGCAAGGGTTAATAAAGGATCATCATTCGTGATCGGTTCTTGTTCGAACACGTCGCTGGCATAACCGATGATTTGTTCATTATTGATCGCATCCGTTAAAGCCTGACTGTCGACGATGCCGCCACGCGCCACATTCACAATGAGGGGGTGTTTGGTCATTTTTGCCAACGTGTCTTTGTTAATAAGGTGCTGGGTTTGTTCGTTTAATGGGCAGTGTAGACTGATAACATCAGCACGAGCAAGGACTTCCTCAAACGCGGTATAGTCATCACTGCGCGGCTCGCACCCTTGATGCTCGGCCCATAGTACGGTCATACCAAAGGCCCGGGCGATTTCAGTGACGCGCTTACCAATGGTGCCGACGCCAATAACTCCCAGTGTCTTATCTTCTAGATCGATCAGTGGGATATCGAGTAGACAAAAATTACCGTTTGCCCGCCACGTGCCATCAGCGACTTTTTGATGATAATGCATACCCGCGCGCATAGCAGTCAACATCAGCATAAAAGTATGCTCTGGCACACTTTTGACCGCGTAACCTGCGACATTATAAAGTGCAACGTTGTGTTTATCGCAAGCATCTTGATCGACGTTATTCATACCCGTAGCCGTCAATTGAATCAGCTTGAGTTTGGGCAAGTTTGCGATGACGTCTGCGCCAATTTGAACTTTATTGGTAATGACAATATCGGCATCACGGCAGCGCTCAATGATGACTGCCGCATCTTTTGGTGTGTCATGATAAGTGATGTAATCACTCACGCCAGCGGGCGCGGGCAAATCGATGCCTTCAGAGAACGTGCCTTTGTCTAAAAAAACGGCTTGCATGATTGTTCCTTATTTATTCTTTTCATAGCGATAGTGGAGGGTGGTGGTCGACTTAATGTAGCACGTTGGGATTTTTAGTCAAAAATGAATCGGCCAAATACCTTATAATCTTAATAGGTATCGCAATGTGCCTCTTGAAAATTCAACTTAACGCACTCATCTAGCCGCTAACGTTATATAATGGTTCGGCTGAACGGCTTGATTTATATTACGACATCGCGCTCCCGTCTGTTGACGCTTAGCTGCGTGAGTAACCTGAGCCGTTATCAATAGCCACCGTTGCTATCTATTTTCTTATCATCTGAGTACAAAAGACATCGCCCTATGACTATCTCTATCGCTTCATTGCACAGCACCGAATTCGCCGTTGGTCAACGTTATTTATCTGATACGGAGTCCGAGCTGGGCTTAGGCGTGGTCATCGATGTAGACGACCGATGTGTGCATATTTTATTTCCTCAAAGTGAAGAGACGCGCGTCTATGCAAAAAACTCTGCGCCATTATCGCGCGTAGTGTTCAAAGTCGGCGATAGCATCTATGATCAAGACGGCAAAAGTTATACCGTCAATGCCGTTGATGAAGTAATGGGCGTGCTCAAGTATGGCGTCGATGAGCACGAGCGCGGAATCATGGAGACCCGTCTTGCTGCCAATATCACGCTAGCAAAACCGCTTGAACGTCTGCTGGCTGGCCGTATTGAACGTGGCGATTGGTATGAGCTGCGTCAAGACATATTGCGTATGCAGTCAGCGCTGGCAGGACATCCGCTTAAAGGGTTGATGGGTGCTCGTGTCGATATCATTGAGCATCAGCTGTATATTGCGCACGAAGTTGGCAAACGTATCGCGCCGCGTGTTTTGCTCGCTGATGAAGTGGGCTTGGGTAAGACCATTGAAGCAGGTTTGATTATTCATCAGCAACTCCTGACTGGTAAGGCTGAGCGTGTACTCATTCTTGTGCCGGACAGCTTGCAATATCAGTGGATGATTGAGCTGCGTCGTCGCTTTAATCTAAACTTTGCGTTGTTTGATTTGGTGCGTACTGCTGCGATCAAAGAGCACGATCCTGAGCAAAACGTCTTTGCCACTGAGCAATGCATTATCGCTGGTATGGATCTGCTGCTCGACCATCCTGACTTATATGACCAAGCGATGGATGCAGGGTTTGATCTGTTGGTGGTCGATGAGGCGCATCATCTGCATTGGGATGAAGCGCAAGGCGGCAATGATAAATATGACTTGATTGCCGACTTTGCAGAAGAAACCCCTGGGGTAATGCTGTTAACAGCGACCCCTGAGCAGCTTGGTGCGCAAAGTCACTTTGCTCGCTTGCGCCTATTAGATCCAGATCGTTTTGATGATCTAGATGAGTTTATCGATGGTCAAGAAGCCTTCGCTGAGACGGCCGCTGTTGCTGGCGTATTGATAGAAGATAAACCGTTAAGCGAGGGACAAATCGCCGCGTTAAGTAGCTTACTAGATATTAGCGTGGATGAGCTTGCGGCAATCAATGAAGATGAAAAATTGCGAACCTATGCGCTCAATGAGCTGCTAGATCGCCATGGCACGGGCCGTATTTTGTTCCGTAACACGCGTGAGAGCGTCAAAGGGTTCTATGGTCGTAGCAGTCAGCCGTATCCGCTGCCATTACCTGAAGCATGGAAAGACAGCTATCAGACCAATGGTAAATTGCGCGAGCAGTTATGGGGAGAAGAGAACCAACCGGATGGTGGCTGGCTAGAAGATGACCCACGTGTGTCTTGGTTGATTGAGATATTGCGAGGCGAGCTGAAACAGCAAAAGGTGTTGCTGATTGCGCGTAGTGGTGCGACGGTTGAGAGTCTAGAGGCGGTATTGCGTCTGCATGCTGGCATTAAGACGGCTATTTTTACCGAACAGATGACCTTGCTTGAGCGTGACCAAGCAGCGGCGTTTTTCGCCGATAGCGAAGGCGCACAGATATTATTGTGCTCGGAGATTGGCTCGGAAGGGCGTAATTTCCAGTTTGCCAGCCAACTGATACTATGGGATTTGCCCGCTAACCCTGATACATTAGAGCAGCGTATTGGCCGCTTAGATCGTATTGGCCAAACGCAGCAAATCATGTTGCACATCCCATATGTCCAAGGGACGGCGCAAGAGCGTCTTTATCAGTGGTATAACGATGCGCTAAATATGTTTAATCAGATTTCTCCGACCGCGCAAAGTGTGCAAGAGCAGTATATCCAAGCGCTAAAGCCAATACTTGAAGGTGCCGACACGGCTGTTAATCGCACTAGCTTACAAGACGTCATCGCAGAAGCACTACAAACGCGATTGGGACTAGAGGCGCAACTACAAGCGGGCCGTGATCGCCTGCTGGAGTACAACTCGTGTCGTCCGCGTGTGGCGGGGCGTATTGCTGATGCCATGCGTGATTTTGATAGCCACAATTTATTACCGCAGTTTATTGAGCGCTTTTTTGCCTCCGCCAATATTGACCATAACATTCAACGTGATGGCTCGTGGGTCATCGCACCGATTGACAGCACCGAGATCAGTGATTATATCGATGGCTTACCGCTGGGCGATGAAGATGGCATGACGCTCACCTTCGAGCGTGAGCAAGCGCTGCAACGTGAAGACATCGACTTTATCACGCACGAGCATCCACTGATGCGTGCCATTTATGAGCTGGCGAGTACCAGCACCTTTGGTAATACGACGGTTGCGATGTTAAAAAGCGCGGCTGTACCACAAGGCATGGTACTACTTGAAGTGAATTTTCGCGTAGAAGCGATTGCACCAAAAGTACTCAACTTGCCAGCGACCTTAACCACGCAAAATATCCGTGTCTTTATCAGTGAGCAGGGCAGTGATTTATCCGCTCGCATCAGCGCCGATATGATTATGCCGCACATTGAACGTTTGGATAAAAACCGTGCGCGCCAAGTGATTAAAGTACGTGGTGATGTGATTGAGCAGCGTTATTATGAAGCCGAAGACATCGCCCGTGAGCAGTTAACGCAGATTGGTGAGCAAGCAAGCGCGCGCTTTAGCCAACAGTGGTCACGTGAAATCAAACGCCTCAAACATCTGCAAACCATCAATCCTAACGTACGCCCCGAAGAGATTGAACGCTTAGAGCAGTTAAAAGCTCAGGGCGAGCAAGCCCTTGGTAACTTATCTTTGGTTCCAGACTCTATTCGCGTTCTCGTAGCAGTGAAGCCCTAACGGTAAGACAGTCATAAAAAACGAGGTGTGCTAAACATCTCGTTTTTTTATGTTCGACAATGCTTTTATCGCTTTATTGGCTGGGTGGATGAAACAGCAACTCGTAAGTCGGCTGTTACTATCTAGTCAAAGCCTTCAATATTGGGTAAGATGTTTATCTTGCCGATTGATAGTAGATGCTGAGTGATAGCGCTGCTATGACTGTATTTTTTTCTAAAACCTCTCTTGTGTACTTTCAGCAAGTGATTTCACATTATTTTAAATTCAAACGCAAAGGATCTGTTGCTATATCGAATTGATATGGTTGGGTATTAGGCGTTTTTGATAAAAATAAGGAAACATGTTGTCATGTCCGACTATTCGCAATTGATTGATGAGCTGCTTAACACTGTGGCACTTATTGAAGTGACCCCCGATGTCTTTGAGGGTAAGAGCCATGACTATGTTGGCAGTCGTATTTTTGGGGGGCAAGTGCTCGCTCAAGCGATCATGGCTGCGGCTCATACGCTAGATAAAGACAAACCCTGCCATTCATTGCACGGGTATTTTTTGCGTGGTGGCGACATCAATCAGCCCGTTATTTATCAAGTGCGCCGTTTGCGTGACGGTCGTAGTCTGTCTGCACGGGAAGTGACGGCCATTCAATATAAAGAAATGCGCGGCAAGCCGCCGGTTGAGCAAGTCATATTTTCGATGATCGCGTCGTTTTCTCCGATGGAAGAGGGCCTCGAGTATCAAGAAGATATGCCCGTTTATCCGCCACCTGAAGATTTACTGGCAGAGCAGGATTTAAAAGAAGAGTACGTGGGTAAGGTGCCAGATGCGCTCAAAGCTCGCTTTATGCGTCGTCGTCATGTAGAGATTAAACCCGTTAAACCGCGTGACCCGATTCATCCTGAGCCGATGAAACCAAAACAAGCCAACTGGTTACGTATCCGCGAGCTTGGCAATCAGCCCGTGGCCATACAGCAAGCTCTGCTCGCGTTTTCGTCCGATTTTTATCTGGTGGGAACGGGGCTAATGTCTCATGGCGTCAGCTTTATGACCAGTGGTTTGCAAGCGGCCAGTATCGACCATTCGATGCACTTCCATCGTGATTTTGACCTAAACGGATGGATGTTGTACGACATGTGGAGTGATACGACCTCTAACGCTAAAGGCTTGAACCACGGGCAGTTTTGGCAGGATGGTAAGCTGGTGGCCACCGTACAACAAGAAGGTTTGATGCGTTTGCGTGTGCCAAAGTCTTAAAGTCCCATCTTAAAATTTAGGCTTATATTCTAGAACGCTCAATCATAAAAAAGCGCTATTTTTAAAAATAATTTTAAAAATAGCGCTTAGAGTTAAAGTCTTACTATCGGTTTTGAGTTTAACGTTCGATCAGTTTTTCCATGGCGCGAGGCAGACCCAAACTGTCTTGCGCTTTTTGTTCTGTTAACCATTGAAAGGTTATCTCAGCCGCTGACAATTTCTCACTCAACTCGGTCATTTGCGCTGCATTAACCGTTAGTTTTCGCGGGGTCAAATACCAGTGAAAATGCGTGAGCGAGTGCTTGATAGGTGCGCCCTCTAATAAAGTATGACTCACCGATTCTGCGACCAATTTATTTTCTGTCAGCCATTCATTGATGATTTGCTCAGCAGTGGTAAATTCTGTCTCGTAGACTTTTTCATTACTACGGACGTCTAACTGCTTATTCTTGCTAGCATTTTTCGTGTTACCCGTCACTTTACCCGCAATTTTTTCTACAAACTGTAGGGGTAAACTCCACAGTCCGCCCCAAATGCCATTATCAGGGCGCTGTACCCAGAGTATGTCGTGATCCGAGCTTTCAATCAGTAACGCATCACTAAACTTACTGGGCTTGGGCTGCTTCTTTGCTTTAACGGGATAGTCTGTTTCGCGCCCCTCGGCATGGGCCACGCAATCGCCCTTTAATGGACATAACAGACAAGCAGGCTTGCTACGAGTACATAACGTCGCGCCCATATCCATCATCGCTTGCGCAAATAATCCTGAGTCATCGACAGGTGTTAAACGCTCAGCCAATGCCCACAGCTCTTTGGTCGTGGCAGACTTGGTAATGTCACCATCAATCGCCGCCCAGCGCGTTAAGACACGTTTGACATTACCGTCACAGATAACGCCATAGCGGTGCAGCCCCATCGCCATGATTGCGCCAGCAGTGGATGGGCCAACGCCAGAAATGGCCTCCCAACCTGCTAGAGTCTGCGGAAAATCACCTGTCTCCTCGATGACTTCTACCAACTGCTTAGCCCCTTTATGCAAATTACGCGCACGCGCATAGTAACCAAGTCCTGCCCAGTGCTCAGCGACCAGATCCCAGTCAGCAGCAGCTAACTCCTGTACTGCCGGAAACGTCTCCATAAAACGCGCAAAGTAGGGGAGCACTGTGGTGACTTGCGTTTGCTGGAGCATGACTTCTGATAGCCAAACGATATAAGGATTTGGCGTATCGGTCTGATGCTGTTGCCACGGTAAATCGTGGCGACCGTTTTCGGCAAACCAATCGAGTAGGCGCGGGGCGAAGGAGTTGAGGGAATAGGTGGAGTGATTAAAAGTTGTGTCTAATGGAGTAGCGTTTGAATTGGCAGTTGGCTGGGTCATAGGCAGGTTTTTCATCAACAAAAATTAAAATAGATTGGGAAAGGAGAAAAGGTGAGCAATCATAATTGCCCACTAGTATATAAGGCTTAAGGGGCTATAAATAAAGAGGATAAAAGCTATTGACTACAATAGGTTATTACAATTAACGATAAACGTTATCTAAAGTTTGACCTGCTTTATTTTTCCATACCAACCAACCGTTAGCATTGCGTCCAGTAACGATCTGAGCTGCGCCACTCGGTGTCTTAAATAGATAATCTTCCTTGAGTTTATAAGACTTACTGTCATACTCAACTAAAAGATTACTAATTATCATCTCTTCTTGCTTACGAGTTCCCCATTTTCCTACTGAATTTATTTGCTTTTTACGTAGTAACGAACCTGCTAATACTACAAAGCCATCATCGTTATAATAGCCTTGTGCCTCGGCATCTATTGCTTTGCAATAAAACAATATAGGTTCAGAATGATGAGGGATTTTGTCAGTCTGTATTGCTACTTGATTAGCAGGAGCGGCAACAGTAGTCACATTATTAAAACGACTGATACTTAAAGACTCAAAAATAGGTTGCCCTAATGTGGATAACAAAACATCAAGGGTGTGAAAAAGTTCTTCACAGTCGGCTTTTAATGGTTCAGGAGTATGCGGTAGGTTGCCATTATTACCATTTTTTATTTCATAGCGACCAACTTCAACAGCTGTAGCGATTGCTTTATGTTCCATATATAAAGCATGAGTTTGAGTCATGGTATTATTGGTTGAGAGCATGACAAAAGCGCGCGTCCAAAAGTTTTTCTCACTGTGTTGATTAAGCCTTCTTTTTAAATCGCCAGTTTGGCCGATATAAAGTAACGGCTTATCTGTACTATCGCTATCACCGACTAAAAAATATAAACCAACTTGGTTAGCATCTGGCATCGCAAAAAAGTCATTAATATGGATGCGCGGAATTTCAATCAGACGTACTGTACGAGTTGTCATTTCAGCCAAACGTAATCCGCGAGGATTACCTTTTGGCAGATAGATTTGAATAGTCTTAGCAGATGGTATTGATGGATTCATAGTAGCCTGTATTGGTAATGAGTTTACTTCCGATTCTGCCGAGTACGCTTTTTGCGTAGACGCTTTTCTTCCTCGCGGGCTTTCTTTCTCTCTTCTGCGGCAAGGCGCTGCTCAGCAACCACAATTTCTTCCGCCTCAATCATGGCAGGTGTTTCAAGCGTAATACGACCAATTTTTGCGCTACGCAGCTCATTGATCAGAATCTCAGACATCCGGTAGGTATCGACTTGATTACCCGCGCGCACGCAGCCGCGATTGCGACCTGCCACTTCAAAAAACTCCCAATCGGTCTTGGGTAATTCGTCAATTTTATAGCGAGTTTTTAGCAGCTCAGGATACGCTTGCATTAGGTATTCAGCGGTATAGCTGGCAACATCAGCAAAGTCAAACGCGGTGTCACGGATACCGCCCGTTGCTGCCAAGCGATAGCCAGAGTTTTCGTTTTCAACCTTTGGCCACAGCATACCAGGTGTGTCATAGAGCATGATGTCATCATCAAGTTTGATCAGCTGCTGCGACTTAGTCACTGCTGGCTCATCCCCTGTTTTTGCGACAGCGCGCCCAGCCAATGTGTTAATCAACGTTGATTTGCCAACGTTTGGAATACCCATAATCATGGCTTTGATTTGGCGACCTGTGCCGACTTTGTTAGGTACAAGTTGTTTACAGATTGCGATAATACGTTTTACGTCATTGGCTTTATCGGTATCGCACGCAATCGCTTTGACACCATTTTGCTGCTCAAGATGATCCATCCATGCTTGGGTCAAGTCAGGATCAGCAAGATCGGCTTTGTTTAAGATCTTGATGACTGGTTTTTCGCCGCGTAATGCCGCGACCATCGGGTTTTCACTGCTATGAGGAATGCGCGCGTCAATCACTTCGATGACCACGTCCATCTGCGGCATGATTTCTTTGATTTCGTTGCGGGCTTTGTTCATGTGCCCGGGGAACCACTGAATACTTGCTCTCTTATCCATCTGCTTTTATAACCTTGTTATTCATAGAGTTTAGCGCTAAAGACAGATCATGCTCAATTTAGCTGTGTCTTTAGTCATGGGGTTCAGTTTACTACAGAACCAGCATGCTCACGGTACAATTTCACCCAACCATAGCGCAAGGTGACTCTTATGACTGATCAGCTGGCTCCTTATGGGCGGTTGGACAGGTATTAAATAGCCAATCATAGCGCTTGTTATCAAGTGATCCTGTGCCATACATCTTAAGACAGCTGTTTATTTATTGGCTTATTTTGTCAGCGATCATTGAGGCAAAAAATCATCGATAAAATCGCTACCCAAAAGAAAAGGGCAGCTTCATATTTAAGCTGCCCTTGTACCGCGTTTACACTAGAGCTGTAGACAAAGATGTCTTAGCGATCTTTTTTATTACTGCTTAAATGCTTATGCCAAGTTGGTCTTCATAAACTCCAGCATATTCTCCCAGCTTTGGTTGGCAGCCGCTTCATTGTAACCCAGATCCACCTCATTTTTGGCGGCGCGCTCATCAGCATGGGGGTTGGTAAAGCCGTGTTTTGCATTGTCATAAACATCAATCGTGTAGTCCACATCAGCAGCATCCAGCTCTTTTTTGAGGCCTTCAATCGCATCCATCGATACCATCGAATCGTCGCGACCATGAGCCACCAATACTTTTGCTTTAAAGTTTTTGTCCGCTGGCTGTTTGGCTGATGGGTTACCATGGAAAGTTGCGACTGCTTTTAAAGGCATACCTTCGCGTGCCATGTCGAGTACGACTTTACCGCCAAAGCAATAGCCGATTGCGCCTAGGTTATCGCCGTCGACCGCCAATTGATCACTAAAATCATTGAGAATTAAACGGCAACGTGCCATTAGCGCATCTTGATCGGCAAGTACTTGCTCCATCCACATATTTGCCATCGCCGCATCGGTGGTCAGCTTGCCTTCACCGTAAACATCCATAGCAACGGCGGCATAGCCTGCTTCTGCTAAGCGTTCCACGACTGATTTTGGATGATCAACCACCCCCCACCATTCTGGAGCGACTAAAATACCTGGCGCTGGGTTTTCATCTGATGCACTTTCTGGCAGCGCCACGTAGCTGATCAGCTCGATGTCATTATCAGTGGTACTGATTAATTCAAAAGTCTTAATTGACATATTATTGTCCTTTTTTATGTTATGAGTTTTATTTGTCTGTATGTAGGGCTTGTCGTTTTTCTTACTTTTACTACCTTAACGCCCATGTTAAGCAAAAACAGCTATAATACTGTAACGCTCTTTATCAAAATGCTACTGCCACTTTATGACTATCAATTTGTTTAATAAACATGCTGTTAACTCGGCTTCTGATTCAGGCTCTGACTTAGACCATCACTCAACTGTTAAGTCGGGGCATTCTGCGACTTTGTTTCCTGAATCCGCCGTGGCTGAGCCATTACGCCCACAGTTCTGGACACGCTTTGCATTGGCAGAGCTAAATCATAGTGAATGGGAAGCGCTGTGCGATGGCTGCGGTAGTTGCTGCTTAATCAAATACATCGACAATGATGACGATGAAGAGTTGGTCGAATATACCGATGTGACCTGTCAGCTGATGGATTGTGCGACTGGCTACTGTCAGCATTACGCGACGCGTCAAGAGCACGTACCGGACTGTATACAGTTGACCATGGAGAATTTGCCAAACATGATGTGGCTACCCTCGCACTGTGCCTATAAGCGTTTGTATGAAGGCCAAAACCTACCGAGTTGGCATCTACTGTTGACTGGCGATGTGGTGGCCACCCAGCAGCAAATGCGCGCTGCTAATATTGGGGTGGCTGGACGCTGTGTCTCTGAGATAGGCATGTCTGATGAAGAGATGGAGGAGCGTGTGGTCAATTGGGTAAAACCTTAGCTCGCTTAACGCTCACTTTTTTCAGTCTGTTAGTTAGCAGCTTGAGCCGCAGATTTGGCCTCGGCCTCGGCGAGTGCTTGCGAGTCAGCAAGCGGCGGAATAGGAATGTCTCGACGAATCTGCTGAGAAAAATCGCGACTATGAGTACCAGATTCTGTACTGAGTTGATGGTTAAAACCACGCACTTTTGGATTGATATGAGTACGCTCATACCACGTATCCATCGACCACCGCTGACCGTCCTTATTTGGATTGGCGTCAAGCATACCCACATCATATAGATAGTTTGGCAGCCAGCCCGACACCCAAATGCGATAATCCCATGGCAAACGCTCGCCACTGACGATACGCGCCATGTAAAAGATGATATTGGTACAGTTACTGAGCAGCGTATTGTACCAAGCAGGCTTGGCGTTTAGTTCATCAGCAGCCGTCAAATAAGAGTCAAACAGGGCTCTAACCTCGTGCTGCTGCAGATGACTAATGGGGAACAGATAAACCTGCTCACCGCGTGCGTTACTGCGAGTGTAGATAATATCTCGCTCTTCTGCCGCGATGAGGCTAAGCTCATAACGCCGAAAGAATCCAGCGAGTGCGGAGAAAGACTCGTGCTCTTCTTTACGAATCTCAAACGAGAAGGCAAGAGGCCTATCGTTTTCAAAGCGAAAACTGACCAAGGTATGAGCAATCAGTGGTCCCATCCAATACGAGTTGGTCACATCGACACCCGATAATTTGGACAAATCAACCGTGCGCGTCTCCCAGCGTTCGGTCGCGTCCTTGTCGGTATGCCAATCAAAATTACGGACATGGGTCAGCGTAATCAAATCAGGATTGGTCGCATCACGCTCATAGGAAACCTGCCGGTCGACCTCAGCCATCCAGTCGCGCTCTTGCTTGGGCTCGATAGAAAAAAACCAGCCAAGGCCAGCGACCCAAACCGCCGCATATAAGCCGGTCAGCCATCTAAACCGAGTACTTTTTTTGTTAGAGGTGCGGCTGTTAGGAGGGTTGGCAGGACTAGTCTGTGAAACAGAGTCATTAACCGTCTTATGTTTGAAGGGTTTTTTTTCGAAAAGCTGAGGCAAATAGTGAACCGCAAACATTGCCGACAACAACCCTACAATCGTTATGATTGCCAGCCAAGTGATTGGGCTGGATAAGCCAAAGTGATACCACAGTGCCATCACTAACCAGATAGCAGACAATAGTAGTACCAGTGCAATGAAAAATTGCACAATATAACGTCGCCACTGCCGTTGCTGTCGTGGGTGGCTGCCATACGTTTCTTGTCTTTCTACGTCATGACTGCTTAAGCCGTTATCTGAACGATGGCCATTTGAGTGAGACGAAAGCAGACGAGAAAAAAAAGAACGGAGTGACATAGACATAGTTTTGATAAATGAAGGCTTTGACCATAGCAAAGTTTCCAACACACTGACAGTACAATTTGAGTGAATTTGTCGTTGAATGTCGATGATCCTTACGATAAAGTGAAGCTAAATTACACTGGTCTATTTGTTATATAATCATAAAAGCGCTGTTTTATTTGCTACTTTTATCCCCATCTACGTTGTATCTGCTGTTTACTTGTTATTTTAATTGCCACTAACTAAAGAGGTTAAATCACACAACCATGTCTGACGACACTCCCAGCCCGAGTAGTTGGTCGATGCGCGGCTTAAAACGCTGGCTATCGACCGCCCCCGAAACCCGTGATGAACTGATTCGTTTGGTACAAGACTCGCGCCAGTTCTTAGAGCCTGATACGGTTGATATGTTAGAAGGCGTGCTGGATCTGCCTGCGACGCAAGTTCGCGAAATCATGACGCCGCGACCGCAAGTGGTTGGCTTGCACGAAAGTACAAGCATTGCCGAAGTGATGGATGTTATTCTTGAAACCACCCACTCGCGCTATCCTGTCTTTGACAGCCAAGATGATGACGCCGTCATTGGTATCTTGTTGGCAAAAGACTTGATTCCTATCCTCGTCCATATGGTGCGCAATCAAGAAGAAAAAATTGATAGTACACGTCTAAGAGATTTGGTACGTCAGCCGCTGTACATCAGTGAAACTGCTCGTTCTGATACGTTGCTACGCTCATTGCAGCGCACGCAAGTACATATGGCAATCGTCGTCGATGAGTTTGGTAACTTTGGCGGTGTGGTCACGATGGAGGACTTGTTAGAGGAAATCGTCGGTGACATCGTCGATGAGCATGATGACTTTGATGAAGACAGTGATATCAACAATATCATTGCCGATCCTGAAAAGCCAAATACCTGGCGGGTGCAAGCCTCTACGGTGATTGAGGACTGTAATGATGAGCTTGGTAGCCACTTTGATGATACCGATGTCGATACGATGGGCGGTCTGGTCATGCAGGCGCTTGGCTATGTGGGTGATCTTGAAGGGGAGAGCGTGTTGATAGATGATTGGAAAATCACCATCACTGATGTAGAAGGGCGCTTTATCCAAAACTTAGAGCTGACCAAAACGAATGCTGAGTCGCAAATCCTGATAGGCAGTCATTAGTTCATCGATATGGGCTTCACAACGGATTAATACGTTTAAAAAACACGATTGCGGTCGTGTTTTTTTGTGTTTGTAATTGGGCTTTTGCTACGCAATTTTACCCAAGGGTAAGGTTAGGCTGGTATCATGGTCGGGTTTGATTTTTAGATACTGTATAAAACATGATACGGTCAGTTTTGGCTTGGGTTTTGCCTAAAGGCTAGAGCTTTACAATTTTGGGAAATATGGTTTTGGATACCTGCTATGCGTCTGTCTACTGTTGATTTACAAAAACGTCTAAATCCCGTTAAGCCCAAGGGCTTGCCTATGATGCTGACGATATTAATTGCTTGGCTGGCAGGGGCGATGTTTATATTGGCACTCGCGCCTTATGGGGTTTGGCCACTTGCTCTGGTATCGCCTGCTATTTTATACGCATTATTGCTGCCTGAGATGAGTGGCAAGCGTGCCTTTTTTATTGGCCAATCTTATGGCACAGGGCTGTGGTGTGTTGGTGCGTTTTGGCTATATACCTCTATTCACGTTTATGGTGATACGCCCGTGTGGCTTGCGCTGATCATGATCGCGCTCATGGGGCTTGGTATGGGGCTCTTCCACGGCTTTTTGGCGTTGATTTTTAATCGTATGGTCGGCAAGCAGCCGTTGTCTTTTGCCGCCTTGTGGATACTACAAGAATGGATGAAAACGTGGCTATTCACGGGTTTTCCATGGTTGTTCGTCGGGTACGCCTTTACGGAGCAGTATTGGTTGTCCTCACTTGCCCCTGTGGCTGGTGTCTTTGCCGTCTCTTTCGTTGCTGTATTAGTGGCAGCCAGTGTGGTCGAGCTGCTACGTCGCCGCGGTGGTTACCTGATTCCGTCGCTGGCTTTGTTGGTCATTAGTAGTGCTTTATGGCTGGTTAATCCGCAATGGACGAAACCTAAAGGCACCCCAGATTTGTCCGTGTCTCTCATCCAAGGTAACATTCCGCAAGATTTAAAATGGCTGACTGAGTATCAAATAGAAACGCTGAAAATCTACGCCACCTTAACCAGTACCGAATGGGGGCGCGATATTATCCTGTGGCCTGAGTCATCGATTCCGATGTTTCAGACGGAAGCGGTTGGTTTTATCAGTGAAATGGTCAAAATGGCCAAAGAAACTGACACCACGTGGGTGACAGGTATCCCTTATAAAGATGAAGCGGCGTTTGATGCCAGTACCGACAAATACCCGCCGTTTTATAACAGTGTGGTTGCCTTGGGCGCACAAGCAGAAGGACTGTATAAAAAGCAGCGTTTAGTACCGTTCGGGGAGTATATACCGTTTGAAGGTTTGCTAGATATTTTGCCAAACTTGGCCGGTAGCCAAGATATCATGAGCTATAGTCGAGGAGGTGACGGGCAGTCGCCGCTGCGTGTACGAGGTCATAATTTAGGGGCGGCTGTGTGTTATGAAGTCGCTTATCCAGACACCACGCGTAAAAATGCCATCGATACGGATTTTTTATTGACCATCTCAAACGATGCTTGGTTTGGCACGTCAGCTGGTCCATTACAGCACTTACAGATGGTACAAATGCGCGCGCTTGAAAATGGTCGCTGGTTTATGCGCGCGACCAATACAGGTGTGACCGCCATTATTGACCATAAAGGCCGTATCGTTGAGCGAGCGCCGCAGTTTGAGCGTACTGTATTACGCGGCGATGTACAGGCGCGGGTTGGTAACACCCCTTTTATGCGTTTTGGTAATTATCCTATGTTGTTTATCATGACGCTGTTACTCATTTTGAGCTATTTTGGCAAACGTGCGGCGAAACCAGTACGTGTGAGCCCGCAGACAAAATAAGTAAGCAGCTTTTATCATAGAAATTTTTGTCTCAGCAACTTTTATCATAAAGAACGATGGTAAAAATTGTCGATAATAAATCCTTTAAATACTTAAGGGTTTTAACAAATCGGTATAAATTGCGATATAATAGATCAATATTTCAAATATTTTGTGCAAGGTGGATAAGGTATGTCAGAAGGTATCGTCAATAACAATCCAAAAAAAGAGCTGTTATATTCTCTAGGTGGCATTGCCTTGTTTTTAGGTATTGTCTTACTTATTGGTGTTTCTGGGTTTTTGCGTCCAGCAGGCGAACACATTACGGCCGAGCCTACCGAAGCATCGGCTGCAGCTGATGAAGCAGAAGCGATTGCTGCTGAAGATGCCGCGCCAGCTGAGACCGCGACAGTGGCTGCAGAAGCAGATACTGACACCGCCGCTCCCAATACGGCTGCAGATGCAACCGTGACACCAACGATCGCGGCAGACAGTGCAGTGGTTGCCGCAGAAGCTGGTACGGCCACGGCCTCTGGTACCGTAAGCCAAGCTGCCGTTGCAGATGCGGATTTAACCGCTGAGCAAGCCGATGGTGATTTAGATGCGGGCGACGTAGCCACTGCGCAATAGATTTACCAGATTATTGTTTTGTTATATAAGTATAGAAAAGCTCAGGATATCAGTGGCAGCGCAAGGCACACTGACGCTCAAAGCTTGAGGGTGGCAGCACTACCGTTATGTTAGTGTGATCGTCCCTACTAAAAAATAAAAGCTCGCTCTCACATGAGAGCGAGCTTTTTTGTGAGTATTTGTGTAATTATTAGCCAACTTTTTCTTTACTTGATTATAACCAAATGAAACAATAATGCGCCTATATGACCGCTTAACGAAATAATTAGAGGTTTGGTCATGACTACAGTGGTCTTTAAAGGAATAAAGTTATGAGTACAGAAACAAAATCAGGGGCTAGTGCTGCTGAACTAGAAGCACTAGATAATGGTTTTATGGGACATCCCAAGCCATTACGCTCGCTATTTTTTACCGAGATGTGGGAGCGGTTTTCTTATTATAGTATTCGTCCGCTATTGGTACTCTTTATGGTAGCGACAGTTGGCAGCGGTGGTTTTGGCTTCGATGAGGTCACCGCGTCAGCTATTTATGGTATTTTCGCTGGTTCATTATATTTGGCAGCCGTGCCGGGCGGTTGGTTGGCAGATAACTGGCTCGGTCAAGAGCGCGCATTGTGGTGGGGGAGTATTGTCATTGCCCTTGGTCACTTGTGTATTGCACTCTCGGCCATGTTTGGTATGACGCTGTTTTTCGTCGGTTTGATATGTATTGTTTTAGGCTCAGGTTTATTTAAAACCTGTATCTCGGTGATGGTCGGCGCTCTTTATACTAAAGGGGACGTGCGCCGTGATGGCGGCTTTACCTTGTTTTACATGGGTATCAATATTGGTGCGCTATTGGCCGCGCTTATCGTCGGGGTGTTTAAAGAACAAGGCATGTGGCACGTAGGTTTTGGTGTCGGTGGTCTTGGTATGCTGGTATCCTTATTGGTCTATCGTTTTGCTGCACAAAAGAACTTAACGCGCTATGCGCGAGCCAAAGGTATTACCGCTGAGTGGGAGCGCTCTAATGATCGCTATAAAAACATAGGGCTTTGGGTCGCAGGTTTTGTTGGGCTGCTCGTGGCAGTCGTGCTGCTAGTCTCAACTGGTACGATAGCGTTCAACCCTGAAATGGTTGCGGAGTACATGACCTATATCATCGCAGCCGTGGTCATATCGTACTTTGCTATTATGTTTATTTCACCGCGCCTAGATAAAACAGACAAACTGCGTCTACTGATTTGCTTTATCTTAATCATTGGCTCGACGCTATTTTGGTCAAGTTTTGAGCAGCAGCCAACGTCGTTTAACTTGTTTGCTGATCGTTATACGGACCTTAATGTTTTAGGTTTTGAGATACCAAGTATTTGGTTCCAGTCATTGAACCCTTTGTTTATTTTGTTACTAGCGCCTATCGTTAGTATTATCTGGGTCAAGCTTGGTAACCGAGGACTTGAGCCGAGCAGTATGGCGAAATTCGCGCTTGGTATGCTGCTTGCAGCAGCCGGCTTTACGCTGATGATTTTTGCGTCAAAAAGCATCTTGAATAGCGATGGTGGCTTGGCTTCACCGCTGTGGTTAGTAGGTAGTTTGTTGCTGCTGACGCTTGGTGAGTTGGCGCTTAGTCCTGTTGGCCTGTCGTCGATGACTAAACTTGCACCAAAAGGCATGCAGGGCCAGATGATGGGGCTTTTCTTTGCCTCTATCGCTATGGGTAACTTGGTTGCAGCTTTCTTTGGTGGTCATGTTTCAGCCGATAAAATCGAAGGCTTACCAACGCTGTTTACGACTATGACCATCTTTTTGGTGGTGACGGCGGTCGTGTTATTGGCATTAGCCAAACCTATCAATAATATGCTGAAAAAAAGTGAGCATGCAGATCAAGTCAGTTAACGAATAGAGTTTTTAGTCAGTCGTTGACAATGCAACCTGCATAAGGCAATGACGAATGATGAGACGTGTTACCATCACTGGTAACACGTTTTATTGTTTTACTTGGTGAGCGTTTTCTTTCAGGCTATTGAAAGCCTAGGTTTTGCCCAAACCTCTAATGAGGTCTGTGGTCAGAATATCAGTCCTAACTGATTGGGCTATTTTTACTGACTACTTATTAATGCTTATTTATTAACGCTTATTTTCGAATGTTCATTGTCTATATTTAATGTTACCGCTCGAATAAGACGACTAACCATAGTCGCCTCACAATCCTATTTTTCTAAAATCAATATCAATAAGGACACACTCCATGAATAAACAAATCATCCATGAACGTATCGAGAGCTTGCGTCAGATTCTGACCGCACAAGACCTAACGGCGATTATCGTGCCGTCTGCCGATCCACATTTGTCTGAGTACTTACCAGAGTATTGGCAGGCACGTCTTTGGTTGTCAGGGTTTACAGGTTCAGTGGGTACGCTTGTGGTAACAGCGGACTTTGCGGGTCTGTGGACGGACAGCCGTTATTGGGTACATGCCGCTGACCAGCTAGAGGGTACGGGTATCAGTTTGGAGAAGCTTGCCCCCGGTCAGCCAAATCATATCGACTGGCTCGCGACTCACTTACAAGAAGGTGATAGTGTGGCAGTGGACGGCAATGTGCTGTCTATCGCTGAGCAAGATCGTCTGTTAAATGCTTTTGATGCAAATGACATTACTTTAATCACTGAGCGTGATGTACTGACAGACATGTGGACGGAGCGCCCAGCGTTGCCAGCCGCCAAACTGTATGCACACGATGAGCAGTTTGTGGCGCAGTCTGCCACATCAAAACTTGCCGCGGTGCGCGATGGTATGGCAGATGCAGAAGCGACGCATCACTTGCTTTCGAGCTTAGATGACATCGCTTGGCTCACCAATCTACGCGGCGCCGATGTTGATTATAATCCGGTGTTTTTGGCACATATGCTCATTAGCGCAGACAGTGCGACATTGTTTGTGGATACCAATAAAGTCCGCGCTGAGATTGCCAAAGGTTTGCAAGAGAGCGGTATCACCCTTGCCGCTTATGAGTCTGTGCAAGAGGCGTTAGGGACATTGACGCCAGAAGACTTATTGTTATTAGACCCAAATAAAGTGGCGGTAGGTACACTATCGAAAATGGCAGATGATGTGGGCTTTATTGAGCAGATGGCACCAAGCACTTTGCTTAAGTCGGTTAAGTCTGACGCTGACATCGATCATGTCCGTGAGGCCATGCGTCAAGATGGGGCGGCTCTATGTGAGTTTTTTGCCACGTTTGAGCAACGTCTGAATGCGGGTGAGCGTCTAAGTGAGCTGGATGTTGATAGTATGCTCATCGAGGTACGCAGTCAGCAACCACACTATGTGTCGCCAAGTTTTCCAACCATCGCAGGTTTTAATGAAAATGGTGCCTTGCCACATTACCGCGCGACGCCAGAAAAATTTAGCTATCTTGACGTGAGTGAAGGCGAAGGCGGATTATTGCTGATTGACTCCGGTGCCCAATATCAAAACGGCACCACTGACATCACTCGTGTGGTCGGTATCGGTCAAGTGAACGCAGCGCACAAACGTGACTTTACCACGGTGTTAAAGGCTCACATTGCTTTAGCTCGTGCCCATTTCCCTGATGGTATCTTATCACCGTTAATCGATGCGATTTGTCGAGCGCCATTATGGCAAGCCCAAATGGATTATGGTCATGGTACGGGCCACGGCGTTGGCTATTTCTTAAACGTACATGAAGGCCCACAAGTCATTGCTTATAGTGCCAGTACGCCAAAAGAGCGCGCCATGAAAGCAGGTATGATTTCAAGCAATGAGCCAGGTTTATACCGTGAAGGCAAGTGGGGCATTCGTATCGAAAACTTGGTCATCAATACGCCAGTGGCCAATCCTACTGAGACAGAGTTTGGTGATTTCTTACACTTTGAAACCATCACTTACTGTCCAATTGACACGCGTTTGATTGAGCCCTCATTACTCGATCAAGTAGAGATTGATTGGCTAAACGACTATCATAGCCAAGTTTATGCAGAGCTAAAAGATCGCGTTGATGGCGCGGCGCTTGAGTGGTTAACCGAGCGTACCAAAGCGATCTAAGACAGCGTGACGCTCTGTTAATTGAGCATAAAAAAGCCCCGTTCATTGATGGATGGGGCTTTTTGGTATTTATTTTAGAGTTTCTAGAGTTTTGATCGTTTTTTAGAGGGGTCTGTGATATTAACAACGCGCTAATAACTAGTGTGCGTTTTTCTTAGCGACTTCTTCGTTAGAGACTGACGCACCTTGTTCATCTAAGTGTTGAGTCAATTCCGCCCGTAGCCAAGACTTTAGGTTCTCAGACATCAGCATCATCTGCTCACTGAGATAGTCATCAATCTGCCCTTCTAGCTCGCGGATTAGTTCTTGATGGGCGGTGCTCAATGTCGTGTCTTTTATGGCTAAGCTGATCGCTGCACTGGCTGTATCATGAATAGCTTTGAGGTGGTTATCGCTGGTATCATTGTCATGGTTGATAGCGCTATCGTTAACAGCGTCAGCATGTTCGCTAATGGTTTTGGGGTTAGCGCTATTTTTAGCAAATGTACTTTTGCTGGTGTCCGAATCGTTACTCTCAGCCGTTACTTTTACTTTATCGGCCTCATTTGCATCAACGTCTGCTGCTGATGCATTATGATTGTCCTTATTCGTTACTAGCGGCGCGCTTTTTTTAGCTTCTTTTTGTGCGGCTTCTGCTGTGTCACGTTGTTTGGTGTCTTCTTTTAGTTTGTCTGCTTCTTTTTGCTTGGCCTCTTCTGTCGCCTGTCTTTTTTGTTCTTCTTCTAATCGTTGTTTTTCGGCAGCAGCACGTTCTTGGTTTTGTTTATCAGTGATGGCTTTAGCAATCGCTTGCTCGGCCTCGTGGTTGTCATAGAGCTCATCGACATGAGCATCTAAGTCATGCGTGTTAAAAACGAAGCTTTCAAAAGACGTCTCATTTTGTAGTAGGGTGGTGATGTCTTTTAGCTCTTGAGTGATGGCGGCGCGAATAGGTTCAGGCGCACACGTCCAGCGCTGATAAAACTGGTGGGAAAACGAGTAGCTTGACATGGTATCTTCCATAAATGTTCCAAAAATTACCCCTTATCATACGCAAGTACGATAAGGGGCTGCAAGTGGACAAACGTAGCAAATCTGACACCAACGTTACAACGGCACGCGCTGCAAATATTATAGGTTAGTGATTGACAGGCCAACGGGCAAATATCAATGAGCCATTGGTACCACCAAAGCCGAAGCTATTGGAGACAGCGTATTGCAAATTATCAACTTTACGCGCGTGGTGAGCCACATAGTCGAGGTTACAGTTGTCCTCAACATTATCCAAATTAATGGTTGGTGGTACTTGCTGATGCTGTAGGGCAAGTACCGTAAATATGGCTTCAATACCACCAGCGGCACCAAGTAAGTGTCCCGTCATTGATTTGGTTGAGCTGACCAATATGCTGTCTTTCACTGGCGCAAATACCGTTTCAATGGCTATCGATTCGGCGACATCGCCTGCAGGGGTACTGGTACCATGGGCATTGACATAACCAACCGCAGAGGGATCAATACCAGCGTCATTTAACGCATTGCGCATGGCTCGAGCCGCGCCGCTCCCATCTTCTGGCGGTGCAGTAATGTGGCTGGCATCATCACTCATACCAAATCCGACCAGTTCTGCCAGTATCGTCGCACCGCGCGCTTTGGCATGGGCGAGACTCTCTAACACCACCACCCCCGCACCATCACCAAGTACAAAACCGTCGCGGTCTTTGTCAAAAGGACGTGACGCTTTGGTTGGCTCATCGTTGCGGGTTGAGAGGGCATGCATGGCCCCAAAACCCGCCATGCCAAGTGGGCTTGAGCCTTTTTCACTACCACCAGCCAGCATGACATCAGCATCACCGTAGGCAATCAAACGGGCAGCCAAACCCATAGCGTGGGTGGCGGTGGTACAGGCAGTCGATGTGGCGAGATTGGGGCCTTTTAAAGCGTGTTTAATGGCTACCAAGCCCGCGGCCATGTTGACAATAGAGCCTGGAATGATAAAAGGCGAGACCTTTGTAGCGCCTTTTTCACGCAGGGTGTCGCGACTGTTTTCAATGGTCTGAATACCACCAATACCTGATCCTAAGATGATACCAAAACGTTCTTGATCGGCATCGGGCACAGGGGCGTCAGCAGCACTCACTTCATCGATAAATCCAGCATTTTTTAACGCCATGGCAGAAGCCGCAATACCATAATGTATGAAATCATCATAGCGGCGAGCATCTTTGGCATTCATGTATTGCTTGGCGTCGAAGTCTTTGACGACACCTGCAATTTGAGCACGATAGTCTGTCGCATCAAAATGCGTAATCGGCGCGATACCGCTGTCGCCATTCAGTAGGCTGGTCCATGAGCTATCAACGTCTAGGCCAAGTGGTGTGATAGCGCCCATCCCTGTCACCACAACTCGCATATCATCAGGGCGCTCGTAGTGTGGTGGCTTATGACGCGTGTTATGCGCAGGGGCTGCGCCAGTAGGATTGGTAGCTTGCGCGTTAGGTGAACTGCTGTGTTGGCTCATGCGATATATCCTGTACTGATGGTCCTAAGAGGATGATGTTTTTCTTTTACTATTATAGGTAAGGCGACAACGTACACTATTTATAGCGTTATCCCAGTATCTTGGCAACCATTATAAAACACATTAGTTTACGCATGTAAACTTAAATTAACTGGTCAGGCAAAACAAACTTGCCCCAATACCACGCCTTTATTTGCCCCAGTAACCGCTGGCAAGTTACCTGTGCCACCCATCAGTGTTTGCCGTGCTAGCCAAGCAAATGCGACCGCTTCCACCCATGTTGGCTCAAGGCCTAGACTTGCCGTGGTTTCTACTGTGCAGTGCGGCAGGTGCGCTTGCAAACGCTTGATTAGGTAGTGATTAAGCGCACCGCCACCGCACACATAGACGGCACCAGATGCTTCTCCATCTTTATTTAAAAATGGTTTGATTTGTGCGCTCGCACTGACGGCGGTGAGCTCGGTCAAAGTGGCTTGCACGTCCGCTGACGAGTAGCGTACATACACAGACGCTTGATCGAATTTTTGTAGCTCATTTTGTAACCATGTTAGGTTAAAGTCTTCACGGCCCGTGCTTTTAGGATAAGGACGATCAAAAAATGGATGTTCTAAAAGTTGATTAAGCAGCGGCTCGACGACTTGTCCTGACTGTGCCCATGTGCCGCCGTCATCATAATCTTTATCGGTGTGCAATGCTGTCCACGCGTCTAATAACAAATTGGCAGGGCCGGTGTCATAACCAACCACACTCTTTGACGGATGATTGCTTGCTGTGTCACTAGCAGTCGAGGGCAGCACCGTTATATTGGCAATACCGCCCAAATTTAACAACACCCGAGTGCTATTAGGGGTGGCAAAGAGTGCTTGATGAAAAGCGGGTACCAATGGCGCACCTTGGCCACCGACCGCCATATCACGGCGGCGAAAATCACTGACGACACTGATACCAGTACGTTCAGCGATAATATTGGCATCGACCAATTGCAAGCTAAAGCCCATCTGCGGACGATGGCGGACGGTTTGCCCATGACAGCCAATCGCTAAAACGGCCTCTACCTCTGTACCTGCTTGCTGCAACAAGGCATTGACCACGTCGCTGGCAAATTCAGCGTACTCACGACTTGCCCAGCCGAACCAGTCCAGCTCGCTGCTTGGTTCATCCGCTGCTGGTGTTAATTGATTTACACCATTGGGCTGGCAGAGCGCCAATAATACTTCACGCAGTCGTGGCGGGAAGTCTTGGCTATATGTCGCCAGCAACCGCATGGGTTGCTCGGTATCTTTTTCGTGACTCATGTCATTATTAAACTGACAGAGCACGGCATCCATCCCATCTAAGCTCGTCCCTGACATCATACCGATATACAAGCCCTCATCGAAGTTTTCAAACACGGTTTGTTCGAGTGCTTCGCTCAGGTTGGCGTAATTTAAGTCTTCAACATCGTCTGGATGATTGTCTAACGCCCTATTTAAACTTAAATCTGTGTGAGTATTATGAGGGGTATCAGCAATCGATGCAGGGTTGGTCATGGCAATTTACCTTAAAAAACGCTAGTATATCTGCCAAATTCTAACATTTTTTGACGGCTGCGAGATTTTAAATAGCCCACGTGCTTTTACCCTTCGATAAAGACAATAAAGAGATCATCATGACCACTCAAACCTACACCCTAGAAGAACAGCTTGCTCTTATCCAGCGCGGGACGCAAGAAATCCTATCTGAAGAAGATTTAGTCGCCAAGCTTAAACTAAATCGTCCGTTGCGTATTAAAGCAGGTTTTGATCCCACAGCCCCTGACTTGCATTTAGGACACACGGTTTTGATTAATAAGCTCAAGCACTTTCAAGATTTGGGTCATGAGATTTATTTTTTAATTGGCGATTATACCGCCAAGATTGGCGATCCTTCTGGTAAGAACAGCACGCGTCCGCCATTGACCAACGAGCAAATCAAGGCCAATGCGGCCACCTATGCCGAGCAAGTGTTTAAAATCTTGGATAAAGACAAAACCCGTGTGGTCTTTAACTCTGAGTGGTTTAACGACATGACCGCAGCCGACATGATTCAGTTGGCCAGTCAGCAAACGGTGTCGCGGATGCTTGAGCGTGATGATTTTTCTAAACGCTATGCCTCGCAAACGCCGATCTCTATCCATGAGTTTCTCTACCCCCTGGTGCAAGGCTATGATTCTATCGCTCTAAAAGCCGATGTTGAGCTTGGCGGTACAGACCAAACCTTTAATCTGTTAATGGGACGTACCCTGCAAGGACGTTACGGCCAAGAGTCACAAGTTTGTATCACCGTGCCTATTTTAGAGGGATTGGACGGCGTGAATAAAATGTCTAAATCACTCGGCAACTATGTCGCCATTTACGATGCGCCGGGCACAATGTACCAAAAGATTCTGTCAATGCCAGATACTTTGATCCGTCGTTACTTTGAGTTTTTAAGTTTTAAACCCATGGAAGACGTCGAAAGTCTCATGAGCGAGATGGAAGAGGGGCGCAATCCTCAAGAAATCAAACGTATTTTGGCCGAAGAGTTAATCGAGCGCTTCCATGATGCTGACGCGGCTGCCAACGCCCACAAATCAGCCGGTAATGTGCTTGCCGATGGTGAGCTGCCAGTGGATTTACCAGAAGTGACATTAACCTTAGATGAAGCTCAAAGTGAGTTATTTATTACCCAGATATTAAACCAAGCTGGTTTGGCTAAGAATAGTGCTGCGGCAAAAGATATGTTAAAGCGCAATGCGGTAAAAGTCGATGGCGAAGAGGTCAATGCTGGCTTTAGCTTAAGCTCAGGTCAGACGGTTGTGATTCAAGCAGGCAAAAAGGCGTATGCAAAAGTGACAGTAGGTTAATATAGTATTTAATATACAGAACAAAAAGGAGGTCGGCATGAATCGCCGACCTTACTTATAGGCTATTTGAAAACATGCAAAATTAGAGTGGAATAATGACCAAACCAACCGTAATCCCAGGCATTTACCGCCACTATAAAGGCAGCCTATATCAAGTGCTGCACACCGCGCAGCATTCAGAGACCGAAGAAACATTGGTTGTTTATCGTTGTCTATACGGAGAGTATGGCGTTTGGGTCAGACCGCTTGCGATGTTTACTGAAACGGTATCGGTAGAGGGTAAAGAGATACCACGATTTGAATTGATTCAAGCGTTGGCGAATTAAGTTTAAACGTTTTCTTAACTATTTTGATAGCACATGAAACAAATAAAAAGCGACTTTTGGAGTCGCTTTTTTATTCAGATTCAAAACTACTCTCGCAAAAACGCTTTTAATATCTTATAAAAGCCAATTGGCTCATCCACTGGCACAGCATGACCTGAGCGCGGCAATATAACTTCGCGAGCATTGGGAAGCATCCGTGTGATTTTTTGCTGCCATATGGGGTCATATAGTTTGGAGCGACCACCGATAAGATTGACCACTGGAATAGTCACGTCTTCTATAGCGGGCCGAAAATCATAGGGTAGCGCCAAATAGGCTTGTAGGCAGCACATCTTATGTTGCCACGTGCTGTGGTCATAAAATACCAACTTGTGATCTTGTTGATGGGTCAATATGTGCACGATGGCCTTTGAGCGCGGACGGTTTACTGACAATAGGGAAAACGAACGCTCGACATCTGTGACGCGCCGTTTGAGAGTAAAAGGCAAGTGCGTAAAGCTATCGAGCTTAGCATACGGCAGTGTCAGATCTACCACCTCATGAAAGACCTCAAACCTCTCTTGTTGCTGCTTTCCAAACAGTCCACCTTGCCAGTCCAATTGATTATGAATAGCAGGGCTCTGATCGATATTCAAATAGCGACTGACTCGTGACAAGCCAAAACGCTCAAAATACGCCCACATCACGAGCGCACCCATTGAGATAGCAGCGACTGGTAGTGACTCTATGTGGCAAGTCACGCAAATTTGCTCAATTACGGTGTTAATATCATCGGCATACTGACGCACAAAATCAAACTGATGAAGCTCGATATCTTTTGCCGCTCCGAACCCTCGCAAGTGCGGTAGATAAAACGCATATTTACCAGTGAGCGGCAAAATAAACGGCAAAAACTCACGCGCATCCATCCCATACGCATGTAGCATCATGACGGGTTTGCCATTGCCAATGACCGTTACTGGCAGCAGTGTACCATCCGCCAGTGCGACCTTTAGCGTCTGTAATTGATAGTGAGCCGGTAGAGAAAGAAGGTTTGTTTTCATAGAGTGGCACAGTCAGTTCAGGATAAAAAGGGCAGGTCTATAAGTCATTTTTGCTGGTGTTGCTGCACAGTGCATCAGTTACATACTTTGTTCTTATCAAACGCTCTTAGCTTCCACACTCAAATAAAAGACTGTTATATTAAGACAATCGTGATGACCATATGACCATAGCATAAAATCTGTCTAACGGTAAAAATTGCCACTGTGATGTGTGATGTGTGATGTGTGATGTGTGATGTGTGATGTGTGATGTGTGATGTGTGATGTGTGATGTGTGATGTGTGATGAGTATTCCATTTGTCGGCCAATAAGGATATCAGCGTATGAGTAAGACGATATTACCGCTGCTCGATAGCAGTCTTTATCCACAATTTTGGCAGCAGCAGACGTTTACGAATCCACAAACCCTCTTAACCGCAATGCTTACAGCAGATATTACCCCAGATGCCCACGCCTTTACCCAGCAGTTGCTAGCCAATGACACGTATCAAGAATGGATTAATAGCACCATATTTGGACGTTATCTTCATCGCAACTTTACGGCGTTTTATCAGCAAGCAGAAGACAGCTTTAATAGTGATATGCCTGCATTATTTCGCCAAGAGTTAATGCGTCACGCGCAGTATTTGCCGCTAGAGCAGACGTTGTTTTTTGCAGGTAATTTACCCAAAAGCGTTCGGCAAACCAAGGTTTTAACCACCACCGTCAACCCTGCCACTGCCGTAATAAATGCGCAGAAAACAGCTGAAAAAGCAACAATGAGTCATTCAAGGACTATTGTCAATCAGGTAAGAATTGTCGGCAAACAAGTCTTAGGATTTCCAATCCGCCACAACAAACGCACTAGCGAGCGCCTACGTAATGAAGTACTGATTTTAGACTTTCAGGATTTGCGTTTGGTCAATGAGCTAAACATTGAAGGCATAAAAAAAAGCAATATAGATCACTCTATATTGCTTCGGTCTTACGATTTACGTTGATCAGACAAAGTGAGACAGTCGGTTCGATTTAAAAACGCTAAGGGATTGCTGGGATGAAGGGTTCGCAGCCTGTGTTTACAACGGCTGTCTGCAACAGCCAGAAAGCAAGAACAATTGATACCAGCAGAACGCTTGTGTTGCCTCACGCTTTTATTTTTAACGATTATAGACAATATTAGAATCTAAGAGTCTTGTTTGGCAATCGTCAAACCATTGTAGGTTTGCGCCACTGGCATCACCTCCAAACGGTTGACATTAATGTGGGCAGGCGACTCAATCAGCCACAATAAAATATCGCCGATATCGTCACCTGTCATGGTTTTAAAACCATCATACACCTGTGCGGCTTTATCATCATCGCCATGATAGCGCACGTTGGAAAACTCCGTACCAGCGACATTGCCTGGCTCAAGATTGGTCACGCGTACTTGTGTACCAAGCAGATCTGCGCGCAAGTTTAAGCTAAATTGCTTTACAAAGGCTTTGGTTGCACCGTAGACGTTACCGCCATAGTAAGGCCAGCTACCCGCAATCGAACCAACATTAATAATATAGCCACTGTCACGTGCCACCATCGCTGGCAAGACGGCATGGGTCAGTGCCATCAAACCTTTAACGTTGGTATCCGTCATGCGCATCCAGTCATCAAGATTGGCTTTATGGGCCGGCTCTGTACCAAGTGCCAGCCCTGCATTATTGACCAACACATCAATTTGCTTAAAGCCGTCAGGCAAGTCAGCAATGATTGATGGGAGGGAGGCTGTGTCACTAACGTCCATGACCACAGGTAAAAACGCCTCGCCTAAGGTGTCAGCCAACTCGTTAAGTTTGTCTAAGCGCCGGGCACAGCCAATGACGTGATGACCATTTGCGACCAAACGCTCAGCCAGTGCTTTGCCAAAACCGGCGCTTGCTCCTGTAATCAGTACGTTCATTACCTCTCCTTATCATTGATGCTATGTGCTTCTACCATGAGATTTTGGCGACTGCTCGACTTATCTTATCTTATCTGAGTCACACGTGGCCATTAACGTTGCGGCTTTAGCCTAAAAGGCCTAGCGTTATCTGTTTGATAACTGTTTACCAAAGATTTTATCACCCGCATCACCAAGACCTGGAATGATATACCCGTGCTCATCTAAATGACTGTCTAGCGCGGCGGTATAAATGGTCACGTCAGGATGCGCTTCATTCACCAAACGTACGCCTTCAGGGGCAGCAACTAACACCAAGGCTTTAATGTTAGTACAACCATTTTTCTTGAGCATCTCGATGGTCGCAACCATGGAGCCGCCCGTTGCGAGCATTGGGTCGATGATAAGGGCTGGACGTTTGTCCATGTGGCTCACAAACTTTTCAAAGAAAGGCACGGGCTGCAGTGTTTCTTCGTCACGTTGTAGACCCACGACAGAGATTTTTGCGGTAGGGATCAAATCAAGCACCCCGTCAAGCATGCCAATACCTGCACGTAAAATCGGTACGATGGTCGCTGTTTTCCCGATAATTTGCTCCCCAGTGATTTCACCACACCAGCCTTGCATTGGGAAGGTTTCAATTTCAAAATCACGGCTCGCTTCATACGCCATCAAGCGGGCAAGCTCTTTGGTCAACGTCCGAAATTTATAAGTACTACAATCTTTTTCGCGCATTAGGCTGAGTTTATGACGGACTAGTGGATGATCGATTACCGTAATTTTTAAACCGTTGTTTAAGTCACTCATAAGAACTCTCTTGATTTTTGGGCTGACGCTTGCGCAGTTACTGCGGTTGCTATTAGTATAAAAGATACAAACACTTACTGCACTTTAACCTTATATTAAGCACATAAATAGTAAGATGAACGCTGTAATATCAAGCTCGCTAAATACATCGAATGCTTTTGCAACGGTATTTTTTCACGAAATTATCATGTTAGCGTACATAACCGTTATGAAAGCCACGGCGATTTAGACGAAATAAAGCATTATTTTCTGAACTAGGCCGACCACGTTTTAAGCGGACTATGTTTTACTATATAGCGCTATTTAAAGTGAAGTAGTATTTAGGCCTGCTATGATAACAAAAAAACCACTTTTCTGATGAAGAATATCATGACTACACGACCAGACACTGACCAAAACAAGGCAAGTCAGGCAGATAACCCCCTAATATTGTCCGAAACAAGAGCCGCCGCAGTAGAGACTCATCCGTTTGCGCCGGTGCTGCCACCAAATGCCACCGTAATGATGATGGGTACGTTTCCACCAACTGCTGATAAGTGGGCGATGTCTTTTCATTATCCTAACTTTTATAATGATATGTGGCGTATCTATGGGCGCGTGTTTTTTGACGATGCTGACTATTTTAGAGTAGGCGATGAGAAGCGTTTTGACCCTGACCGTATTCGTAATTTTATGTTTGAACGTGGCATCGCCTCGTGTCCTACTGTCAAGCAAGCCATTCGGGAGACGGGTAATGCCTCTGATAAAAACTTAACCGTCGTAACGACGGTAGATTTGGACAACATCTTGCCGCAAGTACCAAAGGTAAATACATTATTTACCACAGGTGGTAAAGCGACTGAAGTGTTGCTCGGACTATTAGATGAGCCAATTGCCAAATCAAAGCATCCCAAGACCAACCAAAGTATGGATTATCCTTATCAATGGCAAAATGCAGACAATAGCCAAACAGCCGACGTTAACGATTTAACTTTGTATAGGTTGCCGTCTACTTCACGCGCTTATCCCTTAGCGTTAGACAAAAAAGTCGCGGCCTATAAAGACTTCTTTAAAAAGATAGGTAAGCTATAAGGTAATGATTGTAGGATTTACTGCTTTAGAACCTCTTATATAGCTAGAAAGCGTCTATAAAAAGTCCCTAGCGTGAAGAGAAAAGTGACGTTAATCGAAGTAAACACTCAGTAAGCACCCGCTCTCATAAATAGTTAGCATTCTTTTTCACACTTAACTTATTGAAATGGCGTTAGTATTTGGCGTCTATCAAACTGATTTGATAAACTCTCAGAATAACCCCTTGACCCCACATTAAAACCACGTATAATGCCACCCAGTCGGAAGGGAGCTGCATTAAGAAACATAGATCACATTTATGGGAGATAAAGCAGCTAGTCTAGATTTAACCCAACTCTTCATAGCAAGAAAAAAAGTTAAAACTAAATAAAAAATACTTCTTGACTTGATAAAAAAAGCGTCTATAATACGCAC
>NZ_JABASS010000007.1 GCF_016107545.1 Psychrobacter namhaensis
ACAGAACTCAGTCCTTGGGTTAAACTAAACCGTCCAAGTTTTGGGGGTCAGTTCAACTAGCGTGGCTTTTTTATGGATGCTTGTTGCCGATAATGGAACTTATTTATCACGGAACTTAACCGGTTGCACGGCGCCTTTAGGATTTGGCATATTGGGATAATGATGCTCATGCTCGACATCACAGTCAGCGCCAACGACAGACCCGTCTTCTTTGACTGGCTTATGAATGTAGCCAGTACGCTCGGCTGGCGGCAGATGTTCATGCTCCCACACCATGACCGCTTGCATACAGGTTTCGCGCTGCTCAGCGGTTAACTTGCGGCCATCAGGCCATTTTCCGAGTTCAATCGCCATACGAAACTTATCAACCACTTCTGGCGTTAAACTGGCTAATATTATTTGTTTGTCCATCCTATCTACTCTCCACCACTATTTTTTATATAACAGATGTGATTATTCATCGTCTATAATATCATCATCAACATCAAGACTGAATTCTTCTGCATGGACATTCCAGTGCAATTTGGTGCGACAAGCCTCATAAAAATCAAATCCTGGCGGATGTAACAACGTTAGCTTATCAGGATGTTTACGAATATAAAGGCGCTGCTCTTGCTCAAGTGGTACGCTTGGCTTGCCATCGGCACTCACCATCGGCT
Organism: Psychrobacter namhaensis; assembly: GCF_016107545.1. GTDB lineage: Bacteria > Pseudomonadota > Gammaproteobacteria > Pseudomonadales > Moraxellaceae > Psychrobacter > Psychrobacter namhaensis. The sequence continues at coordinate 660 of NZ_JABASS010000007.1, forward strand.
GAGTACGATTGTCTTCATGAATGCGAATACAGACCTCGCTGTTGCCACTCACCACAATGGGTCGACTAGATAACGTATGAGGGTGCATAGGCACCAGACAAATGGCATCCATGCTCGGATGTATGATGGGGCCACCTCCAGACAAAGCATACGCGGTAGAACCCGTCGGTGTCGCTGCTATTAAGCCATCACTGTGCTGCCTATAAACATCCTGACCATCAATTTTCATCTGAAAATCAATCATATGTACCGATTTACCCGCATGCAATACCACATCATTGAGGGCCATATCTTCATGGATAATATTGCGCCCTTCTCGTATCTCCATGGTTAAGAGAAACCGATGATCCAGTTGATAGTCACCCATCAGCACCTGACGTAGTTTAAACGCGGCTTCTTCAGGTTTTACATCAGCCAAGAACCCCAAACGGCCACGATTGACGCCAAGTACTGGCACACGGTAACGTGCCAGCGCCTCAGCGGCATGTAGTATCGAGCCATCACCACCGACGACGATGACCAAATCACAAATCTCACCGATCAAGCCACGTTTAACGATTTTGACTTTTTCAATCTCAGTGAGGTTTAAGGTTGGCAAGTTAGCCGTTTGCACGTCCATAATCAATGTGAGGTTCATGTCATTGATCGTTTGGGCTATCTGCACCAGACTTTGAGTGACACTGCGTTTTCCAGCGCGGCCCATTAACCCAATGCGCCTAAACGCAGGGTTTTTGATAGCGTGGAACAGCTCTGATTCATGTAAGTGTGGCAATCGTGCTGACTGCGCTGAGTTTTCCATAAAACGACTCGGCATAACGGTAAAATACAAGGCAATGATAGCGATAAATGATTACTTAGACTAGCATGTTTATGAATTATCGTTGTTAACTGTCGTAATCAACCCCATATAACAGCTATCACACGTTAACTTTAGACGTGTTCATATCGCTACTTAACCCCTCTTTATGCTAGTCCATTGGGCGACTCTAGAGTGGCGCGAGGCCTTGATGGCTGTCACGTAAACACAGTTGACAATAATAAGGGTTTTGCTAAAGTAGCTCATATCTATATTGTTTATATTTTATTAAGGATACATGTATGGCCAATCCTATTGTCAGTCGCGCAGAGCTTGCGATCGGCGGTAATCCTATGACGGTCAAGGGCGTGATTCAAAAGACCAGTCTGTTACTTGGATTATCCGCTATCACTGGTGTGGGCTTTTTCTTTTATGCCCTCATGGCTGGTTTGTCGCAAGGTTTTATTACGATGGCAGCCTTTGGTAGTATGTTTGCCGCTTTTGGTCTCGCTCTTTTTATCACCTTTAAGCCACAAAAAGCCAAAACGTTAGCAGTGCCTTATGCACTTTTAGAAGGCATATTCTTGGGCGGTATTTCTCTGTTCTTTATGAGAATGTATCCAAGCGTGCCAGTGACTGCTATGTGTGCAACTTTTGTGACAGCGGCCGTTATGTTAGGGCTATATCGCTCAGGTCTGGTTAAAGTCACTGAAAAATTCCGCTCGATTGTGACCTCAGCGGTTATTGCTATCATGCTTGTGTATGTGGCGCAATGGGTGCTTTCTTTAGCATTCGGCTCGTCCTTACCCTTCTTGTTTGAAGGTGGCGCTATTGCTATTGGCTTTAGCTTATTCGTGATTGTTATCGCTTCTTTCACGCTACTGCTAGACTTCGATAACATCGATCGCGGTGTGGCGATGGGGGTTTCTGAAGATTACGAATGGTTATTCAGTATCGGTATCCTTGCCACCCTAGTGTGGATGTATATCGAATTTATGCGTCTACTAAGCTACCTACAAGACTAATCTAACGTCTGTCTAACGATCATTTGGTTTCAATAAAAAGGCCGCCTTTTATTAAAGACGGCCTTTTTTTATGGCGTAGTGCCAGCCCCACTTCTAGTCATTAAAACAGATAGACAGCGCCAAGCCATTTTTAGAATGATATTTTTTAGAGTGACATTAGGCGCGTTTCAGACGTAGCGCATTTAACACCACAAACAATGAGCTTAGCGACATACCAATAGCAGCAAGCCAAGGCGGTACATAGCCTAAAGCAGCTGGAATCAACACAACACCGTTATACATCAGTGCCCAGCGAAAATTTTGCTTGATGATGCGTTCGGTTTTATCGGCGATACGTTTGGCCGCAGTAATGGCTTCGATTTGTCCATTCAAAATAATACTGTCACTCGACACTTGCGCCAAATCCGCCGCGCCAGCAATCGAAGTCGAAACATCGGCCGCTGCTAATACGGGGGCATCGTTGATCCCATCCCCAACCATCAATACCACCGCCCCTTTGGCTTGCAATGTTTGAATATGGTTGACCTTATCCGTCGGTGATAGACCATTGTAGGCAAACTGCATCTCTAAGCGCTCAGCCATCGCCAGCGCTTGTGGGCTTGGGTCACCTGTTAGCATCACAGACTCAATGCCCAGCCCTTTAAGCGCGTCAAGCATTGGCTTAGCACTATCACGCACCTTATCATTAAAATAGAAACACGCCAGCGCTTGCCAAGTGTTTGACTCCCTTTTCTGACAGGACAGTACCACCGCTGAGCTGGCTCGCTGTGCCCCCAAATCGATGGTCAAATCATGATTGCCAGTGGTATGAGTATTAAGGCTATCTAAAGCAAAGTCCACATGTCCAATGCGGTACACAACGCCATCAATCATGGCCTCCACCCCACCTGCTGGATAATGCTGCAACGCTTGGGTCGCGGGTAGATGTAACTGATAAGCAGCCGTCAGTAAGGCATGCGCGATTGGATGGCGACTACCCACCTCTAAAGCTGCGGCGATGGCTAATAGCTCATCTTTCTGCGCAGATAGTGCTAAAGCGTTAGGGTCATTTTGATTGATAGGCGTGGCTGGCTCAATATTTAGTAAATTTGGCTTACCATAAGTCAGCGTACCCGTTTTATCAAAAGCCACGTGGGTGATCTCAGCGAGCGTTTGCAGTGTATGCCCACGCGTCGTCAAAAAACCGTAGCTGGCCAGTCGATTGGTCGCCACCGTTAGGGCGATGGGTGTCGCTAAGGACAGCGCACAAGGACACGTCGCGACCAAAACCGCTACCGTGGCCCAAATGGCTTGGCTTGGATCGACCATGTACCAACCGATAAAGACCAAGACCGACAATACTAATATCCGCGCCACAAACCAACGTGCCAGCTTATCCGCTTGCTGCGCAAGTTTTGGTTTCTCACTCATGGCACGGTTCATCAGTCTATCAATCAAGCCTATTTGGCTGTCTTCTGGCAATGCTGTGACCAGCATCTCAAACGGCTGGCTGTCGTTTTGCGCGCCGCCAACGATATAGTCGCCTTGGTTCTTGATAATCAGGTCGCCCTCACCGGTTAGCAGACTTTGCGATACCGTTGCGGTTGGACTGAGCAAAATACCATCGCTAATGATCTCAGAACCAGCTTCAACCATAACAATGTCACCCACTTGTAAACTATGGGCTGTCACCATCTGCTTCTTTTCTGCATTATTTTCTAAATCATTTTCTGTTTTTGATCGCGCTAACAACTGATTGCGTGACTGCTGCCAGTCTTGGGCAATACGCGACGTTAACTGATGGACATTGGCCTCCATACGCTGCATAAAGTCAGGCATGGCTTCTGCTTTAGTGCTTGACACGTTTTGCTCGCCCATCTCATTGACAATCAATACACCAGTCGGCGCGGTAGACTCTTTAATGGCTTTATCCGTCTCATTCTGCTGAGATTCGTTATCCTTGAGCTGCTGTAAAATACGCGCCGCAGCCCTTTTATCTTCAGCCACTTTTTGGACCAGCACAGGCTCCACCACCACCAGATCATTGGCCATAGTGGCGGCTTTTAAACGGGCATTGTGTTCAATATAACGCCCTGCTAATAAAAAGAAGATAAACATACTGACTGAGTCGTAGTACGTCTCTCCTTGTCCAGTAACGGTGGCATAGAGGCTGGCAAAAAAAGTGATGATCAAGGCCAAGCTAACGGGTACATCCATATTGACTTGGCGAGCCCGTATCGCTGACCATGCTGAGGTAAAAAAAGGAATACCGGCATAAAAGAAGACAGGCGTGCTGACAAATAAAGATACCCACCGCAAAAAATCACGCTGGAATATCAACATGTCGCTGTACTCACCAAAATAAAGCGCCACAGCATACATCATCGCCTGCATCGAACCCAATGCCGCGATACCTAGACGTAATAGCATTTGATTGTTGTGGCGCGCCAGCATGGCTTCATGGGTATCTTGCCGGTAAGGCTTAGCTTCGTAGCCGATTTCATTGATGATGGCTAGAATACGGCTGATCGGTAGCTTCTCTTCATTCCAAATCACCCGCATACGCTGGTTGGTCAAATTCACCTGACATTTACTAACGCCCTCTAACTCATCGAGGCGCGACTCGATCAACCACGTACAGGCAGCGCAGCGTAAGTTATTGACAGAGAGCTCTGCCACTGACAGACCATCTTGCGCGTAGACAAACTGCGACTTTATCTCGTCATGATCGTAAGCTTCAAGTCGAGTCAGCTGGGTGGGTAGGCTTGCCGTGCGATTAATCTCTGAGCGGTCGAGATAATACTGCTCAAGCCCTGCTTCTACGATACTTTGTGACGCTAACTGACACCCCATACAACACATCTCACGAGACTTGCCTAGTATCTCTGCATGAAACGGGGGCTGGGGTACGGGATCACCGCAGTGGAAGCAGTGACCTGCGCGTGGTAGCACCAAACCTTCGGTGATAGAGTTGTCTTCATAATGATGGCTGGTGGTGGATGACACTGGTGATGAGGTACTAGACATAATCGCGCTTACTTCCTTTATATAGGTTTGCTTAAACCCTATTCGCTCTCAGTAAACTTGCTATCGTTAAGGGTGCGTGCCCTCTTTCAAAATGCGATTTTCAATCGTATTGGCTTCGACCCGTTAGCACAGAATAAGAAACGATGGCGGATCCATACAAAACACATCATGATAACAATCGTAACTTGCTGTCTTATATGGCACTGGTAAACCCAATTAAAAGCGGCTCATACTTTATGATGAATACGAGTATTACAATAGAGATTATACTATAAGCACTCGTGGTAAACAGCCCTATCACCCCTGATCTACGACCAATGAATGCCTGCGTTGACGATGATAGATTGAAAAATTTGTCAATTTGAGTCATTATGAGGCAGTTTTTTATCCAAAAATGGTGCGACATCAGTGCAAAAATCCAATTCTAAGTTACCAAACTCCAAGCTACCACAGCCCTCTAAGTCTGCTAGACACACGCTACCCTCTCAGCAACGCGGCTTGGTGTTTAGTAGTCTACTATTAATCGTCATCATCGCTGGCATGGTGCTATTGGCGCTGTATTTAGTTAAGCTGGATCGCACCATCACTCATAAGTTTGAGGGTAAGCGCTGGGATATTCCTGCCAAAGTGTACTCGCAGCCACTAGAGTTGTATCAAGGCGCCAATGTCGATAGAGATACCATGAAGACATGGCTAGAGTTGCTCAATTATCAGAGCAGCAAAGCGTATGATCGCACCGGCACTTACCATAGATCAGGCAATACTTATTTTATCCATACGCGCGGCTTTACTTATAGTGCCAACGATGTGGACAAAGAGCAGGTCATCAAAATGACCATTGCGGGTAATAAGATTGAGTCTGTACAAAGCACCTTACCTGCCAAAAGTGGCATCATTCGCTTAGAGCCGGTGAATATTGGTGGTATCTACCCAGACAGTAACGAAGATCGAATGGTCGTCTCCTTAGACGAAGTGCCTCAGCCATTAATTGATGCGTTGATCGCCACCGAAGATCGCGCTTTTTATGAACACAAAGGGGTATCTCTCCGTGGGATTGCTCGCGCCGTTATTAATAACTTCTCTGGTGGCGCAAGACAAGGTGGCTCGACCATTACTCAGCAGCTTATCAAAAACTTCTATCTGAATTCGGACCGTACGCTGAAACGCAAAGCCAACGAAGCATTGATGGCTGTATTACTCGAACTGCATTATAGCAAAGATGAAATTTTACAAACCTATCTAAATGAGATTTACTTAGGTCAAAACGGTAACCGTTCTATCAATGGTTTTGGTTTGGCGTCACAGTTTTACTTTGACAAACCGCTCAATGAGCTACGCTTAGACCAGCAAGCGATGCTCGTCGGTATGGCCAAAGGACCAAGTATTTATAACCCACGCCGCCATCCAAACGATTCAAAAGCGCGCCGTGATGTGGTACTGAGTAATATGCTGGCAGTGGGCTCCATCAGCCAAGAGGAATACGACAAAGCCATAGAGCAGCCGCTTGGTGTCGTTGATAAGCCCGTGGAAGGCAAGAGTCAGTTCCCTGACTTTTTGGATATCGTGAAACGTGAGCTAAATACTGTCTACTACTCTGATGACCTCAAAAACGAGGGCCTGACTATTATTAGTACCCTAGATCCTATTGCTCAGTTAGCAGCAGACAAAGCGGTTGATAGAAAGCTTGGTGAACTGCGTCGTAACAGTAGCAAAACTAAGGATTTGCAAGGGGCATTAGTGAGTGCCAACCCTGAAACTGGTGAATTGGTGGCAGTGGTAGGCAGTGGTAGTGAGTTTACAGGATTTAACCGTGCTGTCGATGCCAAACGCCAAGTAGGCTCTTTGTTGAAGCCGATCATTTACATGACGGCGCTCGAGAGTGGTCGCTATAATTTGGCTAGTTCAGTAGATGACTCACCAATCACTGTCACTTTAAACGATGGCACTGAGTGGAACCCAAAAAACTATGACAATCGTGATCATGGCTCTGTGCCCCTGACCACAGCGTTAGCGCAATCTTATAACCAAGCGGCTGTACGCTTAGGGATGGAGTTTGGCGTCAACACCTTTGCCAAGCAGCTACAACGTATGGGGATTAAAGAAAAAGTACCCCCCTATCCATCAGCGTTGTTAGGCTCTGTCAACCTTAGCCCTATGGATATGCTTGGTATCTATCAAGTTTTTGCAACTGGGGGCTTTCGCACGCCTATTCATAGTATTCGCACTGTGATTGATGATCGCGGCCGTATTTTGCAGCGTACTGGCCTAAATACTCAGCGTAGCATTCCACCTGAAACCAATTTTTTGACAAACTACGCGCTACAGCAAGTGGTCTCAAATGGTACCGCTAGACGTGCGCAATCACTTGGTAGCAATTTGAATCTTGCGGGCAAAACAGGCACGACAAACGATTACCGCGATGCTTGGTTTGCAGGCTATAGTGGCAATTATGTCAGTGTGGTATGGGTGGGCCGCGACGACAACAAGCCGATAGGTTTGAGCGGTGGTACTGGCGCACTACCGGTCTGGGTAGATTACATGAAACGCTTAAAACTCACACCTGTGGCCCTACCCGAGCCTGAAGGTATCGAATGGCTGTGGCTTGAAAACAACTCAGGCAAGCTGTCTAACGAGCGCTGTGCCGATGCGCGCTACTTACCAGTGATGTCAGCGCATCTACCAGAAGAAGCCAGCAGTTGTGCGCTTAGATTGTATCAACAAGATCAGGCGCGTGAGCAAAGCCAGCAAGGTGCTATCAACCAGCAACGCCGCCGTGAAGGTTTAGAGATTCCAAATGGTGAAGCCGTTGACACCGATAGCCAAGAAGACAATGACGGACAAACTGATAATGGTACAGAAAGTCGTACTGATACTTGGTATGATCGTGCCGTTGAATGGTTCTAAAAGTGTTTTTTAAACTTAAAAAAGGTCTCAACATGGTGTTTCCTCTAACGCAAACTGTATCAGCCAAGCCGCCCATTATCACGCGGCTTAAAAAAGCGACGCCAGTCAATACAATGTCCGTAGTCAGTGCTCTTGCTATGATGCTAAGTGTGAGCGCTTGTCAGACGGCGCCCCATACCGAAACCTCTATACAAAAAACACCCGCTCAAACTGTTACATCAGCGCAAACACAAGCCACCTCGACGCCCGCTGTCACACAAGCGCCGATTATCAGAACAGAAGACAACTATACGATCGAATCTGATCGTTCCTCTGAACCTTCGGGCACACCAAATCCGTTGACGCAAGACACGCCTGCCTTTCCATCCTCTAACCCCGTGACAACTGAACCTGATACGGTTATTATTGCGCCTTCTCGCGATGACTACGTCATCTCTGAGCCAGCAGCGCCGTCACACAATGAGCTACTAGAACAGGCAAGAAAAAACTCACAACAACGCACACCGCAATCTGCCAGTAGTAACAGCACCCTGCCAGCATTTCGCAATCTGATGCAAGTCGGTATCAGGCAGCTAAAATCTGGCGAGTTGACCAATGCTGAAAACAGCTTTACCCGTGCTCAGCGCTTAGCGCCAAAATCCTCTGCGGTGTACTTTTACTTGGCTCAAGTGGCCTTAAAAAAGAACCAACCGCGTAAGGCTGAAGCCATGGCACGCCGTGGCCTTAGTGTCTCTCAAGATACGAGTCGCAGACGGGCACTGTGGCAAATCATCTTGCAATCAGGGCAAGCACAAGGTAATGCACGTGTGGTCAGTGAAGCGAAACAAGCCTTACGCTAGTACCTGTAAACACTGCGTCATCAAACTCTTGAGTAGTCAGTACAAAAGTGACCTCGTTAACTTTTGCACCCTACGCATTTATAATTTCTCCAACTCACCTATTTATTTTATTTTAGCTTAAGGTTATCGTTATGGCATGGCAACAACTGCACTTACAATGTGAAAAAGCAAACGTCGATTTGGCGGAGGCGCTGCTACTGGAAGCCGGCGCTTTATCAATCGCTTTAGACGACGCAGGCGACCAACCTTTATTCGAGCCGCTACCTGGCGAATCGCCTTTATGGGACGAGGTTATCCTAACAGGCCTGTTTGATGCGACGACCGATGCTGGTAGCCGACAGGCTGTCGAACATTTAAGTCACGAAATCGCCGCACAAGTACACGCTACACGTATTTGGCTGAGTGCCGTTGATGACAAAGACTGGGAGCGCGAGTGGATGAGCAACTATCACCCTATCGAATGCGCTAATGACTTATGGATTGTACCCAATTGGCTCACACCGCCAAATCCTGATGCGACCAACATCATTATGGACCCAGGACTGGCCTTTGGTACTGGCTATCACGCCACTACTCGCTTGTGTCTTGACTGGCTCACAGAGCAGGATTTAACAGATAAAGTAGTCATTGACTATGGCTGTGGCTCAGGTATTTTGGGCATCGCAGCGTTGTTGTTAGGGGCACGCCAAGTGTATGCGGTCGACATCGATCCACAAGCCGTACTCGCCACCAATCAAAATGCTGAGCGTAACCACGTCGATGGGCGCCTCCAAGCGTTTTTACCAGAAGAGTTTAGCGACTACTGTGCACAAAATGAGGTTTTACCTGTCGATGTGCTCGTGGCAAACATTTTGGCAAAACCGCTTATCAGCTTGGCCCCTTACTTTGCCACTTTAGTGAAGACTGATAGCCGTATCGTATTGGCGGGTTTGATTGAATCACAGACTGAAGCGGTCGCTGCTGCTTATCAGCCTTATTTTGCGCTTGATCCAAAGCATGCCTTTACCGCACAAGAAGACCAACATTGGCAGCGTTTGTCCGGTACATTTACAGGCTAGCAACAATTAATTACATCTGCTACGATAGAGGGCAGTCAAATGTTATGTGTTTGGCGCCACTCTGTCCTTGCCTGTAATGGTTGCATTTATAGAGAGTTTAGATGACAGTCTTAGCCTTATAGGCAGCTGTTAGTGAGTGGCTAAGCGGTATTGATAACCATACTTTTTTGGATTCGACCCTATGACCACGCCCATAAAAACTCAATGCCCGCACTGCCACGCTTGCTTTAAAGTAAAACAAACTCAGTTAAATAAAGTAAATACTACCGTCAGCTGTGATCACTGCCAACAAAGTTTTTTGGTGAATAAACATCTTATTGTCACCACTGATACTCCTAACACGTCCACTACTCAAACCGATATAACCACGACATTCACACCAGATACTGGCGTAGCACAGCCATCTAATACTCATCGTAAAGTCCAGAAGCGCTCAAGCAATGCTAAGTCTTTACTGAGTAAGCCCGCTACAAAAAATTGTTCATCTGACAAGTTGATTCACGATGACTTAATTCATGATGATATGGACATCGATGAGCCAGCAGACCCCATTTTAGAGTATGACTCACTAGACAGCATGGAAGCTTGGTTGACTCAAGCCAGTAATGCTTCTAGAGCCGCTAGTACGCCATCAAATACGCCCTCTAAAAAAAGTATTAAAAACAGCCGCTCATCCATTAAACCAACATCCTCTGCTCCTATAACCGAGCCGTCATCATCCGCACAGGTTGCCCTGAGTTCAGCAGCGGCTAATGACATTCACGCAAGTGTCGATGAGGCTGCGGACAACGCTTGGCTCGAAGCGCTTCTGAAAGAGGAAGATAAAAGCGCCGAGACGCCGCAAGACGATACAGATTTATCACAACTGTTGCTCGATATGGGTGTATCGCTTAAAGACGAAGATGGCAGGGCGGACGCGCGTGCCAGACAAGCTCAAGCTAGCACTGCACCACCGTCAGAGAACTATTCGGTAGCATCAGTACTATGGTCGCTTGGCTGCTTGGTATTAGCCTTATTACTGTTTGCCCAATACGTCATTTTTAACCTAGAGACACTGGTTAAAGACCCCGTTCATGCCCAGCGCCTCCACGCACTCTGTTCGATTGCGGCGTGTAGTTTGCCAAATGCCGATTTGAGCGCCTTAACCGTGACTGATCTCAATCATCGGCCTAGTCAAATCAAGGTAACTGGTGCATTCAGCGATGTGAGTGCCACTCTACACAACCAAAGCACAAAAGCGCAGCTCTACCCCAATGTAAAAGTCAGCGTTTATGGTACCAATAATCTGATTGGAGAATTTATCGCAGCACCAAACGACTACCTATTAAGCAAACAAAACCAATTAGCTGCTGACAGTGGCCGACAGTTACTCTTTACAACCCCTGTGGCCAACACAAACATTCGCGAAGTGACGGTAACTCCTCTGTATTGAACCCCACTTTATAAATAAAATAGGTTTCTATCATAGGTTTCTGTAAATAGTATTGAACATGATTTGATAAGCAGCGTTGCGGCTCAGATAGCGACCAATCTGTCAGCGCTAGACAATATTTATTTGATATAATACCCTAACCTCTTATGGTTTGCTTCTTTCTACTCTCAAGGACATTATCTTATGGCACCTCATGCACAGCATAACGCCCAACGTTTTGCCAAAAGCTCTGAGCATCCTGCCGACTATAATAAAGACAACTACCCTCATTTTACTCACGACCTTAGCGCTTCTTTAAACAGCCACGCAACCAATATGCAAGAACCTTTACGCGTCCATGTTGAGCGCGTGGTACGACAGTATTTTGCGATGCTAGGCGATGAGACACCCACCGACTTGTATGAGCTTATTTTAAAGCAAATCGAAGAACCGCTGTTATCCGTTGTCCTTGAACAAACTCGGGGGAATCAAACCAAGTGCGCGCAAATCCTAGGTTTAAATCGCGGTACTTTACGCAAAAAACTCAAAACCTATGACTTGATGTAGCGCCAGCTATATGATCTCATTTACTGTCCCTGACAACAATTCTCCATGGCAACTGAACGTTTATGACTGTATCCATCGTGATACGGTTAGCAATAGTTGTCGTTATCTCCTTGCCAGACGTTTACGTCAGGCTTTTTTTATGGAATTTTTTTATGAGTAAAACCCCACTTGCCCTATTATCGGTCTCCGATAAATCCAATATCGTTGAGTTTGCGCAAGGCCTTATTAAAGCAGGTTTTGGCTTACTGTCTACTGGCGGTACTTATCGGTTACTCACAGAAAACAACGTCGCCGTGACTGAAGTGTCTGATTACACGGGCTTTCCTGAAATGATGGATGGTCGGGTAAAGACGCTACATCCTAAAATTCATGGCGGTATCTTGGGCCGCCGTGGTACAGATGATGCCGTGATGAGTGACCACGCGATTGAGCGCATCGATTTGGTTGTCGTCAACTTATATCCTTTTGCTGAAACCATCGCTCGGGCTGATGTAACCATGAACGATGCCATCGAAAACATCGATATCGGTGGCCCAACCATGGTGCGTTCGGCGGCGAAAAATCACGCTCACGTGGGTATCGTGACCGATCCAGCAGATTATGAGCGCATCCTTGCCGCTTTAGGTGATGGCACGGAATTGACCACGGCCCTACGCTACGACTTAGCAGTCAAAGCTTTTGAACACACCGCACAATATGACGGTATGATTGCCAATTTCCTCGGCAGCCGTGTCAATGAAACGCAAACGCCTGAGAAATTTTCACGTACGTTTAATGTGCAGCTTGAGAAAGCACAAGACCTACGCTACGGTGAAAACCCTCATCAAAGCGCTGCTTTTTATACCGAAAACCAACCGCTAAAAAGCCAGCAAGCATCTATCGCGACTGCTAAGCAATTGCAAGGAAAAGCACTGTCTTATAACAATATCGCTGATACCGACGCCGCGCTTGAATGCGTTAAAGCCTTTAACACCCCTGCTTGCGTCATCGTTAAGCACGCCAACCCGTGCGGTGTCGCTGCTGATAACGACCAAGTAACGGCTTATCGCACCGCTTTTAGTACTGACCCTGAGTCTTCTTTTGGTGGTATCATTGCATTTAACCGTCCATTAACGGTTGCTACGGCGAAAGCCATTATCGACAATCAATTCGTAGAAGTCATTATTGCCCCTAGTATTGAAGACGGTGTGCTCGAGGCGACTGCTGCAAAGAAAAACGTGCGTTTATTGGTATGTGGTGAGCTACCAGCGCCCGATCAACGCGACTCACAACTTGACTACAAGCGCGTCAACGGCGGCCTGTTAGTACAAGAACAAGATCTTGGCTTAATCACGGCCAATGACCTAAAAATCGTCACTGACGTACAGCCAACTGAAGCACAGATTGCCGATCTACTGTTCAGCTGGAACGTAGCAAAATACGTCAAATCTAACGCTATTGTTTATGCAAAAGGTCAGCGCACCATCGGTGTGGGCGCAGGACAAATGAGCCGTGTCAACTCAGCCCGTATTGCTGCTATTAAAGCGGAGCATGCTGGATTGGCCACTGAAGGCGCTGTGATGGCCTCTGATGCCTTCTTCCCGTTCCGTGATGGTATTGATAACGCTGCTGAAGTGGGCATTTCTGCTATTATTCAGCCAGGTGGCTCTATGCGTGATGATGAAACCATTGCTGCGGCAAACGAGCACGGTATCGCGATGGTGTTTACGGGCATGCGCCATTTCCGCCATTAGTCCATCGTGATTATTACATTGCAGTAGAAAAAGCCAAGATGCTGTTGACATATACAAGCAGCATTGACCAATAAAAAAAGCCACTGTAACTTACAGTGGCTTTTTTATGCGCTTCTCTTATAGCCATTTAGCATTAACGACCATGCAAATGCTTAACGCCCTTGTGCGTTTGCCATGTTGGATTCATTAATCTCAACTTTATACAGCAAACGCAGATAATCTAGATAGTCTTGTAGCTGATCTTGACCTAAATTATCACGAATGATTGCAGCGGTTTGCGCTCTTTGCACATCAGACAACGGTGACTGCTGCTGCGTTTTGATACGATCGCCGACCAACAAGGTCGCTCCCGCCTCAGTCTCACTAGCGATTGCCACGACGCCATTATTAGCCGCTTGCTGACTAAAGGCCAAGCCGCGCTCTTTTTCTGTCAATAGCGTTGTTTGACGATTGACCTCACCTAGAGACCGAAGGTTGACGGGCTGCTTAGCAATATCCGCAGGTGTTTTAATACCAGCGGCCAACGCTTTAGCCTCTTTTAGCGCCAATGCCGTGGCTTTTTGTTGACGTAGTGTCTGAGTAATTCTTGGCGTCGCGGCGGCTAAGGTCAGCGTTTTAGTCGGACGATAGTTACTTGGCTGCACCCACACTGTACCATTACCAACTTCGATGCCGGCCGTCACTGCCTGATCCTGAATAGTAAACTCATCAAAGGCTTGTTTGATTACGGCGGGTTGTGACAGTACTGACTGGTTGTTTTCTTTACGGTAGTCTTTGATACGCTTTAGCGTTACATTCTCTTGCTGAGCAATGTCTTCGATACTAAAACCATCCGCTGCCAAGTCATTAATCGCTGTCACTTTATCTGCATAGACTTCCTGACGCTTATACTCTTTTGCTTTAGCGGTTAGCTCGTCACGCATACTGTCTAGCGTGGGTATTTTGCGCCCATTGTCTTCGGTGACAGTAAATATCTGATAGCCAAAGTTGGTTTTAATCGGTGCGGTTACATCGCCAACACTCAACCCTGCTAACGCTTTTTCAACCGCAGCAGCATCATTACCAAACACGCTTGGGTTAAATCGGCCGATATCACCCCCTGTCTCTCCTGACGGATCATCAGATTCTGCTTTTGCCAATGCAGCAAAAGACTCCCCTTTATTGAGACGAGCTTTGATTTTGTCAGCTCTTGCCTTGGCATCATCACCGGTCAATAGGATTTGGCTGATTTTGCGCTCGTCGGTGACTGCTAGGCCTTGCTTGTAAGCTTCGTACTGCTGCTGCACCTCTTCTTCAGTAACGTCCTCCACTTGAATGGTTTGAGGACTGAGTTGCAAATAAGCCAAATCTACCATAGCGGCGCTTTTTAGGGTGTCTTTATTGGCATCATAGTAGGCTTGTATATCGTTTTTGCTCAGCTTAACCTGATCCACATAATCTTGCCACTTAAACCGATGTAGCCAGATATTACGGGATTCAAGCTGGAGATCAATCAGCTGGCTGACCGCTTGCATTGGATAAACAGCGGTACCCACGATACTCGCATTGAGTTGATCGAGACTCAGCTGATTACGGAACTCTGCAAATAACTGATCTTTAGTCATACCGCGCTGACGCAAAAAGTTTGAAAATTGCTCGTTAGAAAAATTCCCCTCGGCATCCTTAAAGATTTCTTCTTGACGCAATAAACGATTGATGGTGTCATCAGAGACGGTCATGCCAAGCTTGCCCGCTTGCTGCTCTAACAACGTACGATCAATAAGCCCCTTTAGTACCTGCTCGTGCAGCACATCTTCATTCAATAGGCTGGCATCATCAACTTGCTCTAGAATTTCGGAGCGACGGCTATTGACGGCAGTCTGATACTCGGACAACCCTACGCTTGCTTCACCCACCTGAGCGATTTGGTTGGGATCGACCCCGCCGCCAAAATAGCTTTCGACACCCAGTAGAGCGAGTGGCGATAGGCATAAAATCAATAAAATGCGACCTGGCCAACTTTTTAAGAAATCGCGCAATTTATCCATAGTTATCTCTGCTTTATTAACCTATATTGATGAAAAACCATTGTAATACTATTATTAATATCAATGCTATCTAAGCCCGCAATGGTAAGAGTAAGAACGTGTACATTTAATAGAGAACAATAAGGCCTGTGCAAGCAGCCTTGTTTAGACAACGCATCTATCGCGCGCCCTATGATACGTGATTTTTGATACAGACTCAAAATATTCACGTTGAATGACACAAACTAAACCGATAAAAAAAGCACCTAATGACTAGGTGCTTTTTTTCGTTCACTTCTCGTTCATATAATCATTGAGATTACAATCTAAGCCATGAACGTTCATCTATTATATGACTCATAGTAAACGCTGTCTTTATGCGTGTCATACGTTGTTATCAGCGTCCACTTTAAAAGAGTGGCTTAGTTTAAGCGCTCTTTTAAGTTTTTACCAGCTTTGAAGCTTGGTACTTTACTTGCTGGAATGCTAAGCTCTTCACCAGTCTTAGGGTTACGGCCAGTGCGTGCTTTACGGTCTTTTACGCTAAATGTACCAAAACCAACTAGTGAGATGCTATCGCCAGCTTCTAATGCTTCACCAACACTTTCCATAACAGCATTCAATGCATCGCCAGCTTGAGTCTTATTTAGACCACTTTTGTCTGCGATGCTATCAATTAATTCTGACTTATTCATAAAATTTCCTTCAAGTTTAAGGGGGATAATAAACGCTCACGCCAAGTATTGTAACGCTCTCATCGCATTTAAGCAATAAAAACCACCTGACTGCGTATTAACAGGTTTCGCTTTGTTATCGTCTTTATATCAAGGCAGCATAAGGAGCGCAAGCGATTTTACATATTTTTGTCCACTGTACTACGTATTTGACACTCAATGTTACGCAAAGCCTTTGCAACTGTCTGATTAGCTCGCTATTTTAGCTAAGATATAAGGGGTTTTTTGACATAAAACGGTTATCAGTTACCCCTCATAGTCACTAACCCACTGTTTTCGTCCATACTAAGCATCAATCTTAGTGTGGTTATTGACCATTAAATTATCAGTTAATAATTTAGCAACTGACAGAAACGAGCGTTACTTTTTACTATAAAGGCGTTACTATAAGCAAAATATCACTGCATCACGGTGGGTAGACTTTAGCCCTTTATTTGCCTTTTGCCTCTGATTTATCAAATAAAAAAACGGATTATTTTCATGAAGCGTTCTACGTTGTCTCACTCTTTTCTTAATATTATTTTGGTGTTCATCGAGTCGGCGCTGACACTATTGTTACGTTTGGACCCTGAACTACGTAAAGCTGCCTATCCCCTTGCCAAGCAAGGTACGGTCGTGGCGTTGCGTTTGTATTTGCCCCATGTCGAGATTTTTGCCACCTTTAGCCCCAAAGGTGTCTTACTAGATGCTCAATTGCCCGTGGGCCGTAGTGAACCTGATGTCGTTATTAATGCCTATAGTATCCAAATCATTAATGCGATCACCACTCATGATAGCGAAACCACTGAAAAACTCCAAATGCGCGGTGAGTCTGTTCAGGTGCAATTGGTGAAACAGTTCATCATGCAGCTTGGTCTTGGTAGCTTAATTCAAGGTTTGATTAAGAAATTCAAAGGTGGCAAAGGCAAGCACCAGCCTTCTGAAGCTGAAATGGCGGATAAAAAAGAAAGCTATCAGCTACGTATTAAGGAACAACAGACCCAAATAAACACCCTAACCATCAAAAATCGTGAGCTTGAAACCACGCTAAAAGAACTGCAAAGCAAACAAAAAACCCTAACTATCGTCGCTGTGGTGGCTGTCATTGTTATGATTGGGGCTATTATCGCACTGTTAATGAGTTAGTTTTGACCGTATGATCGTTCATAATTGACTTCTGCTGCTAACGACTGAAAAAAAAGCGCTTAACACTTCTTAAAGGGTGTTAGACGCTTTTTTCTATATTTTCAGGTTTTAGAAGTAAACTTACCTTTGTAGTTTAAAACCGTTAAATTCGCTTTATCCTCTCTTTAGTGCTCTTACCACTCCCACCTTTTATCAGCCATTGTTTTTATCAATCGTGTTAATAAGCTAGATTAACCATTTAACCACACTTTAATCTTGACTAAATTACTCAGGATTAAGTATAATTGGCTTAATCGTTGCACACATCGGGTTAATCATCTGTTGTTTAATAACGATAAGACACAACTTAGTCGCTTTGATATTCATCCAATAGCTTTTAAATGACTTTATAAGCCATTGCGAATCTCATCTGACTAAGATCGTTGTTAAATAAAAATGACATAAAAGTTTGGAGATAACACATGCGTTTGACTACTCGAGGCAGATATGCCGTTACTGCGTTACTAGATTTGGCGTTACAAACCAGCCAACAAGATAGCGCCGTATCCCTATCTGATATAGCCAAACGGCAATCAATCTCGATCTCTTATCTGGAACAGTTGTTTTCCAAACTTCGTAAACGTGGCCTTGTTACCAGTATTCGCGGCGCAGCGGGTGGTTATCATCTAGCAAAACCATTACATGAAATAGATGTAATGAGCATTATCTCTGCTGTCGATGAATCTGTTAATGCAATGCAATGTGAAGGGCGCGGAGACTGTCAAGGTGGTACAATGTGCTTAACCCACGATTTATGGTGTGCGTTGTCTAATCACATTGAGCAGTACTTGAAAAATATAACATTAGCGCAATTATTAGACATGGAAAATGTGCAATCAGTGTCAGAACGTCAGCACACATCCACTAAAGATATTTCTATAAAAGACATCAATACTATTACTCTATCGAACAGCGAGGCAAACCCAGCATGAGCCAACATAACAACCTTATATACTTAGATTATGCCGCCACCACGCCAGTTGCTAAATCAGTAGCGGCTAAAATGAGCGAGTATCTGACTGTAGATGGCATCTTTGGTAACCCAGCCTCACGTTCGCACGGTTACGGCTGGCAAGCGGAAGAAGCGGTAGAAACCGCTCGCGGGCAAGTCGCTGAAGTGATTAACGCAGATCCACGCGAAATCGTCTTTACCTCTGGCGCGACCGAATCTGATAACTTAGCTATCAAGGGTGCAGCCCATTTTTATCAGTCTCGTGGTAAGCACATTATTACCAGTAAAATCGAACACAAAGCCGTACTCGATACTTGCCGTGAGCTTGAGCAAGAAGGTTTTGACATTACCTATCTTGAGCCACAGCCAAGCTCTGGTCTGATCTTACCTGAGCAAGTAAAAGAAGCGCTACGTGAGGACACCATTTTAGTGTCACTCATGATGGTAAACAACGAGCTTGGTACGATTACTGATGTCACTGCCATTGGCGAAATCACTCGCGAAGCTGGCGTGGTATTCCACGTTGATGGGGCACAATCGGTTGGTAAAGTAAAAATCGATCTCGAAAAAATGAAAATCGACTTGATGAGTTTCTCAGGTCATAAAGCCTACGGCCCTAAGGGCATTGGCGCCCTATTCGTTCGTCGTAAGCCACGTATTCGCCTGAAAGCAGAACAGCACGGCGGTGGTCACGAACGTGGCATGCGCTCAGGTACATTACCTACGCATCAAATCGTCGGCCTTGGTGCCGCATTTGCCTTAGCCAATGAGCGCTTTGATACAGACCACGCCCATGTTGCCAAACTACGCCAAAAATTGTGGGATGGCCTGCAAGATATCGAAGAGATTTACTTAAACGGTGATCTTGAACATAGCGTCCCTAATATTGTGAATATTAGCTTTAACTTCGTTGAAGGCGAATCTCTCATGATGTCACTAAAAGACTTAGCAGTGTCATCAGGTTCAGCCTGTACCTCAGCGACACTTGAGCCATCATACGTACTGCGCGCTATTGGTCGTCCAGATGAGTTGGCCCACAGTTCCATTCGTTTTAGCTTCGGTCGTTATACCACTGAAGAAGATATCGATACGGTCATCAAGCAAATGCATGAAGCGGTTGATAAATTACGCGCCCTATCCCCACTTTGGGATATGTACCAAGAAGGGGTAGATCTAAACTCAGTCGAATGGGCTGAGCACTAAAATACAGAATAAAAGAGCAATATGGTTATCAAATATAACCATTACTCCGTTCATCAGACAATTAAAGTTAAGTGTTTGACCCCAATTATCGATGAGTAGATAGCGTTTCAAAGTTAATAAGTGACTACTCATCACCTAACTAGGAGAAAACCCCATGGCCTATAGTGACCAAGTTATTGATCATTACGAAAATCCACGCAACGTTGGCAATCTTGATAAAAATGCCCAAAATGTTGGTACCGGTATGGTTGGTGCCCCAGCCTGTGGCGATGTGATGCGTCTACAAATCCAAGTGGATGATAATGGTATCATCGAAGATGCACGCTTTAAAACTTATGGCTGCGGTTCAGCGATTGCTTCAAGCTCACTCGTAACTGAGTGGCTCAAAGGCAAAAGCTTGGATCAAGCTGGCGAAATCAAAAACAACGATATCGCTCAAGAGCTGGCGTTACCACCTGTAAAAGTGCATTGTTCTGTACTAGCAGAAGATGCCATTAAAGCCGCGATTAGCGACTATAAAGGCAAGCATAGCACGGCAGCAGTAACAGAAGAAGCCGCCAGCTAAACCTATTAGCGTATGCGCTATTGTTTTATTAGCAATGCTTTGGTAGCGGTTCATTGAACCCCTACTAATGCTAAAGAGGTGACAATGACGCTTATGTAATTGTCACCTTTTATTTTCTCAACGTTGTTAGCATATTATTTTGGCAAGCTCGTCGTTTTGGTTGCCAGTTTATATAGAATTTTATTGATATTTATTATTGATAGTCAATGGGAGTTGGCATGATTGAAATGACAGAACGCGCCGCTCAGCATGTTCGAGATTTTTTGGACAATCGCGGCAAAGGTGAAGGTATTCGTGTAGGGATACGTACAGCGGGTTGCTCGGGCTTGGCGTATGTTTTAGAGTTTGTCGATACACCGGACGAAAATGACACGCGCTACGAAAGTCGCGGCGTCAGCATCTTTATTGACCCCAAAAGCTTGGTCTATTTGGATGGGTTATTGATGGATTATGAAAAAGAAGGGTTAAACGAAGGCTTTAAATTCACCAATCCCAATCAAAAAGGGGAATGTGGCTGCGGTGAATCTTTTACCGTTTAAGGTCTACCGTTGACAGTCACTGTGATCAAAACGTCTAATTTTCCCTTCGAGCAGTGATAAACTATTGTGGCTACAGTGGTAGCCAGTATGATAAGCCTGTGCGCAAACATAGCTAGACAAAGAATTTAAAAATAAATAAAAAACAAGGCGTATGATATGACAGACATTACTCCAGAAGCACAGTTTGATAATTTCTTTGCCTTATTTGAGCAACCTGTACAGTTTGAAATTCATCAAGAGCGTCTTGATCAACAGCTACGCCTCCTACAAAAGCGTTACCATCCGGATAATGTGGCCAAAAACCTAACAGATACTGCTCAAGCCCAACAGCAATCTGAGCAAACCTCAGCACTAATCAACCAAGCGTATCAAACATTAAGCGCCCCTGACAGTCGTGCTAGCTATTTGTTAGATCTAGCAGGTCAAGCGCAAAATGTCGAACACTCCATCGCAGACTTAGACTTTTTAGAAGATGCGATGCAGATGCGTATTGAGCTGGATGACGCCATTGAGGGCAAAGATCGCCAGACCTTAGCCCAGTTACATCCACAGATTGTAGAACGGCTGTCTAAACAGTCCAAGCGTTTTGAGGACGCCTACCAGACCAAAGACTGGCAAACGGCGATTGACGCCACCCAAAAACTAAAATTCTTAGTCAAATTAAATGCTGATGTGACCACTGGTCTTGATGAGGTAGCGACATCTGAACATTCAGATGATGACGATTTGTACGTCTAAATATCTAACAGCTAGATTTACATGATCCACCCTATCTACCAGCGTTTATGTATGAACATTTTTAACTTATGACTCTTATTTAAACGTCATGGTTAAAATAGTACCAACTATACCGTATAATCTCTTATTTTAAGGCACGCTTAACCACTACGTGCTCTGTCTTTAGAGTAAGGTTACAGCCGTTACATGGCCCTAGTGCCTGTGGTGTATTGGCTTTATTTCACTTATTTATTTTATCTCTGAGTTATCTTATGTCTTTATTGCAAATTGCCGAACCCAATCAAAGCGCCCAACCTCATCAACATCGTTTTGGCCTAGGAATTGATCTTGGTACCACGCGCTCATTGGTCGCAGTGGTACGGTCAGGCAAGGCGCAAGTCTTAGAAGCAAGCTCAAGCGCCGATAATTTACTACCTTCTGTTGTCTATTATCCAAGTACCGGCGCACCACTTGTTGGCTATGAGGCCCTATCTCACTTAGCGGATGATCCAAAAAATACGATCGTCTCGGCTAAGCGTTTTATGGGTCGTAGCCAAGCTGATATCAAATTCTCTCATCCTTATGAGTTGAGTGGCAGCAAAGATGATATGCCAGCGTTCGTTACTGCTCAAGGCGACATATCCCCTGTTGAAGTCTCAGCGCGTATCTTATCAGCGCTTAAGCAGCGCGCTGCGAGCGCATTACCTGATGACAGCATCGAAGGTGCGGTGATTACCGTACCCGCGTATTTCGATGAGGCTCAGCGTCAGGCCACAAAAGATGCGGCACAAGCAGCTGGTATCACTGTGCTGCGTTTATTAAATGAGCCTACCGCTGCTGCAGTCGCTTATGGTTTGGATCAAACCGATCAAGAGAATAACAAAGAAAGCCATTACCTGATTTACGATCTTGGGGGCGGAACTTTTGACGTCTCTATCTTAAAGCTGACGGATGGTGTTTTTGAAGTATTGGCAACGGGTGGTAATAGCGCACTAGGTGGGGACGATATTGATCGTTTGATCACCAATTGGCTTATCAAGCAGTTAGATATCGATCCTAAAGACGTGAGCCGTCATGACAAATCGATACTTGCACAACAAGCCAAAGCTTACAAGCAAGCATTGACGGATACTGAACAAGTCAATATTGACATCACGGTTAATGGGCAATCTTATCAAGGAGTCTTAGGCCGCGCCGATATACTGGCTATCATAGAACCCGTTAGCCGTCGTACGCTAAGCGTGTGCGAACAAGTACTGCGTGATGCGAAGCTCTCTGGCGCTGATTTAGACGAAGTTATCTTGGTCGGTGGCTCTACTCGTATGCCTGCCATACAGCAAGTGGTTACTGAGTTTTTTGCCAAACAGCCACTTTGCCGTCTCAACCCTGATGAAGTCGTCGCCTTAGGGGCGGCACAAACCGCACATCAGCTGGTCAATGGCGATAGCGATAGCAATCTACTGTTATTGGACGTAACGCCTCTGTCACTTGGTCTTGAAACCATGGGCGGGCTGGTTGAAGTGCTCATTCCGCGTAATACCCCTATTCCTGTCAAAAAGCGTCAAGTGTTTACCACGTATCAAGATGGTCAAACGGGTATGGTTATTCATGTCGTACAGGGCGAACGCGAAACGGTAGAAAACTGCCGCTCACTGGGCCGCTTTGAGCTGTACGGTATCCCACCAATGAAAGCGGGGTTTGCCCGTATCGAAGTAACCTTTAGCATTGATGCCAATGGACAGCTGACCGTCAGTGCGCAAGAGACCACAACCAAAACAGAAAGTAAGATTGAAATTGTGCCCTCATATGGCTTATCAGATGAGCAAAAAGAGCAATTACTGGTTGCCGGATTTAAGCACGCCGAAGAAGATAAAAACGCGCGCTCTTTGATTGAAACCAAAGTAGAGGCTGAGCGTGAAGTACTCGCTTTACAGTCTGCCCTGAACGAATTTGCTACTTTACTGTCCTCTGAGGAACAGCAGGTATTGGCAGAGCAGATACAAAAACTACAAACAGCGCTTAGTACTGATGACCTAACTCTTATCGAAGCCGAACAAGCCCAACTCAAGCCGCATAGTGATGCGTTTGCTGCTCGGATTATGAATCAAAGCGTAAAAGCCAGTATGGCCGGTACGAGTGCCCAAGATTGGTAAGTGGATACATTGAGCAAAATAGCTTAGAGCTCGTACTAAGCTGACCTCTTATATTTTTTATTTTTTAAATTGATTAGCATCGGAAAGACAATTTATGCCAAAGATTACTGTACTCCCCCATCATGAGATTTGCCCTGAAGGCACTGAAGTCGAGCTAGAGGCTGGTGAAAACTTGTGTAAAGCTCTATTAGAAAAAGGTATTAAGGTTGAGCATGCGTGTGAGATGTCAAAAGCATGCACCACGTGCCATGTGGTGGTACGTAAAGGCTTTAATAGTTTAGAAGAGATGGATGATATTGAAGCTGACTTATTGGATCGTGCTTGGGGACTAGAGCCTGACTCACGCTTATCGTGTCAAGTAATGCTTGATGACGAAGACTTAACCATCGAGATTCCTAAATACACGCTCAATCATGCAAAAGAAAATCACTAAACGCTCGTAGCAAATACTACTTAGCTATTTAAGAAAAAGCCAGCTAGTATCATACTAGCTGGCTTTTTTATAGCCGATGTCGAAGGCCATTTTTTCAACAGCTACTTATGAACCGTTACTTGTGATGATTATCACTGTATTTGGCTTCTGCCGCGATAGTCACTGCCACTTTTTCTTGCTCCTGCTCGATACGTTCAAGCGCAAAATTTAAGCGATCCCTAATATCTTGATAGTCATCATCTTTCATGTCTTTGAAATTGAGATGCAAGTTAAAACCCGGTAAGGTGTGGTCCACCCATTTTGATAGATGGCCTTTATGGGCATCCGGATCCAGTACTTGCCACGCATTTACCTTGTTATCAAAGCCTTTTAGCTGAAACGCACCCGCATGGTGACACTCATAATTGTGGCAGATATAATCGTAGGTGCTTTCACTGACCAATATCTTGTCTTTGCCCGCGCTAGCCTCAAGTCTTGCTGCCAGATTGGCCTCTTTGCCAATCAGTGTGTAACTCAGACGATTGTTACTGCCAAAATTGCCAACGTGACAGTAGCCCGTGGTAATACCGATACGTATGTATAATCCTTCAAAACCCATCAAGCGCCA
Organism: Psychrobacter namhaensis; assembly: GCF_016107545.1. Lineage (GTDB taxonomy): Bacteria > Pseudomonadota > Gammaproteobacteria > Pseudomonadales > Moraxellaceae > Psychrobacter > Psychrobacter namhaensis. Next base: position 25,072 of record NZ_JABASS010000007.1, read on the forward strand.
TTTTTGTCTTAAGGTACGCATTTCACGGCGCATGTCTATCGCCATTGCCACACAGTCCAGCGCATCTTGACGCGGACCACGACTGTCAGGCTCACCAAAAAAACACACCATACCATCGCCAATGAATTTATCAAGCACCGCACCGTGCTTGTTAGCAATCAAGGTCATACAGTGCATATAAGTATTCAAAATATCGGCTAAATTATCAGCGCTTAAACTATCAGACAGCTCGGTAAAGCCTATAATGTCTGAGAACATAATTGTCAGTTTTGCCCGCTTATTGGACACACTAACTGGGCTGTCTGCCCTTACAATTGGCTCCCACACTTGTGGTGGTACAAAACGAGTCAACTTATTAATAACCGAAACCATGGTACTCAGACGCCCTGTTGCCTGTTTAGCACGGACTTTATAACCCGTATACTCTTGATAGACGCGCCGAAACTGACAGAGCACAACCACCATACTGGCCAACAGTATCGTGTTTGACAACCAACCTTGACCACAGTCCATATCCGTGCCATCTAAGATGGTACTCACATAGTAAAAAACAATGGCCGTCACCAACGCCACTGTGATTAATTTTAGATAATTTTCAGGGCCACTAATGATGATGCGTATGCCAAGCAGAAACACCAAACTGAGAGACATGACAGGGCAAAACTGGAGCGATCCAACGACGACAGAAAATAAAATAATGACAATATTAGACGTCCAAAAGCTCATTTTGCGCCGATAATTGTAAATAAGAATCATCAAACTCGGTAGAGTCGTGACAACCAGTAGTGCCATTGAGGTGGGCCGAAAATCATAGTGCAAAGCAAGCAGTACGACAGTCAGAATTAAGACAAAAACTTCTGGATAATCAAATCGACAAACTCCTTCATTTTTTGACGGGAGCTTCGGTCTCAGCATGTCTAAAAAAGGCATATGGAGTGTTCGCTTTATCTAGCAGGCTATCGAAAAGACTAAGGTGAATAAGAGTAACATAGGTATATCTTTGATTTGATGACAGTCATATATAAGACTGTCTAATAATACATTATACTTTTTAAATAAGACAAAGCCTAGGTCATCGACAACTAAAAAAGTACCATTTATCATTTAGGTAACTGGCTCTCTCCTGCTGTCCCTTATCTATACACTATTGATTCATTTAAAGACGACATAATGCTGCTGGAGTAAATTTTGCGCAGCCTCTGTCTGCGTAGACGCAGTAAGTAAGTAAAATTTATGCGATCAAAACGTGACAGTTTTATTTAGCTGAGCTATAACCTGTCTAAATAAATAACACCAAAAGACAAAGCCAGACACTACTAAGTATCTGGCCTCTTGGAAGCTTTCGTATATACCAAAATCAAAGTCGCTATTACTGCCATAGGCTATATGAAGACAATAAAGTCAAACTTTAAACATCAAATCCAAAGTCTAAAGTACTATTTCATTTGCCAATCAAACGGCATTTGGTGATGACCACGTAACGCCATCATTAAGGTCTGCTGCATTTGTGCCAACACTTCTTTGGTGTAAGGAACAGCAGGCACTCCCCATACTGGATTTGGCCACTGCATATCGTTTTGATAGCGGACAATATGATGAAAATGCAGCTGCGGCACTTGATTACCGAGTGCTGCTACATTCATCTTATCCGCTTGAAAGGTTTTAGCCAGTTGGCTTGACAACCAACTTGATTCGCGCAAAAACTGCGCTTGATCAGCCTCAGATAACTCATACAGCTCTTTAATACCAGACACGCGCGGCACAAGAATCAACCAGGGAAACTGACAATCATTGATTAGGCGACAAGTAGATAATGGAAAGTCACCCACTAAAAAACTGTCGGCCGCAAGTTTATGATGGAGTTGGAACATAATGACGGTTCTCTTGTTATGAATCTTAAATAAAAGGAAATAAAGGCAAAATACAATTAGAGTACGTTAAAAATACAACAGATTGAAGAATAGTGGCGCTATTTTATCAGTTATCCGGCGGATAAAATAGCACCATCACCCATTGTATGGATCGCCTAACTCACTTAGCCAAAATACCCAATACCCAGTTACTGTTACTGTTACTGTTACCAATCAGTCAAACTAAGCCGACTCTGCCACCATATGCTCACTAAAGTAGCGGAGTAACTCTTGAATCACCGTAACGCGCTGTTGCGGCGTTGCCAGTTTTTTGGCATCTTGATAGCGAATACCAGAGGCGCCATTCATCCGATAGTGCTGTCCATCTTTTTGGATTAGCTTAATAATAGCCAATGCATCGACTGGGGTGTCCGGTGCAAACTCCAGAGTCATACTACTGCTATTGGCATCAATTTTATTAATTTTAAGCGGCTCCGCTTGTAAGCGTAACCCATGAACGGCAAATAGCTGCTTGGTTTGATCAGGCAGAGTACCAAAACGATCAATCATTTCAGTACGTATATCGGTGAGTGCCTCTTTGTGATCTGCGTTGCTGATGCGCTTATAAAACAACAAACGCTGATGGACATCGTGCAAATACTCTTCTGGTATCAGCGCGGAGCTGTGCAGATTAATCTCACTGGTTAACGACAAAGGTGTACTCAAGTCAGGCTCTTTACCCGCTTTAATTGCCTTCGTAGCACGCTCTAACATATCCATATATAGACTAAAGCCAATCGCCTGCATATTCCCGCTTTGCTGCTTCCCTAGAATCTCACCTGCCCCGCGAATTTCTAGATCTTCGCTTGCCAGCATAAAGCCTGCGCCGAGCGTATTCGCCCGCTCAATCGCATGCAATCGGCGCTTGGCGTCGCCTTTTAGACCTTTAATAGACGGTACGAGCAAATAACAATAGGCCTGATGATGGCTACGACCAACACGACCACGCAGCTGATGCAGCTGAGCAAGACCAAACTTATCAGCGCGCTCAATAATAATAGTATTGGCATTCGGAACATCAATGCCCGTCTCGATAATGGTCGAGCAAATCAACACATTGAATTTTTTATGATAAAACTGCTGCATCACTTGTTCAAGTTGGCGCTCTTGCATCTGCCCGTGGGCGACCCCTACGCGTGCTTCAGGCACCAGTTCGCGTATCGTTTCTGCCATACGCTCGATACTAGCAACATCGTTATGCAATAAATATACCTGTCCCCCACGCAGCAACTCACGTAGGATCGCCTCTTTTAGCAAAGCTTCTGTTTTTTGCATCACAAAGGTTTTAATCGCCAGGCGACGGGCAGGTGGCGTGGCAATAATCGACATATCACGCATCCCTGAGAGCGCCATATTGAGCGTTCTAGGAATCGGCGTGGCTGTCATCGACATACTATCTACATCGGTCTGAATAGCCTTGATACGCTCTTTATGACGCACACCAAAGCGATGTTCTTCATCAACAATCATCAACCCTAGATTGGAAAACTTTACGTCAGGTTGCAATAACTTATGCGTACCAATCACAATATCAACCTTACCATCAGCCAAATCAGCCAACACTGTGTCTTGATGCTTTTTGCCACCAAAGCGCGATAACGTCTCGATGCGTACTGGCCAATCGGCAAAGCGGTCACGGAAGTTGTCTTCATGCTGTCCTGCCAGCAGTGTCGTCGGTACTAATACAGCCACTTGGTAGCCTGCACTGACCGCAATAAAAGCGGCACGCATGGCGACTTCTGTTTTTCCAAAACCTACGTCCCCGCAAATAAGACGGTCCATTGGCTGGTTTTGTCTCATATCCTCCATCACTGCATGGATAGCATGGGTTTGGTCGGGCGTTTCTTCAAAGGCGAATTGGCTAGCAAACAGCTCATACTGTGAGCTGTCTATTTTAAAGTGAATACCGACCTTGGCTTCACGACGTGCTTGCATATTCAGAAGCTCTGCGGCAACATCGTGAATTTGCTCTAGTGCTTTTTGCTTTGCCTTGTCCCATTTGCCACTACCAATCTTATGCAGCGGTGCCAATGCTGGATCTCCGCCACTATAGCGATTAATCATTTGCAAATTGGCCACAGGCACATAAATACTGGCATCATCGGCATATTTTAAGTGAATAAACTCTTGCTCACCATCCCCTACATCTAAGGTAATCAAACCATGGTAACGCCCGATACCATGCTCGATATGGACAACAGGACTGCCTTCCGTTATTTCAGTCACGCTCTTGACCAAAAACTCTTCTGACACACCACTTTGGCGGCGGCGGCGCGTTTGCAGAACCTGCCTACCAAATAGCTGCGTTTCACTAATCAACACCAGACGTTCCGGCACATAAACGCCACGCTCAATAGGAGCAACCGTTAAACCGACCTGTGGACGTTGATTATCGTTAAGATCACTAATGTCATCTGCTGCTAAGAAATCCTCAAAGCTATCGTAAGCTTTGATATCAATCTTGCCTTTAAATAACTCAATCAGAATCTCGCGTCGACCCGCTGTTTCAGCAACCACCAACACGGGTGTCACCGTTTGTGCTTGTAGGTTTAAAAACTCTAACAGGGCACTCAAAGGCTCAGCTTTTTGATGGTTCACTGCCAGCTGCGGTGGCTCTTGAGCGCTTAGGGTCACTAACCCTGGTTGGTTATTGGCTGTAAGACGCTCTAGTGCTGCGTTTTCACTGTCTACTGCCGCGACATTAGTCATGGACGCCAGTTCATCACGCGCGCTCAGTATAACGCGTGGGTAACGATTGAGATGCTCATTTAGGGTATTTGATAACAGATATAAAAGCTCAGGGGCAACGATAGGCTTATCAATATCGTGACGGCGCTCTTCGTAGCGGCGCTGGATTTGCGACCAATAGTCTACCTGTTTTTCGTTAATCAACTCATCAGCAATAAACAAGGCATCACTTGGCAAATAGGCAAACAGACTACTCTCTGCCTCCCAATCCTTTAGATCGAAAAAGAGCGGTTGGTAGTACTCGATGCCACTGCTTGCAATGCCTGCCATCACATCTTTATGCAGCTCAAACTTACGACTACTGGCATTTGGAAACATCGCTGCAAAATTGGTACGGAACGTCTCACGCCCTTCATCGAGCGGAAACTCCTTTGCTGGTAGTATTTGAAACTGTGCAATAGGTTTTGAGATGTCTGGCAGTTTATGAAGTAGCGATAGTGACTCTTTCGCCATACTCATATCATTGCCAGTCATCATGGCATTGAGATCCTCAACGGTCAAAGTGCGCTGCGTCTGCGGATTGAAAAAACGGATGGTCTCAATTTCATCATCGAATAAATCTAGACGCAGCGGAAATGGCTGACCCATCGCAAAGATATCAATGATACTACCCCGGACGGCAAACTCACCCGGCTCAAACACATTTTCAACCGCTCGGTAACCTGCTTTTGCTAGTAGTCCACGCTGCGTATTGATATCAAATTGATCGCCAACGCTTAAATCAAAATGTTGCCCAATCAGCCAACTTGGCGGTGCCACGCGGTGCATCAGCGCCTGTACTGAAATCAGCAACACACCTGATGTTGGCATATCCGTCAACAGGTTAATACGCTCGCTCACGATGTCTTGATGCGGGGACAGCTCATCATACGTCAGGGTCTCCCAATCGGGAAACACGTAGGCATCGACACCGCAAAATGCCAATTCCGTCTCTATTTGATTGAGCTGATTTTGGTCGCGAGTCACCACGACTTTGAGACGGTCAACCACATTCCATATCGGTGCCTGCATCAAACTTGCCAGCCACAAACTACTGACCGCACCATGCACCGGGGCTAGCCAACGCCGCTGTGCATCTTGAATAGGAAACAACTGCTGGTTAATAGGATCAAACGCGTCAGTCAAAGCAGTGATAGGCATAAAGAATAGGGTCAAAGTTAAGAGTCAGATGGCTATTATACGAATATTTGAGCAATTACCAAAATTTATGCCGTAACGGTTTGTCACTTAGAAATGTCACTTAGAAATGTCACTTAGATACGCTACTTAGATACGCTACTTAGGTTTGTTTAAAAAACCTCAGCCCACGGGTGGCCTGAGGTTTTAGTTTATGTACACGCACTTGATAACAGGAGGTTAGATGAGCGCTTTATCACTGGCGATGATGCCATTATTATCTGCGTAAATAAACATGCCCGAGTTTAGAGTTAAATCACCAAAGCTGATTTCAAGATCCGTTTGACCTTCATCGCGACGAGTCGATTTACGAGGAATACAGCCTAGTGCCTTCACACCAATATCCATCTCTGCCATATCATCAACATCACGCACGCAGCCATACACGACGACGCCAGCCCAGCCATTATCAATAGCTGCTTGCGCAATCATATCCCCCAACAGTGCACAGCGCATCGAACCACCACCATCAACCACCAACACCTTGCCATTACCCTCATTGTCTTTGCCATCACTGTTCAACAAAGATTTAACTCGGCTATTGTCTTCAAAGCACTTTACCGTCACAACTTCACCGCAAAATCTGGTTTTGCCACCAAAACTGTAAAACGACTTGCCTTCAATATTAGGCAAACATACCTGAGATTCAGGATTAGCATCCAATAAGTCACACGTCACAAAACTCTCTTTACTCATCTTTATTGCTTCTGACATGGTAGTCTCCTTGTTATTAACTGACAGCACGGTTATTAGAAATTTTCCTTCATCATAGGGTTAAACTTTTTCTAGTAGTTAATGTTTTACTCGGGTCATCGCAAGCATCTGCTTATTTTCGATCACATCAGTTTGTTGAGTCATCGGCTCAGTGCGGTATTTGTTACGCTCATAAATACCATGCGCACTCATTGCCATCGCACTAGCGACCCGCTTGGCAGAAATAGGATGCAATGACAATGATTCTGAGACTAAAGGGGAGATAAGTTGAAACGCTTTTTGACCAATACTTTCAAGCGGACGGCCTTTATGTTTACCAAGTAGCAGTGAAGGGCGAAAAATAACCAACTGCGTAAAACCTAACGCTATAATAGACTGCTCCGTCTCTGCTTTTACCCGATTGTACAAAAAGCGACTGTCCATATCAGCATTCATTGAAGACAATAAAAAGAAATTTTCAACACCTTTTTGTTGACAGAGCTTAGCAAAATTCACGTTATAATCACGGTCAACTTTTCGAAAGGCTTCATCGCTTCCAGCCTGCTTTTTTGTGGTGCCAAGGCAGCTAAACGCATCCGTCTTACGGTCCACACCAACGCTGGCAAATATTTCAGCCAAGTTGTCAAAGTCATTAACCTGATAAAAGCGCATACTCGCATTGATATAGCGTGGCGGACGCCGTGCAATCACAATTAACGTGTCATAAAGCTCACTAAGCTGCTTAACAAGATGCTGTCCTACCAATCCTGTCGCACCAATCACAATTGCTTTTCGCTGCATACCCTATCCACTTATATACGGTTAGAAAACGTCTAATGATGAGAAGATGTGTCTTTTAGCAGACCATCGCTTTAGTATCATACCTAAATTAATGGCGCACTGACGCTATTCTACAGAATTTATTGTAAGAGTTTTTATCAGCTCTGATGTTTTGACGCCAATAATCTTAGCAGTGACCCTGATAGACACCCTAAAAACGAAACATCCATGTGCCAGCATAACTTCTTTCAGCATTAATCATCAAATATATTGTCCTAAGCGCGATAATTTGCTAAGATAACCGGCTTTACACGTCAACGCTGTTTAATTATTCCAAACAGTTCTGACGCTTGCGATGACCTATTAATATTAGATCGTTTAATATTAGACATCGACATCATATTTGACGAGACGGCTGCTCGTCACCGATGATTGTTAAACCCATTATTGCAATCAACATTCATATTTTATCTGTCTTTATCAAGGAGATACGCGTGGCTAATACTGCACAAGCTCGTAAACGCGCCCGTCAAAACACCAAACGTCGTCAGAACTCTGCGTCACAACGCTCTATGGTTCGTACTTACTTAAAACGTGTTGATGCGGCTATCGCAGCTAAAGATTATGACGCGGCTACCGAAGCTTACAAAAAAGCGGTACCGGTTCTTGATCGTATGGCTGACAAAGGTATTATTCATAAGAATAAAGCTGCTCGTCGTAAGAGCCGCCTAAACAAAACAATCAAAGGCTTACAAGCTTAAGATTTTTAGTGTTTAGACCACATCGTGCTTTAATAGTGAGATGACTAAAACCTTGTCACTGGTTCTAATACTGGGGCAAGGTTTTTTTACGTCTGCTCAAAATACAGCCATTCAAACAATGCCTAACCACCCAAACAATTTTGTAGACTTTACCTCAATATATAGTCAATTCTAAATAAAACAGATACATCACATTCTGAGGTGGAACTGGAATAAATTTTTCTGGCGTGCTGTGCCTGCGCAGACAGAGGCTGCAAAAAATTCATCCAGCCCCACTATATCGCTTTTTTACTAAACTCAATATACTTAAAGTTAACATTACGTCCATTTCACTTCTGGAGGTAATAACAATTGATTAGGATGCAAGCCACCTGCACGGTAGCTGTCCAATAAAGAGCTAATCGGCCGTATATACACCTCACCGCGCCATACGAAATGCGCGTTTGCCTGCTCAAAAGGCTTATCATCAAACCACAAAAATACCCCCTCCATCATCTTTGGCCAGTCATTCCAATCAATCTCAATCACGTCAAACATCACCGCTAGAAATGCAGACAGCAAGGTATCATGACTAACCGCAAGCATTAAATGTCCATGCTGGGGCTGGCTTTGATAAAAAAGCGACAAAATATCTAGCCCCCCTTGGTAAGCATTTTTAGTCCCTTCAAGATTGCCTTGTAAGAAGCGATTGATAAAATTAAGCACGCCAATTTCTTTAAACACGGGATTGGCAATTTCAGGCTCAGTGACAAGGCTACCAGGCTCAACCAATAATGACTGATGCGAAATATCACGTCGCAGCCCTGCTCCTTCTTGCATCAGTTGCGCGGTATCAATACAGCGACCAATCGGACTTGAGATACTATCGACATCAAGTGAATACGGCAGATGTCCTGCCAGCCAACGTCCCCAAGATTTCGCCAAGACACGGCCTTTTGGGGTTAGTGGTAGCTGATAACTGGCAAAACCATTCCCATCAGAGCGCTCACGAAGGGAGTGTCTGGTAAATAATATCAGCCGTTTATCTTCCGGCAGTAAGCGGACGGAAGAAATCATGCTGTCAGGTAAGTGTGATGGTGCTGGAGCGCTTGGACTGTGACTTGCAAGCTTAGCAGCAGACAACTTGGACGGGGTGGTAATAAGATATTTACTCATGCTAGCAAGCGTAGCAGATTTTTTATCCCGAAAGAACAAAATATAAATTCAGTTGCAATATAAGTATGAGTAAGTCTATTAGATTAGAAAAAGGACGTCTGAACGGAAATCCTATAATGCCAATAGTAGCAAAGGCATTTGTACTTATTGGTTTGATTCTAAAAAATATCAACTACTTTATCCCACGCAAACGCTAATGCTGTGCTACTAATCTCGTTAGGATATGCTCGCGGATTAACAATCACCCGTGTCTTACCAATCCGGTAATCAAATGCTTCATGAGTGTGCCCATGTACCCAAAGCACTGGTGCCCAATCCTGATGCATCCAGCCAGACAAATCACTGACGAACGCTGCATTGCTGGGCAGATTGGCATACTTCTCAGACACAGATAGAGGGCTGACACTGTGATGGCTCATCACGACCGTTTTTTTGCCAAGCACTCGCGCCGTTATTAACGCTTGCTGCAGCCACTGGCGCTGCTCAGCATGGATTTGCATCGATACCTCAGGAGAAAATAACTCACTACCGGCATAGATTTGCTTATAATCACGCATAAAGCGTTTGGCTGCAGCCATTGTGTCGTCATTGGCTTGATACTGATAATCCGTCCACAGTGTACAGCCTAAGATGCGTATATCCCCAATATCAATATACTGACACTGTAGCACTTTAACACCCTGCTGCAACTCATCACTATAGTTGTCCCAAGTCGCTAACTTTTTATCAAAATGCAGCACATCTTCATTAAAGTACTCGTGGTTACCAGCAATAGTAATCAATGGCACTTGTAAGCGTGCTGCTTGCTCTTGTAGCCAAGGCATACCACTGTCACTGTTGGCCGTGTCTCCTGCGACTAACAGCATATCTGCGTCGGTTTTAGGGATCTGCCCCACAGAACGCGATTGCCGTGCATAACTGTCAATATGTAAGTCACTTAAAATCTGTAATTTCATATTGTCCAACGTCATCCAATAATGTCATTATTAAAATTTGAGTATCAAAAAAAACCTTCATCACTCACGTTCCCGTCTAGGAAGTTAAACGTATTTGATGGCGTCCCTCATACTCTCGAGAATGGTATCAGTCTAAATTTAAGTAGTGTAGCAGCTTTTTCTCTACCATCAAAAAGTAAAAAGACAGCGGATTAGGCTGTCTTTTATTGCTCTATAATAAGTACAACTTACATACTTTGAAGTATTTTCTGCAATTTAGCAGCGGGGTCTGCGGCTTGGGTAATGGAACGACCAATAACCAGATAATCTGATCCAGCGCTCAACGCCTGTTTTGGGGTACAAATGCGTTTTTGATCGTCAGCACTATCCTCTACCAATCGTATGCCAGGCGTGACTAGTTTAAAGTCAGGCCCACATAGGGCTTTGAGCGTTTGAGCTTCTTGAGCGGAACATACCACGCCATCCAGACCCGCTTGCTTGGTCAATTGTGCCAATCGACTCACTTGCGTATCTAAACGATCAGGGATACCCGTTTGCATCAACGCTTCCGCATCCATAGATGTCAGGACCGTTACCGCGATCAATAAGGTATTAAGATCATTGTCTAACAAACGCTGTTTTGCCAATGACATCGCCTCTAAACCAGCGCTTGCATGAACATTAACCATCCAGACGCCAAGCTCAGCGGCTGCTAAAACGGCTTGGGCAGTGGTATTAGGAATATCATGAAACTTTAAGTCCAAAAATACCTCAAAACCACGCTGATGTAGCGATTTAACGATATCTGGGCCACAGCGAGTGAACAGCTCTTTACCTACTTTTAATCGACACAATGTTGGATCTAATTGGTCAGCTAGAGTTAGAGAGGCCTCCATGGTCATATTATCTAACGCGACTATGACTGGAGAAAGGACGGTTTTATTCATAGGGGTGCCACTTTATATCAAGGTTATCAAATTATTATGTATCGACTGCTTGGCAACTGATTCATCCTATCACCAATCAATAATCTCGCTTTTTCTTGGTTAAGGTCGCACCTTCGTCTAGACTGTGTGATGTTTCATCGTGCACATTAGTGGCAGTCGCCCCATAAACCGCTTCCTCTACCGAAGGCGCATTTGCTTGGCGGTCAATAACGACATTGGCTTGTGTCAACTGCTCTTGCAGGTTGGCATTGGCCTTTTGGAGACGGGAGATTTCCCACTTATTCTGTAGCACGCGAAAGATAAGCAATGCTAGTAAAATACCAATGATAATGCCAAGTATCAGACAAAGGATCAGCAGCAACCCTAAATTCATCGTAGGTGCTTGTAAAAATAGTAGATTGACGCCAACTTCGGTATTATTTGCCAACACCAAACCAAGGGCGTAAGCAAAGCTTAAAAACAATAAGACAAACAGTAAAAATCGCATGAGAGGTATACCTCGGTTTGGAGTGTCATTTGCATGTTGAAGTTAAAGCCATACAGAAGCCGCTGATAAACCAGATTAATACTGGTTTTATCTCATTACCGCTTATGACTACTAACTGTTTGCAACTTTATCATTGACTGCTTCACGTAGCGCTTTACCTGGCTTAAAGTGTGGAATGGCTTTCGCGGGTACGGGTACGCTTTCTCCTGTTTTAGGATTGCGGCCCATGCGAGCACGGCGATGATGTAGACAAAAACTGCCAAATCCGCGAACTTCCACCCGACCATCATTGGCTAACGTGTGGGTCATTAGGTTTAATATTTCACGCACTGCATCATCGACCACGGTATCAGTCACATTTTCGCAGTTCGCACTCAGATTACTAATAAATTCAGACTTGTTAATCGTTTGCTGCATTATTACGCTTGCCTTGTTGATTGCTGGATAAGATGATTATGAATCAGACTTTTTTTTCAGTCACTGCGCTTAATTAGCGATTTTTAAAAACTATTTGTGAGAACGTAAGTACCTTAGAATCATAAAAAGAAAACTTCATAACTCGAACAATACTACGGTCTTAAATAATCTGTGATTCACATCTCGTTACTCAATGTACGAAATGATAGCGGATATTATCGTAAATGGAAATAAGAGTTTACGGGTTTAGGCAAAAACCTTGCCGATTAACCACCGGATCAAAATTTAGTCACAAAAAAAGCGACCGGAGTCGCTTTTTTTACATTACTTTATATCAATAAGGTATCGCTTACTGCATTTGTTCTTTGATCAAGTCACCAATGGTTTTTGGCTGAGCATCAGAACCTGCAGCAGCAGTCGTGTTGGTGCTACCAAGATCTTTAATCGCTTGACGCTCTTCAGCTTCGTCTTTCGCTTTGATAGACAAGTTGATGTTGCGTGTTTTACGATCAACACTGATGATTTTCGCTTCAACGTCATCACCAACAGACAGATGCTTAGTCGCATCTTCAACGCGGTCACGCTGAATCTCAGAAGCGCGTAGATACGCTTCAACTTCGTCAGCAAGCTCGATAGTAGCGCCTTTAGCATCTACTTCTTTTACTTTACCATTTACGATAGCACCGCGGTCGTTACCGACTAGGTACTCGTTAAATGGATCAGAGCTCAACTGCTTCACGCCTAGGCTGATACGGTTGGCTTCTGCATCTACAGACAATACCATTGCTTCTACAGTGTCGCCTTTATTGTAGTTACGGATAGCATCTTCGCCAGTTTCGTTCCAAGAGATATCAGATAGATGAACAAGACCATCGATACCACCGTCTAGACCGATAAAGATACCGAAGTCAGTGATTGATTTGATCGTACCAGTGATTTTATCACCGCGCTCATGTTTCTTATCAAACTCATCCCATGGGTTAGCTAGAGTCTGTTTAATACCTAGGCTGATACGGCGACGCTCTTCGTCGATATCAAGAATCATTACTTCAACTTCATCGCCCACTTGAACAACTTTTGATGGGTGGATGTTTTTGTTGGTATGATCCATTTCTGATACGTGTACTAGACCTTCGATACCTTCAGAAATCTCAGCAAAACAACCATAATCAGTCAAGTTAGTTACGCGAGCTTTCACTACGCTACCCACTGGGTAAGTACCGCCAACGTTGTCCCAAGGATCAGTACCAAGTTGTTTTAGACCTAGGCTTACGCGATTGCGCTCACGGTCAAACTTCAATACTTTAACTTTTAGGTCTTGACCAACTTCAACAACTTCAGATGGATGCTTGATACGGCGCCATGCCATGTCAGTGATGTGCAATAGACCATCGATACCACCTAGATCAACGAACGCGCCGTAATCAGTAAGGTTCTTAACGATACCTTCGATCTCGATACCTTCTTCAAGTTTGTTCAATAGCTCTTCGCGCTCAGCTGAATTTTCAGCTTCCATGACGGCACGGCGGCTAACAACAACGTTGTTACGCTTTTGATCAAGCTTGATAACTTTGAATTCTAGCTCTTTGCCTTCAAGATGCGTCGTATCACGGATAGGACGTACATCTACCAATGAACCTGGTAAGAATGCGCGTACTGAACCGATATCTACCGTGAAACCGCCTTTAACTTTACTTGAGATAATACCTTTTACGATCTCATCGTTGTCAGCGATTTTTTCAAGGAAGTTCCAAGTTTCAACGCGTTTGGCTTTTTCGCGTGACAGTAGGGTTTGACCCATACCGTTATCAACCGCTTCAACTACGACATCAACGCTATCGCCAACTTCAACTTCAAGTTCGCCTTCTTCGCTTAAAAACTCTTCACGAGCGACGATACCTTCAGATTTAAGACCAGTATCTACTGTGATCCAATCGCTATCGATGGCCACAACAGTACCTGTAATAACCGAGCCACGCTCGATATCCAGGCCCTGCTCTTCAATGCTCGCTTCAAATAGTTCAGCAAATGATTCCATTATGTCTACCTTTGTATAGCCGTATCCTGTCCAGCACAGTACGGATCAAATTTATGACTGCATAAAACGAGAATACTGGTTTTATATCTTACGCAGTCATATAAAAAAACGTTTGTTGCTAATAAGCGAATGATTGAACAAACTCACTAGCAACAAGTGTCTTATGTTAATGCTTTTTGCTTAGTCAACTCTTTTTACTTAGTCAAACTGATTCTCTACGCTGTGGTTTGAAAAAAAGCTAACATCTAACAGTATGATTTTATACTAAAAACACCGCCTATGCTAAGCTTTTTAGTACTTACTATGTTGTTTTTATTAACTATTAAAACAAATACCTTGATCTTGGCAATGTTTTTTAACTTGTTCATAAACCGTATTTGCATCTAACGTTGAGCTATCGAGTAGCAGCGCATCTTCTGCAGGTTTTGATGGTGCGGTCGTCCGGTTCTCATCACGTTCATCACGGGCTTTAATCGTGGCTAAAATCGCATCAAAATCAGCTGTTTGACCGGCATTTAGTAGCTGAGTCACACGGCGCTCGGCCCGCGCTTCCGCACTCGCTGTCAAATAAACCTTAACATCCGCATCTGGAAACACAACCGTACCCATATCACGCCCATCAGCGACGAGTCCTGAACGTGTCGCCATATCTTGCTGCAACTTTAGCAGAGCCTGGCGAACTGTGGGAAATACCGCTATCTGGGAGGCATACCCACCAACCGTTTCGTTACGGACTTGCTCACCTACTGCCTCACCATTCACCAGTATATCGACACGTCCTGACTCGTTGTTAGGCACAAAGGCGATCTCTAAGCTTTGTGTTAACGCTAATACCGCTGTCTCATCAATAGTTTGGTTGGTATCGGCAGTGATCAACCCAGCTTCAAACGCTTTGAGACCTACGATACGATAGAGGGCGCCTGAGTCTAGCAACTGATAGTTTAGAGCTTGGGCCAAGCGCCACGTCACTGTACCTTTACCGGCGCCACTTGGCCCATCAATACAAATAACAGGATAACGCAATGGCTTTACTTGGCTAGTATCATCACTACTAAGTGGCGTGTTATCAGCTGTAGAAACGGTCATAATACTCACTTAATAGTAGGCATACTTATACGGCTGCTTGTAGGCGACTACCAGCATGATATCCATTTATTTATCAAATACTTGACAGCAAATTAAGAAGCTCGCTACCAAATAGTGCAGCATTATAGCAAATAAACCTGCCCATCACTAGCCACAAGACCGATATCTTGTTAATTACTTACGTTGTTTTTCTTTTTTGCAGCTTGTCGGCGTTCACGGAAAAACGCCTTGAGTATCTGACTGCTATGCTCACGACACAAGCCATGATGCACGCCGATTGTATGATTATAAAACGGCTGCATCGGTAAATTTATTTGACTACCCACCATGCCGGCCCGAGGCTCGCTTGCCGCATACACTAGCCTATCAACACGTGCGTGAATGAGCGCACCAATACACATGGTACATGGCTCTAAAGTGACATACAAAGTCGTCTGCAAGGGTAAGCGATAGTTTTTTAAACGAGCGCAAGCATCCCTTAGGGCTATGATTTCGGCATGGGCAGTCGCATCATGGCGGCCAATGGGTTCATTGAAGCCTTGACCGATAACCTGCTGATTATGTACCAGTATAGCGCCTACTGGCACTTCGCCAAGCTCAGCACCTTGTTTGGCTAACTTAAGAGCTTCTTGCATCCATTTAACATCTTGAGGTGACCAAAAGGTACAACTCTCAAGCCTTGAAGGCGTTAACTGGTCAGCTCTTAACTGCGGCCGCTGTAAATCAAAAGGAAGAGTATTTATCATTTACTGTGGTAACTGCCAATCAATCGGCTTTTGCCCATGCTGCCGCAGATAGTCATTGGTTTTAGAAAAGGGTTTGGTACCAAAGAAGCCACCACGGTTAGCAGCAAGTGGCGATGGATGTACCGCTGTCAAGATCAGGTGCTTATCTGTGTTGATATATTTACCCTTTTTCTGTGCCTTGCTACCCCATAAGATAAACACGGTATGCTCTGTTTGTTCGTTAACCACATCAATGACCGCATCGGTAAACTGCTCCCAGCCTTTATTCTGATGGCTGTTGGGCGCTCCTTCTTGTACCGTCAGTGAGCTATTCAATAGCAAAACCCCTTGCTGCGCCCAGTAAGTCAGATCGCCGTGCGCCGAGGGCTTGATACCAATATCGTCTGCCATCTCTTTCAATAAATTGTTAAGTGAGGGCGGCTTTGGTATGGCTTTGGGCACAGAAAAGGACAACCCCATTGCCTGCCCTGGACGATGATACGGATCCTGACCTAAGATAACCACTTTTACCTGTGATAAAGGCGTTAAGTTAAAGGCATTGAACATCAGCGGTGCAGGAGGATAAATACTCTCATCTGACTGATAAGCATCCTTTAGAAATGCCCGTAGATCATCCATATTATGAGAGGTTAACTCCTCTGCTAGTGCTGTTTTCCAATCCTCGGGCAGGCGGACATTGTCTAAAATCGCCTGCTTTTGCTCTGAGGTCTTCGTCGTCTTTTCGTCAAACAACGCCATACTGTTTCCTTTTTACTTTTTTGTAAGAATCTTTTTGTAAGAATCACTGAATCAATGTTCTATAAAACCGCTGCAACTCAAGATTAATAAATTTGATAATAGCTTTGGCTAAATTATAGCAATAAAAAAACGGCTACCGCAGTAACCGTTTTTATAATGTAGTCATCGTTCTTATAATATTGGTACAAGACGCTTTAGCTGGCTAACGACTCAGAATCTGGATGTGGTTCGTGAGTCTCAACAACCGTCAACACAATACGGCTGTCGGCTGACCCTTTATCTGAGCGCTTACCCCTACTTTTATCAAGATTTACCGTATCGTCATCTTGTGCATCGGTGGCCTCAGGCGCCAAAGTAAGCTGTACTACCCCGCCGTTGACCAAGTCACCAAACAAAATCATACTTGCCAACGGCTTTTTGATCTCATCTTGAATCAGACGCTGCATTGGACGTGCACCCATTAGACGATCATAGCCTTTATCAGCTAAGTAGTCGCGTACCTCATCATCAATCTCTAGCGTCACTTGCTTGTCATCGAGCTGTACTTGTAGCTCAACCAAGAACTTATCGACCACTGATACTACAACTGAGGTGTCTAGTGGATTGAACTGAATGATGGCATCCAAGCGATTACGGAACTCAGGCGTAAAGACACGTTTGAGAGCTTCAGTGTTATCACGACTATGATCTTGCTGCGTAAAGCCCATGGACGAGCGACTGATGCTATCCGCACCGACATTCGTCGTCATAATAACAATGACTTGCTTAAAGATAGCGACACGACCATTATTGTCAGTCAATGTACCATGATCCATGACTTGTAATAACAGGTTAAAGACATCAGGGTGCGCTTTTTCGATCTCATCAAGTAACAAAACGCAATGCGGATGTTGATTGATCTTTTCAGTAAGCAAACCACCTTGATCATAACCGACATAGCCTGGCGGCGCACCAATTAGGCGTGAGGCGGTATGGGCTTCCATATACTCTGACATATCGAAGCGTACCAACTCGACACCGAGCAAATTGGCTAGCTGACGTGACACTTCTGTTTTACCAACCCCAGTCGGACCAGCAAACATAAATGAACCAATGGGCTTGTCAGGCGCTTTGAGGCCAGCACGCGACAATTTAATCGCATCTGCTAACGTTTCAATCGCTTCATCTTGCCCAAATACTAAGTGCTTAAGATCACGATCTAAGTGCTCAAGAATACTCTTATCATCACTCGATACTGACTTGGGCGGAATACGCGCAAGCTTAGCAATGATCGCTTCAATATCTGCCACATCGATTTTCATCGGTGGCTTTTTCTTGGCGTTAGACGCTTTAGAGTCATCCGATGATTGGGCGCGGTCATTGGCTTTTGCCGCATCTGCTTCATCTTGCATCTCACTATCAGTAGCGTCATGAGCCACGTCGCTATCAGCATCCTCATCAATCTGGGCATCAAAGTCTTGCTCTAGATCCGCAATGAAGTTTTCTTCTGCATCAATATCATCGGCATCAGGAATAACGCCCAAACGTTTATACGCACCCGCTTCATCAATCACGTCAATGGCCTTATCCGGCAAAAAGCGCTCATGGATGTGTTTAGCGGACAACTGTACAGCAGTGACCAAGGCCTCATCTGTGTACTCAACGTTATGAAACTCTTCGTAACGTGGTTTAAGACCCCGTAAAATATCAATACTGTCATCGACACTAGGTTCTTTCACATCGATTTTTTGGAAACGACGCGACAATGCATGATCCTTTTCAAATACCTGACGATACTCGGTAAAGGTCGTTGAACCAATACAGCGTAACTCTCCATTGGCAAGCGCTGGCTTGATTAGGTTGGACACATCCATATTACTGCTCATGGACGAGCCTGCGCCAATAATCATATGAATCTCATCAATAAACAAGATAGCATTAGGCTTTTTCTTTAGGGCATCGAGCAGTGATTTCATACGTTTTTCAAAATCACCACGATATTTAGTGCCCGCAATCAATGAACCAATATCAAGACTATAGATGACACAACCGTTCAGTGGCTTCGGCGCTCTATCATTGATAATCAACCATGCCAAACCTTCAGCAATAGAAGTCTTGCCAACACCCGGCTCACCTACCAATAAGGGATTGTTTTTACGGCGGCGGCACAGTACTTGCGCGGCGCGCTCAATCTCAGAGGCACGGCCAATCAGTGGGTCTGTTTTGCCCTCAGCGGCGCGCTGGTTTAAGTTGGTGGCAAACTCTACCAATGGATCTTTACTGGTCTTCTCTGACGCACTACGGCGCTCACCAGTCATAGAAGCACGCGGCTCAGCTGGCTCGTCTTTATCTTGTCCATGTGACAAGTATTGGGTTAGCTCAAGACGGCTAATACCTTGTTTTTTCAGTAAATAAACCGCGTACGTATCATGCTCAGAAAACATAGACACTAAAATATCTGAACCTTCGACAAGGCGGCCACCGCCAATAGACTGCACGTGAAAAATAGCACGTTGCAAAATACGATCAAAGCTTTGGGTCGGCTGCGGCGATTGTTCCGAATCTGCGTCGACGGTTGGCGTGTGTTTACTAATATAAGCCTCAAGCTCAGTGCGCAGCGTTGAAACATTGGCATTACACGCAGTTAAGGTATTGGCAGCGTGAGTATTTTCTAACAATGCCAGTAATAGATGTTCAACAGTGAGATACTCATGCGATTTTTGGCGCGCAAGCGTCATTGCTAAACGTAGAGAAACTTCAAGATGACGACTTAACATAACGACTTCCTACGGTTATACCTATCTTTATAATTGATAGCTTTATGAATGAGTTAGTAAGTAAATCAGGGCGACAGATGGATTGTTCAAGGGCAACATCCGTATTATTAAAAGGTATCATGAAATGACATTGGTCATGCATTGCTTACCTAGCATGGTTACCCACTTATCATCGATCAAGAGAGTTAACCACTCACATTCTCTTTTCTTTATCTCAACACGATACTTCAGCAGAGTCAATCTATTAACACAGACTAAAATGTATCGAAGCATATTACATCTTGATAGACACAAAAATAATAGAGCAGCAACGCTCAGGAAACTGGGTAGATACAAGAGAGTTTGGTTATAAGATAACGAAGGGAGGTATAAAAATTTGGCTGTTTTTTATTTAAGCACGGAGCGGAACAAAAATTTCTAAGACAACGCTGCTTGAATATCGATGCTATTAAAAAACGATACTAGAAGAGGAGTGATACAAGACCTCTGGCTCTGCCCCTACTTAACGGGGTGACTTACTATATAAGGCTATATTAGAAGAAAATCAAGGTTGTGATAATAATACAGCCATTCATTCAGTATGTTTTATAAGAAAGATGTGATCAATGAGGACTTGGTGCAGAGTGCTTATTAAGCTGGCTATCAAGGTAAACTATTTATAAGCTGTACTGATGGTTTGATATCACAAGGCAGAAAAAGCAAAAGCAAAAGCAAAAGCAAAAGCAAAGTGAGAGTTGCACATTAACATCTGTACAATGTTTTTATTCGCCTTGGTGCGGCTCTATTTGAGTCAGTAGCGGATAGCCTTCACGATGGGCAAGGCTGTTCACTTTTTTGGCCTTAGTTTCAGCAATATCTTTAGGATAAATACCCGCAATGCCTTTGCTACTGTTGTGAATCGTCAGCATAATTTCCACCGCAGAATCCATACTATGACGGAACTCCGACTGTAAAATATAGACGACGAATTCCATGGGCGTATAGTTATCATTATACATAACCACGGCATACATCGGCGGCTTAGCCACTTCTGGCTCTGCCACCAATACGTCTGCTTGCGGCGAGGTTTCCCCATCGGTATCGCCCTCTTGTGCACGATGAGCAGGCATATTTGGGAAGTGCCAATCAGAAACCGTTGGCGTAGCTTGTAATATCATTTTTTTCATCATAATAAAAATACAGTTATCAGGTGTTTTTGAAGTAAGAAAGAGTAGACAGGCAGGAAACCACGCAGAGAACAAAACATCATTTAAGGACTATGTCATTATTGCTTTATGATTGATTAAGGCTCAATGGGACTTTCATCGACTTCCGGCAAGTCCAAAAGTGACAACGGCAGGTTATCAACTCGATCGCCAAGCTTCCAATCATACAGCTGTTCCGCTTTCTGCCCACCTGCTTGTACGCTCAGTTTCACTTGTAGAGGTTTAAAACCTGAGGGCATCATAAAGCGGCCCCGAATACGAGTGATGCCTTCAATGGAGTAAGTTACGGGATCTAATGGCACTTCTACAAAGTCATTGTCATTGAGTAACGTCAAGGTGGGCTTTAAACGCTTGGCTTCTCCATCACTTGCCAGCATACCGATATCAAAACCATATTCAAAGGCGTTCTCAGGTAGTGGTTCAATCTTAGCGCCAAGTATTTGTAAGGGCATACCACCTTTTTGGCTAATGAAATCAGCGTAGAGTTCATTCAGCTGCGCGACTTGCTTGTTTTCAATCGTTAATTCTTGCTGGTTTTCACGCAACTCTTTTAGATTGGCCAAGCTTATTGCCAGCTCTTGCTTGGCTGTAACGGCTTGAGTGGTCGCTATTTTATTACTGTGCCTTAATTCTTTTAGCGCTTTAGTTGCCTCAGTGCTATTGATTAACGCTTGCTTGGTTTCAGTTTGCATCGAATGAAAGCCGCGCTGATACCCCAGTTTATGACCAAATATAAGACTCACGCCCGCAGTCACTAGGATGACCACGACAAATAACGCCAGTACCAGTGTCGATGCCCCTTTTTGCGCCCTACCCGTCGTATTTGCTAGGCAATCCTGACTAATCAGAAAATGTGGTCTACGCTCCAAAAGAGGTAAAGCAGAATCTTGGCACGATGAACGTGCTGGCTGTGAGCAAAAGCGTAGTATGAGCTTAACACGCATTTAGACAGTATCTCTTAACAGTAAAGGCAAGTTATTATAGCGGAATTTATAATCAATACCTAGCACCGTAAATGTGAATAGAGTGGCGATAAGAACCGGTACTAAGGGACAATAGGAGCAAAGTTTAGCCCCATTGTTTCATCAAATCCAAACATAACATTCATATTCTGTACCGCTTGGCCCGCCGCCCCTTTTACCAAGTTATCCTGCACGACGATAACGGTTAGCTCAGCACGCTCATTGTCTTGATGCACGGCAATACGTAAGCGATTGCTGGCACGGACGCTACGGGTGTCTGGATAAATACCCTGTGGCATAACATCAATGAACGGCTCTGAGGCATAAACACTCTCAAATGCGTGTTGCCAATCAATGGCCGCACCAGCCTCAGTAAGCTCCATGTGAATAGAGCTGAGCATGCCACGAATCATGGGCACAAGATGCGGTAAAAAACGAATGCGATGGGTAAACTGACTGTCTAACAGCTGGGCGACGCCTTGCTCAATCTCGGGCAGGTGACGATGTCCTTCAACGCTATACGCTTTAAAATTATCGGTGGTTTCAGTATAGTTAAGCGCAAGCTTTGCTTGACGTCCAGCGCCTGAAACACCAGATTTGGCATCAATGACAATACGAGGCTCAACCAGTCTTTGTGCCTGCTTATTTTGTGCTTCTATTATGGGTTTTAAGCCCAAAATAGCCGTGGTCGGATAACAGCCAGGATTGCCGACGACTAAAGCACTGGCAAGCTTATTGCGATTGACTTCAGGTAATCCATAAACGGCTGTTTTTAGCAGCTCAGGACAAGCATGCGACTGTTGATACCACTGCTCAAAATCGGTCAATGACTGTAAACGAAAGTCAGCCGCCAAATCGATCACTTTTACGCCTGCTTGAGTGAGGGCTTCAGCTTGCTGCATGGCAACGCCATGCGGTGTCGCAAAAAATACCACATCGCACTTCTGCAACGTAGCAAGTGTGTTATCACCTAAGTCACTAAAGACAATATCTGAGACACCGCGTAAGCTTGGAAATATCTCATCAGCGCGTGTACCCGCTTCGCTACGCGACGTTAGTAAATCAATCGAGACTTTAGGATGCGCCGACAACAGACGAATCAACTCAACACCTGTATAGCCTGTACCACCAACAATCGCTGCTGAAATCATAAGATAGCCTTTTTTCTTGTACTCAGTAAAAACATTCTAAATCGCTATAAAAGTCACTTTTTAGCTTAATCAACCAAAAAGTGATCGCTTCTAAATTTTAGAGTGTTTAGATTTGATAGTCATGTACCGCATCAATAAACACTTTAGCATGGTCAGGGTTGACCCACTGAGTAATGCCATGACCTAAGTTTGCGATGTAACCTGTTTTTTCACCGTTAGCATACGCACTATCAAGCATCGCATTCACTTCACTACGGATAGACGCAGGTGATCCGTACAGTGTTGCTGGATCCAAGTTACCTTGAATCGCTTTACTACTCTGTAGTTTTTTATGCTGTTTGGTCAACTGGCGCTGACTTTCAGTCAATACTTGCCGCGCACGATCGATCGGCATCGTCCAGTCTAGGCCGAGTGCATCCGCTTCGCTGTCCGCTTGAACATCGAGCCATAACCCGCCGCCCTTAGTGAATAACACCACAGGTATTTGTGGATGGCGTACCTTTAATTCAGCGACAATACGCTTGTTATAAGCGTGAGAAAAATCAATAAATTGACGATGACCAAGTGCCCCGCCCCAACTATCAAATATTTGTAAGACTTGAGCACCAGCGACCACTTGCGCATCTAAATAGTCAATCACAGCCGTTGCCAACTTATCTAACAGTTGATGTAAAAAATCAGGATTGCTATATAAAAAACCTTTGGTATAACGATAATCTTTTGAGCTACCACCCTCAATCATATAGGTCGCTAGTGTCCATGGACTACCAGAAAAACCAAATAATGGTACTTGACCATTTAGCGCTTTACGAATGCTCGTCACCGCACGCATGACATAATCAAGAGAGTCATTAGCGTCTAGCACGGGCAGTCTATCAAGATCAGCCTGTTGGCGAATCGGATGTTTAAACTTAGGACCTTCACCCGTCTCAAAGTATAAACCCAATCCCATAGCGTCAGGGATGGTCAAGATATCACTGAATAAAATAGCGGCGTCCAAATCGTAACGACGCAGAGGCTGCAACGTCACTTCAGTGGCACGGTCTGTATCTCTACATAGGCTCATAAAGTCACCCGCCTCAGCGCGAGTCGCCTTATATTCTGGTAAATAACGACCTGCTTGACGCATCATCCAGACTGGCGTGGTATCGATCGTCTCAAAGCGTAGTGCCCGTAGCAATCTATCGTTTTTTAACGGCGCAAATTCTTGCCCAATTGAGTCACTATTATCTGAAGCACTCATGTACAAATCTCCAAAACAACACAGTCTTATATGTCTTAATAGATACTATGCTGGTTAAAATAAGTTGAATAAAGGAATAAAAAACGCTTATAACGTGTAGATAGTGACGTCTGATCTGAATGTTCTTAACAGCGTTAACTGATATGACGCTTTAGACTTTATAAGTATGATTTGCTGTGACGCTGGATAAAAATAGCTTACCTATACAATAGATAAGCTATTTCAATCAGGAAAATCTGCTTAACCATTCACGTACTATACTGTCAAAGCCAAGTTATCACGGTGCACCATGACGACGCGCTCTTCGTTACTACCAAAGATCTTATCAAAATGTTCTGTCCGCTCACGAGCCACTCGGCGCGCATCATGCGACGAGAAATTCACTTGTCCAACTGCTATACGCTCGCCTGTATCCTGATGAATAATCTCTACCACATCCCCTTCATCAAAGCCGCCACGCACCTCTACCACACCGACTGGTAACAGACTTCTATTGTGCTCAGTCAACGCCTTTGCCGCACCAGCATCGACCACCAAGCTGCCTGACATGCGTAGATGCGCCGCCAGCCACTGCTTACGAGCAATAATTTTGTCTTCATCGTTGGTCGTCAAAAGCGTACCGACCGCTTCACCTGACACCACGCGTGTGATGACATCGTCAATAGCCCCGCTCACGATTACGGTTGGACAGCCACCCATTGCAGCAAGACGACCTGCACGGATTTTGGTCAACATACCCCCGCGTCCAAGCTTTCCGCCATCTCCTGCTATATCAAACAAGTAATCCGCCATTGCACGCTCTTGGCGAATCATCTTGGCATCAGGATTGTCACGCGGGTTATCAGTGAACACGCCCTCTTGATCCGTTAAGATAATGTACAAATCAGCATTAACCATCGCTGCTGCCATCGCCCCTAACGTGTCATTATCACCAAATTTAATTTCATCAATGGTAATGGTATCATTTTCATTAATGACGGGTAGCACGCGCCATTCTAGTAATTGCGTGAGCGCACCTGTCGTATTGAGATAACGGCTACGATTAGACAAGTCATCATGCGTCAGCAGTAGCTGCGAGCTTTGGATACCATGCTGGATCAGTGCTGACCACCATGTTTCAATCAAACCCATTTGACCAATAGAAGCACAAGCCTGTAGTGCAGCCAGTTTTTTAGGGCGTTCCTCAAGGTTCATGCGTACCACACCTTCAGCCACTGCACCTGATGATACCAGCAGTACTTCGACCCCTTGCTTATGTAGCTTAGCGATCTGCTTTGCCCACTCGTATATGGCAGTTCGATCTAGCCCTCGGCCGTTATTGGTTAACAGCGATGAACCAATCTTGACAATAACGCGCTGAATATCAAAGTTGCGAGTTTGTTTAATAAACCTTGCTTCTTCGGTCGTTTTTTCCATGTCACCTGCCATATAAACTCCTGTTTCTCATGTGAATTGATTACGGGGAATAATTAAAAAATTCTAGTATATCAGCTCAAGCGTGGTCGCTTAAGGAACATAAACCACCTCAACACCATCTTCATCGTCATCATCAAGATCGCTATCATTGGCTAAATCCAAGCCTTCACGCTGGGCTTTGCGAGCCGCGCGATACGCTTCGCGCTGAGCTTCTGTATTTACACGTACTTCCGCTTCTAAACGCTCAAAGCGTTCTTTTTGCGCTTCAGCGAAGATCGGGTCTTCTATTTCACGCTCACGCTCACGCTCAATTTCATTCATTAAGTGGTATTTGACCGCATCCACGCCTTCACCAGTCAGGGTTGCGGTGCGGAAAACCATACCTGTCCAACCAAGCTCTGCCACAATGTGCGTGCAAAGCTCATTCAAGTCTTCGTCATCGACCTGATCAATTTTGTTCAATACCAAAATTTGCGGTAAGTTGGCCAATTCAGGAGAGAAGCGCTCAAGCTCATTTAAGATAACGCGAGCATTTTCTACCGGATCGCTACCATCAATTGGTTTTACATCGACCAAGTGCAGCAAGCGGCGCGTACGAGCCACGTGCTTTAAAAAGCGAATGCCCAGTCCAGCCCCTTCTGATGCGCCTTCAATAAGACCAGGAATATCAGCCATGACAAAGGAGCGATGACGTCCAATATCCACCACGCCCAAGTTTGGCACTAGCGTGGTAAACGGATAGTCAGCCACTTTCGGTCTGGCAGCAGAGACTTGACGGATAAAAGTAGATTTACCCGCATTAGGTAGACCGACCAAACCCACATCAGCCACTACTTTTAGCTCAAACTTGAGGATTTTTAACTCCCCTTCAAAACCTGATGTGGCTTTGCGCGGGGCTTGGTTCGTAGAGCTTTTGAAATGCGTATTACCCAGTCCACCGTCGCCGCCTTTGGCAATCAGCAATTTCTGGCCAATTTCAACTAAGTCTCCCAGCACCTCATCTGTTTCAGTGTCGACCACAGTGGTACCAATCGGTACTGGCAAATAAATATCGTCAGAGCCTTTACCTGAGCAGTTCTTACTGTGTCCGTTTTCACCGCGCATCGCGTCATAGCGACGGGTATAGCGATAGTCGACTAAGGTGTTGGTGTTGTCATCAGCGATGACATAGACGTCGCCGCCACTACCACCATCACCGCCATCAGGACCACCACGCGGTACATATTTTTCTCGGCGAAAACTGGCGATTCCGTTACCACCGTCACCTGCTTTTACCGTTACGACGGCTTCATCAATAAATCGCATCTTACGTTCCTTAATTTACAATCCAGTGTATATACTGGTACAGCCAACGGCTATATTTTAGGTTGTTACTATATCGTGCTGCCCTAGTGAACGCAGCAAGCAATGGAATTGCTCTTAGCATTCATTATGACAATAACACCCGATAACCAATCGGACTATCGGGTGTTTGGTATGACACTTCAAATTATGCTTAATTTCTGACAGAAACCTCAAGTAAAATCTTCGCCAGCCTAACGCTTACTACCGTATTTTATGAGGTTGCCACTTTGCCAAATTTGGCATTTTATGCTGGAATCTGAGTATAACTAATTCCAGCCATTTGTGTCGCCAAACGTAATACTTGAGTGCTGTAACCTACTTCGTTGTCATACCAAATATAAACAATGGCATGATTATCCGTCAAGATCGTTGCTTGTGCATCAACGATACCGACGTGCGTGTCACCGACAAAATCAGTCGATACCGCTTCTGTCGAATCCGTATAAGCAATCTGTGTCTGCCAAGTACTGCTGTTGGCCACTTTACGCATGAACTTGTTTAACGCCTCTGCACTTTCTGGAGCAGATTTAAGATTCAAGTTTAAAATCGCTAAGCTGACGTTGGGAGTAGGTACACGAATGGCATTACCAGTGAGTTTACCACTCAAGGCTGGTAACGCTTTGCCCACTGCTTTTGCCGCGCCCGTACTGGTGATCACCATATTAAGGACCGCACTACGACCACGACGATCTGCTTTATGGTAGTTATCAATTAGGTTTTGGTCATTAGTAAATGAATGAATCGTTTCAACGTGACCGTTTTCGATACCGTACTCATCGTTCAATACTTTTAAAGTTGGGGTGATAGCATTAGTGGTACAGCTCGCTGCACTCACAATCGTGTCATCGCCAACCGTGTCGTTATTCACACCGTACACGACGTTTTTGATATCGCCACCAGCTGGCGCCGTTAATAGCACTTTTTTTACACCTGTAGACTGCACGTGCTTACCAAGACCCGCTTCGTCTTTCCAGATGCCTGTATTATCAATAACCAAGGCATTGTCGATGCCATAAACGGTATAGTCAATGCTACTTGGATCATTGGCATAGATAACCTGGACAAAGCGACCATTGATAATCAAGCCGTTGTTTTCTTCATCTACCACCACGGCACCCGCGAAGCTACCATGAATTGAGTCACGCTCTAATAATGAGGCACGTTTTGCCAAATCACCAGCGGCAGCAGGACGGACCACAATGGCTTTTAGCTGTAGCCCTTTTGCACTCGACGCCTGTGACAATAATAGGCGCGTTAAGATACGACCAATACGGCCAAAACCATATAGCACAACATCCGTTGCAGGATTCACTGTACTTTCACTGATATTAACCGCTTGAAGGGCCGCTTGTAAGCTGGTGTCATTGGCGATCAACTGTCCAACATCAACCTGTGCAGACTGGAGACTGTCATTTTCTGCCAGCGTTTTAACCATCGCTAAGGTAGCAGCGATATCGATAGATTGGGCTTCTTGATTACGTAGCGCTACTTTTTGATGTAATGCTAATATTTGACCAACTGAGGTAGTATTTAGCGTGTCACCAAACAAGGTCACTTGTACGTCTTGCTCATTGTAGAGCTTATTCAATAGCCCCATAAGCTCAATCGCTTGTTGCTCTTGATTATTATAGTGGCCTAAGTGGTCTTGATGTAGTTGGCGTAAGGTATCAGCGTTGCTCACGAGAAACATCCTTATGGTCGGTAATGTATGATCAGTAAAGTTTAAAAAATATAGAGTAGATAGGTGATGCGCAGTTACTCTAGTATGGAAACCACACACTATTAGTGTCAGTGATAAAGTGTAGAGTAGATAGATTGCTTAGATTTTAGCCTAAAACGCCTTATTTTGCCAGTGATAACCGATCTGCTAGGGTCGATAAGGTATTTTATTAGCCTATATTGGTTATTATAAAAATAAAGGCAGCCAATTGAGCTACCTTTATTTTTATTGTTTTAAGTCTTGGATATGACACATCAAGAGCTGTCCATCCTTTAACGTATCAGTTAAGCAGGTATAGGCAACTATGGCACTAGATTCACCGTTTGATTGGTTTGCGGTGTCAACTTAAACTCTTTTAAGTCATAGCCTTGTTGTTGGGCAATCTGCCGATATTTAGCATAGGTTTCCTGAGTCACATTTGGCGAGCGCGCTAATAACCAGAGATATTCTTTATCAGGTGTCCCTACCAAAGCCGTTTTGTAATCAGCGTCGCGTGCTAGCACCCAATAATCGGCACGGCCCACTGGCAACCAGCGTAACCAAGAAGGTAAAAATGTGACTTTTAGTTTGCTTCCTGATTCATCAACTGGCTTAGCTAAACCTTCAGCAACGATGCTAGAACCGTCTTTATCCATACACTTATTAGTGACTATAATACCTGACCCATCTGTTTTTTTAGTGTAGTTGGCGGTCACATCACCAGCACAATTACGCTGAAAATACATGGGCAAGCGTCCTATCTCATACCACGTCCCAGTATATTTATTGAGATCAACATGATCCACAGTAGTCGGTGTACTGGCCGACTTATGTATGATGGCACTCGGCTCAATAGACAGCGTTTCTGTCGTGGTTTTCTCAGTCGTTGCGTCAGCCGCCATACTATTACTGGTGTTAACCGGCGGCGTTGCAGCGTAAGCTGAAAATGCTGCTAGCGGTATGATAATAGCTAAGGCAATACCTGTGTGCTTGATCAGTCCATTCATAAATATACGCTCCGGTATGTCTTGATACGAGGTGTGAGTTGCGGTTGATGAGGAACTGATACTTTGCCCCAGTCCCCCTTTTCGTTCTAGTTTTTTTGGTAACACCTCTGCATGATCCTCTAAAAACCCTGACAGCATGGGTTCTTTTTCGGCCAGCTTTGTGGTCTGCTTATAGCCATCAGAGTAATAGCCATTAGTAATATCTGTGCTTTCACTAACGCTGGATTTTGACCCTTTATTTTTTATAGTGGTGCTGTCAAGCATAACAGACTCTTTGTTTTTTAAAGGGCCAGTGTTTGCACTTTTATAGCCAAAATTACTGTCTTGCATGGAGGTGTTTTTTGCAGCCTGTTTTAAGTCGTTATCATTCGGAACATCATGGTTATAGCTAGCATCGTTGCTGGCATAGCTTGTCTGTCGCCCATTACTACCATTTAAGTAATAACGATCCGACTGGCTATTCTGCTGAGACTGAGAACCAGCTTCCTGTGAATCAGACCATACTGATTGAGGTAACTTATTGGTTTTCATAGGGGTACCATATTAGTAGTGACTGTTAAAATTCTTTACTCATAACACTCGTTTGATCCAATCTATGGGCGTTATTTACTGACAAAACGCTTTTACTGTGTGAGCTTGTGCGGCAAAACTTAAATATTATTAGATTAGAAAGAATAAGATTGGCATTTGATAAGCAAATTGCTTATCACAATTAGAGTCAATTCTCTTTAAATTAGGTAGTATATATTAAGGGGAGATTGACTATTAAAACAGTGTTGCAATGTAGGGAAACGCAACGGTTTGTAAGTAATTATGTGCTTATGGTGTCCAACAAACACACAGTTACTCACCGGATAAATATGTTCAAAATCAGTTATTTGCTTTGCTGGGTTTCAATACTCCATCGCACTGTCGCGACTAGCGTGATTATGTCTACCAGCCGTTACACTTTAGGTTTTTGTGATGAAAGAAACTGACGAATACCAGCCACACTAACCCCACCGTATGATATTGCTTGATCAATTAGTGTCGGTGATAATCCGCCCAAACCGATAATCGGTATATCAGACAATTGTGCTAATGCGGACCATGTCTCCCAACCAAGTGAGACAGCATCTGGATGGGTTTGGGTAGCTAACACAGGTGATAAGAAAGACCCAACTACTGGAGGTAGTTGTTGCTGCAATCGAGCTCTAGCAAGTTTATTAGCTGCTGTAATGCTGTCGGCATCATGGCAACTGACGATTAATGGATGAGAGCTTGAGATTCCTTGGTCAGGCATCGCCGCATCCTGAGCATCATTAAACCACTGCATCAATGCCGTATGGGTTAAATGATGAGCAACAACGTGAGTATCAGTGCCTAAAAACTGGCTATCGGCGTGATGAGGGACAATCACATGGATATCTGGACGCGCCCGCGTCAACTGCGCAATGAGCTTCTCTGTGCCCGCTTCTTTTGTTCGCACATACACCCATGCTGCGACTGTTAGTTTTTCTTGATGACATTGCAGCCACGCTACCGCTGGGTCAGAATGGTCATCAAAATGTGACAGTGGATAAGTAATCGTTATATTTTCTGGCAATTTTAGCCATTCAAGCATCGTCTTGTTGGCAGCTGGCAAGTCATATTTCTCGGCCAATAAATCCGCTTTAGTTACCCACGTCAACGCCTGCTTTTCTAGCCCGTATTGGCAGTGCTTGTGCTGCTCATACTGCGGCGCTGTTAGCTCAATCTTATAAACCTGTAAGCTCACTTGCTTATCGCCATAGTCATGATGTAGGCGGCCAAGTTTAACGATCGTGTTCTCATGAATGGCAAACCCTGTCTCTTCAGCGACTTCTCGGATGACTGCCTGCTTTGCGTCTTCACTCGCCTCTATTTTACCGCCTACGAACTCATAACGATTACCCTGATGTTGCGCAGCATTTCTAAATCCAAGCAAATACTGTTCTTTATAGTGAATAACTGCCACCGCAACGTTGACGACAGTCGCCTTCTCACAGGTGGTTGAATGGTTTGATGGGCTTGGCATAGGAAGATCCTTTATTGCTATTTTTATGACGTTTCTGACTTCTCACTTTATAAGGTGAAAAGGCCTACTAAATCCACGTTAACGTATTTTTTATCCATTATTGTGATAAAAAATATGACTTATAAGGGCGATATCAGGGTTGCTTTAGATAAGTTTACACAATGACTGCAATTTATTTTATTAATTAGCTTGCAAAATCTTTGAATGTAAATGATAATTATTATCGTTAAAAGGCAGTCATTCTATTGCTCCTTCACTCAGCCACTTTTTATCAAAAGGAATTTACCATGAGCATGGTCATCTCTCGTTATTTGAATTGCCGTGAAAACCGCTTACCTACCTTACAGTCGCAGCATCTGTTTGCCCTCACCAAAGAAGTGCGTATCGAACATGAAGGTGAAGAGTACCGTCTACGTTTAACCCGTAACAATCGCTTGATTTTGACTAAATAAACAGAGAATAACGTCAGCACTCTTATAAAAAAACGCCTTCATTCAAAGGCGTTTTTTATTGCAAACCAGTTATGAGCGGTGCGTTTCGTCTCTCAATCCTAGGTGTCGTCAGTATCGAGGTATATCCTTTAGAACTGCCAACTATAGACCACATCTACTGCATTTTCTGCCGCTGACGTGGCTTCAATATAGATACGGCGTGTCAGCTGATAGCGAATAGAGAGGCTGTTTTGCGCGTTAAAAACGCCCACGCCATAGCGGATATATAAGTCAGGACTCACGTAACCTGTGACATTGACATTGGTATCTTCGCTACCCCCTGAGGCATCCACCGTCAAACTCTGAAAGCCAAAAGCTTGTCCGATTTGATTGGTTAGATTGCGCGTGCCACTCAGACCAAAGCTCAGTCCAGCTGCCGCTAAGTTGTTGGTGACCTGCGACTTAAAGCCCTGCTCACTAATTTGTGTGGCGCTTCTGTTATTGATTCGCCCTGTAACTAGCGCATTCATGGCTTGCTGTTGAGTCAGGCCTGCATTATTAAAGACCGTGATATTCGGATTTTCGGTACTGCCTTTGACACGCACGCCTACGGTTTTGCCATCGATCGTTTTAACCGCTTCAATACTCAAGTTAGGCTTCATGACATCGCCGTTGAAGCGTACTTGCCCGTAGTTAAGCTCTAGATTCTGACCAAAGGCGTTGATATTGGTGCGACGTGATACCTGTACCACCCCTTTCGCCCGCATGACACCCGTTCCATTTTGAGTAACATTAATCGCTCCTGCTAACGGAATCACTGCCCCAAAACCACGGAAGTTTATGTTGTCACCCAAGTCGACACCAATGTCTGCATTGATGGACCAAGGTTTTGAGACCGCCAATACCTCATCAATATTACCAATCAGACGACGATCAAGCACGACTGCATCTTCAGTTTGCGTGATAATATCTTCACTGGCTTCTGGTGGACGAATGGTTGCTGAAGGCACACTCACTGCGCCTTTGATACTGACGTAACGGTCAGTTGGACGTATGATGATATCGATATCAGGATTAATCTCCGCGACTAATAATGGCGGCTGCGTGATCACCAAGCGCTCACCAACCACGCTAAGCTTGGCCTGTAACTTTTGTTGCCAGTTCACGGTGCCTTTTAGTGTGCCTGTACCTGTGCCACTGTCAAAGCTTCCATCAATGGTCGCCTGTGTACCGCGAATTTTAGCTTCCGTATTCACATTGGTTAAATTCACTGGTAGATCAAGCATCGCGATACGACCATCAACGAGCTTCACATTCCCATAGAACTGCGGCTTGTCTAATGTCCCGCCCAGACCACCTGCCATGGTGACATTACCTTCTAGCACTCGCATACCTGGGAAGAAAGGCTTAAATATCGCTAGATTAAGCTCATTTAGCACCAACGCACCTGAAATTGGCTTCGGGGTCTTATAAGGATCAACGACCACTTCAGCATAACCACGAGCACCGCGACCCGTATTGATGTCTGTACGCAGCTTGATACCCTCAGGAACTGACATAGCAATGAGTGACACACGCTTATACGGCAAGGTCACAGGCGCGCTATCCCCATCTTGGATCAAACCAATTTTGCCATTATCCGAGTATAACGTCATATTGATGGTTGGTGGACGTCCCGCTTGCCAGCCCACAATAGCTTTACCATTAATTTTGCCGTGCCAATCGATGTCTTTGGGTAAAAAAACTGAGAACAATGACGTATCTAGATTTTGCACAGCAATATTGATATCGCCTTTATCTGGTGACGCGATTAAGTTTTCGCGTAAGCATAGTTTGCCAGACTGGTCAGTTGCCTGCCAACAATGTGCCGCCAGCTGTACCTTTAAGTCACTATTATTGCCATTTTGGTTATTAGGTAGATTTACAATCAACTGCGCAGGCTGCAGCTGCTTTAAGGTCGCGTACTGGGACTCAATACGGCCCTTACCAATCACACCCGACCAAATAAGCTGGTCTCGGTTGAAACCGCCTTTCAGCCTTGCGCTAATATCGAGCTGCTCATTGGCAACATTAAGATCGACCACATGTGCCTGCTCAGTACCATTAAAGACGGCTTTCACACTTTCAAAACTTTGTCCTGCTGCGTCTAGGCCTTCAGCGGTGACGATGAGCTGACTTGGACTGTTTGCCAAATTGACCAGTTTGCCGCGCACACGGCCCTGTCGCAAAATAAAACCTGGCAACGCAATACGCTCACCGACCAAATCGATATAAATGGTTGGTAATGCCTGTCCTGCTGGTTGCTTTAAGGTCGCGCCGCCCGTTACTTTACCCGCCAGTTTGTCTGAGAGTTGATCCAGACTGGTGATATTGATTTTGGTTTGTAATTGTCTGGCATTGCCATTGGCTGTTATGTAATTATCACCCCAACGTAGCACGAGATTGTCAGCGTTCAAACTGTCGATTAAGGCATTCACTTGCTTATACTGCGCCTGCGCATCTTGCGTTTGGAGACGTTTAAAGTAGCTTGCCAGATCTTTTGGCAAACGCAGTTTCGCCGCCAAACTGCCTTTCGCGCTAAGCGGTTGACCTTTTAACATACCACTTAGGTTAATCTGCTCAATATTAATAACTTGCTGCGAGTCAGTCCAGCGTCCATCCGTACTAATGGTACCAGTGATAAGGCTTGGCGTATCTTTTAGGAAATATCCTACGTTAAAACGATCCATCACGGCATTGATATCCCAAGCAATGCCTTGGCTCACATCAACTGTTCCTTTGGCATTAATACTGCCCGCCGCGCCTATATGACTAAAACGGTTGATACGAAACAGCTGAGCGTCACCACTGGCATCAATAATTAACTCACCTGCTGGTAGTTGTTCCGCATCTAACACCCCATCGAAGTTGACCGAGAAACGTTGCAGTTTGCCTGCCGTATTGGTACTGTCTTTGGGCGGCGTTTGCCACTCACCGCTGGTCTGTAGGTCACCTGTGATAATCGCTGAGTTATTGGGTAAAAAATAACCCAAATTAAACGTCTCAAAGCGACCATCGACACGCCAACCGATGTTTTTACGCAAATCGATGACACCCTTCGCACTCACTGCGCCAGCCTCACCGTTATAATTGAATTTACGAATACTGATAAGCTTTGGCGTACCAGCGGCATCGATCGAAAGCTGTCCTTTTGGCACCTCCGCTGTATCAATCTGACCATCGAAACGCGCGTCAAACACAGACAGCTCACCACCAATCATGTTGACGCTGGCATCACCGCTACCAGTAATACCGATCGTGCGGCTATCTTGCGTGTCATCAAGTTGCGCCTGCAAATCCGTTTCACTCAAAGTAACAATATGGCGCTGACCGCTCACCCCATTCTTGGTAATGTTTAACAAACGACCACGAGCGCTGACGCTTCCCGTTAAACGCTCAAGCGGTAAGTCACTGCGATATTGTTTGGGAAGTAAGCCATCGGTACGAGCGTCAATTTGCCAAGTCAGCGGCCGCTGTTTATTCGCCAGTTGAATCTGCCCAGTTCCCGTTAAGTCCCCGACGATTCCTTCGTAATCTAGGCGATTAATATCGATGGTGTCACCGTTTTTACGCACGCGTACATCGTAATTACCTTTGGGTGCCGCGTTAAGCTCATTGATAACCGCATTGGCATCGACAGATAGCCGTGAACCACGAACGATAACCTCCGCTTGTCCGCGCGGACTGTCAATATCGCCAACATTCGGCACATTTTGGCGGACGAGGTTTTGCCATCTCGCATCAATGTACCAAGGTGCCACCTGCGTAGATTTCGCTGATGTTTTACCACGGACAATATTGGCATTAACCTGTTCGCCATCACGTTGACGTAAGGCTGCATCCATCTCTATATTACCAGCGCTGTTTTGCTGCTGATAATGGACAGACAGTCTGCCATTGAGTTTTTGCGGGGCGTACGCTTTAAAATCCGTGTACTGATCAGGAATAGCGCGGCGAATATCAAAATTGCTACCAGTCGCTCGTACCTTTGCATCAAAGCTATTTTTCCAGTCTAAAATCCCCTGCAGTATCAAGTTTCCAGCGGGAACCTCTGCCTCTAAACGATCGACGCGTAACTGACTGTTTGCAATGACGCCGCGACCTTGATAATGACCGGATGGAATATCCTTGGCGGTCAGTTCGGTGTTGATACGCAGACGTATCTCAGAGATCACCCCTGCTGCCGTCGCAGTACCGTTTTTTAGATGGATATTTTGACTGTCGGCATAAGGAATCAAAATATCATCCCATTGCAATTTGGCCTGAAACGGCGAGTCATCACTCAACCCTTGCACGACGAACTCACCGCTGACATCGCTGTCATTGTAGCGACTACGCACTTTACCGACTGTGCGTTTTAAGGTTCCTGTTGCGGTGATATTTAGCGGGTCAATGTAGGCTTTTTCTAGCGCACTGACCTTGGCAATTGCGCTCAAGTCCAGCGGATAATCACCTTGTAAATCAATCTCGCCTTGTAAAGCATTGATTTTGACGATATCAGCATACTGTAAATCGCCACGACCCACCGTTACTGTACTACCGACCCACGTCAAATCACGAGCAGCAATATCATGGACAACAATCGCCTCTTTAGTCACTTGCTTATAAATAATTTTTTTAATCTTAGCCTGGTCAAAACGCAGGTTGACTGGCAATTGCAAGGTTCTATAATCGTACGGCTCACCCGTTGGTGGCTTGGTATTGAGGATTTCAATGGTTTGTATGTCAGCATCACGCAAATGTACTTCTTTGGCAAAGATGGCGCGCCAGCCTACTTTGACATAGGCCTTATCAACCAATATTTCAAGATCTTCGGTCGCCTTAATATCAATGTCGGTAACCCAAATACCATCACGTAAGTTACCGCGGCCATATTTAAACTCAATACCCGTCTCAGCACTGATTTTCTCTAATATAAATTTGGTACCGGACTCTGTACCCATCGCATAGAAGAACACGGCAAACATAATCGCCAGTACGATTGTGACCAGTACCAGCAGCTTGAGTAAAAACGACAAAGGATACCAACGTCTGACTGCACGAGCGTCGCGCTGTGCTGGATCTTCATCTGGTGCGTTATTAGGCGGGGTATTTTTTGTCAGCATGACACTCAACTACGTTAAAGAATGATGACCAGCAATCGGCACGATAGATAATAAACAAAACAAACTACACGACTGAATTAAAGAACTACAAAGGCGAACCTATAAAGAAATGTAGTCTAACGGGAATACTGTCTTCTGTCACACCAGCGGCCACATCGACTCGCACGACACCGACAGGCGATGCCCAGCGAATACCAACGCCAACGCCAACTTTTGTTTCAGTTTCGAAATCTTTGTCGTAAGCATTGCCCACATCAGTGAAGAATGCCCCGCGAAAGCCCGGTCTAAATTCGTAGTTGTACTCGGCACTACCAACGGCGAGGATCTGCCCACCAGTGAGATACCCTTTATCTAGTGGTGATAAGCTTTCATAGTCATAACCGCGGATACTTTGGTCCCCGCCTGCAAAGAAACGCAACTTGTAAGGCACGTCATAAAAATCATCGGCCCAAATGTAACCTGCATTCACACTGCCCAATACTTGATGTTTTTTGTCATCACCAAAGCTATAAATACCACTCACACCCGCGCGAACGATTGCCAAGTCGGTATCGCTAAGAGCCTTATCGGCACCGGCTTCAACAGCATAGTACTGACGTATGCCGCGAGTGGGGTTAGTCGCACTATCTACATCGGTTTTATTTATACCGTAACCAAACAGCAGCGCTTGCTGCTTGGGCTTGGAGGAGGTAAAGCGTATAGGCAAATCATCTAACTCCGTCTCATCGACACCCGTTTCCAGCTCATCCAAACGATAACGTACAGAGTAGCTGCGATTCCAACCACTTTCACGGCGTATATTACGTGCCAAGGCTGCTTTTAAGGTACTGGTAGACAAATCAAAGTTGCCTTCGCCTTGATCGATCACTTCTTCTTCATAGGTCAGACGCCCTTCTAATGTATCATTAAGCGGATGCTTCCAAGGACGACTGGCGTAGACGGTGACGTTTTTAGTAATTCTTGAGACTTCGGTTTCTGCCCCTGCTTGATAACCTTGACGATTGAGCAGATTATAATCTATCTTCGCAGTGGCTCGTACACCCGTATCTGTACCATAACCAAGACCAACTTGGGCATCACGTGGCTTACTGGACGATACAAAGACATACAGCGGTACTTTTTTACTTTCTGCTACTTCTTGCGGCGTTTTACGTCCTGCCAGCGTTGGTGGTACAAAGTTTTCATCAGCAAGGATACTTTCTTCGTCGGGGAATATTTTTTGAGCGATGTTACTGATTGAGTCGCTAATTTTGCCTAAAAGGTTATCCGCCTCTTGGTCTTTTTCATCCAATACCCGATCATTTGGCAAGTTGCTTAAGCGTTCTGCCTTTTGTCTAATGGCTTGCAGTTTATCAAGCGTTTCTTCATCAGCTTCAAACTCGATAGCGGCAATATCGGCGGCATTGACTGTTTCTGTGTTATTGGTATCCAGACTGCTTTCACCTTCTGCGTTAACCTCGTCATTATTGGTATTGCCACTCGCACCGTCTTGTCTGCTGCTCAGACGATCATCGATTGCTGCTAAGCTTTCGTCCTCGTTACTGCCAGTCGTGTCTGTCACGCCAGCGTTATTGATATCATCATCTAGCTCGTTGTTGCTCATGGCAGGGGCGTTATCAAAATCCAATGTACTGGCTTCACTGCGCTCATCTGGCGGTAATATCGACTCAACGTTGACCGTATTAAAGTAACGCGTCGCGGACAAATCATTGCTAAACTTGGTAACAGCGGGGCGATAAAAAGGATCGCCTGGCTCAAAGTCAAATAACTGCTGTAGTAGCGATAGTTCAACGGGCAGCTTATCAGGGTCTTGAGTCAGTGTGTTTGTTTCTTCGTCATAAGTAAAGAAGACAACCTCATCAAATTCATAGCGATCGCCGGTGTTATAGACCAAAGAGACATCCGCTGTGTTGTCTGGCAAGATAATATCAACGGATTTGTTGAGCCAATATTCATCGAAATAACCGTACGTGTTACTCAGTGACTCAAGCGCGGCTTTACTGTTTTTGTAGACACGGTGATTAAAAATATCGCCTTCTTGTG
Source organism: Psychrobacter namhaensis (assembly GCF_016107545.1). Taxonomy (GTDB): domain Bacteria; phylum Pseudomonadota; class Gammaproteobacteria; order Pseudomonadales; family Moraxellaceae; genus Psychrobacter; species Psychrobacter namhaensis. Next base: position 64,125 of record NZ_JABASS010000007.1, read on the forward strand.
GCGGTAACGTTTCTTCCAACGTGATAAATTCTTCTTGCTCACTGCCTTCACCGCGAATGTCAACAATACGGCTATCCACACGGACAGGCTCGCCCAGCTCTTCAATAATGACGTCAATCGTGTCCCGATTAGGCTGGCGTAGACGTAACGTCACATCATAATAACCAACGGCTTTGGCAGCATCTAATGCGGTTTCACGTAACCGCGGCAAAGCAGCCGTAAAGTCAACGACCGATTGAACCGTCGTATCATCAAGGGCGGCTTTAATGTTCTTCATGGGCTGAACGTCATTATCTGCCTTGATTATATTTGGCTGACCACTGGCCGTCCCTGCAGACGCTTCTTGCTGTAAATAAACCGTGGTTTCTACGTGCGGCAGCGCCATCGCACCACCATTAAACAAGCGGTTATAGAGGCGTTTGACGATATTACTACTATTACGAGCCAATGGTTTCGGCTTACTCGCTTGTTCGAGGCTTTGATTGACGGCCTGAGTTTCGGTTTGATAATCGGGCAAGTAGTCATCAGGATTGATAACGTCTGACGGCGTATCATCCTCAGTACGGGCATTCGCTACCATCTCACCACTGTTGTCACCTGCGTCATCCACACGGCCACTACTGACAGCGTCGCTCACGTTAATCGGACGCGACATAATCTCAGCAGTTTCGGCGTCTGTCTCATTCCTACCTAAGGTATCAAGATTGCTAGGAGCGGGCAGATTGGTAGCGTCTAGCTCCACATCCAAGCCAATTGGCGGCGTCGCATCATTCAGCGTCGCGATCGGCGTATCAAAATCGCTAACGTTATGGACGTTACCGATGTTATTGATATCTTGAGCATTCTGTAGATCCATGGCAGCCAGCTCACGATCAATCTGCTCGGGCGTCATCATCTGATAGCCCTGCTGCTGAACCGCTGCCGCTTGTTGTGACAAATCCTCATTGATACGACTAGAAAAATTCAGCTGACCACTATTTATATCTTCGCTGGTATCAAACTCATCTTTGGCATTTGCTTGAGATAGCGCTATGGTCTGAGATGGCGTGTCTGATTTTTTAATCCCTAAGCTTTGTTCACTATAGTCATCCAATACTGATTGCTCAATAATGCCTTGCTCTACTGCTTTTTTTAGGTGGAGTGCGTCCAACGCCCTATCAAGCTGGGTATCATCATCCATAAGCGAGATTGGTGGGTTAGCTACTATTTGATTAGGCGCTACCTGATTTGTCATAGATTGATCAGGAGTATTGCCACTGTTTGTGGTATCAGCCAACGCCGCGGGGGCAATGCCAAAACCTACTAAGCTTGTGGCTAAAGCCGTAAAAAGCGCTGAGCGGGTAAAATGAGTGCGCGGGGCGGTCGTACGAGTGTGGCTTTCACTCTGTACACTAATAGTATTGCGCTGCTTAACCGATACGTTGCTCGCTAGAGTTGAAGGCTGGTTTTTCATGTTGATGTCCTATCACCTCACGCGGCACAATACATGGGCGATAGCTATCGCCAAGTCTTACCGGTGAATAAACTTATAGCAGTTGACTGAAATTATGGGTTGTGACTTTATGGGGCGTAACGTTGCTTGGATAAGGGCATCTATAGCACAGATTTTCGCGCTCTATTTAGAGGTGCACAGACTGCCAGACTTGAGTGATAGCACCCTTCGCCACCGCACAGACCTTATGACGCAACCACTTAAAATTTACAAATCATAACTTAGTTAATTATGAAATCATAGCATCGGCCGCATGTATTTTTACCTAAGCCTTGCTATTATACGGCTTAACAGTGATAAAACCTACGTTATATTTCGATAAGTTTTTGATACTGTTGATAATTCACTTTACCTTAACAGCCGTACTAGGCGCTCTTCTTTACGCTACCAGCCGCCACTCATCTGTAGGAATTTTCATGGCCAACCAGTTTCAGTTATTTAAGCACCGCCGTTTTAGTGCCATGTTTTTTACCCAGTTTTTGGGTGCGTTTAATGACAACGTTTTTAAGCAAGCACTCATTTTGGTGTTGACTTACACTGCTGCCAGTCAGCTGGGTATGGAAGTCAGCATTTTAAACAACTTAGCTGCGATGTTGTTCATATTGCCCTATTTTTTGTTTTCGGCATTAGCAGGTCAAATTGCTGATAAGTTTGAAAAATCGAAGCTAACGCAGTTTATCAAGTTGCTTGAACTGGTCATTATGGCGATCGCCGCGGTTGGCTTCGTCTTTGAATGGTATGGACTACTATTTGTAGCACTGTTTTTAATGGGTACGCACTCGACCTTTTTTGGTCCAATAAAATATGCTTACTTGCCGCAAGCCATGAAAGAAAACGAGCTGGTCGGAGCGAATGGTTTGTTTCAAATGGGCACCTCCCTCGCCATCCTCCTCGGGATGATCATCGCGGGTGTTTTAACCCAGTTGTCGCAATCACTATATTGGATCAGTGCGACTGTGTTGCTAATCGCGGTTTTGGGCTATTTAGCGGCGCGTTATATTCCTATGATGCCAGCGGTGCAGCCTCACCTAAAAATCAACTGGAATATCATCACCACCAGTCTCACTACCATACGCTACTTGTACTCTCTGCCTTTTTTATTCTTTGTCATCCTTGGCAATAGCTGGTTTTGGTTTTATGGTGCGACGTTTTTGACGCAAACGCCTGAATTTAGCAAGGTCATCTTACATGGTGATGAGTCAGTGGTTATTTTTCTACTGACTTTATTTTCTGTTGGCGTATCAATTGGCTCTTTGTTGTGTAAATCATTGACCAAAAACCAAGTCAGCTTACGTCTACTACCTTTTGGTATTGCAGGATTGAGCATCTTTGCGATTGATTTGTATTTTTCCCTATCAGGTCTCAATATTGACGTGAGTAACGCCACACTACTCGGTGTCGGTGAGCTGTTTGCGATGAATAGTAGCTGGCGTGTTTTTGCTGACTTGTTCTTTTTGGGATTTAGTGGCGGTTTGTACATTGTGCCTTTGTATGCCTCTATGCAGGCGTATGCGCCTAGGAGCCATCGCGCCCGTATCGTTGGTGCCAATAACATTTTCAATGCGATATTTATGGTCACCTCAGCGATTTTTGCCATTGTTGTACTAAATACGTTAGGGTTAACCCTACCACAGCTATTTTTAGTCACAGGCGTGCTCAATCTCGCCTTTGGCGCTTTTTTATATACCAAGCTCCATAAACATGTTAAAAATGCCGTTATGCAAACGCATGACGACATCGTTCCATAGTTTAAATAGCTAAAAGTGCGCCATTGAGCCACGAATATTGGTGCTGATAATTTAGATTATTTGCTATAGTAATGTGTATGAGACAATGACAATAGTTGCTTTGCAGTAGTCTCTATCCTTATTTTATTAAGCGTACTCAACCCCATCAGGAGTGAATTATGGCCCTGCGTCCTTTATCCAAAATCGACCAATTGTTGCTTGGGGTCGATAAGGCATTACGAGCTGTCGTGCCACATTCAAACCCCAGCACTCGCCCCCTTCCCGTGACTAGTGACGAGATTCCTGAGCTTACCATCACGCAGGCACGTCATGTCGCAGGTTTGATGCGGATCAATCACACTGGCGAAGTATGTGCGCAAGGCCTCTATCATGGGCAGGCATTTGCTGCCAAGGACAATGGCGTTAAGCAAGCCATGCAACAGTCCGCCGAAGAAGAAGTCGATCATTTGGTGTGGTGTGAGACGCGTTTAGATGAGCTTGGCAGCCACGCCAGTGTCTTTACGCCTTTATGGTATGGCATGTCTTTTGGCCTGGGTGCGGTAGCGGGTGCTATCTCTAATGAGTTTAGTTTGGGGTTCGTCGCAGAGACAGAAGCACAGGTCAGCGAGCATTTGCAAGATCACATCAAACAGCTACCTGAACACGATCAACGCTCAAAAGAAATACTGGCGCAAATGGACATTGAAGAGTTGCATCATCGTGAGCTGGCACTTGCAAGTGGCGGTGCCGCATTGTCACCACCTGTCCGTCAGACCATGCGCTGGATGGCCAACCGCATGAAGGCCACCGCTTACCATTTATAATGGCTGATTTTGCAGTAGTGAGTTTTGTCGTCGCCATTATGGTAGCTGTGTTACTCATACTGTTGAGACTCATAACTTTGCTTAAGGTTTCCTATTAACAATCCTACTACTGATGGCATTAAGCTTAATTTGCTAGGGTATTAAAAATTTGTACGATTTTGCACCATAGACATCACCGCATTACCCGTCAATTACTAAATAACGATTAAATAAGGTAACGATTTTTATGAAAGCCACTACCCAATTGATACGCTCTAGCAGCTTGTCTACTAAGACGCCTAAGCTGGCAACTCTGACAGCACTTACGACAGCGTGTGCCATGCTACTATCAACGCCTGTCAATGCTGCTGAAGTTGATACTACAGCGACAGCTGTCCCGAGTGCCATAGACTCAAGCAAGCGGGTGATTCGTCTGGCTAAACCTAACACTGCTGTTAGTACGGGACAAACAAACACGCCAGCAATGTCACAATCAAATTCACAAGCTAATGCCGCAAGCGCCAACCCTCAACAAAGCACTGCACCACAAAGTAGTGGTCAGCCGACCCGTGCCTCTATGAGTACAGCGCAGCCACAGGCAGTCGCACCCACTGCCGCGACCCCTGAATTGACAGGGACGACTCGTGTCTATGAACCCGGTCCAATGACGGCGGCTGGCATTGATTTGCGCAGCGGACAGCTTACAAATATCCCAACGCCGCAAGTGCAACTGTCAGACGTGAGCTTTGTGCCAACGGTACTGATCCCGCAGCAAAAAGGACTTGGCACCGATAAGCTGGATGTGAGCCTTCTTGATGACTTCATCAAAGATGTGTCCCCTAATGCCCGCCACTATCCACCAAACTTCCCTAACCGCTCTCAGCGGCACTACACACGTGAAAAAATCAAAGTGTTGGCGGAGTGGATTGAACCTTATGCGCAGTCGCCAAACGCCTCTTATGACGTGTTACTTCGTGCCGCCAAGCTGAATGGCATGGGACGTAACCTAGATTTGGGTTCAGACTATACGGTACGTGGCGGAAAGTATGTTGACCGCGCCATCAAAATTCAACCCGATAGTGCTGAAGCCAACTTTTTATATGGCATGATGTTGTCAGAAGGCGGCGGCTTTAAAGAAGGCCAAAAGTACTTAGATCGTGCGGTATCTCTAGGCTACACAGAAGCCGAACAAAGCTTGGCTCAGTCAGATTTGTTAAGTGATCGTCGCGATAACGCACTAGAGCGCCTGCGTCGCCTTGAAGAAAAAAATCCGAACAATGACACTATTCGTCAGCAAATCAAACTCATCGAAGAGGGTAAATTCTATATTTGGGATATCCCCGCTCCTAACATCAACGTCAAACCCACTGTCTAATGCTTACTTATTAATAATAGTGAGTGGTAGATAGCTCAAACGTAAAGGTGAGCGCCGTCGTTTTATGTTGATCACATTTCAATATAAAAAGGCGGCGCTTTTTTGCGTCTGCGACAAGACGGTTAAAAGCTGCTGGGTAACAACGCTTCGTCGACTCAGTTAAATAACATAGTCTACTATTAAAAGTTACGCTACACTCATTCTTGTCCTTGCTCATTTAATGACTCATACCATCATGACTACCGTTTACTGGACTGACCTATGACCTTCGCTAGCTCTATCAAACATGTGGTAATGCACACTGATCAAAAAACCCCGTCTATCCTTTTAGTCGCGTTGATAGTAGCGACAGCGTTACTGACTGCGTGTAGTACCGTCTCAGTAAATAAACAGGCTTCTGCGAAGACCATTAGTGCCCAGCGCGGCAACATCGTCACAGAAAATAAGCTTAGCAGCGATACAGCGTCAGCACTGCTATCAGCAGGCCTCAATGAGCAAGCCTGTATGCAGCAATTTGACTTATGCCTAACCCAGCTCACGGACAGTATGCTGAATAAACACTATCGACCTGCACTCGCGATTTTTGCAGAATTGCATTATGCAAAAGCCCGCCAGCTTGCTGACTCGGAAAACTGCCGCAATGCGCTTGCCCGTCCCCCAATTGACCCTTATTACGCCAATGCGCCACTGAGTGACAGCGCGGCTAAAACGCAGCAAGAAAACACCAGTCGTTGCTTAACCAATTATCAAGAACGGTTGTTTGATGCTGTCAAATCTAGCTATACGTATTTGTTCTATGACAGCTTGGACCATGATTTTGAGGGGGCTGACCAGCACCATAGCGACTCTCACGCGCAAAACCGCATCCCAACCGATAACGATATTCAAACCCAAGATGTTTATAATGCCGCCAGCAATGACATTATTACCCAGCTTTATAGATCAACCAACGGATCAAATAAATTAATGGGTGGCACAAAAGTAGAGTATCTACCCACCACAGCCGCCAGCATTGACGATAATGATCAAGCGGCTATTGCCAATCGTTCACCGCAAAAAGGCCAGCCGACCGACCAAGTCAAAGTCATGAAGGTACAAGTCGACGATTATGACCTCGGTATTTATTTGCCAAACGAAAACAACTACCTGCAAAATGCACGTAAGCAAACCTCTGCGTTGGCAGATTTGGTATCGACTTACGAGCTGCGTCTCTCTGGGCTTAACTCTATCAGTAAACGCCCAGGGCTAGGTCTCAGTTTGGTCGCCTCATTAGACGACCGCTACACCACCACCATCCGCCAGTTATTGATATCGTCATTGTCAGGTCGATTAAACAGTGAAAAAAACAACGCCAGCACAGATGAGAACAAGCCAAGCTCACGCATCTACCCTACTGGGCACTTGCTATTGACTGGTCTTATTCAACCAAGCGGCGCTAGTGTGCTGGATGTCCTGAGCAGTCGTCAACTCGATATCCATCTGTATAACCCCTATCAAAGCGAAAGTGTGCGCATCCTAAATAATGACTACCCACTAGCCGCTAACTTTTCTGCAGGTTACGGTTTATGGCTGTCAGAGAACCAGCTAGATGGCGTGGGCTATTTGAATTTAATCACGCGCCAGCCAGAGGAAAGGCTGCCCAAATTGTTTATGCTTGAACCCTATGACCCCAATAAGCGTGTCATTATTATGCTGCATGGCTTGGCCTCTAGTCCCGCAACTTGGGTCAATTTGACCAACGATATTCTTAATGATGATAAATTGCGGGAGAACTATCAAGTCTGGCAAATATTTTATCCAACCAATTTACCTATTTTAGAAAACCGTTATCAAATTCAACGCTTGATTAACAGCACTTACCAGCAAACTGACCCCAACGGACAAAACCGCGCTAGCAAAAACAGTGTGATTGTCAGTCACAGTATGGGCGCTATTATTGCTCGTATGATGCTGTCCGATGACAACTTGGTCGAGGACTTCGATAAGCTCGATGATCAACCCCTATTTTCTAGTAGTGAAAAACGTAGGATTCGGAACGCGCTCAAAGAAACGTTTGCCGAAGAACAGCTAAAAGAGCGTTTCGAATTAAAAGCGCTACCGCAAGTAGATACAGCTGTCTTTTTGTCTGCCCCTTTTCGTGGCACTGACTATGCAGACCGCTGGTTCACACGCGCACTGCGCCGCATTGTGTACTTGCCAGTCGGCTTGGTTAAGACGGTCACTGATAACTTAGCAACGATTGCCACACAAGGCGATTTGGCGCAAAACCCATTGGGGGCGCTATACTTACAAAATGGCGCCAGCCAACTAAGCGACAAGTCTTCTTTTATACAGTTGACGAAAGACATCACCATCAATGAGCGCATTACCTATCATTCGATTATCGCCAATAATGATGCTGATATCACTAAAGGACTGGCTCAACTACAGCCTAGTGGTGCAAAAATTGACTTATCGCAAGCCACAGAAGAAGATAAAAAAGAGACTACCAATACAAGCGACACCTTAGATACACAAAAAATTCCCGCTGAACCCCTGATCGCTGCTGTGACGGTTGATGAGAATATTAGCCAAGCGCTGACGGAACGGTTATCAGATGGTATCGTCCCTTATACTAGCGCCCATCTTGACGGAGCCGCCTCTGAGACGGTTATTAACGGTGGTCACAGCATTCAAACCAATCCACAAACGATTTTGACCTTACGTCGAATTTTACATCAGCAATTACAGGAGTAAGGTGCGCTTGGGTCACATACTAATTGGGTTACACACTAAAAAGGGGAAAAAGCGGGCTGATCGGCTCACTAAGTAAAAGCCGTTACTAAAACGGTTCACCAGCGACGCTTAGCCGTTACGTTGTAATCCCGTTAAAGCACTCCAATACCCATTGAATAAAAGGTCGGTTTTCCCTACTATTAATTCAAGCTTCTGAGGGGCTTTTAGCCTATTTAAGTCACGACCAGATATGTGACTGAGCCGTTGAGCGGCTTGCGTGCGTATCAAGGGAGGCGCATAATACGCTTATAGTAATGACAATAATATATTAATTTATAAGGATATAAGTTATTCAATCCAGCTAAACAGTCGTTAGCGTAGCCGCACTTTATCTCCAATGTCGCTGGCTATTTAACACTAAGCTATTGTCCGTAACGATGGTCTCTTGCCTTTGTGGGTCATTACGGACAGTTCATTAAGCGTTTTATGGAAGCCAGCGCTATTCAGCTAACAGATAAGGGTAACCGTTTATGTTCGCTACGTTTATGATTGACCAGCTTGATGCGCTGATGCTAGCGCGTATCCAATTCGCTTTTGTGATCTCATTTCATATTGTCTTTCCCGCTTTTTCTATCGGTCTTGCCAGTTGGCTCACGGTGCTTGAATTCCGTTGGTTAAGAACGGGTAAGCCTATTTACGCTGAAGTTTATAAGCAGTGGGTAAAAATATTTGCCGTGGTGTTCGGCTTGGGCGTAGTATCGGGCGTGGTCATGTCTTACCAGTTCGGTACCAACTGGGCCGTCTTCTCTGATAAAGCAGGTAACGTCCTAGGCCCACTACTGGCTTATGAAGTATTAACCGCCTTTTTCTTAGAAGCGTCGTTCTTAGGTATCATGCTGTTTGGTTGGGGACGGGTCAGCAAACGCATGCATTTTGCCTCAACAGCCATTGTCGCCATTGGCACGCTGATTTCAGGTTTTTGGATTTTATCAGCCAACAGTTTTATGCAAACGCCGCAAGGCTTTATGATAGGCGCAGACGGGCTGCTCTATCCCACCAATTGGCTTGAGATTATCTTCAACCCTTCCTTCCCTTACCGCTATGCTCATATGATGACAGCAGCGTTCTTGACCACCGCTTTTGTCATTGGTGGCATCGGTGCGTATTACATTCAGTCTAAAAAACATACCGAGCACCGGCAGCATGGCCGGGTGATGCTAGGCATGGCGATGATCATGGCCATATTTGTAGCGCCTGCTCAAGTGTTAATTGGCGATGAGCATGGTCTAAACACCTTAGAGCATCAACCAGCTAAAGTGGCAGCGATGGAAGGCATTTGGGAGGATGAACGCGGTGCTGCGCTACGCTTATTCGCGATCCCTGACCAAGAAAACCAAACCAATAAATACGAAGTTAGCATTCCCTACGTGTCCGGATTGATCTTAACCCATTCACTAGATGGCGAGGTAAAAGGTCTTAAAAATTGGGCACCCGAGGATCAACCCCCAGTTATTATTGTCTTTTGGGCGTTCCGTATTATGGTTGGTATCGGTATGTTGATGGTACTGGTAGGTTTATTCAGTCTCTATAAGTATTTCAAAAAACAACAGTTTAATCCTGACAGTGTCTGGTTTCACCGCGCGTGGATGATGATGACACCGCTTGGGTTTATCGCGTTATTGGCGGGCTGGTTTGTGACTGAGACAGGACGGCAGCCCTATACCGTCTATGGTGTGATTCGTACCGCTGAAAGTATGTCACCGCTCGCCGCACAGCAAGTTGCCACGACGCTCATCGGCTTTATTGTATTGTATATTTTCGTGTTTGGGGCTGGCAGCTTTTATATTTTGCGCCTCATCGCACAAGGACCTAAGCCTTACGAAGATCCGGATGAAGATCATTATTACGATCATACAGTGACAGAAAGTCAGGGACGCGCACTCAGTGGTGATAGTAGCCCGGGAGAAAGTACAAAAAAAGATATAGACACTCCTGCTAATGATGTTGATGATGGAGGGTTACGCTAATGTTTAACTACGGTGATGTATTAGACTTACCTTTGATTTGGGGCGGCCTTATCGCCCTCTCTGTCTTTATTTATGTACTACTTGACGGCTTTGATTTGGGCTGTGGTATTTTATTTCCGTTTGCAGGTTCAGATAAAAACCGTAGCCGGATGATGAACTCTATTGCCCCGTTTTGGGATGGTAACGAGACTTGGTTGGTACTTGGCGGCGGCGGTCTGTTCGCAGCCTTCCCAGTCGCTTATGGCATTATTATGACGGGCCTCTACTTACCCGTGACCGCTATGCTGTTCGGTCTTATCATGCGTGGCGTGGCGTTTGAGTTCCGTTTTAAAGCCTCTTCACGTCGACATGTATGGGACACTTTCTTTTTTGTGGGTTCAGTCATTGCTGCTTTTTCCCAAGGTATTATGCTTGGGGCACTAGTCCAAGGACTCGAGGCGAGCAACCGTCTTTACACTGGCGGACCATTTGATTGGTTGTCACCTTTCCCCATTGTCTGCGGCTTTGCCTTGATCATTGGTTACGCGTTACTTGGCTCTACGTGGCTCATCATAAAAACCGAACACACTTTACAAGTTTGGGCACGCAAAGTCTCAGGCTGGATGTTACTGGCTTTAGTAGTGGCAATGATCATCGTCACAGGATTTATGTATTTCTCAGACATCAATGCACTCGAAGATTGGTTTAGCTTCCCGAGTCTGTTGTATCTTGCGCCTATGCCCATTATCGTTGTGCTGCTGTTTTTCTTGATGCGTAAAGACTTAAAAACAGAGCGTGAGTATCGCCCTTTCTTATTGACTGTTGCGTTGTTTTTGATGGGTTATATCGGCGTTTGTTTTGCTATGTTCCCTTATATTGTACCGTATCAAATGACGATTTATGAGGCAGCTGCTGCGGATACTTCCCTGTCCTTTATGTTAATTGGCGCCGGTATTATGCTACCGATTATTTTGAGTTATACCGCTTTTGCCTACTATACGTTCAAAGGTAAATCTGATCACAAACCCATGTATTAATCGCTCATAGCGGCACAACGGATCAGCCAAAAAGTGGCTACCATGCTTCATTTAAGGTAGTCACAATACGTAAGCCAATCAGGAGGTTTTCATGAAGAAGCTTAGTAAAAAACAATCACAGTGGTTGTGGTTTATTGGCTTGTATGTGGCAGGATTTTTGGTGGTTTTTACGATTGCGCAGTTAATCAAACTCGCCATGGGTGTTTAGTGCCCACCTCTCGTCTCATATAAAAAAAGCAGCGTTGAATAATCAACGCTGCTTTTTTTATATGAGGCTGTTTCTTACAAGCTACTTTTAAAGTCTTTATTGCACTTACGATCCGAGATGATTGTTGGCGCCATGACTCTCTATAAACGTGTTCACTTGTGTTAGGCGCTCAGGTGTACCGACATCTATCCAATTATCATTGATAACCTCAGCGGTAATTTGAAACTTTATCATCGCTTGCTTAAGAAGTGGGGCCAACGCTGCTGGTTGACCTGACACCAACCCATCAACCAGTCGAGGTGACATCACACTGATACCAGCAAAGGTATATTTGTCTGCTGCGCCAACTGGTTGCTCACTGGCGAGACCGTTATTAATAGCAAAATCACCCCCATCATTATGCGCAGGATTATCAATCAATAATAAATGCGCACGCTGATCCGCACTCAGCGTATAGTCTCGCAGTTGGGTGAAGTCATAAGTCGTCCACACATCAGAGTTAACGAGAATAAATGGCTCGTCTCGTAGTTTACCCGTTTGTAATGCTTGGAAAATACCGCCTGCTGTCTCAAGCGGTTCATCCTCTTCAACCGACCAATGCAGTGTGACGCCGTACTTCGCACCATCCCCCAATGTGTCTATTAACTTATCAGCCAGCCATGACGCATTAATGGCAATATCAGTGATACCAGCCGCCTGTAACGCTTTGATGTGCCAAACAATCAGCGGCTGCCCACCGACTTCGACCAAAGGCTTTGGGGTCTCAAGTGTTAACGGACGCAGACGCGTACCCTTGCCCGCCGCCAAAATCATTGCTTGGGTAATCTTAGGTGTAGACGTTGACATGCATGCTCCTTTTAATATATGACGTAAGCTTTTAGCCTAACTCATGCGTATTTATACTACGGCGAATTTATCTTTATAATTAGGTAGCACGCTATCTTGTAGCCATTGATTAAAAGGGACCACTGCTTGTTTTATCTCATCACTACCCTTATCCGCAAGCCAGTCTAATTCAGTCAGCAAATCACGCATCACTTTGGGAATATCGGCCAAATAGCGGTCTTTGCCATCACGCTGGGACAAGCGAATAAAAATCCCCAGCACTTTTAAATGACGCTGTACACCCATCACATTCACATCGTTCTCAAGCTGCTCAGCGCTTTTCGCTGTGGTTAATCCTGCCTGCTGCTGCAGTTGCCAAAAATCGTTGATCCACTCAGATATTTGACTCTCTGGCCATTCAACGTAAGCATCACGCACCAATGATACCAAGTCATAAGTATAGGACCCTACGACGGCATCTTGAAAGTCAATCACACCTAAGCGCGCGTTATCCGCTTGATCTTGCATGAGATTGCGACTGTGATAATCCCGGTGCACGATGACTTGTGGCTGTAACAAAATCTCTTTTATTAGGGCCGACTTTACATTGGACCACAACGTTTTATCAAGTGCGGCACCAACGTAAGGCATAAACCAGTCACTAAATAAATCCATTTCACGTTCCAATAACGCGCTATCATAATCTGGCAATTGGTGCTGGGATTTTGCCATCTCAATTGGGACGCTCTGTAGCGCCACCAATGTCTGCATTGCCAACTGATAGTACGTATTAATTTGGGCAAGCGTCGCATTAACGAGCAAATGGGCAAATTCTACCGTGCCAAAATCCTGTAATACTAAAAAGCCCTTTGTCACATCTTGTGCGATGAGCGTCGGCACATTGATTGCTGGTGCCATCAATTTGGCGACATTGATAAACTGGCGCAAGGCGTCTTGCTCGTCAGCAGAATCCATGACAATATAACGCGATTCTCCCGTATCATTCTCTCCTAACAACTGGAGACGGTGATATTGACGGGCGCTCGCGTCCCCAGGCAAGCTATCTAGATTAAATACTTGCTCTGTAAATACTTGCTGCAACCAGTTTTCTAACTGCTGTAAGCGATTATTGCTACTGGTTTCAGTCATGTTCGGCTCTAAAGTTTTGTGATCAGTCATAAAAGGCATCATAGGTTAGATATAAGTCAGAAACGAGTAAAGTAGTGATAAGTCGAGCAAATACTTGCTAAAATAGTGATGTCTGCGCCACAGTTGCTGCTATACATAGTCGTATTGAGTTATCATTCAATACCTGTAGTGCTATGCACAATTTTAGCACCCATTTAAAAAACAGCTTGGCTACATTATAAATTTTGGTAAATAGTGTAGCTGATTTGGTTTTTTTTGACTATGATTAGTCGTCATTATATGTAAAATGCCCAAACTCTTAAAATTACATGAGCAATGAGTAGTCTTTTAGCCGGTTATGTACTATTCGATATGACTCAATAGTATGGCGACTAAACTCAGTAACGCAATCCAATAGGCTCTGCAATCATAGGTGTGCCCTTGTTATATTCTCCGCTTTACCAAAGCATCCGCTTGATTTTATTTGGCGCCTTAGGCTTATCAAGTCTAACGGTCAGTGCTGCCATCAATGACACCGACATACAGCCAACGGAGCCGCTAGTCACTGACAGCAGTGTTACCGTAGATAGTAACTATAGTGACATTAGTGACATTCGCTATCAAAACAGTCGTAATTATAAGGGCGATGTTCAGAATAATAAGTATCAACAGGCGGACGCTGGTGCTACGACTGATAACCACTCTTTAGCTAGTGACTTTGATAATCATACTGACAGTAATATTGACAACCCTTCTCTAGAAGTTACGGCCATCAATGATAGCGATCATGACGATTTTGTATCCGCTTCAAACGCAAGAAATGACGAACAAAGCCGTAACGTGACACGAGTCAGTGAGACGATTACCCCTCAGCCTGTTGTAGATCCTCTTGTAGATCATAGTGATCTTAATGTTAATGATGAAAGTATTCAAGACAGTCTGATGCGTTTGGCAGAGTTTTACGAGCTGACACCAGATACTGACACGCCACCGTTAAATAACACGGATGGAACAACAAACACTGAAGAAGACGGCATTCAAAATGCACTAACATCTACATCGACAACTATCCCAAAAGTGGGTAGCAACTTACAGTTATTACCGAATGCTGTGGATAGCGCTCAACGCTGCGAAGGCCAATGGGTGTATCCAAAGAGCAACCCTAACTACCAGCGCGCTGTAAATGAGGCTGGCGTAGCTAATGGCCAGCCAGCACCTAACCTGACAGACATCCCAAACAGTCAAGCGCCTTTGTTTACCGAATCAGACTACGGTTATTACGACAATGTTGACTACGCTGAACTATCAGGTAACGTGATTCTTAATCAAGGTACCCAGCGTATAGAAGCAGAAAAAATCGTACTAGATTTGAGCAATAGTGTGGCTGCTGCTCAAGGCAACGTCATGTTTACTGACCAAGCGACAGGACAGCAAGTGCCACGGAGCAGCTCGCTAAATGATACTCAAGCCAGCTTAGCTGCTCAGGCGTCACAAGGCGGCCTTATCGGTGTCGCAGATAGCTTAGCGTATAATACGGAGACGGGACAATCAACGGCTAATGACGTGGCCTTTGCTAGTGTGGAGTTGCAAGCACACGGCTATGCCAAGCGCTTAAACCGTCCTAATGACAGTCAGTATGAGTTAGATCAGGTGATGTTTAGCACCTGTCCGCCCACCAATCGCAAGTGGCAGTTTGATGCCAAAAGTATTGATTTGAATACCGAGACGGGTCGCGGCGAAGCCTATAATACAACCTTCCGTATCGCTGATGTGCCCGTGTTTTATCTGCCGTATTTTAACTTCCCAATTGACAGTCGTCGTAGTAGTGGCTTTTTATTACCGAATGCCAGTTTCAGTAGTGAAAGCGGCGTCGAACTTGATGTACCTTATTATTTCAATTTAGCGCCCAATTATGATGCCACGCTCAACACCCATATTTACACTGATCGTAACCCTATGCTCTCAGGTGAGTTTCGCTACCTAACCGAAAATTATGGTGAGGGTATTTTTAACGGCTCATACCTGCCCAATGATAAAGAGTATAATGACGAAGATCGCACCAGTTTCTTTTATGATCATTATTGGTCATCTAATAGCATTCCACGGTTAAGCGGTGATGCCAAATACAGCTACGTATCAGACGCAGACTATCTGAACGATTTCGATACGTTAGGCTTATCAGATAGCACCATCAACTTACCACGCCGTGCGCGCGTGAATTACTATAATGATTATGTTGACGGTGAATTAAAAGTAGAAACGTTTCAAACCTTAAATGCGTTTACCGATAATGGACAGCCGTTAAAAGATAAAGACAAACCTTATTCACGATTGCCGCAGCTCAAACTTGATTATCGTCTGCCTTGGGCCAAAAACTTTGACATCACGGGCGTCAGTGATTCTGCTTACTTTAAAAAATCCATCGATGATGGCTCTGAAAATGAAAAAAGTGGCGTCCGTCTTTACAACAAACTCAGCGCTGCGTATCCAATCGAGAAGTCTTGGGGGTATATTGAGCCCAAACTAAGCTTACAGCATCTTTATACGTCATATGATGAAGACAGCTTAGCAGACAACCAGCTGAGTGACGAAGATGGCAGTCAGTCCGTGTTTGTACCGCAAGCCAGTATCGACGCTGGACTGAATTTTTACCAAGCAGGGTCCCCTTTTGGTGCTTTTGACGACACGATGGGTGGCTATCAGTTGCTTAGCCCGCGTTTAAAATACACCTATTCGCCCTATAAGAACCAAAACGACCTCCCTAACTTTAACACGCGTATTGCCTCTATCAACTACGAGCAGCTGTTTTCGGACAGTTGGTTCTTGGGCCATGATCGCTTGCAAGATTTGCATTCAATCACTCCTGGTATTAATTATCGTTACATCGACGCAACGGGTGTGACACGTTTTGATGGTAGCATAGCAGAGCAATTTTATATCGATGATGGCCGCGTCACGCTTGACAATGATCAACCTGTCTTTAGTTCTTCTTCTTCAGGGATGGTTTGGGATACCAGCACGCAGCCTTATAATAACTTTTGGGTTGATGTCAGTGGTGCACTGACCAATGACTATGACTTAAATTATATTACGACTGAGCTGCGTTATCAGCCATCAGACAATAGCTTGTTTAACGTGGGTTTCGTGAAACGTCAACGTGATGAAAACACCAATCAGTTGCCGCTCTCAGCTTTTACAGCATCCGCAGTCTTCCCCATCAATAATAGCTGGCGTATATTGGCTCAAGGTCAATACGACTATAATCGTGATAAAATGCTTGATTCTCTGGTCGGCATTGATTATGAAGATTGCTGTTTTGGTTTTGCAGTTTATGGACGTCGTTACTATAATGACCTAAACGTCAAAGACAAACCAACGCAAGCGATTATGGCAGAGATCAGATTGAACGGTCTTGGTAGTGGTAGCAGCCGCCTAACACGCTTACTGACTGATAAGGTTTTGGGCTTTGAACCTGTCCAGACTGCATGGAAGGACTGATACATTGTTTGATTACCAGATTAATAAATGGTTTGCATAGATAAGATACCGATATAACATTTTTCACCACCCAGTTTGCCACCCTATTATGGATAACGCTGTCTAACATTCGCCTATTAAGTGTGTGGGACAGCATTAACCAACTACCATCCAATGTGATGACATTGATGAGGAGCATCATGAGATTTTTTTCTTTACGTCAAACGAGCCGCGCTGTACTGCTATCTATGAGTGCCAGTTTGGCGCTTACATTAAGTGCCCAAGCTGCTACCGTCAATGCAGCAGTACAAGCAACGCCTCCTGCTGATCAAAGCAGCATTAATCGTTTGACACCAGCCAATAGCACAGACGGCATTATTGCCTTGGTCAATGAAAACGCTATTTTAAAAAGCGAGTTGATCAATGCTATCCAGCAAACCCAAGCACGAGCACAAGCGGCGGGTGAGCCCATGGCTAATTCAGCACAACTGCAATCTGAAGTGTTAAACGCACTCATCCTGCGCGAGCTGCAACTCTCCATGGTCAAACGCGTCGGTCTGAATCCTGATGAAGCGGCTATCAATCAACGCCTTGCTCAAATCGCCCAGACACAGGGGCTTAATAGCATCTCAGCGTTACAGCAACGTCTAGACGCAGCACAACCCGGTAGCTATGCTGCGTTACGTACTCAATTGATTGAAGATGCCGCCATTCAAGCCTTGCAACAGCGCCAAATCAGCAATCGAGTACGCATTAGCGAACAAGATATTGATGCGTTTTTGGCCTCACCTGAAGCCAAGCGCCTAAATCAAAGTGAGTATCAAACCATTCATGTGCGGGTTCCTTACATGGATGACTACAGCCGCCTATCAGACGCTCAGCGTGAGGAAGCATTGAAAGTCGCACAGGCGCTGCGTGATCGTCTGCTTGCACCCAATGTCAATGTCGCTGAAGCTGTTGCAGCCAGCCAAGGCAGCTACCCTATCCCTCTACAGGGGGGCGACATGGGCTTTCATAAAGCGGCGGCCCTTCCTACAGAGCTATCGAGTGAGATTACCAAGCTTGATGTTGGCGCTGTCAGCGCACCGCTAGTGACTCCTGAAGGTATCGACATCATTAAGCTTGCTGACAAGAAATCCAGCGACACCATGCTCATACCGCAGTGGCATACTCGTCATATCTTGGTTAAAGTTGATGAGTTACAGACGGATGCGCTTGCTGAACAAAAAATCAATGATCTGTATGAGCAACTACGTGACGGTGCTGATTTTGCTGGTTTGGCATCGACTTATTCCGACGATCCAGGGTCAGCAGGTCGCGGCGGTGATCTTGATTGGGTCAGCGAAGAAGATATGATCGGCCCATTTGAAGCCATGATGAAAAACACAGCGGTTGGTGATTACTCTGTCCCTTTCAAAACCCAATTCGGTTGGCACATCTTAAAGGTGGACGGCAAACGTCAGCAAGACGTAAGTGACCAATATCGTCGCAACATGGCACGCCAAACACTGTATCAACGCCTAGCACCGCAAGCCAAAGAAGACTGGTTACAAGAGCTACGAGCGGGCGCTTATATCCAAGTACTGGGATAGTCTATCTATCCATGCCTCGATAAGATAAATGATCGCTAATAGTGTTTTGTTAAGAAGGGTATGTGCTAAGGCATGTACCCTTCTTATTTATGATCTAAAGAAATAACTCACCGTCGGTTATCAATGTATGCTTTTGTACTATCTGCCCGTGCGTTAAACTCACTCTCTTATAAATCAATAGTTTACACACAAAGAAAAGCCCCGAACCTAGGGCGATTGGTTCGGGGCTATGGCGTTTCATCTTGTTGTTATTATCTCTTCCATGTGGACTCATCCTAAGTCATAAACAGTAGCTTATATAAGACAGCGGGCTGACCTGAACTTTTATACTACTGCCTCAACACTGCATCCTTGCGTATCCTTGTGTTGATGATTGTATTTTAGTGCAATCCGCTTGATGCGACTAGAGGCTAAAGACCTTATTTCACGTAAGCATATGCTTACGTGCTTATCGAGGCTTTCAATGACACTATGGGTTGTCATGTTAGCACCCTGTTAACCCAAGCCTCTCTGCACGTCTGCGTGCTCCTTTGAGACTTTTTCTCCTTCTTTTTTACCTTCTTCTATTTTACTCTCTGTCTCTTTGCTATCCTCTGCGGCCGCAGTCGGTGCGTTTTGCTCTTGTTGATTCGCTTCTTCTGGGGCATATTGTAAGGTAGTCATGACAGGAAAATGGTCGGAGCCGATAGAAGGCATACGTTGAATGTCTACCACGGTAAAGCAAGCGCTATGGAAAATATGATCCAATGCCCAGCGCAAAAATGGATAATTGGCATGAAAAGTGTTGATGAAATGCCGGCCAATACGTGGGTCTAACAACCCTGATATTCGCTGAAAACGCCTGGTCGTTTTTGACCATGCCACATCATTGAGATCACCGGCCAATATGGCCGTTTGCTCATTCTCTTTTATGTGTTTGCCCACCATCAGTAGCTCGGCATCGCGAGTGGTCGATTTATCCGCTTCCGTGGGGCTTGGTGGCATAGGATGCAAACAATACAACCAAATCACGCGACCGCTTTGCAGGCGTAACTGTGTGTGAATAGAAGGTATGTCATCGATCATCAAATATTTAACTTCAGGGTCAATCAACTCAAGCTTAGAATACAAGTGCATCCCATATAGATTATCCAGAGGTACTTTTACCGTGTAAGGATAGTCAGGTTCGATTTGATGCAGCGCCCTCTCCCATTTTTTATCACTTTCTAGCGTGATTAAAATATCAGGCTGTTTTTGCTTAACCAGATCGACCAGTTTTTGGGTTTCATCATTGGGCGTGAGAACGTTTGAGACCATGATTTTGAGCTGATACGACGCTCCTTCGGGCGTGTCTTTTGCTTCTTGTACTTCTTTTTTCCACAGTTTGGTATAAGGCAATACCATTCTCAGCTGGAACGCTAGAGTGACACTCAATACGATAAACAGCAGCCACTGACCTAGCTGCCAATTTGGCCAAAACGCCAACATGCCAATCCAGGCAATGACACCAAGCACCATTATCTGAATGCGTGGAAACTCAACGCCGCGCACCCACCAGTTATCAAGTGGCATCCAGCCCCAAATCGTCACAAATGCGATGAGCCCTGCGAGCCACTGTACGCTGTAATATAATAGTGAGAGATCCATAGTATGTATTAACCGTCTATTAAAATGGGCATTGAACCCTAAAGTTGATGTTCATTGTTGGTTCAATAGTGAAGTCTTGCTTGGTTTTTATTGAGCTGACGTTAGATGCTTACTTTAGCATTTCATGAGATTATCACCTACTAATGAGTGTCAATTAAGGGGTAAGTGCCATAAAACGTTACAATTTATCGCATCTATGATAGTAAGTATTGCACACTAGCCTTCTTGCTTTTAGACACCATGTGTGTCCCCAAGCAATAGAAGTATCAGCATTATGTTAATAACTTAAAGTTATAATGAACATAGTTAATAGTGTATGAAAAACGCCTAAAAATCGCCAAAACGCCTTGCTTTTTAGGGCCAATCACGGCATTGTTATCGGCTGGCAATGCAATAAATAATTGTAAATAGGATTAGATTTCATGAGTAATTTAACAGTAGGCTTGGTAGGCTGGCGCGGTATGGTCGGGTCAGTATTGATACAACGTATGCTTGAAGAAAAAGACTTTGACGGTATTACACCTGTATTTTTTTCGACCAGTAATGCAGGCGGGGATGCGCCAAGCTTTGATGGTACTCAAACCAGCCAGTTAAAAGACGCTCATGATATTGACGCACTAGCAGCTTGTGATGTGATTATTACTTGCCAAGGCGGCGATTACACCTCAAAAGTTCATCAGCCATTGCGTGATAGTGGCTGGAATGGCTACTGGATTGATGCGGCGAGCACATTGCGCATGGAAGATGATAGCATCATCATCCTTGATCCAGTCAATCGCACCGTCATTGACAGCGCACTCGCCAACGGCAAAAAAGACTTCATCGGTGGTAACTGTACGGTATCTCTGATGTTAATGGCCATCGGTGAGCTGTTTAATAAAGGCTGGGTGGAATGGGTCAGCGCGATGACGTATCAAGCAGCAAGTGGCTCTGGTGCCAACAACATGCGTGAGCTAATCAGTGGTATGGGTCTGCTGCATGACACCGTCCGAGACGAGCTGGCTGATCCTGCGAGCGCTATCTTAGATATCGATAAAAAAATCGCCCAAGCTCAACGCTCAAATGACTTTCCTAGACAGTACTTTGGTGTGCCATTGGCTGGTAGCTTGATTCCTTATATCGACGCACAGCTAGAAAACAAGCAATCAAAAGAGGAATGGAAAGGTGGCGTTGAAACCAATAAAATTCTTGGCAATGACCAAACCAATACGGTTCCTATCGATGGCATGTGTGTACGCATTGGCGCGATGCGCTGTCACGCTCAAGGTCTGACCATCAAGCTAAAAAAAGACATTCCATTAGACGAGATCGAAGCAGCTCTTAAAAACAGCGGCAACGAGTGGTTAGATTTGGTCGAAGATGACAAAGAAGCGACTATGAATCGTTTAACCCCAGTGGCAGTGACAGGGACGCTAACGGTTGCGTTAGGTCGCTTGCGTAAGCTTAATATGGGACCTGAATATCTAGGCGCGTTTACTGTGGGTGATCAGCTGTTATGGGGCGCGGCTGAACCATTGCGCCGTATGCTTAACATTATCCGTGAGCAAAAAAACTAATACCCGTATATTAAAAGCTCAAAAAAAGACAGCCCATGCTGTCTTTTTTTTGCTTTATTTTGGCTGATACGCAATCATCACTTCATTGCGACGCATAAAGGGTAGCGTCCATGGCGGATTATAGCGTGCCAACTCAGGTACGCCCGTTATGGTTAAGTTGCGCTCTTGCATCCAAGACCGCAATTTCTCCGTTTTATTCGCTACTTTTTGACTGCCTGCCAACCCTGAAAATTTAATGACCCCGTAATTTTGCGGGGGCACTTCCACAATCTCAACATTTGGATTGTTTGGTTTAGGCAGCGTTTGCATCGTGTAGTGACTGGGCATCGTAAACTGTACGCGCCATTGACCATTCGCTTTTTGCATACTGACTGGTGCCGTCATAGCAATTTTTTGAGAGTCATTACTGTCTGTTTTGGGATCAGGCTGCATCGTAACGGGCGCCGTCATCGCAATCTTGCCACTCTCCCCGCTAGGCGCTGTATTGTTACCAAAAATATAGTCCGCTAATACTTTAAACCCTTCACGACTAGCGCTTTTTTGATCCCCTGTCACCCAAGTTTGCGCCACCAGTTGCTCATCGTAACGCCGCAATTCAAAGTCATCTTCTTGCGACAAAACCGTATAGTCTGGCTCTTCGGTAGCCATAGCGCCTCCTGATGTCAATAATAAACCACTTAGTAATAAGTAGGATGCCTTTTTCATAGTGTGTCTCCAGCGTCTCAAATCATGGTCTGGTGATTCGTCATCGTTCACCAACTGTTTTATACTTTACCAACTATCCTGTCGTCATGTCTGTATCTTTTGGTTGTAGCAGAGTGATATGGATAAGGCTCATCAATGAGATTAAATATCCATATCCAAAAAAAACCTTAACAATGCTATAATTGGCGCTATTTTCATAGCTTAAATAGCGGTTATCATATGCAATTTGTCTTACATAAAACGGCCAGCGGTGAAACGCGTGCACGCCGTGGTACGGTTCATCTCAATCATGGCGATGTGCAAACGCCAGCTTTTATGCCTGTTGGCACTTATGGTACGGTCAAAGGCATGCTCCCACGTGATATCGAAGCCATCGGTGCTGATATCGTTTTAGGCAATACCTTTCATCTGTGGTTACGCCCAGGTACTGAAGTGATTGATAAGTTCGGCGGTCTGCATAAATTTATGCATTGGGATAAACCCATTCTGACCGATTCCGGTGGCTTCCAAGTATTCAGTCTAGGTGCCATGCGTAAAATCACCGAAGAAGGGGTTAATTTTAAATCACCCATCGATGGCGCCAAGGTATTTCTCTCACCAGAAAAATCCATGCAAATTCAGTACAGCTTGAATTCAGACATCGTCATGCAATTCGATGAGTGCACCCCTTATCCCGCCACTCACGACGAAGCGAAAAAGTCTTTAGAGCTCTCACTACGTTGGGGACAGCGCTGCGTTGATGAGCACAAAAGACTGGGTAGCACCAATGCCCTATTTGGCATTATCCAAGGCAGTATGTATGCCGATTTGCGCCAGCAGTCACTCGATGGTCTACTCGATATCGGCTTTGATGGTTATGCCATCGGTGGCTTATCCGTGGGTGAGCCAAAGGATGAGATGATGGATGTCTTGGACTATATCCCAGATGATATGCCAGCAGACAAGCCGCGTTATTTGATGGGTGTTGGTAAGCCAGAAGACATCGTCGAGGCCGTGCGCCGCGGTGTTGATATGTTTGACTGCGTGATGCCAACGCGTAACGCACGTAATGGTCACTATTTCGTCACGGGCGACACTGACAATGCTGGCATAGTACGTATCCGTAATAGCCAATACCGTAATGATGAAGGCCCTCTAGACCCAGAGTGCGACTGCTATACTTGCCAAAACTTTAGCCGTGCTTATCTCTACCATCTAAATAAATGCAAAGAGATGCTAGGTGCCCAGCTGGCGACTATTCATAACTTGCGCTACTATCAGCGCTTGATGCAAGGAATCAGAGACGCTATTGAGCAGGACTGCTTTGATGAGTTCGTAAATGAGTTTTATAGCAAGCGTGGACAAACCGTTCCTGAACTAAATTTGCGCTAAGCATAATATTTTTTAGACTCATACAAGTAACAAAAAGGGCTTAAGAATCATCTTAAGCCCTTTTTATTATTGAGTGTTTTTCAAACCAAACAAGCAAATACTTTTCATCAGTCGCTATGCTATCCCATCAATGAGGTAACAAATACAACGATAACCGCGATAGGGGCAATAAACTTAGCAACGACTTGCCAAACTTTCCATGCACCATTAGACAAGCCAAGCTCTTGCTGAATACTGCGTTGATCCATTTGCCAAGCAAGGAAGATAATCGCTGCAAGACCCGTTAAAGGGAGGATAAACTTACTGGTAATTTTATCCAAAGCATCAAAGATCCCGTTGCCCATAATGGTGAACTCAGACCATAGGTTAAACGATAACAATGCCGCAACGCCCAATAGCCAAATCACCGTACTTGCAACGATGGTTGATACCGTACGGCTCATTGGCGTACGCTCTTCTAAAAACTCAACCGTTGGTTCAAGCAGTGAAATTGACGAGGTAAGAGCCGCAAAAGTAATAAGTAAGAAGAACAGGGTACCAATGATAGTGCCTGCGCCCATGCTACCAAAAGCAATCGGTAAGCTAACAAAGATAAGACCAGGGCCTGAAGCAGGATCTAGACCATTGCTAAAGATAATTGGGAAAATGGCTAGACCAGCAGCCAACGCAATAACCGTGTCCAAAATCACAACCGTTCGTGCGGTTTTAAGCAGGTTCACTTCACGGCCCAAATATGAGCCATAAGCAATCATAATACCCATACCGATAGACAGTGTGAAGAAGGCATGACCCAGAGCCGCGAGCATGACATCCGCCGTCAGCTTACTAAGATCTGGCGTAAACAAGTAAGCCACTGCCTCACCAAAGCCTCCATTCACCACGTTATAACCAACGATAACGAACAGGATAAGCCCTAATAATGGCATCAAAACCTTCGCGGTCTTCTCAATACCGCCCGTCACGCCAATACCAACGATAATGGCCGTCAAAATCATAAATACCGTGTGCCAAATCGTCAATGTACCGGCGGAAGCTAACATGGCATCAAAGGTCGCAGCGACAGAATCACTGTCTTGGCCTGCAAAACTTCCTGTACCCACTTTAGTAATATAGTTGAGTGCCCAACCACCAATAACACTATAAAAAGACAGAATTAAGAAACCACCTAAAATACCGGAAGCACCTATGATACCCCAATTGCGTGACTTGCCTTCACTTGCCGCAACATCAGCCAAAGTATTGATGGGGTTTTTTTGACCACGACGACCAATTAGCCATTCGGCGACCAAAATCGGAAAACCTACCAGCGCGATACAGAATAAATAAGCGATAACGAAAGCAGAACCACCGCTTTCACCAACCATGTATGGAAACTTCCATATATTTCCTAAACCAACTGCCGACCCGACCGCTGCTAATACGAAGCCAAAACTTGAGCTCCACTGTGCATGTTCTTGTTTATTGATAGCCATTTTTTCCGTCCTCGTGCTCCAATTAACGTCGCTGATAATCTTCCTTGATTATCATAAAGCGCCACTCACAATCTCAGGCACTTTAATAAACGCATCAATGTGAGGCGTCCAGCAACATTAAGAAAGAATTGTTTACAATATCGTAAACGCTCAGTTTCTGCTAAGCGACCAAAAAAGTCAAGTACTCATAAACATAAAAAGCCATAACAATTGGTTATGGCTTACGGTGGTTTTTTCTATCGTTGACAAGAGTTTGCCTGATTAAAATACCAACGCTACATTCAGTCTTAAACAAAACTTCTCTACATTTTTAACGCACCACACCACGACGACTTTTCTGTAGTGAGTCGATGAGCAGTTGAATTTTCGGCTCTTTTGGGAGCAGCTCATTGTTTAACACTTCTAGCGCTTGTACCGTCGTCAAACCTGATCTAAAAATCATACGATAAGCTTGGCGTAACACATCGATGGTCTCTTTTGACCAGTCTTTACGGCGCATCCCTTCCACATTGAGACCATGCGTTTTTGCTGGATTGCCAGAGACCATCGTGAAAGCAGCCACGTCTTTTAAAATCAGACTCGCGCCCCCGATCAAGCTATAATCATCAACCGTACAGAACTGATGAATACCGGAGTTACCCCCAATAATCGTGTGATCCCCAATAGTCACATGTCCTGCGACTCCGACATTATTGGCCAGTACGTTATGGTCGCCAATCACACAGTCATGAGCCACATGCGTATTAACCATCAACAAGTTATGGCTACCAATTTTGGTAAGTTCACTGTCTTGGGCTGTACCACGGTGTAGGCTACAGGCCTCACGAATGGTATTATGATCACCAATCTCAAGCCA
Source organism: Psychrobacter namhaensis (assembly GCF_016107545.1). Taxonomy (GTDB): domain Bacteria; phylum Pseudomonadota; class Gammaproteobacteria; order Pseudomonadales; family Moraxellaceae; genus Psychrobacter; species Psychrobacter namhaensis. Next base: position 90,096 of record NZ_JABASS010000007.1, read on the forward strand.
CGTACGCTCACCAGCATATTTCAAATCCTGGGGGTCTTCACCAACGCTTGCAAACTGATAAAACTGATTGTGTTGACCAATACGAGTCAACTTGGTCACAACCACATGTCGGTGCAAAACCGTGTGTGCGCCAATGGTCACCTCATCACCGACAATACAATACGGACCAATGACGGCCGTCTCATCAATTTGAGCGGATGGTGAGATGAGTGCGGTTGGGTGGATCTGACTCATAATTTGGGCCTTTGTATCATCTGATGCGAGTAAATGGTAAAACAAATACAGCCAATTTAACTTTATTAAATAAAATAAGCATGACGCTGCTGTTAACCATGGTTGCTAACTATCATTTTTACTGCTCATGTTAATAGGAGTCGCTAAAGATTTTGATTAACATGAGCATAATAGCAGTCATTAAGCTTTACTGTGCTTGCCGAGCAATCATTATTTGGGCACTAGCAGCAAGCTCGTCTTCGACATGTACCGTACAATCAAACTTGTAAATACCATGCTTTTGCATCACTGTTTTGGCACGAATAACCAACTGATCCCCAGGAATGACTCGGCGCTTAAAGCGCACCTTATCAACGCCTGCGAACAGATATAGATAGCCATCTTCTGCGGTCAGGCCAGCACTAATAAATCCCAGCACGCCTGAGACTTGCGCCATCGACTCTACCATTAACACCCCTGGCATGATCGGTTCATCAGGAAAGTGACCATTAAAAAACTCTTCATTAATAGTCACGTTCTTAACACCGGTAATACACTCTCCTGGTGTGCAAGCGATGATCTTATCGACCAGCAGAAAAGGATAGCGGTGCGGCAGGTAATGCTTAAGGGTATGGTAAGTTAGCGGCAGGGTAAGACCTTGCTCAGCCAAGCTTTTAATCTCGTTATCAGTTGAACTATCTATATCGTTGCTGCTCATAGCGGCACTTCCTTGCTGTGTTTGTAATTTTGATGACTTGTTTGTATTTATGCTATTCACGACCAAGCTGACGGAAACGTACCGCTGCCCGTCGCCAATTAGCCGTCGGCATCGCAGCCGTTCCAGAGGAATAGGAACCAGACTTTTTAATGGATTTGGTGACCATGGTCATTCCAGATAAGATCACATCATCGGTGATCTCGATATGACCTGTAATACCGACAGCGCCGCCAATGATGCAGCGCTTACCGATACTGGTACTACCAGCGATACCCGTTTGAGCCGCGATGGCCGTACCATCACCAATACGCACGTTATGCGCCACTTGTACCAAGTTATCGATAATAACATGATTACCAATCACCGTATCATCAATGGCGCCGCGGTCAATACAGGTTTGGCTACCGATTCGCACATGATCGCCAATCACGACACGACCTAGTTGCGCAATGCGCTCCCAGCCAGTAACACTAGGGTCTCTGGTTGGTGCAAAGCCAAAGCCCTCTGAGCCAACACTCACGCCAGCGTGTAATCGCACATGGCTACCGATAACGCTATCGTGCCCGATAACCACTTGCGACTTAATCACACAATCAGGCCCAATCTTAGTATTTGCCTCAACCACCACATTCGCATCAAGTGAGCTGCGCGCACCAATTTGTACATTATCACCGATCACACAAAAAGGGCCAATATTGACGTGATCGCCGATGACGGCGCTATCGGCAATCACCGCACTAGGGTGAATACCGTTAGACAATGAATCACGAGCAAACAACTGACTGGCGCCCGCATAAGCCAAATAAGGACTGGTGACTACCAACGCGACAGCGCTCGCTGGCACTTGATCACGATACTCTGCCGTGACCAATACCGCCCCTGCTTGCGTGTCCGCCAGACTAGCAATGTAATGGGGATCCGCTAAAAAGCTTAATTGCTCATGATCAGCAGTGGTTAAACTACCAACGCTACTGAACTCTTGACGTAACTGTTCAGCGCCAATCTCTGCCTTGTTCACAATAGGCTGGCGCTGTTCAATTTGAGTGATAAGTTGCTCAATCGTTATCATAGTTACTATTAACATTATTATAAATAAGGCAATCGCCAAGCTGAGAAATCATCTTGGCGACCTACTAATTTCTAACTGACACTTTATATATCTACATCGTTTTATATCATTAACGAGATAAATTAGGACAATTACCCTAAGTTAGAAAGTATTACCAATCTGGAACTGTACTTTTTCGGTCTCATCGCCTTCTTTATCACCGATAGGCACTGCGTAACTCAGAGAGATCGGGCCAATTGGCGTGTACCAAGTCACGCCTGCCCCTGCACTAAAACGCATACTGTTGTCTTGGGTCAATAGTGGCACACCTGTATCATCCCCTGTTTGAGGATCAACAAAGGTACGATCCTCCTTATCAGTGGTATCAAACACTTGACCACCTTCGGCGAATAGCACCGGACGTACTTGATCTGCCCAATCACCTTTAAATGGCATTGGTAAAATCAGCTCACTACCGATGCTGACAAGCGCATTACCACCAACTTCTTCTGCTAACAAAGTTTGATTAGAGGGGTCATTGACTGCATCATAGTAGGACTGTGATCTAGGTCCAAGCGTGGACGCTTCATAACCACGTACTGACCCATACCCACCGGCATAAAAGTTTTCATAAAATGGCAGATCATTACCATAGCCAAGCTTGGTATAACCGCGCGCCACCCAATCTTTATAGAATGGATAGTACACGTTACCGCGATAAACGAGTTTTTGATAGCTAGCATCACCAAGACCAATGGTTGCATCAACTGTATGGCTCATCCCTTTGGTCGGGAAGACCGGACGATCTAAGGTACTGTAATCCCAGCCAAATAGTAAGTTATAAGTTTGGTACTCATTTTTAAAACCTGTACGACCTTCAAAGTCTCCTGTGAAGTCTTCAACCGTACCGCCATCGTCGATAATCTGCTGTACGTTTGACACGCCAAGACGGCTACCACCACGTACTGAGGTGTTATCAACGTTTAGACCCGCACTAACACGCTTGGTCTCATCTACAGGATAGCTATAATTCAGTGTGGCACCATAAGCATCGGTGACGTAATTACTGACGTTTCTGTCATCATACTTGGTTTCGCGATAGTAGGCGCTGATACCTTGCGACACGCCGTTTTCTGTAAAGTATGGATCGGTATAACCCAAGCTATAAGAATCACGTGTCTCTGAGCGTGATAGCGCCGCCTTGACACGGTTACCCGTACCCATAAAGTTATTTTGCGTCAGGTCTAACTGGAAGGTGACACCGCCACTTTGTGAGTAACCCGCTGCAATGGTTGAACTACCAGAAGGTTGCTCTTCAACGGTATAGTGCACATCCACTTGATCGGGCTGGTTAGGCACTGGCTTCACATCGACATTAACCGCTTTAAAGAAGCCGGTACGCATCAAGCGTGTCCGTGATAATTGAATTTTTTCGCTAGATGCCAGAGCGCCTTCTAATTGACGCATTTCGCGGCGCAACACTTCATCTTGGGTCTTGAGATTGCCCGTAAAGTTAATACGGCGAACATAAATTGGACGGGCAGGATCAATATAGTAATCAACATCAACCATTTTGGTATCATCGTTGATACGCGGCACAGGTCTGATCTGTGCTAAGTAATAGCCCTCATTACCATAGCGACTTTTAAGCGCTGCAGTCGTCGCCTCTAGCTTGGCTTGCGAGTACTTTTCGTTAGGGGCAAAAGCAACCAACTCGTTTAGCTCATTCGTGTCAAAAGTCGGTTTACCTAAAAAGCTCACGTCGCCAAACTGATATTGTTCACCTTCGCTAAGACTCACTTCGATAAAGACACTGCTCTTATCTTCACTGATATTAAGCACGGCATTGTCGACTGCAAAACGCACATAACCGTCGTTCTGATATAGCGCTTTTAGGTTTTCTAAACTGGCAGCCAGCTTTTCTTTGGCATAGCGATCAGACTTAGACAGCAGACGTGTCCAAGACGATTCTTTCACGGCAAAGACGTCTTTAATCTCTTCGTCGCTAAAGTGCTTGTTACCAATAATATTGATATCAACCACTTTGGCAGGCTTGCCTTCGATAAAACGTACATCGAGTTTGACGCGATTGCCATCAAGTAGTGTTTGGTCAACCTCTATATTACTATTGTAATACCCTTGGCTGATATATTGTTGCTGTAGCTCATTGGCGACGCCTTGTAGCGTGGCTTGCTTAAGCACATCACCGACAGACAGGCCAGCATTGCTAAGCCCTTGCTCCAGCCCTTCTTTTGGAATGAGTTTATTGCCCTCAAAATTCACCTCAGCGATCGTTGGACGCTCAACGACATCAAATCGTAGCTGACCACCTTCGACTCGGCTCTGAATATCGGCAAAGTTTTCGGTCGCATATAGCGCCTTAATACTGGCCGCCAAACTACTGTCATTCACCGTGTCCCCTACCGAAATAGGAAGCACCGGATAGAGGCTATCGGGGGTTAGGCGTTGCAGACCATTGAAACCGATGTCAGTGACTACAAACTCTGCAGCCTGTACAGGCATACTCATCATCGCTACCACTAACGGCAACCCTGCCGCGCTCATAAATAAAGGCGTACGCATAAACACTATCCGTCAATAAAAAACTTGCTTAAGTTAAGTTAAAAAGCCCATATTGTCTAGCCCGTTTTGCATAAAATCTTATATTCACACGCGGGAGACTCAGAACACTTTATATAAAATGCATCACAAAATAAACTAAAAATTACGATTAGTACAGTAGCCATGGTACAAAGCTTCCGCTCTATCATCGCCGTCATTAGCGCATAATAAGCGTAAAACCATTAGTGTCTCTTGTCTTGTCCACTCTATGGCTGATTACTTGCTCAAAAAAGACGACTGATATCATTACCAATTGCTAACACCATGAAACCTGCCAGCAAGAGTAAACCGATATTTAACCCCACCATTTGTACGCCTTCTGAGAGGGGTTTACCGCGAATCAGCTCAATGAGATGATACACAATATGACCACCATCTAATACCGGAATAGGCAAAAGATTTAGCACAGCCAGACTCAAACTAATCAAAGCCGCCGTAGATAACACCGTCTGCCAACTAATATCGAAGCTTTGTTTGGCGACTTTGGCAATGGTAATTGGGCCTGACAAATTGTCCAAACCAATCATGCCTGACAGCATTTTTCCTATTGAACTTACCGTCATGACTGCCAGTTGTTCGGTCTTCTCAAATGACTTGATCAGTGATTCGCCCGGCCCATAGACCACTGTGGTTTTGTAAGCATCAGGGATAACAATCTCAGGCTGTGCCACCATAGCACCAATTTGCCCATAGTCGTTACCCAAATTGTCTTTTTTACCTTGTGGCATAATTTGTAGCTGGACAGATTCACCGTCACGTAACACCGTGAAATTAAGAAGTACTTCAGGGCTGTCGCGGATAACACGGGTGGCGCTAATCCAGTCTTTGATTGGCTCATTATTAATCGCCGTAATGCGATCACCTTTTTGCAGGCCTTGACGAATGGCCGCACCATCGGGCGCCAGATCCCCAATTATTGGCGCTATTTGTGGTTGCCACGGTAGCATGCCAAAGCTGCTCAACGCATCTTTACCTTGCGCCGCGCCTTGCATAAACTGCTGCACTGGCGCTTGATATGTTTGGCGCGCGCTACTATTTTGTGGATCTGACTGCAAGGTAACACTGACCTCACCTGTCTCACCCATACGGCCAGCAAGACGATAATTGATACCTTCCCACGTCTGTACGTCATGACCATCAATCGCAACAATTTTATCACCGATAGGCAACCCAGCCACGGCAGCCGGCGTATCAGGTAAGACTTGCCCAACTTTGGTCGCCAGCTGCTCTGTTGGCGTCATAAACAATACCCAAAACAGGGCAATAGCGATGACAAAGTTCATGATAGGGCCAGCTGCGACAATGGCAATTTTTTTTAGCGGATGCTGTCGATTAAAGGCCAAATGTTGCTCACCTTTTGCAACCTCTCCTTCACGCTCATCCAGCATTTTGACATAGCCACCAAGCGGTAATGCTGAGATACGATAGTCAATACCGCTTTTTTTACTGGTCCAACCAAAGAGCTTGGGGCCAAAACCGATAGAGTAAGTCAGCACCTTAACGCCGCAAAGACGCGCCACAATGTAGTGACCCCACTCATGTAAAGCAATGAGTGGACCTAAGACAAATATTGCCGCAAGCAGCGTTAATAAAAACGTCATGATCTGTTCTCGATTAAGTTGCTTTTGTTAAGCTGACGCCAGCTTTTTAACAAGCGCATCGGTGTGGCGGCGTGCTATTTTGTCAATCGCTAATATATCATCTATGTCAGCATGCTCATTTAATAACGGCACTTGTATCTCGGTGAGTGCCTGCTCATTAACATCAGCAATATCCGTCAAGCGAATTTGTCCACTCAAAAACGCAGCCACGGCAATCTCATTGGCGGCATTGAGCACGATGGTCGCTTGTGTGCCCGCTTGCATCGCTTGTCGGGCAAGACGCAGACAGGCAAATTTTTGTAAATCAGGCTCAATAAATTCAAGCCCACTTAGCGCATACAAATCTAATGGTTGCGAGCCACTATCAATTCGGTTGGGGTAGCTGAGGGCATGCGCGATTGGGGTTTTCATATCAGGACTGCCGAGCTGCGCTAAAAAGCTGCCATCGCTGTATTCTACCATTGAGTGAATGATACTTTGTGGATGAATCACCACATTTATTTTATCTTCAGGCAAATCAAATAAATGGCACGCCTCGATGAGCTCTAAGCCTTTATTCATCATCGTGGCAGAGTCGACCGATATCTTTTGCCCCATTGACCAGTTTGGGTGTTTAACTGCTTCAGCAACGCTTGCTTGGCGCATCTGCTCAAAAGACTGTTGCAAAAACGGCCCACCAGAGGCGGTCAACCAGAGCTTGCGTACACCGTGGTCTGGCTGATGAATTTGAGTATGGTCTTGTTGAATAGCAAGGGGTAGACACTGGAAAATAGCGTTGTGCTCAGAATCAAGCGGTAGCAAAGTAGCACCATGCGTTTTAACCGCATTAATCATCACTTGGCCTGCCATCACCAGTGCTTCTTTATTGGCCAACAAAATACGCTTGCCTGCACGCGCTGCTGCTAGAGTGGAAGGCAGTCCTGCCGCTCCCACAATAGCGGCTACTATCGTATCAGTTTGTGTGTCGGTAGCAATATCTACCAGCCCCTCTGCACCGCCCACCACGTCAATATCAAGACCTGCTGCACTTAGGCGCTGGGCAAACTCATCGACCGCTGCGGTCGGTACATTGACGCGTCTTGGCAAAAACTGTTGGCATAGGTCAAAAAGCTTGTCTAAACGGCGAAAACCTGACAAAGCGTAGACGTCGTAACGCTGTGGTTGCGCCGCTAATATTGCCAACGTGCTATCGCCAATTGAACCTGTCGCGCCTAGTACGGCGATGCGTTGCGTCATAACCATCGATGCCTATAAAAGATACTATAAAAAAGAGAACCAAAAGAAGAAGTAAGGCATAAAGCACACAAAAGCTCGTCGTGATATCTTGCCAAAAATGCCATCAAATAATCGACACAAACCCGTGGCTCAGTGCCTCTGCTAAAACAAGAAAGTCCCCTAGTCTTGCCACTTTATACCACTATCAAACCCAATTGCTGTATCGCCCAAAAACCAAGCGCGAATATCGGTGTGGCTGCCAACAGTGAGTCGATACGATCAAGAACGCCGCCATGCCCAGGCAAAATATTCCCTGAGTCTTTTATATCAGCGCGGCGCTTGAGCATTGACTCAAACAAATCACCAAGTACGGACGCTAAAATCGTTAGAGCGGATAACGCCACAAAGGCGATTAACGACACGCCTGTGAGTTGTAGCTTAAAGACACTAATGCCGATCACGACTAACAAGCCTGTGACTAAGCCACCCGCCAGCCCTTCCACACTCTTATTGGGTGAGACATTCGGTGCCATTTTGCGACGACCGAGTTTGCGCCCAACAAAATAAGCCCCACTATCCGCAGACCACACCAATAAGAACACATAGAGAAGCCACCAGGCCGACAGTTGCCACAAATAAAACATAGCAGTAATGGCGGCAGTCAATATCACAGCGCCCATCAAGGCCAATTTTTTACCATACCAATTGGTATGAGTGGGAAAGACCTTAACCCAAGATAGCCCCATCAACCATATTGCCAGTGATGCTACCCACCAAAACAGCCAAGTCACCTTAAATACGAGCGACACCAATGTTATGACTAAGACCAATAGCACATACAGCATAGGCTGGCGCCATTTTGGCATCAGCTTTGTCCATTCATGAGCGGCAATGATAACGCCAATCGCTAATAGCGGGGCAAATAAGATAGGAGTTTGGCTCGCAAACATTGCAATACCAACGATAATAACGAGAACAATTGCCGTCTTAATTCGTTGCCACATACTTATTGAGCCTTATAATAATGAAAAACGCATGGTCAAAGAGTGCATTATAGCAGTTAATCTACAATAGCCCACTAATAGCACTTGACACTCATGAACGCGGCTTATTATTTCACAAACAAGGAGTATTAACTACTGATCGCCTACCAACTTTGTAAGTTGCTGCCCAACATCCTCCAGGGATGTCAGGAAGTCTTTTAACGCGTCGGCTGCTCTGTCACTATCTGTTCGCTGGTTTTGCCAAAGCGGCGTTGGCGCTGGGCGAACTCTGTCACCATCGTAGACAATTCATCTGCGCCAAAATTTGGCCACAATGTTTGGGTAAAAAACAGCTCTGCATAGGCAGACTGCCACAGTAAAAAGTTCGATATTCGATATTCGCCGCCCGTCCGTATCAGCATATCTACCGCTGGCGCATCGGCTAATTGAACATACCGCCCAAGCCTCTCTTTACTAATGTCTTCCGCCCGTAATTGCCCTGCCTGTATTTGCTGTGCCAATTGTTTTGCCGCATGGGCGATATCCCACTGGCCACCATAACTGATAGCAATCACCAATGTCATGGCTTCAAAATTGGCCGTTTTTTCTTCCGCATCGGCCATCAGCGTTTGTAAGTCATCACTGAGCTGACTGCGGTCACCGATAAAACGCAAACGAATACGGTACTCATTCATACGCGGTAGTTGTTCATGAATGGTCGAGGCTAACAGTTGCATTAGCAGCGCCACCTCACTGGGAGGACGTTGCCAGTTTTCACTAGAGAAGGCAAATACCGTTAATACTTCAACACCTGTATCGACACAATAGTCGACAATAGGGTCTAGCGCATCTTTTCCTGCTACATGGCCTTGGCCTTTACCTAAATTGTTGGCCTTACCATAACGATTATTGCCATCCATGATGATAGCGATGTGACGAGGGAGAACAGCAGGGGCCAAAACGGCTGAAGTAGACATAGGCAAACTTGCTTATTGTTAAGGTGAGATAATAATAACGCGTACTGTGACAGTTAAAAAGTGCAATATACACCATTCACAAATGTATCATAAATCAAGTACGCTAAGAATTGCAAAAAATAGCCTGTAAAGCTAGCTTGCAAATACTTGCCAGACACATAAAAGCTGCCCATGTACTACTGTATCGTACTGATCAACACAATAATAAGCAGCCAAGAGCAATGGCACATTGGCTGCTTAACGTTAGAGATTTGACTTAACTGACGTGGGTCATAAATGACAAAAAGTCCGTATTTACACGTCCATCAAGTCGCTTTCTTTTTTACTCAGACGGCTGTCGATGATTTCAATATATTTGTCAGTGATTTTTTGGATATCATCACTAGCGCGGCGCTCGTCGTCTTCTGAGATCTCTTTTTCTTTCGCAAGCTCTTTGATGTCATTCATCATGTCACGGCGGATATTACGAATAGACACGCGGCTGCTCTCCGCTTCTCCGCGCGCCAGCTTCTGCATGTCGCGGCGTGTGTCTTCTGTCAGTGCTGGCATCGGCACACGAATCACATCCGCCGTCATTGGATTGAGACCCAAATCTGCTTCGCGAATGGCTTTGTCAACCGCTTGTACCATGGTACGGTCAAACGGCTGAACCAGTAACGTACGCGAATCTTCAACATTCACACTAGCCACTTGGTTTAATGGCGTAGGCGCCCCATAGTAACTGACCATTACACCTGACAACATACCAGGATGCGCACGCCCGGTACGGACTTTACTAAAGGTACTCTCAAGCGCTTCCAAGGTTTTTTGCATACGCGCTTCGCCGTCTTGCTTAATCTCTTTAATCATCATGTGTCCTTATTTATCGCTATCGACAAATCATTCATTACTGTTAGTTATAAAAATTATTAGGGTTATCGTGCTCTCATAAATTAATGATAAACACGCGTACCTTCATTTTCGCCCATAATGACGTTTAATAAAGCATTGGGCTTGGTCATATCAAAAACTTGTAGCGGTACATTATGCTCGCGGCATAAAGCAATGGCGGTTAAATCCATTACACCCAGCTTTTGCTCTAATACTTCATCAAACGTTAAGCCGTCATACTTTTTGGCATCAGAATGTAGGCTTGGGTCTTTGTCATAAACGCCATCTACTTTGGTTGCTTTTAAAATCAAACCTGCTTCGATTTCAATACCACGCAAGCAAGCAGCGGTATCTGTGGTAAAAAATGGGTTGCCGGTGCCAGCCACAAAGATACAAACTTCACCATTTTTAAGATAGCGAATCGCATTGCGGCTGCTATAGCTTTCAGTCACTTCCCCAATAGGTAGGGCTGACATCAAGCGCGTTTTAATATTGCGGCGCTCAAGAGCGTCACGCATCGCAAGCCCGTTCATCACAGTTGCCAGCATACCCATTTGATCACCGGTGACACGGCCAACCAAACCTTCTTGTTGCAACTGTGCGCCGCGATATAAGTTACCACCTCCAACAACGATACCTACTTGCACACCAAGTCCACGCAAATGAGCGATAGACAAGCTCATTTTATCGAGAACTTCGGTATCAATACCCATGTCTTTACCACCGGCCAAAGCTTCGCCTGAGAGTTTCAACAAGATACGAGAGTAACGCGGGTTTTTGTCAGACATGAGGTCACCTTGTTAGCATTAAATTATCATTAAAGTCATTGGTAAAACACAAATAGCATTTGCCTATCGCGCCATACTGAGTAGGAGACGTCGTAAAAGGCTAAATTGCGCTAATTGTAGCAAAAACTGCCCGCTATTGGGCAATTTTCACTTTATATTGACGCTGTTTACCCTCTATAACTGGCAAACAAATCATATTCACTAGCATCATCTATCGTGACCGTTAGGAACTGGCCAACTTTTACTTGAGCGGTAATCTCATCCACATAGACATGACCGTCAATCTCGGGCGCATCAGCATAGCTACGACAAATCGCAATGTTTTCTTCGCGATCAATCTCGTCAACCAGTACCATTAAGGTCTTGCCCACTTTTTCTTGCAGTTTTTGCGCAGATATCTCTTGTTGTAACGCCATCAGGCGCTCATAACGAGACTGCTTGACCGCTTCAGGCACATGATCTGGCAAGTCATTGGCGACCGCGCCTTCAACTTCTGAGTAGGTAAATGCACCAACACGATCAAGACGAGCTTCGACCAACCAGTCAAGCAAACACTGAAAATCTTCTTCGGTTTCACCAGGGAACCCAACCACAAAGGTCGAACGAATGACGATATCAGGACAAATATCACGCCACGCTTTAATACGGGCTAACGTGTTTTCGCTATGCGCCGGACGTTTCATGGCTTTTAAGATACGGTGACTGGCATGTTGAAAAGGAATATCCAAATAAGGCAATAGCTTCTTTTCGCCCATCAGCTCAACGACTTTATCCACGTGTGGATACGGGTAAACATAATGCAAGCGTACCCAAATACCTAAATCATTCAGTGCTTGACACAAATCATAAAATTTTGATTTGAGCGGCATACCATTCCAAAAACTGGTCTTATACTTCAAGTCCAGCCCATAAGCAGAAGTGTCTTGCGAGATGATAAGCAATTCTTTCACGCCAGCGTTTTTAAGCGCCAGTGCCTCATTCATCACGCTATCAATCGGACGCGAGGCCAAATCACCACGTAAGCTTGGGATAATGCAGAAGGTACAACGATGGTTACAACCCTCAGAGATTTTTAGGTAGGCATAATGACTGGGCGTCAACTTAATGCCTGCCTCATTAATCAAATCTATTTTTGGGTCATAGCTGGCATCCATACTACGGTTTGGTTTGGGCACATGCTGCGCCACCGCCGTAATCACCTCATCATAAGCATGAGCGCCGGTCACTGCTAGCACTGCTGGATGCATTTCACGGATTTTGTCCGCCTCTTTACCCAAACAGCCAGTGACAATCACTTTGCCGTTTTTGCTAATGGCTTCGCCGATTGCGTCGAGCGACTCTTGTACCGCTGACTCAATAAAACCGCATGTATTGACCACGACAAGATCTGCACCGCTATAATCATTGGCAACTTGATAGCCATCACGGCTAAGCTCTGTGATGATACGCTCACTATCCACCAGTGCTTTTGGACAACCCAGCGATACAAAACCTATCTTTGGTGCCGCACTTACAGGCGCGTTGGCAGTCACGGACATGGCATCACTACTTTGCGCAATACTCCGGTTTTGATTGTGATTGGCTTTATGATGGTAAGGCTGATTAGAGTTTGCTTGACTGACATCTGCCTGACTCTGCTCTTGCGCTAGATTTGGCTTGGCAGGATTAAAAATAGTGGCGGTGTTTTTAGGGGCGTCTTTGGGTGCAGTAGTCGCTGGCTGTGAGGTGATAGTCGTTACATTCATCGACTCGGTAGAAGTTTTGGGCATGGCTGACCTTGCTAGAGATAATTGGCTGTGCGCATTGTACGTTTTTTTTGCAAAAATCGCCAGTTTTGCCGCTCTATAGTGTTGATTTGTGGTTAAATATTATCACGAGTATCCTTTTTCTTAGGCCCTACCTATGACAACCGATTTGATCACGGCAAAACCGACCCCTGACTTAGCCTTTATATCACAGCATTTGTTTACCGCTATCTTATGGGTCGATGATATGCTATCCATCACTTGGTTAAATGCCCAAGCTGAGCACTTACTTGCCATTAGCAGTGGTAGGTTACTCAATCAGTCTGTCTTGACGCTGCTGGCCCCCGAGGAGTTAAAATCAAACAACAATACGGCTACTCATGATAACGAGATAGAGGCGCAAATTTGCTCTTTGACCGAACGCTTTTATCAAGCAAAGCAGTACCAACAACCCTTTATCGACCATGATCATATTATCAACACACCGTTAAACGGTAACCTACCCCTGTCAATTGACTATAGCGTGACGCCCGTCACCTACGAGCAGCAACCTTATTTTATCATTGAGATATGGGGCAAAGACCGCCAAAGCCGTATCTCAGAAGAGCAGCGCCAGCAACAACAGTACGGGGTTGCCCGTCACATGCTACGCTCGGTCGCTCACGAAATCAAAAACCCGCTGGCTGGCATTCGCGGGGCTGCACAACTACTCCAACGACAATTTATCAAATTTAGCGACACGACTACTTTTAGCCCTCAATCTTCTGATACTGCTACTCCTTCAACATCTATCTTAGATCATAATAGCAACCTGCAAAAAACGGCCATAAAGCTACGTAACTATACCGATATCATCATCTCAGAGACAGACCGCTTAACCCATCTTATTGGGCAGTTTCTGGGTTCCAATCAACTGCCCAGTTGGCAAACGCTTAACATTCATGAGCCACTAGAGCACGTTTTAACCTTGATACGGCATCAATATCCACAAGTGACACTACAGCGCGATTATGATTTGTCGTTACCTGAACTGTGCGCGGATAAAGACCAGTTAATCCAAGTGTTTTTAAACCTAATTAATAACGCTTGTGAATCTATGACGGAGTTTGAACAAACGCTGCCGCAAAACGAATCTCCTCAGTCTCAAGACTCTCCCTCTTTGTCTTCACAGACAGATAGGGATGATAATGGCGGCAACTGGGCTTACCAGCCGACGCTGCATATTCAAACGCGGGTGGCGTTTCAACATACCATCAGTGGTCAACAGCACAAGCAGGTGGTGCAAGTTAACATTACTGACAACGGCTCAGGAATTGACCCTGCCCTTATTGGACAGATATTTTTCCCCATGGTGACAAGCCGTGCGACAGGGACTGGCCTTGGATTGTCTATTGTGCAAGATATCATCAGCCATCATCATGGTATGATTGACGTCAGCTCCACTCAATCACACAGTCCTAACGACAGTTTTAAAAACAACCATAGCAATAGCCAAACGTGTTTTACGTTATATCTACCGTTCACCCAGCCACTCATGGAAACGTAAATATGGTGCTACATAGATAGAACGACTACTCGTAAATTGCTAAATCATAAACCTACACCAACTCATTGCTCATTAGGCCTGATACATGACTGAATATAATGACAAGCGTACCCCTAACAGCGACAATCAAACTTCGAACGGTCAGGCAGTGACTGACCCAACCATAAAAGTAACGGTCAACAACGCCGCTGATGATAACCCTGCTACTTTATGGCTCATCGATGATGATGCCGCCCTGCGTATGGTATTGGCTGATACTTTTGAGGATGCAGGACTGGACGTGATTAGCTTTACGCAAGCCCAAGCAGCGTGGACACGCCTGAATGATATATTGCAAGGGTCAGCCGAACCCTTACCAGATGTGATATTGACCGATATTCGTATGCCAATGATGGATGGTTTGTCCTTTAGTGATTGGGTGCATAAACACTTCCCTAAGCTGCCGATTGTCATTATGACGGCGCATTCAGACCTCACTTCTGCCATTAATAGCTATCAGACAGGGGCGTTTGAATATCTACCAAAACCGTTTGATTTAGATGATGCGGTCGCAACGATTTATAAAGCCATTAATCATCAGCCCAACATGGCAGTGAAAAGCAATACAACTGAGCCTGACTCTGCTACAACCACCGATAAACCAGCTGACAGTAATGCGACGTTTAACACCAACACAAAGTCTGTCCGCAAAGTAAACTCAGCCAATAAAACCAATAAAATAAACGATGATAAAGCGGCGGTTAAGACTGACACCAAAGCACAAAGCAACCCCAGCGGAATCATTGGGCAGTCGCAAGCCATGCAGACGGTGTTTCGTGCCATTGGCCGATTGGCTCATTCGCCGATCACTGTCTTGATTACGGGGGAGTCAGGCACAGGTAAAGAATTGGTCGCAAGCGCCTTACATCAGCACTCACCCCGTCGCCAGCAGCCGTTTATTGCCCTAAACATGGCCGCCATACCCCATGATTTGATTGAGTCTGAATTATTCGGTCATGAGAAAGGTGCCTTTACTGGCGCAACCACAACGCGGCAAGGTCGTTTTGAGCAGGCGGATGGCGGAACATTGTTTTTAGATGAAATCGGCGACATGCCGTTTAGCACCCAAACCCGTTTGCTACGAGTACTGGCTAACGGTGAATTTTATCGCGTGGGTGGTCAGCAGCCTGTCAAAGTAGATGTGCGCATTATTGCCGCCACGCATCAAAATTTAGAAGAGTTGGTAAAACTGGGCCGATTCCGTGAGGATTTATTTTATCGTCTGAACGTTATTCGTCTGCCTCTACCGCCTCTGCGCACGCGACCGGAGGACATTCCCGCTTTGGCCACCTACTTTATGCAGCGCGCTGCTGAGCAAATGAATACGGCACCAAAGCAGCTACATCCTACGGCGCTACAAATTATGCAGTCTTTTGAGTGGCGTGGTAATGTCCGCCAACTTGAAAACGTTTGCCTATGGCTAACCGTGATGGCAACGGGCGATACCGTCATGGTCGACGATCTGCCTCCAGAGCTACTCGAAAACCTCCCCTCTCATTTAGAAGCGCAGCCAGCGCACTCTCTCTCTTCTCAAGACATACCTCAAAACCACGGCCAACCTAGCCCAGTTCATCATAGTTCTGACGTCTCAAATTGGCAGCAAGCCTTGGCTACTTGGGCTGAGCAATCTCTAGAACAAGGAGAAACCGATATTTTGCAAGTGGCAACCCCTGAATTTGAACGTATCTTACTCACGGCAGCACTCAAGCACAGCGGCGGCAAAAAGATAGTAGCGGCTAACTTACTTGGTTGGGGACGTAATACCCTCACCCGAAAGTTGCAGCAATTAGATATGTCTTAATTAATAGTAGGAGTAAAACCGTCTTTAAAGACAAAAAATATTGAATTAAAAAGCAAACAATATCAATTGTTTATAAAATAAAGTGAAAATATTCGTTAAATAATTAAAAATATTTGCAAATAGGGGTTGCCAAAATATTCAAACTCTATATAATAGCCAACCACTGAGACGCACTACCGAATCAGTTAACTGTCTAGATAGCATTTGAATTTAACTGCTTTTGATGATAGAGTAACGAAAATGGGGCTGTGGCGGAATTGGTAGACGCACCAGATTTAGGTTCTGGCGCCGCAAGGTGTGAGAGTTCGAGTCTCTCCAGCCCCACCATTTTCGGATAGTACATCTTAGACCAAATATCAAAACCTGCTTATTAGCAGGTTTTTTTGTGTCTGGATTTTAGTCTAACACTCAGAACCCTTCAACGTAATCACAAACCTGCTAAGTCGACCAGTACCGCCTCCATCCTCTTATACCGCCTCTCTACCCGCTTTGCTAATGCACCATCTACGATAAACTGGTAACGGCTATATTCTGACGGCAATTTTGGCACAGGCTGCTGACAGTGCTGGGTCGCCCAATCCCTCATTGGATCACGACTGTGAGTAGGTATCTTAAACGGTCGCTCGCCCATTAATATCTCAACCATCATGATGCCAAACGCATAGATATCACTCTGTACCGTTGCACCCTGTCCATGCCAGCGCTCAGGCGCAAGATACGCTGGTGTGCCGGCAGCGCTTACCTTTCTTGGTTTATCCAACCTCTCAGCTAAGGCAAAATCGGTCAATAATAAATCAGGCACTCTACTGCTGTTGTCAACGCTGTCCGTCGGCATATCAGCGAGCAAGAGATTACTGGGTTTAATATCATTGTGTAGCCAGCCAGTGTGATGTAGATTGGCTATAAGATAAGCCGCCTGGACAATAAAGTGATGCTTTTGTTTAGTGGTTAATGCCCCGTACTGTTGAGCAGTAAGATTTCCATTTGGATAGTGGGGCATGACGAGAGCCGTTAACTGCTGACATGCTCCCAAATCTTGAACCTCTACGTTGTGATAAGCAAGGAGCGATGGCGCGATAGTCATAGCGTTTGATTGGGTTTTCAATAAACTATCTAAGGCTTTTAAGATAGCGACTTCGTGATTTAAATCAAATGGAAAATCACTGTTATGAGAAGTTAGCTGCCATTTAATCATCACATTACCGAACTGTGGATGTGTCGCGCGCGTTAAACCCTGATAACAATGAGTGTTAGGATGTCGAGTTTCGGTGTTCTGCTGAGCTAAACGTTGATGCGCTATCTCGCTATACTTCAACGCTATCAATACTTGCGTAACTGTCGGCAGTAGCTGCTGAGCGTGGGCTTGCAACGCTTGTATAATAGATGGATTACTGGCATTGTTTTTCATGGTATGATTTTTCACGAGACTGTTTTTCGTAATATGGTGAAGTCCTAACAAAACTGCGATTACGCCCTTCAAAACCAACCTGAACTGTTAGAGTTATTATGTCCCAACCAATCAACGCATCTCAGCCTGCTACTCATTATGCTCTGCCTAGCCCTTTATTGGATTTACTCAGTCAATACTTACAGGAGCAGGTCAAACCAACGGTTGAGATAGACCCTGCCCAGCTGGCCTATCGCTGGGTCGGTGGTCACAACGGCCATCTAGAGCCTCTAGCGGTCAATCTGTTTTTAAGTTTAGATGACTTGCACGGGATTGACAGGCAAAAATCAAAGCTGGTACAAAACACGCGCCAGTTTTTAAAAGGTTATCCCGCCAATCACGTTTTGATGACAGGCACACGCGGCGCGGGTAAATCCTCGCTGATTCGAGCATTGCTACAAACCTATCATAGTGAAGGACTGCGCATCATTGAGATTGCACGGGACGATCTACAGGTACTTGATAAGATCCGTACAGCAATTAAGGCGCTACCTGCTGACAGTGAGTGTCGTTACATAGTGTACTGTGATGATTTGGCATTTAACGGTCAGGACGAGAGCTACAGAACATTAAAAAGCGTTTTGGATGGCGCGCTTGATTCGGAGCAAGACAAACTCTTGGTCTATGCGACCAGTAACCGCCGTCACCTACTCCCTCAGCTGATGAAGGACAATGTCAACATTTATAATGGTCAGACCGATGAGGTCAACCCTTATGAGACCGTTGATGAGACCGTGTCGTTGTCTGATCGTTTTGGGTTATGGCTGTCTTTTCACCCCATGGATCAGCAGACTTATTTACAGATTGTGCAGCATTATCTGAATTTAGAACAACAGAAAATCATGGCCAAGACTGATACAATCACTCATTTGGAAAGTAATAGTTTGCCTGATAATATCAGAGCCGATGCGCTACGTTGGGCCTCCGAACGTGGTGGCCGCTCAGGACGAGTCGCTTATCAATTTAGTCGTTATTGGAGCGGTAAAACCCAACTGTCCATTGCAGACAATAAACGCTAAATCGAGTCTAGTTACTGCGTGCAGAGCCTAAATACTGTACGCGGTCCGTCCCTTCACTGTCTACCAAGTCATTTGCGCCATTGACCATGTACTGGTCAAAGTCTGCTGCCAACCACAAACTGCCCTGATAAAAACTTTCGGCGTCTGCACGGATATGGCCCATGTTTGGGGTGCTGCTATCCTGATTGTCAAAGCTTTGGTAGCGGGCGCTAAAATGCGTCAGGATTAAATGCTTGAGGCCGACATTTTGAGCAAACTTACCCACCATCTGCGCGCTACTATGCATCGGATCAAAGTCTGGATTTTTGGCCTGAATCCTAGTTAAGACGTCAGTCGTATAAGTGGCTTCATGTATTAATAAATCAGCATCCGTCACCGCAGAACGAAGACAGTCTGGTCTATCGTTATCGCCCGCCACCACGACACGTGTACGCTGCACCTCTTTATCGACATAATCTGCTGAACGCAGTTGCTGACCATCATCAGTCACCACGTCAAAGCCTTGCTGCAATCTTCCCCACAAACTACTGGCAGAAATACCGGCTGCCATAAGCTTGTTGGTGTTAAGCGAGAGCCGATGGATATTTTGAGTGATGCCAAAGCCATAAGATGACACACGATGCGACAATGGCGTAATATCTACAGTCAGCTGATGCTGGGAATCTAAAGCGATATCAACCTTACCCGCTTTTGTCTCTAGAACTTCTTCAATTGCTATGAAATCGATAGCAAATGGGAAGTACAGCTCTGTGGTCAGCTTGATAGCCTCAAGTAACGTAGCAATCGATTTTGGTGCAATGAGGGTAAGCGGCTCGCGGCGCCCTGACATAGCAGCACTCGCCAGCAACCCCGGTAGACCATAGCAATGATCTCCATGCACATGAGTGATACAAATGGCGCTCAACTGGTGCATGGACAGCTTAGTGTGCAAAAGCTGATGCTGAGTACCTTCGCCGCAGTCAATCAATATCCATGGACGCGACTTTTTATGTTGCTGGGCATCACCCGACTTAGATAGATAAGGATTCAGACACTCAATCGCCAACGCCGTCACGTTACGCTGTTTGGTTGGCACACCTGCTGATGTGCCTAAAAAGGTTAGCTTTAGCACAGATGACTTCTCTTATTGATAACATTCACCGGCTATGACAATTGGCACATCATGGTTTTTTGGCCATCAACCATTTGACCACCATTGGCAGTACACTCATTGACCATATTGGACTCGTACGACTTCCAGCCCCCATAAAAGCTGGCCATACATAGCAACACCACTAGTATCTTTTGTGTCCACGATTTAATGGAGACCTGCTGCGCATGGATTTTTTGCTTAGAAATATTGCTCTCATTGTCAGACGTTATATTCTTGGCCAATTTGTTTTGGTCGCTCATGACACTACCTTATTTATACGCTACTGTGTTAGATGTGAATCAAAAACGCTCACCATAGCATATTATATCTTTAAAATTGCGGCGTCCCGCCTTTTTCTTCAGCACGTTTAAAGGCTGGACGTTCTTGACAACGCTTGAGCCAGTTTAATAAATTGGCATATCTGACTTTGTCCATTCCTGCTCGTGCATTAGACGCTGCTACCACGATATACATTTGTATGTCCGCCGCACTAAACGCTTCACCTGCAAACCAATGATTGTCTTGTAGCTGTTGCTCCATGAGTTTTAGGTTATTCGTGATGTTGTTATTAATCATTCCATCTTCAACTTGTTTACGAATGCCTTTGCTGATCGGTTTGATAAGCAGGGGTGATCTCTCAACCACTTTACTAAACACCAATCGCATGACCAGTGGCGGCATGGCCGAGGCTTCAGCAAAATGCAACCAAAACGTATAGGCTTCCCACGCCGCTTCATTGTCATCAGAGGGCTTAAACTGATGCTCGGTATCATAGTGTCTCAGCAGGTACTCAATGATAAAACCTGACTCAGCCAAGGCGCGATCATCGACTTCGAGTACAGGCGTGTGTCCAAGCGGATGAACTTTCTTGAGGCTTTCAGGAGCAAGGTAGGCTTTCGTACGCTGGTAACTGGTCAGCTGATAGTCCAGCTCCAGCTCTTCTAATAACCATAAAATACGAAACGAGCGCGAATTGTTTAAATGATGCAGATTTAACATAAACCATCCTAGTTTAGGGTGAATAAGCGACAATATTCTATGCATTATGCATTATAAATAGGGCCACGCATGCAACCAAGCGTGACAGCATTCATATCGATAATAGCGTAATTGCCTCACCTTTAATACGAGACTGTATAGATCAATAACAAAAAACAATGTCTAACAAGTCAAACTTAGCTCTTCACGCTAGCCAACCTTACTTTGAGTGTAACACTTCAATTTTACGTGTCATCTTATCTATTTTTTGCTGATACTTTCTAATTTTACGAAACCGATGCGCCGTTAGTACGCCTTTGATACGACGATTTTTCAGACGCCGACGCGGTGGAAAGCTCCCCACTTGTGGTTCGTTGTATCCGTGCAAGCGGTCATCACGCTTACGGGCCCAGTACCCTAGCGCACTATCAGTAATCATCATCAGCAACGCGATAAAAATCATGCCGTACATAAATAAAGAGCCACCCTCATCGATACCTTGATGCAAAATAGTGACTGAAAACACAAACAAAAATATCGGCTCAAGGTAACATAAAGTCCCAAATAATGAGACGGGCAGTTTTTGGCTGGCCACCATGGTCAGTGACATCGCAGCGGTACTGATAATACCTAATAGAGGCAGTAGATACCAAAATTTATCAGCGGCTATCGCCAACTCAAAACCGCCGTTCAGGTACAACGCAATCAAGACCACAGGCGTCAATAATACAAGATCAGAGATAAGTCCTGTGATTGGTGGCACTGCTAATTTGCGGCGTAACAGATAATAAGGCGGATAACCCAAGCAGACAAATAAGGTCGCCCATGATATTGCGCCATATTGCACGACATCATATACGATACCGACGCCCGCACATATCGTGGCAATCCATTGCAGCAGACTCATGTTTTCATTATAAAAAAACCGGCCAACCATAATCATAATCATGGGGTATAAAAAGTAACCCAACGTCACCTCAAGACCCAAATCATTGACTGGTGCCCACATAAATATCCAAATTTGCGCACCCAATATCGGCGTGGGTAATATAAATAACACCCATTCTTTAGGTGTTTTCAGTGTTCTTAAATAGTCAAAAATATGCTGCCATTGCTTTAATACACTGACCAGTAATACCAAACTAAACAGCATCATCAATACGCGCCACGAAGCGACTTGCGTACCTGATAACGGCTGCATCAGCAACCCGAATAAAAACAGCAATGAGTATAAAAAATTGGCAGCCACCGCAGCGATGGTGCCTTGCGACGTCTGATTGGTAGTAAGCATAACAACGACCTTTAAAAATTGGTGCACTTTTTTGGCAATTTTAGAAAAAAACAAAAGCCTCCGACGCTAACGTCAGAGGCTTTTTCTAGAACAGTAAAACGAGACTGACCAGTTAATTACTGAGACAGTGAGTCGTTATGGTTTCATTCATTGTCATTGGCAATATCGATCGAGTCGTTAACATCCGTCGTCGCTGTGGTACCAGCCGCCGCATTAACCTCTACCTGCTCCTGCCCTTCCACATCAAATGTACCGTCTTCTTTCATGGCTTCGATGAGTTCATCGTCATTCTCTTCGTGTTCCACACGTGCCATAGCGACCAATTTTTCATCTTTTGATAGACGGATTAGCGTGACACCCTGTGTGTTACGCCCAGAGCTAGCAACATGCTCAACTGGTGTGCGTACTAGCGTGCCTTTATCTGAGATTAAGATAATGTCGTCTTCAGGCTCAACTTTAGTAGCGCGGACTAAGGCTCCATTACGCTGACTGGTCTTGATGGCGATAACGCCACCCCCACCGCGATTTTGGGTATTGAACTCATCGATAAAGGTACGTTTACCAAAGCCGTTTTCACAAGCGATCAAGATTTCGCGTACATCATCTTCGATAACCACCAATGACTTGATAAACTCATCATCCGCCAAGCGCATACCACGTACGCCTTTTGCCGTACGACCCATAGAGCGCGCATCATTCTCATCAAAACGAATGGCTTTACCGCTTGAGGCAAACAACATGACCTCTTGACTGCCATTGGTGATACGAGCGCTCACCAGCTTATCGCCATCTTCTAGACCAACAGCTATCAGGCCGTTAGAGCGAATACTTGCGAATTGCTCAAGCTCAACGCGCTTGACCGTTCCATTGGCTGTCGCAAAAAACACAAAGTGACCGCTGACTTCATCAGACATTTGCGGAATTGGCAGTATCGTGGTGACCGTTTCATCACCATTCAAGCCAATTAAGTTGACCAATGGACGACCACGAGCGCCGCGACTGGCAATCGGCACTTCAAAACCACGTAAACTAAAGACGCGGCCACTATCTGTGAAGCACAGCACTGTCGCATGCGTTGATGTGACTACCAGATGATCAATCACATCATCTTCTTTCATTGCGGTTGCTGATTTGCCTTTTCCGCCACGTTTTTGTGCAACATAATCATCGATCGGCTGGGTTTTGGCATAGCCAGTACGCGACACGGTCATGACGACGGTTTGCTCAGGAATCAAGTCTTCACGGTTAAAGTCAGTACGTGAATCGATAATATCTGTACGACGCTCATCACCGAAGTTATCACGAATCTCAATCATCTCGTTAGAGATAATGGTCATTAGCTTATCAAAATCGCCAAGGATAGACTCTAAATGAGCGATTTCACGTAGCAAATCCTGATATTCTTCGGTCAATTTGTCTTGCTCAAGGCCCGTCAAACGATGCAACTGCATATCTAAAATGGCATTGACCTGCTCAAGTGACAAACGATAGCGTTCTTCACCTTCTATTAAGCCGAACGGTGCTTTAGGGTCCTCGCCTTCGATAAAGTCAGGACGCACAGATTGGCTGCCAGCTGCCGTGAGCATCGCAACGACGCTACCTGAGCCCCAAGTGTTGTTCAGCAGGCTTTCACGTGCCAAGCCGCGGTTTGCAGACGCTTTAATCGTTGCAATAATATCATCAATATTCGCTAATGCGACGGTCAAACCTTCGAGCAGGTGACCACGTACGCGGGCTTTATTCAACTCATAAATCGTACGGCGCGTCACGACTTCTTGACGATGACGGACAAATGCAGCGATGAGCTGACGCAAGGTCAATAGCTTTGGCTGACCATTATCGAGCGCCACCATATTGATACTGAAGCTAGACTCAAGCGGGGTTTGTAGGAATAAGTTATTGACGATTACTTCGGCTGTTTCGCCGCGACGCAAGTCAATAGCGATACGCATGCCGTCTTTATCAGACTCATCACGAATCTCGGTGATGCCTTCGATTTTTTTATCACGCACAAGCTCAGCAATACGCTCGATGAGCTTGGCTTTATTGGCTTGATAAGGAACTTCAGTGAATACAATACGCTCGCGATCACGGTTGACACCTGTATCACTCATGGGCTCGATATGATAGCGACCACGAATATGCAGGCGACCTTTGCCCGTACGATAGGCGTCTAAAATACCCGCACGACCATAGATAATACCGCCTGTTGGGAAGTCAGGGCCTGAGATGTGTGACATCAGCTCTTCAGCCGAAACTTGTGGATTTTGGGCATAGGCCAAACAAGCATTGATCACTTCGGTCAGATTATGCGGCGCCATATTGGTGGCCATACCGACCGCAATACCAGTGGCCCCATTGACCAATAAGTTCGGAATACGCGCTGGCATCACGCTTGGCATCCGCTCAGAACCATCGTAGTTGTCTTCCCAATCGACCGTGTCTTTGTCCAAATCAGCGAGCATCTGATGGGTCAGCTTGGTCATACGTACTTCGGTATAACGCATCGCCGCCGGTGGATCATCATCAATCGAGCCAAAGTTACCTTGACCATCAACCATCGGATAACGCAAACTAAAATCCTGCGCCATCCGCACGATCGCATCATAGACCGCACTATCGCCATGCGGGTGATACTTACCGATGACATCACCAACCACACGTGCCGATTTCTTATAAGGCTTATTATAGTCATTAGATAACACGTGCATGGCGTACATCACACGGCGGTGTACAGGCTTGAACCCATCACGCACATCAGGCAGCGCACGCGAGACAATCACGCTCATCGCATAATCCAGATAGGATTGCTTTAATTCATCTACGATGCCAATAGGACTGACCGATTCGCTCATATACACTCCTTCACTCACATTCTTTTTCTAATGCTGACACTTTTACTTGAGACACTCATGAGCTACACAAAAATACAGCTGCATCAATACGCAGCTCTTATCAAAATATAGACCACAAAAAAACACTGCTAAGCGTGCAAAACAATAGGAAAATGGCGATAGTTTTAATGTTTAATAAAAGAAGCTATTTTAGCACAAAATTGCTGATTTAGGGGTATCTGACTGTCATTAAAAACAAGCCACACGGTTCATTTCCAGTGATATTTTGAATAACTAACACAGGCTAAAGTAATCCTAATGGCAGGTTTTTTTTGATTGACTGATTTTGCCGTTTTTACAAACAAACTTACCATCTTTTGAGCAGTGCGATACCCCGCCCATCTTGCCTGAGCAAGGGGTATTTTTGGCCTGTGCTTGACTGATAGGCAAGGTAATAAAGGCAAACACAAGTAGTGACAGTAGCATCGATTTCATATTTTCTCTCTTGTTAAGTATTGAACTACCTACATTAAAAAACTGCATCCAGTGGACACAGTCTTCTTGAAATAACTCACATGCGAATAATTTATAGCATTTGACTACATTACGTTGGGTTAGCACTTTGATTAAAATTTTGCTCAAAGAACTCACGAGTGGCTTGCGTACAGGCAGTGCTAACGAGACCAGCATGATAGGTACTAAGTACCGCCACTTGCGCTGCTTGCTGGGCTTCTACTTCACTGCCACCATTTTCAATCACTTGCTGAGCAGCATTGTTACCCACCAATTGAACCGTGCTTGCAAAGTTCGCTTGAACATTATCGATGGTGTTACTCATCATCCATGAGTTACTCATCGCTGAACCAATGGGGATCACTGTACTCTGATCACGATCATCATCGTTTGTGGCATCCACATCGAGTACCGTTACATTCAGATTTGGATTTTGGGCACTTGCTTGTTGCAGTATCGCCGCCATTGACCCCGTATTTAGGTCATAAAACACGGTTGGATCTTGATTACCTCCACAAATCAGCGTCGGCATAGTTGGGATATAACCACGCAAATCATTGTCTTTTAGCGCACGGCGCAGCTCGTTTTGTGGATTCTCTGCTGGCAAAAGCCCCGTTCTAGCCAGCAGGTTATCAGGATTGGTTTGTACATCCGCTAAATAATTGGCACGATAACTGGTTTGAACCAAGTAGTTTTTATCAGCAAAACCAAAACCACTCTCGTTAGCAGTGGTTTCAAATAAAGCAGTTTTTGGTAATTTTCCTGCTGTTATTAGCGCCTCAAAGCTCATGGTGTTTGGCAAGTTCGTACCTGCATATTGACTGGTAAACAGCTCGGTTGGATTGCGGTATATTTTGCCCTCTACATTTTGTAAGCTTCTTGCCAATAGGGGCGCAAAAGCTGTCGCACCAATATTAACATTGCCGGAGAATATTGCATCTCCAAAAGCGGCAAGCGCGTACGGTCCTGACGATGGGGCAATCGCAGTGACAGGTTTATTTTGTTGCTCAAGTAGCTGTGCGGTTGCCATGGCGACATGGCCGCCTTGTGAATAACCTGTGAGAAATAGCTTGCCAGAATCTTTGACGTTTAAGTAGTTGGCATTATTGGCTGCTTGTTGCTGCTTAATAATGGTTCGCGCTGTATCTAAAGCGGTAACCATTTCCTCCGATTGCTGCTTGGCATTAAGATACGGGTGGTAATCAAGATCTGAATCATCGTAACCAGCATAATTGGGGACTACAACGATATAGCCTTGAGCGGCAAAGTTGGCCGCTATCAACGTGGCACGCACCCCTGCTGGGTTATCAAGATTACCTACCTGTGTGAAGTCATAATATCTTTCTGTAGCGGTGCCATGGGCATGCAGCAATATCGGTCGATCACCTTGGCAATCGGCATCAGTACCACTTGGCAGCATGAGCGCACCCGTAGCATTAGTGGCTTCACCTGCTGAGCCTTTGGTTGGGTAACTGATTTTTTCGACCGTGACACCACACTTAGCATCTGGAGTAACTGCTTTGCCGATGGCTGAAGCGTCTTGTAGTGCATCATCTATATCATCAGCATCAAAGGTAGCTACTGACTTAACGCTAGTTGAATAAGTAAACCTTTCATTGTCATCATCCCCGCAACCAACCAGCAGTAAACTACTGGCAATGGCTACCGATAATAGACAACGTGACATGGTTGGTGGGCGAATAGTTGGTGGACGAGTAATACTAGAGGTTGAGAAACGAGTGTTACCAGCAGGTTTGGCGCTTGTACCGGTGGCAGGTTTTAGTTTTATCATAATTGCTATCCTTAGCAGTAAAAAGTCATATGTTTGCTGCGAGTCCTTGGCAGTCAGTCATTTCAGTTTGATAGACCCTTTTAATCAATAACTATTCTTGAACACTTATCATTGAAGCCTACTCAAGAACAATTGTTTCTGAAACCTTACTATTTATACCGTAAAAAATGATGAAAAGCCACTGGAAAACATGTACTTGGTAACCCCTTTATTCTTTATAGAAAAATACTACCAGTCGTTGAACAGTCCTAGCTTAGCTATTGTCTTTGTTGTACGATGTTCCAAAATACAACTCTGGTACAGACAGTTTCCCTATGCAAACGAGCCATGAAAATACAAAGAAAAATGAAAATCAATTGATAGATGCATCAAAAGCGACTCAACAAGAAGACATACGCACTGATCGAAGCTTTGACGCCATTGCTGATCATTTTGAAAAAAAGGTGTACGGTGGTTTAAAAGGTGACATTCGCTTGGCTGTATTGCGCCGTGATATTTTTGAGTATAGTACGCAGATGCATCAAAAACTTGGACGACCTTTACGTATTTTAGATGTGGGTGCAGGGCTTGCACAGATTGCGATTGAGCTTGCTACGCAAGGTCATAGCGTGGTGATCAATGATATTTCAGCCAATATGCTTGAAAAAGCGCAAGCGCGCGTGGCACAAACAGATAAAGACTGGGATCTTAAAGACTTAGATATCACCTGGTATGTTTGCCCCTATCAAGCGCTGCAAGACAAGTTAGCAAAAGATACAAATAAGTTTGATTTGATCATGTCGCATGCTTTGCTTGAATGGCTAGCCGAGCCAGCAAAGGTCATGGACTTTTTTGATCAGTATCTAACAGATGATGGGGCGCTATCCTTATGTTTTTATAATCCAGCGAGCTTTGATTATCGCAACCTCATCATGGGTAACTTTAATTTACTCGACAATACGGACTATAAGGCTGACAACAAAAAAAGTCTGACGCCCAACCATCCCGTTGCCAAAGAAGAGGTAGAGTCATGGTTGGCCGCGCACCATTATCACGTTGTGCTTACCAGTGGTCTGCGCGTGTTTCATGATTATGCACCGCTAAAACGCGGGGGCCACAATGACCCTGATGCCGTGATACGGATGGAGCTGCGCTATTCACAACAAGAGCCGTACAAATGGCTCGGGCGTTATTTGCACATACTAGCCGCTCGGCACGCTTAAGCGTGATGACGCACTCTCGCTCAGGCAAAGTTTTATAACACTTCTGTTAGTGCGCTTTTTTACACGCTTTCACAACCGCTACTTTATTTCCTCCACTCTCTCTGATCTATCATATTCTGACCAAGTCGTGGCATTGATGTCTTTTTCGTCAAACACCACGACGTGCTCTAGCAGCGGTAAGATACCAATCTGTGACCCAATCTCATGATTATGATGACTGGCGACTAATGACAATACGGTCTGCCCATCATCGAGTTGTAAGCGATACAAGTAATTGGCCCCGCGAAACACCCGCCCAATCACTAGTGCCGTCTGCGCACTGTCATCATCATGAATGATGTCATCAGGGCGTACCAGCACTTTGATTGGCGTACCGTTTGGATAGTCATACTCACAATACTGCGGCTGTCCTAATGCATCACACACTTCCATGCGCCGATAAATATTGCCCAGTGCCGTCTCAACATGGCCTTCTTTGATGATGCCGTCTATCATCGCCCCTTCACCCACAAACTCGGCCACAAAAGGACTGATTGGCTCATGATAGAGCTCACTTGGGGTTGCCCACTGTACCAGCTTGCCTTTATCCATCACCCCCACTTTATCGGCGAGTGCAAACGCTTCATTTTGGTCATGAGTCACCAAAATCGCTGTGGTATTGGTACGTTTGAGAATATCACGGACACTCATTGCCAATGACTCACGTAATACCACATCTAAATTAGAAAAGGGTTCATCTAGTAAGAGCAGCTTAGGCTTTGGTGCCAGTGCGCGGGCTAAGGCTACCCGCTGCTGTTGACCACCCGAGAGCTCATTTGGACGTTTGTCCGCATGCTCAGTCAACTCAACGAGGCTTAACATTTCAGCCACACGGGCTTTTTTGTCAGCGGTAGACCATTTATTCAGTCCAAATGCGATGTTTTTTGCCACGCTAAGATGACCAAACAGTGCATAGTCCTGAAACACCATACCCATACCGCGTTTGGCGGGGGCTACGGCAAATGAGTTACGAGCGGTTTTATCAGTAAGACACTGATTATTTAAGTAAATGCTGCCGCCGCGGCTTGGCTCTAACCCTGCAATCGCTCGTAGCGCCGTGGTTTTACCACAGCCGCTATAACCCAGAAAACAACCAATCTCGCCTTGTTGTAACATTAATGACAGCCCATTAACGATGGTAACATCGTCATAGCCCACGATCAGATCTTGCACACTAAAATAAGCGTTGCTCGTAATATCTGTTTCAACCTCTTGGCTAAAGGGACTGTCTGGTTTCTGGTTTTTTTTAGGCGGAGTTTGAGGCATTTTAATTTGTGCTACTGGCGGTTTTGTTGCATGCTCAGAATTCGCCTTAGTCTTTATTGACTTGGCTTTTACGGCGTTAGGGTCTGATGAGTCGTTCATTGAATCGGTGTACATAGACGGTACCAGTTAGCGATTAGTAAAATGAGCTGTCTTTAAAATTGCTTTTATCCTTGCTTATCACTTTGACGCAATAATATCCAAACAGGGAGTAGTCCAACCAGCACAATCAATAAGCTTGGTAAGGCCGCACGACCCCACATGCCTTCACTGGTCATCTCAAACACTCGCACAGCCAGCGTATCCCAGCCTTGGCGACGCGTCATCAAAGTAATCGGCATCTCTTTCATCACTTCGACAAACCCCATCAGTAAGGCCGTCAGCACGCCGGGGCTAAGCACTGGTAACATCACCTGTCGCCAACGCTGATAAGGACTGTCACTCAGCAGATTGGCTGCGGCTTCTTGATTGACTGTCAATCGCTGTAACTGCCGATCGATGGGCTGAAAACTCACCGTCATAAAGCGCGTCGATAATGCCAGTAGCATCACAATCACACTGCCGGACAGAAATTGCTGCGAGGTAATACCAAAAGCAATCATTTGGTTGTCTAGCCAAGCGATTGGAATAAAGATGCCTACCGCCAAAACCGTACCTGGTACCACATAGCCCAAATTGGCTAAAGTGGTCATCAGCTTGGTTAATTTATCAGGATACTGCCGCTTAATCCACGCAATAATAACCGCCAAAAAGGCAATAAAAAGCGTGGTCATACTAGCAATCATCAGGCTATTGGTCACAAAATCAACGTAACGAGCATCAAAATCTTGCCGAAAATTCAATGCGGTCCAATAAATCAGCTGCAAAAATGGTATTAAAAAGGCGATTGCAAATACTAGTGTACACAGGAGCGTCATGGCCAGTTTAGCAGGTTTACTGGCTTCAAAACGTTGGCTGCTGCCTTGAGTGACTGAGCTTCCCCGCTTGGCCTGCCAATACTGCTCAAACAACACCACGATAAAGACCACACCGATTAACAGCGCCGCCAACTGGGCCGCCGTCGTTAAACTAAAAAAACCAAACCACGCTTTATAAATAGCCGTGGTAAAGGTGTCGACGTTAAACACCGAAACCGCGCCAAAATCTGCCAAGGTTTCCATGCTGGCCAGTAGCAACCCACCAATGATCCACGGCAGCGCTTGTGGCAGTGCCAGCCGAAAGAACACGCGACCACGGCTAAGTCCCAGCATCTGTCCCGCTTCTATCGCCCGCCTGCCTTGAGATAAAAACGCTTGGCGCGCCAGCAAATAAACATAGGGATAAAATGCCAGAGACAACACCATACCTGCGCCCCACACATTACGTACCGAGGGTATCGCCGTATTGATGCCCAAATCCCTTAAGCCCGTTTGTAATGGCCCGCTAAAATCCACAATACCAACCGTGACAAACGCCAACACATAGGCCGGAAACGCCAACGGCAACATCAGTGCCCACGAAAAAAAACGCTGCCCAGGGAAGCGGTACATGCTGGTCACCCAAGCAAGCGCAGTGCCGATAGTGCCAGAAATAATAGTCACCATCAACAATAAGATAGCAGTGTTTTTAAGGACTTGAGGCAGTACATAATCTGCCATGTGCGTCCATATATCAGCTACTGGCTGCGTCCACGATAACAACACGATCAAAATCGGTACAAGCATAAACAGCGAAATCAGTCCTAAGACTGATTTCGAGATCATACGTTTACGGACGGCGTGGTCTTGGCTGACAGTTTTTTTATCATTGACCCTGTCATTACCTGTATCGTTTTGCCCTACAGACGTGTCTGGCGTTTTGATCATATATTGTTACCGTGTCACATGCATAGATGCCTTAAAGATCAATACCAACCTCAAAAAATCTGAGATTGGCATGTCTGTTGTTACTCTATTTGTAACCCGCCTTGTCCATCATTTGAATTGCTTGGGTTTGTAATTCGCCAAACTTCTGCACGTTGATATCGTCTTTTTTGAACGGACCCCATGATCTGAGCATCTCTGATTCATCCACCCCTTCTTTTACTGGGAATTCTTTATCAGAGCTGGCATAGATGCCTTGCGCTTCGTCCGATGACAGCCACTCGATTAATTTAAGCGTCCCATCTGGATTGTCTGAACCAGCAACCACACCAGCGCCTGAGACATTGACATGCGTGCCTGTCGTGCCTTGATTGGCCCAGAATATCTCTACCGGGAAATCTGGTTTTTCATCCAACAGACGACCATAATAGTAACTGTTAGCAATACCTACTTCACACTGACCAGCGGCAATGGCTTCTAGCATGCTGGTATCATCGCTGAATACATCAGTCGCTAGGTTATCCACCCATCCACGAATGATTTCTTCTGTTTTTTCTTCGCCCAAGTGCTCTATCATGCTGGCCACAAGCGACTGATTATAAACCTTTTTAGAAGTACGAAGACACAACTTGCCTTTCCATTTTGGATCCGCCAAATCTGCGTAAGTCGATAGCTCATCGGCACTAACTTTACTTGGGTCATAAAAGATAGTACGGGCGCGTAATGACAGGCCTGTCCACTGACCTTTTGGGTCACGATACTTTGCAGGGACATTTGCTGCTAAAACGTCTGAAGCCACTGGCTGCAGTAAGCCTTGCTGCGCAGCTTGCCACAAGTTACCCGCATCAACCGTCAAAAGCATATCAGCTGGGGTATTTTGCCCTTCCGCTTCTAAACGCGCCAGCAATGGCCCAGTGCTGTCCGTGACCAGCTCAACCTTCACCCCTGTCTGCTCAGTATAACGATCTAGCAGTGGCTTAATTAACTGCTCATTACGTGATGAGTAGATAGTAATCGTTTGACCATCAGTGCTGGTAGCACCATCATTAGCGACGCTTTCTTCCGTGCTAACTGCCGTTGTTTCTGCATCCACGCTCTCTTCTGTCGTAGATGAGTTGTTACAGCCAGTAAGACCCAGCATCATGCCAAATACGGCAACAGGTAAGGTCAGCTTATTAGAGGTTAAAGTGGCGGTGAGGGTGTTCAATGACATGGTTTTCCCCATAATGGCGCTATAAAAAGATGAGATGGATGGTGAAACAAAATTGTGCTACCAATCGCGGTATCGATCACGCATGGTTCAGACTGATAAGACCATAATGTATGGAAACAACATACTAATGCAAATGAGATTAACTATCAATACATTTGTTAATTCAGAAATTGGTCTATGATGCGACTTAATCTGCGCGTTTACAGGGCTACATCTATCGCCCATCGTGTTTACTTATTTTTATAGCTGATTTAAGTGAAAGCACACGTTACTGCTTTATAGTAGCCACTGCCCCAACAGAACATTAACGGCCGCTTCAGTCCGTAATATGCGCGGGCCTACATGTACTGCCTCGCAGCCTTGGGCGGCAAGTAATTCTATCTCGTAATCAATCCAACCACCCTCAGCACCAATACAAACCAGATGAGGCATGACCAATGCTGACGGCTTCTGTAAGTCCTGTTTTTGTAAATACTGCTTTTTTAAGTACTGTGTCAATGACTGGGAAGTATACGGGTGCGCCACGATAGCGCCTTTGCTCACCAACCGAGGCAATTCATCTTCGACAAACGGTTTAAAGCGTTTTTGTAGACTAATACGAGGCGCTATTGTATCGACGCCTTGTTGTAGCCCTTCTAATACAAGCTCATCAAGGCGTTTAAGTATCGGGCTTTGCCAATAGCTTTTTTGCGTGCGGTAGCTATTTATCAGGATGATATCGCGTACGCCAAGCGCGGTCATATCCATAATCAAGCGGCGCAGTACTTTGGGACGCGGTAGTGCCAGGATCACCGTCAAATCTAGCTTAGCTGGCGGTGCGATGCTGAGCTGGACATCACGCAACTGGATACGATCAGAGGTCATACCATCAATAACTGCCGTCCCTAAATAACCGCCGAGCTGACCAATTTTAAGGGTGTCTCCAACTTTTGCCGCCAATACATTGTTAACGTGATCAATTTGTGGCAGTGCGTGAATGTGTGCCGTATCGTGCAAAAAGTTTGCCGCTGGTAGTAATAAACAGTTCATAAAGTCTCTGCGTGTGAGTGTTGCTCGATGACACTGGTAATCATGGTAAGTTGACGGGTCAATACCGCTTGCTGTTGTTTGGTCATCTGCTCGCCTGCGTGTCCCGCCTGTTTTGCCAGTTCTAGGTGACTGAGCCAAAACGCCAGCTGCTGATAAATACGGGTTTTGTCGTCATTGTTAGCAGCAGACTGTTTGCTAGAGGGCGCTTGGTTTGTAGAGAGCTCTTGATTGATATTTGCCTTATTATGAGTGGCTACTTGCTCATCTGTAGCAATGACATTCGCTGCCACCTCTTCCACCGTAACGGGACGATAGCAAGGATTTTGCGGTTGATATAGCGCCCCTACCTCAGACAGTTTGTCCACCACACTTTGACACGATTGAGTATAGCGCCCCATTATCACAGGCGTTGCGACGCTCGCAGGCTCAACAGGATTGTGCCCGCCAATATCAATCAATGAGCCACCCACTAGTGCCACATCTGCCAATGCGTACCATATCATCAGCTCACCCATACTATCTGCCAAATAAACGGGGGTATCTATGCTAATGGCCTCCTCTCTACTACGCCGCGCCATTTTTAACGTTGTGTTTTGAATGAGTGTTGCTACTTCATCAAACCGTTCAGGATGTCTTGGCACGATGATTAACAACGTATTGGCCAGTGCTGGATTGGACAACAACTG
Source organism: Psychrobacter namhaensis (assembly GCF_016107545.1). Lineage (GTDB taxonomy): Bacteria > Pseudomonadota > Gammaproteobacteria > Pseudomonadales > Moraxellaceae > Psychrobacter > Psychrobacter namhaensis. The sequence goes on from NZ_JABASS010000007.1 coordinate 124,541, forward strand.
CTGATGCAAGGATAGCGCCACTGCTTCTTCGCCGCTATGCGTGCTTGCCGCCACCCAAATTGGTCGGCCGACTATACCCAGTTTTTCTGCTAAGTCGACCTGACGATGAGCGAGGTGAAGTGTTTGTACCGTCGTATGCTCGCCTTGAATATCAGCCGCCTCTGTGACGCTGGCGCCGGCAGCAAGCTTAGGGGCGTTAATCACCCACTTTAACGAGCCTGCCACCCGAATCTGCGCACTATACGCCCCCAACTGCCGAAAGCGTTTCGCAGACTCATTGTCTTGCGCAATGATTAACGTCAGGTTTTTCATCATACTGGTACTGACGGCCGCAATTTTTTGATAGCTTTTAAATGAAGACGCCGACAGCCGACCGTTGACTAGGATACTAGGGACGTGATGCTCAGACAGTTTGGTTAAGATATTTGCCCACAGCTCTGTTTCTACAAACAAAGCCGCTATGGGCTGCACATGAGCCAAAAAAGTCTCAATAACGACCGGGCTATCTACAGGGACGTAGCTGTGGCTCATGCGACCTTGAGTAATCTCATCAGCAAAACGACTGGCGCCGCGAGCAAAGCCTGTTTGTGTGGTGTTGGTCAGCCATATCTGATACCCCTCTGCCAACAAAGCCTCTAACAAAGGGGCCACTGTGTTGGTCTCACCCAATGAGACCGCATGGCACCAAATCACGCCTTTATTCGCCTGCGACTCAGTAGTACGCGTGGCATCAGCCAATGGCCGTGCAGGATATCGTTTACCAAAACGCTGCTCAACCTCTTGTTGATAGTTATCGCGCTGATGTGAGCGTCGCCATACTTGCAGCCGATACAAGGGCTTGAGTAAACCGATAATCAGTTGATAATAAAGGGGCGGCGTATAAACAGCACAGCTAGGCGGCGATGCAAGATCAGAGGATGATTTTGCAGAACAATCAGAGGAGGTATGGGAAGATGGCATGAAGCAGCCTAGATTAGTAATTGATCAAATAATAAAAACAGTCGTAAAAAACGCGCCAATTCTACCTGAATTTAGCGCTTAATAATAAGCTTTTAAAGGTGATTTACCATAAAATATTTTAGACAAAAATCAATATCAACAACGCTATTACGCCCACTACGCCAAGCAATATTTGATAGCGTTTGATACTATGCTGCTCTTGCTTTTTTGTGGTCATCAGCACTTGCGCTTGTTGCCAATGTGCGACCAAGTCGGCGGCTTCAGCGTGACCATTTTTGGCGGCTTGCGTGAGCCAATATTTACCATTATCTATGTCTTGAGTGACTCCTAGTCCTTGGTAATACATCTTACTTAGTAGGCGCTGGGCACGGCTGTCATCTTGGCTGGCTGCCTGTTTAACCCACTCAACCCCAGACGCTGTACCAGCTACTTTATCAACGGCTAAGCCCTCACTAAGTAGCTCATACATGGCCAAACGCAACATCGCAGCGGTATGACCAGCATTAGCAGCTTCATGGAGTGCCAGCAGCGCCTGCTTTTTTGCGGCCAAATGTTTCTCTGAAAAAAAAACTTGCGCCCGAGGCTTATTTTGCTTGGCAATATGCCGCTCAAATTGTGCCAATACATTATTAGCTTGCTGATATTCAGTATTACCCGCACTTTGCTCTACTGCTATGTCATCTAGCTCTACAAGCAGCTGTGTGAACATCTCTGGCGTTGGTGAGGTCTTTAGTGCCGATGCTGGTTTTGTTATGACAAGCTGCTCTGAGGGACGATTGGTTAATAATGTCTCTGCTTTAGCCAGCTCAAGCTTACTATTTTCAGATAAGTCACTAGCCGCTGGTCTCTCCTTGCCAGCTACGCCATTTAATGGTTTGTGAACAATCGACGCTTCACTAGTGTTTAAATGGACATCGATATTGCGATCAGCATTCTGAATATCGCTATAAGTGGCTGATTCAGTCACTTGGTTATCACTGTTATTTGGTAATTTATTATTAAGTAACCTATCATTCGGTAGTTTTGCGCTGACTGCTTGGTATAAGCCACTAGCCACTTGACCGCCTTGCACTGCCGCAAACTGCCGATCGATATGACCAAACAGACGCAACCCTATTGGCTCTAAGGCAAAAAACAGGGATACCACGGTACTATTGTCCGTGTCATCACGATAGTTTACCGCCATGTGTTGATAAAAATCATCGGTTACTAGTGACAGTTCAGGATAGCGCTTGCGTAGCTCAAATTGACCATACCAATGCGGCGTGCTTTGCCACTGCTTCGCCAATACTCGCCCTGCATAAAACGCTAAAAACATCATAAAATTACGATGGCGCTCATCGACTAATAGTGCCTGCTCATTCCACTGATCCGCCTTAATCATGTTACGGCGTAGCTGTGACAATAACATGTCCACTCGCTGCAAGCTTGCCAACGACTCGTCCAACACACAGTCGCGAAGCTCAGTTTCATAAGCAATGCCGCCTGCAATCGGACGCTTGGCTAAGAAGTCTTGCCAATAACCGGCTGCAATGTAATCAAGTGGCGTGACGGGCGATGCAGACATAGACAACCGGGTCCTTTCTGTAAATAAGTTGATAATAAAATAGTGAAACCAGCAGAGTCATAAACCCACATACACAGGTTAAGGCAACCTAAAGTGTGAGGCGCTACAATAAAGGACTAAATAAGCGTACCACATTATCAAACAAACGCTCAGCACCATGGCGCTGACGCCACTCTTCTAAGCCCAAATACCGGCAGTTTTGTAAATACACCTCTTGGCAGTCAGCCACTTGAGCGACCATCGCTGGCGTGTAAATTGCCAAACTGACCTCCATATTAAGATAAAAGCTGCGCTGATCGATATTCACGGTGCCAAATAGACAATAATCATCATCGATAACCACCGTTTTAGCATGCAGCAGCCCGCCCTTAAATAAAGCAATGGTGACACCTGCCTCAAGCAATTCTTGATAGCAGGCTTGTGATGCATGCTGCACGAGAAACGAATCGACTTTTTCAGGCACAATAAGCGTCACTTCAACCCCGCGCTTGGCTGCTATTGCGAGTGCGCCTGACAATGCTTCGTCGGGTACAAAATACGGGGTAGTAATACGAATGCGTTTGTTAGCACGATGCACCACCGTTACCAACGTATTATAAATCACATGGGCCGTCACTTGTGGTGCTGAAGGTATCAGCTGCGCCAGCACACCTTCGACGACTGGCATTCTGGGTATGATAATCGATGTCGAGCCAATATCTGGCTGCTTGTGATAGTCAGCGTGATCGCCTAACACTTTTACCCGACTGTTTAAATCATTGATGGTTGGGTCCATCACGTATAGCCGACGAGTATAGCTGTTTACCCGCTGATTGAGGGCGTGTAGATTGTCGTTGTTTTCAGCACCGATATCCGTTGCGATGACCTTTGCCATGGCCATCGTAATACTGATCGAGTGCCGACTGGTGGTGCGTATTGCTACATCAATCCACTGTCCCACGTTTTTATTTTGTTTAAAAAATCTCGGATCGACCAAGTTAAAACTACCGATATACCCGATATGTTCATCAATGATCACCATCTTACGATGATTGCGCAAATCTGAGCGCTTAAACAGCGTCTTAAATAGCCCCACTGGCAGCGACTGATGGACAAAAACACCCGCTCGCTCTAACGTACGATGAGCGCTACTATTAAAAAAACTAAAACTCCCCACACTATCAGCCAGTACGTGGCATTCTACGCCCCGCTCTGCTGCTGCCGATAGCGCTTCTATCACCTCTAGCACCTGTCCCTTGGGATATACAATATAAAACTCCATCAGGATAATACGCTGCGCCGCGTTTATATCCTCAATCAGACTCTGAAAAATGGCATTAGACTCAGTGAGTAACTGCATCTTGTGATCAGGAAATACCCCAAGCCCTGTCCAGCGTGTGCCGATTTGGCTGACACCGCGATAATTGAGTGGTAGCAAATCTTGTCCCTGATCAAACACCAAATGCTCGCGGCGCGCCATATCGTTCATCAGTAGGCTAGCTTGATCCACTCGCTCACGATAGCGCCGCCCAATCATCGGCTCCCCCAACAGGATATAAGCAATAAAACCAAACAGCGGCAATGTATAGAGCACAGCAACCCAAGCAATCGATACACCGATATTGCGCTGCACCGATACAATCCGTAGTGTCATTACTATCATTAGCACCACATGCAATACCAGACCTAAGCCTGCAAAGTCTCCCCAAGACCAGGTGGTAAAAGTGTGTTTAATAGTAGAAGTGTCTATACTAGCCTCCGGCAATCAAGATAAAACAAAGCATAATACAGTATAATAGCTTTTTGCCACCAAACGATAGCTAACTGTGATACGAATTTGTATAGCAGTAACCCTAAGCAAATGATGCAAGTTACTGTAAACAATAAGATTAAAAATATATTTTTAATTATTTACTAAAATTTTTAAAATACTATTTGACAGCCAACTGTAAATCTATATAATACACACCCACAGCAACGGAGCTTAGTGACAAACTTAGGGCTCAGTTGATGTTGAATAAATTGCATAGCAATTGTTCGAAGGGTGATTAGCTCAGTTGGTAGAGCGTCTGCCTTACACGCAGAATGTCGGCGGTTCGAATCCGTCATCACCCACCACTTCTTAGCGAGTGGCTAAATAAGCTAAGACGACCTAAGCAGCGGTAGTTCAGTTGGTTAGAATACCGGCCTGTCACGCCGGGGGTCGCGGGTTCGAGTCCCGTCCGCTGCGCCATATTTAAAACGAATTTAGACTGTTAAGTTTAAGCGAGTTTCGCCTCAAACATTAGATTGTTTGGGGTTTTTTTGTGTCTGTAGAATCGTATGATTTGTATCAGACTTCCTAGTAAAAACTATAAAGCAAGTACTATTGAAAAGTTATTAAACACTTTAGCTTGATGAACGCTGACTCATTCGACTGACGCTAGCAATCAGGGCAACCATGACCACACCCATAATAATGAGAAGGCCTGACATCATGTGCGCCGCTTCGTAGTTCAGCGCTTCAACTTGCTCATATATCGCAATCGATACCACCTTAGTCTCACCTGAGATACTACCGCCTATCATAAGTACAACGCCAAACTCACCAATAGTATGAGCAAAGCTGATCAAACTGCCCAGCACAATACCAACGCGCGCTTGCGGTAAGACCACCCTTATAAAACGCCTCATATAACTAGGCTCTAATAAATGAGCAACATCCATGACGTTTCGAGGAATACGCAAAAATTGGGCATAAACAGGCTGGATATAAAAAGGTAATGAGTAAATAATCGAGCCGATAACAAGCCCTTCAAAAGTAAAAATCAACGAGCTCATGTTGTGCTCATTAAGCCACTGACCGATGCCCACGCTGGGACTTAGCAGTAACAAAAGATAAAAGCCGATGACCGTAGGAGGCAAAACAAGTGGCATGGCAATAGTGCCCATGAGCAAAACTTTAAGACGTGCCCCAACTTGCGTACGGCTGGGCTTAGCAAGCCAATACGCTACAGGGGTGGCAAACAGTAATAGGCATAAGGTGGTAGTACTGGCAAGCTTGATGCTTACCCAAAATGGACTTAGCATATCTGACATAAGAGCCTGATCTATCATAATGTCACTGCTCGTTCCATTGGTAGAAGTTATATTGGATTTAACTATTGAATAGTCAAATACCCTGCTTGCACAAAGTGTTGTCTACCTGCCGTCGAGCGTAGA
>NZ_JABASS010000008.1 GCF_016107545.1 Psychrobacter namhaensis
CAGAACTCAGTCCTTGATATAAACTTAAACCGTCCAACATTTGGGGGTCAGTTCATTTAGGCACTTTTTTATGCTTAACTAAATATCATGCAACTCAAATTAAGAGTCCTAATAGGTAGTAGGCAATGAATAACGAATAAAAAATCACAGGAGTCAATCATGTTACCCATAAAACATCAGACCGCTTCACCAGCCAAACACTGTGGACGAGCCCTACTGCTTAGTACCGCGCTTGTCAGTATGGCTACCAATAGCGCGACTGCGAAAAGTAGCGACACCCCCATTCACTTTGCCAAAGGTGCGGTGAGTAGTACGACTACTGGGAAGTTAGCTTCTAGTGAAAAAGAGCACTGGTACCGTTTTCAGGCTGAAGATGGGCAATATGCCGTGGTCAACATTGCCCCACTGGCAGGCACGCCTGAGACCGCGAATGTTGGTGTGCTATATATGCCAAATGGCACTTATGATGGCAGCAAAGGCGGTATTGTTTATCAAGACTGTTTACCGGGTACGGGGGAGTACCGATTACGTGTCGCACGCAATTTGATGGCAACCCATAGTAAAACCGCAGGCTACAAAGTAGAAGTGGTGATACTACCAAAGTATGCCAGTAAGTCACTGTGCGAACACTCATAGTTTGTCATGACTAGAGAGGTTAAAGAGGCCAGTGTCTTTAAATAATACCTTTAAACAGTGCCTTTAACGACCAAGCATTTTTTTATGATAAACCGCGCTGATCTCTTCAACCTCTACACATATCTGTAACGCCGCTCGCCCTGACTGCTCTGCGTTTAGTATCTCCTCTATGGTTGACATCAATAGTTCAGCCAACTGATTACGCGTCTCCAAAGTACGACCTGTCATGATTTTTAAATGCGCATAGATAAAGCCGTTGTTTTGTTCGTCATCTTCTGTACCCACTAAAAACGTCTCAATGGGTACGATGCGTGCTTTGATATCGGTCTGCTGACCAAAATGTCCACTGTCCCACAGCACCTTGTTCAAAGATTTGAGGAAGGCTTCTTCGTGTGAAATACTGACATTAGGCGTGGCTTGAATGGTTAAATGGGGCATAAGTATGTCCTTGTAATATATGATTGAGGGGTAGCAGCTAAGCGCCTGTCAGTTCTGAGCTTATCTGATCATTAACGATCAGGCGGCTTAGTCATCAGTAATCGCATCAAAGCAAGCCGCCAATGTTTCTGCTAATTGGGCAGGTGGCAGCTCAATCTCCAGACCACGGCGACCGCCACTCACATAAATCGTTGGCTGAGCTTGTGCTGAACGATCTATCACAGTTTTTAAGCGCTTTTTTTGTCCTAACGGGCTGACACCGCCCAGCACATAGCCCGTACTACGAGCTACTTGCTTGGGATCTGCCATTTGAACTTTTTTGCAGGGTAGCAATTTATTAGCAGATAAGGCTTTGGCCATTTTCTTAAAGTTGAGCGTTTTATCGACTGGTAATATTGCCACAGCGAGCGCACCTGTGTCTGTCGATACGACCAAGGTCTTAAAAACTTGAGTCACGTCAACCCCTAGCTTTTCAGCGGCTTCTAGTCCAAAAGAGGGGGCACTACTGTCATGAGTGTATTCGTGCACTTGATAATCAAGTCCACGTTGTTTGGCAAGATCGATGGCTGGAGTCATAATATTTTAGCTTCATTCAGTGACGTTAATGAGTAAGTAAACCTACAGTTTAGCGTATTTTGTGCCAATATATTATTATGCTTAGCCCCTGAATACTCAAATAATTGCGTGCGCCTCATAGGGCTCGATGTCGTGTGTGATCACGAGACCTTATGAATATTAGCAGTATATACAGACACTATATATCGCTTTGATGGCTTTTATGGCATCATAAGCGCAACATATTTGACTATTTTTGATACTGATTATGATACCGAAGTTTCTAAAAAAACGGATTTTTAAAGCGCCAGTCGTCACTGATAACCCTTCTCCAACTGACGTCAATCCAAGCGTACCCACGCCTTATGCTAACGCCCCGATCAATCAGCTGTATCGTAAGCTATCAGGTCAGCTGCTTGACGTTGCTGTCAAACCTAAGCTTTTAGGGGAGTTGCCTGAATTCGATGCTGACGATCAGACCCTAAGATTTTATGTGTTGCAAGATTACTCACGCTCCAACAGTATTTTGATTGATTTGCAGACGCAAGAGCACAACTTACCACCAGCGTTGGTTGGCGTAAATGATGCTGCCCACAATATCAAAGAAAATGCGGCCATCATATTTTTAAACCACCCAAGTGCCAAAGACAGTCAATTATCACCGCGCCTTGGCCGTTTGGTGTCAGCGGTCTTGCAATACCCAGAGCTAAAGGTTCGGTTGGTGCCAGTGTCTATTTTATGGGGACGCGCACCAGAGAAAGAGGATTCTTTATTCAAACTGCTGACCGCTGATAACTGGGAGGACCCCAGTATCACTAAGCAACTGTTTAATATTGGGGTGATGGGGCGTGATACCTTTGTCCAATTCCACCCACCACAAGATTTGCGCACCCTTATTACGGACCATCTTCAAGAAAACCCAGAGAACGCTGCTGTTTTTGAATCAGGGGCCATTGATTCAGCAAACGCCGACTCAACAAACACGGAAAATGATACTAAAAATAAAGCCGACGCCGTGCCAAATTATGCATTGGTAGCAGCAGCTGATGGCAATCGTGAGCTGGTACGCATGTTACAGCAGCATCTCACGACTTATTTAGACAAGCAGCGTGCCAGTATGCTCGGCCCTGACTTGTCAGATCGACGTAACTTGGTAGACAAATTGGTGTACTCACCAGCGATCAAACACGCGATAGAGACTGAAGCCGCAGAAACGGGCACCAGTGTACGTGAGGCTCGTGTCTTGGCGAAAGGTTATGCCAATGAGATGGTCAATGATTACTCACACTCTATCATTCGCGGTTTTTATAAGTTTTTAACGTGGTTATGGACGCAATTGTACGATGGCGTAGAAGTCCATCATTTCGAGCGTGTGCGCGATCTTGCCACGGACTATGAGCTGGTTTACGTCCCGTGTCATCGTAGCCATGTTGACTATTTATTATTGTCTTACGTCATCTACAAGCGAGGGCTAAGCATTCCTTATGTCGCAGCCGGTGACAACTTAGATGTGCCAGTATTAGGCCCACTATTACGCGGTGCAGTGGCCTTTTATATTCGCCGCAGCTTCCGTGGTAATGCGCTTTATACAGCGGTGTTACGCGAGTACATGCACACCCTTATCACTCGCAACACGCCCATTGAGTACTTTATTGAAGGCGGTCGCTCGCGTTCAGGCCGCCTGTTGCCACCGAAGATGGGGATGCTGGCGATGACCGTCCACAGTCAATTGCGTCAGTCCAATAAGCCCGTGGTCTTCATCCCGACGTACATTGGTTATGAGCGCATTATGGAAGGCGGTACTTATATTGGTGAGCTAAAAGGTAAGCCAAAAGAGTCTGAGTCTTTGATTGGACTACTCAAAGTTGGCCGTAAAATTGAGCGTATCTTTGGTAATGTACACTTGAGCTTTGGCACGCCACTGTACCTCAGCGACTTTATGCAAAAGTTCGATGTACCAGCCAATAGCCTACCTGCCGATCGTACCGACACACCACTGGACGATAAAGCCAGTGCGATGGTCGATAATATTGGCGTAAAAGTCATGCAGCACATCAATAAAGCCGCGGTGGTCACGCCAGTGTCGTTATTGTCATTAGTACTGCTGTCCGCACCCAAAGCCGCGTTAGATGAAAATAGTTGCCGCGAGCAAATCGCACTCTATCAAGGTCTTGCTCAGCAGCTGGCCTATTCAGATGACACTGTCATCACTGATATGACTCCGCAGCAAATCATTGATTATGGCATTAAATTAAAGCTCATCGAACGTACGCCGCACATCTTAGGCGACATCATTCAGGTTGCGGGCAAACAGGCGGCACTCCTTAGCTACTTCCGTAATAATATCCTGCATGTCTTCATCTTACTGTCTTTCTTAGCAGCCTTAGTTGCGCGTAATGGCCGCATAGAGCGCAGCCGCCTAAACAGTATTACTGAGCAATTGTATCCCTTCTTACAAAGCGAGCTATTCTTATATTATCCAGCGCATGGCTTAGCCGAAACCCTCAACAAAAAAGTCGATAGTCTGCTCTCTCATGGACTGATTGTAGAATTGGGTGATGGCGTACTCAGCGCTCCTGAATCAAACAGTAAGTACTATCAGCAGCTGCAAGTATTGGCGACCCCAGTGGGACAGAGTCTTGAGCGTTACTTTATGACCCTTGCCCTACTCGCCCAGCAAGGCTCAGGAAATTTGACCGAAAACGAAGTCGTTGACTTGTGTCATCTGCTTGGTCAGCGCTTGTCTGTGCTCTATGCGGATGATATTCCTGACTTCTTCGACCGTGCTTTATTTACTAGCTTCATCAGTGCCTTGACTCGTCTCAATTACTTACAAAAAGATGATGAGACTGGCGTGTTAACCTTTGATCACCGTATTAACGACATTGCCCATCATGCCAAGTACGTACTGACGCCTGATATGATGCAAATTTTGCAGCAAGTGGCAAGCTTAGATGAGACTGAAATCACTCATGCTATCACTGAGATTAAGAATAAAAAACAGCGCAAATTTGGACGTAAGCGTTAATTGATAAAGTGCTAGTCTGTGATATTAAGCATAAAAAAAGACCTCTAATCGTTAGAGGTCTTTTTTATTGTGTCAGATGAAAGCTTTCATTTCAGCTTTTAAGCCAACACTCTAGTTAGAAATCTTTTTGTACTTCATGCGCTTAGGACTGGCATCATCACCCATGGTTTTTTTGCGATAGGCTTCAAACTCAGTATAGTTGCCATCGAACCACACGGGACCCTCTTCTTCAAATGCCAAGATATGGGTTGCAATACGGTCAAGGAACCAGCGATCATGCGATACGACCATTACTGTACCGGGGAATACTTGAATCGCATCCTCTAGCGCACGTAAGGTTTCGATATCCAAATCGTTTGATGGTTCATCAAGAAGCAAGACGTTTGCCCCCTGCTTTAGCGTCTTCGCCAACTGCAGACGGTTACGCTCACCACCTGATAGTTGTCCAACGTGTTTTTGCTGGTCTGAACCTTTGAAGTTAAAGCGGCCGATATACGCACGGCTTGGCGTGGTGTAGTCGCCAACGGTAATGATATCAAGGCCGTCAGACACTTCTTCCCACACGGTTTTATTATCATCTAAGTGATCACGTACCTGACCAACATAGGCAACTTTGACACTTTCGCCCAAGTCGACCGAGCCGGTATCTGGGGTATCGCGCTCAGTGATCATGTTAAACAGCGTGGTTTTACCCGCACCATTTGGACCGATAATACCAACGATAGCGCCAGCTGGCACGTTAAAGCTTAGGTTTTCATATAGTAAGCGGTCGCCAAATGATTTGGAGATGTCGTTTACTTCAATGACTTTATTACCTAGACGTGGGCCAGGTGGAATATAGATCTCAGAGGTCTCATTACGTTTTTGGAACTCTTGTGAGTTTAACTCTTCAAAACGCTGTACACGAGATTTGGATTTCGCCTGTTGGCCTTTTTGATTTTTACGAATCCATTCAAGCTCTTTTTTCAGGGCTTTAGCAAAAGATTCTTCTTGCTTATTCTGCTGCTCAAGTCGGTTGTTCTTTTGCTCTAGCCACTCAGTATAGTTGCCTTCATACGGATAGCCATGGCCACGGTCAAGCTCCAAGATCCACTGAGCGACATTGTCTAAGAAATAGCGATCATGGGTAATAGCCACGATGGTACCGCTATAGTTTTGCAAGAACTGCTCAAGCCATGCGACAGACTCGGCGTCCAAATGGTTGGTCGGCTCGTCCAGTAATAGCATGTCAGGGCGTGACAATAACAAGCGGCACAGTGCCACACGGCGTTTTTCACCACCTGATAGTTTGCTGACATCCGCATCCCATGGTGGCAGACGTAGCGCCTCAGCGGCTTTTTCTAGCTGAGTATTTAAATTATGCGCGTCCCACGATTGGATGATGTCTTCCATCTTGCCTTGCTCTTCTGCAAGCTTATCAAAGTCAGCATCAGGTTCAGCATATTCTGCATAAATGGCATCGAGACGTGCTAGCGCATCTAATGCTTCGCGCATACCGTCTTCGACATTACCACGGACATCTTTGCTGTCGTCAAGCTGTGGTTCCTGTGGCAAATAGCCAACTTTGGTGCCTGCTTGCGCGCGCGCTTCACCGCTAAACTCAGTATCGACGCCAGCCATGATACGTAGCAACGTTGATTTACCTGAACCATTGATACCTAAAACACCAATTTTGGCACCAGGAAAAAATGATAGGTTGATATTTTTTAAGATTTCACGCTTAGGGGGAACAAGTTTTGACACGTTGTTCATCGTGTAAATATATTGAGCCATTAACACTCCGATAGACTGCATAGAAGAGAACAGCAAATGCAACTTAGCGATGCTGCTAAGCGTGCCGTACCTCAAAATCAGGGTTACAAATTATCAGTCATTATCGCATTGTGGCGCATACCCTGCAAGCTGACAGTTGCTTTACCCTGTGTTTTGCTCATTTTGTCATAGAGCCGCTTATTGTTTCTATTCAAGCTACCTTTTTTATTAACGCTATCTGACATCTAGGGCTAAACGATTAAACTAAATATTTTGACACATGGCTTTTTTTCACGACCACAAACATAGCGCTAAAATTTTGCCAATGTAATCAATAGCCATTAAGAATCTTAACAGTTGCCCTATCTACTCTTACGCTAAGCGTCTAGATTGTTGGCTACTGATACGCCATACTGACCGTACTACCTAGCGTACCCTGACGTTATATCGCAATTGTCATAAAATGCCATGGCCGACTAAATAAACGATAAAAATTCGATAATAATAATCAATCACGGAGTGCCCTTATGAGCAGCCACATTTCTAAATCCAATCTAAACATTATTCACAATAAACCCGCAAAGCGTTTTGAGACCTCTATTGAGGGTCAAACTGGTTATATCAGTTATCAAGACCGTGATGGCAAACTGGTATATGATCATACAATCGTGCCACAACAACTTGGTGGTCGCGGGGTCGGTTCAGCTTTGGTCAAACATGCCCTAGACTATGCACAGGAGCAAGACAAAAAAGTGATACCGCAATGCTCTTTTGTCTCTTCATATATCCATAAGCATCCTGAGTATCAGAATTTGCTGTAGCGCTTAATTACCTTATAAGCGTCTATTGAGTGATTGATACCTAGGGGCTGATTGAAGTGTAAGCACTAATACGACATTGCTCTCCTATAAGTTGGCTTTCTATCCATGTGTATATTTATTCTTACACCTATGGCAAGATAGCACTATAGGCGGGCCTTTTATGCGTTGCTCATGACAACAGCGGTTATTGTATTTGATAACGCTAACACTGTTGATTTTCACCCCATATACTTTTAATAAACCAATCCACCATAACAATAAAGGTTATTAATATGAGTAGTTTATCTGACAAACAAATCAATCTGCAGTTAGAAGATCTAGCAGGATGGCAGCGTGATGGTAACAGCATCGTCAAAAGCTATCATTTTAGCGACTTTATTGAAGCCATGAGCTTTATGAACCAAGCGGCCTTTCACGCCGAAGCACTTGAACATCATCCTGAGTGGCAAAACACTTATAACGTGGTAAATGTACGACTGACCACGCACGATACAGGTGGCATTACCAGTTTGGATATTCGATTAGCGAAACGTATGGAGTACATTATCCAGCCCAAACGCTTATAGTGACGCGTTCAGACGGTTTATTTGCAACTTCCACAACTGTTTCAAAACCTGCTCTAGTAAAAAAACCTGTTCCAATAAAAACTGTCCCAATAAAAAAGTCCTCAAATCAAATTGAGGACTTTTTGTTTTCTAAAAATATGTGGTCTGCCCTTACATCTTGCGACTTACAAACGCTACGATGAATAGGATGACTGCAACTGCCAATAAGATATAAGCCAAGTTAGCAGATAAGCCAGCGACGCCGCCAAAACCTAACAAACTTGCTAATAATGCGATTACGGCAAAAATAATAGCCCAGCGAAACATAATATTCTCCTCAAATTATTGTTAAAAAACCAGATGGATAAGCTTACACAGCAAATTTTAATCAAACTACGCGACTCAAATCCTGCCTAGTAGACACTTACTACTGTTAGCTGTTTTAATCCCTCTAATATTTATTGATACATCTATTAAATACTTTTGATTAATACCGTCAATTTTTGTTTTTTTAATACTCGTTACGACTGCTTACGTCCATAGATTAGCAATGTTTATCTTCAGAAAACGTTCATTTTAGTAATAATGTCGGTGGGTTATGTAAAGTTTGTAGCAAACCTTAATATTTACTAGCTTATCTCGCTCTTTATAGCGCTTGTGTGTAGAGATGGTTAGCTCCTACTGAATAATTGTCACCTCTACCCTATAATCTGCTATAAATGTTGCTAGTCAGTTATGCCTGATATTGCTTAAGGACGTTGCTTGCAAACGTTACTGACAAAAAGTCTCTGAAAATATAAAGGCAAATCAAAACCCAAGCTCTGATAATGGCAATAGACCGGATAGATAAAAACTTCCACCCCATGAATACCTTAGCTCACTGCTTAATTATCTATTCAAATACTTGCCATTAAAATACTTAATAAAAAAGGATGATAAATATGGATAACAATACGGACAGCTCAAACAATATGGCAAAGGACAATATGGCAAAGGGCAATGATAAAAACCGTCCTTACGCAGTCGTGTTATATGGTGCGACAAGCTTTGTTGGTAAGATCACGGCGCATTATTTAACGGAATTTTTATCGAATGCTAAAGACAAGAGTGGTGCAAACGTTACTTGGGCGATCGCTGGTCGTGATGAGGAAAAACTGAATGAGTTACAGTCCAAGCTCGCCAGCAAAGTAGATATTATTATTGCCAACAGTAATGATGAAGCCAGCCTTGATGACATGACCAAGCAATCTCAAGTCATCATCTCTACCGTCGGTCCTTATCTCAAATATGGTGAGCCTTTAATCAAATCTTGTGCGGCCAATGGCACAGATTATGTCGACCTCACAGGCGAAGCTATTTTTATCAAAGACATGATGGACAAATATCAAGATACCGCTAAGCAAAGCGGCGCTCGTATTGTCAACTCGTGTGGCTTTGACTCTATTCCATCGGACTTAGGTGTCTACTTTACTCAAACCCACGCAGAAGAGACGTTTGGTGAGACCTGTGATGTGATTCACATGCGCGTAAAAGCAGCAAAAGGCGGCCTGTCTGGCGGTACCATCGCATCGATGGCCACTATCTTTGAAGAAGTGGGAGAAGATAAATCACGTCGTAAGCAAGTGGCAAACCCTTATCTGCTGAACGATGATAAAGACGCCCCAAACGTGCGCCAAGACAATGTCAGCAAACCAGAATATGATAGCGAGCATAAACGCTGGTTGGCCCCTTTTGTTATGGCAAGCATCAACACCCGTATCGTACATCGCACCAACCAGTTGCTGGACTACGAATATGGCCGCGACTTTAAGTATGATGAAGCGATGTGGATGAAAGATGGAGTAAAAGGTCAACTATCAAGTTACGCGATGAGCGCAGGCTTATTTGGCTTTGCCACAGCGATGATGATCAAACCAAGCCGTGAATTACTGTCTAAGCATGTACTACCCAAGTCAGGCTCTGGACCATCGAAAGAAGAGCAAGAAAACGGCTACTTTGATATTCGCCTCTTTGGGCAAACCGCCAATAAAGAAACCATTCATACCAAAGTCACTGGGGACAAAGATCCTGGTTATGGCAGTACCTCACGCATGTTGGCACAAGCGGCATTGTGTTTGGCACAAGATGTCAGCAAAGATGATGTGGGTGGTGGTTTCTGGACGCCAGCTTCCGCAATGGGCGACAAGCTTTTAACCCGTTTAAAAGCGCATTCAGGTCTTAGCTTTGAAGTGGTTGATGAATAGAAGTTTCTAAATCATGACGCCGTATATTTTAATATTTATCCTTTTAATGACCGTATCTTGCTTACAAGATGCGGTTTTTTATTAAGAAGATTTTTGGTTTTCTACGTCTGATGTTAACAAATAATAATAACGTACTTTTTTGGTGAATGATGTTGCCCGTTTTCGATTTTTTAATACATTATGCTACACATTCCTAGCCTAATGTCACAGCCATATTGCAGCGAGTGCAGTAGGATTAAACAGGTTATGGCATTATTTTTACATCGTTACGTTGAACATCTTATTTTTGGTGAGTATATCTATTCTGCAAAAGGTAGAGTCACCCTCCAAAAGTAAGCGTCTAAAAATAACCCACCGACTTTGTATCAATCAATGCCAATAAAATACGCCTGATAAAAACATACTTTAAAACAACCAGCACTGTGTCAACTGAGCTGGTCGTCCTTGTAAAATTCGACAATCGGAAAATTCATTTATCATTGAGAGGGAACTATTATGAAACTTAACCTATTAACAGCTGCAATAATGACCTCAGGTCTTGCTATGTTTGCCAGCTCAGCCAATGCAGCTATGACCACTGATGGCCATGGTAATGTCGGTTATGACACCTATGAAGAGTGCGTCACAGCCGTCAAAGACGGTTCAGCCAAATTTTATACACCTTACACCTATCAAAACCCTAAACTACAAGCGGGTGAAGCCACCATCAAAAAAATGCGCTTGTCAGAAGTAACCATTCCTCAGCGGGTGGTTGATAACAACAGCTTGCGTACAAACGACTACTCGGCAGGAGCGTGTGACTTGGGCGTTGGTCAATCAAACGGTCGTTATGGGGTTTCAGGGGCCTTAGTGGGTACATATGTCCCTATCGCAGCCGACATGCCAGTCAACGTTTATATGGATGCCGCTGGCAACCCAGTACGTCTAAGCATGCAGCAATGCGACAACCACTTTGGCAGTAAATTCCCCACACCAGTGGTCAGTGAAGTCAAAGCTCCAGAAGCCCAAATTGCTGTCACCGAAGTACGGACTGTAGAGCCTGTTGTCATCGAGACCACTCGGGTCATTCGTCCGGCTAAGTATAGTGTTAAAGAAGTCATCATTGCCCCAGAAGATCAGATACAACGTGTCAATACCACGCAAGGCACTGCCGTCGCTGTTGAAGGCGTAAATCGTACTGTTATCGTTGGTGAAGAAGCCGAGGCAGGCATCCTTGATAACACCGAAGTGGATCAAACTTTCCCAGTTATTCGTGTTCCGGATACCGATACCCAACAACGTGTGGTTGATCCAAACACTGGTAAATATATTATTGTTGAATAAATATTTAACAATAAGTTTAGTTTGAGTTTATGCAGATTAAGACAGCAATCGTTGCATAACGACACATTCACACATCAAACTGTTAGAAATTTAATGAGTTTACCACTGAAATATCAGCTGCATAGCTGATATTTTAAAAATAGTAATAACAATAAAACCAGTATAAAAAGGATGGCGTCAATGTACCCATTCATGGTTTAGACATTTATTCTCTTTACATATTTTGGAGTTATACTATGAAAACGAATACTTTATCGCTCATTATGGGCGCTGCTCTTGTTCTACCAAGTCTGGCTATGGCAATGCCTGTTAATAAAACAGAAGTGACGCCAGCAGATAAGCGTGTGTTACCAGTAGATAACACCCTACAAGCTAAAATCGAAGGACCTAATGGTGAGTTACTAGCGACCCAGCCGGGTGCAGTTGAAGTCAATAACGGCTCTGCGTTAGGAATGACTGATACAGCTACCTCAGCATCCGTCAATACAGGCAAAGTCACCCCTGCTGATATGCGCACTACACCTGCCCCAAATACATTAAAAGCTAAAATCCAAGGACCCGACGGTGAATTAATCGCGACCCAGCCGGGTGAAGTGGAGTTAAGCAATGGCTCTGCGTCAGGAATGACTGATACAGCTGCCTCAGCATCCGTCAATACGGGTAAAGTCACCCCTGCTGATATGCGCAGCACACCAGCGCCAAACACATTAAAAGCTAAAATCCAAGGTCCCGATGGTGAGTTACTTGCTACCCAGCCGGGTGAGGTTCAGCTCAATGAAAGTCGCCGTCTTGTCGTACGCTAACCTGTTTTGATATTAATAACGCCTAAGCCAATTACTATAAGCGGCTAGGTCTTTATAAATTATCATGACGAATTAAAAAAGGCAGCCTTATGGCTGCCTTTTTGATTGCCTGTGATATTCATATATAAATATCACAAGCCACGAGCAGTAGTCATTATTTCTTCGCTTTAGTCACGCCCGCTTCTTTTAACAATGCCCCAAGGGTACCCATTTTACTAGGCGCTTCAGCTTTTTCCGCTCTTGGCGCTTTGCTACGATGGTTAGCACTGTCTTTATCCTGAGCTTTACCACGCGGCTTAGACTGACGCTTGTCAGTTGCAGGGCGATTGCTGCGTGGACGACTGGCTTTATCTTCGTTACCCGCATTTGCCGCAGAGGCCTTCGCTGCTGGGCGCACTGATTTTTCCACTTCAGGTTTCATACTAAAACCGATGCGACCACGTTTTTCATCAATGGAGATGACCCGCACTGAGACGATATCACCTGGTTTTACGCGGTTCATCGGGTCTGCGACAAAGTCATTGGCCATCTGGGAGATATGCACCAGCCCATCTTGATGGACACCAACATCGACGAAGCAACCAAAGGCGGTAACGTTAGTAACCACACCTTCTAACGTCATGCCTTCGCTCAGATCTTTAATACTATTTACATCATCACGGAAGTTAGCGGTCTTAAACTCTGGACGTGGGTCGCGTGCAGATTTGGCCAGCTCTTCAATGATGGCTGTTACACTGATGTTATCGTCGTGAGCCACGAGCGCTGTTGTATCAATGGCATTTAACACCCCATCATTACCGATGACTTCTGGCAACGGCTTACCCGCTTGCGCCAACAAACTATCGACGAGCGCATAGCTTTCTGGATGCACACCAGTGGCATCAAGGGGGTTACTACCACCATGAACACGTAAGAAACCTGCTGCTTGCTCAAAGGTCTTAGCACCTAAGCGCGGGACGTTTTTTAGTGACTCGCGACTATCAAAGGCGCCATGCTCTTTGCGGTAAGTGACGATTTGCTGGGCGACATTGCGATTCAGGCCAGCAATATGCGCCAAAATAGCAGGACTGGCGGTATTTACATCAACACCCACAGCATTCACGCTGTCTTGCGTCACTTTATCCAAACTATCTGCCAACTGATTTTGGTTGACATCATGCTGATATTGACCGACACCGATGGCCTTTGGATCGACCTTAACCAGCTCTGACAGTGGATCTTGCAAACGACGAGCGATAGAGACTGCCCCGCGAACGGACACATCTAAATTCGCCAACTCATCACTAGCCAGTTCACTGGCTGAATAGACGGAGGCACCCGACTCGTTTACGATAACCGCTTTGGCTGTGAGCGCATCGTTCGCGGCCAAAATCTCTTTAATCATCGCATCTGTTTCGCGACTCGCGGTCCCATTACCGATAGCAACCAAATCGACATGATAGGTGCTTAACAACTTATCGATGACGGCTTTGGCTTCATCCATTTTATTGTCAGGGGCAAACGGATAAACCGTCGCGACGACAGGCTTATCTTCGCTGTCTAACATGACATGACCTTGGGCATCGACGATGGCCATTTTTACGCCGTGACGGATACCCGGATCGACGCCTAAAATAACTTTGCGACCAGCAGGCGCTGACATCAGTAAATGCTGTAAATTATTGGCAAAGACCTCAATCGCATCCGCCTCAGCGGTCAAACGCTTCTCTGTTAATAAACGATGCTCAATGTGTGGACGCCATTTGTCTTTCCACAAGCTACCGGCCGCTTCTGCTAAAAACTCACGACGGGCGGCAGGCGCTTTGGCATCGACGTCGAAATGACTGATGATTTTTTCGATAAAGGGGGCATCTTCGCCCTCAATCTTTAGTCCCAAGACGTTTTCTTGACGGCCGCGTAGCATCGCAAGCAGACGATGATTGGGTAGACGCGCAAGACTCTCGCTATGTTCAAAGTAGTCTTTGAATTTCTCACCGACTTCACGTTTTTCCTCACTGGCCACGCTCGATACGATACTGGCCGTTTTGGCAAAACCACTGCGCAAATTGTCCAGCAAGTCCAATGCTTGCGTCCATTCATCCACGATGATGGCCTGTACACCAGCGAGCTGCTTGTCGATATCGCTGAAGTCAACTTCAATCTCATTACCACTATCATCGGTAATGCTAGATTGTGCTTGATAGTCGGCTAGCGCGTCCGTTGGGGTAATCTCTTGCGTCAATACCGCTTGGGCGGCAACGTCTAGGCCTGCCGCACGTGCTTTGGCCGCTGGTGAACGGCGACGCGGACGATAGGGCAAGTAGATGTCTTCCAGCTCAAGTTTAGAGGTCGCATTATCAATGCGCGCCTGTAGCTCGGCGGTCAAATTGCCTTGCGTGCTCAGCAGCTCAGTAATTTTGAGGCGACGGGTGGCCATGTCGCGCTCATAGTTAAGAGACTTCTCTAACGCTCGCAACTGGGCATCGTCAAGATTCTGCGTCTTTTCTTTGCGGTAACGGGCAATAAAGGGAACCGTCGCGCCTTCATCGTAAAGTTTGACAAACGCATTGACTTGAGCAGTCTTAATGCCAAGCGCGCGAGCAAGCTTGTCGTGAATATTCGCGTGTGTGGTTGCATCCAAAACCTGTGCATTTGTCGAGGTTTGAGATGGCGTTAAGGTATCAGTGCTACTCATATACGTATCAATCGTTGAGAAATGTAGTTTTGCATTATAGCAAAAGCTGCATGAATAAAAATCCTTTTTATCTTTTCGTTATTTATCATCCGTTTTATCGCAAAAATCGTCTGATATCATTAGTTTTGAAGCCCTGTTAAACAAACGCATACAGCATTTATCCTTATGAATGGTGCAATTATGACTGCAATCTTATACACTAAAGTATCAATAGCATAAATATTGGTCGCTGCTAACGCGTTGAACAATAGTACTCAAATTTTTGAGGTACTGAGATGGATCTTCATTTTTGGCTAATAATTAAGTAATGGCACTGTGTTTGCTCATGATTTTTTATACGTGATTTTTACCGATGACTTTTAACTATAATTGCTACTAATAATAATTTTTATAAGAGGATGCCTGTATGACAGATAACAACAGCCCTGACACTTTGACTCAGCGTATTTTAGTCGTCGATGATGATGCCCGTCTGCGCTCCTTGTTGCAGCGCTTTCTAGAAGATGACGGTTTTGTCGTTCGTACGGCACACGATGGCAGTCAGATGGATAAGTTGATGCAACGTGAGCTTTTCTCATTGGTGGTGTTAGATTTGATGCTTCCAGGCGAAGACGGCATCAGTATCTGTAAGCGTTTGCGTGAAGATAATGGTGATATTCCCATCATCATGCTCACTGCCAAAGGGGGTGATGCCGATCGTATCGCTGGTCTTGAAGCGGGTGCGGATGATTATCTGCCAAAACCCTTTAATCCAAAAGAGCTGCTGGCTCGTATCAAAGCGGTATTACGTCGCCAAAATCGTGAGCTGCCTGGTGCCCCAAGCCATCAACTTGAAGTGGTTGAATTTGGCCCATGGACACTTGATCTGTCAACTCGTACCCTCAAACGCGATGGCAACGTCGTCACTTTAACGACCGGTGAGTTTTCGGTGTTGAAAGCTTTGGTTCAGCATCCACGTGAGCCGTTGACTCGTGATAAATTAATGAATCTGGCGCGTGGTCGTGAATGGGGGGCAATGGAGCGCTCTATCGACGTACAAGTCTCACGTCTACGTCGCCTGATTGAAGACAATCCTTCGCAAGCTCGTTATATCCAAACCGTGTGGGGAGTGGGCTATGTATTTGTCCCTGACGAAGCCGAAATTGACACGGATAAAAGTGAGTAACTGCTTCATATTACCTTCTTGTAACGTCGCCTTCGCTTAGTACTGTGAATATATTAGAATCGTTAAGGTATTAGTAACGTTAATATCATGAGCGCCCCTTTGAAAAAAACGACTGTTTTCCAAAATATACCCTGCACCTTGGTGACAGGGTTTTTGGGTGCGGGTAAAACCACGGTGATTAACCAGTTACTAACTATCAAACCTGCCGATGCGCGCTGGGCGTTATTGATCAACGAATTTGGTCGTATCGGGATTGATGGCGCCCTGCTGGCAAGCTCGCAAGACAGGACGATTGAGCAAAATGACATTGCCATACGAGAAGTCAGCGGTGGTTGTATCTGTTGTACCAGCCAGCTACCCTTACAGATCGCTATTAGCCGTTTGCTTAGTGACCATCATCCACAGCGATTACTCATTGAACCCACAGGGCTTGCCCATCCAGGTGAGCTAATACGTCAACTTGGGGCACCGCATTGGCAGACAGCGCTAAAGATGCAGGCGGTGATCACCGTGCTGAGTGGTATGCAATGGCAGCAAGACAAGTATCGCAATCATGAAGGGTTTCAAGCGCACGTCCGTGATGCGGATGTATTGGTGGTTAATCGTTACGCTCAATTAAGTAGTAGCGAAAAACACGCATTACAACAATGGATAGCCAAGCTAAATTCGCAGGTAGACATCATTTGGGCAGTCTCTGAGCAGATTCCTTCTGATACCACAAACACCTCAAATGCCTATCTAGCAGCGCTAAATACTCAGTTGAGCGCACCAAGCCATATTCTCGCACAGCAGCGCACTGTGAATATCAGCCGTCCTCAACGACCTTCTGTCAGCTTACAGCCACTGAACACGGCTTTGTCGCCTACTTCGCTATTAAATCCTTCGCAAGCTAATGACGATGCTGAGACCAGCTCGGATCTTGAGCAGCCGTATCGTTATCATGAGAAACAGCAGGACCTACAATTAGCAGGTTGGCGGTTGCCAGCACAGTATGTGTTACAGGCAGAAGATCTACAAGAATGGTTGTTAACGCTACCAAACTGGCAACGTATCAAAGGTGTCGTGCACACTTCTGATGGTTGGCTACAAATCAACTTTACCCCTGATAGCTTAACCACGAGCACCATCAGCCCGCAGGTTGATAGCCGACTAGAGGTTATTCTACAGCTAGATGACAGCGATAATCACGCAAGCAACACCGCTTTGGAGAATGAAGGGATAGAAAACACGCTGACTTCTCCCACGTTACCAGAATTATCGCCTTCTATAGATTGGGAAGCCTGTGACCGTGAACTGATGGCCTTGGTTATATAGTTTATAGGCAGAATACAGACGCTCGCCACAGCGGAAATACGAGATCCATTACAGAAAAGCCATTACAAAAAAGCACCCTGCTATGTAGATTAGCAGGGTGCTTTTTCATTAACGTAATTGGCTGTCTTTACTACCACGTCGATTGAACAACTCCGCAGCTCTTGCCTCTTGCTCAAGCTCAGTTTGACAACTGACGCAGTGTTGTATGCCCGGCACGGCTAAGCGCCGCGCTTCTGGAATGGGATTGCCACATTCATCACACAGCTCAGCACTAACGCCCGTTGGCAATGAACGTCGCGCCCGTTCTAGCGCATCGTTAACGGTCGCATCCATCTGTTCGTGCTCAGCACCATCTCTTGACCAACCACCTGCCATAATTCCATCCTATTTATTATTGGTGATACCACTATACGAGTGAAACTTAACTCGTATAAAATTCTTTAATAACAAATAGATGGGGTGCCTGAGAACGGATTGCAAGCGACCATCGAACGTAAAACCATATATAAAACACTATAGTACTGGCGATAAAGTGACGCTGCTAATCTTTTGGTTGTAGCTCGACTACTTGCCCACGTACCCCAATACTGTCATCGCTCATCAGACAGACGTAGCCTGCCATGATGTCTTCAGGCGTTTTCAGGCTCATAGGATTCTCACCAGGATACGCATGGGCGCGCATATTGGTACGCGTGCCACCAGGATTGACGCAGTTAAAGCGTAAGTTTGTGGTATTTTGCGTTTCTTGAGTAAATATATCGCTCATACCTTCCACCGCTTGCTTTGAGAGCGCATAAGCACCCCAAAAAGCGCGAGGATGTGTACCAACCGTGCTAGACGTAAAGACGATAGAGCCATTAGCAGCGTCTTTAAGTAGCGGTAGTAGCGCTTGGGTGAGCATAAAGGTCGCGGTAAAGTTAACCTTCATCACTTGGGCAAACGTGTCAACGTCGTACATCTCAAGCGGTGTCAGCTGTCCTAGCATCCCAGCATTGTGCAAGATACCATCCAACTGTCCGACTTCTTTGTGTATCAGGCCTTCTAGCTGTTGCATTTCGGCATAGGTGGCGCCTTCTAAGTTCATCGGCAGCATGGCTGGTTGCTTGCCACCAAAGCTCTCAATTTCATCATAGACGTACTCAAGCTTACTGCTGGTACGTCCCAATAGCAAAACAGTAGCACCATAACGAGCATAGGTTAACGCTGCTACACGACCAATACCATCACCTGCACCCGTCACCAAAATAGTTTTACCATCTAGACAGTTATTAGGTGGCACAAAACTACGAATGTCCTCATGAGTTAAAGGTTGCACAGAGTTTTGGGCGGTTGGTTGATTGTCGGCCTGCTGAGCTGGCGGATTGGTAGGGTTACTCATGTTGTCACTCATGTTATTACTCGCGGCTTATCGTTTTATAGTTGGGGTGCAAAATAGCGATGCCCGCTAATGGAAAATACGGATTTATAGTGGATTGGTTTATAGATATTCAAATTTACCAGAAGACAGCAACAACTTATTTAACTGCTCAGGAGTATCGACAATATGGTCAGCGCCCCATTTCTTTAGGTTTTTTTGATCTTCAGAAGGAATATAACCATAAGCGGCTAAAATCGTTGGCATACCTGCCGCATTACCCGCTTCGATATCCCGTATATGATCGCCGACATAAAGGACGCAACCAGCCGCACCGCGCGGGATACCAAGCTTCTCTAAGGCCATATACATCGGCTCTGGGTCAGGTTTGGAGCGCGACACATCATCAGGGCAGACCAAAGCGGCACAGCGCTCATCTAACTGCATGATGCTTAGTAGCTGCTCTGCCAAATAACGCGGCTTGTTGGTGACGATACCCCACGGCACGCCTTTTTCTTCAAGAGTCGTCAATACCTCTTCTAACTCATTAAACACACAACTATCGACACATATCGCGGCTTCGTAGTCGTCTAAAAACTGCTGGCGAAAACTAAGTAACGCGTCCTCACTGACCTCAAGTTGGTCGTTGTGTCGTAGCATCAACTGCACCATGGCCGACGCACCCGCCGAGACTTGCTCACGGATTTCTACTTCAGATGGCGCATGCCAATCATTTTCGCGACTCATGTTACCAATGATACGAACAAAGTCAGCAGCCGTATCGATCAGTGTCCCATCAAGGTCAAATAAAACCGCTTTTACAAATTGGGCCATAATGAGTACTCTTAAAATTGATAACGTGTTTAATGAAATATGATGGCATACAAAGGGTTAAGTACAGCGTTAAGCCAGAGGTTTTTGTACTGCCATCATATAATTGACATCGACATTCTGTGCCAGCCAATAGCGTTTGGTCAGTGGATTATAATGCAGACCAATGATGTCTTGCCGTGTAAAGCCAGTATTGATCGCCATCTTATCTAGCTCAGCTGGGGTAATAAATTTGGCATAGTCATGTGTGCCCCGATCAAGCAAGCGTAAGACATACTCTGCGCCAACGATGGCAAACAGATATGATTTAGGGTTACGATTAATCGTTGATAGCACGCAAACGCCGCCTGGGGCTAATAGCTCAAAACAAGCCTGCACAATCGAGCTTGGATCAGGCACATGCTCTAGCATCTCCATACAAGTCACCACATCAAATTGACCCGCATGCGTTTTTGCCAGCGCCTCAACTGGAATGTGCTGATAGCGTAACGTGTGCTCTAAACCGCTTTGCTCCGCGTGCAGCGCCGCCGCTTTTAGGTTTTCAGTACCCAAATCAATACCCGTGACATCCGCACCGCGACGTGCCATTGATTCCGACAATATACCGCCGCCACAGCCAACATCAAGCACCTTTTTGCCAGTAAGTCCCGTCGTCGCCGTTCTATGGACATCTTGACGAGCGTTGTCGTGTTGATAACCGCGCTTGACGTTTTCCTCTATCCAATTTAAACGGAGCGGGTTGATTTCATGCAAGGTCGCAAACGCGCCAGTATTGCTCCACCACTCACTAGCCAACTTGTTAAATTTTTCAACTTCGCTAGGATCTACATTGATGGCAGTTGTTGTATGATCTGTCTCATTGAGATTGCTGTTCGCGGGCTCCTCCGAAGAAGGCGCAGAAGATAGAGCTGAGCTCATAGCGTTTTTCCTTTATGGTCATTATCATTATTATCATATAAAGTGCACAATTATGTGAGCAATATTAGCATGAGAGCGGCCACTTTGTCGTGCGTACATCGTCACCGATTGTGAATAGCTTAAACGCTTATAACGTCTGTCACGCTTATAAGAAGTACGCTAGAAAAAATCGTACCAGGAGTAGGTTATATCAATGTATCGATTTTAGCGGTCTTCGGCTGTAGTGACTCTCTGACACCATTCAAATACCGGACAATAATTTTTTTGAAAAAATACAATCGAAAACGAGCAAAACTCAGACTGAATTAAGGTAAGAGACCATAAGAAATATCCCTTAAATAATAGCTCACAGCTTTACAACCATCAGTTAAGAATCGGATTCACAAGCGCATAGGTTTTACGTTATCATAGGCAGTACACTATTGTCGTTTTGATACGCTGTTTATCGCTCGATAATACTTGACGCTCTATCGTTTATGCATTTAAAACCCTAACGAACCCTAAGTCTTCACACCTCAAGGATAAAGTATGAAACGTGTCATCACACTGACTGGTCTGGCCATGGCCATTGGACTTGCCACTATGGGCGCACAAGCTGCGGACTATGTCGCTGGAAAAGACTATCGCGTGCTAGACAATCCAGAAAAAATCAGCGGTGATGCTATCATTGTTCGTGAGTTTTTCTGGTACGGTTGCCCCCATTGTAATGTTCTTAATCCGCATATGGAAAAATGGGCAAAAACCAAAGACAAAGATGTGGCATTTTTTAAAACGCCAGCCGCGCTTAATCCTGTTTGGGAAGCCAACGCTCGTGGCTTTTATGCCGCTCAGCTACTAGGGTACGAAGACAAAACGCATGACGCCCTATTTGATGCCATTCACAAAGATGGCAAAAAGCTGTTTGATCAATCCTCATTGAGCAAATGGTACGCATCAAAGGGTGTTAATGAAAAGAAATTTAACAGTCTTTATAACTCATTTGCTGTGGGAACAAAAATCGGCCGCTCACAAGCAGGCGCTAAACGCTACCAGCTTTCTGGCGTACCAGCAGTAGTCGTCCAAGGCAAATACGTGGTGACTGGTGAAAGTGCTAAAGTACCCAAAGTCGTTGATTATTTAGTCGATAAAGCCCGCGCTGAAAAGAAATAATCCAGCCTTCCTTAAGTATTTGAGATGCGTTTATCAGTCAAGGTCAAAAAAGCCAATCATTCAATGATTGGCTTTTCGTATTTTAGTACACCAGCAACAGTCATGAGGTCATCTGGCTCAATCGCAAACCAAACCACCCTATCATCTAATCACTGACACTTCTAATCACTGGCGTTTTATCGTTACTTCTTTAATTGCGATAAAATAGCCACTTCACGAATATAACTCGCCAAATCTTCTTTTGACTCTGCCATGAGCTCATCATCTTGCGTGTGTTTGGCGTATTCAATCCACAGTAGCAACTGATACATACTGTTGTGTTCAGAGGCTTTGTACTGCTTGACAAACTGTTTGAGCGTTCCTTCATCATTGATGTTGAGGCGCTCATACCAGCTTTCTATCTTTGAGATTTGCTCTTTTGGAAAATATGCATCAAACAACGCTTTTACCAATTCGTGGCGATTTTCTTCGCTGATAAGCTTGCCGACCCGCTTGGTCTGGCGATTACGCGCATTGGCACTGGTAATATCAGCCAACGCCATCAACTCTGCCATAAAATAATCACTAGCTGGCAAGTTTTTTAGCTGCTTTTTCGATAAGCTGGCAAGCGGTATCGATAATTGTTGCAAGCGCTCATGGGCTTTTTTGAGTTCTGTGCGCGAAACGCGCATATCCTGTTCTGACCAGTCAATCATAAAAGCTTTCCAAAATAATAAATAATAAAATTAATAGTTTTTGATGACTACCAATAACTACCAACGATCTTTTTCACGGTGCTTTGCCAGCACTTTTATACCTTGCGGCATAGCATCGGCAAGACGACGCTGTAAATTATCGGTGATGAATACTGAACGATGCTTACCACCTGTGCAACCAATCGCCACTGTCACCGTGTGACGATTATTGTGTAAAAACTCTGGCAACCAGCGTGTTAAAAATTTATCGATATCATCCGTCATCTCCGCCACTTCTGGACAATCTGCAAAAAAGGCGGCAACTTCTGCATCCAGACCTGTCGCCGTGCGTAGCTCAGGATTCCAATGGGGGTTGGGCAATATCCTCACATCGAACACAAAATCAGCATCGATAGGACTGCCGTATTTAAAGCCAAAAGACAGCAAGTTAATGACAATTTGATTGTCGACGCCGACATACTCACGTAAGTTATTTTTTAACTGGTGGATATTCAGATTGCTGGTGTCAATTCTGATATCGGCGTATCCGGCGATCGGTTCTAACAGCTCACTCTCTTTTTTGATCGCAGCAGGAAGATTAAAAGCCACATACTTTGCGATGTCGCTATTTTCCTCCTGCAACATCAAAGGATGTACACGGCGAGTCGCACTAAAGCGTGCTATCAACGTACTCTCTTGTGCCGTCACGTATATCATATTTACCGCATGTGTCCCATATGTCTGTCTTAGGGACTCATGCATCTCTGCAAAACTGGACAGATCAGCACGTGGTGTGCGGATATCGACGCCGAGTGCCACACGGCGAATCCCACTTACATTGACCAGTTTATGGGCAGCGCTGGGTAATAAAGATAATGGCAGATTATCAATAGAGTAATACCCTAGATCTTCTAACACATTCAGTACTGAGGTCTTACCTGATCCTGACAGACCGGATACAACTAAAATACTGAGCGTATCGGCAGGTGCGGATGTATCTGCTACCTGCCTGTCCTGATCGTTACTGTTATCCTGACTTACGTCCATGATCCACCCACCCTAGTCCATTGCATCTTGCAAGTTACTCTGTCACAACGACTGATTTATTACCCCTGACTAACTGACTAACTGACTAACTGACTAACTGGTTGTCTAACAAGCGTGCCCGTCCTAACCAAGCAGCAACCAGAATAATCAAATTCTTATTTTCTGCATTAAACATCGCACCCGTATTAACCAGCGAATCTAGCGCGTCGGTTTTTATGTCTAGATAATCAATCGTAAAACCTGCATCAGTGATACGGTTGCGAGTTTCTGTTAATAAGGACTCAACCGCTTGCTGACTGTGCGCATTATTTTTTAACTGCTGTGCCAAATGTTGTAGCTCTTGATGTAACACAGGTGCTATTTGACGCTCAGCTGCACTTAAGTACTGGTTGCGTGATGATAATGCCAATCCATCAGCAGCACGAACAATAGGGGCGCCAATGATCTCAATCGGATAGCTCAAATCACGCACTAATTGCTTGATAATCGCTAACTGCTGATAATCTTTTTGTCCAAAAACAGCAACATCCGGTTGGACGATGTTAAACAACTTAGAGACCACAATACCAACGCCATCAAAATGTCCAGGACGCGACTGACCACATAATTGTGTCGTAATAGCACCAGCCAGCACAGACGTCGGCGGTGGCAAGACGGGATACATCTCATCGACAGTCGGAGCAAAAACATAGTCGGCATCTACCGTTGCCAGTTTTGCGACATCCTCATCTAGCGTACGTGGATAGCTATCAAAGTCTTCGCCTACGCCAAACTGAGTGGGATTGACAAAGATACTGACCACCACGATATCAGCCTGCTGCTTGGCAATTTTGACCAGCTCAAGATGGCCATCATGCAGATTTCCCATCGTTGGCACTAAAGCGATACGCCTGGGGCTAGCCTGTCTGTCATTTTGTGTACCACGATAAGACTGCAAGGCTGCGCGCAGTGCTGAGATGTGCTGATAAATCATTGGCATGGTTCAATATTCTTCTATTTCAAATCTTGCATAAGATTAGCTAAATTGGTGCTGTTCAGTGGGAAAAGAGCCTTCGCGTACGGACTGCTGATAAAGCGTGAAGGCACCCTCGATGCTGCGTTCAGTATTACGCTCATCCGTCAAAAAATCATGTACAAAGCGTGGGACACGGCCATGGACCATACCTAGCATGTCATGCATCACCAGTACTTGGCCATCTGTGTCTGCGCCAGCGCCAATCCCAATCACAGGTACGGCTACCGCCTCTGTCACTACTTTAGCAAGTTCAGCTGGCACGCATTCTAGTACCAACAACGCTGCACCAGCAGCGACGACCGCTTTGGCATCCGCTAGTAACTTATCAGCCGCTTCGTCACCGCGACCTTGGATTTTATAACCGCCAAAGACATTGACCAATTGCGGCGTCAAGCCTAAATGCACACAAGTTGGCGTGCCCGCTTGTGCTAAGGTTGTGACCAATTCACAAAGCTCACTACCCCCCTCGACTTTAATCACATGGGCGCCTGCTTGCATCAACCGGCGACTATTGGTCACGGCTTCTGGCAACGTCACATAGCTCATAAAGGGCAGGTCCGCTAAAATCAAAGCGTGCTTATTACTACGGGCAATATTGGCAGTGTGATAAGCCATATCGTCGACGGTCACGGGCAACGTTGAATCGTGACCTTGTACCACCATACCCAAACTATCACCAATTAAAATCGTATCAATCTGCGCCTTGTCCATCATCCGTGCAAACATTGAGTCATAGCACGTCAAGCAAGTAAACTTGGTACCGTCTTTTTTAAATTTATTTAAAGTAGATAACGTCGTCATATGACCCTCAATTAATCTGTGCTGCCTTAAACTATCAATACCCTAACTGTAGGCGGCTTACTTTAAAACCGATACAGCGCGACCGGAATGCACTTTCTGTCGCTTCTGTGATAGCAGCAAGCAAGGGAGTTTATACCAATCGCGCGTGGCTACTAACATATCGATTTTATTTCGAACGGACTATATCATTTTTCCTATGATTAAAAAGCTGATCAGGAACTTGATAACCGTTTTAAGTCTGTCCAATCTGTACTCTTTGGGTACTCATCTATTGGTTTTCCTGCGATGGCTAGGTTTGGCGCCAATTCTAAGAGCGGTATCAATACAAAATTACGCTCAGGCAATCCAGCATGCGGTATCGTTAGCTTAGGATCCATCATTTGTGTGTCGCCGTACAACAAAATATCCACGTCAAGACTACGCTCGCCCCAACGTCTCAAGCGCGCACGCTTTGCCTGCTGTTCTAACTGCTGGCAAAACGCAAGTAACTCAAACGCTGTCAGCGTCGTCTCAAAACCAGTCACTGCATTGATAAAATCAGGCTGATCTTGCGGCCCCATAGGTGCTGATGCATAAAATGAAGACACGCTAACTTTTCGTATCTGCTTATGGTCTCGCATGCCTGCCACTGCTTGCTGCAAGTGCTCTATAGGTGAACCCAGCTCATTAGATAGATTACTACCCAAGCTCGCATAGCAGGTCACCCAAGTACCATTAACCGCACTACTATCGCTAACGGAAGCAGGTTTTTTGTTGCCCGACACGGCATTATTGTCAAAGCTACTCATCGTTTTATCACTTTACTCACCTATCTGTACTCTACACTAATGACATTAAGCCTTATCAATGCTGGGTTGGCGACGGCGACGCTTGGAT
This sequence comes from Psychrobacter namhaensis, assembly GCF_016107545.1. GTDB lineage: Bacteria > Pseudomonadota > Gammaproteobacteria > Pseudomonadales > Moraxellaceae > Psychrobacter > Psychrobacter namhaensis. The sequence continues at coordinate 25,963 of NZ_JABASS010000008.1, forward strand.
GGCACGGGGCCTTTATTGTCGTTCACCTTTATAGCCGCAGTCTGAGTACTAGCCGTTTGACTGGTTTTAGTAGGTTTTGCTGTGGTTGCTTTGGCGGATTTTTTAGCGTCAGCTTTATCAGTCGGTTGCACCGCGGGCTTAGGTTGCTTTTTCGCATACTTCGCAGGCGTTTGCGCTTGTTTGTCATCACCTTGCGTCTCGACACTGCTCGTACTATCGACAGAGGGCTGACGACGGCGGCGCTTATGCGGAATCGGCTCGTTATTCATGCTGACTAGTGCAGGCGATCTTGCTACTGAGCGCGTCGTAGGTGCCGGTTTAGCCGCTGACTGCTGGTCGTTAGACAACTGGGCAGTATTTGAGCGTTCACTTTTAGTAGCAGATTTTGCAACCTGACTATTTGGCTCTTTTTCAGCCGGTGCCTGCTGAGTGGCTGCTTTTTTCTGCGTTGTCGCCTGATTACGCTTAGGCTGTGAGTCTTTGTCATTAGGTAGTTGCTTTTGCAGCGGTGGTACGACTTTTTCATGCTCTATGACAAACAAGGGCGCAGGCTTTGCATCACGGCGTTTGTTTGCCGATTGGTTACTGCTAGCTAGAGACAACTGCTGTAGCTGAGCAAGCTCACTACTGTCTTGTTTTACCTGCTGCGTCATATGCGCTTTGCTGTCATTACGACTAGCGTTAGATTGACTTGCAGCGCGGCGACGGCGTGCTGGGATATTTGCTGGATCGTTTAGCATTGTCTGTTTATTCCCACTCTTCTCCATACTATCCTTAACTTGGTTTGGCTTTGTACTGCTTTGATGAGAGGTGGAATTATCAGTGGTATTTACTTCTGGTTTTTGCCGATTGCGACCACGACCACGTTGCCCCTTTTTATAAGCGCCTCGTCGAATATTTTCATCAAACTCATCAATCGCTTGCTGTTGTTCTTGTTCAGACAAGGTCTGATACGTTTGCCACCAGTCGCCCATGCCATTGGTCGACTCTGACAGTGGATGCTCGGCATCACCGCACTGCTCACGCAATAACAAAAAGTCAAAACCCGCTCGGAAGCGTGGGTGCTCAGAGAGTTGGACGATTTGTTTGCTACGCGGGGCGGCAAGTCTCGGCTGCAATATCCAGATATCACGGATAAACTGCTCAGCAAATTTGGGAATCGCCGTCTTAATACGTTGACGATCGATGACTTTGGTAGCGGCATGCATCTGTGCTTCAGCGAACGGCATATTGCGCTTTTTGGCTTTTGCCAATTGATGCAAGTAATTTTCCCACAGTAGCGCCGCATAAAAGAACGCAGGATTGATGCTCTTGCCCGCCGCAATACGTTTGTCGGTATTAATCGCTACTTGGTTCACTAAGGCGCTTGGCTCAGACGGGGGATAAATGATTAAGCTATCAATCGCACCCGACTCAAACAATAATGGCAATAACGGCACCAGATAGCCGCCCGTAAACATTTTTTGCGTCTCATCATAGAGACGATGCGGCGATATCTGCTCAAGCAGCGCCCAATTACCATCATGAAACTGCGATGCCAGCGCGTCATCAAATTCAAAGCCCAACTTGGCTTTAAAACGTAGCGCACGTAACAACCGTACTGGATCTTCTTCAATCCGTACAGGCGCGTTGCCCAACAGACGAATGATTTTATTATCAATGTCTTCAAGCGCACCGCAAAAATCGTGAACCACCCCTTTGAGCGGCTGATAATAAAGCGCATTGATAGAAAAGTCGCGACGAGAGAAATCTTGTTTGATGTCCCCCCAAACGTTGTCACGCAGGATCATACCGTCTCGATTGGTATTGGCATCACTGGTTGGTGGGCCACGAAAAGTCGCCACTTCAATCAATTCTCTGCCTGAATACACATGCGCTAATTGAAAGCGGCGACCGATAATACGGCAACGCTTACCAAAAACATCTTTGATTTCATGCGGCTTGGCGTCGGTGACGGCATCAAAGTCTTTCGGGCGTAGACCCAATAAGGTATCGCGCACACCACCACCGACGATATAGGCATCAAACCCAGCTCGGGTCAATGTGGCAATCACTTCAGTAATGGAATTGGGTAATTCAGATTTATTCAGTTCTAACTGCTTGGCGGCACGCTCGGCCATGCATCTACTCCTCGCCGGTATTCTTTGACCACCTCTGACGAACACAGCGTTTATCAGGCGGATGTACCTGCTAGTTTAACAAATTTTGGGCGTGCTGGGTGTGTTATGACATCTACTTACGTGCTATTTTGTCAATATTGGGCTGATTGCTGCAAAATAGGGCGATCAATCCTGCACGCTTAAACGTTCTCGATTTTTCTCGACGGTTTTTGTACCGATCCCTTTGACTTTTGTTAATTCATCGACGGTTTTAAAATCGCCAAACATCTCACGGTATAAAACAATTGCCTGTGCTTTACTGCTGCCAATACCGTTTAAAGACACCAACTCACCTTCGCTAGCACGATTGATGTTAATGATCTTTTGCTCACGCGCTTGTATGGCTGACGCTTCTTTTGCGAGCAAATAGTCATAGGCACGCTGAGGACTATCGAAACAGGGCGCAGCGTTAGCACTAATAGGCATCATAGCGACGCATATGAGTCCCACAAGACCAAGAGCCATGGTGAGTGTCACCGTCGTTGTTGAGCTAACAGACGAGGCTTTATGATGAACGTTCATGTCGTTTGGCCGCTTCCCACAATGCATCCATCTCTGTGATATCGCTGTCCTCTAAACCCTTGCCAGCCACTGCTAGCTGCTCTTCGATGTAACCAAAACGTGATTTAAACTTATGCACGCAGGTCAAGGTGGCGGTTTCTGCATCTAGGTTCAGTTTACGAGCGACATTGACGAGCGCGAACATACAATCGCCCAGCTCTTTTTCTATTTCTCTGATGTTGGCTTTGATTTCAACGTTGGACTTATTTGTGAGCTCAGCCTTTAACTCAGCAACCTCTTCATCCAACTTATCAAAAGCCCCGCTGACACCGTCCCAATCAAAACCCAATGCTGATGCCTGCTTTTGTACATCCTGTGCTTGCATCAAAGCGCTACCTGCTTTGACTTCATCTAAACGGCGTGGCGTTTTGCCGCGTGCTAGGCGGGCTTGCTGCTCCTCTGCTTTAATCTCATCCCAGCGTACTTTTACCGCAGCATCATCTTTGAGCGTTTCGGCTTCAAACACATGCGGATGCCGGCAAATCAGCTTCTCTTGTAAAGTGGTAATGACGTCCTTCATATCAAAGCGGCCTTGCTCAGCGTACATCTGACAATGAAAAACCACTTGCAGTAGCACATCACCAAGCTCACCTTTGATATCCTCATCGTCATCGCTCTGGACAGCCTCGCCCAACTCATAGGCCTCTTCAATGGCATACGGAATTAAGCTATGATTGGTCTGTTTTTTATCCCATGGGCAATCGGCACGCAGCCGCGCCATCAACGCTAGAAGATCTGCCAGTTGCCCGCTTGCGTCTGGCGTCCCTTGCGCGGGTTTGGGTGCTTTAGGGGTATTGTCTATTGTACTCATAAGGGTTGCTCTTATAATTTAACGTTTTTTCAGACAGTTAATGATAGTGTATCATTGAACCCTGATAGACTTATCATTGTGCTATTTACTTCTTCATTTTACCATTGCTCACACGCAAGGAAACTTATCATTATGTCCACTTCAGCGAACACTGGCTATCAACCAGCAGCGAAATTCAGTCCCATTACTATCGATTCGTTTAAGGCTTATGATATACGCGGTGAGCTTGGGGTCAATCTTGATGAAGACATTGCTTATCGTATAGGACGAGCCTTTGCACAGATATTGTCTAGGCACTATGACACCATGGCTGACACCCAAACCAGCGACATGAGCAGTCTACAGCCTGTTATCGTTATTGGTAGCGATATTCGCCATTCAAGTGAACCATTAAAACAGGCCACTATTACCGGTATGCTAGACGCTGGCGTTGACGTCATCGATTTGGGTATGACCGGTACAGAAGAGGTGTACTTTGCCACCAGTCATTATAAAGCGTTAGGCGGCATTGAAGTCACAGCAAGTCACAATCCCATTAATTACAATGGCTTAAAGTTGGTGAAAGAGTATTCAAAACCAATCAGCGCCGATGATGGTTTGGCAGAGATTCAAGCACTGGCAGAGTCTGGATTGTTTACTACGGATAAGCCATCCGGCAACTTGCAGCTATTGACAGATAAAAGCCCTTATATCAATCACGTGATGAGCTTTATCGATACTGATAAACTCAAACCGCTAAAACTGGTGATTAATTCAGGCAATGGCAGCGCGGGTCCCGTGGTTGATTTATTGACCGACAAGCTGAGACAAGCGGACGCACCAATTGAGATCATTAAACTCCATCATACCCCTGATGGTAGCTTCCCTAACGGTATTCCCAATCCAATGATTGCAGCCAATAGAATCGCAACTCAGCAAGCCGTGTTAAAAAACAATGCCGATCTTGGTATTGCCTTCGATGGCGATTTTGACCGTTGTTTCTTGTTTGATGAAAATGGCGAGTTTATTGATGGCAGCTACGTGGTGGGTATGCTGGCACAAGCATTTTTGAATAAATACCCAGCTGAGTCGATCGTCTATGACCCAAGAGTGATCTACAATACCGAGGCGGTGGTTAAAGAATACAAGGGTAAGGCCGTTATCAGTAAGTCTGGACACTCCTTTATCAAGCAAGTCATGCGTGATTCTGGGGCGGTGTATGGGGGCGAGATGTCCGCTCATCACTATTTTCGCGACTTCTTCTATTGCGACAGCGGTATGATTCCATGGCTACTCACCATTGAGTTATTGTCTATTACAGGTAAAACATTGTCTGAGTTGGTCACAGGCTATATCCAAGCTTACCCCAGCTCGGGCGAGCGAAACTTTCGCCTCACCACTCACGATGCGCCCACCATTATTAGCGCTATTGAAAGTAAGTTTGGCCCAGAAAACCCCACTAAATCGACACTGGATGGCCTCAGTCTCAATTTCGGTGATTGGCGCTTTAACTTACGCGCGTCGAATACTGAACCGCTTATCAGGCTCAATATAGAGAGTCGCGGCGATGCAGCATTGTTAGCCACCAAGACTCAAGAGATTGAGCAGTGGTTGGCAGCACAAGGAGCCATACCAGCTTAAAGTTATACAGTCAGTTCAAGATAAAAACCCTTTAAACAGTATTTTTAAGATGAATTGGCTAACTAAATTATTAAACGGCTGTGTTTAGTTGCAAATAAAAAAGGCTCGCTAACGGTTATTAGCGAGCCTTTCTCAATCAAAGCAGGGTTTGACGGGATTATTTAGACCGACCAATCCCCATATAGTCGCCTACTAGGTGATTAATTTGCCGCCGCGTCAACGCATTTCTCGCATCAAATATTGGCATCGCTTGCTGATTGATTTTTGCAATATCCAACTGCTCTTGTGGTGCCCAGCTCATAATAAAAATGGCCTGCGCCTCATTAAGCTGCTGGTAAGGGCTGGCAATCAATTCAAGCAGGGGTTGCTGCGGATAGAGCGCTGCAAGTTCAGGTTGTGCTTTATCACTATAAACCAAAGTACGAATATTATAAGACCATAATAACGCTAATAATGGATGAATGGCGGAGCCCGCCGTACGCCCTGAGCCTGTCTTATAACTACCACCCCAGATCATCACTGTTCTGTTGTCAATAAAACCATTAAAATACTGCCAAAACTTACGGAATATCAGCTCTTTTTGGTCTTCATTGATGTGCATAATCGAGTGCAATAGCGGCATGTCTAAACTGTGAGAGGCGCTTGATTGCTGTAGTTTAGACAACTCAGTCGGTAGCGTGTTACCACCAAACCCCCAACCCGCTTGTAGGTAACTGCTGCCCACCCGCTCATCTAAGCCCATAATATGGCTCACTTGCTTGATATCCACCTGTTGGCTATCCGCCAAACGTGACATCTCGTTCATAAAGCTCACGCGCGTCGCCAGCATCGCCATAATACTACTACGAGCAAACTCTATCGTGGCGATATCAGTGTAATGAGCAGCGCGCGCATGCTGCATGATAGGCTTCAATACCTCTAAGTGCTGGCTACTGTCCGCTGTTTTTTCACCAAGTAACCACAATGAAGGGTTTAACATCGAGCTATAAGCATCGCCATCTTGTAGGAATACAAATGGTATATAGTATACCCACGCACGCTGCAGGCGCTGAGCCAGTGCTGTGACACGGCCCAGCTGCTCAATACCGCTCATAATTAGCGGTGTTGCTTGCTGATGACTGTGGTTAAAAGCAGTAACCCAGCTATCTTCCGTCCATACTGACTGAATACTGTTTAAAAATAACCAGTACAGCGCAACGGTTTGCGGCTCATCACTATCACTATTTTCGTCAACATCACCGCTGTTATCACAATTTGGCTTTTCATAGCGCTGTATGAGCTTGTCGGCATTATCTGGCAACGCGTGACTAACAATAATATGCTGTTGCTCGTACATTTGCCATAGTGCTTGTAAATGATGCTCAAAGCCATACTGCTGTATCTGTTGCTTTAACAAAGCGCTATCTGCATACAAATGAATACGCTGACCCAAGCTTGCCAGTACGACCGCACTGGTAATGGCTTCAATACTATGTCCGACGAGTACGCAGACGCTAGCGTTCATAATAGAATTTTTAAGCGGATTCGCTTTAGATTCGTCGTTTTGTTCGTCTGTGACATCAGCGCTCATGCGGTTACCTTTTAATATTATTCACGTATCAGCATCACCACTAGGAGAGCCGTTTAATGTGCCGTAGCAACTGATCGGTGGAGGTATCAAACCGTCCTTCGTCAACCTCATACTGCATGGCATCATGCACAGACTCCGCCATTTGTTTGCCCATCTCAACGCCCCATTGATCAAATGGATTGATATCCCAGACACTGGCCATGACATACACCTTATGCTCATAAAGCGCAATCAGCGCCCCTAAACTATGCGGGGTGAGCTCATCGATCAGTAAGGTGGTTGACGGCTGATTACCTCGGTAGTACTTATACTTGTCTGCCTCAGAATCCGCTTTAGCACAAGCGATATCTGCAACGGCAGTATTACCAAAGGCCAATACTCGGCTTTGTGCCAGACAGTTGGCTAAGGACAATTCATGTTGCTGCTGTAATGGCGCGTTTGGTACCTTATCACTATAACGGCGTACACAAGCGATAAAGTCACAAGAAACCTGCTGTGTGCCTTGGTGTAGCAGTTGATAAAAGGCATGCTGGGCGTTTGATCCTATCTCACCCCACAGAATCGGACAAGTATCGTAGTCAATGTGATTGCCGTGCTGGGTAACCGACTTACCGTTACTCTCCATCTCAAGCTGGGTTAAGTAGCTCGGCAAGTAGCTTAAACGGCCATCATAAGGCAACACGGTATGAGCATTCACCTGTAAAAAGGTACTGTTCCATACGGCGAGCAAACCCAAAAGCACTGGTAAGTTCTCTGCAAAATCGGTTTCAGCAAAATGCTCATCCATACTGTGAGCACCGCTCAATAGCTCCTTGAACCTAGGCATGCCAATCCGAATGGCAATCGCCAGTCCAATCGCTGACCATAAAGAAAAGCGACCACCGACCCACTCCCAAAGCTGCAACTGATGCTCAGGATGAATACCCCATGCATTCATTTTTTCACTATTGGCCGAAATACCAATGAAGTGCCGACGTAATACGCTGTCTTCAGTACCCGCCCTCAGCTTGGCAGTAGCAAGCAACCAGGATAATGCTGTCTTAGCATTGGACAACGTATCCACCGTACCAAAAGACTTGGATGAGATAATAAATAAGGTCGTCTCAGGATTGAGATGTCTGAGTAGGTTATCAAGCTGGGTGCCATCCATGTTAGAAACAAAATGCACCTCAATCTCTGTATCCGCCCATTCATCTAGGGCGTTAGTCGCCATGAGCGGTCCAAGGTCAGAGCCACCAACCCCAATGTTCACCACATCCGTAACGGCTTTACCTGAAAATCCACGCCACGTACCATGACGAACTCGCTCGGACAGTCTTGCTACCTGCGCCAAGCTATGATGCACGTCAGCCACCACATCTTGACCCTCGACCTGCAGCGCTGCTGTGTCTGGTAGACGCAGCGCCGTATGGAGCGCCGCACGCTGCTCACTGGTGTTTACCATAGCGCCTTGCATAAGCGCCTCAACCCGCACTGACAGCTCACAGCTCACAGCTAGCTGCAACAGAGTGTCTAGTACCTCCTCATCGATACACTGTTTACTATAGTCCATATACAGCGCGCCTGCCTGCGTACTAAAGCGCGTAGCACGATTGGCGTCTTGTGCGAACAAGGAGGCCAGTGACCATTGCTGCTTAGCCAGCGTTTGTAATTGCTGCCAGTGTTTAGAGCTGCGAGCGCTGGTAAATCCTTTTTTGTTATCCTTTAACTCATCCATCAGCTACTCTTCATCCGCTAATTGCTGCTCGGCAAAGTAAATAAAGGCTTGCATATAAGAGCGCATATCACCTGCATCATAGCTATCACCGCACATGGTTGTTACGTTTACGCCATACTTACTAATCAGTGCATCAATGGCATCGGTGAGCTGTATCTCGCCGCCGACTGAGGCAGTCGTATTGGCTAAATAATCAAAGATCTGGTTGCTAAACACATAGCGTCCCACCACTGCCAGCTTTGAGGGTGCCTCTGCTAAGCTGGGCTTTTCGACAAACCCTGCCACTTTAAAGCTGACATTCACATCCGCTTGCTCATCCACATTGCCAGCACCGCTCAGCTTGGCAATACCGTATTTATGAACATCTTCATCTGCTACTTTATCCACCAATATTTGTGAATGGTTATCTTTATGAAAAGCGTCAATCATAAAGGCCAAATTATCGGTAGCAGCATCGGTCGTAAATGGATCGAGCACCACATCCGGCAATAACACGGCAAAGTCGTGCTCACCGATAATGGGGCGCGCTGCCAGCACTGCATGCCCTAAACCTAACGCTTTACCTTGACGTATCATGGACACCGTCACATCATCTGGTAGCCAATTTAAACTATCCGCCAGCTCGTTTTTGCCTTTATGACGCAGCTGGTTATCCAGCTCAGCATTGACATCAAAGTAGTTTTCAATCGCGCTTTTTTGCGCGTGACCGACCAAGACAATGTGCTTGATCCCAGCGGCAATCGCCTCTTCAACCACATAGTGTATGGCAGGACGATTGCCTAATGGCAGCAGCTCTTTGGGCACTGATTTAGACAGTGGCAGCATACGAGTGCCAAAGCCTGCGACAGGAATAACAGCGTGCGTGATTTTTTTCATAGTGTTTAGACTGTTTTAAAGTAATAGTGAGATAAGTTTATATCTTATAAAGCCATACTAAGTAGTGGCATAACCGTCTGGACTCATACTCTGCCAACGCCAAGTATCTTGACACATATCAGTAATAGAGAGATTTGCTTGCCACCCTAATAATGTTTTCGCTTTATCAGCACTGGCATAACAGCTGGCAATATCACCTGCACGGCGATCGACAAACTGATAAGGAATAGGCTTGCCAGTCACTTCAGTAAATACCTGCAATAACTCTAGTACAGAGGTGCCTTTGCCAGTTCCTAGGTTAATCGGTAAGAAACCTACTGAGCCTTTTTTATTTACACTGGTTTTATCTATATTGTTTTTTTCTGGACTTCTTGCTTGCTCTAGATAACTCAATGCAGCCACATGACCTTGAGCCAAATCAGTAACATGAATAAAGTCACGGACACCGGTGCCGTCTACGGTAGAATAATCATTACCGAAGATACTGAGCTTATCAAGTTTACCAACGGCTACTTGGGAGATATAAGGCATTAAATTATTCGGGATATCATTAGAGTCTTCACCAATCTGCCCTGAGGGGTGCGCACCTACGGGATTAAAGTATCTGAGAGCAATTAAATTCCACTCATCATCGGAGACTGCTAGGTCTTCTAAGATACGCTCGACTGCAAGTTTGCTTTGCCCGTAAGGATTGGTACAAGAACGCGGGGCAGTCTCATCGATAGGCAAGGTATCAGGATCGCCGTAGACCGTAGCGGAGGAAGAAAAAACGAGGTTTTTGACATTATGAGCTGCCATGACTTCTAATAAATTAATGGTACCACTGACATTATTGTTATAGTAAAGCAGCGGCTTGGCTACTGATTCGCCAACGGCCTTTAACCCTGCAAAGTGTATGACACCAAAGAAATTATGGGTAGAAAACACTTGTTTCAATGACTCTGTATCGCGGATATCCCCTTTGATGAAGGAGATAGGCTGTCCAATCAGAGTAGAGACACGGTTGATCGCTTCACGGCTACTATTAGATAAGTTATCGTAGACTACGATATCATATCCTGCTTCATGCAATGCGATACAGGTGTGGGAGCCAATATAGCCTGCGCCACCAGTAACTAATATCTTGTTTTTCATAATATTATTTTCAGTACAAAAAAAGACACCCCATTGTAGAGGTGCCTTCTTAATATTTCAACACAGTTTTGGTAGTTAATCGGCTTTTGCCTATTTTACCAACCTGTCACTTCTTTTAGCTTGTCGCCAAGTTTAGATGGGTCACGCGTGTAGGCGATACCAGCATCTTCAAAGGCTTTGAATTTTTCTTCAGCAGTACCTTGACCACCAGAGATGATCGCGCCAGCATGACCCATACGCTTACCTTCTGGAGCAGTGACACCTGCGATATAACCAACCACTGGCTTAGTAACATGATCTTTGATGTAAGCAGCAGCTTCTTCTTCAGCCGTACCACCGATCTCACCGATTAAGATAATTGCTTCGGTTTGTGGATCGTCTTGGAACAATTTTAACGCGTCGATCTGGTTCATACCAGGGATCGGATCACCACCGATACCGATACAAGTAGACTGACCAAAACCAAGCTTAGTGGTTTGTGCAACGGCTTCATACGTCAATGTACCAGAGCGTGAGATGATACCCACTTTACCTGGCTGATGGATGTGGCCTGGCATGATGCCGATTTTGCATTCGCCTGGCGTGATAACACCTGGGCAGTTAGGACCAACAAGACGCACGTCGCCTGCAGCTTCAAGATAGCGTTTGGCTTTTAGCATATCGAGAGTAGGTACGCCTTCAGTGATCACAACGATCAATTTGACGCCTGCATCGATTGCTTCAACGATAGAGTCTAGTACAAATGGTGCTGGTACATAGATAACTGAAGCGTCAGCTTGAGTGGCTTCCATGGCCTCACTCATAGTGTTGAACACTGGCAGACCTAGGTGCGTTTGACCGCCTTTACCTGGGGTCACGCCGCCAACAACTTTGGTACCGTATTCGATGGCTTGTTCAGAATGGAACGTACCGTTTTTACCAGTGAAACCTTGTACCAATACTTTGGTATCTTTATCGATTAATACACTCATTATTTTTTCCTTTATTCGGTTGTCTTGTGATAGCAACTTGATGGCGTATCGATCATTCATGAATGACGATTCATTTTTTGCCAAAAAGTTGCTATTACGCTTTGACTACTAGGCTTAAGCAACTATTTTTATAGATTTACGCTTTAACAGCATCGACAATTTTTTGAGCTGCATCAGACAGGCCTTGAGCTGAAATCAATTTCAGACCAGACTCTTCTAGAATCTGCGCGCCTTTCTCAGCGTTGTTACCTTCTAAACGGACAACAACAGGTACTTTTACGTCAACTTCTTTGATAGCAGCAATAATGGCTTCTGCAATCATGTCACAACGTACGATACCACCGAAGATGTTGATAAGAACGCCTTCAACGCTGCTGTCTTCTAGGATAATTTTGAACGCTTCAACAACGCGATCTTTAGTTGCCCCGCCGCCAACGTCTAAGAAGTTAGCAGGCTTGCCGCCGTACAATTTGATGATGTCCATCGTCGCCATTGCAAGACCAGCGCCGTTTACCATACAACCGATGTTACCTTCTAGAGCAACGTAGTTTAGGTCAAACTCAGCCGCTTTAAGCTCACGCTCATTTTCTTGGGTTTTGTCTTGTAGCGCTGCGATTTTTGGCAGACGATAAAGGGCGTTTGAGTCGATACCGATTTTGCCATCAACGCAAACAATCTCGCCGTTTTCACGAACCGCTAGTGGGTTGATTTCCATTAGCGCAAAGTCGTTTTCGACAAAGGCTTTATAAGCGCCAGTCATTAATTTAACGAACTGGTTGATTTGCTTGCCTTCTAAGCCTAGCTTGAACGCGACATCACGCGCTTGGAAAGGCATCAAACCAACTAAAGGATCAACATTTACTTTAAAGATTTTTTCTGGCGTGTTGTGCGCCACTTCTTCGATATCCACACCACCTTCAGTCGATGCCATGAAAGTCACGCGACGAGTCGCACGATCAACCACTGCGCCAAGATACAGCTCAGTTTGTACTGGGTACATATCTTCTGCAACCAACACAAAGTTCACTGGCTGACCATCAGCGTCAGTTTGGAAAGTTACTAGGTTAGTACCGATAAGCTCTTCAGCAACTTGCTTCGCTTCTTCACGAGTTTTAACCAGTTTTACACCACCAGCTTTACCACGACCACCTGCATGTACTTGCGCTTTGATAACCGCAATATCAGTTGGCGTTTTATCAAAAGCCGCTGCAGCTTCGTCGCCATTATGGGCAATGATGCCTTCTTGAATAGGCAATCCGTAGCTTTTTAATAGCTCTTTTGCTTGATACTCATGTAAATTCATTGATTGTATCCTTTATTTTTTACAATTAATAAAAAGTGAAAACAAATGCGCCGTCTATACATGCTAGCTATACATCTGGCGCACTTATGACCGTAGCGATGACTTTGATAGCGACGCTACGATCAGGTTATAAGTCGGTACTTATTACAATAACTACTTATTTCTTACGCTTTTTACGCTGGATGGCGTGAATAGCACGGCCATCTGCAGATAGTGCGGCTTCATGCACGGCTTCTGAAATGGTTGGATGGGCAAACGTCATAAGCTGTAAATCTTCGATACTAGAGACAAACTCCATCGCGATCATACCTTGATGGACGATGTCACCTGCGCCCGCAGAGATAGCGTGCATACCTAATAGGCGATCTGTCTTGGCATCGGCAACGACTTTGATAGAACCTTGCGCTTCGCTTTGAGCGAGTGCACGGCCGTTAGCCGCTAAGTTAAACGAGCCTGTTTTAACTTCATAGCCAGCATCGCTAGCTTCTTGCTCAGTCAAACCAACCCATGCAATCTCTGGATGCGTATAGATAACGTTGATGATCGTATCATAATTCACTTGGGCTTTTTCGCCATGAATACGTTCAACCGCCATCATGCCCTCTTCCATCGCTTTATGCGCAAGCATCGGACCACGTACCAAATCACCAATGGCGTAAACACCATCAAGGTTGGTTTTGCATTGATCATTCACATCGATAAGACCACGTTCAGTCAACGTGATACCACTGTCATCGCCAAGCAGTTTTTCAGAATAAGCACGGCGGCCAACACAAACGATCAGCTTATCAAAGCTCTCCTCGCTCGACTCACCTTTATTTTCGCTAGTGACAACCACTTGATCGCCTTTGACTTCAGCGTTGGTGACTTTGGTATCGACACGGATATCGAGACCTTGCTTTTTCAGCATTTTGCCAGCTTCTTTTGAGATGTCTTTGTCAGCGGCGGCCAAGAAGCTTGGAAGCGCTTCATATACAACAACTTCCGCCCCTAAACGACGCCATACTGAACCAAGCTCAAGACCGATCACGCCCGCACCGATCACGCCTAAACGCTTAGGTACTTCTGTGAAATCAAGCGCGCCTGTAGAGTCAACGATGTGATCGCCGTCAGTTTTGGCCACAGGAATCTCGATTGGTACAGAACCTGCCGCTAAAATCACGTTTTTAGCAGTGATGGTGGTTTCGCTTTCGTCTTCTAGAGCGGTAAACTTCACTTTTTTGTCAGTGCCTTTACCGTCAACCAATGTGCCCCAGCCTTGTAGCCAGTCAACGCCATTGCCTTTTAATAACGCTGCAACGCCGCCAGTCAATTGCTTAACAATACCTTCTTTACGCGCAATCATCTGCTCGATATCAATGGCGACATCGCCTGTGCTGATACCATGTTCAGCAAGGTCATGCTTAGTCGCTTCATAACGATGCGAGCTGTCAAGTAGGGCTTTTGATGGGATACAGCCAACGTTCAAACAAGTACCGCCAAGTGCAGGCTCGCCTTTATAAACACGTTTTTCGATACAAGCAACGCTCATACCCAACTGACCTGCACGGATAGCCGCTTCATAACCACCAGGACCGCCGCCGATGACGACTAGATCATAATTGTCTTTCATAGTACGTTCCTATTTCAAATTTTACTTATTATTGACACTGAGGTTTGTCTCATTCATGAATAGATAATCTCTGCAGTTAGTAGTTAATACACTACCTTAGCAAGAGACGCTTTTTCATTCAAAAATGACTACCCACAACAGTGACCAAATTAATTTAATACGCCAACTAACTCATTGACTGTTAAATGGCTAGAACTCACACCTATACCAAAGTTAAAAAGCTTGTATCAGCGATTGCCAATACAAGCTTAACAGCTTACAGGTCTAGTAGTAACATGGCTGGATCTTCAACCAGCTCTTTGATCGTTACTAGGAACTGTACGGCTTCTTTACCATCAATCATACGATGGTCATAAGAGAGTGCAAGATACATCATTGGTAAGATTTCAACTTTACCATCGACTGCCATTGGGCGGTCATTGATAGCATGCATCCCTAGAATAGCCGTTTGGGGTGGATTCAAGATAGGCGTTGACATCAATGAGCCAAATACACCGCCGTTTGAAATGGTGAATGTGCCACCAGTCATATCTTCTAGTCCAAGCTTGCCTTTTTGCGCCAAGCCACCAAGCTCACGGATACGGCTTTCGACATCTGCCATGCTCATGCGATCGGTATCACGCAATACAGGAACTACTAAGCCGCGATCTGATGACACCGCCACACCGATGTCATAAAAACCATGATAAACAATGTCATCGCCGTCTAGTGAAGCATTCACTGCTGGGAAACGTTTTAGCGCTTCTGTCGCCGCTTTCACAAACAATGACATAAAGCCTAGACGGACGCCATGGCGCTTCTCAAATTGCTCTTTGTACTTAGCACGCATGTCCATCAATGGCTTCATGTTAACTTCGTTAAACGTTGTTAACATCGCTGTATCTTGTGACGCTGACAATAAACGCTCAGCAACACGCTTACGCAGACGAGTCATTGGTACACGTTTTTCAGTACGCTCACCCATTGATTCAGCCACTGGGCGGCCGCTATCAGACTTAATGCTACTGTCCGCTTTCAATGTTGGGTTTGCCATATCAGTCTTAGTGACACGACCACCGCGACCGCTACCTTCAACTTCTTTAGGATCTACGCCGCTTTCTTTCGCCGCTTTACGTACTGCTGGGCTTTGATCTTTGTGATCGGCTTCGTCTTTTTTATCTGTTGCTTGTACAGGCTCGCCACCATCGGCTGCTTGTTTTGCTTGTACAGGCGCTGCTGGTTGGTCTGGATCTACAGCAGGCGCAGAATCTGCACTGGCGCTGGCACCCGCTTCAAATTCAGCGATAAGCTCATCAGACAAAACCGTATCATCAACTTGCTTAACGATTTTGGTCACGACACCATCATCCGGTGCAACCACTTCTAATACAACTTTATCAGTTTCAATTTCAGCCAATAGGTCATCACGATTTACTTGTTGACCTTCAGTGACATGCCATTCAACGATCGTGCCATCGGCAACCGATTCTGGAAAAACGGGGGCTTTGATATCAGCCATCGATATACTCCTTAGATTTGGATATTCATATGTATATTATTAAGTCGTGATAGGCAGTCAGTACCATTTTAAGGGGTCATTCTTAGATGGTTAAAGGATACTGACTGTCATCGCCTGATTCATTTATCTTGTATAGCCTGTTACTTAGACAACTCATCGACACTAATGCCAAGACCACCAGCGATCAACGCTTGCTGCTGCTGTGCGTGTAGTTTTGGTGAGCCTGTCGCAGGTGCTGCACTAGGAGGACGTGCCACCGGCTCCATGACTTTTGCCTTGGTTGGATGCGGTACGACGATACGGAACATGTGCGGTGCCAAATAGTACCAAGCGCCTTGGTTCAGCGGCTCTTCTTGCGTCCAAACGATCTCAGCTAAGTTACTGTATTTCTCAATCTCAGCAATCAAACGCTTCTCTGGCAACGGATAGAGCTGCTCGATACGAACGATAGCGACATGGTCTAAACCTAAAGCACGACGCTGCTCCAATAAATCATAATAAACTTTACCGCCACATAGCACCATGCGGGTTACTTTGTCTGCGTTGTGCTCATCCATCTCTGGCAACACGGTTTCAAATTTACCGTTAGCCAACTCTTCTAGATTCGATGTTGCCAATTTATGACGTAACAAGCTCTTCGGTGACATAACAATCAACGGTTTACGAATTGGGCGTACCGCTTGACGACGCAGGGCATGATAAATTTGCGCCGGCGTGGTTGGCGTAATCACTTGCATATTGTCTTCAGCACACAGCTGTAAGAAGCGCTCAAGACGGGCAGAAGAATGCTCAGGACCTTGACCTTCAAAGCCATGTGGCAATAGCATGGTCAGACCACAAACACGTTGCCATTTGGTTTCGCCACTTGAGATGAACTGGTCAATCACCACCTGTGCGCCGTTAACAAAGTCACCAAACTGCGCTTCCCAAACGATCAATGCGTTTGGTACTGTGGTTGCATAACCATATTCAAAGGCTAACACCGCTTCTTCTGACAACAATGAGTTATAAGTCGCAAAGCGCGCTTGCGTCTCACTCATATGAGCCAATGGCACATACATGCTGCCATCATTCACATTGTAGATTTCACTATGACGATGTGAGAACGTACCACGGCCGACATCTTCACCAGTAATACGTACTAGCACCTCATCGTTATCTACGAGTGACGCATAAGCTAACGTTTCAGCCGCACCCCAGTTTAAAGGCTCTTCGCCAGTTTGCATGGCCAAACGCTGCTCTACCATCTTCTGGACTTGACGTTGTAGCTTATAGCCTTCTGGCATTTCCGCCATACGACGTCCATAACCTTTTAGCGTCTCGATATCGACACTGGTATCCCATTCATCGACTAAATCATGACCTAGATAAGGCTTCCAATCGACAAACAGGGCTTCATTAGGCTCACTGACTAGCGAATTGGCCACATAATCACCGCGGTCTAACGATTCACGATATTCATCTTCGTACCGTTTTTCTTCTTCTGCATTCAATACACCATCTTCAATAAGCTTTTGTGCATAGATAGTGCGGGCAGTCGGTAACTTTTTAATGACCGCATACATTAGGGGCTGAGTCGCTGATGGCTCATCCGCTTCGTTATGGCCATTACGGCGATAACAGAACAGATCAATAATAATATCTTTACCAAACTCATGACGGTAGTCTAACGCCAATTGAGCGGCGAACACGACGGACTCAGGGTCATCACTGTTTACATGCAAGATAGGCGCGTGAACCATTTTTGCCACATCAGTACAGTACTCAGTTGAACGAGCATCGTCTTGACGGCTGGTGGTAAAGCCAACTTGGTTGTTAATAACAATATGTACCGTACCGCCTGTGGTATAAGCGCGGGTTTGTGACATCTGGAAAGTTTCTTGAACCACACCTTGACCAGCAAAGGCGGCATCGCCATGAATGACGATTGGCAGTACTGAATTGCCGTCGGTTTTGTCCATTAAGCGATCATCATTACGACGAACCTGACGTGCGCGCACTGACCCCTGCAATACGGGAGCGACAATCTCAAGATGTGATGGGTTAAATGCCAACGCTAAATGCACCTCACCGCCTGGTGTCATCACATTAGACGAAAAACCGTTATGGTATTTTACGTCGCCTGAGCCTTTTTCTGGCTGTACTTTACCGTCGAACTCATCAAACAAATCCGCTGGATTTTTGCCTAAAATGTTTACCAACAGGTTGAGGCGTCCACGGTGGGCCATACCAATGACCATCTCTTTGGTACCATAACCGCCAGCACGTTGAATGATTTCATTGATAGCAGGAATAAAGCTTTCGCCACCCTCTAAACCAAAACGCTTAACACCTGTGTACTTACGCGCCAGATATTTCTCTAAGCCTTCTGCTGCTGTGAGACGCTCTAGAATAGATAAGCGTTTTTCTTTATCAAACTTGATATACCCTAAATTGCTTTCTAGATACTTTTCCATCCAGCGTTTTTCGGTACTGGTGGTGACATGCATGTACTCGACGCCAATGTGACGGCAGTATACCCGCTCCATGATTTCGATAATTTCACGTAACGGCGCTTCATCCTTACCAATATTTAAATCATTGGTCGGAAACACGGTATCAAGGTCGGCTTCTGAGAGATTATGATAAGCAAGGGTCAAATCTTCCACTTCTGCCCGTGGATGTAGATCTAACGGATCCAGCTGGGCACGGCGGTGACCACGGCGACGATAGGCGGATATTAGCTGTTGTACGCCCATTTGCTTGGGATCAGCACAGTCAGCGGCATGGTTAACATTGGTATCCGTATTTTGCACACCACCCTTATTGGCGGTCTGGTTACGGGCAAGCAATAAAAACTGGTCTTTAATAGCATTATGCTGAGCATCGTTTGGCGATTTGTACTGTTCAAAATACGCTTGCCAATCTGTATCAACGCTATTAGGATCGTTTAAGTATTGCTCATAAAGAGCTTCTACATAGCTGGCGTTATCAGCAGCCAACTCTGTATGTCCTAGGCTCGCGGCTTCTTTAGTTATACTATTCATAATAATCGTCTATTTGATAGATAAATGAATGGAATCGTGCTTATTCTTGAGTAATCTGTTGTATGTTGACCGGTACTATTAATCACTATTCGATAAAAAGGGCTTACTTCTATCGATAACTGACTACGATAATAAATTATGCTGAACCGTATTCAGTAAGCGTTATTGCCATACTTCTACAAAAAATACTGCTATTTGTGAACGTTCAGTTTTCTAGTCAGACTCGTTTCACAACATTAATTTATATATACTACCGTCAGTCATAACCAAGTTATTCATAATGCGTTATGAGCAAATGAGCAACGATGTCAGCTAGCCTATAAATTGGCTATTTTTGCTGAAATTCTTTGTCATTGCCGAGACATTACTACTTTTTAGTCAAGCATACATTGCTGTATAGAATAGCACGCCTAGCTTTTGTGCCATAGTTTGTTTGTTCAATACTAGGTATTTACGTAATGAATATCTACTATCATTCTAATCGCATTATCACACACTTGGCTATTTTGGTGCTGCTATTTCGTTCAATAACAGGGACTGACGCATCAAAGTATCGCGTTCGCATAACTGGGCAGTATTCTAACATTTAACGTGGTCAACATCTCTTGGTGAATCATTTTTTCTCATGCAAGCATATCGCTTGCTTGATCATATTTTCTCATGCAAGTATATCGCTTGCTTGATCATATATCATGTGTTCTTACATACGACCAACGTATTGTTAGTACAGCATTACCTACGCTACTGGGCATTGTTTTCATCTATAAACCCTGCCCCAAGCGAATGAAAAGATTTTGAACCCTCTTAAAATTTTGCTAATAAAAAACACCACCCAATCACTAGGTGGTGTTTTTATATAGTATCTGCAAAAAACGCTGCAACTATAAACGATTAACCCGCTTGATCAATAAGCAGGCTGCGTAGATGGCCAATTGCTTTGGTTGGGTTCAAGCCTTTTGGACAAACTGATACACAGTTCATGATACCGCGGCAACGGAACAAACTAAACGGATCGTCTAAACGAGCCAAGCGCGCTTGCGTGTCGCCATCACGGCTATCAGCAACGAAGCGATAAGCATGCAATAGCGCTGATGGACCTAAGAATTTATCAGGGTTCCACCAGAACGATGGGCAGCTGGTTGAACAACATGCACACAAAATACATTCGTACAGACCGTTTAGCTTTTCACGCTGTTCAGGTGATTGCAAACGCTCGGTTGGCGGTGCTGGCTGATCATTGATTAAGTACGGATGTACTTTTTCATACTGCTCATAGAATTGGTTCATGTCGACAACCAAATCACGAACCACTGGCAAACCCGGCAGGGGACGCACGGTTACCTTTTCTGGCAAGGTATTCATGTTGATTAGACATGCCAAACCATTTTTACCATTGATGTTCATGCCATCAGAACCACAGATGCCTTCACGGCAAGAGCGACGGAAAGTGAGTGTTTCATCTTCCTTTTTTAGGCGTAATAACACGTCAAGCAACATACGATCTGACTCAAGAAGCTCAATCGTATACGTTTGCATGCGTGGCGCTGCGTCCAGATCAGGATCGTAGCGATAGATTTCGATGGTGCGAGTACCTCGGCTCATAATGCTAAACTCCACACGTAGGTGATGGCGGGCATACAAAGATTGCAACATAGTGACGCTGACTATTCATCAATACTGATAACCAGTACCAAATACTGATGAGTAGTCTAAAAGCGCTGGCATGAGCATGTAGCTGGCGGTCACCTTTTTAATAAATTAATTAGGGATAAAACGTTTACGCTGTCTTATATATCAGGCGTACCGTCTAGAATTAATAGACGCGAACTTTTGGCTCGATATAATCAACAGTCAATGGCACTTTGCGAACTGGCTTATAAATAATCTTGTTGCCTTCAGAATACCATAAGGTATGCTTCATCCAATCGTGATCATTACGGCCATTTGGTGCATAGTCGTCATCTTCTGGGCGATCGTAATCAGACACACTATGAGCGCCGCGGCTTTCATGACGCTTGGCGGCAGAGATCATTGTCGCTTTTGCTACTTCATATAAGTTAGCAACTTCAAAAGCTTCAATACGTGCTGTGTTAAACACTTGTGATTTATCTGCCAAGTGGATTTTTTCGATTTTCTCACCCAGCGCTAAAATCTTCTCAACGCCTTCGTCCATCATCGCTTGCGTACGGAACACACTAGCATGTGCCTGCATGGTCGCACGAATCTCGTCTGCGACGTCTTGCGCATTGTAGCCTTCGGTTGACTGCTGCAGCTTGTCTAAACGGCGCACGGTAAAATCAAGTACGCGAGGATCTAGTGGCTTGTAGTTATGATCCGCATGGTGGAATTCATCAACGATGTGTTTACCAGCCGCGCGGCCAAACACCAATAAATCCAGCAGTGAGTTGGTACCTAGACGGTTGGCACCGTGAACACTCACGCAAGCACACTCACCAATAGCATAAAGTCCTTTGATGACCGTGCCTTCTGCATACAACCCGTCTTCATCAGTGCCAGCTTCTAGATTTGGCACAACCACTTGGCCATGAATCGTCGTTGGAATACCGCCCATCATGTAATGAATGGTTGGAATAACAGGGATAGGCTCTTTTGTGATATCGACGTTGGCAAAGTTTTTACCAATCTCAAATACTGATGGCAGGCGCTTCATGATGGTCTCTACCCCTAAATGGGTCATATCCATTACGATATGATCGGCATTAGGGCCACAACCACGGCCTTCTTTAATTTCTTGGTCCATAGAACGTGAAACCAAATCACGCGGTGCCAAGTCTTTTACCGTTGGCGCGTAACGCTCCATGAAAGCTTCGCCATCTTTATTACGTAAGATCGCGCCTTCACCGCGGCACCCTTCCGTTAACAGGACGCCAGCTCCGTGAACGCCTGTAGGATGGAACTGCCAGAACTCCATATCTTGCAATGGAATCCCTGCGCGAACCGCCATACCAATACCGTCACCAGTATTAATATAAGCGTTGGTAGAGGCAGCAAAGATACGGCCTGCACCACCTGTCGCTAGGACAGTGATCGGCGACTGGAACACAGCAATCGTACCCGTTTCTTGCTCAATCGCCACAACGCCATTGATGTTACCAGCTTCGTCTTTGATCAAATCAAGTGCAATCCACTCGATAAAGAACTCAGTACCTTGCTCAAGGTTCTTTTGATATAGCGTATGTAAGAGTGCATGGCCAGTACGGTCAGCAGCAGCGCAAGCACGTTGTACGGCTTTTTCGCCATAGTTTGACGTGTGACCACCAAACGGACGCTGATAAATCGTCCCATCTTCATTGCGGTCAAACGGCATGCCCATGTGCTCAAGCTCATAGACCACTTTTGGCGCTTCACGGCACATATATTCAATGGCGTCTTGGTCACCTAACCAATCTGACCCTTTAACAGTGTCATAAAAGTGAAAGTGCCAGTTATCATTGCTCATATTACCCAAACTTGCACCGATACCACCCTGAGCTGCGACGGTGTGCGAACGCGTTGGGAATACTTTGGTCAGGACTGCAACCTTCATGCCCGCTTCAGCCAAATGTAGTGAAGCACGCATACCTGAGCCGCCACCACCAACGATGACAGCATCATAGTTGAGGGTTTTGATATTGCTAATGGTATTATCTTGTCTTGTTGCCATTACGGTTTTCCTAATGCCTGTGAAGTAAATACAAGAGTTGCCTAAACCAGTCTTTCTGCTAACGTAGCGACGTACGGCTGCTACCACCCACACAGCTTAACTGTTCTTATTCAGACAACCTGCAACCACTTACTAAAATTTGCATATTCATCATGATGTTGTGGTGAATCTATTACCCAGCACGATCGGATGAATCTTATATGACTGTTGACTAACTGCATTTAAAGACCTAAGCCATAAATAAAGCGGACTTAACAGTCGGTCATTAAAAAGATAAAAGTATCACGTTTAGGGTAGTCAACTCGTTAAATAGCAACGACACTGAAGCCTGTACCCCAAAAAATCATGATGCCCCAAAATAGAAACACTAAGACGGCGATAATCATTAAGGTCTGTAGCACCAAACGTAGTCTTGGTGCGCTTTCACCCATCTTGCCAGACGTAATGTAATCGGTAAATACCGTCCACATACCAACCCAAGCGTGACCAGCTAATGCCAGTACAGCCACTAAGCTAAACAGACGCATTGGCAGACTGGTCATAAACGATGCCCACTCAAGATAAGTGACATCACCATGGGTCAAAAAGAAACCCAGCAACACCACACTATAAACGGCTAAAACGACAGCACTAATGCGCTGGACAATCCAATCGCGTGAGCCTGAGCCTGTCAGACCAGTCGCACTTTTGATTCCTGAATCATTTTTAATCATTAGAACATCACCCATACAAATGACGCGACAATTAGTATCGCTGAAATCACAAAACTGGCCATAGAGGCAGCGCGGCCAGATTTTAGCTCTTCAGTCATGCCCATATCAGCAAATAAGTGCTTGATACCCATCACAAAGTGATAAGCAATCGCTGCAACAAAAATCCATGCTAAAAAGCGCACAAGTACGTTGTCAAATACGGTTGCAAAACTCTCAGGCGATGCCAATGAGTTTTGTAGTAACCACAACATGACAGGAATCAATAAAAATAAAATAATGCCAGAGATACGATGCAGAATTGAGGCGATCGCAATCGGTGATCGGTTAACGCTAATCACTTGGCTTAGAGGCAGATCAATAGGTCGGTTGCTTTTCACAGCGGGCATCCTTTTTGCGGTTATACTCCTGTATCTGCTATCAACGCTTAATATCAATGGTGTCAATTAAGCATTGAGCAACACACGAGACGAATAAAGTAAGGAAGAGCTAGCTGACTTCGTTTAGTTTGCGCTAAATATGAAGAAACGATCAGGGGATACAGAGTATTGATAAACTGTTTAATATTGCTCGTCAAATTGACAGGTCAATAAAACAACCCATCTATTATACAACAAAGAAAATAAACATGAGTAAGATCGATTAACTAGTCTATTTTTACTGGTGATATCAAAAAAGATAACGTTACGCTGTCATCTGTATCGACATCAACCTTAGGCTAAGTACTTAAAAATAGAACAGTTAACAAGAACATTCGAACCTGAAATAAAGGTTTTTATCTATCAAGACATCATTGAGTCGTAACCCAGTACGAATAGTGAAGGCTCTAAACGACACTATATCATGACCACTTATCAATTCGCACAAAGCTAGTGCCAGTTAAGTGCCTCTAATTATAAAATGACTGGACGATAATTACAAATTTATCCCTTAAGTAGTAAAAGACAAACACTGAGCCAACAAATAAATAGAAATAGGCAAGCCTGCGGGTCTAAAAACCCTTAGAATTGCTAGAATTTACCCCCTATTTATTTTGTCCGCTACTCATGCTCTGTCTGTTTTTGCCACACATTTTCGTAAAAACTGTCTTCTTATTCTGGGAAAATCCTTCAAAGCCACCCTCAATAATGTAGTCTCACTTACTGCTACAAAAAGCAGGTTTTTTAGTAAAATAACCAAACAGACATATTTTGATACAAAAATTACAGTGAATAAACACGACTAAACCGTACCAATGAGCGGCATTGTGGTGAAAAGTCTTTTCAAATCATAAGGAATTACTGCTAATATACCCTGCGTATCAAATGTGTTAAACACTTTTTGACCATTTGACGAATGCTGACGCGAGGGTATGCGTCTATAGCAATTTTATTCTAACAAGCTAAAACCAATGGAGAGCAATTTATGGCTGACACTAATGCCAAACTAACCGTAAATGGGGAAGCGTACGAACTTCCTATTATTAAAGGTACTTTAGGGCGCCCAGTTATCGATATTGCTGCTTTACAAGATTCAGGATTTTGGTCTTATGACCCTGGTTTTAAAGTAACGGCTCCTGTTGAATCAAAGATTACCTACATTGATGGCGGTAAAGGCGAGTTACTACACCGTGGCTACCCTATCGATCAGCTAGCAAACAATGCTGAATATCTAGAAGTTGCTTATGCGCTGATTCATGGTGACCTGCCTAACAGTGAGCAAAAAGCAGACTTTTTTGAAAAAATCCGTAAGCATACTGGTGTTCATGACCAATTGCGTAAGTTCTTTGAAGGCTTCCGCCGTGATGCGCATCCAATGGCGATTATGGTTGGTGTCGTTGGTGCCTTATCAGCGTTTTATCATGAAGACCTAGATGTGAGTAACGAAGAGCATCGTGAAATCACTGCTATTCGTTTAATTGCTAAGATGCCAACGCTTGCTGCGATGAGTTATAAATACTCACAGGGCGAACCGTTCATGTACCCACGCAATGACTTTAGCTACGCTGAAAACTTCTTATACATGATGTTTGCGACACCTGCTGATGTGGATTACCAGACCAACGATGTTATCACCCGCGCAATGGATAAAATCTTCACCTTGCACGCTGACCATGAGCAAAACGCATCAACGTCTACTGTCCGCCTAGCGGGCTCTACTGGCGCCAACCCTTACGCTTGTATCGCTGCTGGTATCGCAGCCCTTTGGGGCCCATCACATGGCGGCGCTAACGAAGCCGTTCTTGAGATGCTAGATGAAATCGGCTCGGTTGAAAACGTGCCTGAGTTTATGGAAAAAGTGAAGAGCCGCGAAGTGAAGCTCATGGGCTTTGGTCACCGTGTTTATAAGAACTTTGACCCACGTGCTCAAGTCATGAAAGAAACTTGTGACGAAGTACTCGCTGCTCTCGGCATCAATGATCCTAAGCTTGAACTTGCGATGGCACTTGAAAAAATCGCTTTAGAAGATCCATTCTTCATCGAGCGTAACTTGTATCCAAACGTTGATTTTTACTCTGGCATCATCCTAAAAGCCATCGGTATTCCAACGTCAATGTTTACGGTAATCTTCTCACTAGCCCGTACGTCTGGTTGGATCAGCCATTGGTTAGAGATGCACAGTGCACCGTTCAAAATCGGTCGCCCACGTCAGCTATACACTGGTGAAACGCGTCGCGATTTTGTAAAAACTGAAGATCGTAAATAAGCAAAAATAATCCTCGCTTAATAAAAAATCCCGCTAATGTGCGGGATTTTTTATTGTCTGTTTTTTAATGCTTTAACGCTTTGATCATCATAGTCTTTGCTCAAACACCGTCTCCATTCAACTGTGGCTGGTCCAAGCTTTATCTTGATGAATTATTGAAACGTTCTTAACGTCTGCTCATATTTAGCGATTTGCTCATCATAGTCTTCAATCGTGTCGTTAAATTTTGCCATAAGCGCTTCAAACTCTTTTTGTTGATCTACTTTCATCTGCTGCATATCAATCACTTGCTGAGCCTGTATTTGCTCCCAAACTTGATGCTGAATAATCAGCCGTGCCAATGCAGGACTCTTGGCACTCACCCGTCCAGCAATCTCTGCATGTTCAAACAATTGCGGCACTAATGTCGCGATATTAAGCAAGGTGTCGACATCTTCTGCACTAAGCGGTGTCGTCACTGGTTGGTAGAGCGCTTCCATTGCTTGCTGGTAGCGATCAATAATTTGATCTTCCGTTCGCATAATGGGTTTGCGCGGCTCTAAGCTAATACGCTTTAATACAGTTAAATCACGCTCGCCAACTTCCGTACTGGTATTGATATCAACCTCAGGAGCAGCGTTAGCGTCACTGTCTGTGGCAATAGCCTCTTCTGCATTCGCAGGCGCTATTTCAGCCACTTGCTCCGAATTGCTACTATCAGCATCGACAGTGGCTTCAGTGGTTAACAACAAATTCTCACTGTCTGACGCATCAGCGGCTTGCAGCGATTCATACTCGGCTTGTAGACGGCGCTGTAGCCCTTGTACTTGCGCGACGTATAAAGGCTGAAACTGCTCAATACGCGCTGCAGCCGAATCACTTTGCGGCATAGGCTTACTGTCCTCAGCACTCGTTTTTTCCGTGCTCTGACTGTCCTCTGGCATAGGCTGAGTGTCTGGCTGCTGCTGACAACCGGTCAAAAACAGCATTCCCGTTAGTGTGACTGCAAGCCAAGTGGGTGACTGACGAAAACTGGCAGCTTGATTAAGACGCAGGTTATTGACCACATCTTTATTCGCTTTATGGCTAGCGTCAAGCACAGACTTTGCTGGCGAAAATTTAAACATGAGAATAGCTATCCTTGTTAAGGCAAATGATTAAACACTAAAATGATCGCGACCACGCATTGCTCATTGGTTTGACACCGCCTTATCGACAGCGTTTACCCTTAAAAACGGTATGCAGGCCTCTAAGTCTTGACAGTCCTGTCCCCGCTGACGACGGATAAAATAGTCCTGTACCATGCGTGCTTGCTGCTCGATACCATATTTAAAAAACGACTTTCCTGTCTCGAGCACATAGTCATAACGGCGATCAATAAGCGCGCCACGCACTACTTTTACACCTTGCTGCAACTGCCACACATGGGTTAATTCATGTATCAGCCAACTTTGTTTGCTAAGAGATGCGTGGCTAAAATCCACAAGCCAATCTGCTGGATGAAAGTAAATATTGCCATTCGGACTAACCGCATAGTTTTTCAGTACCCACCACGCGGTTTTTAGCTGCACCTCATCAAGGTGAATACTGTCACCGAACACTGAATGCGCCAACGCTTTTTCACCATCACTAAGTAACCGTGAGTGCTGCTGTGCGCCTTTTGACGGTAAACAACGATGCGCCAAACGTTTAACAATCGTTTGAGACTTCATTCACAAAATACCTTATGCTTAATGGACTGTTTGTAAGTCGGCACGCTTATTAAAGGACGTTTAGTAGTAGAAGTAGAGCATTAATAGGGATAAAACTTAAAAACCAAAGTGTTTGCTACATAAAAAATATTTGGGACATAAGCGGTACACTTTGCTGACTTTTAATAACGTAAATCTGCGTTAGCCTAGCCTATACAGTATTGATAACCGTGATTGGAAATAATGAGTTATACAAATTAGCGTACTTTTCCTACTGATGTCTAATGTTATTATTGACCATTCTGTTTTTACCAGTGCCGCTTTTTTGACACAAAAATCTGTTTTTTAGTATAAATAACAAACTTAGTGTGCAGCTTATTTGTAACAATGCTGCTTAAGCCCCGCTGTTAGAATGATGGCGCGCTGTTTTATTTCACAATAGAGAGTCCTATGCCCCCTAACTTTCATGCCGACACGCCCCTTGCCCAACGTATGCGCCCTACGACGCTTGATGCCATCATTGGCCAAGCGCACCTTTTGGCCGCTGGCGCCCCCCTACGACGGTTGGTCGAACAAGGACATTTGCCCTCCATTATTTTGCATGGCGAAGCAGGTATCGGTAAAACAACCATCGCCATGCTATTGGCTGACGCGGTTGGCAGACCTTTTCATGCGCTCTCTGCCTTAAACACTGGGGTTAAGCAGTTGCGTGAGGTGTTAGACAATAAAGATTCATTGAGCTTTGAATCACCTGTGGTCTTTATCGATGAGATTCACCGTTTTAATAAAGCTCAGCAGGATGCGCTATTGGGTGCGGTAGAGTCTGGCGATATTACCTTAATAGGCGCGACCACTGAAAACCCTTCCTTTAGCGTCAATAATGCGCTGTTATCACGCTGCCAAGTGTATCGTCTCGAACCGTTAACGTCTGAGCAAATCAGTGCGGTGTTACAACGAGCACTATCAGAAGACAATGTGCTTAAAAAACTGAAAATCGATTTACAAGCCCAAGATACCATCAGTCAGTTGGCTCATGGCGATGCGCGAAAAGCACTGAATGTGTTAGAGCTTGCGGTGCAAACCGCTGATGCGCAGCACTCACCGCTTGTCATTGATAATGAGCTGGTCGGCCGCGTCGCACAGACCGCGTTGGTTCGCTATGACAAAGATGGCGAGCAGCATTACGATATCATCTCGGCCATGATAAAGTCCGTACGCGGCTCCGATCCAGATGCTGCGCTATATTGGATGGCGCGGATGCTGGTCGGCGGTGAGCCTGCTGATTTTATCGCGCGACGCTTGGTGATTTTGGCCAGTGAAGATATTGGCAATGCCAACCCCAACGCTCTACTTCTCGCCGATGCCGCATTGCGTAGTGTACAGTCCATTGGTATGCCAGAGGCACGTATCATTTTAGGGCAAGTGGTGGTCTATCTTGCTACCAGCGCCAAAAGCAATAGCACTTATAAAGCCATTAATGCCGCGATGGCGTTGGCAGAAAAAGACGCATCGCCCGTTCCCCTCCATCTGCGTAATGGCGTGACCAAGCTCATGCGCACCCAAGGCTACGGTCAGGGCTATGCCTACCCACACGATTATCCCAATCATTACTATCCCCAAACTTACTTACCTGATAATTTATTAGGGACAAGCTTTTACACATTTGCGGACAATCAGCGGGAGCAGCACAGCAAGCAATTTATGGATTGGTTAAAAAACCAAGCCGCAAGTAATGACTAATGTATTAGGGCGTGTTGAACATTCACAAATGAGCACTACTGATTGCTAAAACTGTGGCTTAAAACCGTCCCACAAAGAAAGACAGCTGTACCGATCATTGATAAAACTTATGACGATTTTTTAGCGTCTAACCCTTATAGTTTAGAGATGAAGCAGCACGCTTGGGTAAAAAGCGTTAAAATGTCACCACAGAGGTATAGACAAGTAATGAGCGATGAGCGTCGGCAGTTGCTTGCTTTCATTACCACGCGCTTTGCTTAACCATAACAGCGCTTTTTGCCATCTACTGCTACAATAGGCAGATAACGCTTTATATTCCAAATCACACCTATCTATAAATAATAAAATATTGAGACTTACCTATGAGTTTACATACGATTCCTGAAATTATCGAAGACATTCGTGCTGGTAAAATGGTCATCTTGATGGATGATGAAGACCGCGAAAACGAAGGCGACATCATCATGGCAGCGACCCATGTGCGCCCAGACGACATCAACTTTATGATTACCCACGCGCGCGGCTTGGTCTGTTTGACCTTATCGCAAGCACGTTGCCAACAGTTGGCATTACCACTGATGTCTGATCGCAATGAAGCAAAATTTAGCACCAACTTTACCGTGTCCATTGAGGCGGCGGAAGGCGTCACGACTGGTATCTCTGCCGCCGATCGCGCGCGCACCATTCAAGCCGCGGTTTCTTCTTCAGCAAAACCTGAAGACATCGTACAGCCTGGGCATATCTTTCCCATCATGGCTCAAAATGGGGGCGTTCTTCATCGTGCCGGCCATACGGAAGCCGGTTGCGACTTGGCACGACTAGCAGGCCTTGAGCCCGCAGCGGTGATTGTAGAAATCATCAACGCTGATGGTACGATGGCACGCCGTGATGATCTTGAGGTATTTGCACAAGAGCATGGTATCAAAATGGGCACGATTGCTGACCTTATTAACTATCGTATTGCCAATGAGCAAACGGTAGAAGAAATTGAGACCCGTCCTTTTGAAACTGAGTATGGCATCTTTACCTTACATCGTTTCCGTGAGTTTGGCGCTGATGAGACGCATTTGGCCTTGGTCAAAGGTGATGTGAGCGAAGGTGTCAGTACTGTACGTGTACATGGCTTCCATCCGCTGCGCGATTTATTCGCTGCCAAAAACGATACGACAGGCCGTAGTGGCTGGAGTGTGCAATCCGCGTTAGAAGAGATTAGCGCGTCAGATTGCGGTGTCCTCGTATGGATTGGTAGTCATCAACCAGTGGATCTGGGCGATGCGCTAGATAAAGCCTCAGACAATCAATCCCTATCTACCATTACACAGCAGCCGTATCGTAGTATTGGTGTGGGCGCACAAATATTACGCCACCTTGGGGTACGTGATATGCGCTTACTGTCATCTCCGATGAAGTTTTATGCGTTATCAGGCTTTGATCTAAACGTGGTCGATTTTGTTCATGCGCCAAAGCAGGATTAATATTTAAACCGCTGGCTGATTCAGTACCAGCGTGAGTAGTATCACTGACATAAAAAAAGGCACGCTAGCATAAGGTTAGCGTGCCTTTACATTGTTAGGTGAATATTGTTAAGTGATAAATACTTCTTTTTAAACCTTAGGCGTGTGCTCGACTGTCGCCTCTAATGCGAGTAACCGTTCACGTTCATCCTCTGTCCACGGCAGCTTATTTTTTCCATCACTGTCTAACCGCACCACCACCGCTTCAGCCGTTGCGACGATGGCCTTTTGGGCGCTGCTATAATAGCCATACTCCATCACAATGCTAGTATTGCCTAAACGCTGACAACGCACCCCTAATAACAAAGTATCAGGATAAGTCACTGGGCGTAAATATTGGCAACTTGATTGCGCCAACACTGTGACCATACTGCCATCAAACATGCCAAGTGCCTGCAAATAGCTAATACGTGCTGATTCTGCATAACGATAATAGACCACGTTATTTAAATGATTAAAGGCATCCATCTCACCCCAATGAATGGGCTGGGGATGAATAATAGGAAAATGCGCCAATTCGTTGGGGCAATGACTGCTTGAGACATCAGTGGTTGCATTTTCTGACTGTTTAGGACTCTCCATAATTTAATTTCTCTTATTTTTTGGGTCAATAAATCTGGCAAGCAACGACCATCAACGTTGAGGCTTGTCTAAAATCTGGGTGGTTAACAGTGGTGTTGGTTTTGGTGCGTTAGCAATCAATCGATCTAACCAGTCTATGACTTCTGAGATGTCAGTGGGAGCAGTTTTGGTTGATAAACTAGTATCATGAGATTTGTTTGTTATGCCCGCCGACGTTGAACGAGACGTTTTTTCACTATTAGTCGTAGCGGTTTTTGACGCAGTTTCTGCTGACATTGATTCTTGGGTAACTAGGGTTTTCAGCTGTTTTCGCGCTTGTCTCAAATAACCAATTAACGGCTCTCGTTCGCGCATATTGCTGGCTTGACTGGCCAGATTCAATGTCATAATAACTTCATGAATCATCAGTTGCCTGCGCGTTAGGCTCACATCACTGTCAGTGTTTTGAGGCTGTGTCGCAGCATGAGTAAAACGCTCGTGACTGTGCAAAAAATCTTGAATATTTTGTATGCCGAGGTTGTGTAATTGCCAAGGACTGGGCTGCGCGCTTTTTGCCTGCAAGCGTTCAATGTCTTTTGTTAGGCTTTGTTTAATCACGACGGTTAGCGCTGGGGCGATCTCATTACTGCTTTGTGACAGCTGCCAATGTAGTCCTCGCAACAAATCTATCGCTGCACTATGGTTATTATCGGCCAGTAATCTATCAGCGGCTTGTATTTGAATACGCAATAAATCCAACTGGTTTTGCGCTTGACTGCTGGCCGCCGCTCTAGGCTCTGGCAACGTCTGCTGACTCATGGCAAACAGTCGATCATCCATCTCATTGAGTCGGCTGACGACTTGTTCGTTACTTTGCAAACGCTCATTAACATGATGCTCAAAACGCTGTTGGCTGATGTATAGCCATAATATCGCGGCGATAAGCAAAAAAATAACCAACCACTGCAGCCGCAACAAAAACACCGTTGCTTGCCGGCGCTGCTGAACAGCAGACGGATCCTTAGATAACGATTCAGAATTTATTGGCATAAGACAGTACCGTTATGGATAGGTTTAAACATAGTGAAGTAAATCATAGGAAAATGTTAGTTTTTAGCATGAATAGCAGCGAGAATGGTTTCTGGCGCCAAATCTTCTACCCGCCAGTGACTTAACTGCTGCTCTGCCACCATGTTGGCTAAGCGCTCCCCTAACACGACGTAGGCAAAATCTGACAACGTAAGTACCTTATGTGGTTCTACACTGCTCGCGGCCACACTATCTGACTGCGGTGTTAAAGGTGTTGCAGCTGCTGTAACAATCGTTGTCCAATGCTCAAAGGCCGTACCACTACTAATAACCACAATTGGCTTTGACTGTTTGGGTTGTTTTGAGGGAGCGACAACCTGCGTGGATCTGTGCGCCAAAAAGTCTTGTAGCCACTGCTGATACTGAGTCGCCGCCTCAGTAGGCATGGTGCGCTCATACCAAGCAATACTATCAATATGCACACCGCGTGCCTGTAATGTATCGACCAATAGTCGTCGTCCGCCAAGGCCACGCCAGATCAGTAGTTTATCACCTGCTTGCAGAGTTTTAATCTCAGGCATGGCTAGCATGCCTTCATTATTGGCAACGTCAGGCTGCCGTACTCTATAGCTTGTCGTATCTAATTTGGCACGACTCAGTACAGCCGCGGTTGCTGCCCCAACGGCAATGACAGGGCTGGGTGTCTTCAACG
Organism: Psychrobacter namhaensis; assembly: GCF_016107545.1. Taxonomy (GTDB): domain Bacteria; phylum Pseudomonadota; class Gammaproteobacteria; order Pseudomonadales; family Moraxellaceae; genus Psychrobacter; species Psychrobacter namhaensis. Next base: position 59,106 of record NZ_JABASS010000008.1, read on the forward strand.
TCTCAAGTTCTGTCTCTGCTTCCTCAGCGGTACCGCCCTGCGATTTGAGTTCACGCACAAGCGATTGCCAAACCGCTAAACCGGCAGCCGCCGCGGTGGGACTCACGATAACGAGCGCCTTATAGTCACCCGTTAACCATTGACCCATCAAGGTTCTATCATTATCGGTTACTGGCCGCGATTGCAGCGACAACATCGGCATATCAACCACTGTCAGCCCTGCAGCTTGTAGATGATGCGTTAGTGGTGCTGCACGCTCTAGCGGGCGAGTGTTGATGACCACTTGCGGCAATGATAGTGATTGATCCATTGCTTGGCTTTTTTGCCTAGACTTGACGTAAGTTGACGACATAGATATACCATGAAAAACGCTGATAAAACCGACTTAACCACAGACCTGTAGAGGTAACGGCTGGCCTATGGTTGCTCAAATAGTTGCATCATTTATGCGTTATTCAGGATGATAGATCGCTGCTAAAATATCCCCAGCACCATCGGCAAGCAGCATGTCTGCAACATCAATACCAAGCTGGTTGGCCTGCGCTTCTTGCTCGTCTTGTGGGCCGATCAATGTGACCCGTTTTTCAGATTTTAACAACTTGCTGCCGTCGGCTTGACCCACCCGACCTCGTAACCACAACACATTGCCGTTATCATTATTACCATTGTCACCGTTGTGATCATTATTGGCATCGGTTTCGTCAGCCATTTGCAAAACCGCATAAGCCGCGATCGGCACTTGACACCCACCCTCTAAGTGACGATTTAGCGCGCGCTCAGCGATGAGGCGAATACGAGCTTTGTCATCATTAAGCGGTGCAAGCAGTTTTAACACCTCGTCATCACCGTCACGGCATTCGATCGCCAAGGCGCCTTGACCAACCGCTGGCAGGCAAGCATCAATATCAAGCTCTCCGCGTATCCGCTCGTCCAGCTCAATACGTTGCAGCCCGCTGGTTGCTAGGATAATAGCATCATACTCGCCAGCATCTAGCTTACCCAAGCGGGTGCCAACATTACCGCGCAAGGTCTTGATTTGTAAATCTGGACGATACGCTTTAATTTGACACTGGCGGCGCAAACTTGATGTCCCAACCACTGCCCCTTGTGGCAACGCATCGATACTATCGTAAGTATTGGAGACAAAGGCGTCTGTTGGTGAAGCACGCTTGCAGTAGACCCCAAGCGTCAAGCCTTCAGGGAGCTGCATGGGCACATCTTTTAACGAATGTACTGCAATGTCTGCTTGTTTGTCGTACAACGCTTGCTCAAGCTCTTTGACAAATAAACCTTTACCGCCGATTTTCGCCAAAGGTGTGTCCAAAATCTTGTCACCCTTAGTGACAATTTTTAGCAAGTTGATCGTCAGCTCAGGATAAAGTGCCAATAAACGATCACGAATGTGCTCAGCTTGCCACAATGCCAAAGGACTCTGGCGCGTGGCGATGTTTAAAGTGGTCAAAGCAGGTTGCTGCAGATTGCTCATAGAAAGCCTCAATAAGTTCGATACTGGAGCGTCAGTACTTAAATGTCAGTCATCAAAGACAGCGCAAATTTGCCACAAAAAATGGCGATAGGAAGGATTTACCGTAAATGCTGACGCAAAAAATACCCTTATTTAAGCATAAATAAGGGTTTGATGATATGGCGTGATTATTTCGCTATTAATACAGTCAGTTACATGCTTTGAATCTTATCGCGTAATGCTGGCAAGTGACGGCGGCTCACTGCTAACGCCTCGTTAATACCTTTAAAGCGTATCTGATACTGTCCCCCATCCAGCGTCTCTAAAAAGTCCAAAAAACTGAGGTTGATAATGGCATTACGGTGTACACGAAAGAGGCGATCGCCAAACTCTTGCTCAAGCTCTTTTAGCGTCTCATCAATCAGCACCACACCATCTTTGTGGCGTACTTTGACATACTTTTGATCGGCGGTGAAATAATAGATGTCTTTTAGCTTAATCAGCTCAACACCGCGGTGAGTACGGGCAGCGATGTGTTCGCGTACTGGGCGTGCCGTTGGGTCTTCAAGTTTACGGATCTCATTTAACTGCGCGGCATTTAGGTTTTTTGCTTTATCCAGCGCCTCCAGTAACTCGTCTTTATTCGCAGGCTTTAATAAATAACCAATGGCGTTGGCCTTGAGCGCTGCGATCGCATAGTGATCATAAGCGGTGACGAATATAATCGCTGGTGGGTGCTCAAGCTTAGCAAGCTCTTGCGCACAGCGTACCCCATCCATCTCAGGCATGCGAATGTCTAATAAGATAATGTCTGGCTGCTGAATTTTTACAGCGACAATGGCTTCTGCCCCTGTTGTTGCTTGTGCCACCACTTGGTGACCTGATTCTTGTACAATCCTGACCAAACGCTCACGCGCGAGCGGTTCATCATCACAAACTACGATACGCATGCAAACTCCCACCTTAGGACAGACTTAATATGTTTTTAATAGTATTAACATTTATCATCCATCACTTAGCGTAAAAACATTTAACTATTTAACAAAGGTACTAATCCCTCTATTAACCTCTATACATAGTTCTATGTGCCGACTACTGATGTATTGACTGTTATATTTAACACAGTGCAATAAGTATGCCATGCTTATTTATTCGAAGCAGAAAGGGGAGAAACGAGCGCTAGTAAACCGGTCGTCATAAACCGACGTCATGAAGCGGATAATTGATGATGGTGATGATTTGGGTGGTGGTGACCTTACTTTTGATATTAGCGTTTTGACCAAAATAGGCACGTAAACGCTCAGCTTGAATATAAAAATCCATGTGCTGGCGCAGCTCATGATTGATGATTAAAGTCTTTTTGGGCAGCTCGACAGCAATTTTAATGGCGACCTGATGCTGCTGCCACGTCACTTTAATACTGATATAAATCGTCTCTGTGGTCATCTCAACCACATTCAGCAGCATTTTTTCTAGTACGCTTTGTAGGGTTAAGGCAGTAATAACCATGTCATACATGATATTTTCATCAGGCAGCTGCCAACTCACCTCAAGCTTGTCTGCCAAACGGCTAGACTCAATCGCCAGATAATGCTCACAAAGCGCAATTTCCTCTTCAAAGCTAATCTCACGCTCACCACTAAAACTGGCACGAAATAACGCGGAAACATGCTGCAATAAAGCGGCGGCTCTTGCTGGGTTGGACTCAATAAGTGACACAAGCGTGTTCAGCGTGTTAAAGAAAAAATGCGGTGCCATACGGGCTTTAATCACATCATTCTGCGCGCTTAAATTACGCTCAAATGACTGCTTTAGGGCGTTTAACTCACGATAGCGACGTAAGAAGTACAGTAAAAACACCAAGGTAAAACCACCGCTAAACATCGCATCAAATAAAATATTTACTATGAAGGTTTGACGGTCGTACTCAAACCAGCCCACATTAATCATAATCAGCATGATCAGCGTCATTGAGATGACAGAGGTAATGATTAATAAGGCAAGGACATACATACTGACTCTGGGTATGCTCATCCTTTTAAAGATTGGACGCAGGTAATCAATGAGATATAAAGACGGCATAATGCTTAAGACATTTTGAAGAAACCTACTCAAAAGCTGAATCAAAAAATCTGGCCAAGTCGCGATGTCATAGCGATTCGTCACCGTCACAAACAACGACCAAAAAAAGATGTATATCAACCACTGCCAAGGCTTCAAGACCTCCATGAGCTTGGGAATAAAAAACTCTAAGCGCTCCGCTAGTAAGGCAACCTCATCCTTTGCTATACTTGAGCTCTTATTCTCTTGACTTGTCTTGTACCGATATGAATGCCAATTCTTCAAACCCTAGTAATCCCAAATCAAATGTAAACGCATCTGCCACTGATTCTAGCACAGATGCCTCTATAACAAATAACGCTGCACAAAACAGTCCTACAAGCAGTCAGGGCCAGCAGATGTGGGGCGGACGATTTAGTGAGGCGACTGACAGTTTTGTGGCAGCCTTTACCGCATCCGTTGGTTTTGACCAACGTTTTGCCCGTCATGATATTGAAGGCTCAATTGCTCATGCGACCATGCTCGAAAAGTGTGGCATTTTAACTGCTGACGAAGTGGCCACTATCGTGGATGGCCTACAGCAAGTGTTACGCGAAATTGAAGCGGGTAAGTTTAACTGGTCAATTGCCCTTGAAGACGTACACATGAATGTCGAATCACGTCTCACGGACATTATCGGCGCGGTTGGCAAAAAACTGCACACAGGGCGTAGCCGTAACGATCAAGTCGCTACCGACATTCGTCTCTGGTTACGAGAAGAAACGGACAATATTATCGCACTGTTAGTACGCCTGCAAAGCGGTTTGCTTGATTTGGCTGACAAGCACACCGACACCATTATGCCAGGCTTTACCCATCTACAAACCGCGCAGCCCGTGAGCTTTGGTCATCATGTCATGGCATGGTTTGAGATGTTGTATCGCGATACTGAACGTCTCGTCGATGCACGCCGCCGTATCAATCAGATGCCGCTTGGTAGTGCAGCCCTTGCAGGTACGACTTTCCCTATCGATCGTACGATTACCGCTGAGCTGCTAGGCTTTGAAGGCATTTGCCAAAACTCGCTTGATGCAGTATCAGATCGTGACTTTGCGATTGAATTCACCTCAGCCGCTTCTATCCTCATGATGCATATGTCACGTATGAGCGAAGAGATTATTCTGTGGATGTCAGCACAGTTTAATTTTGTACAGATCCCAGATCGTTTCTGCACTGGCTCCTCTATCATGCCGCAAAAGAAAAACCCTGATGTGCCAGAGTTGGTACGCGGTAAAGCGGCCCGTGTCTTTGGGCAACTCATGACCCTGCTGAGCCTAATGAAAAGCCAGCCCCTTGCCTACAATAAAGACAACCAAGAAGACAAAGAGCCACTTTTTGATTGCGTGGATACCTTAACGGGTTCGCTATTGGCCTTTGCTGATATGCTACCAAATATCACTCCAAACATCGATGCCATGCGTGACGCTACCATGAAAGGCTACGCAACCGCGACTGATTTGGCGGATTATCTGGTCCGTAATGGGGTGGCGTTCCGTGATGCGCACGAAGTGGTCGGCAATGCGGTCGCTTTAGGGATCGCCGAGGGCGTTGACTTAAGTGAATTGTCTTTGGCCCAGCTACAGCAGTTTAGCGAGGCGATCGGTGATGATGTCTTTGACTACCTCACACTAGAAGGCTCATTGGCAGCGCGTGACCACTTAGGCGGCACAGCGCCCAATCAAGTCAAGCAGGCCGTGGTCAATGGTCGCGCGCGCTTAAAAGCGTTTGCCTGATATCTTGGTGAAGAAGTTTGCCTGATACTTTGATAAAAGCACCCGTCTAAATAGTGGGTGTTTTTTTATTGGTCATACTACCTGCAAACTATACACCAGATACCCTTTGCTAAATCTGCCAAGACCGTTATCATAGATGAATATGACCATTTAATTTGACACCTTAATACAACGAATAAGGACTGCTTTATGACTGAGACATTTAATCCGCAAGCCAACACGGTGTTTTGCCGTAAATATAAGCAAGAATTACCAAAGATGCCGCACCCACCTTTTCCTAATAAAAAGGGTCAAGAGCTACAAGAAACGATATCAGACAAAGCCTGGAAAGAATGGCTTGAACATCAGACCATGCTGATTAACGAAAACCATTTGAGCATGATGGATCCTGAGGCCAAAAAATTCTTAACCGAACAACGCGATAAATTTTTGGACAACGAAGATTATGAGCGTGCCCAAGGTTGGACGCCAGAAGCCTAACCGTTGATTTTTGTTTTCTACTATCTAAAAAAACGCGCTATATCGATATCGCGCGTTTTTTATTTTGCCAAAAATATCTGTGCTCGAATGTTAACAAGAGATTTTTTATTCCTCATCACTGTCTGACGACTCAAAATCAGTCGCTGACATGGCGGTCACGTGTCGGGCAGCTAAGCGATCATTGGCTTCTTGTACCGCTTTTTCGACCAGAGCATAGTCTGAATGACGCACATCTTGACCGCTAATATAGTTAATCACCAATTCAGCCACGTTTTGGGCATGATCGCCAATACGCTCAAGCGCACGCAATATCCACATAATATTAATCACTTTTGAGACGTGCCGAGAGTCTTCCATAATATAGGTCATCAAAGCACGAATGGCCGATTGGTACTCATCATTGACCACGTTATCATTACGCATAACCTCAAACGCTTGCTCAGCATTTGACTGACTAAACGCTTCGAGCGCGTTGTGTAGCATGAGACGAACTTGGTTGCTTAAGTGTTGAACTTCCGCGTAACCATAAGAGGACTTGCCTTGCGCCGAGATTTTACTGGCCATCTGGGCAATTTTGACCGCTTCATCCCCAATACGTTCTAAATCCACCACGCCTTTACTGATAGACATCACCAAACGTAAATCGCTGGCAGCTGGCTGACGTTTGGCAACCAGTAACAAAATGTGCTCATCGAGCTCCACTTCCATCCGATTGATGTCAAAGTCCATATCGATGACTTCTTGCGCCAGCGCCTCATTTTTATCAATAAGCGCATGGATCGCTTTGGTGACTTGGTTGGCCGCGCTATCGCCCATGTACAAAAACAGACGGATGGCTTCATCAAGATCTTGATCAAAACTTTTGGAGATATGCTTATCACTTTGCATAAGAGGTATTCCCTAAAATCCATATTTTGGTGAAACGGTATATCTTTTAAGTTGAACCAATGACAGGCGCTGGATACTGGTTAACAATAAGACGCTCAATATTAGCCATAACGACCCGTAATATAGTCTTCCGTCGCGGTTTGGGCAGGCTTGGTAAATATCTGATCCGTCTCTCCCATCTCAATCATGTCACCCAAATACATGTAGACGGTGTAGTCGGACACGCGGGCGGCTTGTTGCATGTTATGAGTGACAATCGCAATGGTGTAGTCCTGTTTTAAATCCTCAATCAGATCCTCGATAGCACCGGTCGATATGGGATCAAGTGCTGACGTTGGCTCATCGAGTAACAACACTTCAGGCTTGGTTGCGACACTACGCGCGATACACAGACGTTGCTGCTGCCCACCTGATAAAGACAACCCAGAGGCTTTTAGCTTGTCTTTGACCTCAGGCCACAGTGCCGATTTCTTTAATGCCCACTCCACACGATGATCCAGCTCAGACTTGCTCAATTTTTCATAGAGGCGTACGCCAAACGCAACATTGTCGTAAATTGACATCGGAAACGGTGTGGGTTTTTGAAAGACCATACCAACCTGCGCGCGTAACAAGTTCACATCGATGTCTTTACCCAAGATATTGTTGCCATCCAGATTGATAGTACCTTCTGCGCGCATACCGGGGTATAGATCGTACATACGATTAAACGTACGTAATAATGTCGACTTACCGCAACCTGATGGCCCGATAAAGGCGGTCACTTTTTTGTCTGGAATATCAATATTGATATTTTTTAACGCTTGAAAATCTCCATAATAAAAACTTAGGTCACGAATCTGCATTTTTGCAGCTGGCATGTTTTTAGGAATGTCGTGGCGGGTTTGTTTGGCTAAGCTGGCAATATCTGGTTGCTCCATCTGCGAGCTAGTAGCCATAGGTCTGTTTAATAGACTGCCTTTTGTCTGATCGCTTGTTGTCTCATTGAAGCGCTTAACAGTCGTTTTTGTACGAACTTTGCTGATGACGTCATTCATAATTTTATCCAACTTAGCTCAATTAAAGCTCATATAAGTTCAAGTAAATGCTCGATGTCATGGGATGTATCGTCAGATTTATTTGGTCTGACTGCTATCTACTTTGGCTGCGACCACCAATGAATCTCGCCAAAATATTTAGTACCAAGACAGAGGTCGTGATAAGGAGTGCTGCCGCCCACGCCAAGGTGTGCCAGTTGTCATAAGGACTCATTGCAAACTGATAGATGGTATTGGGTAAATTGGCAATGGGCTGACTCATGTCGGTACTGAAATATTGATTGTTCAATGCGGTAAACAGCAAGGGCGCCGTCTCACCAGTGATTCTGGCAAAGGCCAATAGCACCCCAGTGGTGAGTCCTGCACGCGCCGCTTTAATAGTTACCTGCGTCACCATTTTCCATTTAGGCGTGCCGAGTGCATAGGCCGCTTCACGAATACTGTTGGGCACTAGATTGAGCATATTTTCCGTGGTACGCACAACCACAGGAATCACAATCAGTGCTAATGCCAACGCGCCTGCCCAGCCAGAGAAGCTTTGTCCCTTTACCATTAATGCATAAATAAAGAGACCAATCACAATCGATGGTGCGGAGAGCAAAATATCGTTTAAGAAGCGCGTCACTTTGCCAAGCATACTGCCTTGAGAAAATTCAGATAAATAAATACCTGTCATCAATCCAATCGGCGCGCCGATAAACAATCCTGAAAAGGCCAACATGATGGAGCCGACAATGGCGTTACGTAAACCGCCTGCACTCATAGGCGGCGGGGTATCGGCCGTGAATACAGGCAGTTGTACGATGCCTTGAAAGCCTTCGACAAACAACGTAAACAAAATCCAAAACAACCAAAACAACCCAAAAACCATCGCCGACATCGCAAAACCTAGACCGAGCTTATTGGCCCAGCGGCGCTTGTTATAAAGGCGTTTGTTATAACGTCCTTCAAAACTTGTATTCACTGGTAACGGCGCATTGATTGCGTTGGTTGCATTGTTAGCAGGCATCATATTTATTTCCCATGTCTTTTATCACTCTCTCTCAAAGTCTGTCGAACCTAAATCAAACCTAAGAAGTCCATCTCAGGCCTATCGATTGCCCGCTTTATTATCCATGCGCATCAGCATCAGCTTAGCCAGAGACAGCACGATGAAGGTAATGACAAATAGGATTAGACCTAAGTGTAGTAAGGAAGCCAGATGTAGCTCACTGGACGCTTCTGCAAACTCGTTGGCCAAGGCCGACGTAATCGTCACCCCAGAGGTAAACAGACTTGGACTGATATTAAAGGCATTACCAATTAAGAAAGTAACCGCCATCGTTTCACCCAGTGCCCGGCCCAATCCCAAAATAACGCCGCCGACGACGCCTGCTTTGGTATAAGGTAGGATAATCTTAAACATGACCTCCCACGTCGTTGCCCCCATACCGTAAGCTGACTCTTTTAATAAGTCCGGCACGACAGAAAAGACATCGCGCATGGTAGCGGCGATAAAAGGAATGATCATGATGGCAAGGACCAATGAAGCGGTAAACATGCCCAGCCCCATAGGCGCGCCCGTAAATAATTCACCGATAATAGGTAAAGGGCCTACATGCTCAATGAACCACGGCTGAATGTGATCGCCAAAAAAAGGCGCAAAGACAAACAGTCCCCACATACCGTAAATAATAGAAGGAATACCTGCCAACAGCTCAATGGCAATACCAAGTGGTTTTTTTAGAAAGGTGGGGCACATCTCGGTTAAAAATATGGCAATCCCAAAGCTCACGGGTACAGCAATGACAATCGCAATAAGCGAGGTTACCAGCGTGCCGTAGATAGGCGCTAGCGCACCGTACTCATTGGCAACCGTGTCCCAGTTATTGCTGGTATAAAAGCCCAAGCCAAACTCTTGAATGCTCGGCCACGCCCCTATGATTAAAGAGACTAAAATGCCGCCTAAAGATAAAAGCACCAGTAGGGCAAAAGCCTTGGTGGCGTTGACAAACAGCGTGTCGTAACGTTTTTGTTGGGCCAGTTGGGACCTTAAGTCATTCATAAGTGTCTCAGCATTGAATAGAGTGAATTCAAAAAACCAGTGTGTTCATTCAGTTTTATGACAACAAACTTCAAATGTTCTTTAAATTTGCTGTGATAAAACCCCTCAAACCACTACCGAAGAATAGTGATTTGAGAGGAAAATGAGCAATTATTAAGCAATAGATAGAATAGTGAAGTTACTGCGCAGGCTTATATACTGGCTGTCCATCACTGCCCTTTACCTCGTTCCATTTTTCTTTAAATAACGCCACGGCGGTGTCAGAGAAAGGCACATAATCTAACGCCATAGCGTCATCATCGCCTTGGGTATAGGCCCAATCAAAGAAGTTCAATACACCAGCGACCTGCTGTGGATTCTCTGGCTGCTTGTGCACCAAGATGAAGGTTGCAGCAGCGATTGGCCATGCTTGCTCAGTCTCAGAATTGGTGATGACTTTATAAAAGCCTTCTTGTTGTGACCAGTCGATATCACCCGCTGCGGCAAAAGTTTCTGCAGAGGGTTGTACGAAGTTGCCAGCTGCGTTTTTGAGAGCCGTGTGTGACATGTCGTTTTGCTTAGCGTAAGCGTATTCAACATAGCCGATCGAGTTTTTCATGCGGTTGACGTAGCTTGAAACGCCTTCATTACCTTTGCCGCCAGCACCAGTAGCAGACGTCGGCCATTTGACTGTCTTATCAACGCCAACGGTGTCGCTCCAATCTGGTGAAACTTTAGCAAGGTAGTCAGTAAAGTTAAAAGTCGTACCTGAACCGTCTGAGCGGAATACGGTGGTAATCGCCGCATCAGGTAAGCTCAAATCTGGATTCAATGCTTTGATGGCAGGGTCATTCCAGTTATTAATTTTACCCAAATAGATATTGGCTAAAGTTTCACCATCCAATTTCAGCTCGCCTGGCTCAACACCATCAATATTGACAATGGGTACCACGCCGCCGATGACCGTTGGGAATTGAATCAGACCCGCTTCATCCAGCTCTTCAGGCGTCAAAGGCGCATCAGACGCCCCAAAATCGACTGTTTTTGATTGAATTTGTTTGATACCACCAGAAGAACCGATTGATTGGTAGTTAACTTGACCACCAGTCGCAGCGTTGTAGTCGTAAGACCATTTGGCGTAGATAGGCTGCGGGAATGAAGCCCCTGCCCCAGTGATATTCATGGCGATATTTTCAGCAGACTTAAAACCTGTGGCGGCAGCAGGGGTTGCCTGAGCCTGAGTGGTGGTTTCCGTGGTTGTGACAGCGCTGCTATTATCAGCAGCTGGCTCTGACGTATCGGTCGATTTGTTACACGCCGTAAGTGCTAAGGTACAGCTGACGGCCACTGCTAATAACGAATAACGCATGTAGGACTCCTGAAGTTTAACAACGGTACAAAAAAGCATTGTGTGTGACATGGGAGCTATGTTGCCAAATCTTTATGACAGTTTAATGACAACCTCTTGAATCTTTCATGCGCTTTACATAATATTTGGATATCCTACCTATAGTCAGTTTAGAATAAAAGTCGTACATCCATTAATGGTGTTCGACTGGTATAAATTTTCCTCGCTGGCTGTTCGCAAGCGTGACAGAGGCTTCATAAAATTCATACTAGCACAGCTGTCACCTTTTTAAAGTGAACCGACTATCTACAGTCTATTCACAGTAAATCCTTGCCTTCACTGGTCACTCACGGGTCCTAAGAAGTCATAGTCGTAGCAATATCAAACTGCCCGTATAAAGCCTGATATTTATGGCCAAATATCATTAGCCGTTAGGATAGAATTTTGCTAGTATGAAGAGGATTTACAACACTGACAGACTCGGGGTGCGGTGTAACATTGGCCTGCTTTATTAAACTTGCTTTATTAAAATTAGTCGCCTTGATACATTCGCTGAGAGATCACCCGCCGAACCTGATGCGGTTAGTACCGACGCAGGGAAGTCTTAAGCACTTTGTTATTTATGACAAAGGACGCGTAGAAATACATTTTTATCATCACTACTGTCTTAATATGCGTAACGCATGTCCAGATACGAGAGAGGATATAAAGCTGCGTCCAATATTTGATGACCATCACCTGTGACGATATTTTTTGGTCGCAGGCGTGTACTCAGAATATAAACTTGTCTAGATGGTGGAGTCTTGCCCCCGCAGCTACTGGCGGTGTTGCTTTTATTCAAAAACCAACACGCTAGGACAGCATATGACTATCTCAGACACCACCGCAATGGCACCACAGGCTCAAACGCCTAACCCAGCCCATCACACACCGCTTACGTCAGAGTCCACTGACGCCACCACTGTCAAATCAGACAAAAAAGCAGACGCGCTAAAAACGCCTGCCCACCGCGCGGCAAGTGACGCACGCTTCGAAGAAGACGCACGCGACTTGCATCGTATCCTACCCGCCTCCCGTAAAGTCTATATCGAAGGCTCAAGACCTGATATCCAAGTACCCATGCGTGAAATCAGCTTGGCTGATACCCCTGTTGGCGGTACGGGTGACAAAGATGGCGAACATAACCCACCGTTTTATGTGTATGACACCTCAGGCGTCTATACCGACCCCAATGTTGATATCGACCTCACACGTGGGCTGCCAAAACTGCGTGAAAAATGGATCGCTGAGCGCGGTGATACTGAGCAACTAAGCGGGCTGTCTAGCTCATACGGGCAGGCGCGTGCTCGCGATATCAGTACGGCCAATCTAAGGTTTGCTCATATCGATAAACCACGTCGCGCTAAAACGGGCGACGGCTTGTCAGGAAATGTCACGCAAATGCACTACGCGCGTCGCGGCATCATCACCCCTGAGATGGAATATATCGCCATTCGCGAGACACAAAAGCAGCATGAGCTGACCGACATGCGCCAACATGATGGCGAGAGCTTTGGTGCCAACACACCAAAAATCATCACGCCTGAATTTGTACGCAGTGAAGTGGCTGCTGGACGCGCCATCATCCCAAACAATATCAATCATCCTGAATCCGAACCCATGATCATCGGACGCAATTTTTTGGTCAAAATCAATGCCAATATTGGCAACTCAGCGCTTGGCTCTTCTATCGATGAAGAAGTCTCAAAAATGACGTGGGCCACGCGTTGGGGTGCCGATACCATTATGGACTTATCAACGGGCAACCACATTCATGAAACCCGCGAATGGTTAATTCGTAACTCACCAGTGCCGATTGGTACCGTACCGATTTATCAAGCGCTAGAAAAAGTCGATGGCGTCGCAGAAGACTTAACGTGGGAGATTTTTCGCGACACCTTGATTGAGCAGGCAGAGCAAGGCGTGGATTACTTCACCATTCATGCCGGCGTACTGCTGCGCTATGTGCCGCTCACTGCCAAACGCTTAACAGGTATCGTCTCACGCGGTGGCTCTATCATGGCACAGTGGTGCTTGGCCCATCATAAAGAGAGCTTTTTGTACACGCATTTTGAAGACATTTGCGAAATCATGAAGCAGTATGACGTGGCGTTTAGCTTGGGTGATGGTCTGCGTCCCGGCTGCTTGCAAGACGCCAATGATGAGGCGCAATTTGGCGAGCTACGGACACTTGGCGAATTGACCAAAGTGGCATGGGAGCATGACGTACAGGTGATGATTGAAGGCCCTGGTCACGTGGCGATGAACCGTATCAAAGAAAATATGGATTTGCAGCTTGAGCTGTGTGCAGACGCGCCTTTTTATACGTTAGGACCGTTAACGACTGATATCGCCCCCGGTTATGACCATATCACCAGTGCCATAGGGGCTGCGATGATTGGCTGGTTTGGCACAGCGATGCTCTGTTACGTCACGCCAAAAGAGCATTTGGGTCTGCCCAATAAAAAAGACGTCAAAGACGGTATCATCACTTATAAGATTGCGGCCCACGCAGCCGACCTTGCCAAAGGCCATCCCGGTGCGCAGGCACGCGATAATGCGTTATCTAAAGCGCGCTTTGAGTTCCGCTGGGATGATCAGTTTAATCTGGCACTTGATCCAGACACCGCACGCGAATATCACGATGAGACGCTACCAAAAGACGCGCATAAGTCTGCGCATTTTTGCTCCATGTGTGGCCCAAAATTCTGCTCGATGAAAATTACGCAAAACGTGCGCGAGTATGCAGCGGGACTGGACCAAGATACCAAAAATCAAAAGGTAACGCCGCAAACGGGCGATTTGACCGATGCGGAACATCTGATCAAAGAAGTGGATACTGAGCTTGTCGGACAAGTGGGTGCGGCCAGCGCTGAAGAAATACGTCAAGGTATGGCAGAGATGACTGCAAAATATAACAAGGAAGGACGTCAGTTATATAAAGAGGTATAGGCTTAATAAGCTGTACACTTAAAACAAGAAAAGCCTTACTATTTAAGTATTTACACACTTATTTAGTAGGGCTTTTTTTACTGCTTTATGGGTGACTACTACACTTTTGATGCCTGATAGATTTCTTCGATTGAAGTTGTGATGGTTTCAGCAAACTCATCATCGCTTTGCTGACGGCTTAAGCCTTCAGTAAAAGCACGAGAGAAGCTGGCAATCATACCTGGGTTTTGTTTGAGCTTAGCACACGCCTCACTACGGCTGTAGCCACCGGATAGCGCCACCACCTTCAGCACTTTTGGATGATCAATCAGCGCTTGGTAAAAGCCTGATTCTTCTGGCAGTGTCAGCTTTAACATCACTTGATGATCATCAGTTAAGCGTTCCAGATTACGCAAGATATCTGCCTTTAACAGCAGCTCACAATCATGCTTTTTGGCACTGTTAATATCCACTTCTGGCTCAACGATTGGCATCAAGCCTTTTGAGAGGATTTGCTTTGCCACATCAAACTGCTGCTGCACGACCAGTTCAATACCATCGGCGCTTGGCTCGTAAATCACAGAGCGCATTTTGGTGCCAAATACAGGATAGTTTTTGGCCTTATCTAATAGTAAATCTAAATTTGGCATCGGCCGCATGACTTGTACACCGCTCATTTTTTCAGCCAATCCCTTATCCACTTTTAAGAACGGCACAATGTTTTTGTCTTCCCACAGATAGTTGGCCGTCGGTTTACCGTTGACTTCACGCTCCATGGTGTCTTCGAATAAAATCGCCCCAAGCACCCGCTCACTATCAAAAGCCTCACAAGTCATAATACGGGCACGCATCTCATGCACCAAGTCAAACATTGCTTCGTCGTTATCATAATCAGCACTACTCACACCATAATTTTCTAGGGCTTTTGGTGTGCTGCCGCCGCTTTGATCAAGTGCTGCAATGAAACCTGAACCGTTTTTTATGCGCTGTAATTGCTTTTCGTATTCCATTGAGTGGGCATCCTATTTTTAGTTATTGAGATCAAACATCATAAAATAAACAGAGTCTTGTCAGCCTAAACCAGCCTTACTGCTTATAGATAACCTTATCATAGGACGCCCTGCCTGCCTATATCTGATACGTTAAAGCTTTTGTAAAATTGCTTGCCTTTGCCAGATTTTAAGCGAAAATCATCAAATCAAAAACAGTACGCCTACACAGCCAATCGCGAGTAATAGGCCGATGACATTAATACGGTTTAGGGTTTCTTTAAACACCCCGACCCCAATCAATGTAGCGACCGCGATGACCCCCACATTCATACCCGTAAAAACGATACTTGGAGACTCGGACAACACTTGATGCGCCCGCACATAAGCATAAATATTTCCCATGTTAAGCGCGCCTAATAATAACCCCGCTACCAGCGCATTCCCCTGCCAGCGCACCCGAGTGATGAGCAGGTAGATCAACAACAACAGCCCTGCCAAACCAAAACTGACAAATAACGTGAGTGGAAAGGCCGCGCCCTGCTTGGCAACTTGCTTAAATAAAATATCGATAACGCCATAACCCGCCCATACGCCAAACAACCAAAGCGGTGTACGTTTGGCGTCTTTGCTAATATCAGCGTGCTCTTGCTGTGGACGATAGATCAGCGCTCCTAGTGCCAAAAACCCTAATACCAGTCCCAATACACGCGTACCCGTCAGCAGCTCACCAAACAATAAGAAAGCGGCCACGATCGGAATGATCAAAGATAAACGCTGAGCGGCATCGGTTGCGACCATACCGACCGCCTCAATGGCGCGCCCAAGGACGATAAACACAGCTGGCAGCAGCACAGCAAGCGCGATAATAATACCCCACGCATCGCCAAGCGTCCTCACTGCGCTGACATCGGGTTTTAGCAAAAACCAAGTCAGCAAAAACGCGACGGGATAACCCGCGACGATGGTTTGCCGTATATCCACCTCTTTTTGTCGTAATATTTTTAGTAACACGGAAACGGCGACACTGCAAAGCACCGCTATCGTTAAATACATCATGCGCTTCTACCTTTTGCTTTTTGCACCGCAATTTTTGCGGATTGACTATCCTCATGTTCAGAGTAAGAGGCTAACTCTACTTAAGCCAAGCCAACGTTCTATCTATCCATGACTGTAAACAGATAGAGACACTTAAACAGATTGAAATCAGAGAATGTAACAAAGTATGTCTTACACAGCAATCTATTTATTGGCTTTTGTCTTTCGGATAATAACAAGGGCTTGTGACTACAACGGCAGCGGTCAAATTACAATTAGCATGCAGGTCTAATTGCGAATTTTGCTAAAATAGTGCGCAACCCTAATAACAACAGTAAAGATTCAAAATAACGAGTAATGTCGTTGATTTTGGCGTACTGCTATTGATGTTTTATGACTGCCTATGAATGCTCTATTTCGCTTTTTTGAAAACCGCTTACCTGCGTTTCCTGAGACACCCATGCCGCTGCCGTCACCTCGTGATGGCATGCTAAAATTTATGTGGGCGTGTACCAAGGGTTTACGCGGCTGGCTATTGTTGTTCATGATTTTGTCTGCGGGTATCGGTATCTATGAGGCAATGTTGTTCGCTTGGATCGGTAATATCGTCGACTGGCTGGGCGTTTATACACCAGAGAATCTATGGCTAGAAAAAGGCGACATGTTGCTCTTGATGCTGGCGGTCATGATCCTGAGTCCCATATGGATTGCATTGTCATCATTTGTACATTTTCAGACCTTGCAAGGTGTGTTTCCAATGCAGATGCGCTGGCGTTTTCATCAGCGCATGCTTGGACAATCGATGCAGTTTTATCAAGATGAATTTTCAGGGCGCGTCTCAGCCAAGGTGATGCAAACCGCGCTGGCAGTTCGTGATACGGTGATGACCGTGACCGACATGTTTATGTATGTCACTGTCTATTTTATCACCTCAGGTGTCATCTTATTTAATCTCGACAGCCTGTTATTAATTCCGTTTATTGTTTGGCTCATCTTAGTTGCGCTCACTATTTGGTACTTTATTCCCAAACTCAAACAAACGGCCATTGTACAAGCAGATGCTCGGGCGTTAATGACGGGCCGTATTACCGACGCTTATGCCAATATCATGACAGTTAAGCTGTTTAGTCACTCGCGCCGTGAGCTGAGTTATGCCAAAAACGCCATGGGGCAGTTTTTAGGTACCGTTCATGCACAAATGCGCTGGGTCAGCTATTTAGAAGTCTCGACCCATCTTATCAGTGTGATTTTAGTCAGCGGCACGGTGGGTATTGGTTTGTATTTGTGGCAACAAGGAGCGGTTGGGGTTGGCGCGATTGCTGCCGCAACAGCGATGGCCCTACGTTTGAATGGTCTGACGCGCTGGATTATGTGGCAAACCGCCAGTCTATTTGAAAGTATCGGGACGGTACAAGATGGCATGCGCACCTTATCCGCTCCGCAGACGATCATGGATAAACCAAATGCGCCTGCCTTAAAAGTCACGGACGGTCATATCGTCTTTGATCACGTTGATTTTAGCTATGAAAACGACAGCGATGATGTTAAGGGCAAACCTGCCAATACCATCAATGCCCCAGCGTCACCTAACACTATCAAACTGCTCGATAACTTCTATTTGGACATCAAACCAGGAGAGAAGATCGGCTTGGTGGGGCGCTCAGGCGCAGGAAAGTCTACTCTCGTTAACTTATTATTGCGCTTTTTTGATGTGGATAGCGGTAAAATCCTGATCGATGGACAAGCCATCGATGAAGTCACTCAAGAGTCGTTACGCCAACAGATCGGTATGGTGACCCAAGATACCTCCTTATTGCATCGCACGGTCCGTGAGAATATCGCTTACGGTCGTCCTGATGCGACCGATGAGGAGATTATGATGGCCGCCAAACAAGCCCAAGCTTGGGATTTTGTTAAAGACTTATACGACGATAAAGGCAACACTGGTCTCGATACGCAAGTGGGTGAACGCGGCGTCAAACTCTCTGGCGGGCAACGTCAGCGTATCGCGATCTCACGTGTTATGCTAAAGAACGCACCGATTTTGCTGTTGGACGAAGCCACCAGTGCCCTTGACTCTGAGATTGAGTTTGCCATTACAGAGAGCCTAAATGATATGATGACGGGCAAAACGGTTATTGCAATCGCCCATCGTCTTTCTACTATTGCCGCACTTGATCGACTGGTGGTCATGGACAAAGGACATATTATCGAGCAAGGCAGCCATGATGAGCTATTGTCACTAAACGGTGTCTACGCACGGTTATGGCAACGTCAAAGTGGCGGCTTCTTAGGAGAAGACAGCTGATTAACCACCGTCAACTCTCATTAAAAAAGTCATTCACAAGGATGTGTTTATTTTATGGAAGCCTTTACAAATCGCATTCATCTTAGTGGTAAACAAGCGCGCTACTATGATTTAAACCAGCTGACTCAAACGTCACATTCCGGCACACGCACACGTGTCCCAGCGCATTTTTATGCGGGCAACAGCTTTACCGTGGGCACTTATACGCCACTGTTAAGTAAACTGGCGAGTGACTTTGATATAAGCTCGCTTGCTCTACGCGGCTATTGGTATGATAAACCGCAAAACCATCGCCTCACACGCGAGCAAGATGCGGATATTCTTATTGAGTTTTTAGAAAAGACACAGGATAAGCCTGTCGTTGGTATTGGCCATTCACAAGGCGCAACTGCCACAGCGATGGCCGCCGCCAAACGCCCCGAGCTATTTTCACAGCTCTATTTGATAGAGCCTGTGACCTTTACCAAAAAACAAGCGACGCTGTATAACTTGCTGCCACGTAAGCTTTTGCTACGCCGCGAGCCATTCAAGAGCACCCTAGCCAAACGATCTATCTGGTCAGACGTCAATAACTACTACGAGCATCTGCGCCGCCAACGGGCTTACAAACGTATCAGTGACGACCACTTACGAGTGTTTGCAGAACACAGCTTGACCAAAAACCCCGATGGCAGCTATGGGCTTACGTTTGCGCCAGAGCAAGAGCTGGCCAACTATTTTGCCGCGCCGCATATCGATGCAGCCCTTAAGCAGCTCAGTTGTCCGTATACTCTGATCACTGGCAAGCCAACTTTATTTATTAATGCAAAAGTGCGTAAACAGTGGCAAAAATTTGTGCCTGACAAAAGCATCATTTCTCTCCCAGACTATGGTCACCTGCTGCCGATGGAAGCGCCTGAACGGTGTGCACAAGTCATCATCGATCATTATAAAAACAATAAATATAGATAAGCCTAGCCATGACCGATCTTTTTGCTCCAGCTCCCACAGACAACTTATTGCCTTATGATGGTCAGGTGAGTGATCTAGGTATTATTATGGATAAACCTAATGAGCTGTATGACACCCTTTTAACTGAGCTGCCGTGGCATGCTGACATCGTCACACTATTTGGCAAAACCCATGTGACGACTCGCCAAATCGTCTGGATGGGGGCAGATGATGCAAGCTACCGTTATTCAGGGCAAGCGCGTCGCGCAATACCATGGTCAAACACCGTAGTCACCGTAAAACAGTATGTTGAGCAAGCCCTGTTAAAAGTGGGAATTTCAGCGAATTTTAACTCTTGTCTGCTGAACTACTATCCGTCTGGTGCGGACGGTATGGGGTATCATGCGGATGACGAAAAAGAGCTGGGAAATCAGCCAATCATCGCCTCTTTATCACTTGGCGCCACGCGCAAGTTTGTCTTTAAGCATAAAAAAACTCAAGATAAAGTCGAGCTCTATCTTGAGTCAGGTCAGCTGATCGTCATGCATGGCGATACTCAAACCTTTTGGAAGCACACCATCACTAAGACTAAAACCGTCGCGGCAGGACGCATCAGTCTCACCTTCCGGCAGCTCTCTTTTAACTAACTTTCAAAACGATTTTACCAAAAGCATCACCTTTTTGTAGCTCATGATGAGCCGCCACCACGTCCAATAATGGGTACGTTTGCTGAATTTTTAAGGTCAGCGTACCATCTGCAACGAGCTGTAAAACACGCGCCATATCTTGGCCACTACGCTGCGCTTTATAACCTGCCACGTCTAAAATTTTTTGCTCGCCTGCTTCTTTGAGCTTATCAACCCAAATGGTTGGTAACACATTCACGCGCCCGCCAGATTTAAGCACACTCAGCGCGCGAACGCCTGCCTCACCGCCCACCAAGTCGAGCAGCACATCAGCTTGCAACTCAGGAAAATCCCCATCCTTGGTATAATCAATCCAGCCTGTCAGCTTAGACTTATCTACTAGCTCATCGAGTTTGGCATATTTTTCTGGCGAGCAAATGACGGTGACTTTATTATTATTTTTAGTGACTTTATCCATTAACAACTGAATCAGTAAATGGCCGACCCCGCCCGCTGGCGCATTTATCACGACATGCTCGTCGTCTTTAATATCAGCAAAATCCACAAATTGTAGGGCGGTTTGTCCGATACAAGGCAGCGCACCCGCCTGCTCCAAACTGACAGTCTCTGGAATTTTTGCCAACAGCTTGGCATCGACTGCCACATACTCGGCATAACAACCCCCATTAAAGGTCAAAGCTGCCACACTGTCGCCAATCGCAAACTGCTCGCTGTTACTGCTCACAACCTCGCCTGCAACGTCAAACCCTAAAATGGCAGGCTGACCCTTATCGAATTTTTCTTTGCGAATATTGTCCGCGCCCCAGCCCTTGCCTTGGCGGGTTTTATAATCGACGGGGTTGATACCGGCATAGGCGACTTTGATCAAAACCTGATCATCCTGTAACTCAGGAATATCAACACCCTCCTGATACTTCATCACCTCAGGTTCACCAAATTCACGTATGAGTACGGCGCACTGGCTCGTTGGTAGTGGCTTGTTAGAAAGAGTAGACATCGTTATATATCCTTATATGCATCTGTTACTTTGTTGGGAAACCTCTATGATAATCTGGTGGCTATTTTAGTATTTTTTAAATCCTGTTATACCAGCGCCAGCTCCGCACTGATGGGCAAGTGATCTGATAATGTCGACCATGGCTTACCCGTATGCACCCATGCGTCTTTAACTTTTAGATTACGTATATAGATACGATCTAAACTCAGCACAGGCAGTTTGGCTGGGAATGTCGGCGATAGCTTGCCGTGACATTCTTTAAAGGCCTCGGTCATACCCAAGCTAGTGGCAAGCTTATCGCAAGACATCTTTTTCCAATCATTAAAATCCCCAGCCAAGATCAATGGCTGGTCTCTGGCTATCTCGTTGCGGATATAATTGGCAATGGCCTCATATTGCTTGATACGATCACGCTCAAACAAATTCAAATGCGCACACAACACGACCACAGGCCTATCCCACCCTACTGGCTGCACCTCACAGTGCAAGACACCGCGCTGCTCAAGTTTATTGACGGTGATATTGACATTGTGCTTTGGATCTAGAGGAAAACGGCTGAGTACCGCATTGCCATGATGACCATTTTCATACTCTGAGTTTTTACCGTAGCTGTTTTGCAATTGTAGATACTCACCAAACCATTCATGTTGTGATTGGTCGGGGTACTCATTGTATTGCAGATTGCGCTTGAGATTTTGACCTTGTACTTCTTGCAGACACAGCACATCAGAGCCGATGATATCAAGGGCTTGGGCAATTCCCTGAAGTTTCACCTGACGATTCATGGGCGACATGCCTTTATGAATGTTGTAGCTGGTTAGGATAAAAGAGGAGGTATTAGTCATAATGTTATTAGTCATAAACTCAGTATTTATAGCATAAGGGTTGATAGCTCTTCATCAAAATGATGATCAAAAGTAAATAAAAGTATAGAGGCCATTGATATAAAAAGAGCATTGATTCTTATCGAAACAATGCTCTCATATTATACCTATATTCTCTCAATGGCTAATTCGTCATTAACCATCATTCATAAATAGTACCAATTAGTAGCGAGTCACCAGAGCAATCGGTTGATCTTCACCCATGATATCTTGGGGCATAAATACCGCCTCACCGCCATTATGAATCACATGCTCAATGATTTCACCAACAGCGTCATCGGTGACGCCTTCTGCGCTAGCATCATCTGCCATACTCAGCGTTTGCGCCTTTTCATCGATAGTGGCAGGTTGCATATAGCCGCGACGGACATAGAGCGTCTCGCCCGCGCCTTGGAAAGCACTGCGATAAATTTCTTGTAAATCAGTCTGTAACATACTGGCGCCGCGAGCTTTATCAATCTCTCCCATGGCCGCTTGATGTAACGACGTACGATATCCTTCTACCGCTTCTTGGACGCTATCGACGATATGCTGAGCATTACCATCGTCTAAATTGGTCGCATTTGAGACGGTGGCAATGATGTTATCTGGACGGTCACAGACTTCTTTATAGTAGCCAATGTTTTTGGCATCACCGACGATGACAAGAGGCATTTTGTGCTCGCCCCACAGCTCTTGGACACTCTTATCTACTTGATTAAAGAATTCTTTTAAATGACTGCTTTCATTATTCGATGAGCGATCAGAACCCCCATCTCCGGTCGTGTACAGACCATTGTTCTCGATAGGAAACTGGATATTTTCCATATTGTTTTGGATATCATCATCTTTATCGAACTCTCTAATGACGCGATCATTGGAGGCTTCGATTAAGCGCGCATTGTCACGCGTCAGCACGACCGTGTAATAGTGCACCGAACTTGCCATATCACGAACCAAGTCACGAGTCGCAAAGCGATTTGAGATGATCACCCGCTCTTTTGTATCAATTGGCATACGAATGATTTGCACATCATCAGTACTCGCAAATATCGCTAAGGTATCAAGGTTATAGTTATGATTAAGCTCATTGGTCTTAGCATGGATATTGTCTAAAATTGTAGTCGCCGTCCGTTTATCATATTCGTTGGTCAAACGTTCTTCGACTACTTTTAATTGGTTTTTTAGGGCAATTGGATCTTGATCGTTGGCAGGATGCTCACGATGCGTCTTAACAAAGATACTTACCGCAGGATTGGCTTTGGTCTGACGTAAACTTTTGAGAGTCGCTTTCATATATAGTGCTCCTTGTTTTATTATCATTTACTCTTAACGTTATAATTTTTCTAGGTGTTAATGGTTTGGCTTAGCTACCACTTATCATTGTTAGGTTTAGAAATAAGTTTCTGTCCTTCTATTTATTGATAATTTTTAATCCTTCCTTTTTTATCTGACCGCTGATATGACACGTGATAATGACACTCTTTATAATATTATTGTCTTTTCACAATGCTTTTTTGATCACGCTATTTTTTAATGGCAGTGTTAGTAAACAGACACTGTTAGTATTTGAGTCAGTGGATTATTTTCGTATTCCATTACAATGATGCTAACAGTTGAACCTAAGCCGCTGTAGGGTTAATTTGCAAGCAAATGATAGCGCTTTGTAAGTAGAACAAACTATATTGTTAAAAGGTCAATCTAGCTTTTTTGGCGCTTTTTTGTGCAGCAATGCTCACTCTGCTCCGACATTGGCCTGATGCAGGTTGCATTCTTGCCAAATGAACCCATCTTTTATATACCTAATACGTAAAACTGTCGAAGATAAAAGAGATCAGAATCATTGTGCGCTATGTGTTTGGGCGGTAAGCCAGTACGCTAAAACGTTTCACTTTAAAATGTACAGTGCTGCTGAGAATGATTTTTCGACGCCTCTTGTGTGCATGTAAAACGCCGCACAAGTAGGGACAGTCATCAGCAAGATGTGCTTCTTTTATTTTCAACTACCTATGTGTGACACCTTATCTATTCAATAATAACCTACTCACTTATGACGATACTATCGGATACCTTTATGAACTCTATTTCTCCAGACTTACACCTCGTTGATTTTGCCAGTGCGACGCCAAAAACCTTACAAAATGAAGTCCTCAACGCGATCAATGCTGCCAATGCGTTTTTAGACCAAATGAGCGCAGCAACAGACCAAAGTAGTGATACGGTTGACATCAGTGCCGAACAAGCATTAGCGGATGTGATGACTTTTGATCATATGAATGTGGCATTGGATCGCAGCTGGGGTATTTTGTCACACTTAAATAGTGTCATGAGCAACGATGAGACCCGTCATGTACATCATGAACTGCTACCGAAGCTATCTGCTTATGGCACACGTGTGGGACAGCATCAGCCGTTATTTAGCCGTTACCAAACGATCATTAACGATGAGACGTTTTTTGCCTCGCTGTCACCCGCCCGTGCGCGAGCGGTTGAGCTTGCGCTAAGAAGCTTTGAGCTATCAGGCGTGGCATTGCCTAAAGCTGAGCAAGAAACATTTGCGGCGGTTCAAAGTGAGCTGTCCACGCTGTCAGCGGCTTTTTCTGATCATGTTTTGGATGCCACGCAAGCCTATGCGTTACCGCTGAATGATAAGCAGTTAGCAGGTCTGACCGAAAGTGGGCTCGCTTTATTGGCA
Source organism: Psychrobacter namhaensis (assembly GCF_016107545.1). Lineage (GTDB taxonomy): Bacteria > Pseudomonadota > Gammaproteobacteria > Pseudomonadales > Moraxellaceae > Psychrobacter > Psychrobacter namhaensis. Next base: position 83,617 of record NZ_JABASS010000008.1, read on the forward strand.
GATGCAGGCGAACAATATAAAGCCCGTGAGCTTGCCTGCGGTGCACTGACACAAGATGAAATCGATGCGTTGCCAACCCCTTATTATGTGGCAAGCTTAAACATACCTGTCTATCTTGCTGTCATGACCCATGCTGACGACCGCAGTCTGCGTGAGACGTTGTACCGTGCTTATGTCACTCGCGCCTCTGAGTTTGACACACACACCAACAGCAAGGGCGAGTCCCTAAACAATGCTGATATCATGAGCCAAATTCTGCAACTGCGTGAGCAAAAAGCCCAGTTATTAGGTTTTGGTAATTATGCAGAGGTGTCGTTATCGACAAAAATGGCAGACAGCGTGACAGAAGTTGAAACTTTCTTACGCGATTTGGCAGCGCAAGCCACTCCGACGGCTGAACAAGATTTGGCCCAATTGCAAAAGTATGCCAGCGATTATGGTATTAGTGAGTTGCAGCCATGGGATAGCGCTTATCTTGCTGAAAAAGTCAAGCAAAGTGCGTTTAGCTTGTCGCAAGAAGAAATTCGTCACTACTTTCCACTACCAAAAGTCATTAGTGGCTTATTTGCGATTGTAGAGCGTCTCTACGGTATCAAAGCACAACCACAAAGCATCGATGGTACAGATAGCCAACCTGTATCGCGCTGGCATGACGATGTCCGTTTTTACCAGTTGTTCGATGCAGATGATCACTTACTCGGCGGTTTTTATTTTGATTTATTTGCCCGTAGTGGTAAACGCGGCGGCGCTTGGATGAATGGCTTTCAGGCGCGTTATCGCTATGAGGCACAAGGCCATCAGCAACTGCCGGTTTGCTTTATGGTTGGTAACTTCACCCCAGCCCTAGATGGTAAGCCAAGTTTGTTAACTCACGATGAGGTACTAACCTTGTTCCATGAATTCGGTCATGGTCTCCATCATTTACTGACGCAAGTGTCCGTTGGTGATGTCGCTGGTGTCAATGGTGTGGAGTGGGATGCGGTCGAGTTACCCAGTCAGTTTATGGAAAACTGGGCGTGGGATGCAGAAGGTATAGCGCTTATCAGCAGTCATGTCGAGACCGGTGACGCCTTGCCCAAGGACAAGCTTGATGCGCTATTGGCCGTGAAGAACTTCCAAAGCGGTATGCAAACGCTGCGTCAAATCGAGTTTGCGCTGTTTGACTTATTGATTCATGCACACACGCCAGCGCTGGATTACGAGGGTATATTAGCAACACTAACTTCAGTGCGTAGCGATATCGCTGTTATGCAAACACCGGATTATAACCGCTTCGCCAATGGTTTTAGCCATATCTTTGCAGGTGGCTATGCGGCAGGATATTACTCTTATAAATGGGCAGAACTACTCTCCGCCGACGCCTTTAGCAAATTTGAAGAAGACGGTATTTTTAATCCAATAACGGGTAAAGCGTTCCGTGACACCATCCTGTCAGTGGGTGGCAGTTTCCCCGCCAAGACCAATTTTGAAAACTTCCGTGGTCGTAGTGCCAGTATAGATGCCTTGCTGCGTCACAGCGGTTTTGCTAACGCTAATAATACCGAGACTGCAACTGCCCACGCTTCTCATGAGGAGGGCTAAATGCGCTATCAATCACCTCGCCCCAAGCGTCAATTCTTAGCCGGTGTTCGCTGCCCCAAATGTCAGGCAATGGATGCGGTGGTGCAAGTCAACATCGTGACGCCTGCGCCTGATGAGTATATCGAGTGCACGCAATGTGGTCATACAGAGCATCGTCCCGACCCTGATACCATCAGTGCCAAAAACCATCTTGAGGATCAGCTGACTCGTGATGCGATGACTACTGGTACCAGCGGTATAGTGAAGTTTAAGCCTTAAAAAGCCACCGTTAATGTGTTCAATCTCATTAACGCTGTGACCCTCAAGGTAACTTAAGCCTATCTAGCAATAGATAGGCTTTTTATTTTGAGTTTGCTATAGTATGTCTACTTACATTTTTGAACCAAATCGACCATCGTATGAATCGTAAAAAAATGCGTCCCCGCTCCACCAAATCATCAGAAAAACACTCAGCCAAACTCCGCCAAAAATGGTGGCTGCTTGCGGTATTGGTCGCGCTATTGGTCGGTTACTTTGCTTGGAAAAGCACCACGCCTGCGACTGATACCCTTCCTATCAAAAGCTCATCATCAAAAACTGAACAAACCAAAGCAGCGCCTTCTGCTAAGCCATTAGATAATGAAACAAACGATACGACGTTAAATGAAAGTGCGGCGCTTTCTGCCACTTCAAGTAGTCAAACACTGGATCCCAATACTAGCCGTCAAGTACTTGACGCCGACGCTATCTTAAACGCGCCACTGCCAGAAACGGACAGTCTCGCCAAAGAAGAGATTGATCGCTTAGAAGATGAGCAACAACGCTTGGCAGAACAAGAAAAGCTGGCTGCTGAACAATTAGCGATGAATAAAAAACTGACTGCTATGAAAGCCGAGCAAATTGCGCTACTTGAACAACAAATTGCAAAATTAGAAGCGGATAATACCGATCAGGCTGCGGTAGAATAAACCCATAACGTTTAGAAAGGGCTGGTGATGGCAACGCTACAATTAACACACGCCCCTATTTTAAATAGCAACGCGCAACTACTTATCCTCCCAGTCAACACCGCAGGCGTTTTTTTAGATCCTGTGCTGACCCGTACTAAGACCTTATTTCCCGATAATTACCAACGCTACTATCGCGCGTGCCGTGATGGTAGTCTCAATGTCGGCAGTTGTATGCTGCACAAACGCTCACGTGAGCAAGCTGGACTTGGGATCAGCAGTAATGGCAACCAACCCAGTCACATTGCCAATCTTGTGATATCCGATCACCCGTATCATCCCGCACGCGCGCGTTGGCTTACTGCCGCTTTACTTGACTTGCAACAACAACTTTTTCCTCTCATTCGCTATCAAGGTATTCGTAGAGCTGCTCTATTTGCACGTCCACTTGTTTTTGATAATACGTGCGACCATACCTCAGACGTTCCTAACATCACAAATCCAACTCCTTTGGACTGGCACACAGACACCTTGCCCTTATTGATTCAGTATCTGCAAGTGTTACCTAATTTGTCTATCGATGTGTATGTACCCAAATCTATTGAGTTTTAACGCTACATCGCTTTTTTTCTGAGGCACAACACGACCTTGAAGACCCAAAAAATTATGTCATCGATAATGGCTTCAATGCTATGCTAATTGTTGTTGTTTTTGAAAATGCACGATTACTATTCATCATCAGGATAAGGATACCCTATGAAAACGCTTAGAACCCCCGATTCATGTTTTGCAAACCTGCCCGATTATAACTTTGCGCCCCATTATTTGATGGTCGACGACAGCGAGGGTGGAGAGCTGCGTGTACATTATCTCGATGAAGGTCCAAAAGATGCCGATCCTGTGTTGTTGCTGCATGGCGAGCCTTCATGGTGTTATCTTTATCGTAAGATGATACCGGTACTGACAGCAGCCGGTCACCGCGTGATTGCGCCAGACCTCCCCGGTTTTGGGCGCTCAGATAAGCCTGCTGATCGTCATGATTACACCTATCAGCGCCATGTCGACTGGATGCAGTCCGTACTTGATCAGTTAGATCTAAAAAATATCACGCTCTTTTGTCAAGATTGGGGTGGTCTGATTGGTTTACGCCTAGTGGCCGAAAATCCAGACCGGTTTGCTCGGGTGGCAGCGGGTAATACCATGCTCCCTACAGGTGAATACGACCCAGGCGATAGCTTTCGCCAGTGGCAGCAGTTCTCACAAGAGACGCCGCAATTTCATGTCGGCAAAATCATTAATAGTGGCACCACAACCGAGCTATCGCAGGCAGTTATTGACGCTTACAACGCCCCATTCCCTGATGAGTCGTACAAAGAAGGGGCAAGGCAGTTCCCGATACTGGTACCGACCACCCCCGATGATCCTGCCTCAGCAAAAAACCAAGCCGCTTGGGGTGAGCTTGGCAAGTGGAACAAACCTTTTATCACGCTGTTTAGCGACTCCGATCCCATCACGGCTGGTGGCGCACGAATCATGCAAAAACTGATACCAGGTGCCGAAGGTCAAGAGCATACTACTATTGCCAACGGTGGTCATTTTCTTCAAGAAGATCAAGGCGAGAAAGTAGCCGAATTGCTGATTAAGTTTATTGCTGATAAGCCTAAGCGTTAAGCTGTAAAGACACTGTCCTCAAAGGACGACAAAATTAACACCCATAAAAAAACCGCTTTGAGCACTCATCACGAGCCTCTCAAAGCGGTTTTTAAATACCTAGACTTAACCAATTTTCAAAATTAGTTTTGCTCGATACCTTTCATCGTGAGCTTAATACGACCACGGTTGTCGACGTCTTGAACAAAGACTTTAACGATTTGACCTTCTTTTAAATAGTCTGATACATTTTCTACGCGCTCTTCTGCGATTTGTGAGATATGTACCAAGCCATCAGTGTTCGGTAAAACATTAACAAAAGCACCGAAATCTACGATACGAGCAACCGTACCTTCATAGGTCTTGCCAACTTCAACTTCAGCAGTCAATGCTTCGATTTTGCCGATAGCGGCTTTAGTTGCTGCTTTGTTTTCACCAAAGATACGAATCGTGCCACCATCATCGATATCGATGACCGCGCCTGTCTCTTCGGTTAGTTGACGAATCATCGCGCCGCCTTTACCGATCACATCACGAATCTTATCTGGGTTGATTTCGATAACGGCATAGTTAGGGGCATGCGCGTTGATTTCAGTACGGCTTGCTGGCAGTACTTTGTTCATGGCATCCAAGATGTGGATACGACCTGCATGGGCTTGCTTAAGCGCTTGCTCCATAATATCAGGCGTGATGCCTTCGATTTTGATATCCATCTGTAGTGCAGTGATACCGTCTTTAGAACCCGCAACTTTAAAGTCCATATCACCAAGATGATCTTCATCACCTAAGATGTCTGACAAGACAGCGAAACGCTCGCCTTCTTTCACCAGACCCATGGCGATACCAGCAACAGGTGCTTTTAATGGGACACCAGCATCCATCAATGCCAAACTGGCACCGCAAACAGACGCCATAGAAGATGAACCATTTGATTCAGTAATCTCTGATACCACACGAATCACATATGGGAAGCGTTCGCTGTCTGGTAGCATGGCTTCTACGCCGCGGCGCGCTAGGCGACCATGACCGATTTCACGACGTTTTGGAATACCTTCACGGCCTGTTTCACCAACAGAGAAATGCGGGAAGTTATAATGCAGCATGAAATGATCACGAATCGTACCACTGAGTGAATCAATCATGTTGACGTCACGGCTGTTACCAAGTGTGGTCGTAACCAAGGCTTGCGTCTCACCGCGAGTAAACAACGCTGAACCATGGGTATAAGGCAGGACACCGACTTGTACATCAAGGGCACGAACGGTTTCAAGATCACGTCCATCGATACGTGGCTTACCTGACAAGATATTGTCACGAACCGTACGATATTTAAGGTCGTTATAGATTTCTTTTAGCTCAGAGACAGTATCAGCATAGTTTTCTGATTCAGCATCACCAGCCATCGTATCGATAATCGATTGCTTAATCTCATCAAGTTTGGTATAGCGCTCTTGCTTATTGGTCGTGGTATAAGCGTCAGCCACTTGCGCGCCGAACTGCTCTTTCATACTGGCCTCTAAAGCTTTATCACGCTCAGGGGCCGTAAATTGCTGCTTAGCCGTACCAACTTCTTCTGCCATTGACGCAATGTTATCAATGACGATTTGCTGCTGCTGATGACCGTACAATACAGCACCTAACATCTGGTCTTCTGACAACTCTTTGGCTTCTGATTCAACCATCAATACCGCAGACTTAGTACCAGCAACGACTAGATCCAAATCACTACTTTCAAGCTGCTCAAGCGTTGGGTTAAGGACGTATTCACCGTTAATGAAACCAACACGGGCACCCGCAATAGGACCATTAAAAGGCGCATCAGAAATAGCCAAAGCCGCTGAAGCACCAATCATTGCGGCGATGTCTGCAGACTGACTCTTGTCAGATGACACCACGGTCGCTGTGATTTGAATTTCGTTCACATAACCTTCTGGAAATAGTGGACGAATTGGGCGATCAATCAAGCGTGAAGTTAAGGTTTCAAACTCGCTAGCACGGCCTTCACGTTTACCATAAGCACCTGGGATTTTACCCGCTGCATACATTTTTTCTTGATAGTTTACGGTTAGGGGAAAGAAGTTTTGGCCTTCTTTGGCTTCTGATTTTACAACAGCAGCGACTAGTACAGTGACGCCGCCCATGTGTACTAAAATAGAGTTTGCTTGACGTGCAACGCGTCCTGTTTCGATAACAACCTGTTGGTTACCGTACTGGAATTCACGCTTAATGGTGTTAAACATTGTCATATAATATTCCTAATGTTGGCTGACAAAAGTGATGGCCGCGTTATAAAAAGCGGACATCTGTCATTAAAATTCTTTGTATATAACCGCTCATTGATAGCCCTTCCTGTTAGAAACACATCAATTAGGGTCCATACCGTTACTTAGTTATCTATATCTGTGATAGACATCATACTATTCTATATATTTGGTCGTTCAATGTCGGTTTTATTATAAATACTGTCAAAAATGACTTCGTGGCAAAACCACCCCTCTATGGGGCTTTTTAACCGCTAAATTTCTTAGATTTGTCATTGCTACTCTATAGTGAGTCATTATAGCCGGATAGCCGCTGTATAAACGGTAGCCATGCTGTAAAATTACAAGATATTATTTTACAGTGATTTATAGGCGTTGACCAATTAATTGCAAAATAGCCCACCTAATAGACGGTATTCAGACGTATTGAAGTAAAAAAGCGTTAACTTTCTCGCTATCTGGCCAACTAACTATCATCTAGCAAATAGATCCAGTATCTCAGGCTATGGGGCTTACCATCCAATATTGACAAGCATAAAAAAACGGCGTGAAACTATTCCACACCGTTTTTAGAAGCAATCTATTGTACCAATATCAGCAAGCAAGTCCTAAGCGGTGTCGCAAAAAAACTGAAACGGTGCCACATAACGGCAGCTTTAGCTTTAGAAACCACTCGTCCCCTTGTCGCTATATTAACGACGTAGACCTAACTGGCTAATAAGGGTGGTATAGCGTCCAAGGTCTTTGCCTTTTAGGTAATCAAGCAGTTTACGGCGGGTATTAACCATACGGATTAGACCGCGACGGCTATGGTGATCAGCTTTGTGCGCTTTAAAATGGTTCTGTAGATCATTGATACGAGCACTTAATAACGCTACTTGCACTTCTGGTGAGCCAGTGTCGTTTTCGCCGCGCTGGTATTGAGCAATGATTTGTTCACGATCGGTATTAGTTAGCATAAATATCTCCGGCAATGCTAAAAACTTTAAGACAGACTCTCATTGAGTCATTTTTAAAGCAATAGAATAGTAAATAAAATAACTTGCACGCCATTCAGGACAACCCTGCATTACTAGAGTTGACCTAGTGTACGACAAGTTCGGTTAAAAATAACGCCACTTAAATTTTAAGATCAATGCAGTATAACTATTAACGCCAGCCTCTCACTAAGAGGGTGGGTTAGATATAACTTAGGACCTAAAATCTAATTTAAATGTGGCAGCAATTATAGCAAAAAACTGCTGAACTAGCAGCAGTTTTTCATCATACTTGAAAGATTATATTTAACTGTTAAAAAGGCATCAGAGACAGGTATTTTTTGCTTAATTATTTGTTGGTATCATCTTCTGTAGCGTTGCCACCTAACTCTTTATCTTCAAGCGGCGCAGTAGTGGCCTCAGCCAAACTATCAGGAGTCCGATCTTCACGAGGATTAATATCTTCTGCGAGCTGTTGAATCTCTCTTTCTTGTTCGTCTTTCTTGTTAGATACGTTACTCATAATGACTCCTAGATCGTTATTATTAAGCGATTTCTTTTATTTTTTAATATTGAGACTAGTTTTTGGAAAGCGTCAAAACCAATACTTGCTGAATCTCTACACTTCCAAGCTTAAAGCCAGCTAGCTTGTGTAAGATGCGACTGTCTTGTTTAAGATGCTATTTGTCTTCTTTTGCATTTTTTAAATTGTCAGCGATACGTTCTGCTGCTGCGTTCGTATCTTCTGTATGGTTGTCTTCTGTTTGACTCTTGAGTGCAGCCGTAGCAGACTCCGCACGTTGTTGTTCTAGTTTGGTATCATTTGGATTTGAATTAGCCATGGTAGTGTCCTTATTGTTAACTATAAACATTTTAAGTGAGTGTGTGAGGTAATTTCATGCTGTAAAGCAGTCAAAGCGTTTAAGAAAGTGCTTTATCAATCGCTTCAACGAAGTTTTTAATATCGTCTGGATTACGTGAAGTAATCAAATTACCATCTACTTGTACGGTTTTATCCACAAATTCTCCCCCAGCATTTTCCAAGTCAGTTTGTAACGAGTGATAGGCAGTCAATGTTTTGCCTTTAGCAATTCCTGTATTAATAAGGGCCCAAGGCGCGTGACAGATGGCAGCCAACAATTTGCCTGAATCATTGATACCATTAATAATACCGTGGGCCTCTTCGTTACCACGTAGAGTATCTGCATTAACCGTCCCACCTGGCAGCACTAACGCATCATAATCACTAACCTTTGCGTCTTTTGCAAAAATATCAGCAGTAAAAGTATCGCCTTTATTGACATCCTGCTGCATCGCTTGCACTTCTTTGTCTTTATTAGTAGTAATAAGAACCGTTTTATAACCTTTGTCTTTTAACTGGTTATTAACGTCTTCATATTCTGCTTGCTCAAAGTGGTTGTAGAGTAAAAAAGCAATCGTTTTCATAATATCCCTTCTTCTTTATAGGTGAATCGGTTATAAGCTATTTTTTATTAGATTTTTTATTAGATAATTATTTTCATTATTGTGTAGTTATAATTATTATTTAAAATAAATTTTTGCAAAATTCTTTTAATTATCAGATCCCATCCTTTGAACAAGTTTCCTTTTTTTCTTTTTTAACTTCCTACTATAATTATTTTTTATCCAGCTTTCCCTCGCTGACTTAATTAATGTACAAAAAAAACAGGTTCCACCATAGGCGAAACCTGCAATAAAATGTGACGATATGTGATTAGTGTAAACTGTTAGTAAGCTGTCAAAAGAGGAAAAAAAGAGGGGTTTAACCAAGCGCTCCTAACGTTGGATCAGCTTTTTGGGCTGTAATCGACCATTGAGACTGACCGCACCTAGACCAAGAAATTGCCCACCTTCATCTACCAAGCGTATATCCACAGGGATTTCGTGCGCTAATAATGGCGTTTTGTCTGTCCTGCTTTTAGCATCAAGGTTATCATCCACATCCGTAGCCGCTTCCATACTTGGATGAGCGATTTCGTCTTGCTCACTAAGTGTCTGGCTAGCAATACTTTTTAACACGTAATCTTTGAGATGAGCTGTTAGCTGTTCAAAGACGTTTAAGCGTTGGCCCATATGTACGCGGACACACTGTTCAGTGGTTAATGCCAACTCAGCGTCAATATCGATGCAAGCATCTACTGGCAGCAGGTGTCCTTGTCGCTGAGCAAACGCGGTTTCTTCTAACGCTGCTAGCGTAATGGCATTCTCAATTTTAAAGTTGCCCACTTGCGTACGTCGTAACGCAGTCAAATGCCCAACTGTGCCCATTACTTTAGCGATATCCTCACCCAGTACGCGCACGTAAGTACCTTTGGTGCAAGTCACTGTCAATTGAATCTGCTCGTCATCGATTGCTCTCAAATCTATTGCTTTGATCACAATGTCTCTTGGCGGACGCTCTACCTCAATACCAGCGCGGGCATACTCATACAGCTTTTTACCGTCTTTTTTTAAGGCGGAATACATCGGTGGTATCTGCTGCTGCGCACCTAAAAACTGCTGTGCCACTTTATCTAACAAGGCGTCGTCAAACTTTGGAATAGAGGCTTGCGCGACGGTTTGCCCATCTGCATCCCCCGTATCTGTCTGACTGCCGAGCAAAATAGTCGCTTGGTAAGATTTATCGGCATCTAGTTGATAGTGGCTAAATTTGGTGGCCTCACCCATACAGACAGGCAACAGTCCAGTCGCCATTGGATCAAGCGTACCCGTGTGGCCTGCTTTTTTGCTGTCATGGTTCGGTGACTTAAACAGATACTTCACCTTTGACACCACTTGTTGCGAGGTCATACCTTTGGGCTTATCTACTAAGATAACACCAGAGACTTTTATTTTATCAGCTTGCTTGGATGATGTAGACATAGTGGATGCTTACTCGTCATTCTCATTTTTTTCTGTCTTAGTGACTGCCTGATTAATCAGATCCATCATGTAATTACCACGAGCGGTGACTTCATCATAGTGAAAACGCAAGCGCGGCGTCGTACGAGTCTTTAGACTGTGGCTTAGCTCAGTACGTAAAAATCCTGCTGCTTTGTTGAGTACCTTAATACTCTCTTCGTGGTTGGTCTTGGTCATCGCATCGTTGAGCTCAGGCTCCATGATGGTGACATAGACATCGGCATAACCCAAGTCTGGGCTAACCTTGACGCTAGAGATAGTGACAAAGCCAGTCAGACGAGGGTCATTGACTTCATCACGAATAAGAACAGCAAGCTCACGCTGAATCTGATCGGCTAAGCGTTGTAAACGTTGGTTCATGTTATTACCTTTATTTGATAGGGCTTATTTTTCTTGATATAAAATTCTGTGTATTAGTCAGTTTAGTACTGATATTTGCTAAAAAAGGCCTAGCAGGATGTACCTGTTAGGCCTAAGTACAGCTAGATACTAAAGGACAATCTCATATACTAAGCTGATTAAGCACCTTGTATGATGAGATAGCCCATATCGAACAGTCGCTTTAGATCGTACGTGCGAACTCTTGGATTTCAAAGACTTCGATTTTATCACCGGCTTCAACATCATAGCCACGAACTGCTAGGCCACATTCCATACCCGTACGTACTTCATTAACGTCTTCTTTATAACGACGTAGTGATTGCAATTGACCTGTAAAGATAACTTGGTCTTCACGCAATACGCGGATAGGTTTGTTGCGATAGATAGTACCTTCGACCACCATACAACCCGCAGCAGCACCAAACTTACTAGAGCGGAATACTTCACGAACTTCGGCAACGCCAAGAATCTTCTCACGATGTTCCGGAGCCAGCATACCGCTCATGGCTGATTTCACATCATCAATCAAACCATAGATCACACTGTAATAACGGATATCCATGTTGGCAGCATCTGCTTTACGGCGTGCGGTCGCATCGGCACGAACGTTAAAGCCCAATAACACCGCTTCACTAGACTCTGCCAGAGTGACGTCAGACTCAGAAATCGGACCAACACCTGAACTGATCACTCTCACTTTAACTTCGTCAGTGGACAGCTCATTCAATGCCGCCAGTAACGCTTCAAGCGAACCACGGACATCTGTTTTCAATACGATATTTAAGAATGAGACATCGCCTTGGGCCATCTGATCGAACATGCTCTCTAAACGCATGGCATTTTGACGCTCAAGTTGACGCTCACGCTCACGGTTGGTTCTAAAGTCAGCCACTTCACGTGCTTTTTTCTCATCGGTCACAACTAAGAACTCGCTACCAGCCGCTGGAGTTTCAGGCAAGCCTAAAATCTCTACAGGGATAGAAGGACCTGCTGTTTTAACCCGTTGACCATTTTCATCCGTCAGCGCACGAACTTTACCGTAATGCTCACCAGCAAGAACCAAGTCGCCTTGCTTCAATGTACCCTTTTTAACGAGGACACTGACCACAGGACCACGGCCTTTTTCTAGTCTTGACTCGATGACCACACCTTGGGCGGCACCGTCTAATGGCGCTTCTAGTTCCATCAGTTCGGCTTGTAGACTAATGAACTCTAATAAGTCATCAATACCTTCACCCGTTTTGGCTGAGATACGCGCCATTGGTGTGTCACCGCCCCACTCTTCTGAGACGACTTCTTTTGCGGTCAATTCATTAAGAACACGGTCAGGATCAGCACCTGGCTTATCCATTTTGTTAATCGCAACGATAATGGGTGTACCAGCAGCACGTGCATGATCAATGGCTTCTACCGTTTGCGGCATCATACCGTCATCAGCAGCAACCACCAATACAACAATATCAGTCGCTTGTGCGCCACGTGAACGCATCGCACTAAAGGCGGCGTGACCTGGGGTATCAAGGAAAGTAATTACGCCGCGATCGGTTTTCACATGATAAGCACCGATATGCTGAGTAATACCACCTGCTTCGCCCGTCGCAACTTTCGTTTCACGAATTTTATCTAGTAATGAAGTTTTACCATGGTCAACGTGACCCATAATAGTCACGACTGGCGGACGTGTTTGCACGTTACTGCTGCGCTCATCAACCGCGTACTGCAGATCATCTTCAACCTTGGTATCACTGACCGGAACTGGATTATGTCCCATCTCTTCAACAAGCAAGCTTGCTGTCGCTTGATCGATCGTATCTGATTCACGTGCGATCTCGCCCATTTTCATAAGCAATTTGGTCACTTCACGCGCTTTAACCGCCATACGCTGAGCAAGATCCGCGACTGTAATGTGCTCGCTAATTTCAACATCATAAACGATTTTTTCGACAGGTTTTTCGAACTTATGCTGTGATGCTTGCGTTGAGCGCAAACCGTTTTTACGGTTTTTGATCTCACGCTCATCTTGATTCTTACGGCGACGACCACGAGTACCAGTACTGCTCGCACCGCGTTTGATTTCACGACGTTCTTTTTCAAAAGACTCTTCTAACGCATCACCGACCAGACCTTCTGCCAACGGCTCGTCTTTACGAACTTCAGCAACAGGCTCACGGTCAGTATATTGACCCGCCATTTTACGCATTTGCTCAAGCGTACGTTTTTGTGCTTCTTCAGCTTGGGTACGACGTGTTTCTGTTTCAATTTCACGTAGACGGGCTTCTTCTTTCTCACGCGCTTCGCGAGCTTTACGCTCTGCTGCCGTCTCAACTTTTGGTTTTGTCGCAGCGACTTTTTTCTTGGGTTGGTCTTTTGGCTTCACTTCAACCTTGGCTTTACCACCTTTTTTCACAACCACTGAAGTCGAGATATCGTCGTTCTTATCATCTGACTTTTTGCTAGAGCCTAAGCTTGCACGCATTGCTGCTAAGGTTGCTGCTTGACGTTCTTCAGCTTTTTTCTTAGTCGCCGCACGCTCTTCTGCGTCTTTAGCAGCACGTTCTTGCGACTCAATCATCGCTTGCTCACGCGCAGCCAATTCTTCAGCCATTTTTTCTGGATCAGGCTTTTCAAACACTTTCTTTTTACGCACTTCCACATTGACGCTCTTAGATTTACCTGAAGAGCCGGTCACGCGCGCGGTGCTAGTCGTCTTAGATTTAAGACTAATACGACGCTTTTCTTGCTGACCATGACTTTGCTTTAAATACGTCACCAACTTCTCTTGCTCAAGCTCGGTGACTAGGTCATCCTCTGCGCGAGCAGGCAGTCCAGCATCTACCAGTTGCTGTTTTACAGCACTTGGAGTTTTGCCTACCATATCTGCCAGTTCTTTGACGGTCTTATCTGCCATTTATTATCACCTACTGTCTATTATTTGCTATATGTTCAATTCAGTTGTTGGCCACAAATGATTGGGGTAAGGCTGGCATCTGTACTGCTTGCATACCAGCGCTTTATTCTCGATAGCATATCACTAAAAGACAGCGATATGCAGTTACCGCTTATTCATTGAACCAAGATTCCCGAGCTTTCATGATGAGTTTTCCTGCGGTTTCGGAGTCTAATCCTTCGATATCTTCTAGATCGAAGACGGCTTGTTCTGCCAAGTCATCAACGGTAATAATATCTTTTTGTGCCATTTTATAGGCCCAGCTTACCGTCATACCTTCAAGCTCTTGCAGCTCTTGACTTGGCTCTTTCATGTTCTGTTGTTTGACCAGCTCATCAGCGATGACCACTTCTTTAGCACGCTCTTGAATCATCTCGATCGCTTCGTCGTCTAGGCCTTCGATATCATAAAAGGTTTCAACGGGTACGTAAGCCACTTCCTCAATACTGGTAAAGCCAATATCAACAAGCGCTTGAGCTAAGTCTTTATCTACTTCTAAACGTTCATAGAATAATTCAATGAAGGCTTTAGATTCATTTTCTTGACGCTGTTGATACTCTTCTTCTAACATCATATTTAGCTTATAGCCCGTAAGCTCAGAAGCCAAACGTACATTCTGGCCTTGTGAGCCAATCGCCCGCGCCAACTGATCATTGGTGCTAAAGATGATATCAGCCGTTTGGGCATCTTCATCTAAAATAATGCTGCTGACGTCCGCTGGTTCTAAAGCGCTAATGATAAATTGGGCGGGATCATCCGACCAAACCACCACATCAATACGCTCACCATCAAGCTCTTGCTGTACCGCTTGGATACGCGTACCACGCATACCAATACAAGCGCCCACTGGATCAATACGATGATCATTGGTTTTCACTGCTATTTTAGCACGAGTACCCGGCAAGCGAGCGACATTACGAATCTCAATGATTTGCTCTGCAATCTCAGGCACCTCTTTTTGCATCAATGCTGATAGCATTTCAGGATGCGTACGAGACAGCAATAATTGGGCGCCGCGGTTTTCACGGTTCACATGATATAAGATGGCATTGATACGAGACTTGGCACGTAGTTGCTCACGCGGTAGCATTTGATCACGTGATAAATACCCTTCTGCATTGTCACCTAAATCGATGATATAACCATCGCGTGTCTGTTTTTTGACTTCGCCATACATCATCTCACCAACACGTGGCTCAAAAGCATCGGCTACTAGCGCACGCTCAGCTTCACGAATTTTTTGGATAATGACCTGTTTGGCTTGCGTCGCGGCAATACGTCCAAACTCAATGGATTCAATCTGCTCTTCTTTGACATCACCGATTGACCATTCATCTTGATCAAGGTCGGTAATGGCGAGCTGACAAGCAGGCATTTCGTGATCTTCATCAGCAACCACTGTCCAATAACGATAAGTATCATAATCGCCAGTTGCACGGTCGATGGCAACCCGTACGGCCACTTCTGGCTGTTCGGTATATACTTTTTTCTTAGTCGATACCACCAAAGCGTCTTCTATGGCTTCAAAGATATCTTCAGGATTTAAGCCCTTTTCATTACTGACAGTTTCTACTACCGTTAAGATTTCACGACTCATGCTATACCTGTCCTATCATTTTTTAATTGACTTAAATTTTATCATTTGTGTGTTGCTATTATATTTTCATTATCCGCTATTGGGAGCGTGTGCATCCTAATAGACTAAACCTCTGAATAAACCAGATTGGCTTTATCAATATTACTCAATGCAATCTCAAACTGCTCACCATCACTTGACGTCAGTTTCAAAGACGTGGCATCGATACTGTCTAAAGTGCCGGTTGCTTTACGGCGTTTTTGATCGCCTTCACCAATGGCTTGTATCAAACGTAAGCTTACGGTTTGACCAACATAAGCGTGCATTTGCTCATCTGAGAAAAAAGCACGATCAAATCCGGGTGAAGATACTTCTAAAATGTACTCTCCAGCGATAGGGTCATGAACTTCGAGGATACCACTTACTTGGTGGTTTACCGCAGCACAGTCTTCGATGGTAACTTGCTTATCTTGAGCTTGCTCTTTTGGCAGTGCCTCAATATAAATACGTAGCAAAGAGCGACGGCCTTGTGGCGCAAATTCTATGCCCCAGAGTGCCACATCACAAGCGGCTACCGCAGGGGCAATAATATTGGTCAGTTCTGCAACTTTGGTCGAAAGCTTCATAATCTATTTATATTTTCCTATTCAGTATCTATCGTACTTGGTAAACCGTCTCAAGTTTTTACTTGGCTGTTATTTACTCTTACCCTTAGTATTCACTTGCTCTTAGGAGTTACGGTTACTATTGTATGGTAAATCATAATAATGTGTTGTGCATTTATATAGGGATGAGCCTAAAAAACATCAAGCTCAGCCAGACAATGCTTTTATTATTCATAAAGCAGTACTATCGATAAAAGAGTAAGGAATAACAGATAGTGACGCTTAAGAAAAATCGCGTTAGTAGCGGCAAGTGACGGAGAGTATTGTACTCTATAGACCTAGAGCTTAGCACAAGTAGGATAGATACCGCGATAACACTGACCATCAGATACAAAAAAACCCACAAACATAATGGTGGGCTAATCGTTACTGACAAATTTAGTATACAAAACATCAGTATAAAAAGTGGTAGCGGGGGCTGGATTTGAACCAACGACCTTCGGGTTATGAGCCCGACGAGCTACCAGACTGCTCCACCCCGCATCAATCTAGAACGCATATTATAGGGAGGTTTTGTAGAAGTGTCAATACTTTTTTTAAATAAATTATAAAACAAGTATCTCTGCTAAAAAATCCAACCTGACGCTATGCTACGTCTATAAAACTTGGTGCGATTGGGGGGACTTGAACCCCCACAGCTTGCGCTACCACCCCCTCAAGATGGCGTGTCTACCAATTCCACCACAATCGCATTTTACTACTCTGTGATCTAGTCGCTAATCTACGGTAAATGACGCTTAAGGTAGGCATCTATAGATCAGGACTTGCGAAAACAGGAAAGCATTGTAAATCTAACCTAGCAAAATAGCAAGCACTGCCTGCTTAAAAGACCGTTACTGAGGATTCTGTGTCAATGGACGCGGGGTTTGGGGGGCCGAAACGGGTGCATCTAAACGGAACTGATCTTCGGCTTGCTTACGAGCGTGAACCGCGAGCGTCATACTGGTGATAAAAAATATAACGGTGAGCACCGCGGTCGCACGCGTCAAGAAGTTGGCAGTCCCTGCGGCACCAAATACGGTGCCTGATGAGCCAGCACCAAAAGAAGCTCCAGCGTCTGCCCCTTTACCATGCTGTATTAAAATCAAGCCGATCATGGCAATCGCCACAATAATATGCAGGGCTAATATAAACGTAAACATGGTGGCCTCTTTTGCCGCGTAATGACGACTGATAACGGAAAATAAATCTTAAGGTTAATAAGGATAGTCATCAGCGTGTCATCACGCTGAATCGACTATATAAATAAGGCGCATTGTACATGATTACAAGGGCACTGTTAAACCTACTTTTGCCAACTGATAAAGACACTGATAGTCACACTAAGCGTTCACACGATTAAAGGCATTAGCGATCGCCAAAAAACTCTCCGCCTTCAATGAAGCCCCACCAACCAATGCCCCATCAATCATCGCATCTGCCGCAAAGCTCTCTGCATTATCGGCATTGACACTACCGCCATATAATACGGTAATCGCCTCTGCTGTATCAGCAAGGCCTGCCACCTTTTGCTTAATATGCTGATGGGTTTTGCTGACCTCTGCCACGGTAGGCACTTTGCCAGTACCGATTGCCCATACCGGCTCATAAGCGATGATAAAGCGCTCAGACAATGATGAAATAAGTTCTGGCTGCTGAATCAGTAAATCCTTAATGACCGCTAACTGAGCATCGATAACTTCAAGGGTTTGCTGATCATCGTACTGCGTTTGCGTCTCGCCAATACAAAGTACCACACCCAAATTTTGGGCAAGGGCATGAGATAGCTTCTGCACTAGGCTATCATGAGACTCTTTGTGATACTGGCGGCGTTCAGAGTGACCAACTATCGTCCAAGTCGCACCGGCATCTGCCACTTGCTGCGCTGAACAATCCCCTGTATACGCGCCAGTACTCGCACTATGGCTACTGATATCTTGCGCCGCACACAGTACTGAACTATTCTTTAGACGCGTACTGACAGCCGCCAAATGGATATAGCTTGGTGCCACCATTAACTGGCAGCGACTGTTGGGACGTTCTGTATCCGCTTGCTCTTCAGCATTGATCGCAGTCAATAGGTCATCCAACAACACGTTGACGTCGTGGCTCGTTGCTGGATTCTGTTTCCAATTGCCAATTACCCAAGCTTGCATACTCATCTACCTTGTTTCATGTATTCATGCCAATTCGGCTAATATGCGCGCCAGTATAACAAATAATTTACAAGTGCTATAGTATGGTGCTCCAGAAACAAAACAGACGCTAACAGCTAGAGTCGACTGATATTTGACTCAGCGGTGATTCTTTGCGGATGAGCCGTTTAATAGTCTAACTAAAAGCCTTTAAACTAAAGTAAAATAAAGTTCTATCTTACGACGTGAATGAGCAGTCTATTAGATAGAAGCTCAATATAGATAGTATGTAAATTTCAAGCAACAGTGCAAGGTACTTGGTATCAAGGAGAGGTCGTAATGTCTATCACAACTGGTAAATATGGTGGTTTAGCGCAGCAGCTCATCAGCGAAGGTGTCGTTAGCGAAGCCGACATGAAAACGGCACAAACTGAGTCTGCGCAGCAGCAAATAGGGCTAGTGCCGTACCTAGTAGACCATAAACTGGCTGATGCTTCTCAACTTGCTCAAATGCTATCACAAGCCTTTGGCGACCCTTTATTCGACCTGGACGCCTTAAACCTCGATGTCATCCCAAAAGACTTAGTGGATGAAAAAATTGTTCGTAAGTTTAATGCCCTGCCACTGTTTAAGCGCGGCCAGCGTTTATTTGTCGCGTTAAGTGATCCGACCCGTATCGATGCCATCGATGCCATTGCTTTTAATTCTCGCCTGTCTATAGAAACCATTGTCGTCGAAGAAGACAAGCTAAAAAGGCGTATTGAAAGTATTTACGCTGATACCATGCAAAACTTTGACAGCTTCTCTGATAGCGATTTAAACGTTGGGTTTGAAGAGGGTGAAGAAGACGAAGGTGAAACCAAACTCACCGATAGTGTCGATGAAGCACCAGTGGTAAAGTTCGTCAATAAAATGCTGGTAGATGCCATTCGTATGGGGGCATCAGACTTACATTTTGAGCCGTATGAAAAAACCTATCGCGTGCGCTTTCGTGTCGATGGCGTGATGCAAAAAATGGCCAACCCGCCCGTACAGTTGGCGGGGAAAATCGCCGCACGTCTAAAGGTGATGTCACAAATGGACATCTCGGAGCGCCGCGTGCCGCAAGATGGACGTATCAAACTAAAACTGTCTAAAAATAAAGCCATTGATTTTCGTGTCAACTCTTTGCCGACCTTGTTTGGTGAAAAAATTGTTCTGCGTATTTTGGATCCCTCATCAGCCATGCTCGGTATTGAAGCATTGGGGTATGAGCCTGACCAAAAAGAGATGTTTTTAGAAGCACTGCATAAACCGCAAGGCATGCTCCTCATCACGGGCCCTACCGGCTCGGGTAAGACCGTCTCTCTTTATACAGGTATCAATATTTTAAATACGGGGGCAACCAATATCTCAACCGCCGAAGACCCAGTCGAGATTAACCTAGAAGGCATCAATCAGGTCAACGTCAATCCCAAAGTGGGGTTGACCTTTGCCAATGCGCTCAAGTCCTTTTTGCGTCAAGATCCTGATATTGTGATGGTTGGTGAGATTCGTGACCTTGAAACGGCGGAGATTGCGATTAAAGCTGCACAAACAGGCCATATGGTACTTTCTACCTTGCACACTAACTCGGCACCTGAGACCTTGACGCGTCTGCGTAATATGGGTGTGGCTTCCTTTAATATTGCGACGTCAGTCAATTTGGTCATCGCTCAGCGCTTAGCACGCCGCTTGTGTAAAAACTGCAAAAAACCTATCAATGTGCCTCGGCAAAGCCTGCTTGAGCTCGGTTTTCAGGATGCTGACTTGGACAATACAGACAATGTGATTTATGAGCCCGTCGGCTGTAACGAGTGCCGCGAAGGTTATAAAGGGCGTGTGGGTATTTATGAAGTGATGAAAGTCAGTCCAGATATTTCGCGAATTATCATGGAAGACGGTAACGCCATAGACATCAAAGACGCGGCACTCAAAAACGGCTTTCGGGACCTGCGCCGCTCTGGCATTTTAAAGGTACTCCAAGGTGTCACCAGTATTCAAGAGATGATGCGGGTCACCTCTGAATAGTTGTCATCTTAAAGTAAAAACAATCTCACCGTTTGTGAGGTTTTAGTGGTATCAGCGCTGACTTTTATTCACCAGCCGTCACCTTGACCAGATGTACTTAAAAATAAAACAGATGGACACTGGTTTTTTACGCTAAAATAAAGTAGATGCACTAAACATTATTGGCTAACTGTCCGTTCATACTGGGTAATGACCAATGAGACAGTTTTTGAGGGTAGTAACATGGCAAAAGCTAAGACCGATATGCTGTTAGACTTTGTCTATGAGGGGGTAAACCGGCGCGGGCAAAAAGTAAAAGGGGAAACCACCAGTCGTAGTTTAGAGTTGGCCAAAGCAACCTTGCGTAAACAAGGTATTACCGTCAAAGGCATTAAGAAAAAGCCAAAGCCCCTCTATACCTTCAAAAAATCCATCAAACCTATCGATATTGCTATTTTTGCTCGGCAATTGGCCACGATGATGAAAGCGGGCGTACCACTGACCCAGTCTTTTGAAATTGTCGCCGACTCCCTTGACAACCCAAGTATGAAAGACTTGGTGCTGCAAATCAAAGCCGATATTGAAGCAGGGGGAACTTTTGCGTCTGCGCTACGTAAACACCCTCGTTATTTTGATGACCTCTTTTGTTCACTCGTGGATTCTGGTGAGCAATCAGGTGCGTTAGAGACTATGCTCGAACGGGTTGCTACCTATAAAGAAAAAAGCGAGTTACTCAAAGCGAAAATTAAAAAAGCCATGAAATACCCTATTGCGGTTGTTGTGGTGGCCATCATTGTTACCATCATTTTGCTTATAAAAGTAGTGCCAGTGTTTTCAGACCTATTTGCGTCCTTTGGGGCAGAGCTGCCAGCGTTCACGCAAATGGTGGTGGGTATGTCTGAGTGGATGCAAGCGTGGTGGTTTATTTTGATCGTCGTCATTGGTGGCGCCATTATCGGCTTTGCAGAAGCCAAAAAACGCTCTAAAAAATTCCGTGATTTTTTGGATCGCGCGGTATTAAAAGCACCGATATTTGGCAATATTGCTTATCAAGCCGTCATTGCCCGTTTCGCTCGTACGCTGTCTACGACTTTTGCGGCAGGTGTACCACTTATTGACGCCTTAGACTCGACTGCGGGGGCGGCAAATAATGTAGTATTTTATAACGCCATTCAGCAAATTAAAAATGATGTCGCGACCGGTCAGCAACTCCAGTTCGCCATACGCTCAACCAATTTATTCCCAAGCTTGGCCATTCAAATGGTCGGGATTGGTGAAGAGTCTGGTAGCTTAGAAGAAATGCTAGACAAAGTGGCGGTATATTATGAAAACGAAGTCGACAATGCGGTGGATGGCTTAACCAGCTTAATGGAACCACTGATTATGGCGGTATTAGGGGTATTGGTCGGTGGCTTAGTAATTGCTATGTACTTGCCAATATTCCAAATGGGTTCAGTGGTAGGATAACGATTTGATGCAATTTATACAGTTACTCCAAGACAATACGGCGCTAGCTTTGGTCGTGTTTGGTCTACTAGGTCTTTGTGTTGGCAGTTTTTTGAACGTGGTGATTCACCGTATCCCCCTGATGATGGTCTATAGCTGGCGGCAAGAGTGCAGCCAGTTTATGACTGAACAAGCAGACATGCCGCGCAAACATACCCTGCCCCTTGCTAGTATTGTCACAAACGATCAACCTATTACTTTGAGCCGGCCAGCCTCGCGCTGCCCGCATTGCGCGCATAAAATCAGATGGTATGAGAATATCCCCTTAGTAAGTTGGTTGCTACTACGCGGGCGTTGTTCAGATTGCAAAGCGGCTATCGGTCTGCGCTATCCTTTGGTTGAGCTCGCCACGGCACTGCTATCAGTGCTGGTTATTTATCAATTTGGCGTTAATGCTACTGGCTTGTCAGCATTAGTCTTAGTATGGACGCTCATTGCTTTAACAGGTATTGATTTTGATACGCAGCTACTACCCGATCGCCTCACCTTTCCTCTAGCGGGTTTGGGCTTGGCAGTCAATTCACAAGGTTGGTTTGTCGCGCCCACTCAGTCGATTTGGGGATTATTGCTTGGGTTTTTATCGTTGTGGATAGTGGTTAAGGTGTTTTACCTAATTACTAAAAAACACGGTATGGGACAAGGGGATTTTAAGTTATTGGCCGTGCTGGGAGCGTGGCTTGGGCCACTGATGCTGCCGTTGATTATTTTACTGTCATCCTTGCTAGGGTCTATCGTTGGGCTTATTTTAATGAAAAAACAGGGTGAGAGTCGACCTTTCGCTTTTGGTCCTTATATCGCGATTGCTGGTATCATTGCGTTATTATATGGCTCAGATATCGTCAGCTGGTATCTTGGTATGTATACTTACTAAAACGCTTTGTTTAAGTGCCTGTTGAACACAAGTCAGAGCGCTCCCCTATAAGTCAACGAATAGTCAGTACAATATTCGCTCACTTTAACACTGTTATCACTATACTATCCGTCAGATAAGTCACCATTATGTCAAAAAACAATGCTTCACCTTATTCTCATGAGCCACAAACACCCCAAAAGCAAAACAAGACATTAGTAGTCGGATTGACAGGGGGTATCGGTAGCGGCAAATCCGCTGCCAGTGCTTGGTTCGCTGAACAAGGCATCGATATTATTGATGCTGATGTCATTGCCCATGAAATCGTTGCAAAAGGCAGTCCGACCTTACGCAAAATCCAAAGAAAATTTGGCGACTGGGTATTAAATGGTGATGGATCGATGAACCGCGCGGCGGTAAGAACGCACGTTTTTACCCATCCTGAAGCACTGATTGAATTAGAAGCAATCACGCATCCAGCGATACGCGAGACGGCAAAAGCTCAGTTGGCAGCGAGCACATCACCTTATGTGGTGTTGTCAGCACCCCTGCTCATTGAAGCTGCGGAGGCAGGGCTTGCTAACTTATGCCAACGTATTTTAGTGATGGACGCCACCGAGGACACGCAGCTGGCGCGTGCCAGTCAGCGTGATGAGCAAAGCGTACAGAAAATTAAAGCCATTATGGTGAATCAGCTGAGCCGTGAAGAGCGCAACCGTCATGCGGATAACGTCATACTCAATGAGAGTGACCTTGACGCTCTTTACTTACAACTAGAACCGTTACATCAAGAGTATCTTATACTTGCCCAGCAGCTAAAGTACGCTGTCGATTGACCTCGTATAACGCCATACCCGTGGCAACACTCACATTGAGACTTTGTAGGTTGCCATGCTCATTCCCTGACATGGGGATATAAACCAGCTCATCACAGCTCTCGGTGGTCAGGCGGCGCATGCCCTCTCCTTCTGAGCCCATAATGATTGCCGTCTTGCCTGTCAAATCGGCGGCATGTATCGGTTTGGCATCAGCACTCAGTGCGGTACCGAAGACAAACACGCCTGCCTGTTTGATTTGTGCGAGCGTACGGGCCAAATTGGTGACGCTGACAATCGGCATCATTTCTGCCGCGCCAACAGACACTTTGGCCACGGTTGGCGTCAGGCTTGCTGCATGATGTTTTGGACAAACAACTGCATCCACACCCATCGCCACAGCGGTACGCAAACAAGCCCCAAAATTATGCGCATCGGTGATTTGATCGAGTACCAACAATAAGCACTGCTCACGTCCAGCAATCGTGTCAAGCAAGCCTTCATCAGCGAAGCCCAACGGACGAGCATGCAGTACGACGCCTTGATGTTGCGGGCTACCACACAACTGAGTGAGCTTATCTTTTTGCGCCGACTGAATACTGATACCATTGGCATCAGCTTGTGCCATGATGCTCTTTACGTGGCTATCGCTCTCGCGCCCTTGCTGTACAAATAAGCTCAGCCCATCAAGAGGACGATGGTCAAGTAAGGCATCAATCGCGTGAATACCATAAAAATAAATGGGTTTTGCCATAATAGGCCTACTGAATATAAGTGGATATCGCGCAATGCGATAAAGTAAAAAGAGGGTTAGCGGTAATTGTACCAACTAATCGATGACTGGTTAGCAAAAATGTCAGCCAATAAAAAAAGAAATAAACAACACCAATTCGATATTGTTTATTTCTTGAGGACGTTATGGCTAGTATGGGACATCAATGACGTAAGCGTTTAACGCCCTATTACTGTCAGTTCTATCAGCCTTCTAAATGGCAAATATACTGAACAATTTCTTCGGTGCGTAGATTAAATCCACTATTCCCTTCGACCACGAATGACTGGCCAGCACGATAATAGCTGAACTCTTCATCACCATTTATTTTCACCTCACACTCACCGCTGATGATCTCAATACGTTCAGAGGTGTTGGTACTAAAGTGATAATGGTCAACCAAGTTGTCACAAGGCAAAATAACGCCCAACGTTTTATGGCGACCGTCCTCAAACATGATGGTATGGCTTGAACAACGACCATCATAAGATATTGTCGCCTGGGCATTGACGGTAACATTCGTAAATTGCGCCGCTGTCATAGTGGCTTCCTTATCAAATAATTATGGCAAAACTAAAAAATAAGTAACTGACTTCAGTCAGCTAGCGTGTGCATTTTAAAGAAGCGCGCGGGCTTAGATGCCGCTTGCTTTTATGTGAAACACCTATGCTTTCATCATAGAGGCAGGTTCTATGAAAACATACTGATACAAGGACTCAGTTGCATACCCTTCCAACGATACCTTTCTAATTTTACGAGATTATGACTCGTTGTCATATAGAGGGATGCATAAATCCAGTGGTAAGAGTTTATCATTATGTGAGATTATGCTACCACATTATATCTATAAAGTTTGTTAAAGCGACCAGTAAATTCTACTTGTAGTTCAACTTGTGATGTTTGACTCACAGACTTTGTAAGGAGCTGTTTTACTCATGTGCGGGCCCTATGTGAGACGGTACTATCGCTGACTGGCTAAATTTGTACATCGTATAGATCACATCATGCTGACTAAGAATGGCCCCTCTTTGAGGGTTTTATGGTAGTCTTATCACGTCATTTTATCTTATTCATTGCCTTTAGTATTTGTATTTAAAAGTATTTAACACCATAATATTTGCCAATCCCATGTATCTACTTACTCCCGATTAATTGACTCATTTTATTCTTTTATTCATCCTATTTTAGATATGACATGCCAGCCTTCTACGTGAGGCTCATTGTCTGTCATGAGAGGCGTTGATGCTCGTATCATTAACTTTACATCAATTTGCGTTAATCGCTCAGCATGAGCTGAATATTGCTGGAGGCTTTAATGTCATCACCGGTGAGACGGGGGCTGGCAAGTCGTTATTACTGGATGCGCTTTCCTTATGTGCAGGCGAACGCGCAGATAGCGCGATGGTCAGGCATGGCGCCACGCACGCAGATATTTATGCGCAGTTTGATGTAGAAAACAATCCAGTTGTTGCTGATTGGTTTGCAAAAAGTGACAGACCACTAGAAGAGCCTGAAGTGTTGATTCGCCGGCAATTGAGTAACACTGGCCGCTCAAAAGCGTGGTTAAATGGTACGCCAGTGAGCCTCGCTGAATTAAAAAGCTTGGGATCATTACTGGTCAATATTCATAGCCAACATGCCCAGCAAGCCTTACTCAAGCCGCAGTTTGTGGTGCAATGGCTGGATGAAATGGCGCAGATATCTCCTCTTGCTGCGCAAACCGCAAGCAGCTATCAGCAGTATCAAAAGCTTAAACGTCAGGCTGATGATATCGCCAGCCGTGAATCGCAACGCCAAGATCGCATCCAACTGCTACAAAGCCAACTTGCTGATATTGCACCGTTACTGGCCGTTGACTATGCAGATGTCGAAGCGGAGCACGAAGAGCTGTCTAACATTGAAGCACTGATGACGGAGGCCAGTCATGGTTTGCATCTACTAGATAATGACACCGACGAACCAGATGTCATGACCCTGCTAGGTCAAGCGATCAAGCTCTGTGATCATCAAATAAGCGTCAGCCAAACCTTTGAGCAAGCGTCTGAGCAACTGCATTTAGCACAGCAGCAAATTACGGAGGTGACGGCGCTACTCTCAGACTATGCAGAGCAGCAACTGCCTGACCCTGAGCGCTTACAAACACTAGACAGTTTAATCAGCCTAGGGCACCGATTATCGCGCAAGCATAATTTGCCAGCGGGCGCATTGATTAATGAAGCACAGAGCTGGCAAGCGCAGTTAGAACAATTAGAAAACGAGCCAAGCAGTGACGCGATGGCGTCGCAAATCGAACAAGCTTGGCAAGACTATTTGGCGTTGGCCACACAATTGAACAAGGCACGCTCGAAGGCCGCGCCAGTCGTCAGCAAACAACTGATCAAACAGCTGCAGCCCCTCGCCCTGCCCAACGCGCGCTGTGAATTCGTCTTTACCAAAAAAGCCGATCCGAGCCAGTATAATGCGCAAGGCTGCTTTGATATTGACTTATTGTTTAGCGCCAATGTGGGTATGCCGATGCAGCCACTACATAAAATTGCCTCCGGGGGTGAGTTGTCACGCATGGCGCTAGTGATGCAAGTCATGCAAGCGACCAATGCCGACAACAATGCCGCCAAGCCCATGCTGGTATTTGATGAGGTGGATGTCGGTATCAGCGGCGGTACAGCACAAGTGGTCGGTGAGCTGTTACGGGCGCTTGGTCAAACGCAGCAACTGCTCGCCATTACCCACCAAGCACAAGTGGCCGCGCAAGCGCATCAGCACATCTTGGTGCAAAAACATCATCAAGAGCAGACAGAAAGTGAGCTGTTAATATTGACTGATTCTGCGCAAGTCGATGAACTGGCACGCATGTCAGGCGGCGTCACCATTACTGACGTTACTCGTGATCATGCCCGTAGTTTATTGACCGATGTTAAATAAAAGTCAGTTGCCTCAACTTGTGATCTTGCCACTGATAAATATTTGCTTTGGTTGATTTTCTACTCATTATCGCCATATAGTGGTCTCTCACCTTTATTATTAGGTTGCGTTTGTCTCTATGTCTAAAGCTAATTTGACCCATCACTTCTTAATCGCGGCGCCAGAGCTATCAGACCCAAGGTTTGAGCAGGCCTTAATCTACATTTGTCGTCATGATAAGCATGGGGCACTAGGTCTTATGGTCAATCGTCCGCTAGAGCAATCTCGCGTGGGCAAACTCTTAGAAGACTTAAATATTGAGGTGACTGACTCGCAAGTGATGGAGGATCTGGCATTAGAAGGGGGGCCTATGTACCCTGAGGTTGGCTTTGTCTTGCACACAGGTCAGCCAGAATGGGCCTCTTCTTTTGCTATTTCAGAAAACGTCTGTATTACGACAAGCCAAGATATTCTTAAACGGATCGCGGCAGGTCAAGGTGTGGGTCATTATCAGCTGTGCTTGGGTCATGCCAGTTGGGGCAAAAAACAGCTTGAACAAGAACTAGATAGCGGCGACTGGCTGGTGTGCCCAGCCGATTTGAATTTATTGTTTGACACACCGTTTGAAGAACGTTGGCAGATTGCCGCTGACAAGATTGGCGTGAATTTTGACTATCTTAGCAGCGATATCGGACACGCTTAATATCGTATTCTCTATGAATACAGACATAAAAATAGGTAACATCCTTTATGATGGTAGATCGTACTCCTATAACAGATAGCGAAGATAGCTCAGAGATGGGGGCTAGTAGCATCGCTGCACCAGCCGTCAAACCGCATCTGGTCTTGGCCTTAGATTATGGCGTCAAAAAGATGGGCATGGCGCTGGGTAACACCATTACTGAGACCGCACGTGCCTTTGATATCCTAGCGATGAACAATGGTCAACCAGACTGGGACAACTTACTGGGCATTATTAAAGTGTGGGGCGTGGCAAAAGTGGTGGTGGGGTTACCACTGAACATGGATGGTAGCAGCTCCATGCTCTCAAAACGGGCCCACAAGTTCGCCCGCCGCTTAGCTCATAGAATCATGGAGCAGCATTTGCCGGTAACGGTATCTCTGTGTGATGAGCGCTTAACCTCAGTCGCTGCTAGGGAAATAGCGTGGGAAAACGGCTGGATTAAGCATGAGCGCGCGCCGATTGATGACATCTCTGCGTGCATCTTGATGTCGACCTATTTTGCTGACCCTAATACCAGTCTTGCCATTGATGCCATCAAAGCAGATTAATTGAGTGACCAGTTTTTCTAACGTTCCACACAACACGGCTATTTTCTGATAGGTCGTAACTCTAAACGGATACATGACTGATTACTATGACCACTGTCTCAGACCAATCCTTGCAAAATAAGTCGCAACACGGCTTTGCCCCGCTTGCCATCGCTCGTATTAAAGGCGCCCAGCGTGCAAACCAGATAGCGATTTATCTCATTTATGCCGCTCTCTTCGCTTTTGTGGTCTTTGGTACCATTGCCAGTGTTAAAGCGTTCCATGGCAATCAGCTGCTTTATCAATTGTTTTATAATTTGCCCTATGCGTTGGTTGCGCTCACGATTCCTATTACTGTTTATGATGCCTTAGTCATTTATCGTTATCGTCTGAATCAACCGTCGATGATTGCGCTGAGCATTGGCGTGTCGACCATTATCTTGATCGGCGGGTTATTATTTGCCGACACGGTGTGGCTCGGTCTAGCATCTTGGCTGGGTGTGGCGTTTTTATTCAAAGTGACTTTTAAGCGCTTCTTTAACTATTTAGAAGTACAAGAGGACTCTGACATTGTCGAAGAGACATAAAGTACGCGCCTAAAAGCACGTCTGTGCATTACTCTTGTATTTTAAACTTAACTTTATTGATTCAAAATTACCATTATGACTACTTCTATCACGCAAACGGCTATCAATCATCATTTAGACACTCAAGGACTGATCTGTCCTGAGCCAGTCATGATGCTGCATCGCACCATTCGTCAGGCGGATGGCGGTGATGTGATTGAAATACTGGCGACCGACCCGGCCACCACCCGTGATATTCCTAATTTTTGTCGTCATTTAGGGCACACGCTTGTCCATCAAGAAACCCTCGCTGAAGATGTGAGCTTGGATATAGATCCTGATGAAATCACGGTCGCTGACGATAATGATGAGCCTACGAATGGCACGCTTTATCGTTATTTGGTTAAGAAAAAAAACGCTTAATTTTTTCTTTTTGACGTTGATTTACTGTCAATTTTTAGCCATTCCCTGTTTTAGCTATCCTCTGAGTATTGTCTTATGAGTCGTGATCGCGCCGTACAACAGCGACAACCGAAAGCCTTGGCAGTAGATGATGAGCCTAGCTACATGACTGAGTTTCGTCAAGCTATGCTGGCGCGTGGTCTGGCGACGCGTACTCGTAATGCGTATGTCCGTGATTTGCGCGCTTGTGAATTAACCAGTCCTATCGCTTTGACCCGCTGGCAGCCTGACGATGTGCTGCACTGTCTCTCCTTTGTTGCACGGGACGGCAAAACCCCACGTACCCAAGCGCGCATGCTCTCAAGCCTGCGTCAGTTTTATTTATGGATGATCGCTAGCAATCTGCGTGAAGACAACCCCTGTGAGCGTATCAAAAGTCCAAAGCTTGGTCGTCCGCTACCGAAAGATTTGAGCGAAGCGGATGTCGACAATCTACTCGCTGCACCCGATACCAGCACCGCCCTCGGACTACGCGACAAAGCCATGCTAGAGGTACTCTATGCTTGCGGTCTGCGCGTCAGCGAATTGATTAATCTCTCGCTTGAGCAAGTCAATCTCAATTCTGGCTGGTTACAAATCACGGGGAAAGGTAATAAAACGCGACTGGTGCCCTTAGGCGAATATGCTAGCGATGCGCTAGAAGATTATCTGTCTCATGGGCGTGGCGATTTGATTGCGCACTTAAAATCAGGTAATTGCCAAGCGGTGTTTTTGACCGCGCAAGGTGGCTATATGACGCGGCAGAACTTTTGGTATTTGCTCAAAAAATACGCCAAAGTTGCCAGTATTGACAAAGAGCTATCGCCGCATACCTTACGGCACGCCTTTGCCACTCACCTGCTCAATCATGGGGCGGACTTGCGTAGCGTGCAATTGTTATTGGGGCACAGTGATCTATCAACGACACAAATTTATACCCATGTGGCGACGGCGAGGTTGCAGAAATTGCACGCAGCACATCATCCGAGAGGGTGAGAACCGTTAAAAAGAAGCACTGCTTCGTTAGGTTCGCAAGAGAAAATCCCTTAAAGAGGACTTTTCTATAAGTGTCCTTTACGTCCAACCGTCCCGCTCAGAGTGACAGATACAAACAACAGGCACGATTGGCTCTTCTTGCATTTGTAGAAATACAATTCTCTCAATCCATAGCTGCAAACCTGCCCGTTTCTCGTTACAATACCCTTAATAATGTGCGTCATCATATGCACACTGTCTGATTGGGCCGCGCAGCCTTTTTACTTATCTATATTTGAGAATTCCATGAGCCATAGACCGCCTGCTGACTTATTAAAAAACGCCGAACATTGGCGCGAAGACATTCACTTTCGCCAAGACGTGCTGGGTAAGCCATTTGATTTTTCAACCACCTGGGGCATTTTTTCGCCGCAAAAGCTCGATGATGGCAGCCTGATGCTGCTCGATTATGTGGACTTTCAAGCGGATGATGATTCGATAGATTTGGGCTGCGGCTATGGTGTGCTTGGTATGACAGCCGCGCGTGAGTGTCCAAATGGTCAGCATACACTGATTGATAAAGACTTTATGGCGGTAGAATATGCGCGCCGTAATTGCGAAAAAAACGGTCTAAAAAATGTCGATGTGCATTTATCTAATGGCTTTAACCATGTGGCAAAGGACAAAGACTTTAGCCTTGTCATGTCAAACTTGCCTGCCAAAGTCGGCAAAGAGCAGCATTACTTATACTTCCTCGATGCCTATGCGCGGATGCGTCAAGGCGGGCGTTTTTATGTGGTGACGATCAACGGTCTGCGCCAGTTTATGAAGCGCTCATTTACCGAAGTGTTTGGCAATAGCGAAAAGATCAAACAAGGCAAGACTTATACGATTACCATGGCGACCAAAGATTAATTTTTTGACAGCCTAAACATTTAAAAATCGTACAAGCAAAAGCCCGCCAAAACACAAATGTTTTGGCGGGCTTTTTTATGGCTACTACATTTGCCGCTTGAGTAAATAACCACCCAATACCGCACTAACAATAATCGGTAATAGCACCATAAATAACGGCGAAAATCCAGTCGCGAGCGAGACAAAGCCCACCAAGTCTTGTATATAACTGAACAGCAAGCCGAACAGTAATGCCACAACGATACGCAAACCCAGACTGTGCGTTCGTAGCGAACCAAACACGAATGAGCAAGCCACAATCACCAAAGATAAAATAGACAACGGCGATAACAGCTTTTGCCAAAATGCCAACTCATGGCTCAAAGAGCGTTGACCTTGCTGACGCATAAACTGACGATGCTCATACAACTGGGTCAATGACAAATCCTCTGCCTTGCGCGTGAGCAAATACACAGACTCAGGGGCAAATGGCAGGCTTAACGTGTCAGATGGTGAGATGGCTTGGCTACTGTCAAACCCTTGGTTGATGGTGAGTTTGGTCATGTTGTTCAGCTGCCACTCATAACGATACTGCTCGCTCGGTTTGCTGTTATTAGCATCTATAGGTTCGCGGCCGATATATTGCCCCCCTTCAGCGTGGACGGCCGTTTGCAAATTCCCGTCATTATCTAAATGCCAACGCTTGACTTCACCGATATTGCCTTCGACATCAGCGTAATCGATGTACAAAATATCGCTGCCATCAGGCTTGGTATCGCCACCCTCTGAGCGCTCAAAGCGCGGCTGTAGTGTCCAATAACCGCGTACCGACGTGACCAAAGAACTGCTGTCTTCCTCATTAATCTCTTTCGCCAACTGATTGGAGTGCGGTAAGACAAACTGATTGATCGCCAGCGCTAACAGGACAAAGAGCAAAGCAGGCTGTAGCACCCAGCCGACAATACGATACACGCTCACTCCAGCGGCGCGCATCACCACCAGCTCACTTTTATTGGCGAGCAAACCCAAGCCTACCACCGCGCCAAGTAACGCACCCGTTGGGATAAACTGCTCTAAAAAGTAGGGGGAGCGATAAAAGATATACTTGATCGCCTCACTCATCGTGTAGCTCTCATCTAACGAATCAAGCTCTGATAAATAAGAGAAAACCAACTGTAACGCCCACAGACCTAAGACCGCGGCGATAATAGCAAGCAGCGCGTTGCGTTTGACATAACGACTCAGTACTTTTAAGTTGGTCGGTTTTTGCGCAAGCTGATCAGTGGCCGGTGATTTTGCAAATAAAGAACGCATTAAGACCGCCCTCCTTGTGAGCCACTGCGTTGATGATCAACCGTTGGTAAAGGGTCGTTTTCTGGTTTGCGAAAGCGCAGCCGATGCTGCACGCGGCTTCCCCAGTTCAGATAAAGCGCCAACACCATAAATCCTACGATAAACCACGCATAGGCCCACACGCTGACACTGCCTTTACTGACCGCATTTTTGAGCGAAATAATACCCAGCGCGCAGCTAACAAATAACAAAATAGAGGGAAACAGACGCAACCAACGGCCTTGGCGGGGGCGCACTTGTGCCAGTGGCACCGCCAGCATAGGTGCAAGAATCATCAACCAAGGTAGCGCCAAGCGATAACCAAGCTCACCTTGGGCGGCACGCAACGCATTGTCACTACTCGCTACTTGCGCACTACCAGTCGCTGTCTGCCACAATGGTCCAATCGCTTGAGTCTCGATATTGTCTTCTGTGATGACTTCTTTCGATGATTCAATCAACGTGATTCGATAGCGATCAAAGCCCACTTGATTATACTTTAGACTACCCGCGGCGACCTCATAGCGCCGTCCTTGGAATAAGTCTAATTGGGTCACACCGCTATCACCTGTGTCTACTTGTTCAGCGCGTTTGGCTAAGGTAATGGTGTCTTTACTGATAGCGTTATTGTTGACCCGCGCGTTTGGCAACTCTGGAATATTTAATTGCTCGGCAGTCTCTGGATCAATACGATTATTGACATCAACAGCGGTACTTTTATCAGCGGAGCCTTTTGGGTTCGGTTCAGACTGGATGAGTATCACATCTTGCAACTGCTTTTTATCATCGCTCAAACTACCCACATACAAATGATAATTGCCGCTACTGATAAACTCATTGGGACGAATTAAGTCAAACGCACTGGTCAATGCTTGCTGCTGCCAAACAGCCTCAGATGAACGCACGCCCCACGGCTTACCGACGATGGACAGCGCCGCTTCACCGACAAACAGTACCAGTATCAGGGGCGTCATCAAGCGGGCAAGCTTACCCCGCGACACGCCGCTGGCATTGATCACTGCCATTTCTTGATCCACGTACAAACGCCCAAACACCAGCATTAATGCGATAAAAAATGCTAACGGCAGGATTAACTCTAAAAAATACGGCAAATTATAACCAATAATCGTAAATAACAAGCTGATATCTAGGTTGCCCTCTGCCGCAATACCAAAGTAACGGATCAACCGCCCGCCAAGCATCATCACCACTAAAAACCCCAATACCAAAGCGGTCGTTGAGGCAACTTGTTGAGTCATGTAGCGGCGTAATATCACAATAGGCACTCTTAAAAAAAAGGTTGGTATTCGCACGATTCATCGCAGGTTTATTGATCGGCTACGGGCAGACTCAAGCTCAATCGATGAGTCCTATCAACCCAGAGCTGTGCAAGCAGATAGTTAAACAGACGTAAAAACAACTGGGCTACTAAGTAGCCACACCGTATAAATATTAGCGATAAAGATAACCGCTAATCCTAGCATATTTTGGTCAAAAATGGCTGTGAAATGTGTTTGAATCATTGCTTACCTTTTACTGAGAGCATCATAAAAATGACCGATAATAAGTGTCATAAAGCCCGATTAAAACATACACTACGCTAAGTGACGCGAGTTTTTTCTGGTAGATTTTTACTATATTTACTGTAGAAAGGTTTGTTTACCCTTCTTATCATTGACCACGAGAAGAATAGCGTAAATTGACATAGCAGACTTGCTCGAATGTATTACCTAAGGCGTGCTCACTGCGCACCCACCTCGCAATATGCTACACTACGGTGGTGGCTTAATAAGTCAAATGATTTAACAGAGATAACCCATTACATAAATTCTGCTATTTTCATAACTCTAATAAGGATAATTATATGAATATTAAATTAACCCAAAATTTACCAAAAACGCACACGCAAAAAATACTCAAAAAAGAAGCCAAAAGCAAAGACGCGGCCTGCCTTGTCGTCTTAGTCGATGATAAGAAAAATATCTTGGCCGAATCAGTCTTAAGCGATTACCAAACGCGCATTGAGCAATTGATTGAGGTATCCCACTTTAATGGTAAAGCCTGCGAAACTGTAGCTGATTATGCCTTAGCGGGTGACAAAAAGACCACGAAGCAAAACCCAGTACAGCTATTGTTGGTGGGTGTTGGTAGTCTTGATAAGCTTAGCCAAAGCGGATTGCAAAAAATTGCCAATACCATTTATCAAAGCACGCAAAAACGCGTCGACTCTATCACCGTTGCTTTGGATGATGCCTTAGAAGACAATCAATTTGGCCAGTTTGCGCTTAATTTATTGGCAGCGAGTTATCGTTTTGATAAATACAAGTCTGAGCAAAAAACGCCTGTGTTAACAGATATCTACTTACTGGCTGATAAGTCATTGCAAGAGACGCTAGCGTTTGCTCAAGCGGTCTTTGCTGGCCAAAGCCTGACCCGTGACGTTGCTAACGAGCCAGGTAACATCTGCTTCCCAGCTTATATGGCAGAACAAGCGCAAGAACTGGCAAAAACCTATCCTGACCTCTTAAACGTCACGGTACTGGGCGAAGATGAGATGTCAGCGCTGGGTATGGATTGCTTCTTAGCGGTAGCGCAAGGCTCTACTAAAGAAGGCAAGCTTGTCTTGATGGAATATCAAGGTAAATCAGCATTTAGTGCCAATGCTAACAACGCTAGTAACGCGACTAACAGCGCAAAAGCGACCGGTGGCCTAAAAGCACTGGCGGATAAATTGCCGACGAAAAAAGCGTCTAAAAAGGCAAGTAAAAACAGTGATACCACTACGGACGTTGCTAATGACGACGCACCTATCGTCTTAGTCGGTAAAGGGGTTACCTTTGACTCAGGCGGTATTTCAATCAAACCAGGCGCGGCCATGGATGAGATGAAGTTTGACATGGGTGGTTCAGCCTCAGTCCTAGGTACGATTAAAGCCTTGTGTGAAGCGCGTCTACCGATCAACGTCGTTGGTGCGCTTGCTTGTGCGGAAAACATGCCATCAGGTGATGCCACCCGTCCTGGTGATATCGTCAAAGCCATGAACGGCAAATCAGTGGAAATCTTAAACACGGATGCTGAAGGTCGCTTGGTACTGGCCGACACACTATGCTACGTGCAGCGCTATCAACCAAAAACCATTATTGATGTTGCTACCTTGACCGGTGCCTGTGTGGTTGCTTTAGGGCACGTACGCTCAGCGGTGTTTAGTAACGATGAAGACGTATTGTTTGATCTTGAAAATGCCAGTAATCTATCAGGCGATCTCATTTGGCACATGCCAATGGATGATGAGTATCAAGCACAGCTTGACTCACCCATCGCTGACATGCAAAACATTGGCGGAAAAGGCGCAGGCTCTGTGACCGCCGCGTGCTTCTTGTCGCGTTTTGTCGAAGAAGGTCAAGCGTGGGCACATTTAGACATCGCTGGCACGGCGTGGAACTCAGGTAAAGATAAAGCAGCAACGGGTCGTCCTGTCCCCCTATTTATGCAGTATTTAAAAAACAGTGTAAATATGGCTTAATGAACTCATGAAAAACCACTTTATGACAATCCTTTTATGAACATTAGCTTTTATGTTTTAAGCGAGAGTAAAGCCCAAGATTTCTTGGGCTTTATTTGTCAGCTGACCCAAACCGCGATCAATAAAAGCTCTCAGTCTGTGCTGATACTGGTAGAAGATGAGACACTACTGTCGACGCTTGATGACGCCCTATGGGCACAAGAAGCGACAAGCTTTATACCGCATCAACGCCTTCTAGACGCTCATACTGAAGCCGCTGATCCTGATATAACAGACACTCACAAAACATTAGCGCCTGTTTTGCTTGGCAGTTATATGCCAGCCGATTTTAGAGGTATTGTCCTTAATACTACGGTGCAGCCTGTCACAAGCGTGATGGCAGCAGCCAATGCACAGCCTACTCGGGTGCTTGAGCTGATAAAACCCGATCCTAACAGCGTGCAAGAAGGTCGTCACAAGTACAAAGTTTATCAACAATTGGACTATGAGCTGACCCACTTTAAAGTTTAAAAGATACAGCTTTAAAACGTCTGTATTTTAAAAAAAAGCCGTCCAGTTTCTCTCATACCAAGTCCTACGCTTTTTTTCTGAGCCCTATCGGCCTAAGCAGGTAGGGGTTAGAGGTAGGCGCTTATCTTAAAAAATGCTACCATCCATCGATTCTTTGTCTATTTTCGTTATAAATTTCTTATTTATTGACTAACTCGAGGGTGTATAGATGCGTTCATTGATTGCGATGTACCAGCGTATAGGGCTGGTACCGCTGATTATTATTGGTTTGGTACTGGGTGTGATAATTGGTTGGCTAGCACCAAGCATCGGTATTGCATTGGGACTGTTGGGCACACTGTTTGTTGGCGCGCTAAAAGCAGTTGCACCAGTATTGGTATTCGTTTTGGTCATGGCCGCCATTAGCCAACACCGCAGTGGTAATGAAGTTTATGTCAAACCAGTGCTTATTATGTACATGTTTGGCACTTTTTTGGCGGCGCTCACCGCGGTAGGAGCCAGTTTTTTATTCCCAACTGAGCTGGTCTTAGTAAATGCGACGATTGAGCAGGTACCACCAGCAGGCCTCAAAGAAGTATTGACTAACCTGCTTATGAATTTGGTCGCCAATCCGGTTAGTGCGATTGCTGAAGCCAATTACATTGGTATTTTGGCATGGGCAATTATCATCGGCTTTGCCCTACGTCAAGCCAGCGATACCGCGCGTACCGTGGTCAATGATTTTTCTGATGCCATCTCACAAGTGGTGAAATGGATCATTGCCCTAGCGCCTTTTGGTATCTTAGGTTTGGTCGCTAATACCGTCGCTGAGACAGGCTTTGCCTCGCTAGCAGGGTATGCGCGTATTTTATTAGTACTGGTCGGTTGTATGCTGTTCATTGCTTTAGTTGCCAACCCTATTATCGTACTGATCAAGACAGGCAAAAATCCTTATCCACTGGTATTCACCTGCTTGCGTGAATCAGGGATTACCGCCTTCTTTACTCGCAGCTCAGCGGCCAATATTCCAGTCAACATGAACCTTGCGCGCAAACTGGGCCTACATGAAGACACGTATTCGGTGACGATTCCACTTGGTGCGACGATTAATATGGCGGGCGCGGCGATTACGATCAATGTGTTAACGCTTGCAGCGGCGCATACACTCGGTATCGAAGTCTCATTTGCATCAGCGCTTTTATTGAGCCTAGTCGCAACGATCAGCGCGTGCGGAGCGTCTGGTGTTGCTGGTGGTTCACTGCTCCTGATTCCATTGGCGGCAAGCTTGTTTAGCATTCCAAATGACATTGCCATGCAAGTGGTGGCGATTGGCTTTATCATTGGTGTCATTCAGGACTCGGCCGAAACAGCACTGAATTCATCAACTGACGTACTATTCACAGCAGCAGCGGATCCTACTTATTCGCGTTAATCTTCAAAAATTTTACAAACAAAAAGGGCTAATTGAACCGACCCCCATAAGTTGGACACAACTTATGGGGTATTTTTATGCGTTACGA
>NZ_JABASS010000009.1 GCF_016107545.1 Psychrobacter namhaensis
TAACGCTTTTAGAATCCCCCATTTGAGCGCGGCGAAAGTGGTGGGAGTATGTCAAAAAAGCCCATTATCCTTAATGAGGAAAAAACTATGATTTATCAGTATTTAGACAAAGTGCCTGAATTTGCCGTGCCATTTAACGGTTGGGTGGCAGACTCAGCTCAAGTGATGGGTGATGTATATTTGGGTCATCAAGCCAGTGTTTGGTTTGGCGCAGTGATTCGCGGTGATAACGAACGCGTCCACATTGGTGACTATAGCAACGTGCAGGAAAACAGCGTTATCCATACCGATGCGGGTATTGAGGTAAAAGTTGGCAACTATGTCACCATTGGTCATTTAGCGATGCTCCATGGCTGCGAAATCGGCGATAATAGTTTGATCGGTATTGGGGCGATCGTGCTAAACCATGCCAAAATTGGCAAAAACTGTATCATTGGTGCCAATGCTTTGGTCACCGAAGGTAAAGAGATTCCCGATAATTCTCTTGTCATGGGCTCGCCTGCCAAAGTCGTCAAAACACTGACCGATGAGCAAGCTGCTATGTTGAGAATGTCAGCGGAGCACTATGCTGAGCGCTGCCAGAAGTTCAAAACGGGCCTAAAAGAAATCGCCATGCCAAGCTAAGCGTTAGCCAATAGCGGAGTCGTATAAAAAGTGAGTGGGTGATATTGGGCGATCTTTTTATATTTTTTAGGCGTTAAGTCATCAGCATCATCACCAGCCAAATAATGGCAAAAATGATAATGCCAATGATAAGTCCGCGAAAAATATCATGGCGTACAGAGTAGTTGTTGAGATAATTATTGTTATTGGCTGTTTCATCGATATTTAGTGCGTTAATGCTTTCTGCCCCAGCGGATTTGCCAACGATGAACCCCATTAAAGCGCCAAGTAGCAACATAAAAGGCGTGAACAACCAAAAAATCTCGCCGTTACCAATACCAACTATTGAGCGAATGACCACAATGGCCAGATCGATCAGCAAACCGCCAAAGCCATACATGACTCCGTTCAAGAGTGCATAAAGCATACGGTCTAAGGGTGACTGATAACGGTTACCTAACTGCCGCTGTCTGATTTCTCTGATTGAGCGAGCAGGTCGACGTGGTTTATTCGGCAAATCGGTTTTATTATTAGGCGATGGCATAGGGTTCTCTGAGCTTTTTATTCAATATGCTAGATACAGTAAGCTACCATAATGTTGCTTGGCAAGCAGTAGCGTTTTGAAAGCTTACTCATCAAATTTTTTATTCATAAAACCACCGTTTCTGTTTTCCAAACCGTTTATAACAAACATGGTTTGTATTAAAAATACCACTCTTTAATAAACAAAATTAAGGCACCTCTATGCAGGCGACACAATTCCAAAATGCGCAAAAAGAACTGGCACTTTTTGACTTAGACCATACGTTGCTCGATGTCGATAGCGACTATCTGTGGGGCGAATATATCGTCAAGCATAACCTCGTCGACGAAGCCGAATATCGCACGGCCAACCAGAAGTTTTACCAAGACTATATCGAAGGCACACTGGATGCGACAGAATACAACGAATTTGTCGCGCAGTTTTTGAGTAGCTTGCCGTTGGATCGGCTTGATGAGCTAAGAGAAGACTATATCAAGTCTGAGATTGAGCCGCATATCCGCCCAAAAGCGATGGAGGTGCTCTGTCAGCACATCGAGCAAGGGCACGATGTGGTGATTATTTCTGCCACCAATGATTTTGTGGTGTCTGCGATTGCCAAACGGTTTGGTATTGCAAAAGCCAATGTATTGGCAACGCCGCTGGAAATAAAAAATGAGCGTTATACGGGTAAGCTCACCGATAAACCAAATTTTCAAGCAGGTAAGATATATCATTTAGATAAGTGGCTAAATAAGCAGCAAGTGGCTGGCATAACGTTTGAGAAGACTTATGCGTATTCAGACTCTAAAAATGACATTCCATTATTGGAATGGGCCGATGTGGCGGTCTGTGTGTCACCTGATGAGGCACTACATGCGCATGCCTTAGCGCATCGCTGGGCAGTGGAGGATTGGTCACTATAGGGTGTTTAATGTGGGGAGAGTCACAATTAGCCAACTATTTAGCGTCAATCTAATTTAAACTAGCGCCCTAGCGTTCATTCACTATCAACAGGATACAACATAGCTGCTGATATAAATGTTACTTGCGTGCTGTGTCTACGCTGACAGAGGCTGCGCAACATTTATGTCAGCAGCGCGTCACTATTTACGTATCAATTTTATTTTGTACCGACTATAGTTATTTATTTTTATTAAAAAAGCACAGG
Organism: Psychrobacter namhaensis; assembly: GCF_016107545.1. Lineage (GTDB taxonomy): Bacteria > Pseudomonadota > Gammaproteobacteria > Pseudomonadales > Moraxellaceae > Psychrobacter > Psychrobacter namhaensis. Next base: position 2,295 of record NZ_JABASS010000009.1, read on the forward strand.
ACTATTTATGGAAATCAACCCGTATCAAGAAAAAATCAAAGACTTGTCTGAGCGCGGACAGGACTTGCGGAGGTATCTTTGACTTCGATGGTAAGCAAGAACGCCTAGAAGAAGTCAATTTAGAATTAGAAAACCCTGAGCTTTGGAATGATCCAGAGCGTGCGACCAAGATTAATAAAGAAAAAAGTCATCTTGATGGGGTCATCGATGTGGTGGTCTCTCTTGAAACCACGCTAGAAGATGCGTCTGCCATGCTTGAGCTGGCGGTAGAAGCTGAAGATGAATCGCTACTTGCCGATGTGCAAGCGGAGCTGGATCACGCTGAGACGCGCGTGGCTGATTTAGAGTTTCGCCGTATGTTTAGCGGTGAGATGGATCCGAACAATTGCTATTTGGACATTCAGTCGGGCAGTGGCGGCACCGAAGCGCAAGACTGGGCAGAGATGCTGCTGCGGATGTATACACGCTGGGCCGAAGCACATGGCTTTAAGGTGGATGTGATAGAAGTATCGGCAGGCAGTGTTGCTGGGATTAAATCAGCGACGATTGAGATTAAGGGCGACTATGCCTTTGGTTGGCTTCGTACCGAGATTGGCGTGCATCGTCTCGTCCGTAAGTCACCGTTTGATAGTAACAATGGTCGTCATACGTCATTTGCTGCGGTTTTTGTGTCTCCTGAAATTGATGATAATGTCGAGATTGATATCAATCCAGCGGATTTACGCATCGATACTTATCGCTCATCAGGTGCCGGTGGTCAGCACGTGAACACCACTGACTCTGCTGTTCGTATCACCCATGAGCCTTCAGGCGTGGTAGTGACCTGCCAAAACGAGCGTAGCCAACACGGCAACAAAGCCACCGCGATGAAGATGCTACGTGCTAAGCTCTATGAGCTTGAGATGCAAAAACGCATGGAAAAACAGCAAGCGGTCGAAGACAATAAATCTGACGTAGGCTGGGGCAGTCAAATACGCTCTTATGTACTGGATGACTCGCGTATCAAAGACTTGCGTACGGGCGTTGAAACCTTTAACACGGGTGCCGTGTTAGATGGTGACCTTGATCAATTTATTGAAGCGAGTTTAAAAGCAGGTCTGTAAAAATAACTTTGAAACATTTAAAATCTCATTAAGGACACATTATGCTAAGCGTGAACAATTATTTTGACAATAAAGTAACGTCTATCGCCTTTCAAACAGCGACCAAACCGGCTACCGTTGGGGTGATGGAAATTGGTGAGTACGAATTTGGCACCAGTGAATTTGAGACCATGAGTGTGGTCAGCGGAGCCTTGACCGTCAAGCTACCGGAAAGTGACGAGTGGCAAACGTTTAATGCTGGCGAGCAGTTTACCGTTGATGCCAACAAAACCTTCAACGTCAAAGTCGACGTAGAAACGGCTTACTTATGCGTTTATGGTAAATAACGTTAATTCACTATAAAAATGATACATAGCTGCTGAAATAAAGGTTACTTGCTTACTTTGTCTACGCTGACAGAGGCTGCGCAAAATGTATTCCAGCAGCGCGTCAATATTAGCGTATCCACGCTATTTGTGCTGACGGTAGCGTTTTTAGGTTAAAGCTGTACTTAATACAATCAACGCCAAGTGTTTATCGCTTGGCGTTTTTTTTAATACTAATGTGAAAGCCTCCAAAGATTAGCGCCAATTGTTAAAATAGGTTTTTACAGAGAATTACACTTTATCCGTGGCAAATAAACAGCAAAAAAAACCGTCGTTTATTAAGCTAAAACGTCTAATGTCTCAAACGAGTGTTTTTATGACCAAAGCAAATGAGCAAACGGGCAAGCAAGATGTGCGCCATGATTATGAACACTTGGCTCGGCTAGCAAATTTACGCTATGTTAGTGATGATGAGCCAGGCTACGAGCGCAGGCGTTGGGGGCGCGGTTTTACCTATCGTGACGCGACTGGCAAAACAGTGAAAGACAAAGCACTGCGTCAGCGATTTGAGGCGCTGGTAATACCGCCCATGTGGACAGAGGTTTGGATATGCCAAGACGAAAAAGGTCACCTGCAATCGACGGGACGCGATGAGAAAGCACGTAAACAGTATCTGTATCATCCAGAGTGGGATCGCGTACGCGACCAAGCCAAGTTTGATGCAATGATAGGTTTTGCAGAGGCATTGCCAAACTTGCGTGCTCAAGTTGAAAAAGACTTGGAGGCGACGTCGCTGTCACGAGAAAACGTCCTCGCGGCGGTGGTCAAATTATTAGAGACCACCTTGATACGTATCGGCAATAGCCGTTATGCCAAGCTGAATAAAAGCTACGGTCTTAGTACCTTACGGAGTAAGCATGTGAGTGAAACGGACACGGGTCTGGCGTTTGATTTCGTTGGTAAAAGTGCCAAGGAGCATCACGTTGAATTGCAAGATGAGCGTTTGATTGAGATTGTACAAGCGTGCTCTGATTTGCCAGGCTATCAGGTTTTTAAGTATTTGGATGAGCATGGTCACAAGCAAGTCGTCGATAGCGCCGACATCAATGAGTATCTACGGACACACATTTGCACCAATGACAGCAGTGGCGAGATGTACAGTGCAAAGGATTTTCGTACGTGGATGGCCAGTGTTTTGGCGGCCAGTCACTTGTATGATGAACTGCAAACGTCCGCAGGCAAAGCCATATTAGCCAGCGCGCCCAACAGCAATGAGCGCCAACAACTGATCACTGATATGGTGAAAAGTGTGGCAGAAGCGCTAGGCAATACGCCAGCTGTCTGCCGCGCCTCTTATATTAATCCTAGGATTATTGAGCGATTTTTAGCAGGGCAATTTTTCGAGCCTTATAAACAGGCACGCCGTGGCCATACCAATCAATACCAAAACTGCGAAGAGAAAGCGCTGCTTGGGTTTTTGCTTGCTGACGTTTAAGGCATGCGTAGGGTGTTAAAGCACCAGATTTGCGCGTTTAGACATATTCTTTTACCTATCCATGAATAAGTTTTATCAACCACATAGGATGACAAAATAAAAATGATACGTTATGTATTGAAATAATTATAGAAATGCGTTACTAATAGAGCACGTTAAATACGAATCTATCAAACGGGCATAGGATGTGACCGTCTTACCATCATCACCCCATCTTAACCGTTACCTGCTATTGCTAAAGGATTAGCTTATGAACACCACCTCTCAAACCTCTACTGTTACCGATGCAGAGTCTTCAGTCACACCAAAAAATTATACCGATTATTATAATAATTTCGACATGAATACACTGTTGATGGAAATCTTTGGTGAGCACTTAGACGATCGCCTAAATGCCTATATGGCTTGTTGTGGCCGTCATGTACGCGATGGCCGCGCTGATAGTATCGCGCTGGTACATGAAGATACAGCGGGCAATGTGACGCGCATGAGCTTTGCTGAGCTGGATCAGGCAAGTGCGCAAGTTGCCAACTTATTACAGTCTTATGGCGTAAAAGCGGGCGATAAGGTGGCGACCATGCTACCACGTACGCCTGAGCTGTTGACCGTCGTACTAGCAATATGGCGTATCGGCGCCGTGTATCAGCCACTATTTACCGCTTTTGGCTACGACTCTATCAAGTACCGGATGGACAAGGCCGATACCAAAGTCGTCTTTACCAATGTCGATAATCGCGGCAAATTTGAAGACTTGGCTGAGCAAACCAAAATGGTATTGGTAGGCGAGGCAGCAGACGCGCAAACATGGGGCGATGATCACTATAGCCAGTCAGTGGCTGCACAGTCGCAGACTATAGAGCCTGTATTGCTCGATACTGATGCACCATTTTTGCAGATGTTTACCTCGGGTACGGTGGGGAAATCTAAAGGCGTCAGCGTCCCATTGGCAGCGTTACCTGCCTTTTATTTGTATATGCGTTATGCCATTGACTTACGCGAAGAGGATCACTATTGGAACATGGCAGATCCAGGCTGGGCATATGGGTTGTACTATGCCATCACAGGGCCGTTATTATTGGGCGTCACTACTTATTTCAATGAAGCTGGGTTTGATGCGACCAATACTCGTGACTTTATGGCGCGTCATCAGATTACCAACTTGGCCTCTTCACCAACCGCGTTTCGCATGATGAAGTCTAGTGGCGTATTTGAGAACGTTCATGACGAGGCCAATGCCAAGCTGTCGCTACGCTGCGCCAACTCAGCAGGAGAGACTTTAAATACCGAGGTAGTTAATTGGGTTGAAACCTACTTAAACTGCAAGGTGTGTGATCAGTACGGTCAAACAGAAACTGGCATGACGTGCTGTGAGCATCATGCACTGGCACATGACTGTCCAGTGGGTTCGATGGGTATGGCGCTACCTGGGCATACACTCGTGGTACTAGATGATGATTTGAATGTGTTGCCTGATGGGGAGCAAGGGCAGTTGGCCGTTGTGGTCAGTCAATCGCCCGCGTTTTATTTCCGTGGTTATAGCTGGAATGAAAAGCAGGCGTTTGCTGGTGACTACTACCTAACGGGTGATGTGGTCGAGCGTCATAGTGATGGCAGCTACTGGTTCTCAGGGCGCGATGACGATATTATCATTACAGCAGGCTACCGCGTGGGTCCCACCGATGTCGAAAACACCGTGTTAGAGCATGAGGCAGTCGCAGAGTCAGCTGCGGTGGGTGTGCCAGATGAGGTGCGTGGGCATACCATCAAGGCTTATGTGGTACTAAAAGAGGGCATCGTGGGTAGTGACGAGATTGCTCAGCAAATTCAAGATCTCGTACGCAAACGTTTGTCGACTCATGCTTATCCGCGTGAGGTTGAGTTTGTGGCAGAGTTACCAAAGACACCCAGTGGCAAAATTCAGCGCTTTTTACTGCGCAGTTTGTCTGCGGCGTAGACACAATCAACTCAAAATAAAAAAGTAAGGAACAATCATGCAAATTGAACAACACAGCTTTTTGGTGACAGGTGGCGCATCGGGTCTTGGCGAGTCAGTGGTACGTGCCATCATTGCTCAAGGCGGCAACGTCGTTATCGCTGATCTCAATGACTCTGCTGGGCAAGCATTGGTCGATGAGCTGGGTGATAGAGCGCGTTTTGTCCGTTGTGATGTGACCCGTGGCGATGAGGTGCAAGCGGCAATTGAGATGGCTGAAAAAGCGTTTGGCGGCCTGCAAGGGTCGGTTAATTGCGCTGGTATCGCCGTCGTGCAAAAGCTGCTGGATCGTGACAATAATCCAGCGGATCTTGAGTCCTTTAGTCGCGGGGTGAATATCAACCTTGTGGGTTCTTTTAACGTCGCGCGTTTGGTCGCGGCCAGTATTGCGAAGCGTGTGGCTCATGATAGTCATGCAGGAGCCACTGTAGAAAATAATATCGATCAGGGTGTCATTATTAACACAGCTTCTATCGCAGCCTTTGATGGTCAAGTGGGTCAAGCCAGTTATGCTTCGTCCAAAGCGGGCGTGGTTGGTTTGACCTTACCGCTTGCTCGTGAGCTTGCGCGTCATGGTATCCGTGTCATGACCATCGCACCAGGTGTCTTTGCTACTCCGATGATGCAAAGTATCCCTGAAAAAGCGCGTGAGCAATTAGAGGCAGGTGTGCCTTATCCTAAGCGTTTAGGTAATCCAAATGAATTTGCCAAATTGGTCACCCACATCATTGACAATGCTTATCTAAACGGTGAGGTTATTCGTCTAGACGGAGCGATTCGTATGGTGTAGTGCTTTTTAAGCACTGCCAACTCCCTTTGAGTTTATCTTTCTTGTCTTATTCAACACTTTTGTACAAAGACTGACATAGCGCTTTGAGATATTATGATTAACTGCCGCACGGGTTAATGATAAAGCTCCAAGCCTGTGTCATTTTTTATACGCAGCTTCTTACCTATACACACAGTTTTTTACCTATAAGCGCCAAACTGCTATCCAAAGTTTTTGGTAGATCTTCTCTTAAATCAACGCTTTATTTTCTCTATAGTATTGAGTAAACCTTCTTCTCACTGTTTTTAATTTATACTCTTGAAATACCTGCTTAATGTGCCTATTAATGTTCTATGATGATATCATCACAATTAGTAGGGGTTTATGTGCCATGAAACAAGGCTATGCAACAAGACCACGAAGCAATGGTTTTTTTGCTACTTACTAATAAGTCATTGTTTATGGTTGACAGCTTATATAGATGAGTTGAAATCTGGCACGTTACCCCCTATATAGATAACAGCTAATAGTGATGGATACTTGTGAAAATTGGTGATAAATACCGTATTTCCAGTATCTTATTTCATATCAACTGACTAAAAATACTAATTATAAAAGGACACCATAATGAGGTTCGAAAAGTTTACCCAAAAACTGCAATCTGCCATTCAAGAAGCACAAAGCCTAGCGTTAGGCCGCGATCATACCGGCATAGATCCTGTGCACCTGCTGGCTGTATTGCTACAAGATGAATCCAACTTGTCTATTTGCCAACAAGCGGGCGCCTCTATCCCAGCGTTAAAGAATGGCGTGGCAAAGGCATTGGACAATCAAGCAACGATTAGCGAGCCGACAGGCGACGTTAATTTAAACCCAAACTCAGTAAAAATTCTAAACTTAGCAGATCGCCAAGCACAAAAAGAAGGTGATGATTTTATTGCTACTGAGTGGGTGATGTTGGCACTCGCTGAGCAAGGCGAAACCAAAAAAATATTTGAAAGTGCTGGCGTGACGGCGAGCAAATTAAAAGCGGTCATTGAGCAATTGCGTGGTGATGAGACAGTGAACAATCAAAATGCTGAAGATCAGCGAGATGCGTTGAATAAATATACGATCAACCTGACTGAGCAGGCGGAGCAGGGAAAGCTTGACCCCGTGATTGGCCGTGACGAAGAGATTCGCCGTACCATTCAAGTACTCTCCCGTCGTACCAAAAACAATCCTGTGCTGATTGGGGAGCCAGGCGTTGGTAAAACGGCTATCGTTGAAGGCTTGGCACAAAAAATCATCAATGGCGATGTACCCGAAGGTTTACGCCGTAAAGAAGTGCTGTCGCTTGACTTAGGGGCATTGATTGCGGGCGCAAAATTCCGCGGTGAGTTTGAAGAGCGTCTCAAAGCAGTGCTCAGCGACTTGGCCAAGCAAGAAGGCAATGTCATCTTGTTCATTGATGAGCTGCACACGATGGTTGGGGCTGGCAAGTCAGATGGCGCGATGGATGCGGGCAATATGCTAAAACCAGCGCTTGCTCGTGGTGAGCTGCATTGCGTTGGTGCCACGACATTGGACGAATATCGCCAATATATCGAAAAAGATGCGGCGCTTGAACGTCGTTTTCAAAAAGTCATGGTCGATGAGCCAACAGTTGAAGACACTATTGCGATTTTACGTGGTCTCAAAGAGCGTTATGAGCTGCATCATGGGGTTGATATTCAGGACAGCGCGATTATTGCGGCCGCTCGTATGAGTCATCGTTATATTACCGATCGTAAGCTACCGGATAAAGCGATTGATTTGATTGATGAGGCAGCCAGCCGCTTACGTATGGAGATGGATAGCAAGCCTGAAGCATTGGGTAAGCTGGACAGTCGTTTGATTCAGCTGAAAATGCAGCGCGAAGTCTTGAAAAATGAAGAAGACGCGGGCGCACAAGCAGAGCGTAAAGTGCTCGATGCGCAAATTGAAGAGCTAGAAAAAGAATACGCTGATCTCAACGAGATTTGGCAAGCAGAGAAAGCACTCGTCAAAGGCAGTCAGCAGCTAAAAGACGAGCTGGATAAAGCGCGTATTGCTTATGATAAAGCCAGTCGTGAAGGCGACTATGAGACCATGAGTAAGCTACAGTACGAGACCATTCCGCAGTTAGAGCGCCGTATTACGGAGTCTGATCTGGCGGAACAAAAAGAGCAGACAGGTGAAGACAGCTCTGTGAAACTGCTACGTAATAAAGTCACGGACAATGAAATTGCTGAAGTGGTTGCCGCAGCGACTGGCATCCCTGTGAGTAAAATGATGCAAGGCGAACGTGACAAGATGCTCGCAATGGAAGAAAAACTCCATGAGCGTGTGATTGGTCAAGATGAGGCGGTCGAAGCGGTAGCCAATGCGGTACGCCGTAGTCGGGCAGGATTGTCTGATCCCAATCGCCCGTCAGGCTCGTTCTTATTCTTAGGCCCTACTGGTGTCGGTAAAACGGAGTTGACCAAGTCGCTTGCGAACTTCTTGTTTGATAGTGAAGATGCGATCGTACGTATCGACATGAGTGAATACATGGAGAAGCATAGCGTCAGCCGCTTGGTGGGTGCGCCTCCAGGGTACGTCGGCTATGAAGAAGGTGGCGCATTAACCGAGGCCGTACGCCGTAAGCCTTATAGTGTGATTTTGTTTGATGAAGTTGAAAAAGCGCACCCTGATGTGTTCAATATCTTGCTACAAGTATTGGATGATGGCCGCTTAACGGACTCACAGGGTCGCGTGGTGGACTTCAAAAATACGGTTATCATCATGACCAGTAATTTGGGTTCGCATAAAATCCAAGAGATGGTTGGTGAAAGCTATGATGATATCAAAGCTGAGGTGATGGAGTCGGTGGGGCAGCATTTCCGCCCAGAGTTCGTCAACCGGATTGACGAGATTGTGGTGTTCCATCCGCTTGGTATGTCACAGATGGCAGGCATCGCTGACATTCAGTTGGATCGATTGCGCAAGCGCTTGCATGAGCGTGAGATGGATATCGAACTATCAGCCGATGCGATGAACAAGCTGGTGGCGGTCGGCTACGATCCTGTATATGGTGCGCGTCCACTCAAACGTGCCATTCAGCAAGAGATCGAAAACCCATTGTCACTCAAATTGCTGGCGGGTGATTTTGTCGCCGGTGACATTATCAAAGTCGATGTTGGGGCGGATGATAAGCTGGTTTTTGACAAACTTAGAATGAGCTAATACTAAACGCTACAAGGCTGTTTTTAAATAGGAAAATCAACCCCTTACTTGCTATCGCAGGTAAGGGGTTTTTGTGTGATGTACTATTATTTTTACCGTTTAGACACGGTTACTATGCTATAAATAAGATAGGCTTTAACAGTACAAATGTAAAATGAATGGGACAAATTTAAAATAAAGGGAGAAGAAAAAATGACGGTATCTACCAAAAAATATATAAGCGCGCCATTAACCTTGCCGATCATCATAGCAGGGCTCTTGTTTAGTAACGCCGCTTGCTCCAATCAATCGGCAGTCAGCACCAATGCAGAATCGACAGAGTACAAAGAAGTAAAAACCTCTGCTACAGACTCACCAATGAGTTCTGAAAAACCCGCCTTTACCACGAAAGCCGTTGCTACTTTTTCTGAGCCTTGGGCCATGACGGCGCTCCCTAAGCTTGACAATGAACCGCTAAAACTGCTTGTGACGCAAAAGTCGGGTGAGTTGTTTGTGGTCAACACCGCAACAGGCGTTAAGACAGCCATCACTGGTGTACCGAACGTGGCCTATGGCGGGCAGGGCGGTCTCGGAGACATTATCCTTGCCCCTGACTTTGCGACTTCTAATAACCTATATATAAGCTATGCAGAAGCGGGCAAAGGCGGCGAGCGCAATAAGTTTGGTGCCAAGGTAATAAAAGCCAGATTGACGGGATTAAACACCAGTTCGCCAAGCTTGCAGGAGATTACATCGATTTGGCAGCAGAAGCCAAAAGTGAAAGGGCAAGCTCATTATAGTCACCGCTTACTCTTTTCACCTGATGGTCAGTACTTATATATCAGCTCAGGTGAACGCCAAAAAAAAGAACCAGCACAAGATATGTCCATGAATTTGGGTAAAATCATTCGGTTGTATCCTGATGGTTCGGTGCCCGCAGACAATCCATTTGTAGACAATTCCAATGAGGTGGTTGCTCAATTTTGGAGCATCGGTCACCGTAATGTACTGGGCATGGCGTTCGATGATAGTGGCAGATTATGGGCGCACGAAATGGGTCCAAGGGGCGGCGATGAGTTTAACCTCATTGAGTCCGGTAATAATTATGGCTGGCCCGTGGTGTCAAATGGTCGCAATTACTCAGGTACGCCAATCCCAGATCATGATACGCATCCTAAATTTGCCGCGCCAAAGATTTCGTGGACGCCTGTGATTTCCCCGTCATCCATGAGCAAGTATACGGCTGGCACGCACAATGACTTTCCAGCGTGGCGCGGTGATTTTCTGATGGGTGGATTGTCATCGAAAGCCCTTATTGTGGTTGATGTGAATGATGACAACACCGCTTCTGAGCGCTATCGCTATGATATGGGCGAGCGTATTCGTAGTGTACTGGCAGTAGATGGGCAGGTGTGGATGTTAGAAGATGGTAGCGACAGTAATCTGTTACGACTGTCACCGAAATAGACAACGCTATATTTGCCGCTAAAAATTCGATAGGTGGACTGCTACGGATGTACTCCTCCCCAGATACTCTATTTTTGTAATGTATGGTCTGAGATAGCAAGGATAATATAAGCGGGTTCTCTCGATAGAGAACTCGTGAATACTCGAATTAAATTTGATAGTTGTCAGTTACCTTGTTAAGGTTAGTCTCCTAAAAAATTAAGGCTAATAAAAAAATGGACCATGTAAAAGTTGGCCGCTTAGGCCCTTTTCCACGGGTGAGTAAACCTGTGTTTATTACATCGTCACTGTTGATTATTGGATTTATTATTTTCGGAGCATTTTTTACCGAAACAGCAGGGGCACTCTTTAGTTTCTTACAAAATTTTATTACCGATAAATTCGGTTGGCTTTTTATTATCTTAGTCAATGTGGCGCTTGTACTCTGTATTTACTTAGCCATGAGCCGTTATGGTGACATTCGGTTAGGCAATCAAACCGAGCGACCACAGTACAATCTGTTTTCATGGATTGGCATGTTGTTTTCCGCCGGTATTGGTATTGGTTTGGTCTACTGGGGTACCGCAGAGCCACTGTACCATTTCATGGCACCGCCAATGGGTGAAGCAGAAACAGTGGCGGCAGCAAAGCAAGCGATGAACATCTCATTTGTGCACTGGGGTTTACACGCTTGGGCCGTTTATACGGTTGTGGCGTTATCCTTAGCGTATTTTCATTTCCGCCGTGGCTTACCTTTATCGATTCGATCGACACTATATCCTTTGCTTGGCAAAAGGATTTATGGTCGATGGGGGCACACGGTCGATATCTTGGCAGTGTTTGGGACGATGTTTGGTGTGGTTACCTCACTTGGGCTTGGGGTGATGCAGATCAATGCTGGACTCGAGAAGCTGTTTGGTCTGCCTAACAGTATCACTGTGCAGTTTGCTTTGATTGCTTTTATCACAGCGCTTGCAGCGGCTTCTGTCATGATGGGTTTAGACAAAGGTATTAAGCGTCTTAGTGACATTAATATTGGGTTTACGGTCATTTTATTGGCATTCATGGTCATTTTGGGACCGACACTCTTTATCTTTGATAGCTTTATCGAAAATATTGGAAATTATCTCACATCGGTTGTATCGCTAGGTACGTGGGGTGAGTCTTATAGTGGGACGGATTGGCAGAGTGGTTGGACGATATTTTATTGGGCATGGTGGGTCAGTTGGGCCCCATTCGTCGGTATATTTATTGCCCGTATCTCTCGTGGTCGTACTATTCGTGAGTTTACACTTGGGGTGCTGCTGATCCCTATGCTGATTTTATTCTTTTGGTTCACGACCTTTGGTGGCGTTGCGATTCATATGGAGCTTGCTTCTGCTGTGACGGGCATTAGTCCAGGACTGGTTGAAGCGGTACAAGCAGATACCGGTAGTGCCATCTTTAAATTGGTCGAGTACTATCCGTTGGCGAAACCGATTACGTTACTGGTGGTGGTTATGATCATGCTTTGGTTTGTGACGTCGTCAGACTCGGCAAGTTTTGTCATTGATATGTTGACCGCTGGTGGCGATACCAATCCACCAAAGATCCAGCGTTTGTTTTGGGCCACGACAGAAGGAGTTATTGCTGCTATTTTACTTGCGGCTGGTGGACTGGGGGCACTACAGGCGGCTGCCATCGTAGCAGGACTGCCATTTGCGTTGGTGGTGTTTGTGATGATGTACGCGTTATTACGGGGTCTTAGTCGTGATCGTCTGATTTTGTATCGCGCTCAGCAGAGCTTTATTACGGATGAGTCAGCGGATCACAATTCGGCCAATGAGTTCGTTGACGAGCATTTACTAAAAGGGCCGCCTAAGATCGTTAAAGGTGACTAATAAGTAAAACAGCCTGTCAAGCCGTTCCTATAAGCCCCAATTTATTCGTAAATTGGGGCTTATTTATTGCAATGATTGAGACGATTTTACAGAAAATCAAGATGCTTTGGCTAACATAAGATTCAATAAGTCTTTATCATTTCTAGGTATTAAACTCTGTTTTGAAGGTGTTACATTTGATAATTGGCTCAGACCTTGTTATGGTGGCGCACTTTTTTGGGAAAATACCTATGGATCATGTAAAAGTTGGCCGCTTAGGCCCTTTTCCGCGGGTAAACAAACCTGTATTTTTAACGTCAGCGCTTTTGATTGTGGTATTCATTATCTTTGGTGCGTTATTTAACGAACAAGCAGAGATCGTCTTTAACCAAGCAAAAGCATTTGTTTCTTTACGCTTTGGTTGGTTCTTTATTGTGGTGGTTAATTTAGCCCTACTGATGAGTGTGTATTTGATATTTAGTCGCTACGGCGATATTAGGCTCGGTCATCAGACAGAGAGGCCTGAGTACAATTTAGTGTCTTGGATTGGTATGTTGTTTTCGGCAGGTATCGGTATTGGCTTGCTATATTGGGGAACAGCAGAGCCGTTGTATCACTTTATGGCCCCGCCGCTGGGCGAGGCACAGACCATAGAAGCGGCCAAACTTGCGATGAATATTTCATTCTTGCATTATGGTTTTCATGTGTGGGCAATCTATGGCATCGTCGCTTTGGCATTGGCTTATTTTCACTACCGTGTTGGTTTGCCATTGGCCATCCGCTCAACCCTTTATCCTTTAATCGGTAAAAAAATCTACGGACCTATGGGTCATACCGTCGATACGCTAGCAGTCTTTGGGACGATGTTTGGGGTAGTGACGACACTGGGTCTTGGCGTACTACAGATCAATTCTGGTCTTGATACGTTGTTTGGTATTCCTAATAGTATTACGACTCAGATTGTTTTGATTGCTCTCATTACAGGTCTTGCGGCTTTATCCTTGATGATGGGACTGGATAAAGGAATCAAGCGTTTAAGTGATATCAATATCTTTTTGACGGTCGTACTCCTAAGCTTTGTCATTATCTTAGGACCTACCCAGTTCATACTGAATAGTTTTATTGAAAATGTCGGTAATTATCTGCACCAAGTCATTCCATTAGGTACGTGGACTGAGTCGTATGAGGGTGAAGATAACTGGCAGTCATATTGGACCATATTCTATTGGGCGTGGTGGATCAGCTGGTCACCATTTGTTGGTGTGTTTGTCGCGCGTATCTCGCGTGGCCGTACTATTCGTGAGTTTATATTGGGTGTGTTACTGATCCCTGTGACGATCCTATTTATATGGTTTACTGCCTTTGGCGGCTCGGCAGTCAACATGGAGCTAATGGCAGCAATCACTCCGGACATGGCAAGTCCAGGTCTTGTTGAAGCCGTAAAAGCGGATACGGGTAGTGCTATCTTTAAGTTGATGGAGCTATACCCTTTCACAGACGCGATATCATTATTGATTATTGTGATGATTGTACTGTGGTTTGTGACTTCTTCAGATTCAGCTAGTTTTGTCATTGATATGTTGACTTCAGGGGGCGATACCAATCCGCCAAAAATTCAGCGTTTATTTTGGGCAGGTACGGAAGGGGTGATTGCAGCGGTATTACTGGCAGCTGGCGGTCTAGGCGCATTACAGGCAGCGTCTATCGTTTCAGGATTTCCGTTTGCTGTTGTTATTGTGATTATGATGTATTCTTTGTTGCGTGGTCTGAGCCGAGACCGCTTGATTTTGTATCGTAACCAGCAGTGGTACACGACTGAAGAATCGGCGGAACACAATTCAGCGAATGAGTTTCCTGATGAAAACTTGTTAAAAGGGCCACCTGTGCTTGAAAAAGACGTCTAAACGCTAGCCGTTGTATCTGATGTCTATAAGATACCCAGCTTATGATCAGCTGGGTATTTTTATGGGCGTTTGATAGCCAACGAAAAAGTAAGGCTGGTTAGACAATTTAAGATATCGTCAGTTAAAAATACAATCGATACGTGAATATGTCCGTGCTAATGGAATAGATTTTTCTTGTTTGCTGTTCACAGGCGTGACAGAGGCTACGCAAGATTTATCCCAGATTTACTTTATTACTTTTAAATTGAACCAGCTATAGACTAGTTACATTCACCTTTTACATAGCCTACTGCTTCAGGTTTACCGCAGGCTGAACAGGCATTCCCTGCTGTACGATAGCTGATGACTGAGCCAACCTGAGTTTTTACGCAGACTGGATCATACTGCATGGTACACATGGTATCTGCAGAGCTAGCTGGGGGGCACTGAGTAAAAGGGCCGTCAGGTAGCGAATTTTGGGTATTGGTCGGTTGGGTAGGAGTAGTGTCAGGCGTCACTGAGCTGGGCAGGTAGCTACAGCTTGCTAATGCCATTGTCAGGGTTAAGCCAAACAATGAAGATTTGAGCAGGTTGATCATAATGATATGTCCTTATAAATGAGTGTAATAATATCCTATAGTCGATAGGCAGTTTTCATATTTTGATAAAGTGCCATTTCGCATTTATAGTAGCGTATTTGTAGATGGCTATCTATAGTCAGGCACAGTAAGTCAATAAATCTTAAACGATAACCAAAAAACCCAAGCTCAGTATAGAGCTTGGGTTTTAATGTTACGATTATAGCAACACTGATTTAACGGTAAGGTATCAAACGCGTTAGAACGTTTTATTCAGCTGACTTATCGTCTTGATTGATTTGTACATATTTATCAAAGTTTTGCGCATAATCAGTCAGGTTGTCGCTTAGCATTTGGCGATATTGTTTGACATAAAACTCAACGATATCGTCTTTTTCTTTGGCAAAATCATCGCCTTTGACAAAACCGATAGAAGCGACTGATGCACTGTAACGTGCTGCTGCGTACAATAGCGAAGCGCCTACTTGTCCTGAATGTGCTTCTGGTCCTAGCTGACTGTTGGCGACACCGATGATGGCATCAGCGCGTTGATAAAATGCCTGCATTTCAGGGGTGATCTCAATGTTTGTATCAACATTGTTGTCTTGAGTGTTGCTGTCTTGAATATTGTCTTGAGACATAAGCGACTCCTAATAAGTGTCGGGGATTTTGAGTTTATAAAGACGATTTGCATATGGTTTTAAACGATTATGTTATAAACCAGCGTCTGCTTTTAAGACCTCAGCTTTGTCTGTTTTTTCCCATGTAAAGGCAGTTTCTGAGCCTGGGCGACCAAAATGACCGAAAGTGGCCGTTTGCTGATACATTGGCTGCAGTAAGTTTAGCATGCGGGTAATGCCATAAGGGCGCAGATCAAAATGCGTGCGAATCAGACGAATAATCTCATCATTACTGATTTTGCTGGTTCCAAACGTGTTAACAGAGATAGAGGTTGGCTCAGCGACCCCAATGGCATAACTGACTTGTACTTCACAGCGCTCAGCCAGTCCTGCTGCGACGATATTTTTTGCAACGTAACGTACGGCATAAGCGGCACTGCGATCCACTTTTGAAGGGTCTTTGCCACTAAATGCACCGCCACCATGACGCGCCATACCGCCATAAGTATCAACGATGATTTTACGGCCCGTCAATCCTGCATCACCAACAGGGCCGCCAATGACGAATTTACCCGTTGGATTGATATGATAGCGTGTACCAGCATGCAGTAGATCCGCTGGCAGTACTTGCTTGATGATAGACTCCATAACGGCTTCTTGCAGATCCGTTTGCGAGATGCTTGGATCATGTTGTGTCGATAACACAACGGCATCAATCGCCACTGGTTTATTACCATCATATTTTAGCGTCACTTGCGCCTTTGCATCCGGACGTAACCAAGGTAGCTCACCTGCGCGGCGCAGCTCAGATTGACGCTCCATCAAGCGATGAGCGAATTCAATAGGGGCGGGCATTAGTACTTCAGTTTCATTGCTGGCATAACCAAACATAAGACCTTGATCGCCTGCACCTTGCTCTTCAGGATCACTGCGATCGACCCCTTGAGCAATTTCAGGAGATTGCTTGCCAAGCATGTTAATCACTGCGCAAGTCTCGCCATCAAAGCCTAAGTCGGAATGATGATAGCCAATACCATTCACCGTATCACGCACAATACGCTCAACATCGATATTTGCCGTCGTGGTGACTTCACCTGCTAGTATCACCGCACCCGTCTTAACCAAGGTTTCGCATGCCACGCGTGCATGTAGGTCTTCACGTAAGATAGCGTCAAGGATGGCGTCTGAGATTTGGTCAGCCATTTTATCAGGATGGCCTTCGCTCACAGATTCGGAGGTAAATAAGTTGTATTCACGCATAATGGGATCGCTTAATTGAATCAATAAGGGTAGGAAAAAGCATGACGCCTGCGCGCCGCTTTGATTAATATTGGCCGTGCAATCAGTTGCTCGGCAGATAATTGGTGTTGCTAGATTTTGGTAATAGAACCAATCCCAAAAAATATGACTAGCTGTCTCAAACTCGTTTAGCTTGCTATTCAAATTTTTGGCAATGATACAAATTTAAAGAATGCTTTTTTATAGTGATAAATTTGACTAAGACGGACTCTCGCGATTAGTCAACCAGTAGGCGCATAGAAACGTTACTAATTAGCTTTAATTGTAGAGCGTTAAGCCAAAATTAACCCTAAAATACCGTCACTGTTGTGCTCATCACCTTATTATAATCATGGTGATTGTCACAATGTCTGGACATAAAATAGGGTTATTCTACCTTGAAATACCATAAAACTCTAGTGAGCAGCACTTGCTTTACTATAAGAAATGCTCAACAAGGCATTTGCTATCGGCAAACATTGGCATTTAATGAAGGCTTACTGAGATTCATGGTTGGGTTAAGACTGTTGGCACATTATAACTCTAAAAAAGACGCTTTATCTTTAAACATACATTCGCCATAGACAGGGCAGGCGCCGCATTTGGGCGTGCGTGCTTGACAGGTATAGCGCCCGTGTAAAATAAGATAATGATGGGCATCAACCATAAAGTCTTCTGGAATACGCTCGACCAGATTTTTTTCAACGACGAGTACGTTTTTCCCAGTAGCAAGGCCAGTGCGATTCCCTACTCGAAAGATGTGCGTGTCGACCGCCATGGTTGGTTGACCAAAGGCGGTATTTAAGACCACATTGGCTGTTTTTCGTCCAACGCCTGCCAGTGATTCTAAATCTTTGCGATTATCGGGGACTGTACTATCAAACTTTTCGATCAAATCACGGCAGGTCTTGATGACGTTTTTGGCTTTGGCGTTGTATAAGCCAATATTTTTGATATAGGATTTTAATCCGTCTTCACCCAGTGCCAGTATCGCCTCAGGCGTATTGGCCACGGGGTACAACTGCTGGGTGGCAATATTGACGCTCACATCCGTTGCCTGTGCAGATAGTATAACCGCCACAAGCAACTCAAAATTACTGTCATAATTGAGCTCAGTGACAGGCTCCTTAATTGTCTCTGCCAGCTTTTCAAAGAATGGACGCACATCACGGTTGGGCATGCGTCTGGATGGCGGTGTGTCGGCTGTTTTATGTTTGACCGTTTTACTCATGGCGTTTGGCTGTTATGTTAGTGAGTGGTGATACAAAATTATAGGCGAGATGTACTATCTGTGTGATTTATTAAAGTATCAATCTCGTAATGAAGGCGCTACTTATAGACTTTCGAGCTCTGCTTGTAGTGCGTCAAGCTCCGCTTGTTTTTTATCATTGGCTCGGACACTTAGCTGTTTTTCTAGTTTTTTAATCTTAGTGCGTAATTTGGCCGCTGCAATGGTGTTTTTTGCTTGCGCTTCACTGATGTTGAAAGATTGACTGGCGGCATTATTCAGTTTGGCTTCTACCATACTGACCACAGGTCTACTGTTGCTACTATCAGTAAGCTGGTCGGTCACGCGTCTTAGATGCGTGTGATAGCGCTGTCTTAAGTCTTCTTGCTCGGTTGCGCGTTCAGAGGTAGAAAGCTCACGCTCTATCGTGACCAAATCAATGCAATCAACAGGACAAGGAGCGATACACAGCTCACAGCCAGTACATAAATCCGTAAAGATAGTGTGCATATGCTTGCCAGTACCGACGATAGCATCAACAGGGCAGGCAGGAATACACTTGGTGCAGCCGATACAATCATCTTCTCGGATAACGGCGCGTACCTCGGTAGGACGTTCAGATGTCGCGTCTATTGGCCACTGCGAAGGCGCCGCTTTGAGCGTCGTTTTATCGCTATCAGGAGCAACAATTTGAGCGATGGCATTGGTCACTGGCTGACCGCCAGGGACACACTTATTGTACGGTTCGTCATCGAGCACGATGGCAGCGGCATACGGTAGGCACCCATCTGGATGCTCACAAAGCCCGCACTGCGTCTGCGGCAAGCAAGCATCAATGAGTGAAATCTTTGCCTGTGTATCAGCGGGCAGTGTTTCAATGCTCAATGTATCGAACAATATTGGCAGATTGACTAAGCGGATATTGGTGCTATTTTGCATGTCATTAATAACCTTAATACCAGTAATAGAGGATGGTATTAGTATGATAAGTATAAAAATAAAGGGCTGAGATACCAGAGTTTTGTATCAGAAACGTGTTGCCAAAAGGCATGTTCAATCAGCAAAACGATTTTAACTAAAACAGTAATTTTAAAGACATAACGTTCAAACCACAACGTTAAAGCGCTGCTGTTGATTAAAGTGTTATTTATTACAGTGTTATGCCTTGTTCATGAGCAATCTGCGCAATCAGCTCATAAGCAATGCTACCTTTTGACGGTATTTTGGGCAGGTTTGAGACGTCAAAAAAATCAGCGTGTGACAGCTCATCTTCTTGGATGACAATGTCACCGCCTGCATAAGAGGCTCGGAAGCCAAGCATCAAATTAGACGGAAATGGCCATGGCTGACTGCTCACATAGCGAATGTCTGTGACGCTAATATTTACCTCTTCTGCTACTTCACGTACTACGGCATGCTCTAGGCTTTCACCCACTTCTACGAAACCTGCAATGAGACCGTATAGTCGTGGCAGTGTTTGCTCCCCATAGCGATGATGGTGTGCCAGCAATACTTGCATTTCTCCCGTCTGTGGATTGGGACGAGTAATGGCAGTGATGACACAAGGCTGGACACGAGGGTATTGGCGTAATCGACACACTGGACAAACCATGGCACGCTCACCTCGGTCTGCATGAACGACGGCGGCTGCACAGCGACTACAAAACCGTGTGTCTGTCTGCCAACGCAATAACTGTATGGCTTGGCTAATCTGAGTGGTCAAAGCCACAGGAAGCTGAGTGATCAGCTGGCGATAAGGAAGAAACACATTTCCGCTGCTTTCAGCGACAAGAGGGAGCGCCACGTTATGAGCAACTGCATAGTCATACGTAATGGCATTAGCAGCTTGTGCTGTGAACGTATTAATAACACTGATTTTACGCTTAATGTCTATTGAATCATCTGGCAAGCCATCAGAGAGCCAATGATTTGGCGCTAGGCTTTCGAGGAGGGTGACATGACCCACCTGATAAGCTTGCGGGTGTCCGCTATGATCTGGTTTTGGACGGGTCTGTGGTAATTGAACCTGCAGTGGCCACCAGCCGTCTGGCGTTTGTTGGCATAAAACGGTGTCATCACTAAACACAAAAGCACTGGCCATACCCAAAGTTCCAAAACGTTGAAGGCAAGTCTGTATCGTATAAAAAACAGACTTGCTTACAGTAAGATAAATTAATATTTATGGCAGCAAAAAATTGACCATAACACCGTGGTCATAGCCACTGAAGGGCGCTGTGATTAGGCAGCAAGTAGCTGACTTAAGCTCTGCTGACCGACATCAAGCGCCTGCTTGCTAACAGGACGATTGTGCTCAAAACCATCTAAATGATAGTCGACGGCCATCATGACATCGGCGATGTAGGCTAGCGTGTCATCTTCTATACGTCGTCCGCCTTCGATACGTTGCTCAATATAGTTGGCCAATTGGCTAAGCATACTAGCAGCGGTTGGCAGTTGTAAGAAGCGTACCGCCCCTGCAACTTGGCGCATCATCTCAGGAATATTCTGGATATTGAGCATGTCTCGCTCTGGCTCAGCCAAATAATCATTGACGGCTTGTTCGGCACTGGCAATAGCGGTACGACTTTCTTGTATCAAGGTGTCGCTTGCAGTATTGAGCTGATGCAATGAGATATGCGGATTGTTTAAAGGCAAATAAATCGCCCCTGGTGTATGCATTTCGGCCATAGCGATGGTCGCGTTCTCTGCATGCATCAATGCCAGTAACAAGTGGTCAAACTCATCAGAAGAGGGCGCTCGCCAATATCTGACAGCGTCTGCTGCGGTGCTCAGGCTGTTCGCGGCATTTGTTAGACCAAGCAAGTGGAGTGCGGAGCTCAATGCCGTGAGTTCTTCAATAATTTGTGTCGTCTGCATATCGATTGGATTGATTGAATCACCACGCGCGTAGCTGTCTACATGCTCCTTGATTGTGTTGATTTGGGTTTGAATGATGGTATTTAACGTATCGGTAAGCACACGATTAGGACCAAACAAAAAACGCTTCATTTGCTCGAGCTGAGGGCCTTCTAGATGATTATTGGCATATTGCTCACGCAGTCGCTGTGCCTCTTCATGGTCACGCTGGCAGGCAAAGCTGACCAAATCAGCAAAACGCCTATCCATGATGGGTAAGTAGCTTTGGAACTGCTGCTCTAAATAGATGAGAGTATGTTTTTGGCTCAGATTCAGCGGCAACATAGCCGCGATATCTGTGACGGCCGCATTGGCCGCTTGCCAGAACAGGCTGCTGGTGTTTGATGCTATCAACGCACAGGCTGCACTCATAGCATCAAGTTTTTGCTGATCATCTGGGCTGATGTCACCTTGCTGATGACGCAGAGCGACGCCAAGACCACTACGGTAAGCATCGGTTAACAACTCACTATCAAGGTTGAGCGCTTTAAGTGGTTGGAAGTTTTGTTCAGGATTGGCAATAACCACGCTGCTGCTGCCAAAAGCAGAAAAATTGTCTGCTGTGATAGGAGTCTCTTGCCCGTGAGCATTGAGCTTATTAATAACTGGTAATAACAAGGTTGGTTCTATCGACTCTGTCAACAGCACAAACTCGACATAACGATCCAGCGTCATGATGGCTTCTGATAAGTCCATGATTAAGTTGACATCGTTATTATCGCCACTATCATAAAGGCGTTGTAGTCCTTTCACAATAGCGGTATTTAACACTTTTGCACCGACCAAAGAGATCAGCTCAAAGATATAAGACAGCTGCTTTAATACCGTAATAGAATCTAGTAATAAAGGTGCCTGACTACTATCATCAGTAAACTCACTTAAGTGAATCTCGGTGTCTTTCAGGGTGACGATGATCTCATCATGCAACAAATGTAGTGAGGGTAGATTAAAATCAGTAACACTAAGTGTTGGGACGGTGAACTTCATTTGCGCAGACTGGTCCATAGTTGTTTTTCCATAAGGTACTGATGCGAATAGCGATGGTTTAAATGAGGCATAAAAAGCGTTTATTAGTGATGTTTTAACGCTTAATATAACAATAATCAAGGCGATAGTATAAACACCAACGTCGTAAATTATTTAAATGACGGTTATATATTGGCTTTAAGCTCAGGATACTCTTCTGCAAGGGCGTTATACCAGTGTTGGTTGGCACTCTCATCTGTGGTTGATTCTAGTAATAGAGACGCTAGATTGGCAAAGCTTGCATGCGCTGTCTGTCCGCCGTCTGTCTGTGTGTCTTCTTCAATAGCAAGCGTGACTTGTCCACCCGTCATCGCTAAATAAACTTCAGCCAAGATCTCTGAGTCAAGTAACGCCCCGTGGAAGGTACGATCTTGTTTACCAACGTCTAGGCGGCGTACTAAGGCATCTAGCGTGTTCTTCTGCCCAGGGTACTGCTGCTTTGCCATCACCAGCGAGTCAGTCACTTGTACGCGCTCGGAGAAGTCGTGCATACCGACTTTGGCAAACTCCATATTTAAGAAGTTCATATCAAATGAGGCATTATGGGCGATGATTTCTGCGCCGTCCATAAAGTCATACAGCGATTGCGCGACTTGATCGAAGGTGGGCTTATCTGCTAAAAAAGCCTCAGAGATGCCATGAATGCGAATAACCTCATCATCCATACCGCGCTGCGGATTGATATAAACGTGTAGTTTCTCGCCAGTGAATTTGCGTCCCACCATCTCGACAATACCAACTTCAATGATACGATCGCCTTTTAGCGCATCAAGCCCCGTGGTCTCAGTATCCATAATGAGTTGGCGGTCAGCTTCATGGCGGTGTATGGGCTTGGGTAGTAGTGGGGTAAAGTGTGGGTTAGCACGGCTAGTATCACCATCGAACTTTGTGGCACCAGTCGCCATGTCTGGCGTGGGGGTATCTAGGGTGGTATCAGGCATTGGTGCGTGGGTCTCTGGCATATCTGTGGTACTCATTGACATGGGTTTTATCGCATCATTTTGAGAGCGATTGATTTTGATAGTAGTGGCTGGACTTAGCACATTATCGTGCTGATTTTCTAACGGTTCTTCATCATGCTCATCGTCCACCACATCAAAGCCTAAGGGGTCAAAATTTAACCAGTCATCGTTAGAATCGCTAGAAGCCGTGGGGGCTTTATCAGTCGTTATTTGCGCTTTTTTTTTAGAAACATCTGACAATACTGCAGTTGAGGCGTCCTCACTGTTAGAGGTCACGCCTAGATTGGCCAACTCGTCTGCTTTTTCATTGCCTGCGTGTCCAGCATGTCCTTTTACCCAATGCCAGTCAACATCACGCTGTCGACAAAGCTCATCTAATTGTTGCCAAAGGTCTTGGTTGGCCACGGGTTTTTTACTGGCAGTTTTCCAGCCTCTTTTTTTCCACCCGTCAATCCATTCGGTAATGCCTTTTTTGACATAACTGGAGTCGGTCCAAATCTCAAGTCTTTGTGCAAGTGGGCTATGCGTCAGTGCTTTTATCGCACCCATCAGCTCCATACGGTTGTTGGTCGTCTCTTTGTCACCGCCATATAAATCTTGCGTACTGCCGTCACTAAATATGAGATGTGCGCCCCAGCCGCCCGCACCAGGATTACCTTTACAGGCTCCATCTGTATAAGCAACCGTCGTATTTGCTTTGGCGGCCAACGGATTCATCGCGTTATTTTTGCTAAACTGCTGCGCTGAGGTGCGATTATCTGACATAACAAATTATTGACCTAATAAATGATAAATGAGGGTGGCGCAAAGAGATTCTTTAGCGTTATTTTCAAGATAGTCATCCCTTAATATGCTGGGCCTGAGTATAACAAATCTATTGTTAATATGGACAGTGCTATCGTGAATATCGGCCGTCTCAGGGCGCAAAATCGCAAAACCACTCATCACATCTTATATGATAATAGTAACTGTTTGGTTTTCTGTTAAAATAGGTTAGGTTGCGAACAAGGTGGGTCTGTCGTCTGGCTGAACGAGTCAGTAGCCATTTACTGTACTGACACCACTCTAACGGTCACGCTACTCGTCATGTTTTTGTCACCACTGTTTAATGATAATTTCCTTCACAAAAGTTTTAATGCATGCAGGATAACCCTATTATGTCCTTACGCTCAAACGTTTTTTCTAAAAGGCAGACCCGCTTAATGGTCAGTATGGCGATAAGCAGCGCGCTGTTTTTGACTGCTTGTAGTGAGAGTCACACGCAACCTGAAGCAGAAGTGGTTGAGGTGGCGTCAGACTTATCTGTCTTTGAAGGGTGTTATACGGTAAGTCAAGATGAGCCTGCCCAAATAAAAGTCAGTCAACAGGAGGGCTCGTGGGTGATGCAAATGAAGGAGCCTGCAAGTGCCAAACGTGTTTGGGACAATCCTGAGCCATT
Organism: Psychrobacter namhaensis; assembly: GCF_016107545.1. Lineage (GTDB taxonomy): Bacteria > Pseudomonadota > Gammaproteobacteria > Pseudomonadales > Moraxellaceae > Psychrobacter > Psychrobacter namhaensis. The sequence continues at coordinate 26,398 of NZ_JABASS010000009.1, forward strand.
AGAGGTGATTGAAAATAGTGCGGTGCCGCAATTTTTCTCTATTGACCCAGAGCATGTCGACGCCGTTATCGGTCGGCCTGATCGAGTACTGGTACTGGCTCATGTCAAACCCGTTTACGCCAATATCGACCCACTCTTAGACAGTGAGTATTTGTCCTATATTTATCGCGGTGCCAATACCATCTATCGCGTGGAGTGTGATGACGTCAATACGGATATTTTAGCCAACCCGCATGCCGATATTGTTATTGAGGATGTGGATGAGCGTATTTAGATAAGTACTACCGGCGTGAGTACAGCGTCATTTGTTATCAACAGTTCAGTCATTAGAGTCAGGCAATATGAATTTTTTTAGTTATGTGGTTTTGGGTGGGTTTTCTTATGCGGCTGGTTGGGCGGTAAGGACGTATATATTGGATAAAAAGCCTGAAACCGAGCAACCTTACAACCTCAAACATCCTGCTATCTTAGCGTATTTGGGTGGTTTCTTTATTATTATGCTGATTGTCTCTTGGTTAATTGGTCGTTATTTACTCGGGCACGTTGCCATTGATTTACCTTTTATTATTATTAATAGTATCGTGGCGACCTTTGTCTATTCGTTCGGACTTAATCCCGAAAAATCTCGTTATGATGTCCCTAATTAAAGAGAGCCGATAGATTCAATAAACAAGAAAAAGCCATGACCACATCAATGACCATGGCTTTTTTAGTCACGTAATTGTCTACGGCTTTAAGCGTTTGGCGGTTATGATTTTTTTTGAATATCGGTACTATTCTTAGTGTTTGATTGTTCTTCTTTCTTAGAGGTCGATTGTTCTTCTTTCTTAGAAGTCGATTGTTCTTGTTTCCATGCTTTATATTTATGTAGATCTTTTTTAGCCTGCTTTAAGAAAAATCTGAGTACCAGTGCGTCATCGACATAACCGATGAACGGAATGGAGTCTGGAATAAGGTCAATAGGATTTAGTGTATAAATCGCACCAATCACACCAGCTGAGATGGTTTTAAAAGGAATCTTACGATAGTCACCTTTGTAATAGTCTTTGATAAGACTCATAAATAGCATCAAATCATCGCTAAAAGGTTCAAGATAGCTGTTATCTTCTAGTTTTTCTTTGAGCTTGTCTTCTTGGCCTATCAGGTGTTTCAAATTGGAGACAAGTGCGTCGTGTTTATCAGTTTTTTTATTAAACATAATTATTATCCTTACTTATTTGCGATGAATTTGTATTTACAGTAACAAATTTAATCGCCCTATATTGTGTGTGTCGGTAGCGAAAAAGTAAAGATGGGTAAAGGTTGGGCAACTTGGCGTATGGGCAAATACGCTACCATAGGCGAGCGTGATAACATGCGTATCCTGCACGTACTCGCGCCATAAACACGGCATTAAAGCGGATGAATAATCAATATAAAAGCATACAGGTAGTAGCAAAGCATGGGTTCAAAAATACCGTCTATACAGCCATCAAGTCGTGCAACACACACGCAGCCAAAGACAGCGACCGAAATAAGTACTGGATTAAATCGCCGGCAGTTTTTGCGTCGAATAGGCATTGGTGCCGGTACTGCAGCCTTAGCAGCCCAAGGTATTTCTCAGGTTTTTGCAGCCAGTCCTCGTGAGCATAATGGTCGTTTGCAGATTACTAAGGACGATTTGCCCACGGCGTTATTGGATGAGCGCTTACCATCGCAGACATCATTTTCACAAACAAGCTGTATCATACCAACGATTGAGACGCGAATTTTTGCCAGCTCCAATGTTGGCGGTAGTGAGGAGCGCAATCAGCTGGCGTTGGATCGGCTGGCTTGTGCCGGTTTTAAGGTGAACAACCCCGCGATTACCACTCGGCAGTATTTGCGCTTTGCAGGCACTGATGTACAGCGAGCCGGCGACCTACAAAATATCGCGACTGGTGCGATAGCGGCGCCTAAGCTGCTGCTGGGCGTACGCGGTGGATATGGTGCGATGCGTTTACTACCCATGGTGGATTGGTCCACGCTTGGGCGCATTATGGCGGAGCGCGGTACGATACTGGCAGGCTTTAGTGATGTGACGGCTATCCAGTGTGCGCTACTGGCAAAAGGGGCGATGAGCTCACTCGCAGCACCGATGCTTTATAGTGAGTTTGGCAAAATCAAACCCGATCAAGTGACTTGCCTACAGTTTGCGGAGGCCCTGAGTAACCCCAATTTAACCATCACGGTACAAGATGCGTCTTTAACCAGTCAGCAGTTACCCAGTATGCTGACAACGGGTAAGCCACAAGTATTGAGGGGCACCATTTGGGGTGGCAACCTGAGCGTGGTATCGGCGCTGGCAGGTAGTGATTATCTACCGCGGATCGAAGGTGGTATTGTATTTTTAGAAGATGTGGGCGAGCAGGCGTATCGTATTGAGCGTATGCTCTATGATTTGTATTTGGCAGGCGTGTTTAAGGGTCAGCAAGCGATCGTGTTTGGTGCGCTATCTGGGGCAGGGGAGGACAGTTACGACAAACGTTATGACGTTGCCACCGTGGTTCGCCAATTGCATAAGCTCACAGGCTTACCGATTTATAGTGGCATGCGTTTTGGCCATATTGGACAAAAACACAGCTTCCCACTTGGGGCAATTTGCCAAATTAGTCCAAACACAAGCCATGGCTATCAGCTAGCTTTTACCAACTACCCAACCATCAAGGCAGATGCCATGCACGTTGCAGGCTTGTGGCAAGCGGTTTAAGCGTTCAATGCTATCATTGCTAAATGGGCAGCCGCGAAAACTTATCCTGATACTCTTTAGGCGTTAGTTCCGTGGCACGCTTAAACAGACGCGTAAAGGATGAGATATCATCATAACCAACGTGATCGACCAGCGATTTAATCGTCACATCGCCTGATTCTAACAAGCGTTTTGCCTGCTCAATTCTGACGGCTTGAATGTACTCAATCGGCCGCATGGCGACACAAGACTGAAAGCGTCTGTTCAAGGTACGCGGGGTGATATTGACCATCGCCGCCAAACGACTGACTTGAATAGGCCGATGGAAGTTTGCTTCGATAAACTCTTGTACTTGCTTGACGAGCGGATCTGAATGCGGTTTGTGCAGCGTCACGTTTGTGTAACTGTTTTGATTGCCTCTTTTACTGTCGATAATCTGAGTTCTTGCCACTTGCGTAGAAATCTCACGTCCGCAGTAGCGCTCTATCAATAATAATCCCAAATCATAAAAGGCACTACCACCCGCGGCACAGAATATGTTACCCGATTGGGTGACGAACTGATTCTCCTGTAAATCAACGAGTGGAAAATCTGCTTTAAATTTACTCGCATAACCCCAATGAGTCGTGGCTATCTTATCGTCTAGCAGTCCTGCCTTTGCCAAAAAAAACGCTCCGCTACAATTGCTGGCAATATCAGCCTTGGTCTTAGCCAGTCGTTGTAGGTGCGGTAGCAGCTCACTGTTTTGTCTTAATACTTTATCGATTGAATCACCAATGGTGGGTATTAATAATAAATCGCATGCCGTGACGTCTTGAATGTCGCAATGCGCTTGCATGAGTAAGCGATTGCTACATCTGATATCCACACCGCCTAGGCTCGCTATTTGCACATTAAATCTAGGCTCAACTGCCTCATCCAAAAATCGCTGCCAGCTGACACCAGTGAATGAAAACAAGTCCAATGCGCCAGCAAGCACACTACCGAGCACCCCATCGAATCCCAAAATAATGACTTTAAACGGTTTGTAGTTAGGCATCTGTGTCGGCTTTCCCTTGATAGCTATTACCCAAATAGACAGTTTTTTAGCTACAAATTTCTTATTGTATGTCTTATTTGACCATAATTATGTCATAAATGACAATACGGCAAGGCGCGAAATTAGCTTAGTATCTATTGATAACCAATTTTTTTGTTAACGACAATACTAACGAGAACATTATGGCAGCAGAAACGCTTATCAATGATTTTGAATTACCCTTCCAATTATACGATGTTTTGGACACTGAAACGCTGACCGAACATCCCAAATTCTCAGAGCACAGCCGCGAGACATTCGTTGCGGTACTAGACACCGCAAACAAAATAGCAACCGATTTGTTTTTGCCGCACAACCACGTTGCCGATAAAAACGAGCCGCAGTTTGATGGTAAAAAAGTTAGCATGATAGATGATGTGAAAGTCGCCTTTGATGCGTTTCGGGACTCGGGTTTTATCGCGGGTCGTTATAGCTTCGAAGATGGTGGGATGCAGCTGCCTGAAACAGTGATGACAGCAGTGGCAGGCTATTTTATGGCGGCCAACCCCTCAACGACTGCGTATCCGTTTTTGACCACAGCGGCAATCAACGTGATCTCACACTTTGCCAATGACGATATCAAAGCGGCCTTTATGCCGCGTATGCTGACGGGGGACTTTACTGGAACGATGGCACTGACGGAGCCACATGCGGGGTCATCGCTGGCTGACATCAAAACCACCGCGGTAAAACAAAACGATGGCTCATACCGAATAAAAGGCAGTAAGATTTATATCTCAGCAGGCGATCACGAACTGTCTGACAATATTGTTCATTTGGTATTGGCCAAAATTCCAGGCGGTCCTAGTGGCGTCAAAGGGATTTCTTTGTTTGCCGTGCCAAAATATCGCTTAAACGATGACTTGTCGGTTGGCGAGCGCAATGACGTGCATTTGACTGGACTCATTCATAAGCTTGGTTATCGAGGGGCTACCTCGACGGCATTGAGCTTTGGTGATGAAGGCGACTGTCATGGTTATCTGATTGGCGAAGCGCACTTTGGTCTGCGTTATATGTTCAAAATGATGAATGAGGCACGTATCGCGGTTGGTTTTGGGGCCTCTATGATTGGCTATCGGGGTTATCAGTACTCGCTAGATTACGCCAAAGACCGAACGCAAGGTCGAATCGCACCGAACAACAAGCCTGAAGATGCCGCCACGGCAATCATCCAGCATGGCGATGTAAAGCGTATGCTACTCGCGCAAAAAGCCTACTCTGAGGGTGGTATTTCCTTATGCCTATACGGCTCAAACCTGATAGACCGTATCAATACTTGCGAAGACGAAACGCTAAAAAATGAGCTGTCAGAACTATTAGACTTACTCACACCAGTGTTAAAAGCATGGCCGTCTGAGTATGGCCCTAAAGCCAATGACTTGGGCATTCAAGTATTGGGCGGTGCCGGTTATACGCGCGAATATCATGCCGAGCAGTTTTGGCGTGACAACCGTCTCAACCCCATCCACGAAGGCACAAATGGCGTGCAAGCCTTAGATTTGTCATTTCGCAAGTTATGGCAAAAAGGTGGGCTTGGTATTCAGATTCTAAAGCGTGAAATCACGCAAGATCTAACCAGCATCACCACGCCTGAGAGCGCAGCGCTTGCGGGTAAATTAACGCCTTATATGGGTCATCTGCATGACGTGCTGGTGCATTTAAGCAAAGTTTTACAGACTGAAGAGGCGTTAACGCTTACTGGCAACGCCCAAGCGCTCATGAATGTTTTTGCCTCAATTGTGCTGAGCTGGATTTGGATTCGCCAAGCGAGTAAAGCTGAGCAACTGTTAAGTGAGACAAGCGACGCTGAAAAACAAAATTTCTATCAGGGAAAAATACAGGCGGCAAAATACTTTATCGATTGGGAATTACCATTAATCAAACGCGATATCGCAATTTTAACCCACAACAATTCTGTTTGCACGGACATGCAAGCCGACTGGTTCTAAAGACCTCTCTAAGGAAAGAGTAATGACAACAATCAACAAGCAGTGGCGACTAAAAGCAAGACCGGTTGGCGAACCGAGCGCTGATACTTGGGAGTATACCGAGACAGAGCTGCCGACCATCAAAGACGGGCAGTTGCTGATAAAAATTGAGTATATCTCTATGGATCCGGCGATGCGTGGGTGGCTCAATGACGCAAAGTCTTACATCGAGCCGGTACAGATTGGCGATGTCATGCGTGCTGGTACGGTGGGTGAAGTTATTGCAAGCAAGCATGAGAAGTTTGCCGTTGGTGATTATGTGGCTGGTCACAATGGTATGCAGTCGTATGCCGTCAGTGACGGTACGGGCCTGCACAAAGTCGATCCAAATCTCGCACCATTGTCTTATTACTTGGGCGTATTGGGTATGCCGGGCATGACTGGCTATTTTGGTTTGTTAAAAACAGGGGAGCCAAAAGCAGGCGAGACCGTTGTCGTATCTGGCGCGGCAGGTGCGGTTGGTAGTTTGGTCGGTCAAATTGCCAAAATTAAGGGCTGCCGAGTCGTCGGTATCGCAGGCGGTAGCGAAAAATGTCAGTTCTTGATTGATGAGCTTGGATTTGATGCGACGATCGATTATAAAAATGAAGATGTAAAAAAAGCACTGAAGAAAACCTGCCCAGATGGCGTTGATGTGTATTTTGACAATGTTGGTGGCGATATTTTAAATGACGTACTCACCCAGATTAATCTGCGCGCGCGTATCGTTATTTGCGGTGCGATTAGCCAATATAACAACACCACAGCGGTCAAAGGCCCATCAAATTACTTGTCATTATTGGTCAATCGCGCGCGTATGGAGGGTATTGTGGTGTTTGATAATATCAAGGAATACCCAATCGCGATGAAAGAGATTGCGGGCTGGATTCAGTCAGGTGATATCAAAGTAAAAGATCATATCGTTGAAGGTATCGAGACCTTCCCTGATACCTTAATGATGCTTTTTAAAGGGAAAAATTTTGGCAAGTTGGTACTTAAGGTAGAGGGATAAATCATGACACCAAATATAAATGGAGTAGCAAGTAATGTTGCTGGTAAGCGCATTTTGATTACGGGCGGTGCTTCTGGTATCGGTGCAGCCAGTGCGTTACTACTGGCCAGTCGCGGCGCAAAAGTTGTGATTGGCGACAGGGCAGAAGAACTAGGCGCTGCCATAGCCAAGCAAGGTCAAGATGCTGGCAATAGCATTACCTTTAAAAAGGTAGATGTCACCAGTGGCGATGAAGTACGAGCGTTATTTGCTTTTGCTGTGCAAGCGCTTGGTGGCCTCGATGTCGTGGTAAACAACGCTGGTATCGACCATAAACCTGCCCCCATGCATGAGCTAACCGAGGAAGATTTTGACCGTAATATCGCAGTGAACCTAAAAGGCGTCTGGCACTGTATGCGTGCTGCGGTTACTTGTATGGCACCCAATGGCGGTGGTCATGTGATTAATGTGGCATCTATTGCAGGCTTGCGATCTGCGCCCATGTTGTCTATTTATAGTGCCGCTAAACATGGCGTCATGGGGCTTACCAAGTCTGCGGCCCATGAATACGCCCGTGTCAATATTCGCTTTAATGCGGTGTGTCCCAGTTTTATCGATACACCAATGGTGCGTAATACCATGGCAAATATGGACGAGCGCGCGCAGCAAGCCACCATCAAGGCCAGCCCACTGCGCCGTTTGGGAGAAGTTGATGAGGTGTCTGGTGCGATTGCATGGCTGGCCAGTGATGAGAGCAGCTTTATGAATGGTCATGCCTTTACCCTTGATGGCGGTATGTTGGCTTAATGGCTTAATATCAAAAGAATTTTTGATAGGGCTTTTATTCAAATATTTAAAATATAAGGAATAATGATGAAAGATTTATTTGATTTAACTGGTAAGATTGCCTTGGTGACGGGTGCCAGCCGCGGTATTGGCGAGTCTATTGCACGTCTGCTTGCCTCAAGAGGGGCTCACGTGATTGTCTCTAGCCGCAAAATCGACGCTTGCCAAGCGGTGGCTGATAGCATTATTGCTGATGGCCATAAAGCCAGTGCTTTTGCTTGTCATGTGGGAGATATGGAGCAGATTGATGCGATTTTTGAGCATATCAAAAGTGAATTTGGTCAGATTGATATTTTGGTCAATAACGCCGCCGCCAACCCTTATTACGGGCATATCTTAGACACCGATTTAGCGGCTTTTGATAAGACCGTTGAAGTTAACATTCGCGGCTACTTCTTTATGTCGACCGCTGCGGGCAAGATGATGCGCGAGCAGGGCGGCGGCGTCATTTTAAATACCGCATCCGTGAATGGTTTGGTCGCAGGTGACAAGCAAGGTATTTACTCAATCACTAAGGCGGCTGTCATTAGTATGACCAAAGCCTTTGCAAAAGAGTGTGGCCCGTTAAATATTCGTGTGAATGCGTTATTGCCAGGCTTGACCGATACAAAGTTTGCCTCTGCCTTGACCACCAATGATAAAGTCTTAAAAATGGCGCTGCATGCCATCCCTTTAGGGCGCGTGGCTGATCCCGATGAGATGGCTGGCACAGTATTATATCTAGTGTCTGACGCATCGAGCTATACTACAGGCGCGACCGTGGTGGTAGATGGCGGCATGCTCGCCTAGCTTCGTGTTGCTGATAGAAGCACAGAAACCGTTTTTAAAAAAAACCGCATAAGAGTCATTTCTGTGCGGTTTTTGGTTTAACGCCTGAATTGAATAAAAAACTTCTTTAGACTTCTACTATCGTATCGCGTTTGCGACCCTTCCTATACGCAAACCAGCTCGGTAATGGCATAATAAACACAAAGAACCAAACTGGCAGAGACGGACATAAAACAAGGGAGTCAACCATGGATTCAGTGAACGACAATATAGCAGCCGACATCTCTAAAAACAAAACGTGGTTATTTGTCCCAGCGACTCGGATCGATCGAGTGGCAAAAGCGTTTGCCAGTGATGCAGATGCAGTGATTATTGATTTGGAGGATGCCGTCGCCCAAGAGGATAAGGCACAAGCTCGAGAGGCGTTGAAAAAATACTATGATGATCAAAATGACACGCAAAATCATCAGCCGATTTGGCTACGGATTAATCAAGCAGGCAGTCAAGCATTTTTTGAAGACGTAGCGCTATGCCAGCAAATGCCTAAAATAGCGGGTGTGCTACTGGCCAAAGCGGAAAAAGCAGCAGATATTGAATACGTGCATCAGCACACTGGTCTACCTGTCATCGCACTAATAGAAAGTGCCGCTGGTTTATATCACATAGATAACATGGCAAAAACGACTGGATTGATCGCGTTCAGTTATGGGTTTTTAGACTTGTGCAATGATCTGCGCGTGCAAGCAGGCACGCCCTCAGCGGATATCATTGCCAATCAGATCCGCTATCAATTAATTTTAATATCGAAAATACATCAGTTAGCGCCGCCCATCGACACCATTTATCCTGATTTCAACGACGGGGCAGGATTGCGCGCTCGCGTACAGTTGTGGTCGCAAATGGGTATGTTAGGGATGCTGTGTATTCATCCCAAGCAAGTAGCCACTGTCCCACAAGCCCTACAACCGACAGATAGTGAGCTTGAGTTTGCGCAGCGTGTGGTTGCAGAGTATGAACAAAGCGGGCAGGCGGTGTTTAAAATAGAGGGCGAGATGGTCGATGCGCCCGTGATTGAGCGCTGCCGTCAATTATTGGTGAAGTCGCAGTGATTGGCAAAGTGGCGAGCGGTGAAATAATGCTTTATCATAAACCATACATACTAAGACTCTATCAAAAAACCCTATGATTTTTATCAGCAATAATATTAGCCTCAGTGACAATGAAGTGGAGATCAGTGCCATACGCGCGCAGGGAGCAGGCGGGCAAAATGTCAATAAAGTCTCCTCTGCGATTCATCTGCGGTTTGATATCCATGCCTCAAGTTTGAGTGATATTCATAAGCAGCGCCTGCTGGATAGTAAAGATAGCCGAATCACCAAAGAAGGTGTGCTCATCATTAAAGCCCAGCAGTTTCGCACGCAAGAAAGAAACAAAATCGATGCGTTTGAACGTCTGCGCAGCTTCATCATAAAAGCCACGTATGTCAATAAGACCCGCAAGCCTACCAAACCGAGTAGAAACGCCAAGCGTAAACGTGTTGATCAAAAAACCCAGCGCGGCAAGACCAAAGCCTTACGCGGTAAAGTGGACTATTAAAACCAGCGCTCCTTACTGCTTAGCCGAGTCTGCTGCCCAGCTCAGGGAAGCGCTTTATCATAAATAACATCAGTAGCAGCGCGGCACTCGCGATAGCAGCCCCAACGTAGCCCACACTGGATAAAGAGATATGCGTCACTGCATAACCGCCGAACAACGCGCCTGTCCCAATTCCTAAATTAATAATGCCTGAGAACATTGACATCAGCATGTCTTGCGCACTCACATCCACCATGATGACTTTGGCTTGCATAGAGATAATCAGTAGCATGAGCGCGGCCCCCCAAAGTAAGGCAATCAAGCTAAGTGCCCATATCGAGGTCACAGCAAAGAGTAGCGCGAGCATAGAGACCAGCATCAGTATCGTCGATATCAGCATCAGCCTAGTGTTAAAACTGTCACCCCAGCGGCTAAATATCACACTACCCAAAATACCTGCGGCACCAAAAAGTAGCAATACAAAAGTCGCTAGGTTTTCACTGATTGAGCCAACCTGCCGCATGAAAGGCTCGATATAAGAGTAAGCAGTGTAGTGTGCGGTAAAGACGAGCAAAATCAGTAAATACAAACAGACCAACAATGGATTTTTGAGCAATTCTGGGATCTTTCGAAAAGAGCCTTCAAACATACTAGGCAGGGTTGGCAAGAGCTTCGCTTGGAGGATAAAGACAATGAGGGCAATGACGCCAATACCGCCAAAGGTCGCGCGCCAGCCAAACCATTGACCAATCAATCGTCCTAAGGGCACACCTAGTACCATCGCAAGCGACGTACCCGTCGCCAGCACACTAAGCGCCAACGCTTTTTTACCTTTAGGTGCCACACGTATGGCAATCGCCGCCGTGATTGACCAAAATATCGCATGGGACAGTGCAATCCCAACGCGACTGATAAGCAGCACATCAAAACTCCATGCAAACACTGACAGGACATGGCTTGCAATAAAGACGGCAAAAAGACCTAAGAGCAAACGCTTGCGCTCAAAGCGACTGGTCAGCAGCATCAGCGGCAATGACATCGCAGCGACAATCCAAGCATAAAGCGTCAGCATCCAACCTGTCTCTGCCGTGGTGATAGAAAAATCTTGAGCAATGTCACTTAATAAGGCCACAGGGACAAATTCGGTCGTGTTCATAATGAATGCGCTCACACCCATCAAAAAAACTTGAAAATACTGAGTTCGGCGAGCGTCTGAGCTCACCTCAAGGTTGTGTTTCATAAAATCCAGTACAAAGAAGAGGCTAATACAGCAAAATTAGCTGAAAAGTGGGATAAGACATATAAGGGGGTCAAGAAAGGAGGGAAAGATACCAATTCAAAGGGATAAGTTAAAGTAGTTTTTTGCTAATGAGCATCGGTTTTCAAGCAAGAAGTAACACAATATAAAAGGAGTGTTGGGGTGTCATGGATAATCCCTGTTCACCTATTGGAGATCAAGAAGGCTGTTTTATAACCAGACGCTTGATAGGGTCTGGTATTGTTAACACGCTTTAAAAGTAAGATTAATAATAGTATTGGTTAACAGTAACAACACGAGTAACAGTATTTATTTTCTATCATCTGGTATGCTATCATCAGTGAATCACCTATCGTGGGTTTAACAGTTTTGTACCGCTAGCCGTTATGGCAATCTAATGGCGACGGACAAACCTTGCAACTTCCAGCACGATATAAAATAACTCTGGTAAAGCGCATGAGCCTGTACTCCGACATCCTCATTTGTGCCTGATTTTATTTGCCTGTTTGGGCTTATTTCATACTTTTTTGTCGGAGTTACAGGAGTCTAAGGTGTTCAATACCAAGAGCCACACGGCCAACCAATCCAAATATACCCGTCGTTATCGTCCGTGTCATCCTCTGGCGCAATATGCAGTCAATCAAATAGAGGCACTTAAGCTGTGTTCGCAAGACATTGTCAAAGCCATGGGTTATCCTCTAAAGCATACCATACCCGCCTGTGATCGCCTGCGGCACGTATTGTCGAACAAGCATCTTGGACTGGATGGCAGCTACATAGACAAATACTTTACAGCCGATGATTTTTTAGCGAAGCTGTTTGTGGTGCTAGAAATACCTTATGCCCCATTTGCAGAAGACATCGAGCAGATCAAATACAAATTAGCCCATGCCCCCAATCCTTTGCCCCAATATAACTTACGAGCGGATGTGGATTTTCACTTTACTAGCGGGGCAAACTGGATGTCTCGCGCCGCCGCATCACGTTTCGCTCAGGTCCATCTACCTCGTGGTTTTGCCAAACTGGATGAGGCAGAGCGGGAGTCGATAGTACAAGAAGGTATTTGTGAGCACTATCAGCAGTATGAAGGGCATTTGCCGTATGACGGGAGAATCAAAGGCTATCGACTGACTACTGAACAAAATAATACAGTGGTGGATAGAGTGACGTACGGCCTACCAAAATCTAGTGGTGTGTAAGTGCTGTGATTATATAAAAGGCCTATTAACTTGAGTGAAGAGATTTTTGTAGATAAGCCATAAAGAGGGTTAGCATAAATACAGACGTTTTAAGCAACATAAAGCTTCACTTTATAGTGAGGCTTTTTTTATTGTCAAAGCCAACGTTTTAAGCGATATATTCTATATCTATGCTTTGATTGGTCATTCAGGTTTAGAGATTGCCCGCCATAAAATCACAAACAGCGCATCGAACTCCGCAATAATGGGCGTCTCTGTCTGACGAATGATATGCATCAGTCCAAGGCGGTTGATAAACCCCATAAACACGTCAAAAAGTGTATAAAGTGGCACGGTGTCATTTAACACACCACGAGTTTGGCCATCTTCTAATACCGTCAAAAACGCGTCAATCAGCTCTTTGTTCTCATAAATAGCGATATTACGAAAGTGTAGCTCTGACACCGAATACAACACCATCACCGCGTCGGGATGGGAGTCGACAAAGTCAAAGCATACCCATAACGTCTTACGCAGCCGCTCCTCTACGCTATCAATACCTTGCAGATGGTCTATCATTCGTGACGCTAGTCGCCCCAATACTCTGTCCATAATGGTATAAAACAGGGTTTGTTTGTCGCCAAAGTACTTGTAAAGGGTTTGCAATGAGACATTAGCGGTCTTTGCAATCTGCGCCATGGTGACTTCATTAGCATCAAAACCTGCAAATAGCTTACGTACTGCTTTTTCAATGTTGTCCAGCGTGGCAGGGCGCATAGCGGATAAAGGGGATAGGTGCCGGGCCTCAGTGACGCGATCAACCTGACTGGTCGTTTTCATACCTTATGCTTCCTGTGTGCTGGTGTGTTTTAGACATTTTCTACTCAAGCCCTAAGCCGCTCAACCAACTTACTACACATACAAAATGAGTAATGAGTATTACCATTGTTGTTTAAGTGGTTGCGCGAGTACGGATACTATCCTAGTATAAGTACTTAGTGTGAGCAATCAACAAGGGTTCATTATCTATTTTTAACGGTAATATATATTACCATGAATAGAGCGATTTTCCTTTAGATAAGTTTGGCTTACCCACTACCCATTCACCCTCGTCAAGGAGAGACAACATGAGTATAGAAAAATTCACCCCAAACTGGATGACCGAAGAGCACCAAATGGTTTATGACAGTGCGCTAAAAATGTTTAAAAGTTGGGAGTCAAAGGATGAGCAGTGGCGCAAAAACGGCATGATTGATCGCACGGCTTGGGAAGAGGCAGGGGCGATGGGGTTTTTGTGCGCATCAATACCAGAAGCGTATGGCGGCGGCGGCGGTGACTTTGGTCATGAAGCGGCGCTTCTTTATGCTCAAGCAGAGGCCAATCAATCAGGTTTTGGTGGGACGGTGCATTCAGGTATTGTTGCCCCTTATATCTTGGCTCATGGTACAGAAGAGCAGAAAAAAGAATGGCTACCTAAGATGGCAACAGGCGAGTATGTGGCCGCGATTGCTATGACTGAACCTGGGACTGGCTCAGACCTACAAAATATCAAGACTTACGCCGTAAAAGATGGCGAGGACTATATTATCAATGGTTCAAAAACCTTTATCACCAATGGTCAGCATGCCAATCTGATTTTGCTGGCTTGCAAGACGGATCGTGATAAAGGCGCTCAAGGTGTCTCACTTATTGTGGTAGAAACCGATAAAGTGACTGGTTTTGAGCGTGGTCGTAATCTCGAGAAGATCGGTATGACCTCACAAGACACCTCGGAGTTGTTCTTCAGTAATGTACGTGTGCCTCAAAAGAACCTTTTGGGTACAGTAGAAGGTATGGGTTTCATTCAGATGATGCAAGAGCTGCCCCGTGAGCGTTTGATCATTGCCATATCAGGGATTGGTGCAATGAAGCTTGCGATCAATTTAACACTAGATTACGTTAAAGGCCGAGAAGCCTTTGGCAAGCCAGTTTGGTCATTCCAAAATACGCGCTTTAAGATGGCAGAGTGTTACGCCGATTATCTTGCTGCTAGCAGTATGTGTGATGCCGCCATCGATGCTATGTTAGAAGGTAAATTAACCGTTCCTCATGCCTCACTGGTTAAGTACTGGGTGACGCAAAAACAATGTGACGTGATTGATGAGTGCGTCCAGCTCTTTGGGGGCTATGGCTACATGACAGAGTATCCAATCGCTCGCTTGTATGCCGATGCTCGAGTACAAAAAATCTACGGTGGCACCAATGAGATTATGAAAGAGCTGGCGTCACGCTTTATGTAAGTGTTTGCCGCCGTTTTTTGGATAAAGTTAGTACGTTTTATGGTTCGTTGAAAATAAAATTGCGCTAGTTATTGTTGATTGATAAAAGAAAAAAGGGATTTTTTATGACTGAGACCGCTTACATTTATGAGGCTATCCGTACCCCGCGTGGCAAAGGAAAAAAGGATGGTTCTTTGTATCAGGCATCACCGACTTGGTTGACGCGTACCTTATTAAAAGAGATGCAGCAGCGTCACCACTTGGACACCAGTTTGGTTGATGATGTGGTGCTTGGGTGTGTGACACCAGTTGGTGAGCAGGGTTCTGATATTGCACGCATCGCGGTTATCGACGCTGGCTGGGCGCAAAGTGTCGCGGGTCTCACTTTGTCTCGGTTTTGTGCATCAGGCCTTGAGTCTATCAATTTGGCTGCCGCCAAGGTCATGTCAGGCATGGAGGACATGGTGGTGGCAGGTGGGGTTGAGTCCATGAGCCGCGTACCGATGGGTTCTGATGGTGGCGCTTGGTATATGGACCCTCGGGTCAATGAAGCGACGCATTTTGTGCCGCAAGGGGTTGGCGCAGATACCATAGCGACGCTCAAAGGCTTTAGCCGTACTGACGTTGATGCCTTTGCCACCGAGTCGCATCGCCGTGCTGCTAATGCGTGGGAGAAAGGCTACTACGATAAGTCCGTCGTTCCTGTGACGGATATCAATGGCATGATGCTGTTGGACAAAGATGAAACCATCCGTCCTAACACCAATGTTGAGACGTTAGCGGGACTTAAACCCTCTTTTATTGTGCCAGGAAAAATGGGCTTTGACAGTGTTATCTTGGACAGATATACCACGATTGAGAACGTTGACCACGTGCATCATGCTGGCAATTCTTCGGGTATCGTTGATGGGGCCGCTCTGTGTTTGGTCGGTAGTGCCGCTGCCGGTCAAAAAGCAGGCCTTAAACCACGCGCTAAGATCACGATGGCATCAGTGATTGGCTCAGAGCCTGCCATTATGCTGACAGGCCCGACGCCCGCTTGCCAAAAAGCCCTCAAAAAAGCGGGTATGCAAGCTTCAGATATTGACTTATGGGAGATCAATGAGGCGTTCGCTGCGATACCACTGAATACCGCTGATGATTTTGGACTCTCGCTCGATATCGTCAATGTCAATGGCGGCGCGATCGCCATGGGTCATCCGCTTGGGGCAACAGGTGCCATGCTTATGACGACTGTCCTTGATGAGTTAGAACGCCGTGACCTAAAAACGGCGATGATTACTCTATGTGTGGGCGGCGGTATGGGTATTGCGACGATCATTGAGCGTGTCTAGATCATTGAGCGCGAACAGGTTGATATGCTTTTATTAGCTTGATTTGGTTCAGATTGGAAGAGCATTGTAATTAAGGGACTATTCAAAGGACGAAACATGACTATAAACAATAGTGTAAAAGATGGGGCGAAAGACAGTGTGGATTTAATTAATAAGCTGGAAGGTTTTTCTGCCCAACGTGATGACGATGGCATCGTGACTGTCATCATTGATCAAAGTACGCGCAAAATGAATGTCATCGGTGAGGGTTTTACCGAGGCGTTTGCGGCGATGACAGACAGCTTTATTAACGATGAGTCTGTGACAGGCTTAATCTTGACGTCAGGTAAAGAGACGTTTGTGGTCGGTGCAGATATCGACCAACTGTCTACCATCAAAACCGCTGAGCAAGCGTTTGAGTTGGCTGAAGATCTGAAAGGTAGTCTGCGTAAACTTGAGACATCAGGAAAACCAGTCGTTGCAGCGTTGACAGGGACAGCACTTGGCGGTGGTTTAGAGCTTGCCCTAGCGTGTCATTATCGTATTGCAATCGATGCACCTAAAATGAAACTGGGACTGCCTGAAGTCAAATTGGGCTTGCTGCCAGGCGGCGGCGGTACTCAGCGTTTACCTCGCCTAGTCGGTATTCAAGTGGCGCTTGAGCTGATGACGCAAGGCAAAGAGCTGCGCCCAGCCACTGCTAAAGACATGGGTCTGATTGATACCATCGCCACTGACAAAGTAGATATGCTAAAGCAGGCCAAAGAATGGATTAAGGCCAATCCAAATGCCCAGCAGCCATGGGACAAAAAAGGCTTTAAAATCCCTGGTGGCGATAGCAAGCATCCTCAGGTAGTGCCAGTATTTTCAGTGGCGCCAGCCATGGCCAATCAAAAATCGCACGGTAATTATCCAGCGATTACGCACATCATGTCTTGCGTGTTTGAAGGGTGCCTCGTGGATATCGACACCGGTCTTGAGATTGAATCGCGTTACTTTGCAGCTTGTGTGCTCTCTGTTGAATCTAAAAACATGATCAGCACGCTATGGACTCAGCTTAACAATATTAAAAAAGGTCAGTCGCGTCCTCAAGGGTTTGAGCGCACGCAAACCAAAAAAGTCGGTATTTTGGGCGCTGGTATGATGGGGGCGGGCATTGCTTATGTCACTGCCAAAGCGGGCATTGATGTTGTGCTACTAGATACCGAGATAGCAGGGGCGGAAAAAGGCAAAGCGTACTCTGCTAAGATTCTTGATAAAGCCACCAGCCGTCAGCGCGCCACTAGAGAGCAAAAACAAGCGCTATTAGATCGTATTAAGCCAACTTTTTCCTATGACGATTTGGCAGACTGTGACCTTATCATCGAAGCGGTATTTGAAAATCGAGACATCAAAGCCAAGTGTACGCAGCAAAGCGAAGCCGTCATTGCTAAAACAGCGGTTTTTGCCTCCAATACTTCCACACTGCCGATCACTGGACTGGCAAAAGCCAGTACGCGCCCGAACCAGTTCATTGGTCTGCATTTCTTTTCACCCGTTGATAAGATGCCTTTGGTTGAGATTATCATGGGCGAGCAAACCGATGATGCGACTTTAGCCAAAGCCTTTGATTATGTGCTGCAAATTGGCAAGACGCCTATCGTGGTAAATGACAGTCGTGGGTTTTATACCTCGCGTGTGTTTGGCACGTATGTCTCAGAAGGTATCGCCATGTTAGGCGAGGGCGTTCATCCACGCAGTATCGAAGTGGCTGGCACGAAAGCAGGGATGCCGATGCCGCCACTGGCGTTACAAGATGAGGTGTCATTGAGTCTTGCGCTACACGTTAGTGAACAGCAGCAATTGGATATGGCCGCAGAAGGAAAGTCAATTCCTGTACGCCCATCGTATGAGATTCTCAAAACACTGGTAAAAGAGTACAACCGCGCAGGCAAAAAGAGCGGCAAAGGCTTTTATGAGTACTCAGACAATGGCGATAAACACTTATGGCCTGAATTGACGAAACTATACCCACCAAAAACCGAGCAACCACCGCAGCAGGATTTGGTCGATCGGTTGATGTTCATCCAAGCCAATGAATCCGCTAAGTGTTATGAAGAAAACGTCGTACGCTCTGTCGCTGATGCCAATATTGGTTCTATTTTTGGTTGGGGCTTTGCGCCACATCAGGGTGGTACGCTACAGTTTATCAATGCCATGGGAATAGACGCGTTTATTGCGCGTAGTCGTGAGCTTGCTGCGACATACGGGGAGCGTTTCGAGCCTGCTCAGATTTTGTTAGCAATGGCAGACAAAGGCGAGGTGTTCTCAGATGGCTAACAGAGAGTTACCAAACCACGGACAGATGCATGAACAAATGACTGACTGTCTGCGAGGGTTACGAGTGGTTGATTTGACTCGTAACCTACCCGGACCTTTTGCCACGCGCCTGCTGGCTGATTTGGGGGCAGATATCATCAAAATCGAACCCACAAATGGTGACTCCGCCAGAGCTTTTGGTGACTTGTTTACCGCCTTAAATCATGGCAAGACCACCGAAAAACATGATTTTCGTGATGCTAAAGGTATTGAGGCCATTAAAGCCCATCTTAAAGATGCGGATGTCATGTTAGATAGCTTTCGCCCTGGTGTCCTAAAAGGCATGGGCCTAGACGCCCAAACGCTGCACGCCATCAACCCAAAGCTGGTGATCGCCTCAATCACAGGGTATGGTGTCACAGACAGCACGATGGAAGCTGAGGGCCGCGTCAATCATGACTGGGCCAATAAAGCAGGCCATGATATTAACTTTATGGCCATGAGCGGTGTCCTTGATCAATTAAAGACCGCCCAAGGTGAGCAGGCCATGCCGAATGTCCAGTTTGCTGATTTAGCGGGCGGTAGTGATACGGCAGTGATTGCTATACTTGCTGCTGTATTCGCCGCCCAGCGTACCAAAAAAGGTCGTCATATTGCGATCAGTATGACCCATAGCTTATATCAGCACATGGTCATGCCAAAGGCAACCGGCGCACTGGTTGAGAGTCTCACAGGTAAGCGTCCCACGCCGCAGCATGACTTTTTGGGAGGGGCACTGCCTTGCTACCGTTTATACCAAACTGCCGACCATCGTTATATGGCGGTTGGCTCATTGGAGCTAAAGTTCTGGCAAGGACTGTGCGATGTGCTGGAGTTGCCAGCGCTTAAAGACGTACACTGGCAACGGGGTGTTATGCCGCACATGATTGAGAGCCAGTCGGCAACCAAAACAATCGCAGAAAAATTTGCCAGTCAAACGCTGGCCTATTGGCAACAAGTCTTTGCCTCGGTTGATGTCTGCGTGACCCCTGTGCTGAGCTTACATGAAGCCAAAGCGCATCCCTTGTTTGCCCATCAAGATGAGCATGACGCCACATCCGGATGGCAGCAGATTGTATAAAGAAATGGCTGAGCATCATTACTGATGCAGCACGGGATACCTTTTAACTCAACCCTTGATGAGGTCATTCAGATAAATGGCTTTTTTCTAAATTCGCCAAAAATGCGGCAAAACCCTCTGCCGCCCGAGCTTCTAAACGGCTGCTGGTAATCACACGGACCTGATTGCTCCAAGTGATGGCATAGCCTTGGGCCTCAAATTTTTTGACCAAATCCACATCTTCATGACAAGGCAATGGGGCAAAGCCACCCACCGTAAGATATGCTTCACTGCTAAACATTAAATTTGCGCCGTGAATGTGGCGATGTCCCATACTGTCTTGGTAGTGATTGATATAATCTTGTCGCGTTTGCGGTGCTAAATGCGCCCAGCTATCCACGCTCACCACACCGCAAATCATATCCGTAGGCTGCTGCGTCATATGGACGATTTGCTGTATCAGCCAGTCTACCGTTACGATTGAATCTGCGTCTGTGCAGGCAATCCACGTTGCACCTTTTTTGATGGCATGGCGAATACCCATATCTCGCACCCGTCCCACACAGTGATAATGACAGCATAGGTAATCCACACCTGCGGCTTTGACTAATGCAAGCGTCTCATCGGTGCAACTATCCAGCACCACAAGTGGGTACGCCGTAATGGTCGGCGGCAGCTGCGTCATGGCTGTCTGAACCGACGTGAGGCAATTGGTCATTGTCATCGCTTCATTATGAGCGGGAATCACAATACCGATTTTTATCTCATCCATGTACCACCCATTGTGTTGCTAGCTGTCGTACGCCTCATATTAAGTTTTCTTGCATAGCGACTGAATTTGACGTGTTTTGCCAAACGTCTAGTAAAAAATCGGTATCGATAATCTCACTTTGATGACTAAAAGCCCCTTGCTGAGCGCTCTTATTGTTTATCCCACGCTTTGCTAAATTAAACGCTTGGTGTAAGCGTTGGTGCACCGTGTCGCCTGTCATCACAAAGCCATCAATGGGGTAGCGCCAATGACAGCACAGTAATGTGCCGCCTATGGCAAGGTTTTGACCGATCCAAGTGGTCACCGCATCAATCTCGTTTGGGGATAAATAATATAAAATTTCGCTAATGACAACCAAATCAAAGGGTGGTTGACTGACAAGAGGATGGTCTGATGAAGGCTCAGATCCTAAAAACGCCTCTTTTAAAGTGAATAGAGCGTTAGGAATCGTCCCTTGAATCACCCTAACATGAGAGGACGCTGACAAGCGTTGACTGGCAAGTTGTACCGCATGATGATTACCATCTATACAGACCAATGCCTGACAGCGGTGGGCAAGTAATTCGCTAAAAACGCCATTGCCGCAGCCCAATTCAATGCCATTGCCATATTTTGCTTGGGGCAGGACCGCCAGACACATATCACGTTTGCGTTTTTCATACCAGCGGGTCTGATATTGCCATGGGTCGGTACTGTCGTTATATAACGCATCAAAATACGTTGCTGAATAGCTGTCAGACTGGTTGTTAATGTCAGTATCAGTAGTAAGCGTCATTGGCGTTGTCGATTCAGACATGTGGTTCATACAAATAAACCTCCCAGAGCTGGCTAATTCTAGCGATGGCTTGCGCCGATAAAATGGGCGGGTTACCCGTACTTTCATCAACGGTGATTTGGCTTTTAAAACAGGCAATGGCTTGCGTTTTACGCTGTAATTGCTCAGGGGTTAAATCAAGCCTGAGGGCACAGTGCCAAGGAATGCGGCTGTCATCAGGTTTTGCCCAATGCCATGCCCAAATGAGTGCTTGATAACAGGCCAGATTGTGCTGCTTGGCAAAAGCAGATACCACCTGACCTGTGGCTTCGTGATCAGGATGGCCATCGTGAGCAAAGGGTGTCACTAAAATATCGTCAGGCTGAATAATAGCGGCTAATTTTTCGTTAAACGGGGCTTGTTGAGCAAATACATCACCATCCGTTAGACCTAGAGTCATAGTCGTGACCTGTTGAGCGATGCCCAATGCTTTTAATGCCGCAAGGCTTTCTTGTGGACGGATGACATTAAGTTTTTGTGGCGGATAAATCTGCGAGTCTGGATGGCTTTGTGTGCCATTGGTCACATGAATCAAGATGATAGGATTGCCATTAGCCACCAGTTGTTGCAGCATACCGCCGCAGCCCAAGGTTTCATCATCGGGATGCGGGGCAAAGACACACACACGCTGATGCGGCAAAAAGTTTTGTGCAATATTCAATCGAGGTAAGTCTTGCAGTCCTTGCCAATTTTGCCAAGCGTCTTGACTGGTGCCATCGCCCTCAATCACACGGTCACCGACAATCGGATGATTGTGTTCAGAGGTGGCCGTATAATCGGTTACGGTATCGGTACTGACCGCTGCATCATTAACGCTAAATGTTAGGTCAGACCATGCAGGATGTTCTGACATATTGGTGGTTACAGTTGCCATATGTTTTCCTGTCCATCCGTTAAGTCATCGAGTGTTTCGCTGGCTAAAGTACTTGATAGTTCGCCAATTTTTTGTAAATCAAACGCGCCGTGACTTTGGCGAATAAATACAGGCAAATCCGCTGATAGCCTTGCGAAATGGGCATTATCACAAAAGGGTGCTGCGCCCAATGCCAGTCCGACGGTTTCGATGACTTCACGCGCCAACTGCTCGACGTTTACTCTTAATTGGCGAATGGCAAGTTCATGCCTGTGTTCTGGTTGGCTGTCTATCAAGTGAGCCACATGGCGAAAATACTGCTGAGTGATGGCCAGTGCTGTGCCAATCTGTCCCAGATACATGGCTTTAAAATCGTGCGGTTTATGCTGATACCCTTTTATCAAGTAGGCTGCTATGGCCGTCGTTGCGCCATACCAGCAAGCAGCTACCCCTGCCGCGCCATGCCAAAAGCCCACGCGTTCTAAATACGCGTTTGCCGTGCCAACATGACTGGCTGCTGCTTGATTGAACTGTATGGTAGCTGTATCAGTGGCTTGCATGCCGACCGCTTGCCATGCTCCGTTGTCGATCTTGATCTCGTCTTGCTGCATATCCACAACAAGTAATTGCGATTGTCCATTCTCATCTCGATAAGTCATGAGACCATGATCCACGATATTGGCGCCTGAACACCATGACTTTGAGCCGCTGATTTTGCCTTGTTGATAACGTATGGGATCAGGATGACCTTCTGCCGCCCAAATAGCCCATAGCCCTTGTGCCCGCTCGCTATAGCCGACTTCATGTAAAATACTTAGGGCGTCTAAGTGTGACTCAAACCATTTAGCAATCGTTAAATCAATGCCTGCCACATATGCCAAAACTTGCCAACGCGTTAAGGTGTGTAGGTTTTTCCTGCCACCACTGGCAGGGTGGGGGATTTTGTCGCTATAAGTGACTAAACGCTTTAAGATGTCGTGCCGCAGTTTATCGGTGATAACCAACGTGTCAATCGTCTGACGATCAGCGGAGATAATGTCGTCTATAGCGATCTTAATATTTTGTAATAAAGGATTTTTTGCCTCTAACGTTACCATGGAGATTTCCTAATAATTATTGTGGGTCAGGCCTTTAGACGGTAGCTGGACACTCGTTGGTTGTGTGATGACTTTTGACATCGTATAGATCATCTAAAAAATCTTGCTGCCAAGCGTGTAAATTGTCTTGCTGTAACCCCTGTAACAACGCCTGATAGCGCTCCTTTCGCTGGGCAAGTGGCATCTCTAAAGCTGTTTTTAAACCGTGTATGATGCTTTTAGGCTGGTGCGGATCGATAATGACCGCCGCTTGCATTTGTTCAGCCGCCCCTGCATAACGTGATAGCATTAACACACCTGGATTCTCAGGGTTTTGGGCGGCAATGTATTCTTTGGCGACTAGGTTCATACCATCTTTAAGCGAATTGACCCAACCGATATCGCTGTGCCAAAACGCCCTCATTAGTGCGTCGTGATTTAATACTTTTTCGCTATACGTAATCGCCTCCCAGTTATTTATAAAATCGTTAGCTTTGTCGTGGGCGCTAAAGCCATCGGTTTTAAACGTAGGCGTTTGCTCCCCACTAGGCAAAAATTGCTGATTAATACCATGGACGGTTTGTTTGACATTGTCATAAAGCCGGCGATAAATAGGTAGATCTAAGCGGCTAGGGCAGGCAATTTGCAGTAGTTTTAGCTGGTTTTGATATAGCGGATATTGTTGTAAAAAATAGCGATATGCTGAAAAACGCTCCAATAAACCTTTGGAGTAATCAATTCTATCGACAGCAATTATCTGCTGTGCGGCGGGCTTTATGACGTTTTTTTGCTGTGTGTGTTTTACCGTTTGTGAGGGTAGACGTGAAGATGAACGAGTGATCTGCTGCTGGATTTTTGCAACATTCACACCGATTGGGTAGGCGTTAATTGCTAAACAGTGCGTGGCGCATAAATCTAGATTGAGCGTTAACTGTACCCCAGAGAATCGGTTAAACGGGGTAAAGTCTTGACTGTTATATGACTCGTTTAAAGGGCTGTGTTGTAAAAAGCGGCCGTTTAAATAATGCTGAAAGACGGCTATAGCGTTGGTTTTATCTTGCTGAGTTTGCGTACCCAGTACATCATAATGAGCAAGGTGTTCAATCAATTCAGGGCTTTGGCCAAGTTGCTGCCAAAATGCCAGTGGGGCAAATGGAATGTGCAAAAAAAAGCCAATACGATTATTTATCCCTAATTGTCGACAGTAATGCGCCACGCTTAAAAAATGGTAATCATGGACCCAAATCACGTCATTCGGCTCAATCACTTTTTTTAGTTGCCTGGCAAAAAGACGGTTTACCGCTTGATAACCTGCATAATCTTGCGGGGCTTGGCTGATTAAATTGGCTTGTTCGTGCAACAGTGGCCACAGTACATTATTGGCAAATCCGCAGTAAAAATGTTGGTACTGTTTGGTCGTTAGAGCAGTGGTTATATAGGTGACTTTTGAGTTTGTTCTTTGCCCGTCAGCGTCAGCGCTTGCTAAAGTAGGTGGTTTGCTACTGCTAAACGCATTGGTCGCACAGTCGTTAAAAACATCGACACAAGGATCTACAATCTTGCCATTCCAGCCCATCCAAATACTTGGATTTTCTATTAATACATCATGCAGTGCTACCGCAAGGCCGCCTGCCATCGGATTGTTGTCGGGCATTTTAACCCGATTAGATAAAACGATTAAACGGCTCATATAACGTGTCTCATTGGGTTTTTGATAGAATAGGTGTTAGCGTCTGCTAAGTCAGACAGTAGAGTAAGGTGGCTTTGACAAAAGCTTAAGAAGCTCTCAAGCAATACCCGTACCTCGTGTACACTATGCACATAGTAATGGGCGCACGTTCGCTCATCGCCTACTTTAATACCCATGCCCTTTACTGTTTTTTGGAGTGTTTTTACTGTTTTAGCCCCATTTTTGTCTTGCACAGCTATAAAACCTGCCTCATCGGTAATGTCATCACCAATAAAGATAGGACACAAGTCTTCGCTAACTTGCATATTCTTTAATAAGGTTAAAATCGCTGTCCCTTTATCTGCCCCTTTTGGCATGATTTCCCACACATATTTCCCTTGTTTCAATGTCCAATTGGAATGATGGTTTAATACTGCTGACATTATGGTATAAGCTGCATCCGCTAAAGTAGGATCACACCGATAGTGTAGGGCAATGGAATATGGCTTATTTTCTATCGTGAAATCACGATAAGGCAGACAAGCTTGGATGATGCGCTGCCTGATAGTGGTAAGCTCGGTAGCATCCACATGCGCAACGCTTATGTGGTCACTATGATTGCCATTACTATTATCAATGTCTTCTTTGCTATCAAAGGCTATTTCTAGCCCATGAGTGGCGGCAATCGGTAACTGTAGAGGAGACAGCATTTTTTTTGCTTCATCAAGACTGCGTCCTGTGACGATGGCGACGTTAACGCCATGATTTTGTATTTTTTGTAAAAGTGTCAAGGTTGCGTTTGGAATGGCGCTGTCTTTGGGATTAAGCGTAAAATCCGCCAGCGTGCCATCCATATCCAAGAACAAACAGTAGTGATACTGATTAGATAAATAATCAGCAAAGGTGTTGGGCGGGATGTACGATGGCGTACTTATGCTGGGGTTTATTGCAACAGTCACACTTTTTCCTTTTTAGTGAGGCAATATTAGGTTTTGACTAAATGTAACCTGACTTTGAGATAGGCTATCTGCTAAAAGCTCATGCGTTTGTCAGTTTGGGTGGCTAGAGTAACGAGCCGTATATCTCCAAACCTAATAATAAGTTTGCCATAGACCCAGTTATACTCTGGTGGCGAGTATGTTTAATTTGGCATAATTTCTGTAACTTACCAGATGTGCCCTTAATGAACGCGCTTTTATTAATAATGGCTCATCTACTGCTTGGATTGATAAGTACAGGTTTCAGCCGTTTTTTATTAAGGGTCTTGCACGTTTTATAACAGCATAATTTGCTTTAGTATCGATGAAATTATTTGGCTGTTTTCTTTTATTCCATATTTTCATATATTAATTCCTATTATTTTAGTGTGCTTATATTTACTTTAATGACAATAAGATTATGATGTAGCGCTGCGTTGCTCGTTGAGAATCCTCAACAGCTTCATGCGCCCCAATATTTCACTATAAATTTTTATATAACGATATCCGATCAAAGGCATCGGAGAAGGACGGCATTACTTTGAATACTATGACGAGAGTTCAACCTGTAAATGATACAAAAGATCCTATTTTAAGAGACAGTCTGGCGTTAAATGCGCCGCAGAAAATGTTAATAGCAGGAGGCGCCATTGCAGGATTGATCTTGCTTATCTACTTGCTTGATACTCAGCACATCTCTCAATCACTGCTTCTGGGCATAGGTCTTTTGTTAGGCTACACCCTCTTTCATGCTCGTTTTGGTTTTACCTCGGCGTTTAGACGTATGATGGCGGTAGGCAATGGGCAGGCGATGCGTTCTCATATGCTGATGCTGGCTGTCGCGGTGACATTGTTTGCGCCAATCCTTGCTTATGGCACGACATTTTTTGGTGGTCCGGTTGCAGGCTACGTAGCCCCGTTAGGTGTCAGCTTAGTCGTGGGCGCGTTCGTATTTGGTATTGGTATGCAACTTGGCGGCGGCTGTGCTTCGGGCACGCTCTATGCTGTAGGGGGTGGGCGTTCTGTTATGTTTATAACGTTCATTTTCTTTATCGTTGGCGCCACGATTGGTGCTTATCATCTGCCATTCTGGACAGAAGAGATGCCCGCTTACGCCCCTTATTCTTTGGCCACTTCTACAGGCTTTGGCTATACAGGTGCTTGGCTGCTATCTCTTGCTGTCTTTGGTATCATCGCGTGGGTGACATTAGTTGTTGAAAAAAAGAAAAATGCCCCTAAGATGGCGCCTGTGCCCTCAGAATCTGGCTGGAAACGTATTTTTCGCGGTTCTTGGCCACTGTTTGCAGCAGCAATTGTTTTAGCACTGCTTAATGCACTGACCTTGCTAACCCGTGGTCAGCCTTGGGGCATTACGTCCGCATTTACATTGTGGGGCTCGAAGATTGCTAGTGGCTTAGGGGTTGATGTGGCCAGTTGGGGCTATTGGCAAGGGGCGAATGCAGCCGCGCTTAACACGTCTGTTTTTGCAGATTCAACGACTGTACTCAATATCGGTATCATCATTGGCGCATTTATTGCTTCGGCTGCCGGTGGGTTATTCAAATTCACGCAGATTACGGTCGGCAATTTTGCGGCTTCAGTAATTGGTGGGCTGATGATGGGATATGGTGCCCGTCTTGCATTCGGCTGTAATATTGGCGCTTACTTTGGTGGTATTGCTTCTTTTAGCTTGCATGGCTATATTTGGGGCATACTCGCCATGGCAGGCACTTTTTTAGCATTGTACATGCGTCCCCTGTTTGGACTGTCAGTGCCAAAATCTAACGATTCTGTGTGCTAATACAAAATACTCATCCCTATGATGAGGGTGTCTTATCTGAAAAGGCTCGCAATTAGTTGTGAGTCTTTTTTACTGGGTGTTCCATCGTAAAATGAGGGACGCTTCTGAGGTTTAATAAGGCTCGTTTGTACCGTGTGACGGGTTATGTGCCAGCTTTTGAGTTTGAAAAACGGTATGATAGTCGTTTAACCTTGACCGCTATTATTGCCTGATAGGGTTAAATCAGCCTTCGATACAGTCGGAGCGGTTCCATACATTGAATAAGTACTATGTCTGATCCGCTATGAAAGAACATTTATACAAGACCATTGATATATAAGGCACATTGCTATGGAAACAAAACAGAATCCTCTGGAACAAAGCCAAAATGCTGTAGAACACAGACCCGTATTTATGCCTAGAGTCAACAGTGACAATCTGGTAAAAACGGACATGGTGAGGTTTGAGCGGCATGTGGGGTTTGCGAGTAGACAGAAGAAAAAATCTATCAATGATCTGCATCAAGTCATTCGTAAAAAGTATGGTTTCAATCACGTCCTAGAGCTGTCTAGTAAATCGGGTAATAAGTTGAGCTTTCCGCTAAGCCCACTGAGCTTGAAGCTAACGAATGAGCATGATGGTAGGGAATATAGTGTCGAAAACGCTTTTTATGCCAGTAAGGTGTTTGAACATGGTGGACCTTACATCGACTTGCTGAACGCCCCGCCAAGACAAGCCAAAAAAGACGAGCGATTAACGGCCTCAGGTGAACTCATTGGCTACAACTATTTTGGTATGGAGTGGAGTATCGAGCCATTGACCACCTTTTATGATTGGCTATATGTGAATGCTCTAAAACAAAACCCTTCGCTGCACGAGGCGGTCATGCAGTATCAAGCTTTTACTGATATTACGTTTAATCCTAAAAAATCTATCCATTGTGCGGCTTATGCGCTGGCGATGTTTGTGGCGCTCAATAAGCGAGAGTTGCTCGATGAGGTTGAAGATCCGATGGCATTTTTTGATTTATGTAGTGACTTTAAAGTGAGCAATACCGAGCAGCTTTTGGAAAAGGGTTGGGTCTGATCGCTAGATTGGCACTCTTTTTTGAATGCCATGACACAGAGGCATAGAGACACAGAAACATACTTACCAGTCAGTTTTTATAAACTGTAGTGATTGAGCTTGCGTTTTTATGACTATATATCTAAAAGCGTTGGAATGAGAGATAATACGCTACAGGCTTTTAGCCGCTATGATTTGAAAAGTAGAAACGTGCTTAGAGATGCGTACAAATTGATAATATTAGACATTTAATAAAGCTAACCCAAATAAAAAGGCAGTTCCAAATGACCGACAATAACCCATACAACTTTTTACCTTTGCAGCCGACAGGTAGAAATGAGACTGATACTGCAAACACTTATGCGCCTGAAGACATGATTAAAATATATGAGCAGCAATTTCTCATTTCAGTGCCTGAAGAAAAGCTGACAGAGTTTTTGCCAGCGCTCAAAGAGTTTTATGACATTGATGATCATACGTTAGACGTCAGTGCCGTTATTTTTGAGGCAATCGCGGATTCTAGCATTATTTACAATCATAAAATCAAAGTAGGCGATTATCAAATAGTAGGTGGGTTGATAGAGGAAGCGATCGAATATGATGAAGATAATAAAGAAGACGAAGGCGTTAAAGACAAAGAAATTCAAGCCTATACATTAGAGTGTCAGCGTACTTTTTTCATTAACGATGTAGAGATACCTTATCATTTTAATTTGTTTATTTATGGTGACGGGTATTCTACTTTAACCAAAAAACAAACCGTGCTAGAAAAAATGTATTGGTTCGTCAGAGTTAGGTACGAGGAGAACCTATTAGACGATTCTGAAGATGGTGAGAGTTTAGAGTCTATTAATGAGCAGCTCGACCGCTTAGGTATTCGGAAAATGGATCTGACGACCATAGACGAGATAGTAAGCTATGTAGAGGACAACATCATAGATGACGCAATGGTGGACGAGCTGAATAAATTATTAGATGATGCAGAGTAGCGTAAAAAATAAGCGGTTGGGTGAGCGGTGTTTGTGACGCCAAGCACGATAAAATAAAGGGTTGTCTTAGGTAGGTAAAACGATCTAGGGCAGCCCCTTAAGTTTTGAGAGTTTAGGGCAGGGCACGGTTTGGGCACCAAATGGGCACCGCACCGAAAATGAGCTTTTTGGTTGAGTAGTTAGACTTAACTATATTCAAAAGATATTTCGAGAATTTCTCTACAAGCCCTGAAAATTAAACAAAAAAAAGCCTCACTGCTCTTATTATGAGTAGTGAGGCTTTTGCTCTTGCGAGCCATATTTGGAGCGGGAAAAGAGATTCGAACTCTCGACCCCAACCTTGGCAAGGTTATGCTCTACCACTGAGCTATTCCCGCTAAATCATCTGATAAACAATCTATTGTCTAGATGATGACGAGGTATTATACGCAGTTTTTTTGGTCTGTCAACACCTATGAAGAAAAAAAGTAAAGTTAGTAAAACAGGCGTGTCATCTGGTCATGAATATATGTTATAACAGTTTATTATATTATGTATTCCAAAAGCTTTGTATTGCATAAATAGGCTGGGACGCACTTTATAATTTAACTCACTGACATTTTCAATGATCAATACTTACCAAGATAAGTCATAAGGATAAAAAATGAGTCAACAATATACCATCGCCGATTATTTGTTTGATCGTGTCGCAGAAGCGGGTGCCTCTGAGATATTTGGCGTGCCTGGTGATTTTAATTTAACTTTTTTAGACAATATCATCGCCTCTGATAAACTACGCTGGGTGGGTAACACCAATGAGCTAAACGCAGGTTACGCCGCTGATGGCTACGCACGCGAGCGTGGCTTTGCGGCTATGGTGACAACTTTTGGTGTGGGGGAGTTGTCCGCGATTAATGCAACCGCGGGCTCTTTTGCTGAGTATGCACCAGTGTTACACATCGTGGGGGCACCAAGTACAGCACTACAAGATTCCAAACGTCGCATCCATCACACCCTTGGGGATGGCACATTTAATCATTTTATCAAAATGGTAGAGCCTGTAACGGTAGCACGGGCACAGATTACCCCTGAAAATGCGGCATCAGAGATCGACCGTGTGATTCGCTTGATACTAAAAAAGCACCGTCCAGGCTATCTGTTGCTATCCCCTGATGTTGCTCGTCAACCTATTTATCCGCCAACGACCAAGCTTGATGACAGCCAAGAAGACATCACTAGCCAAGCCGCGCTAGCCAATTTTAAGCAAGCACTAATAGATTTTTTGCCAAATAAAACCACGACGCTTATGGCAGACTTGATGGTGCATCGTTTGGGGCTACAGCCGCAGCTCAAAGCCTTAATCGCCGATACCGATATTCCCTATACAACGCTGTCGTGGGGCAAGACATTGCTAGATGAAAACAGCGATCGCTGGGCAGGGACGTATGCCGGTGTGGCATCACGACCAGTGGTTAAAGATGCGGTAGAAAACTGCGAATGTTTGATAAAAATTGGTGTGCAATATACGGATACCACCACGGCAGGCTTTAGCCAAGATATCAATGAGGAGGTGGTGGTCGATCTGCATTATGAACGCGCGTCTATTAGCGGTCAGAATTTTGCTCCGATTGCGTTAAAGGATTCTTTACAAGCGCTACATGAAGTGATGACATCTGGTATCAATATTATGCCCAAACCTTTTTCTGAGCCAGTCAAGCCGCACGAGCAAAATGGCAAAGATGACGAGCCTATTCGTCAGGATGACCTTTGGCACATCATTGCAGACCACTTAAACCATAATAACGTGGTGTTTTCTGACCAAGGGACTGCCTACTTTGGTATTAGTGATGTGCGTCTGCCAGAGGGCGTTACGTCCTATGGGCAACCAATGTGGGGGTCGATTGGCTATACGTTGCCAGCAAGCTTGGGCGCTGCTATTGCCTCGCCAAATAAGCGTAGTGTCTTACTGATCGGTGATGGTTCAGCGTTATTGACGGTACAAGAGCTCGCAGTGATGATTCAAGAGCGTATCAACCCAGTCATAGTATTGGTTAACAATGATGGCTATACGGTTGAGCGGGCGATTCATGGTGAACACCAGCGTTATAATGACATTCCTAAATGTAATTGGCAGATGATGCCGCAAGCGTTTGGTGCCACGGAAGACAACAGTTTAATTCTCAAGGTGAAAACTGCTGGTGAGTTGAAATCTGCGCTCGAAACAGCGGCGGCAACCACAGATAAGTTAGTCATGCTAGAGGTGATGGCAGACAAGCATGATATCCCGCCACTGTTAGCTGATATCAGCGCCGCCCTGAAGCCGAAAGCCGATTAACAGTATCGGCCAAGTTTTGATGATAAACGCAAAAGCCCATTTAGTTTGGTGACTAAATGGGTTTTTTTTGACTGTTTTTATAATGTTGCCCAACTAAACAGAGATAGCCCTTATGTCTGTTTGCATACTTTAGTATCATGACAGGTTAGGCGATGTTCAGCCCTTGGCATTCAACAGGAGATAACCCATCGTGATTTGGCTAAAAATGCTTATTGGCGCGTTGATGGTATTGGTGATTCAATTATTCGCACAGACTCGGTTTTTCTATTTGGCTGCGCTTGCGCCCCTGTTCCCCACTTTTACTTTGATCAGTCATTTCATCGTTGGTACCGAGCGTAGTTCCGCTGACCTAAAAGTGGCCCTCATATTTAGTATGCTTGGGGTCATACCGCATCTGATTTACACTTTTGTGGTATTTTTTAGCATCAGCTATATTGGCTTGTATAAGGCGTTGTTATTAGGGGTCGTTGCTTGGACAGTGGCAGCGGCTGTCTTGGTGGTCGCATGGCAATACATTCAGGCTTAATGAAGGGTATAGCATCATTATTACGTCACTGTCGCAAGAACCCAACTCATCATAATCGATTAAAATAGGGCTTAAAAAGATGGATACCTTAAATATCCTGTATCTCGTAGGCGCAGTACTCATTTTCGCCAGCATTATGGCGAGCACACTATCTGCGCGCTTAGGCGTACCATTGTTATTGCTGTTTTTGATAGTAGGAATGCTGGCGGGCGAGCAGGGAATATTGGGTATTGAGTTTTCTCAATATGCGCTCGCCAATTTTGTCGGGCAAGCAGCCTTAGCCTGTATCTTGTTAGATGGTGGTTTACGTACCTCTTTTAAGTCGTTTCGAGTCGGTTTAAAGCCTGCAGTTACTTTAGCTACGTGGGGTGTGCTGGTCACGGTGATGGTGTTAGGCGTGTTTGTCACTTGGCTGCTCGATGTTGACTGGCGCTTTGGTTTGTTAATGGCCGCTATTGTTGGTTCGACCGATGCGGCAGCTGTATTTTCTTTATTGCGCAATGGTGGGGTTAAACTGAATGATCGCGTTCAAGCCACGCTTGAGTTAGAGTCCGGTGCTAATGACCCGTTGGCTATTTTGTTGGTAACTGGTCTGATTGCCTTAAACGTTGATCCTGCCGGACAGACGGTACTTGGATTTTTAGGCTTGCTGTTGCAGCAGCTGAGCTTTGGGTTGGGTATGGGCTTACTCTTTGGTTACTTGCTATCTCGGCTGTTGCCAAAGGTGCACTTGGCAGAAGGCATGTATGCTATTTTGATACTTTCTGCTGGTTTGGCCGTTTTTGCCGCGACCAATCTACTGGGCGGTAGTGGCTTTTTGGCGGTGTATCTGACGGGCGTGTTGATTGGCAATCATAAGGTGCGCTCAACTGAGCATGTCATGCGAGTGATGGATAGCTTTGCTTGGTTATCGCAAGCGGTACTGTTTGTGGTATTGGGGCTTTTGGTCACTCCATCGAATGTCATCAATGTCTGGCACTATTCAGTAGCGATTGCGGCCTTTATGATTTTGGTTGCCCGTCCTATCGCCGTTTATACCAGTGTGAAACCTTTTAGATTTAAAGACAGAGAGATTGGTTTTATCTCTTGGGTCGGCTTACGTGGGGCGGTACCTATTACTCTTGCCATGCTGCCCGTGATGGCTGGGATAGACAACGCCTTTATGCTGTTTGATATTGCGTTTGGTGTGGTGGTTTTATCATTGATTTTGCAAGGGACGACCATTCCTTTTATGGCCACTCTGTTCAAAGTACGTATTCCGAATAATAAAGACCCAAAAGAAGAACACGAGGTTTGGGTCTCAGATAAAGCGAGCATAACCTTGTATGAGTTTGAAGTTCAATCGGGCGCGTTTGCTATTGGCCGCCACCCGATGGACATCTCTAAACGCATTAGCCCCGACGAAATCAGTGTGTTTGCACTGGTACGCGGGCAGCAAATTGTGGTGGTTGATAATGACACCAAGCTAAAATTTGGCGATAGTGTCTGGTACGCGATGCGCGGCAATCATGCCAGTAAAATTGCCAACATCTTTAATGATACAACACTCGATCGTAAAGCCATCGATGATTTTTATGGTGACTGGCTGCTATCACCGAGTGTCAAACTTGGAGACTTACCATTTTTTGCCGGTATTATGGAATCTGAAACGTTAGTAAAAACGCTAAAAACCACAGATGAAGAGGGCTTCAAAAATATGTGGGAGCAAACGGTTGCTGAGTACGTAAAATCACACTTGGGTACCGCGCCCGTCTCAGGCGATACCGTGGCAATCAGTGAAGAGTGGTCATTGGTCATTAAGGAAGTGGATGACAAAGGCAAGCTAAGAACCATTGGTCTAAAAAACCAAGAATCACACACAGCAGTATAATCTTTGTCACTATGGGTCATCATGCTGGTCAGTAGCTCAGCGTCTTAAAACTTTAGTGGTTGCAGTAAGCATGTGACTGGTTGAGAATAAATAGTCGTAAACGAATACTATCAAAAACCCTTTGTAGACTATCAAATGCTATAAAGGGTTTTAATTCAACAATCTTTATAGAAGTGAGCTACTACCACATTAAATCATCTGGAATCACATAAGCCGCATAAGGATCGTCTTCTGCCAGTACTTCTTCTGTCGTATCGTTAGACACCACCATAAAGCCTTCCATTTTCGCATCTATACGATCTGCCAATGGTCGAGGGAGGAGGGCATAGCCTTCTTCTAGTCGTGCAATCACCACATGACCGACCACAATTTGATCATACAGTTTTTGGGTGATAGCAATTTTTTTCACCTTAGAATTATCTACAAACTGATAGCTGACATCACCCTCTGTATCGGTAATCTGATGCTGCTTAATCATTTGTACAATATTGGCTTTTAGCATTTTCTCTTCTAAAGCACGTTGTTTTTCCTGATTGAGCTTTTGATCTTTCTCCAGCTTTTTTGCTTGGGCTTCTGCCAACGCTTTTTTGGCTTCCATACTCTCTGAGTCACCAGTCCGCTTAGCGTGCTGAGTCTGCTTGCTGATTTTTTTGGCTTTTTTGCTATCCACCAATCCCGCTTTTAACAATTGAGCCTGTAGGGCATTTTTTGCCATAGTTCCATCACCTAAATAAGATTACTTCAATCATAAATTAAAAAAAATATATTGTAGCAAACTTTACTAGGGCATGCTGTTAGGAGAGGACAAGACTTCACGAATGAATCAAACGGACTCTATTAGACATTGTTTTTGATTATGGTGTGGTTTGGTCTAGCCGTCTGGGACAATTGTAATTACATCACTGGATGAAAGGGTCCAAATTGGTTATGATCAAATCATGGAGTAAATAACTACATTTAAGGATAAGTTATGACAACATCACAGCACATTTTGGCTTGTATTGACGGCTCGGCAGTGACCGAATCGGTTTGTGACTATGCAGCGTGGTATGCCAGTAAGCTGAGCTTACCAGTCGGTCTGTTGCATGTTAGTGATATTCCTGTGTCGACCAGACGCGATTTGTCAGGGGCGATCGGTATTAATAGTCGCCAGTTTTTATTAGAAGAATTAACCGAACTGGATGAACAAAGAGCAAAGGTTGTGAACAGTTATAGCGATGCCCTAGTGCAAGATGCCAAAAGTCACATCCAAGGTAGCTTTGATGGTGTCAGTGTCCGTATCTACCAACGGCACGGCAAGCTGTTACCAGCCATTGAGCACTTTAAAACAGAAAACCGAGCCGTCGTCATGGGACGGCGCGGAGAAGACCATAAAAACAGTCGCATTAATATCGGTAGTCAAATTGAAACAGTTGCCCGAGCATCAGATGTTCCGGTACTGATTTGCTCAGAGAAATTCAAAGAGCCAAGCTCATATATGATTGCCTTCGATGGCAGCAAAACGGCTATTAAAGCGGCGTGGATGGTTGCGAGAAGTCCTGTCTTGAAAGGGTTGCAGGGTCATATCGTCATGATAGGCAACCATAACGACACGGCCAAACAAAGCTTGAGTGCAGCCGCAGCGCAGCTCGAAGATGCAGGTTTTGCCGTAGAGGCGCATCATTTATCGGCGGCTGATGCCGTTGATGGCCTGTTAAAATTCCAAGTAGACAATCACATTGATATTATGGTGGTGGGCGCCTATGGCCATTCTAAGTGGCAGCAGTTATTTTTGGGAAGTACCACGACAGAAATTATCGCCAGCACGTTATCACCAGTGATTTTGGTGCGCTAACTTTCGTATTTTGTAAGCTTTACGATTGTAGTAGTCAAAAAATTTGAGTTAACTTCTAAAAGGTTTTGATAAGTAGAGTCTCTTTTGCTTAGCCGTCAGTAGAAAATCCTTAAGGCTATGGGATGATGAGTGAAATATCATCGCATAGCGTAAGTGATCTCTAAGACTATCAAGACTATTCATGTCTCTCGCGTGTTATGCGGCGTTCTCTGCGTCGTTACGCTTCTCAATTTTGTGTTGATCCTCTGTGCTGTTAACTTTCCAATAGCTAGAGACATACAAGTGCGTTTTTAGTATCAAGCGCTCTACTTTGAAGTACTGGCGTAGCGTACGCATACTATGGAATTCACAAGCCGCCCAAACCGCAGGTTGTCCCCTAAACCATGGAAGTGTTTTAATACGCTCAAGTAAAGGGCTGTTTTCTGCATTAGGTGTGGCATTAATAATCCAATGGATTTCAACATTTGCAGGCTTTTTGAGTGTTTGTCGGTCCGCCTCAGTAGTCACCTCAAGTACAGCGTAGCCGCGCGCGTCATCAGGGAGCTGA
Organism: Psychrobacter namhaensis; assembly: GCF_016107545.1. Lineage (GTDB taxonomy): Bacteria > Pseudomonadota > Gammaproteobacteria > Pseudomonadales > Moraxellaceae > Psychrobacter > Psychrobacter namhaensis. The sequence goes on from NZ_JABASS010000009.1 coordinate 62,820, forward strand.
GCGAGGTTGACAGTGATCGCAGGTAGGGCCGTCATATCGCCAACCAATAAAAACCAATCCGCATCATTGTTAATGAGCTTCTTTGGTCCAGGACCACCCACCAAGATTTGCTGTCCAACTTGGGCGTTTCGTGCCCACGTAGAGGCAGGCCCCTCAGCGTCATGCAAAGCAAAATCAACATCTATTTCATTGTCACGTTGGCCGCTGATCGTATACGTACGCATCAGTGGACGTGACGCTTCTTTTTGAGGAAATATGAGTTTGATGTAAGCACTCTCTTGATCGACTGGAAAGTCCCTCAATCCGTCACCGCCAAGCGTGACGCGGCACATATTTGGCGTGATGTATGTCGTGCCAATAACCTCAAGAACTCTGGGATTGGGTTTTGCCATATTATATTTTCCTTCTATTGTTATGATTGTTGTTCAATGCTTTCTGGTGCTTAAAAGCTTGCCTTTAGACTGACTGACACTTGACGCTCAGGTCCCATCCAGCAGTTATCGAGGTCATAGCAAGCGCCAACATAGGTTTTGTCAAAGAGATTGTTGATACTAGCGCCGACAGCAAGCATAGGATTAATTTGATAATTGCCACCGATATCTACCAAAGTCACACTTGGCAGCTCGTCTGAGTTTTGTTTATCAACCTGCATACCACCCTCATAGCGAACCCCTGCATTGAGGGTGATCTTATCTGTAGCATAGTAATCGGCCCATAGCGTGGCTTTGTGCTTAGCGATTTGCGCCGGCGTGTTACCGACTACCTCGGGATTGAACTCATCCTCGGTAATCTCAGCATCGGTATAGCTGTAGCTTGCAGTGATGTCTACCCAGTCATTCAGCATATGACTGCCGGATATCTCAACGCCTTTAGAAGTAATCTCACCAGTTTGAACTTTTTGTTGAGAATTGGATGGGTTCGTTACGATGACATTTTTTTGCGTAATATCAAACACAGCCAACGTCCCTTGGGTGGCACGATCTGAGGACAGGTATTTGATACCCGCTTCTAACTGGTCAGCGGTGGTTGGTTTAAATGCTTCATTGGTAATGAAGTTGCTACCGACAACGGGCTGAAACGATTGTGAGTAGCTGGCATAAGGAGATAGACCGTTATCAAAGTCATAAATGGCAGCAAGACGGCCACTGGTCTCTGACGCATCATTACTAATCGTTTTGTCACTATAAATAGCCCCTTTAGTGGCTTCGGTTTGCTCGGTGCTACTGTCAAAATTGTCGTGACGTAATCCTGCTACTACCGTTAAATCTTGCCACTGCATCTCATCTTGTACATAAAGTCCCAGCTGGCTTTGTTCGATGTCTTGCTTCTGACGATAAATATCTAACGGCAAATTGTCCGCATTTATCTGTGAGAAGTCTGGACTCGATAAATCAAGATTTGGTGTGCCAGCTGGCCCAGCATCGTAGTAAGTCGCGTTGCTGTCGGTCTCTTGATACTCGACCCCAAACAATAGGTTATGTGATGTATTGGCAGTATCTAGCTGATAAGCCAGCTGATTGTCTGTGGTCCAGTTGTTCATAGTCTCATCAGTGGTGTATGCCACGCGATTGAGAGTCGTGTCACTACCCTCGACAAACCCACGGTTATATATATTACGTTGCTGCGCTTCGGCGTCGGTATAGCGCGTGATATGTTTAAAGGTTAACTGATCATTGATGTCCCAGTTGACAGTGACGCTTGGCATGAATACTTCTTTGCTAAAGCGATTCCATTTATCACCTGCATAGGCATCACTGTCTAGTTTGCCGTAGCTGGCATTGTAGACAGTACCAACAGCAGGCAATGGGGTTGAGGGTACCATTTCTGGATCATCTTGATAAAAAAGATTGGCAAGGACAGAAACATCGTCAGTTGCTTGCCATTCAAGTGATGGATTGATCAGGGTGCGTTCTTCTTCTGTGGTCTGCATCTGTCCATCTTTTTTGCGCTTTAACGCGACCAAGCGATAATTCAGTGTGTCTGTAAGAGGGCCTGTGGTATCGATTGCTACTTCTCTGAGATTTTGGTTGCCAAGCCGAAGCTGCACCTCAGACGCTTGGGTGTTTTTTGGACTCTTGGCGACTTGGTTGACCATACCACCGGGGGCGGCGTAGCCATAGAGTGAAGAGGCGGGCCCTTTTAATACTTCTACCGCTTCCGTGGCATAGATATCAACTTGTGGCATCAGGTTCCAAGCACCATCATAAGGCAGTCTTAGCCCATCGTAAAAATTAGAATAGGTCTTAAAACCGCGAATATTGTACTCATCAAAAATAGACACGGTGCCGCGACTCTCGGTCGTCACCCCTGGCTCATAACGTAGGGCGGCGTTGACGCTCTCAGCTTGACGTTTTTGTAGCAGCTCTTGATCGATTCTTGTGTAACTCATTGGTGCGTCATTGGGATCTAATGCGGTTTTTGTGCCTGTACTGCGGTAGCTGTCGGCGTAGACGGTAACCGCATCTAAGGTGGTGGATGGAGTCGCCTCGTTGTCTCCGTTAAGGTTCGGCACATCCTTCGCATAAGCAGCATGACTGATGCCCATTAATAAGCCAACTTGTATTGCCACTGTTAGGCGTTTTTTTTGAATAGATTGGAAGGGTAAAGGCGACCGCATTATATTTCCTTTTAGATAATGACCATTGACTATGACAGACTTTATTTCGATTTCGTTAAACAACGCGATTAATGATAACATTAATGATTATCGTTATCATTAAAAACTTACATTTTGAGAGGATGTCGCAGGATTAGCAATCATGAATAGTGGGTTTTATAGTGAAGTGACAAAGAAAAAAATTTGTCTAGCTGAATGGTTAAATGCTCACGATAGATAAAAAATAGTGACTCTCACATAAGTTACTGGCTGCAAAAGATGGTGTTTGTATCAGTTTTCTCGTATGATGCAGCCGGCCAGCTGACCAAGCCAAAAAGCAGACAGCGCTTATTACTACTATTGATAGGCTTATGTGGCTCATCAAACAACCATAGACTGTTAAAGGTCACATTTATGCACGATCAGCCACGTCAACCCATTAACACGCCACGCTATTTTATGGTATGGCGTTGGCACTTTTATGCAGGCCTGTTTATTGCGCCCTTTTTGATCATTTTGGCTTGTACCGCACTTGGTATGCTACTTATGGCCAATACAGCAGGTCGGGATAATGAGCGTTTAACCATTGTGATTCCAGAATCGACTGCTCTAGCACCCGTTTCTACCCAAGCCAAAAGTGCCCTTAACAGCGAGCCTGATAGTACGCTGATAAAGTACATTGCGCCTCGTGATGCGACCACCGTTGCCTTGTTTCAAGTTAAATCAGCAGACCACGACACCATGGTGGCGATCAATCCTTATACGGCTGATGTGATCAAAAGTGCGACGACTAACGGCAATCTGTACAGTACCTTTGACCACATTCACAGTGACTTATTTTTAGGCACAGTCGGGGATTACCTCCTAGAAACCACTGCATCATTGACAATTTTAATGATTTTAACCGGTTGGTATTTATGGTGGCAAAAACGCAAATCCATTAAGGCCATGCTGATTCCTGATAACCAAACTAATCGTAAGCAAAAACGGTCATTTTTTCTGACCATACATGCGACTTTAGGCAGTTGGATCTCTATTTTATTGCTGTTTTTTTGCATTTCAGGAATGGCGTGGGCCGGCGTGTGGGGCGAAAGAGTTGTTCAGTCGTGGAGTCAGTTTCCGGCAGGCAAGTGGGGCGTTGCACCTATGCCGGTCTCTATTGATCATAGCCAACCGCACTCTGCTATGCATGAGTCTATGCCAGTACCTCACGTCCATGGTTCGGCGTCCACTGACGTACCCACACACGGTAGTATTCTAAATTCAGGTAATACCAAAGAGGTGCCATGGGTGCTTGAGTTGACGCCGATGCCAGTATCAGGAACGACCAAAGGTACAGAGGGTATCGCACCCAATCTGCCTCTTATGATTGATACGGTAGATCGATACGCCCGTGAGATTGGCTTTGTAGGTCGTTATCAATTGAATCTACCACAAGGCGCATCGGGGGTTTGGACCATTAGTCAAGATTCCATGAGCTACGACATGAGCAGCCCCACGGCTGATCGTACCGTACACATTGATCGCTATTCGGGCAACGTATTAGCGGATATTCGCTTTGATCATTACAATGCTTTTGGCAAATTTATGGCCGCAGGTGCGGCGATTCATATGGGCACACTCGGATGGTGGAGTGTGCTAGCCAATGTGTTATTTTGCCTCTCTGTCATTGCTATTTGTATGAGTGGTTATGTCATGTGGTGGCAACGCCGCCCGCGTAGTGATAGCGTTAGGACAGGACTAAATCCACCAGCACGTGGTCTAAACCTTGCTATACGGTGGCCATTTGCCATTCCTTTACTGGTTGTGGCGATGATATTCCCGACCGCTATCATCGCTATTGTTGCTATCGGGTTGTTGGATTTTTTGTTATTGTCTCGGGTTAGTTTTTTACAGAAATTATTAAAATAAACCAGGGGTTCAAACGGTTTGTTCTCATCTATAACGTAAAGGGGCGTCTTTCTAAAAGACGCCCCTTTACGTTATCGTTATGGATTTATTTTCAATGACTTTATTTACAATGGCTTTATACTCAAAGTCATATTTACTTCAACATGGAGATGGCATCGGCACTGGCGAGCTGTCGTTCTTCAGCATTTAGTTCAATTAAGCTGCCTTCTTTCATCAGTAACAATCGATCAGCATGCTCAAAGTAGCTGTCATCATGACTGATAATAAATAAGGTTTTACCCAGCGCTTTTAGTTCAGGAATCAGGGTCTGATAGAACACGCGGCGAAACGCAGGATCTTGGTCAGCCGCCCACTCATCAAGTAACAGGATGTCCTTATGTTCAGCGACAGCGATGAGCATGGCCAATCGTTTACGTTGTCCCTGTGATAGTTTATCGGTAGACAGTCGATGGTCAGTCACACTGACTTTATCTTGCAGGTTTAATTTATGCAGCCAGGTGTCTACTAACGTCATATCAGGGTCATTACCCTCACAGCCAATCAGTTGTTTAAAGAGATGTTGGTCACTAAAAATGGCAGAAAACAGCTGTCGATAATCAGCATTGTTTTTTGAGTCAATGAGCTGAGCATCAATGTGGACAGAACCGGTAGTAGGGGTAAAAATCCCTGTCATAATCTTGGCAAGGGTAGATTTGCCACTACCATTAGCGCCGATCAAAAAGACCACATCGCCACGTTTTAAGGTTAAATTGACGTTTTTTAATATATCATTTGAATGAGCCGTATTTTTTGTAATTAGAGCAGATGCATCAGAATGACTGCTCTCATAACGATAATGAATATCGGACAAAGTAATAGATTGCCAGTCTTTGACGGCGGTGTCGGTGGCAAATGCTGATTGATAGTCTGCCAGCTCTAAGGATTTTATTTTATCTAGTGCAACTTGTGCCGTTTGCAGCGTCGGATAAGCACCGACTGCATGAAGGAGAGGCGATTGCACAAATAAAATCGTTAAAGAAAAGGTAGTGGCCACAGTCATCGGTATATCAAGATAGTTGGATACTGCAAACACCACACCAATCGCTGCGAACATCATGATGTTTGACCAATTCACTGCCGATAAATGAAACGTGTCAGACTTAACCACTGTTTTTTCATAAGATTTGGCATGGGACAAAAAGTCGGTGTTATACAATTTTTTAGCGCGATGTTGATTTAGCGCCAGCTCTTTACGACCTTCTATAATAGATTCATAGTCTTGATATAAAAGATCGTTAATGTCTCGCAGTTCTGTCAAATGCTTATAGACATGTTTCACTAAAATGGTACTGATCCAAATGGTCATCACAATCCAAAACATGACAATCAACAGTAGGGGCAATGATAGCCAACCCAGATAAAGGGCGACACCCGCAGATAAGATAATCCCCTGTACCAACTCTGGCATGCGTACAAAGGCCACAGTAATGGACTGGATATCAGAGGATAGGCTGGCGAGTAATCGCGCACTACCCAAATGATCTATTTGCGGGACTTTGGTATCGATGATTTGTTTGACCAGCGTCGTTCTAAGCTCATAAACAAACTTGTGACCCAAACGTGTCAAAGCATACTGCGATAAGAAAGTAGTGACTAACAGCAGTAGCACTAACGCTGAAAAGTAACCCAAACTCACCCACGATAAGGTATCAAACGCGGGCTGACTGATAAACGTGTGATTGATATAAGCAATGATACCCACACTGACGGCCGCATTCACTAGATTAAGCAAGATGACTTTGAAAAAGGGCAAGCGGTAGTGCGCCCAAATCATGTGATATAAAGAAGCTGTGGCACGAGAGGACATAGTGACTCAATAATAGGATGGATTTTACGTATTTTTGATGGCATAAAAGGGAGTAGGTCGCGCCTAATCCCTTTTATTGAAAATTTATTAATATGGCTTAAGCAGCGTCTTTTAAAAGTCGAAAGTTGCTGATACCTTTAATGCTGTGGGCTCACCTGCATTTAAATGACCGTAGCCTGGAAGACCACCCACTGATTGCCAGTAATCTTCACCAGTGACATTGGTCACCATTCCTCTTAATGTAACCTCTTGTCCTGCCAGCATCGTACGGTAGCGTGCACCAAGGTCTAACGTGGTATAACCATCTACTTTTAACGTGTTGGCCGCATCGGCATAACGTGTGCCTGTGTGAATGATATCGCCCGTCAATGTTAGTCCTTCAACTGCTGCTAGATCATACTCTAGGTTGACGTTGCTTTGCAGTTTGGGTATACCAATGACACGGTTGCCATCTAACGTGGTATCGCCCGTGTCTTTTTGTTTGGCGCTTAAATAACTGACACCCGCGATAATGCGCATATTTTCGCTTGGGCTACCGAAGACTGATAGCTCAGCCCCTTGGTGACGGTTTTCACCTGCTGCCACAAAAGTATTGGTATCATCGACATAAGCACGCGGCTCCTCAGTATGGAATATCGCGAGACTACTACCAATCATGCCGTTGTCATATTTAACACCCACTTCAGTTTGTTTGCTGATATAAGGTGCGAGTTCTTGACCACCATTGGTGACAGGAGTTTCATTCTGAGTGAGTGGCGCGGGTTTTCCTTTAGCGAGACTTTCAATATAGTTACCATAAACAGACCAGTCCATGCTCGGTTGGTAGACGATACCGATACTTGGCGTCCATTTGCTCTCATCGTAATCAGAGGTTTGAGCTTGAGTATTAGGGTCATAGCTGGTTGTTTTGATATTTTGATGACGCACGCCTAAGGTGGTTTTTAGTTTGTCATCGAACAAAGACACGGTGTCTGCTAACGCAAAACTTTGCAGCTTTGTTTCGTTTGTCAGTTTTGGATTGTCTAAATCGCCACCGAAAAATGCGGTATCTGACCAGCTGTTATCACGATAGTCAGTAGGGTTATATAAGTTAGTCGCAAGTTGGTTACCAAAGTCAAAAGCATAAGCGCCTTTTTCTTCTCGATCATAGAGATCGGCTGCTAGTACCCAATCATGAGCCACTTTACCGGTTTGCCATTGACCACGGAGACCAAGCTCAGCACTTTGGACTTTGTCTTCTCGAGTGTTATCAAATCGATAAACATAGCCAGTGCCGTTCGCATTGGTTACTGTGAAGTCTGATAAAGAGTTGTTTTCGTCGCCATGTCGTATGCCATAAGCGCCGTAAGCGGTGACGGTGTCACTAAAGTCATATTCGCCTCTAATGGTACCAAACACATCTTCTTCGTTTGAGTAAGTCCAAGGCTGAGCCCAATTTTTTGATGCTTTTGGTGCATTTGGTACGCTAGACACTCCTGCAAGATTGACATTGGGGCGAGTTTCTTTCAGCCTGTTGTCCTGCCAGCCTAAGTCTGCTGATAGTCGATACTGATCGCCTTGATAGTCTAGGCCAAAAGCGGCTAGACCCAAGGTTGAAGACTCATCATCGATTGCGCTGTCGCCATCTTGATAAGCGGCATTGAAGCGAACGCCAAAAGCGTCCTCTGTACCGAAGCGATCACTCACGTCTACCGCTACTTTGCCTTGATCGCCTTGACCATAGCCGAGCGTCACCTCACGCAGTGGCTCATTACCCGCACGTTTTGGTAGCAGGTTAATCGTACCACCAGCGTTACCTCCGCCGGGAGCTGCGCCATTTAACATGGCAGACGCTCCGCGCTGAACTTCAACACGCTCGAATAACTCAGTTGCGATATATTGTCTGGGCAATATACCGTATAAACCATTGAACATGGTGTCATCAGAGGTTGTGACAAAGCCGCGCATAAAGTACGCTTCTTGGAAGTTACCGTAGCCTCTGGCGACACGCACAGTCGGGTCTTTTCTGAGCAGGTCACCCACACTTTGTGCTTGCTGATTGGTGATATATTCGTTGGTATATGAGACCGTAGAGAACGGCGTATCCATGATGTCTTGATTCCCTAAGATCCCAACGCGGCTGCCTGTGGCAACTTGCTCGCCTGCATAAGCAGGGGGTAATCCGTCTGCTGAGGCATCGGCGCTACTGGTCACTACAATGGTGTCCAGTACGACGCTAGGATCGGCTGACTGGGTATCGGTATTGATATCTGTTTGTGCCCATGCAGCTTGGCTCACCCCCAATAACACCACGGAAGTGGACAGACAAGAGGAGCACAACGACTTCAATGAGAGCGGGGCGTCAGACACATTCATGGGATTAAGGCGAAAAATAGCAGAGTATAAGCGAGACAGTTGCATGAATATTTCCAGCGTGTGATTTAAACGCATATTATAATGATAATTGTTTTCATTACAATAACATTACCGCATTAAGTGTAAACCTGTCTGTCAAGAATAGAGAGTGTCCTTAACGTTATGGTGGTGTACCCGATAAAGCGTTTAAAGCGCCATACTCATGTAGTGCAAGCCATCAGATAAAAGCGCTACTTACTTTGCTAGAGCGATTCATATTTATCGATAATCGATGAGTCGTTCAGTCTCTACTGTGTGTGAATGTATAAAGCGCGAACGGTTTATTGCATTCGCCAATACACCTTTATCACCATATCCTGACGTGATAAGCCAAGGCTTGCTTTTAATTTTGGTCGTAACGACTTGATATCTGTTGCTTCAAGCGCGCCCCATACCTTGTCAATCTTGCGCGGCATGGTGGTGAGCTGCGTGTGTAATAACATCACTATTTGTGCAGCAAGGTCAGTCTTAGGTGTATTGACAATAGGCAGTAAGTTGTTTTGCAAAAAACACTCGTCCTGACGTAGATGGTCGCTAAGTTTTAGGGTATGGAGGTAATTCACGTCCTCTGGATCATTGGTGATGACAATGACAAGGGGAGACAATGGGTTTTGCCAGTTTTCTAATAGATTGGCTACTGTAGGCAGCGAGGTTTCATCACAGATGAGTAAGCATTGGCCTTCAGTGAGATGTTCTGTTTTTTCAGGATACTCACGCACACTTTTTATTTGCATGTCACGGGTGAGAGAACGCGCCCAGTTACCGCCTGGGGTGTCACCATGAACATAGACATCTATCCAAGCTTGAACAGCGCCGTTGTCTGAATCTTGCCAAGCTTTTCGTAAAGTGTAATAACGCTGCAAAGGCTTGTCCTGATTTACTGATTCGTTGTCTGCTGATATATTGTCCACTGATTCATTGTTTGGCGCCAATAATCCATCGGAATCAAGTTCAAATAAATAGGCATAGCCTGGATGATTAAGCGGCGTGCTAGCAGGTGCGGTTACCACCAATCGGTATAGATTAGGACTGGCATAATAGCCATTCATCACAGTAAAACGCTGCTCTTGAAGTTTAATCGTGCGTTTGCCAAGCTGACTGGCAGACTTTTGCAACAGTGTGATGTATTGCTCTTGCAGTGCCACTGAGTCGCTAATAGGGGACGTAAAATGGATGAAGTGATGATTTGTGACAGCGGAGGCGGCTGCGAAAATGTGGCCGCTGACAGGCCTTTTAGCTTGAAGTGTGCCGGCTGTGTTGTTGTCAGTAGTAGGGGTTATGACCTCTAGCAATATACCATCACTATAGATCTCTTTTATCGTCGCTACCTCGTACTCGCGCATTGATTTTTTGGTAAAAGCGTTGATAAACATGGCAAGTTCATCTTGATGTTCTTCATTGATGTGACTGACGAATTGGTCTTTATCGGTAATGGCTAACGGTGTTTTATTGATATCATGCTGGGCAAGTGGTTGAGCCATAAATATGATTCCAAGCTAAAAATCAAATAGCAGTCAATTAACTGATATCTAAAAATACGAAGTCGCGGAGAGGTTAGATAAAAAAATCAGAAACTTGAGGTTGATCAACAAGATATCTATAACTGACTAGAGAGACAGAAAATACATGAACGAATAAACAGTGAGGATCGATAAGCGATGTAGGTTATTGATAACCATTAACATCTAAATTATTATTACGTTAATCGGTGTGGATGTCAATGTGTTTAGGCTTGACGGGACGTTATTTTATAGCTGTGACACCAAAGGTGATAATACAGGGTGTGAGGAGCGGCAACACACAAACAGCGTAAGAGATCTACTGAGTCGCTTTATTCGTTTGCTCGGGCGAATGGTTAAATGTATGCTATTTCTGTGTTAAGGGTAAGCAAGACGCTGGTAATGCCCGCCAGTAGGGCAGTCAGATGGAACTGGCTGATTAATATAATGAAATGGATTTTTAAGGTGATTCTCATGTATGCAGTGATTGGAGCAGGTCCAATGGGGTTGGCTGCAGCCCGAAATTTACAAAAACTGAATATTGCTTTCACAGGTTTTGAGTTGCACACAGATGTGGGCGGATTGTGGGATATCGACAATCCACACAGCACTATGTACGAAAGCGCCCATTTAATTTCGTCCAAGCGCATGACCGAATTCGCCGAATTCCCTATGAATGACTCGGCCGCTTCTTACCCTCATCATACGCAGCTACGTCAGTACTTCCGCGATTTTGCAGACACTTTCAATCTCAAATCACACTACGAGTTCGCCACGCGAGTGATTAGCGTGGAGCCTGAAGGTGATCGTTGGCGTCTGATTAGTGAATGTGATGGCCAAACGCAATCACGCTTATTCGATGGTGTCTTGATCGCTAACGGCACTTTGCACACCCCTAATATGCCAGGCTTGCCGGGTGAGTTTGCAGGCAAGTTAATGCACTCATCCGAGTATCGTAGCCCCTCCATTTTCACAGACAAACGCGTGCTGATCGTTGGCTGCGGTAACTCTGGGGCGGATATTGCCGTTGATGCAGTACATCATGCCAAGTCCGTAGACATCAGTTTGCGCCGAGGCTATTATTTTTTGCCCAAATTTATTAAAGGTCAGCCAAGTGATACGCTCGGCGGCAAGCTAAAGCTGCCACGTCCGGTGAAACAGCGCATGGATGCTGCCATGATCCGGATGATCATTGGCAAACCCTCTGATTACGGATTACCGAATCCAAATTATCGTATGTATGAGTCCCATCCAGTGGTCAACTCACTGGTGTTACACCATTTGGGACATGGCGATATTAAGGCGCGTCGGGATATTCGTCACATAGATGATCACACTGTGACGTTTAGTGATGGTGAAAGTCATGATTATGACTTGATTCTCATGGCGACCGGTTACCTACTTGACTATCCATTCATTGACCGACAGCATCTCAACTGGCCGGTCAATCAAGATGCACCGCAGCTCTACATGAATGTGTTTCATCCTATCCATGACAATTTATTTATGATGGGTATGGTTGAAGCCGCAGGTTTGGGCTGGGAGGGTCGCAATCAACAAGCGCGGCTGGTGGCGCTTTATATTCAGCAGCGCGAGCAGAACACAGAAGCCGCCAGACAGTTCAATGAGGTGAAACGTCAGCGTGCTGGCACAAATCTCGATGGTGGCTATAATTATATCAAGCTTGCACGCATGGCGTATTATGTGAATAAAGATGAGTACTTAGATACTCTGTCCAAGCACATAGCTGAGCTCAAGATAGAACAACCTATACTGGCATCAGAAGTATGATGGCGGCGGTGGTATTTTCACCAAGTAGTCTGGTTTTGCTTAATCTTATCTTGACGTTAATGATGTTCGGTGTGTCACTGAGCCTGCGTCTCGAAGATTTTAAGCGCGTCATTTTGTCTCCAATCGCACCAATTGCCGGTTTATTTGCTCAGTTTTTGTTGTTGCCCTTGATGACGTGTCTGCTTACTTGGGCATTAAACATCGACCCAGAGCTGGCGCTAGGGATGATTTTGGTGGCGTCCTGTCCTGGCGGTAGCTTCTCTAATATCATGACTTGGCTGGCACGCGGCAATGTTGCGGTGTCAGTCAGCATGACAGCTGTATCGAGTCTTGCTGCGACCGTATTAACACCATTGAATTTTGCCTTTTACGGTTGGCTTAACCCGCATACACGCGAATACTTGACGCAAATCACGATTGAGCCTAGCAGCACTTTGATATTGGTTTTGCTGGTTCTGGCAGTGCCTTTAGTGCTCGGTATGGTGACGGGGCGCAAGCTACCGGATTTAGTAGTACGCATTCAAAAACCGCTGCGCATCATCTCGCTGCTGGTGTTAATGAGCTTTGTCGCGATTGCTTTTTCAAGTAATGTCGCCCTTTTTATAGAGCGTTTTCACAGCTTTTTTTGGTTGGTCGTGGCACACAACCTGCTGGCACTCTCGTTGGGTTACGGGATAGGCCGAATGCTCAAGTTACCGGTCGCTGATCGACGCGCTGTGACCTTGGAGGTGGGCATCCAAAACTCAGGATTGGGTTTGGTCATTTTATTTACCTTTTTCCCAGAGGCGGGCAGCATGATGCTGATCACGGCATTCTGGGGCGTCTGGCACTTAGTGTCAGGCCTCACACTTTCACAAATCTGGGCACGGATTCCCTATGAATAAACGTATACTAATCACTGGCGCGGCTGGCTATATAGGCCATCAACTGGGTAATCGACTGGCTGCTCATTATCATGTAGTCGGCACAGATGTACGCCGCCGCGACGATTTGGACTTCTCAGTTGCAGTACTGGATGTACGCGATCAGAGTCTGACTGCATTACTAAAAAAAGAGAAGATTACCCATGTTGTGCATCTAGCCTCCATCCTACAAGCATCGAAAGATCGCGCTCGTGACTATGATATCGATGTCAATGGCACGCGCAATGTGCTCGACTGCTGCATTAAGGCAGGTGTACAGCACTTAACGCTGACCAGTTCTGGAGCGGCCTACGGGTATCACGCCGATAATCCTGAATGGATAGACGAACAAGATGCATTACGCGGTAATACTGAGTTTGCCTACTCCGACCATAAAAGACAGGTCGAGGAAATGCTGGCCGACTTCCGCCAGCAGCATCCGCAACTACAGCAACTCATTTTTCGGCCGGGTACCGTATTGGGAGCCGATACTCGTAACCAGATTACCAGTTTGTTTATGGCGCCGCGTGTTCTTGCGCTTAAAGGTAGTGATTCGCCTTTTGTGTTTATTTGGGATCAAGACGTGATTGGGGCCACGGAGATGGGGATACGCGAGGACAAAGTTGGTATCTACAATATGGCGGGTGATGGGGCGCTGACGATGAAGGATATTGCTAATCGACTCAACAAACCGCTACTTACGCTGCCAGTATGGTTGGTTAAATCTGGGTTGCAGGTTGCAAAATGGCGTGGCAAACCAACGGGGCCAGAGCAAGTTAATTTTTTGCGGTATCGTCCCGTTCTCAGCAACCAGCGGTTAAAAGAAGAGTTTGGTTATCCTTTAGCGAAGACGTCTGCCGAAACGTTTGAGTACTTCATCGAACGCAATGGTCTGCGTAAACCCTGACACAGAGAATGTCATCAATGTCATTAACATCTGTCACTCTAATCACTGGTGCGGCCTCGGGTCTGGGCTGGGCGATGTCTCGTCACTGGTACGCAGCGGGACATCGTTTGGTGCTGGCCGATATAGATGGGCCAGCTTTAAGCGCACGTGCTACTGAGTTGGGAGACTCTGATAGAGTCATGGCGGTCACCACAGATATCACTCAACTCGATGATATTGCTTTTCTTATTGAGCAAGTGCGTGAACGCTTTGGTCGGCTTGATCTACTGGTTAATAATGCTGGAATTACCCACCGCTCACCAGCGCATCAGACTGATCCTGCGGTGTTCCGCAAAATCATGGCAGTAGATTGGCAGGGGGCAGTAGAGTTGACCATGGCTGCGCTACCCCTGCTACGTGAATCCAGCGGTCAGATTGTCTGTATTGGCTCGATGGCAGGGTGGATGCCAGTGCCGGGGCGTGCAGCATACTGCGCCGCTAAGGGGGCATTGACACAATTCTTTGAAGTGCTACGCTTGGAGCTAGAGTCTGAGGGTATTCACATCCTCATGGTGTACCCAAGCTTTCTGGATACGCCTATTGAGAATCATGCGCTGGGGCATAATGGTGGCATCGCCCGGCACCCACGCTCGATGGTAGGTAATATGCGCAGCGCTGAATGGATGGCTGACTTGATCGATCAAGGGTTGCAGCAGCGCAAACGCTGGATACTGCCTGAACCTATTTCGCGCTTTGGCAGTTTACTGTGGCGAGTGGCACCGGCTCTATACTTGCGTCAGGTGCGTAAACGCTTTAAAAGCGAGCTGTGATAACATAGATTAAGACTAATATTTGGTAACTACTGAAAACAGGAGCTCTGACCCCTTGAGCTCATCCAACTACAGGAATAACTATGACTTCACCGCTTCACCGTCTGTACTCTTTTCGTCGTTGTCCCTACGCCATGCGAGCTCGTCTTGGCCTTTTATTTGCCCAATTGCCAGTGGCGCTGCGGGAGATCACGCTCAAAAACAAACCGGAACAGATGCTAGCGATTAGTCCGAAAGGCACCGTACCGGTTTTACAGCTTGCGGATGGGACGGTGATTGAAGAGAGCCTAGAGATAATGGTATGGGCATTGGAGCAGCAAGACCCACAAGGGCTGCTTGATGAAAACGTTTTATCTCAGGCCCATGCTTTAATTGAGCAAAACGACAATGAGTTTAAACACTGGCTAGATCGCTACAAATACGCCGATCGTCATTTAGAGATGACGCAGACAGCGTATCGACAGCGGGGAGAAGCGTTTTTGCAGGTTTTGGAGGAATTACTGACCAAAAATGCCTACTTACTGGGGAGTCGTGTGACTATTGCTGATATTGGCATCATGCCTTTTGTTCGCCAATTCGCCCATGTGGATCGTGATACTTTTTATAGCTTGCCATATCCTAAGCTGCAACAGTGGCTACAGAACTGGCTTGCGCACCCGTTATTTCTGCAAGTCATGACCAAATTTCAACCATGGCAAGAGGGAGATGCGGTGGTGGTTTTTCCGTCTTAATACGACAACTTCATCCCCCTGTAGCCTTTTTCGGTTGACCTGACCATACGTTGACAATAAAGAAATAGCGTACTCACATCGTGAATACGCTAAAAATTGATAAGTGTTAAATAATCGTGTGCAACTGCGTGTGCAACCGCATATCACGCTTAAGTGAATTTTAAGTCGAGATTGGGGTGTCTAAAGCCATCTGTGGTGGCTGATTTTTTTTACTGTCAACCGCAGCACTGAGGTTCACTAAGAAAATGGCAATGGCGGCAATAATACCTGGTATGGCGATAAACAAAAAGTTGGTTTGATGACTGAGCTCAAGTGTCAGTAACGCCCCCGTCAAAATGGGTCCAACAATCGCGCCAATGCGCCCGATACCTGATGCCCAGCCCATCGCTGTCGTACGAACCGCGGTAGGGTAGTACTGAGCCACAAAGGTATAGAGCAATATCTGTGAGCCGATCGTCGTGGCGCCAGCAATCGCGATGAGGGTGTATAACACCACCTGAGGACTGTTATAACCAAGCAGTATTAATGAAACCGCACCAAGAGCAAACATAGTGGTCAAGACCGGCTTAAGGTGGAATTTATCAGCCAGCACACCGCCACCAATCGCACCCACCATGCCACCAATGTTGAGCGCAAATAAAAACAGCATACTAACGCCTAGCGAATAACCCGCTTGAATCATCAGTTTGGGCAACCAGCTGGCGAGGGCGTAAACCATCAGTAGGCACATAAAGAAAGCAACCCAAAACATAATGGTCGTAAAGCCGCGGTTTTTTAGGAAAAGCGCTTTAATAGGAGCATCATCACCTTTGGTCGGTTCGTCTAACAATAAAGTGGTAGAAGGGGTGACGGTTGCCTGTGGCGCCAGTTTTTGCACGATGACTTTCGCCTCTGTGTCTCGTTTTTCTTTGACAAGATACATCAAAGACTCAGGCAGCATTTTCCAAATAATAGGTAGCAGCAAGGTCGGTATGCCGGCAATATAAAACATCACCTCCCAGCCAAAGTCCACCACCAAAAACGAGCCCAGTAGGGCGGATGCCATACCACCGATGGCATAGCCACTGAACATCACCGCGACCAACGTACTGCGGATGCGTTTTGGCGCATACTCTGAAGTCAGTGCGACACAGATTGGCATCACGCCACCAATACCCAAACCGGCGATAAAGCGCAAGGCGGCAAATTGCATTGGACCACTAGCAAACGCGCCTAAAAAGGTAAAGCTACTGAACAGGCCCACGCAAATCATGATGGTTTTTTTGCGACCGATTTTGTCAGATAAAGTACCAAAGATCATCGCCCCAAACATCATGCCAAATAAGGCCGCGCTGGCAAGAAAACCTGCTTGTACAGCTGTCAATGACCACTCTTCCATAAGCAGTGGTAGTGCCACACCATAAATGATGAGATCGTAGCCATCAAAGATAATAATTAATAAACACCAAAACAGCACTTTCCAATGAAAGGGCGCAAATTTGGCGTCATCAATCACTTTATTGACGTTTAACGTTGGTGATTCCATTCGTCTTTCTCCATGGGTAATGTCCCTATAAGTACTTATTAAGTTAGGGTTTTCTAAGGATCAAGTCAAAAACCCTCTAAGTATAAATTTATACCAAAAAGGTATGGTTGTTGCTTGGGTGGTGGAGGGGAAATAAGGGCTGCCACTAAAATACGTTGTCATGATTTATAAACCTGTGACTTCTGCGCTGTGACTGTTGTGCAAAAGTCTGGTACTCACTGACCGTGAAACACATTTTTAAAACACAGACAAAAAACAGCTCATATATCTAAAAGATATATGAGCTACTTATTGCTCTCTTCTCACATGGGTACTTAAATGCGCAATAAGTTTGGCGTTATGAATGGGTCAAATGTTGTCGCACAAGTTGATTGAATACCTCAGGCTGCTCAATATTTGAGATGTGTGAAGCGTCGATCGTGGCAAGCATGGCGTTTGGGAGACGCTCGACCATATATTGACCATCAGCAACCGTCGTCACAGGATCTTTAGAGCCTGCCACCACTGTAATCGCGACATCGATATCTTTTAACTGTTCGCGAGTATCAGCGACAGACAGCGCCTCACAGCAGCTAGCATAACCCTCTCTACTCCCAGCGGCAAGCGTATCAGATAAGTTTTGTACGACCTCAGGATGAGTGTCGATAAAGCCTGCGGTAAACCAACGCGATGCTGCTGTAGCTGCAATAGGGTCTAGACCTTGCTCTCGTACCAACTGCGCACGATCTGTCCACGCTCCCTCGTTCCCAATCTTCGCGGCGGTATTGCATAGCATCAAGTGGTGGAAGCGGTTAGCATAATTGAGGGCTAGCCATTGACCAGTCATGCCGCCCATTGAGATGCCACAAAAAAATGCTTTATCAATATTCAGATGATCAAGCAAATCAATGACGTCTTGACCAAGCTCATCAAGACTATAAGGGCCTTTGGGCGCAGAAGATTTACCATGACCACGAGTGTCATAACAAATAATGAAGTAATCGTTTTGCAAGGCGTCAATTTGCGGCTGCCACATGTGGTAACTTGTCCCTAAGGAGTTGGAGAATATAAGCGCAGGGTGGTGATTATCACCAAAAGTAGCATAGTGTAAAGTAACGTCTTTATTGTTAAATACGGGCATAACTATTGTCCTTATTTGGAATGGTGTCATTATCGTGTCAGTGACGCATAGGCTTGTGGTTATGATGGTTAACTATTTATATGCTCTATGCGCAATGGTCAACACGTTCAATAATCATGGCGATGCCTTGTCCTACCCCAATACACATGGAGCAGATGGCAAAGCGTTTGCCCGTTTTTTCAAGTTGATTGAGTGCGGTTAAGATCAGCCTTGCGCCCGACGCACCTAGGGGGTGACCAAGCGCAATCGCCCCACCATTGGGATTGACGCGTGCGCTATCATCTGGCAAACCTAAGTCGCGTGTACAGGCTAGCGATTGCGCCGCAAATGCTTCGTTTAATTCAATGACATCCATCTCATCGAGTGACAATCCTGTTTGCGCCAATAGCTTTTTTATCGCTGGTGCGGGGGCAAACCCCATGATGCGTGGTTCAACCCCGACCGTCGTTGCCGCCACAACACGGGCACGCGGCTTTAAGTTAAATTGCTTCACCGCTTGCTTGGAAGCGACTAAAAAAGCTGCCGCACCATCATTAATCCCTGAGGCATTACCGGCTGTCACGGTGCCGTTTTCTTTGACGATGGCACGCAGCTTGGCTAATTTCTCAAGCGTGGTATCAGCCCGAGGATGCTCATCTTTATCGACAATGACCGCATCGCCTCTGCGCTGCGGGATGACGACTGGGGTAATCTCGTCTTTGAAAAATCCTGCCGCTTCTGCAGCTTTGGTACGTTGTTGGCTACGTAGGGCAAAAGCATCTTGGTCAGCGCGATTGATGTTGAACTGCTCGGCGACGTTTTCTGCCGTTTGCGGCATGGTCTCGGTACCATATAATTTGTCGAGCTTTGGATTGATGAAACGCCAGCCCATCGTAGTGTCTTCAAGCGTTTGGCCACGCCCAAACGCTTTATCTGATTTGCCCATCACAAACGGTGCACGGCTCATGCTCTCAACGCCGCCTGCGATAATGAGATCGGCTTCTCCTGCTTTAATCGCGCGCGCGGCGATGGCTAGCGCATCCATTGATGAGCCACATAAGCGGTTGACGGTGGTGGCAGGCACCTGATAGGGAAGGCCTGCGAGCAGTGACGACATACGCCCAACGTTACGGTTATCCTCACCGCTTTGATTGGCGCAGCCATAGATGACATCATCTACTTGCATCCAGTCGACGTTGGTATTACGCTCCATTAGTGCTTTGATAGGGATAGCGCCTAAGTCATCTGCCCGTACTGGTGCCAAGCCGCCACCGTAACGCCCAAAAGGTGTGCGAATGGCGTCTATAATATAAGCATCATTTAAACCAGTGATGAAATCAGTCATGGTGAGTATCCTGTCCTGAGAGTTGGGTTTGGATTGTGAGTTTTTTTATGAATGAGTGGCATCAATGAGCCTAGCACCAGTCACTGCTTGCAACTCAGCAAAGCTCATACCGTCAATGATCTCTGTGACTGCTAACCCTTTATCAGTGACATCAATGACACACAGATCGGTGTAAACACGATCAACGCAGTGTTTGCCAGTCACGGGGTAGGTCAGTTCATTGACAATCTTAGGATCGCCTGTTTTCGTTGTGTGATTGGTCATGACAAAGACTTTTTTGGCACCAACCGCTAAATCCATGGCGCCGCCGACAGCGGGTATTGCGTCTTCTGCACCGGTACTCCAGTTAGCTAAGTCGCCATTGGCCGCCACTTG
Organism: Psychrobacter namhaensis; assembly: GCF_016107545.1. GTDB lineage: Bacteria > Pseudomonadota > Gammaproteobacteria > Pseudomonadales > Moraxellaceae > Psychrobacter > Psychrobacter namhaensis. The sequence goes on from NZ_JABASS010000009.1 coordinate 82,550, forward strand.
AAACGCACCCAACACGCAAATATCGATGTGTCCACCACGCATCATGGCAAACGAGTCACCGTGATGAAAAAAGCTGCCACCCTCTAACATAGTGACGTATTCTTTTCCGGCATTGATCAGTTCGGGGTCTTCCTCACCTTTGGCGGGCGGAGGGCCAAAAGCCAGCAGGCCATTTTCTGAATGCAAAAACACATCCTTATCAGCAGGCAAATATTTCGCAATTTTGGTGGGTAGACCAATGCCCAAATTGACATAGGCACCATCTGGGATATCTTGGGCAGCACGCTTGGCGATTTGGTCCCGTGTTAGTAACGTATGGCTCATGGTGAAGCTCCTTATAAATGGCAGTGTTAAGCGATGACTAAGCGATAGCTGCGGCGTTGGCATGAGTTGGCTGGATTGGCACCACATGCTGCACAAAGATACCCGGCGTGATGATGTGTTCGGGATCAAGCTCACCCAGCTCAACGGTTCTAGAGACTTGAGCGATGGTCACGTCAGCCGCCATTGCCATGATTGGACCAAAGTTACGGGCAGACTTACGATAGACCAAGTTACCCCAGCGATCGCCCTTGTCAGCTTTGATTAAGGCAAAATCTGCTTTAATTGGATACTCTAGGACATAGTCTTTACCATCGATATGGCGCGTCTCTTTACCTTCTGCGAGCAAAGTACCAAAACCTGTTGGCGTGTATACCGCACCAAGTCCCATACCGGCGGCTTGAATACGACAGGCGAGATTGCCTTGTGGCACCAGTTCAAGCTCGATTTTGCCCGCATGATACAGCTCATCAAACACCCAAGAGTCTGATTGGCGCGGGAACGAGCAAATGATTTTGCGTACCGCCCCAGATTTTAATAGTTTGGCAAGACCATGGTCACCGTTACCAGCATTATTATTGATGATAATCAAATCTTTAACGCCCAAACTGATGAGGCCGTCAATCAGTTCGGCAGGCTGTCCTGCAGTACCGAAGCCACCAATCATAATCGTGGCGCCATCTTTGATTTGACTGAGCACATCTGTGAGACTTTTATCCGCTTTGTTAATCATATTGATATCCTATAAGACAGTAGTGTTAGAGATTATTAGCCAGAATTTTCGTTAAAACCGTTGAATCATTCATTAAGGAGGCTGAGTGTTAATGGGTGGTATCAGAAGGTGGTATGATCAATCACTCATAGCGTTTGCGATTAAGTAGAAAGTGGTGATAAACGTTTTTTTGTCAAAACATAATGAGCCACCATACCGATAACAATGCCCCAAAATACAGAACTTAACCCAAGAAAACTCATGCCAGAGGCGGTCGCTAAAAAAGTAATTAAGGCGGCGTCTCGTTGGCCGTCATCTTTCATAGCAATCGTGATGTTGGCAGAAATAGCACCAATAAGAGCAAGGCCTGCCAATGCTGCGACCAGCTCTTTTGGCAACAGACTAAACACCATGACAATGCTACCGGCAAACAATCCCCCTAATAAGTAAAAAATCCCATTGGCGACGCCTGCGATATAGCGTTTTTCTTTGAGCTCATGTGCATCTTTGCCTGTACACAGCGCGGCAGTAATCGCCGCGAGTACAATGGTAATGCCACCAACACAAGCGACCACTAATGAGGCAAGGCTTGCGACACTGACGATGGGTTTGGCTGGTGTGTTGTAGCCACTGAGATTTAAGATGGCCATACCCGGTAAAAACTGCCCTGTTAAGCTGACCAAGATTAAGGGAATGGCAAGGTTAAACGTGGCGTTCCACGTCCATTCAGGCCAGATAACGGTGGGTATGGTCATCGCCAAATTCATCGAAACAGGATTCATCCTGCCGAGCAGGAGACTTAAAATAACCCCGCATAACAAGACCCAAATCATGGTGTAGCGCGGTGAGAAACGTTTGGCCAATAAGTAACAACCAAGCATGCTAAACACGATAAACGGCATGGTGTTGGTGGCCACAAATAACGCTAAGCCAAACTGAAACAAAATACCGGCCATCATACCGGCCGCAATACCATTCGGTATCCACCTTAAAATCTTGTCAAAAGACCCTGTAGCACCCACCAAAAATATCACCACTGCTGAGAGGATATAAGCAGATATGGCCTCATTGATACTCATCTCAGGAAATACGGTTACCAGTAGTGCTGTACCGGGCGCTGACCAAGCGGTGATGATTGGCGTCTTGTACTTAATGGAGAGATAAATGCCAGATACGGCAGCACCAATGGAGATACCCCAAATCCAAGAAGCCATCATTGCATCTGAGACCTGCGCGGCTTGTGCGGCCTGAAAAAAGATAATCAGGGGGCCAGCATACGAGATGAGCACCGCCAAAAATCCTGCCACCGACGCGGAGAGTGACCAATCTTCTTTTAAGGTTTGGATGACAGTGGCCATATTGCTTCCTTGCAAATAAGCGGTAATCCTAGAGTAGGAGAGATTAAATGAGTCAAACTCCGAGCTTGTTGGGCGCCTTTAGCCTGCGTCACCGCCTCCCACAGGGATCGTACTGCCAGTGATATAAGAGGACTCATCTGACGCTAAAAACACAATGGCATTGACTTGTTCATCAATCGTGCCATAGCGTTTCATAAAGGTGCGATCAATGGTTTGATCAACGACTGCCTGCATCCATAACTTTTCATCGTCTGTTAAGGGCTTAGCATTACGTGGAATCTTTCTGGGCGGCGCTTCCGTACCACCCGTTGCGACCGCGTTGACACGAATACCGTCACGGGCGTACTCAAAAGCGAGTGAGGCTGTCATGGCATTCACACCACCTTTCGCGGTTGAGTAGGGGATACGGTTAATACCACGTGTGGCGATGGAGGAGACATTGACAATGGTGCCCGCTTGCTGTTCGACCATGACTGGCAATACCGCACGGCAACACCAGAGCGTTGGAAATAATGAGCGACTGATTTCTTTTTGCACCTCTTCTTCTGAGAAGTTGATAAAGGGCTTCATCCATATCGCCCCGCCAACGTTATTGACGAGTACATCGATACGACCATAAGTGTCAAGAGCCTTATCGATAGCCGCTTGTGCGCCTTGATAGGTTTCAAGATCCGCTTGAATCGTCGTGGCATCACCGCCGTTTGCCGTGATGTCGGCCAAGACTTCTTCCACCAACGGTGAGAAGTCGGCCATGACTATTTTTGCACCCTCACTTGCTAGACGTAAGGCGACGCCGCGCCCGATACCTTGGGCGGCGCCAGTGACGATACATACTTTATTTTCAAAGCGCTTACTCATTGCTGTCTCCTAAAAACCTTGCTTGTCACGCTATGGTTTAAGCCATGTTATTTTTCACTTGGGGTGAATTTCTCATAATAAAAATTGCTGGGTTTTAGCTGTCTAGTGTCTAGCCAGTCACTGACCGCATCGACCATGGCTAAAGGACCACAGAGATAAACATCAACGTCACCTCCATTTAACCACTCATCTTCAACATGGCTTGTGACGTAGCCTTTACGCTCATGGCTACTGTCTTCGCTTGCCACGCAGGTACGATAATCAAACCAAGCATGGTTTTGTTTCACTTCTTCAAGTTTGGCAATTTCCACCAAATCCGTATCATTGGTGACGCCGTAGACCATATTGACAGGGTGATGGACGCCAGCAACCTCTAAGCTTTTTAGCATCGATAAGAAAGGGGCAATGCCTGTCCCACCTGCCAAAAATAATGTCGGGCGCACCAGTGGACGTAGATAAAAACTCCCAAATGGCCCTTCAAAGTCGATGTCCTGACCAATCTGAGCGATATCAGACAAGAAGGTGCTCATCTTGCCGTTAGGGATATTACGGACGACAAACTCAGCTTGCTTGGCGCTCGGCACAGAGCTAAACGAGTAAGAGCGTGTTTCGTCAGAATCAGGAATACTAATATTGACGTATTGACCCGGCAAAAACACCAATGCATCTGGGTTTTCGATGTCCACGCCAAAATGAATGGTGGACTCTGACAGTACATTGAGCTGTTGTAGCTTGCCTTTGAAAGTAGATTTACCCACTTTACAGGCTTCAGAGGAGCTTGGTACTTTGATGACGCAGTCGCTTTCTGGAATCATCTGACAGGTCAACACGTAACCCTCAGCAGCTTCCGCTTCTGTCAGCGCGTCTTCGATATACATGTCAGGGTGCATATCGTAGCTACCTGACTCACAGTGACAACGGCAGGTGCCGCAAGCGCCATCAAGACAATCCACTGGGATATTGAATTTTTGACGATAAGCGGCTTCGGCGACCGTTTCATCTGCTTCACACTTGATAAAACCTGTGACGCCGTCTTCGAACTGTAGAGCAATATTGTATTCCATGAGAAATATCCCTTTTCAACACGTGTTAAATGAAACGTAGTGTCTGAAGAATGAGTGAGTGATAACTAGATGTGATAGACATCCATAATTTGATGCACATAGTCGTCTTTTAAGACCACGTATTTATCTAAAATCTTTGGTTTGTCTTGATTCATATCTATCTTGTACTGAGAGTATCCCCAATAGGTATTGGTCTCGTGATAGCGATAAGATTTATTGATCCAGTTAAAGCGTACAGTCACGATCCCGTCATTATCTTCAAGTAACTCAATGTTAGATAAGTTGTGGGTGGTGCGGGTATCAGGGATGGTCGCTGAAGAGCGCTCCGTTTCGATACGGAAAATACGATCTTCAAGACCACGACGATCAGGATAATAAATCAGTGAGATCTCTCTTTGTGGGTCGCTGATGAGCTCGCCATCGTCATCCCAGCTGGGCATCCAAAATGGACAGTCTTCGTCATAGCACGTCAGCCATTCATCCCAGTTTTTTTCATCAAGTAAACGCGCTTCACGGTATAAAAACTGCCGAACCTCTTCGATATTAACGGTTGCATTTTTCATTATCGATATCCTTATGTATTTATGAGTCCTGCCATAACAAGCAAGTGACGGGCTTTCGTATTTGGCTTGGCTTAGTGGCTGATATTACCCTTCACCATGTAGCTGTTTTTCTTGCTCTAGGGCTTTTTTCATCTCTTGATGCCAGTAGCGATGCTGTACGGTATATAAGCCTTCGTCTTCCGTTTTAACGCCACTCATTAAAGGTTTGAGATCGATGGCGGCTGCCCCTTCGTCAGCACCTTCTATCCAGTGCTCTGAGCCTCGGCACATATCATTCCATTCGAGCTTGATGCCGTTATAGCCTTCTTGGCATGAACGGAATTCCTCTAGGTCATCGGGTGTTGCCATGCCGGTGACGTTAAAGAAATCTTCGTACTGGCGGATACGGCGAGCACGTGCTTCATCGCTTTCACCTTTTGGGGCGATACACCAAATACTCACTTCTGTTTTATCAACAGCAATAGGACGTAGCATACGAATTTGCGAGCTGAACTGATCCATGATATAGACGTTCGGATATAAGCATAAGTTACGCGAACGTCCAATCATCCAATCCGCCATGGCCTCGCCATACTTGGCCACGTAGTCGTCACGATACGCATAGTTTGGACGGTCTTGTGGGTTTTCCCACTGGGTCCATAGCAGCATATGACCATTTTCAAAGGAGTAAAAACCACCGCCTTGACGACCCCATTTACCAGCGTTCATGGCCTTGATATTGTCTTCTTTAACCGCTTCGGTTTCTTTACGGCGCGCAGTTGTCGCAGCATAGTTCCAGTGCACAGCTGAGACGTGATAGCCGTCGGCCCCATTTTCAGCTTGCAGTTTCCAGTTACCATCAAAGGTATAAGTTGACGTGCCACGTAGAACTTCTAACCCTTCTGGTGATTGGTTGACAATCATGTCAAGGATTTTGGTGGAGCCACCAAGCCAGTCTTCGATAGGTTCGACATCATCATTTAGACTGGCAAATAAGAAGCCTTTATAGTTGGCAAGTTTGACTTGTTTGAGGTCATGCGAGCCTTCTTTATTAAAACATTCAGGATATCCTGCGTGTCTTGGGTCTTTTACTTTGAGTAGTTTGCCTGAGTTGTTAAAGGTCCAACCGTGGAATGGGCAGGTATAAGTGGCTTTGTTGCCTTTTTTATGACGGCATAACTGAGCGCCGCGGTGTGAACATGAGTTAATCATGCAGTGCAGCTCGCCTTCCTTATTACGGGCAAGGATGACTGGCTGACGACCAATGTATGACGTGTAGTAGTCGTTATTGTCAGGGACTTGCGTTTCATGAGCCAAATACACCCAATTGCTCTCAAAAATGTGTTTTATCTCAAGCTCAAATAGCTCTTCATTGGTGAAGGCACTACGATGCAGACGATAGATCCCTTGTTCTTTACTTTCTTCTAAAAAATCATCAATAGTGATATCTGATCCTTCAGGTATTAGGTTGATACGCTCGCTCATGGTGGCCTTCCTTGTATAATAACGGTGTTAAATGAGGGTAGGGAGTGAGGTTTGATACGACACTTGGGACGTATCAAACACAAGAATCTACTGTTTATTAGCTACTTATATTCAATAACAAGTGAGCCTTAACCTTGGGCACGGCGGCGTTCAACTTCACTGCCTTGGACCGGTTTATCGATGTCTTTTACGAGATGAAAATCAAAATCAATACTGGCATAGGGTTTATCAAGCGCTTTTTCTTGTAGCTTGTCAGCGTCTTCAACCATTGTCACTTCTGGCACCAAGCCTTCACGACTGGCAAAAGCAAAGTCATCCCATAAGTATTCATCGCCATCGATGTTAATTTGCGTGGTCAATTTGCGATGTCCATCTGCACTGGCAAAAAAGTGGATGTGGGCTGGGCGATGACCATGACGGCCGAGCGGGCCCAGTACTTTTTGCGTCATGCCGTCTGGTGGTACTGAGTAACCGAGCGGTACAATACTGCGGAAGGCATAATTGCCGTTTTCATCAGTGATGATGCTACGACGTAGGTTAAAATCAGACTGTGATTCATCAAAGAAAGAGTAGTTGCCTAAGCTATTGGCATGCCATACTTCAACTTTGGCATTTGGCAGTGGTTTGCCATCGTTGTCATAAACAGTCCCTTGCATAAACAGCACGGTGCCATTGTCAAGATCCGTACCGTCGTCTAGACGAGCAAAGCCCTTTTCTTCTGGCGCACCAGCGACATAGAGTGGCCCTTCGATAGTACGTATGGTCCCGCCATCAAGGCCCGCTTCTTTTAAATCTTCTTCAATCATCAAATCCATGAAGTGATCAAATCCAAGACCGGGTGATAATAAACCGGCCTCTTTGCCCAAATCACCAATAAATTCAACCCCAGTCCAGTATTCATCGGCCGTGATTTTTAGATCATTGATGGTTTGCATGAGGTCAGTGACGATACGTAATACAATCTCTTGTACGCGTGGATTGACTTGTTCAGGGAAGTCAATTTTGCCTTTGATGAATTGCGTGGCTAGTGCTTCAATTTGGCTGCGTTCCATGTCTCTCTCCTTGTTGAGGACTATTTAAAGGTTTTGATATTGAGCTTTCTTACTCAAATTGTGTCGATTAAATGACTGATCTACTAAATTTTGGGTCATAAAGTACCCTTGGTCTGCGATAGACCAATGGAAGTCTAGTGAGAAAAATGTGTGGAAACGATTGCTGATACGCTATTGGTGATTGGTTATAAGTCACTCTGATGGCGCTGACCAATAGCGCTGTCTACGGGTTTAGCTATCATCATCACGGACAGATGAGGGATGACGTAGTAATGGCGTGACCTCAACTTTCATGTATGGGTACAGGGGGAGCGACATCATGATGTCGTGTAGCTCTTCATTACTATCGACATCGAAAATACTAAAGTTAGAGTACTCACCAGCCAAACGCCAAATGTGACGCCATTTACCTTGTTCTTGGAGTTTTTGTGAGAGGGCTTTTTCGGTTGCTTTAAGCTCGTTGACCTTATCGGCATCCATATCCGTTGGGATTAAAACATCCATTCTGACGTGGTATAACATAACTGTTTCCTTGTATCTGTTGAAGGGTAGTGTGGCTGACAACTGCTTCCTGTCAGCACTCAGTGTTCATATATAGGGTTACCTGTATTTTTGACGCTTTTTGGCGGCTTGCTATACGCTCTTAGTGTCAGAGTTACTCGTATAGTCTTGTAATAATGTTGGTTTTTATAATGTGGCCGCGGCTTGTTTGGCATAGTGGTATACCTTGTCGCTATCTACTTCGATACCAAGACCTGCGCCAGTAGGAACGCTCAGGCCAAAATTTTGGTAGTCAAGCGGCTGTGCTAAGATATCTTCGGTCAGTAAGAGTGGACCGAAAAGCTCTGTGTCAAATCTCAAACTAGGATAAGTGGCAAACACGTGTGCTGATGCCGCTGTACCGATAGGACCCTCTAACATCGTACCGCCGTAAAGCTCGACACCCGCTAAATGTGCCATGTGTCCGATCAAGCATGCTGCCTTTAAGCCACCTGCTTGGTTAATTTTTACCGCAAAGACATCGGCACAGTGATCGGCTGCTAGCTGAAAAGCATTTTGTGGGTCTTGAACCACTTCATCCGCCATAATAGGCACATCAAAGTGCTCTGTTAACCGTTTTAGGGCCGTTTTATTGCGCATTGAGATGGGCTGCTCTATTAGGTCAACGTCGCCTGCTTGCAGTAGACTAATGCCTTTCATTGCCTCAAGCTCTGACCACGCCTGATTGACATCGACGGTAATTCGGCAATCTGGTAGCGCTTGTTTGATAGCCAGTACGTGGGCGACATCTTCAAGAATCGGATTGCTACCAATTTTTAACTTAAAGATACGATGGCGTTTTTGTGCCATCATTTGCTTGGCCTCACTGATATCGGTCGCTGTATTACCACTGGCCAGCGTCCACGCCACCTCGATACGATCACGTACCCGGCCACCGATCAGCTCACTCACGGGCAGGTTTAGACGTTTGCCTTCGATATCCAGTAGTGCTGTTTCAATCGCACACTTTGCAAAACGGTTGCCGTTGATGTGAAGGTTTAACAGTTGCATCGCTTTTGCTGCGCTGGCGGGCTGCTCTTTTAGTAGTAGCGGGGTAAAGTAGGTGTCGATATTGGTTTTGATGCTATGAGGACTCTCTTCAGCATAGCTTAGGCCGCCAATCGTCGTCGCTTCGCCCCAGCCTTCATAACCGTCTTCTGTTTGAATGTGTACGAGCACGAGTACTTGTTCGTTCATGACGGTACAAGCAAGCTTATGCGCTCGAATAGTAGGTATTGGTACCAGCAAGGTATTAATTGAACGAATCATGACAGTCCCTAATTGAATGAGTGTTGCTTCCTTATGCTTAATAAGAACTATAAATGCTAGATAACAGCATGTCTAAGACCTATTTAGTCTACTATTGATACCTTTTAGGTATTTTTATAACCAACCTGCGCCGTGTTATGTTCTTTAGGTATAAAGATGGTTGCTATGATCGCGTTCACTCAGTTGATATAGCCACTAGTAATACCACTGAAAAAATGACACTAAAAAAAGCCCAAGGCTTAATCAAGGAAGAGAAAAATGGAACTGAGGCATTTACGCTACTTTGTGGCAGTCGCAGAAGAAAAAAGTTTCAACAAGGCTGCTGCTCGCCTGTATATCTCACAGCCGCCCCTTAGTAGACAAATCAAGCAGCTAGAGGAAGAGATAGGCGTTACGTTAATTGATAGGGAAAATCGCCCGCTCAAACTGACTGAAGCAGGGGAGTTTTTTTATGATCATGCGATGCAGATACTAAAGAAATCGGATGATCTGCGGGCGATGACCATTCGTAAAGGTAATTTTGACAACTCTTTGTCTATCGGTTTTGTCTCATCGATACTGTACGGCATCTTGCCAAAAGTAATCGCCTATTTTCGTGAAGTATATCCAAACATCGAGATTAAACTGTACGAGCTGAATTCTTGGCAACAAACACAAGGGTTGGTAGACGGCAAAATAGACGTTGGTTTTGGTAGGCTGCTGTTCGAAGATGCCTCTATTCGGCGGCTGTTGCTCAGAGAGGAAAGCTTGGTGGTTGCAGTTCCTATTGGTCATCCTTTCGCGCAAGAAGGGCGTACCAGTTTGAGACTAACGGATTTAACCAATGAGAATCTATTACTGTACCCAACCGCGCCGCGTCCCAGTTTTATCGATTACGTCTTGGAGTTGTTTGAGGCGCGTAATTTAAAAGCCAACTATTTTACGGAAGTGCGTGAGTTGCACATTGCATTAGGATTGGTGGCCGCTGGTGAGGGTTTGACAATTGTCCCCAAAACTCTTGAACATTTGCGTAGTCAAGAAGTGACTTATATACCCTTTGAAGATCGATTGATTACCTCACCGATTGTGATGAGTGTCAGGCACTTTGACAAGTCAGAGCTTTTAAAAACATTGCTGGACGTCACTTATCAAATATATGACACAGAAGGCTTTGACTACAAACGTGAAAACATTTAAAGACCTTAAAGAAAGACAAAAAGACGGAGTATTCTCTCGAGGGTTTTAGGTATTTAGGCCCCAGCACTTTGTTGTTAGTGTTAAGGTTTACAATAAAAAAACTGCTGAGATGCGCCAATTTGCCCTATAGTTGTTTATAAGTTTGATGAATTTATTAGGACTTATCCCATAAAGGCTGAAATTTTGATATTAAGTAGGATCATAAGTGTTAGTCAGTCGTTATAGACTCATCCCAGTAGGGCGGCGAACCATAGTACCCTTCAATAAAATCAATAAAACACCTGACTTTATGAGGCAATAGTTTCCTGTGCGCGTAGACAACGTATAAGCCTAAAGGCTCTGGTTCAAACTCAGGCAACACTATCACCAGCTTACCACTACTAAGGGCGGTACTAGCAATAAACGTCGGTTGCAATATCAATCCTGCCCCCGCTATTGCAGCGTCAACCAGTACGTCGCCATTATTACTACGAAATTCACTCCCTTGTTGCATGTATTTTGTCTTTAAGCACTGGTAGAGGTCTTCCCGTCCTTTCATATTCATGTAGCTATAGTGCAAATAACGATGATGATTAAGGTCGGCAAGCTGTGTAGGCGTACCATGCGTTGCAAGATACTGAGGCGAAGCGCATAAAACCACACGTATGGGCGCGACGGGTTTGGCAACAAGCGATGAGCTTTTTAGCTGCCCGATACGCAATGCCACATCGAACCCTTCCTCAATGATATCTACCTTACGATCACTCAGTTGTAGATCGACCTTGACCAAAGGATAGCGTCGCTGAAAGTCGGTGACTAATCTCGCCATGTGTTTTAGGGCAAACGACACAGGCGCACTTATTCTTAAGGTACCTTTAGGGTTCTGCTGCAAGCCTCCTAATTGCGACTCCATGTCATCAATACTTAATAAAATTTGCTGTGCGTGCCCAAAGTAGTGACTACCAGCCTCAGTGAGGCTGACTTTACGAGTAGTACGATTAAGCAGACGTGTATTGAGCTGATCTTCCAACTTAGAGACATACTTGCTGACCAATTGCGGTGACAGGCGCAAAGCGTTTGCCGCATTACTAAAGTTGCCTTCGGTCACGACCGCGACAAAGGCACGCATCGCATCAATTCTATCCATGGGTTATCTACTCTTACCTTTATTATCAACGATATGTTGTTAATTATTCCCTATAATCTATCTTACTCTGATAATACGTTGATAGTAAAGTGTGTTTATGCCTAAAGGCTGACAATTTATTTTAATGAAACATCATGGAGTAAGAATAAAATGCAAACATCCCTGTTCAATAAAACTTTGCAGACCAAAGCTGGGTCTGCCGCTTTCATCCTTCGCGTACCAGTCGGCTTGATTTTGGCCGCACATGGTGCCCAAAAGCTGTTTGGTTGGTTCTGGGGCAATGGTTTGGCAGGTACCGCGCAGTGGCTGAGCAGTATGGGCATTGAACCTGGATATCTAATGGCTTTGCTGGCAGGAGGCGCGGAGTTCTTCGGCGGTCTTGCACTAGTAATAGGGCTGCTAACTCGTCCTGCCGCTCTAGTAGCCGCCTTCACTATGTTGGTCGCTATCTTTTCTGTACATATTGGTAATGGTTTATTTGCCGCTGATGGTGGTTATGAGTATGCGTTGACCTTGTTTGTTACTTTGATTGCTTTAGCCGTACAAGGTGGCGGGTATCTCAGTGTGGACAAGGCTTTATCAGAAAAACTAGGGCGTGTTTAATCGTTTCTATCAAAACGAAAGCAGCATCAGGACATTAGGAGTAAGCGATTATGTTGATTCATGGCAAGTGGACTGAAAACTGGCAACCGGTACAAGCTGAGGACGAGCAAGGGCGGTTTATCCGTCAGACCTCATCATTTCGTCATTGGATTACGCCGGATGGAGAGCCCGGTCCGACTGGCGTTGGTGGCTTTAAAGCAGAAAAAGGCCGCTACCATTTATATGTGGCATTGATTTGCCCTTGGGCATCACGCACCTTAATGGTACGGCAATTAAAAGGCCTGCAAGAAATGATTGATATCACTGTTGTCAATCCACAACTTGGTGACCAAGGCTGGCAGTTTGGTGGGTTCGATGGCGCTGACAATGATACTATCAACGGTGCCCAATATGTCCATCAACTCTACACCAAAGCCGCGCCTGACTTTACCGGACGGGCGACTGTACCCGTGCTATGGGACAAAAAAAGCGGTACTATCGTCAACAATGAGTCCGCTGACATTTTGCGGATGCTCAATAGTGCCTTTGCAGAACTAGTGCCAAGCGATGTTGATTTGTGCCCAAAAGAGCTGGCTGATGACATTGAGTCACTAAATTTAGCCATGTATAACAATCTGAATAATGGGGTCTATCAAGCGGGTTTTGCAACGACACAGACTGCCTATGAAGAAGCTTATCATCAAGTATTTCACATGCTAGATTTACTGGAAAAGCGTCTGAGTGATGGTCGCCAGTATCTGTTTGGTACTCAGCTGATCGAAAGCGATATTCGCTTATTTGTCACCCTTGTACGCTTTGATGCGGCGTATTATGGACTGTTCAAATGCAATCGTAACTTGATTAAAGATATGAATGCACTGCATGTCTATATGCTACGAATGTTAGCACTGGATGATATCGCAGCAACGGTGAGTGTAGAGCATATCAAGGCGGGATATTATTCCATAAAGGCGTTAAATCTGAATGGAATCGTTCCTGTTGGACCTAAAAGCATTCAGTAAGTCAGACAGCAAATGCATAAAGTTTTTACCTAACCTTAGTGTTTATAGGCTGCGTCGTATTATTTATCGCCTGAATGAACAGACTGGAGTAACGTTAATGAGTAATGAATTTACAAGTAATAAGATAGGGGAGAGTACCATGCCCGTACCATTATCGGCCGACTCAGTAACGCAGCCAGTACTGTTTATCCCTCATGGTGCGGGGCCGTGTTTTTTTATGGATTGGCAACCGGCTGATACCTGGGACAAAATGGCTGTGTTTCTAAAAAGTATCTCAAATCGTTTACCACAGCGTCCCACAGCTATTTTGATGGTTAGTGGCCACTGGCAAACGCCTGAGTTTAGTGTTACCGCTGGCAGGCAACCCGAGCTGATTTATGACTATTTTGGTTTTCCTAAGCATACTTATCAGCTCACTTATCCAGCGCCTGGTGCGCCAGTATTGGCAGATCGTATTAGTAAGTTGCTCACCACTGCAGGTTTAGACAACAGACAAGATATCTCTAGAGGCTTTGATCATGGCGTGTTTGTGCCGTTGAAGTTGATGTTTCCTGAGGCAGACATTCCAGTGGTGCAGTTGTCACTACGTAATGACCTTAATCCTGAAGCGCACTTGCTGGCAGGTCGAGCCATTGCATCATTACGTAAGGAAGGGGTGTTGATTGTGGGGAGTGGTATGAGTTTTCATAATATGCGTGGCTATGGAGACCCACGTTTTACCGCACCGTCAGAGATATTTGACGAGTGGTTGACTCAAGCTGTGGAGGCGGAGCCAGAAGCGCGATTCGCAGCCCTATCTAAATGGTCAAGTGCGCCTCATGCGCTCGAATCTCATCTGCTGGGTGCAGAAGAGCACCTGATACCTTTGATGGTGGCAGCAGGCGCAGCAGAAAGCGATCACGGTACCAAAGTTTATTCTCAGCAAGTCCTTAGCACACAGATATCAGCTTTTCAGTTTGGCTAATCTCGTTAAGTGGGGATTCAATCAGTTCCTTGACTGCCCGTGTACTAAGATGAAGAAGCGTCGAAACCAATACAGTCATGATCAGTATGAAGACTAAAAGCGATAGGTCAGTCTGCCTACCACATTTATAGGTTCACCATACGTTAACCCAAAGAAGTTTTCGCCAGCAAGATATTTTTGATTGAATAAATTATTGACGTTAAGCTGCGCTTCTAGATTTTCATTGACAGCATATCTTGCCATGATGCTAGCCAGTGTCACATCATCTTGGCCGTACTTTTCAGAGCGTCCAGTCACAGGATTGGTGACAATACCATAGTAGCCGTTTGACCAATCAATACCGCCACCAACGGTCAAGTTAGGAATGATATCGTCCATATCGTAGGTGGCAAACAGATTAAGCGTGGTGTCAGCGTAGCCAGTGTTGATGGCTTTGCCATTCTTGCCTTTAGCATTAAAGTGCGTGTAGCCAATAGTCGCTTGTAGCTTGTCACTAAGCTGACCGGTGACTTCTACTTCGACGCCCTGACTGGTGCCATCTGCGCCAACATAGGCTTTTTCAAGACCAGCACCTGGTATTGTTTGACCGCCATCGAGTTGTGCAAGGTCGTTTTGCTCGATTCTAAAGATACTGACTTGGCTTTGTAGTGCGCCATTATCCGACTCACTTTTTAGACCAATCTCGTAGTTTTTGCCTTCGATAGGATCGAGATAACGACCATTGATATCACGTTCTGACTGAGGTTGAAAGATCGCGCTATAGCTGGTGTAGAGGCTGTGATTGTCGTTGACATCATAAGTGATACCCGCATAAGGCGTCCAAATGTGCTCGGATTCAGTATTTACATTACTGCCATACTGAAAACCCGAGCGCTCATAATCAGACACACGTGACCCCAAAATTAACGATAAAGGATCGGTTAACTGAAGCTGAGCTGCTGCAAAAATGGCTTTTTCTTTAGTAGTGACATCAGAGCTTTGGGTTTTGTCACCCCACACTGTTTCAGGATAACTGCCATCCCAATCAGAAAATTCAGACACAGGCAACAGTCCGTCGGGCGGTGCTGTATAAGTAAAGGTGTCAAGATCGCTTTTTTTATAAGAGCCACCGACGATGACTTGATGCGTTTTGCCTAAGGCATCAAAATTACCGGTCAATTCGGTTTTAACATTGACTTGCTTGCGTTCGGTATCGGCGTGGAATGGATTTAAGTTGTAAATCAGTCCAGCGTCAGGATCAACGCTGCTGGCATACATGTACAGCAGTTTTGGGCTACTGTCGCTCTCGTTATAACTGGCATTGGTGGTGAGGTTCCAGTCTTCATTGAAGTCATGGTCGATATCAGCAAAGTAATAGACGTTGTCAGAGTCCCAGTTTGTCCAATTGGCACTGCCATTCTTACTGGTGTCCCATTCTGCTTTTGAGCCATCGCTTAAGTAACTGGGCAAACCGCCCCACATGGTTGATTTTGACTTATTGTGCTGACGGCTGGCACCAATGCTGACTGTGGTATTGTCGCTCACATCCGCATCAACCGTGGCATAAAGCAGATTTTGTCCCAATTCTTGACGGTCGATAAAGGTATCGCCATCTTGATAATTTGCCACAACTCGGCCCCGTACCGCACCGCTCTCACTCAATGGCTGGCTGTGATCGACACTGAGGCCATAATAACCATAACGATCTACGTCAGCCGAGAGTTCAGTAGCACGTACGTTACTATCCGCACGTTTACGTATTAAGTTAACATTGGCAGAAGGGTCACCTGTGCCACTCATCAAACCGGTGGCGCCGCGTACAATTTCAACATGATCAAACATAGCGGTATTAATACCATATTCGCCCATGGCGGCCTGCTGAACAAAGTCAGTGTCCAACCCGTCGATTTGGAAGCCATTAATGCCAAAACCCCTTGCTGAAAACCCGCTGCGAGCGCCATCAATACTGCCCACTTGAATAGCGGGTGCGCGTTTGAGTACCTCTGTTAAATTGTTTGAGTTTTGATCTTTGATCTGCTGATGGGTGACCACACTGACGGCCTGCGGGGTTTCTCTGGCTGATAACGCCAATCCTGTGGCGCTACGGGCGACAGGGATAGTGTAGCTATCAGTATTTTCAGTGACTTGTTTGTTTATATCTGCCGTGACCACGATGGTTGGTAGCGTGGTACTTGGTTCGGCTTCGCTGTTTGCGCGATTGATGTCGCCACTGTCATCCGTAGTCGTGGTTAGCGGTGATGGTTCAGCGTGAATCATCGATGAACTTACTGCTAAAGAAGCAATGGCTGACAGGTGCATGGTTTGTTTGACAAACCAACTTAAAGTACTGGGTTTATACCGATTTATATTTTGTGTGACTGTAAACATCAAATAAGATCTCAATTATAGTAGTAGGGAGGCCGGTCCAACATCATGTTGATACAGCGTTAAGTTTTTTGCTCATAAAACGCTGTAGAAATAACACGCCCATTGGCTGGTAGATAGGCACTGTCGAATACCGAACAATGATAATGATAATTGTTACTATTAGCAATACAGTACGAAATATTTTTGAAACATCGACGAATCGATTGATGTCCTACACCGTAGTTTTATTGATTTGACGGAAGAGAACGAAGGGTATGAATAGACGATTTGGGAATGAAAGAATAGATGCTAAAAAACGAGGCGCCACCACACTGCAAACTGTTAAATGCTATGAGTAGGCTAAGTGATGGTAATCGTTCACTAACGATAGCTTTTGCAAGACTTTTAATTGTCTAAATATCTCGCTTGTCCAGAATGACGACACGGCCAGTTATCGTCACTTTGGGCAAGTTTTTGTTTAATAGTGTTTACGCTACTGTTTATGCTCTAATGCGACGCATCAGGTATAAGAAGTACGCCCCACCAATAATGGCGGCAATCGTGCCCGCTGGGATCTCGTAAGGAAAGATGATATAGCGGCCCAGCCAGTCAGCGACGACCATTAGGGCTGCTCCTAAAATAGCCGACAGTTGCAACTGGCGCTTTAGCTGAACGGCTCCTAGTGTGCTGGCGAGGTGCGGAATCATCAGGCCGACAAAACTGAGTGGACCCACTGCCAAAGTCGATACGGTACTAAGGGCTGCTACGAGAATTAATATCAGACTTTGAAACAGTCTCAAAGACACGCCGAGTTCACGTGCTATCCCACTACCTAAACTGAGTATCTCTAATGGTTTTATGACCATAAAACTCAATAAGAAGAGTAATAAGGCAAACGCCACAAGCAGCCACGCAGTTTCGGGACTGGCAAGATATGTGGAGCCTGACAGCCAGCTGAGGACCGCTTGTAGCCGCTGATCCCCAGATATTTTGACTAGGCTTAACAGCCCTCCCATCAATGCGGCAATAGCCACACCAACCAATAATAAATAGGCTGGATTGATCCGACGAGCGAGCCATAAGATTAGACCAAGCACGATAGAGGCGCCTAATAGTCCTGATAACACGATACCCAGGTAGCCAAAACTGGGTAGGAAAATAAAGGCCAATACCACACCTATCGCTGAGCCTGAGCTAATGCCCAATACCTCAGGGCTAGCCATAGGATTGCGCGTCAAGGTTTGTAGCAACACGCCTGCCGTTGCTAACATGACGCCGGTGGCGGCAGCACTTAGGGTGCGCGGTAGTCTAAAATCAATAATTAAGTGCCATATAGCGTTTAGTTGCCAGCCGTTTGCGGTGGCGGTGAAGATAAGCACGCTTATTACTAGTAATACTAAGGCCACACTCCAGCGAATTAAGTGAGTGGGGCGGCGCTCTGACACCAGAGTTGGGATAACCTCATCGGTATGCTGGCGGCTTTGGGTCACTATCAGCCATATGACCAATGGCGCGCCAAGTAAGGCTGTCATAGCATCAGCAGAAATATTTAGGCTCAGATAGTGTTGTAGTAGTGTCGTGGCATTACTGGTAATCCACAATAAAAGCGCCCCAAACCCATACCCTAATAACAGGCGGTAACCAATACGCCGAACGGAAAACACATTAACAAGGGTGGCGGCACCCAAACCAATAAAACCAATAGGGCCCACACGACTAACGACAAGAGCGGTCAGTAAGGCCACCAATCCCACCACCAATCCGCGAATAAGATTAATAGGTACGCCCAAGCTTTTTGCCTGCCTATCGTCCAAGCTCATTATCTCTAGGGGTTTTAACAAGGGTAGTAAGCTGATAAAAGCAGCCACGCTGGCAATGGTTAATACACTAGATACTTGCCAGTTATTCTGAGTGAGGCTACCTGCCGCCCACACCATGACGTTTAAGGATTCTTCAGCGTAATAAATCAGTAATAAGGCCGCAATAGCCCCCAATAAAATGTTGGTGACCAACCCTCCTAACACCAGTACCAAAGGATTCATGCGACTAGGAGCAGCTAGGATGAATACAATCGCCATACTGCTAAGTGCCCCGATAAAAGCGACCCAAAAGCTTCCTCCTAGCGCCAAACTAGGCAGGAATAAAGTGACAATTAGCAAAGCCATGTTGGCGCCACTACCGACTGCCAGTGTCGTGTCCGAGGCAAGCGTGTTTTTAACCAACTGTTGCAATAGCACACTGACCAATCCTAAAAGACCGCCGGCAGTCGATGCCACTAACATCGTCGGTACTATTTTCAGCTGAACACTCATGTCCTCAAGTGACAGCTCAAACGAGGGGGTAAACAGTTCGAAAAAAGGTAGGTGCCATAGTTGACGTATGACCGCGTAACTGCTTACCAGTGCCATCACTATTAATAGGACAACCATCATATAAATGCGGTTCGCAGACAAAAAATTATTTTTACTCATCATAAATCGGTATTGCCTACAAAAGTGACATTCGTTAAGCGATCGGCTAAGACATTCATAGAAGCCACACCACTGTTATTCCATGTTGCGGGCAGTAAGGTGACGCAGCGTCTTTTACCAGCAGGTTGTCGGTCTCCATCAAAGGAGTAGCCCAGTCGTTGCCATACTAAGCTGTCTTGTAACTCCAGCTTAAGCAGGTTACTGAGAGGTTCCACGATCACAAGGCAGGTATCGTCATCAAGTTGTGCCAACTCTCCTAGCATGATGGGTGCAAACCCCCATTGATTGCCATCTGCCAATGCCACGAGCTGTAGGCCCATGACCTCTAAAGCGGGATGAAACAAACTATTGTATGAAAACATCCGCAAATTGTTGCTGTCAGCAAATTGTACAACGGCCAATTTTTTAATATGGGGGTGGCGCGCCCGAAAAGTCTGGCCCGCTTGAGCTATTTTTTGCTTACTTCTGTCTAGGTATGCCTGCGCGGCTTGAGGGTGGTGAACATACTCTCCCAGTTTTAAAGTGGGTTCTATAAAATCTTCCCAAGTCGCGACTTTATTAGGGCTGGTCAATTCAATAGAATGGATGGGCAAATCGCCGTACATGGGATGCAAATGCTGATAAAACGCGTTGTCTATCACCATATCTAAGTCTAACTGAGAGAACATTTCAGGATTGGGCTGATAGCGTGTGCCTACATCGAGTGTCGTATCGGGTATGGTGGGTTTGCCGACCCATTCTCTATAAAAGGGTTTATCACCCATAGCCACTGGTGGATAACCCATGGCAATGAGCGTCGCGGCAATTCCCCAGTCGGGGGTCATGACACTAGGTAGTGATTGATCGTTTGGATTAGATAAGGGAGTAGGTGGGGTATCAGGCGACTGGCAACTGCTTAACAATAAGCTACAGCACAAAGCCACAAAGAATCCGATCAAAGGGGAGGCAGTGTGACGCTGTGATCGATAAATTCTCATATAACTGCTACTTTTTGGTCAGTGGCAGGATGGGTTAGCAAGGTAAAGTCCACCCCAAATATTGAATGTAACACCTCTTTTTGCATCGTACTTGGGACATCACCCATGTGACAAAGCTCGCCTTGTTTTAAGGCAATAAATTCATCACAAAACCTTGCCGCTAGGTTCAAGTCATGCAAAATAATGACCACACCCAAGCCTTGTTGGTCAACCAATTGCCGAATCAACTTTAGAACTTCAACTTGATAAACCACATCAAGCGCCGCCAATGGCTCATCTAACAGTAGAAACTCTGTATGCTGTGCCAAACACATCGCCAGCCACACGCGTGCGCGCTCACCACCAGATAGCGTCGACACTTGACGGTCTCTAAAGGCATCGACTTGAGTGAGTGTGATGGCTTTATCCACTTGCTCATGGTCCTGCGCAGAGGGTTTTTGCAGCCATTTTTGATGGGGATATCTTCCCAGCATCACCAGCTCATAGACAGTGAAAGCACCAGCGTCAGGAAGATGTTGCGGCAGATACGCCAGATTTTGCGCTAATGCCTTGGCAGAAAACTCTCGTAAATTGTGGTCATTGATATGGATGTCACCTTGAGTCGGCGTCATCTCTCCTGCCATCGCTTTAATAAGGCTGGACTTACCTGAACCGTTGTGACCAATTAAGGCGTACAGTTTTTTTGGCTCAATTTTAAAAGAAGTTGGATGCAGCAATACTTTCTTTTGACGTATTAAGGCTAAATTATTGATGTACATCATAGTGAGCTGTCTAAAAGTAAATGAAGCATTCTAAATAAAAACTGCTTAATAATGCAAATGATTTTCATTTTTACTTATGTGATAAACAGGTGAGAGATTCCCCGAGAGACGAACGGCAATGTGTGGTTGGTGGTGGCTTTTGGTATCGAATTTTGACTCATCCTCTACACCATTAAAGGTATGAACAAAACAATCGTTGGTTTGAAGATCAATATGCCAGAGGGCAGCGTGCAATAGGTATGGATGGTCCAATAAAATAGTACTTTTTAAACATCTATCGCTAGTGTTTTAAAAAGTACGTCGAGGCGTTAAAGAAGAAGTTACGGTCAGAGAAAAAATGTTATATTTGGGGTTATAAAGGCACAAATAGCGATCAATTTATCCATTGCCCTGACTGCTATTTTTTGCAACCCTACCATACAAAACAAATTCAATAAGGAAGATTTATGCACATCACTGCCAACTTCGATGCAGGTAATATCGACATTATTAATGTAGACAATAAAAAAGACATTCAGCTGGCCATTCGTCCAGACGTTGGTGACGCGTTTTTTCAATGGTTTAACTTTCGTCTATCAGGTCAGATCGGAGAGCAGTACGTACTCAATATTCTCAATGCAGGGGAAGCATCATATCCTAAAGGGTGGGAGGATTATCAAGCGGTTGCATCATACGATCGTCAGCACTGGTTCCGACTGCCAACCTCTTATAAAGATGGACAGTTAAGCATCAAGGCAGACTTAGCGTGTGACACCATTCAAATCGCTTATTTTGCGCCTTATAGCTATGAGCGTCATCAAGATTTATTAGCAGCAGCTCAAGAGCATCCGTTAGTAACCTTAGAGCATTTAGGAGAAACCCTCGATAAGCGCGACCTAACCTTAGTGAAAATTGGTGATGGCAATACCAATAAACGCAATATTTGGATCACAGCGCGTCAGCACCCTGGTGAGACGATGGCAGAATGGTTGGTTGAAGGATTAATAGACACTCTGCTAGACAGCGACAATGCCAACAGTAGGTTATTGTTAGACAAAGCAAACTTCTACATTGTGCCTAACATGAACCCTGATGGCAGTGTACGCGGACATCTACGCACAAACGCAGCAGGGACCAATTTAAACCGTGAATGGTCAAATCCAAGTCTAGAAAAAAGCCCTGAAGTGTTCTACGTGATCAAGAAAATGGAAGAGACGGGGGTTGATTTATTTTATGACGTACATGGCGATGAAGCGTTACCATACGTATTCCTTGCCGGTTCACAAGGTACGCCAAGTTATAATGACCGCCTTGCCCGTTTACGGGATCGATTTTCAGAAGTGTTAAGACTCGCCAGTGCCGACTTTCAGTCTGAATTTGGTTATGACGTTGATGCGCCGGGTAAAGCGAATATGACACTTGCAACCAACTGGGTCGCTGAACGCTTTGACTGCTTAGCCAACACCTTAGAGATGCCGTTTAAAGATAACGACAACGTTCCCGACTCGGTGATGGGGTGGTCACCAGAGCGTTCTGCAAAACTGGGGGAAGCGTCGTTAATTGCCATGTTGGCGGTCGTTGATGATTTACGTTAGCTAATGACTGGCGTTAATGAGTGATAGACCTGTTGTTCAAGACGGCAGTGCACGTCATCAGTCTGTCTAAAACCCTAGCAAGAAGTGTTTGTTAGGGTTTTTTTATAGGGTGGGTTATACCAAGCCGACTCATCCTCTATTTGCTTATTTTCTGCTTCTTTAAAACCCATAAAAAAAGGCTTGCCGCATCGCTGCGATCAAGCCTGATTTAATATGTGGTGGGCCCAGTATCAACTTAACTAAGTAGTTAAAGCATTGATATTAAAAGTTAATATATATAGTTTTTTATCTTATACCAACTAATATACCAACAATACTTTTATTATTTTCTTTCATATGACTATAGATTTTTGACTAAAATGATATTGTCATTTTTTGTAATTGAAAATATCGAGCTTGCGGTTACAAGTACGCCCAATCAATTATTTTTTATACTTTTTAATGAGTTTTCTATAGGTTTGGTTATTTGGGTAAAGCACTCAGTATGAATCTCAAGCTTTGAACTAAGTACATATTAATAATCTTTTAATGAATCATTAAATTAAGCTTTATTATATATGTAGTTAATATAGTAGCGATCCACAATACTAAACATTGGATAAGCGCGATTCATGACCACTTCTTATACTGTACTAGGTCTAAAATATATCATCCCAATCTATGTCCTTTCTATTTGTATCATCCTGAAACCAATCAGCCGTAATTTTTTTAACCACTCGAATTCTGATCCGAGTTGCATATGTCATGTCAAGATTAAGATTCATTATCAGTCGTGTTAAGGTTTGCTGAGGTCCATCTGCGCCATCTACCAAAGATGAAGAGTTAGCCATCGAACCTTGAATTTCTTCGAAAGAAAGATGACTCTCAGCTACAAAAGCTTGAGCTTCTTCATTACCCATCGATGCAGCTTCAAGCTCCTCTATAATAAATTGATATGCAACTTCCTTTGATTCTATTCTCGAAGAAACAGCTTCATGTACATTTTCTGATAATTGATCATAAACATTGTCTTCAATTAATAGATAAACATCAGGATATAGTCTACTCAGATAATCTAGACCATCCGAGCTAAGGGTTGCACAATCATTCTTGGTCAGACCTTGTTCAATTAGGGACTCACAATAATTAATTGCATAATCCCACTTATCATGTGCTTTATTTATCGAATAAGGCGAGTTATTATTTTCAGATAGCTGAAAGAAAATAGCATTTAAAGCATGGTTTATAAATGAGTTTGAGTCAGTTATACCTCCTAAATAGCCAAGAATTTCTAACACTTCATTACCTTTTTCAACAGCTTCAGCAACTCTTTTCATATATTGTAATGCTTGTGACGACTCAATTCCCATAATATTAAACCTAGGATATAAATTTTGAAATAGTATAGGACTAAGGTATTTGATCCTATAGGTATTATATAAAGTTTAGCTGTGAGTAAGTTCTATAATTTGAATGTTATATAACAGCTTTTAGCCTGCGGTTACACCATTCCAATCAATTGTGTAGGTCTTATCTCCACCATTGTTAATCATATAATAACCAGACTCTTCTTTAAATAACTTATAAGCATACTCTTGCTGAGTTGCGTATTGAGTATTACTTGCAAATATTGATGATGCGATACCTATTTCATTAAAATATGTCATTAAAGCCTGACTTACATAATTGAACCTCTCACCTCTACCCATGTTCAGTGTAAACATTGTAAAGGCATCTTGATCATCAAAAGCAACGAAAATATCTATGCTGCTGCTGTCTTCCATGCCCTTAAAGTTAAATTTAACGACTCTTCCATCAAATTTACCACGGCTAGAGTTCCTAAATAGACGATCAAGATGTTCATTAATGTACATGACATGACTATTTTTAACGATAGCTACAACATCTACTTCAGCCTCTTTGAGATGCATATCCATTGATTTATCTATAGTATTGGGTATTGGTTGTGCTTTTTTAATGAAAAGATCGAATAAACCCATTTTTTTATCTCCATTTTTATTTGAGCAGTTTTACTTAGAACAAGTTATTTAGAATTATATAGTTAAAAGTACTATACTTAATTCTATTGCCATCTTACTAAAATCTACTACCCTCTGCACTATAAACACAGCTTAATACAAACTTTAGTTCAAAATAAAATTTAAGGTTGTTTTTTTATGGCCGTACGAGAATTGAAAGGGAGTATCTTTACTTCTGAGGCACAGGTAATTGTGAATACCATTAACTGTGAAGGGGTAATGGGTGCTGGTTTAGCTCTTGAATGTAGACTACGTTACCCAGACATGTTTGACAGGTATGTTAAGATTTGTCAGAAAGGGCTTTTAGAGCCTGGAAAGCTCTGGCTTTATAAAGATAATAATCCTTGGATCTTAAATTTTCCAACAAAAAAACATTGGCGCTATCCTTCAAAAGAATCTTATTTACGCGATGGTCTACAAAAATTCTGTGATACTTACAAATCTAAAGAGATAATGTCTATTGCATTTCCATTGTTAGGTGCTGATAAAGGAGGCTTAGATGAAAATGTTTCAAGATCCATTTTAATGGAGTATCTATCGGACCTAGATATTGATATTGAAATTTACGAATATGATCCTAGTGCTAGTGATACATTATATTTAGAGCTTGAAGAATGGTTTCTATCTACAGACTTGGTTAATATAAGTAAGCTTACAGGGATTAAAGTGAACTACCTGGCATTAATAGAAGAAGCTATGAATGGTAATATGATATTTCAAATTGGGCAAATTTCGAGTATAAAAGGTGTTGGCATATCAACTCTTGAAAAGCTACTATCATATAAGTTTAATGGAAGTGAGCAGAGTCAAAAAAGTCTTTTCTAAAAGAATAATTCACGGCTAAATAATATGTCTTTTTTCAACCCTTTAAGTTTTTTACTAATACTGAGCTATGCTGAAGAAACCGTACAAGTAAACTTGGTAAACTAACGACTCAACGA